>CAVRNU010000045.1:0-49445 GCA_963722585.1 Bryobacterales bacterium | reverse complement strand
GGTCGGGCCGCCGGGATTTGAACCCGGGACCTCTTGCACCCCAAGCAAGCGCGCTAGCCAGGCTGCGCCACGGCCCGAACACTTTAGTTTAGCTTATGCGACGCGCTCGCTATTCTGTAACCATGTCCTTTCGCGCTATCTCGGCGATCATGTTTGCATCGAGTCTCTTTGCCGCGCTCTTATCGGCGCAGGACCTGCAAATCTCTGCTGAAAAAATACGCGCGCATGTGAAGTATCTGGCCAGCGATGAGTTGGAGGGGCGCGGAGTCGGCACGCGAGGAGAAAAGCTTGCGACGGAATATCTGGCCGCGCAACTCGAGACCGAAGGCGTGAAACCCGGAGGCGAAAACGGAACATATTTTGAGCCGGTGCCGCTTGCGGGCGTTACTACCTCGAATACTGTGGCGCTTTCGTTTGCCAGTTCACGAGGAAGGACAGTGTTTCACTATGTCACCGATTTTGTCGGCACATCGCTGGCCCAGACAACTGTGAATAATTTCTCAGCGCAGGCGGTGTTTGTGGGCCACGGCATCGATGCGCCGGAGTTTGGCTGGAACGATTACAAAGGCCTGGACGTGAAAGGAAAGGTGTTGGTATTTTTCACCAACGAACCGCCATCGAATGATCCCAATTTCTTTGGCGGCCCGGCTCTGACTTACTACGGCCGCTGGACTTACAAATTTGAAGAGGCAGCGCGAAAGGGCGCGGTGGCGGCAATCATTATTCACACCACACCGACGGCTGGTTATGGCTGGGAAGTTGTTCGCGGTTCGAATAGCGGTGAGCACCCGCAAGAGAAGCTGGAAGCGGGCCAGAAGGGACTGAAATTTGCCGGCTGGGTGACACAAGCAGCAGGCGAGAAACTGATCGCATCCACCGGCAAGACGCTCGATCAACTGCTTGCCATGGCGAACGAAAAATCGTTTCACCCGATCGTATTGGGCCGCATCACGGGTCGTATTCCGGTTCAGATTCGCAACATAGAAAGCCGCAACGTCGTAGGCCGGGTAGACGGTAGCGACCCAACCCTTGCCGCGCAGGCGATCATTTTCACGGCGCACTGGGATCATCTCGGAATCGGCGTGCCGATCAACGGAGACAAGATCTACAACGGAGCCGTAGACAACGCGACGGGCTGCGCGATGGTGCTCGAAATCGCCCGCGTTTGGGCCGCGCTCCCGCTTAAACCGAAGCGCAGCGCGCTGTTCCTGTTTGTGACTGCCGAGGAGGCGGGCTTGCTTGGCTCCGATTATTATGGCAAGCATCCGCTTGTGCCGCCGGGAAAGACGGCAATCGATCTGAATTTCGATGCGTTTTTTCCGTTCGGTAAGACTCGCGACGTGGAAGTTACTGGCGCGGAACGAACCACGTTGTGGCCGCTGGTTGAGCGGGACGCAGAGGCCATGCATCTTGAAATCAAGCCGGACGCGGAACCTGGGCAGGGCCATTATTACCGCTCGGACCATTTCTCGCTGGCTCGAGTCGGCATCCCTTCGTTTTCGATTTCAGCCGGCCGGACTTATATTGGCAAGCCCGCAAATTTCGGGACCACGGCGTTTGAACAGTACAACAACGAGCACTACCACCGGCCCTCCGACGAATACAAAGCAGACTGGGATTTTGGAAGCATGGTGCAGATGGCGCAATTCGGAATGCGCATTGGGATCGATGCGGCCAACGCTCCGAAGCTGCCAACGTGGAAGCAAGGCGACGAGTTCTTGAAAGCGCGCCAAGCGAGCGGAGTCGAGTAACAGAATTAAGCTCGCGCCTCAGCATTCACCATCAACCCGAATTTCAGCCGGAGGGTGATGAGCGAATCGGGCTCGACCTTTGCACCAGCAGCGAGACAGAAGCGCCATCGCTGGCCGAGGAGAGCGAGCAAAAGAGTGGCCTCCATCCACGCGAATCGTTCGCCTATGCAGATGCGAGATCCCGCGCCGAAAGGGAAATAAGAAAAGCGCGGCCGGGCGATAGTCTCGTTCGTCCAACGGTCTGGCAGAAAACGTTCAGGCTGTGCAAAGAATCGTGGATCACGATGAGTGACCCACTGTGACGCGATACACAGGGAGCCGCGAGGAATCGCATAGCCTGCGATATGGATCTCCTGCTTTGTGATTCTTGAAACCGCCCACGCGGGAGGATAGAGGCGCATTGACTCAGAGAGAACGGCGTTGGTGTAGATGAGATTCGGAACATCCGAGACGCCAGGCGGGCGGCCGGCAAAACCTGATCGATTTCTTGATGAAAACGCGCTTCGACTTCGGGATTCCGCGAAAGTAGGTACCATGTCCAGGCCAGCGCATTTGCAGTAGTCTCATGGCCGGCAAGAAACAGAGTGATGAGCTCGTCTCGAATCTGGCGATCGGTCATTCGAGCGTCGCTCGCGGCGCTTTCCTGATCCTGAGCCGCCAGCAGCATCGACAGCAGATCGTCGCCTTCGGTTTTGCCGGCGCGGCGCTCGCCGATCAAACCATAAATGAGCGAATCCAAGCGCTCTCGAGCTTTTTTGTACCGGCGGCTGACCGGCAAAGGCCAATGCTCGACGTATTCGCCGAAAGGCGAGATCAGGTACGGAAACATGCGCACAACCAGAGTTGTGAGCTGGCTGAGTTCATAAGCAACGGGTGCAAGGTCCGACGAAAAAAGAGCGCGAACGACGATCGACAAAGTGAGCTGCATCATCTCGCCATGCAGGTCGAAGGCGCGATCCGCCAGGCGCATATCGTCCCAGCGGCGCAGCCACTCCTCGCCCGTGCAGATCATAATCGTGGCGTAGCGGAGCAGACGCTCCTGATGAAACGCCGGCTGCATTAAACGGCGCTGACGAGTATGCAGCGGCGGCTCGCTGGTGAGTAAACCTTCTCCCAGAAGCGACTTAGCCCGTTGAAGGGCCATGCTCTTGACGGTGGCTCCAGAATGCTGCAAAAGAAGATCGCGAATGTAATCGGGATGGGCGAGCAAATAAGCGTGAGCGTTAAGAAGCCGAAACCGCGAGAAGTCTCCGAATCGCCGGTGCTGCCATGTAAGATATTCGAGCGGATTGCGCCGAAAGGCGCGGCCTTGCCCCAGAAGAGACCAGGACCTGGGGCCCGGAGCCAAGCCGCGTTCAGCCATGCCGCGATCGAGCCTGCATGGCGTTCACGGCGGCTCCGACCAGGGCTATCTCTTCACCGCCCGGCACCACTTCGAGTGCATAGCCCTGCAAAGGACTCAACTTCACCATTTCGTGCAAGTACTCGCTGAGAAGGCTGACGTTGAGAAACCCCGCGTTCAGGCCCGTGATGAAGAACTTGCCCGGCCCGTCCAGATGAATATTATTAGCCGTTGCGGCAGCGAGCGCGCGGTGCCACTTTTTCACAAAATCGACGCAGCGCTGTTCACCTTTGCCGGCCAGCTCGAAAACCTCTTCGGGTTCGAGATCCATAAAGCGCAGCCGCATGGCGCGATTGCCCATGATGCCTTCGAGATGCCCGCGGCCTCCGCAGCCGCAATACTGTTCTTTCGGATCGAGGCTCACTACTAGATGCCCACCCTCCCAAATTCCCTCGAGAAACGGATAGCGGCCGTACCCGATTCCATTCCCGAGAGTCCAGACGCGAATCAATCGGTCGAGTTGGCCCCGCGTGGCCGCAAGTCCGGCGGCAACCACGTCCGCGTCGTTGAAGATAGAAACGAAGATATCGCCGGCAAACTGACGAAGCGCCGACTCGAGCATCGTCTGCATCGGCTGGCCTTTTAGCTGGACGAGATTGGGCGAGTCTTGAATTGCGCCATTGCGGACGATGCCTGGAAACCCGACACCAACACAGTCCAACCCTGTTGCCGACAACATTGGACCAACGACCTCGACAATCTTCTCGACAATCACCTCGGCGGGCAGACCGAGAAGCGCGTCGGCTGTAATGCCGTCCGAAGGAAACGTCTGTACCGCGCCGGCAATCTGGTGACCTTCAACCTGCGCGGCAGCGATGCGCTCGGCTACGAGGACTCCGACTCCACTAGCCATGTAATCTCCTATTGGAACCTCGCCAGCTTATTAAGCCCATTAAAGGCCGCGGCTTTATAGCATTCGGCAAGCGTAGGATAGTTAAAAACAGTGTTGACGAAGTAGTCTACCTTACCGCCCAGGATGAGCACCGCTTGCCCGATGTGCAGAAGCTCGGCCGCTCCCTCGCCGATGATATGAACTCCTAGTAAGTCGCGTGTTTCGCGGTGGAAGATCAGTTTCAACCGGCCGGTCGTATCACCGCGAATCTGTCCGCGGGCAATCTCGCGATAGAAGGCGACTCCCACTTCGTAAGGAACATCCTCGTCGGTCAACTGTTCTTCTGTTTTGCCGATGAAGGAAATCTCGGGAATGGTGTAGATGCCGAACGGGAAGTAAGCTGGCGTCGAGTCGATGGGCATGTTAAAGGCGCGCGCGACCGCGATGCGCCCCTGCTCCATGGAAACAGAGGCGAGACTCGGAAATCCGATCACGTCACCGACCGCAAAAATGTTGGACTGTTTCGTGCGGTAGTTTGCGTCCACCACGATTCGCCCGCGGGCATCGGACTCGAGCCCGGCGGCCGCCAGATTCAGCTCGTCCACATTACCTTGGCGGCCCACCGCATAAAGAAGGGCGTTGCCGGAGATTTTTTTCTTGCTTTCGAGATTCGCGACCACTCCTCCGTCGGGCGTTTCTTCGACGCTCGAAACTTCTTCATTCAAACGCATTGTGACGCGGCTATCGCGCAGGTGATAGGAGAGCGCCTCCACAATCTCGGAATCGGCGAATTCGAGCAACCGCGGACGTCTCTCGATAAGTACGACTCGTACCCCCAGAGTGGCAAACATGCACGTATACTCGACGCCAATCACGCCGCCGCCAACTACTATCAGGGTCTTCGGAATTTCCGGCATGTCCAGGATCTGATCGCAGTCAATGATGGTTTTCGCGTTGATGGGGACTCTGGGCGAGGCAGCGGGCTTCGTACCCGTCCCGATCACAAACATTTCACCCGTAATATCGTTCGAGCCGCGCGAATTTGTCACAGTAAGAGTGTGCGGATCTTTGAAGCTGGCCACGCCGGTCATCACTTCAATGCTGTTGCGAGCGAGCTGAGCCTGGGTGACGTCGATCTCGGTCTTGATGACATGCTGCACACGAAAAGCCAGATCAGCCATCGTGATCCGTTCCTTGACCCGATAGCTCACTCCATAAATGTGCTGGTAGTTGAAACCGGACAGATGCAACACCGCTTCGCGCATCGTCTTGCTGGGAATAGTCCCCGTGTTGATGCACACCCCGCCGATCACTTCGCGCTTTTCGACCAGCACCACGCGCTTACCGCTCTTCGCGCCCTGGATTGCGGCCCGCTGCCCGGCCGGTCCCGAACCGATCACGATGAGGTCATATTGGGCCATTGGACATAGAGAGTATAGCCCGGCCGCGTTTTCAGAATGTGAAATCCAATATAAAAAGAAAGGGCGGTCAGGTTATGGATGCCTGCGCCGCCCTGCTACAAATTCGCTTCGGTTGTCCGCGCCGAAAGGAAACGTTATTGCGAGGTTTTATCCTTTACCTTGTCTGCCCCCTTTTCGGTGGCTCCAGCAGCCTTATTGACGCCCTTCTTGGTTCCGTTCGCGGTGGCTTTGGCGGCTTTCTTGGTTCCTTTCCCCACGTCCTTGCCCGTCTTTTTCACCGCGTTGCCGGTGGCCTTACCCGCATCTTTCGTGTCTTGCTTGATCGACGTATCTTGTGCAACCGGATAGGCGCTCGCCATCGAAACGGCGCCGAGGATACACAACGCAACAATAGGCAACTTCTTTTTCATCTGGTTTACCCCTCCATTTCATTGGAGCACCAAGAGAGCGTTTGTGTTCCCATCAATCGAATTAAAATCGGTTTATCCTGCAAGCCAGCACTGTATTTGGACGGGGTTCTTGTTTACGGGCGGCCCGTCAAGACTCGCCCTTTAGCCGCGAAGAACTGCTCAATTCGCTCTGAAACGGCTTGGCTTTGCGCCGCATAATCCGACACCATGGCGCGGCTATGCGCGGCAATCACCTGATCGCCGGGCTGCGTATGATTCACCTCTAACTGCAGCGTGAAACCGGCGAGTGCCAATTGATGGGCATTCAGCGCGGCATCCACCTTATTCGGCTGAGCAACCGGAACCTGAACAGACCGCAAGCAGTCGAGCCGTGCGCTTGCGCGGTTGATCGCGGCCGCGAACGAATTCGCTTGCGCAACCCGGTTCCCGAGTGGGCCGAGCTGCCATTTGTCCGTCACATGCCTCAGCAAGCTGGTATGATCGAGCTCGGTCGTGAACACGCCCGGATCCACCCAGGGTGAAATCAAAAGAGCGGGGACGCGGACTCCGAGCCGGTTGAACGCAAACTGCTTGGTGTTGCCATCCGGAGCAACGGTTTCCGGCGGCGCGACGTGGTCGAAAAACCCTCCGTGCTCGTCGTAAAGAAGTACAAAAAGTGTCGATGCCCAAAGCTCTTCGTTTGCCCGGAGCGTGTTGTATACGTTAGCAAGCAGCGCTTCGCCGTGCATAATGTCCGTAGGCGGGTGCTCATCGTTCTGGCCTGCTCCGAAATACGATGGCTCGATAAACACGTAGTGGGGAAAATCGGTTGCCGGGCCTTGCGCGTCGGCAGCAAAGCGCGCCATGGGCCTGTAACCGGCGGGTAACTCGAGCTGCTGAGTCATCACAAGCGATTGAGGGACATCGCCATAATAAATACGCCACGGGGTCTTCGCCGCTTCGAGTCTCTGATACAAAGTGGGCTGGTCGTAACAATGCACGGCGGGATGAAGGATTCCCGCCGGCATATCGACGTGCCCCAGAGACGTGCCGCTATGCACAAAAAATCGATTCGGCCACGTCGGGCCCGGCACAGACGAAAACCAGTGATCGCAAATCAAGAATTGTTTTGCTAGCGCGTGAAGCACCGGCAAATCACCGAGCTTGAAGTAATTCATGATCTGCTGACGCTCGTCCACCGGCGCTTGCGGCGCGTGCTGGACGAAATCCCTCACGAACCCATCGCAAGCGCCTTGATCGATCTGCCGCAGAACATCATCCAGATCGTGGCCCGGGTCGACTGCTACCGACCCTTGCGCTTCAGGTAACTGCGCGATGAGATGACTTGAATCCGGGTAGTCAGGATTGCTGAACGGAGCTGCATTCGCCGGATTGGGCCCCTCCAGTTCCGGGTAAATCGTCTTCATGCATCCGAGCATTCGATCGAACGAGTTGTTTTCGAGCATCAGGACGACGACATGTTCGATGGGATCGTTCATAGTGCCGCTGATTCGCCGCGTCTCTATTGTGCCGCTGGAAGAGCGGTTTTGTACATTTCGGCCATGCTTTTGTGCAGAGTGTCTAAACAATCCCGCTTTAGATACAGCATGTGTCCCGCGTCGCAGTAACTCATCGAGATATTATTCCGAAGCTTCGGAGCGAGTCCCAGATGATCGAACGTATATTCGGTAGCGAAAAACGGCGTCGCCAGATCGTAGTACCCGTTTATCTGAAGAACACGCATGAATCGGTTCTGCGATAGTGCGAGCGTGAGACGGTCGGCTACGTTTGGATAGGAGTTTCGGAACTCTGAAAAATCCCAGGGGCGAACTTTGCCTGTCAGAACCTCGTACGGAAGATCCGTCTTCCAATTGAGTTCCGCCCGGACATACTCGTTAAAGACCGCCGTATACGCTCCTAGTACAGACGCGTAACTTGGATCGTATTCGGGACTTTCGCTCGCCGCATCCTGATCTACTCCCTCAAGACGGCTGTCATACCGGCCAACAGTCTTCTTTTCATCCCGGAGAAGCTCTTTGAAGAAGCGGTCGGCGGGAACGCGTAAATTGTTGTCATCGATAAATTTTGGGGACAAACCCGTAAGATGGGCGATCTGATCGACGATCTGTTTGCGTTGGTCATCCGGCAACTGGTCGCCTTTCATTAGAGCTTGCGCGTAAGTGGTTGCGGCAAACTTGCGGGATTCTTCCACCGCTTCTTTCAAGCCGCCATTTTGAAGATCGCCAGCCAATTTCTTGTGATACCAGGCCGTCGACGTATAGGTTGGAAGAAACAGGATGTAGGGCAGATCGTTCCCATTGCCGAATTCGAGCGTTGCAAAATTCAAAACCGTCGAGATGAGCGTAATGCCGTTCAGATAGATTCCGTGATTGCGAATCAGATACTCGCTCAGCGCGGCTGCGCGCGTGGTTCCATAGCTTTCGCCGGCGAGGAATTTTGGAGAATCCCACCGGTCATAGCGCGTCAGATAACCATGAATGAAATCGGAAACTGAGTTCAGGTCGCCTTCGAGTCCGTGAAATTGCTTCGGATCCACTCCAGGCGCGGCGCGGCTGAACCCGGTAGTGACAGGATCGATGAAAACGAGATCGGTAAATATAAGGGCAGTTTGTTCGTTGTCTACGAGATGGTATGGCGGCGGCACGGGCTGTCCCTCCGGCGTCAAAGGAACGCGGCGGGGACCGAGAGCGCCCATGTGCAGCCACACCGACGAAGATCCAGGGCCGCCGTTAAAGGTAAACGTGATCGGCCGCTTCGAACTATTCACACCGTCCAGCGTGTAGGCCACGTAAAAGATACTCGCCTTCGGCTTACCGTCCTCTTTCCTGAGCAGCAGTGTACCGGCAATGGCAGTGTAATGAAGCTCTTGCCCATTGACCCGAATCGCATGCTGTGTTTTCGAAATCTTCTCTTCCGCCGGCGGCGCCGGAAATTTTGCGAGCACGGCTGCTTGCTCGGCGGATGGCCGTGCCTCGTTGGGCTGTTCAGCGGCTGCCGGAGGTTGGGCGCGAAGAGGAGCGGCAGAAAGCGCCAGGAGCGCAAAGAGGAATCTGGATCTTTGTTTCATTGACGCCTCCAAATATGACATAAACTGCACAGCGGAAACGGGGCGCCCAAGACCGTTACACTAGAGTTAACAGTTCATGCCCGATCGGCCTTTCGTCCACCTGCATTGCCATACCGATTACTCGTTGCTCGATGGCGCCTGCGACATCAAGCGTCTGATGCAAGTCGTCGAACGGCAGAACATGCCTGCCGTGGCGATGACCGACCATGGCAATCTGTTTGGCGCGGTCGAGTTCTATAACGAAGCCCACGCCCACGGTATTCATCCAGTAATCGGCTGCGAGGTTTATGTCTCGCAGCAGGGGCATAAACTTCGCTCCGAATCAGACCGGTACAACCATCTGGTGCTGCTCTGCGAAACGCAGGAAGGCTATAAGAACCTGATCAAGCTGGTATCGACCGGCTATCTGGAAGGGTTTTACTACAAGCCGCGCGTCGATAAAGACCTGCTTGCGCGCCACTCGAAGGGATTGATTGCGATGTCGGCCTGTTTGCGGGGCGACATTAACGAGAGCTTGATGGCCGAGAAGTATGCCGATGCCAAGCGCCTCGCCTACGGGTATGCCGATATCTTCGGGAAGAACAATTTCTATCTCGAAATGCAGGACCACGGCCTCGATCAGGATAAGGTTGTGATCCCACAAGTGAGCCGGCTGGCGAGCGAGACGGGCATTCCGCTGGTGGTGACGAACGACGCACACTATCTGACATCGAACGATGTGCGAGCCCACGAGATTCTGCTGTGCATTCAGACAGGCAAAACGATGTCGGACCCGAACCGGATGCGCTTCTCGACTCCCGATTTTTTTGTGAAGAGCCGCGACGAAATGATGAAGCTGTTCGCGGACGTCGAGCCCGCTCTCGATATCACCTGGGACATTGCGCAGCGATGCCAGGTGAAGCTCGAGAAAGTGAAGAATCCGTTCCCGCAATTCGATGTGCCGGAGGGCCACACCGCGGACACATACTTCGCTTGGGTCGCGCGAAACGGCTTTGAAAAAAGGCGGGTACGCTTGGAAGCGCTAAGGAAGCAGGGCCGCCTGAAGCACGACATTCCCGAATACATCGAGCGTCTCGAGCGCGAGATCCAGATGATCCAGCAAATGAAGTTCTCCGGATACTTTCTCATTGTTTGGGACTTCATTCGCTATGCGAAATCGAAAGGCATCCCAGTCGGCCCTGGGCGTGGATCGGCGGCGGGCAGCCTGGTCGGGTACTCGATGCAAATCACTGATATAGATCCGCTCGAATATGGACTGCTATTTGAACGCTTCCTTAATCCCGAGCGCATCAGCATGCCCGATATCGACGTCGATTTCTGCACCAGAGGACGCGGCGAAGTGATCCAGTATGTCACCGAAAAATACGGCCGCGAGCAGGTAGCGCAGATTATTACGTTCGGCAGCCTCGCCGCGAAATCGGCGATCAAGGACGTGGGGCGCGTCTTCGACATGACGTTCGCCGACGTAAACCGTATTTCAAAGCTGGTGCCGAATCAACTGAACATCACGCTGAAGGAGGCGATCGAAGACCCGGATCTGAAGGACGCTGCGGCGAAGGATTCGCGAGTCAAAGAAGTGCTCGATGTGAGCCTCGAGCTCGAGGGGATGACGCGGAACGCAGGCATGCACGCAGCGGGCGTTGTAATTTCGTCCGTGCCGCTGCAGGAGCTTGTCCCGCTGTACGTCACAAACAAGAACGAAATTGTCACCCAGTACGAGATGGTTGGCCTCGAAAAGCTGGGGCTGCTGAAGATGGACTTTCTGGGGCTGACCACCCTGACAATCATCGAGGACGCGCTGAAGCTGATTGAGAAGCATCGCCGCGAAAAGATTGTGATTGAAGATTTGCCGCTTGACGACAAGGAGACCTACGCGAAGATCTTCAGCAATGGGTTTACCAGCGGAGTTTTTCAATTCGAATCAGAGGGGATGAAAGACATCCTCCGGCGGTATCAGCCCGACCGGATGGAAGATCTCTGCGCGCTCAATGCGTTGTATCGCCCTGGTCCAATTCAGGGTGGAATGATACCCGACTTCATCGACCGCAAGCACGGCCGCAAACCGGTAACGTACGAACTGCCGGAACTGAAGGAGCTGCTCGAAGAAACGTACGGCGTGATTGTGTATCAAGAGCAGGTGATGAAGATCTCGAATAAGCTGGCCGGCTATTCGCTTGGCGATGCCGATATTTTGCGCAAGGCCATGGGAAAGAAGCAAGCCAGCGAAATGGCCAAACAACGCGAACGGTTTATCAAGGGTGCCACCGAGCGCGGCTTCCCTCCCAAGAAGATCGTCAAGATTTTTGATCTGATGGAGCAGTTCGCCGCGTATGGGTTTCCCAAGGCGCATTCAACCGCCTACGCATACCTGGCGTACGTCACCGCGTATCTGAAGGCGCACTATGCGGTCGAGTTCATGTCGGCGCTGCTCACATCGGAATCGGGCAACACCGACAAGGTTGTGAAATACATCCGGGAGTGCCGCGAAATGGGCATACAGGTGCTCCCGCCCGATGTGAACGAGAGCGGCCTCAACTTCACGCCCGCCAATGATGCAATCCGTTTCGGCCTGGGAGCGGTCAAAAGCGTAGGTGAAGGCTCGGTGGAAGCGATCGTATCGGCGCGTGAGACTGACGGCCGGTTCACTACGATCTTCGATTTCTGCGAGCGCGTGAACATGAGCGCGGTCAACCGGCGAGTTTTGGAGAACTTGATCAAGGCGGGCGCGCTGGATTCATTACGCGGGAACAGGGCGCAATTGACGGACGCGATCGACCGGGCAATCGAGATCGGGTCGAAAGCAATGCGCGACAAAGAAATGGGACAGGCCGGACTGTTCGGACTTACCGACGAGCATAAGGAGTACGAATATCCGCTGGCTAATCTGCCGCAGTGGACGGCGCAGCAGATGCTGGCCGGCGAAAAAGAGATGCTGGGAGTCTATGTTTCCGGACACCCGCTGGACGGGCTTAGCGATAAGGTGTGTGAGCTGGCGACACACACCACGGACCAGTTGGATGAGATACAAAATGCTCAGACGATCGACCTGTGCGGGCTGGTGACCGGCATACAACGGAAGACGACCAAAGACGGCAAGCACTGGGCGCAGATGAAGTTTGACGATAGCCATGGCACTGTAGACGCGATGGTATTTTCCACGCGTTACGAGGAACTCCTGCCCTATATGAAGGAAGACGCCGCGGTGTTGCTGAAGGCGATTGTCATGAGGGAAGAAGACGCGCCCCTGAAGCTGAACGTGCAGTCGATGACTCCGCTCGAAGACGCGCGGGTCGACCTTCCTTCGCTGGTTTCCATTAAAATCTGGCTGAAAGAAGATGGAATAGACCGGGCCGAAGCGCTAAGCGAACTATTCCGGCGCAAGCAGGGCGAGACGGAGGTCAGGCTGCGGCTCGAGAAGCCGCGCGATTTCTCGGTCATTCTGGACGTCACACCGCGGGTGCGGGCCGACCGGGAGTTTAGATCGGCAATTGAAAAAATCTGCGGACCGGATTCAATGGAGATCCTCGCGCGATGAAAAGTAAATCGGAAGAATGTCGGAAGACTCTATGAGTGGATCAGCAGCGGCGCCGGCACCCGACCCCATGCCGGAAAATGAAGCAGCAGTGGAAAGCTTTGCAGAGACCGTGGAAAATCGCACTCTAGAGGATTCGGACAATCCAAGCTGGCAGCGGGTCTTGCTCGCGCGGCACCCGAAGCGCCCGCAGGCATCCGACTACATCGAGCGGCTGTTCCTTGGATTCGAGGAATTGCATGGCGATCGTGGGTTCGGCGACGACAAGGCGCTCATAGGCGGTTTCGCTCATTTCGAAGGACAGCCCGTCGTTGTACTCGCTCAACAGAAGGGCCGCGACACGAAGTCGAAGTTATATCGCAACTTTGGAATGCCGAAACCGGAAGGGTACAGGAAAGCCATGCGGTTGATGCGGCTTGCCGAAAAGTTCAAGCGGCCGGTGATCTCGCTGATTGACACGGCGGGAGCTTACCCGGGCATTGACGCCGAGGAACGCGGGCAGGCCGAAGCAATTGCAGTGAACTTGAAAGAAATGTCGCGCCTGGGTTGCCCGGTAGTCGCCGTCGTCATTGGTGAAGGCGGCAGCGGTGGCGCTCTCGCAATTGGCGTCGCAAACCGCGTCTATATGCTCGAGAATGCGACGTACGGTGTGATATCTCCGGAGAGCTGCGCGGCTATTATCTGGCGCGATGCCGGGAAAGCGCCGCTCGCGGCGGCAGCCCTGAAGATGACGGCGGAAGATCTGCTCGGGCTGGGCGTAATTGACGGCATAGTGCCGGAACCCGATGGCGGCGCGCACAACGATCCCGAGGCCGCCTCTTATGCGCTTCGCGATACGCTGAAAAGTGCGCTCGCGACCCTCGGCGCTTTCAGCCGCGAGCAACTGATCGCCGACCGCTACGAAAAATTCAGGCGGATGGGCAACTTTTTTCATGAGGAGCCGGTCTGAACAAGCGCACAGATCGCGGCCCGCAGCACCATTCAGCGCCGGAACTCTCAACTTCGGGGGCTGCGGACGCGGTCCGTCGTGCGCGCTTCCGGAAAAGCCTTGGGCCCATCGTCATACTGTTCGTGCTCGGGTTTATTGCGCTGATAGTCTATTCGACCGCCGGCCGCCAGCAATATAAGGTTCAAATCTGCATGTCGTTCAACGGCCAGTCGAGTTGCAAAACGGCATCGGCCTCGTCGGATGCGGCCGCCATGCGTACGGCGACTGAAAGCGCGTGCGCGGACATTGCCGGGGGCGTGACCGACACCGTGAAATGCCAGAACCAGACCCCCAAAAGCATACGCTGGCTGGCGAGGCCCTGACGGTCGCAAGGTATGCGGATTGCCCTGCTGGGAACGCGTGGTATCCCAGCCAGCTACGGCGGATTTGAGACGTTCGCGGAAGAGCTCTCGGTGCGCCTCGCGGAACGCGGGCACGATGTCACCGTTTATTGCCGTGCGCCTCATCATGAAGCCGCCTATCGCGGCGTAAGCCTCGTCCATGTACCGACGATCCGGCACAAGTATTTCGACACCGTGGCGCACACGTGTCTTTCCACCTTTAGTGCGCTAACACGCCGCTATGACGTGCTGCTGTATTGCAACGCGGCAAATGCCATCTTTACCTGGATGCCGCGCCTGATGGGAACTCCGACTGCGCTGAATGTCGATGGCCTCGAGCGGCATCGCAAGAAATGGAACCAGCTCGCGAAAACTTGGTATCTGCTTTCAGAATGGCTTTCCACCTGGTGCTGCTCGGAAGTTGTCACGGACGCGGCTCGGATTCAGGAATATTATTTCGAGCGGTTCGGCAAATCCTCGACCTTCATTCCCTATGGCGCTGAAGTAGGCAAAATCCAGGCGGCGGATGAGATCGTGAAGCTGGGCCTCGAGCCCGGCAGGTTTCTACTTTACGTCAGCCGCATGGAGCCGGAAAATAACGCCTTGCTCGTGCGCGAAGCCTTCGAGAACGTGAAAACGGATATGAAGCTCGCTCTGGTGGGCAGCGCGCCGTATGCCGCCGATTATATTCGCAAAGTGAAACAAACCAGCGATCCGCGCATCGTCAAGCCTGGCGCAATCTATGGCGAGGGATACCGTCAACTGCAATCGCATTGTTTTGCTTACATTCATGCGACGGAGGTCGGTGGAACGCATCCGGCGCTCATCGAGGCGATGGGCCGATCGGCTATGGTTCTCTATCTGAACAACGATGAAAATGAAGAGGCGGCGGGTGGAGCGGGCATCGCGTTTGAAACTGAGACGTTGGCCGAACGGCTGCAATGGGCGGTTAATGTTTCAGATGACGAGCGACGCCACTGGGGGTGCCTCGCGCGAAGACGCGTCGAGGAGCGCTATAGCTGGGACTCGGTCACCGATGTTTACGAGCGGCTGTTTGCCGGGATGATCGGCCAGGATGTGACTTCCTCCGCGACGTTGACTAAATCGTTAAAGTAAGGCGATATATACTGGACACCGGCGGACGTTCGAAGCCGAGGTGAAGCAACATCCATGAAGATAACGAGGCGAACAGCTCTGGAATTGTTGGCCGCCGGTCCTGCGCTCGCCCGCGGCCGCTCCCATTATCAGGCAAAGCAGCTCGAGATCGCTCCCGGTCCGTTCCAGGGTACGCGCGAGTCGCTCGCAAGTTACGAGCCGCCCGAGTGGTTTCGCGACGCAAAGTTCGGCATCTGGGCGCACTGGGGACCGCAGTCCGCGATAGAAGATGGCGACTGGTACGCGCGCAACATGTACATGCAGGGCAGCAAGCAATATCACTACCACGTCGAGCATTATGGGCATCCAAGTAAGGTCGGATACAAAGACACGATTCCGGCTTGGAAAGCGGAGAAATTCGATCCCGAATACTTAATGGGCCTCTACAAAAAGGCGGGCGCGAAATATTTTTTCAGCATGGGAGTGCACCACGACAATTTCGACATGTGGAACTCGAAGCACACTCGCTGGAATGCCGCGAACATGGGGCCAAAGAAGGATATTGTGGGGCTTTGGAAACAGGCTGCCACAAACCAGGGATTGAAATTCGGCGTGAGTGAGCATTTGTGGATCACCTACAAGTGGTTTTCAACCAGCCACGGCAGCGACAAAAGCGGGCCGCTCGCAGGCGTGCCGTACGATGGCACGAACCCTCAGTTCTACGATCTCTACACGAGCGACCAGACCGTGTACACCAAGCTGCCTTGGAACGAAGATGGCATTCCCGAAGCGTGGAAGCGGCATTGGTATGCGCGTATCAGCGACCTGGTAAATAGTTACGAGCCCGATATTCTTTACACCGATGGCGCGCTGCCGTTTGAAGAGTACGGCATGAGCGTCGTCGCAAACCTCTACAACCTAAGCGCAAAGAAGCACGGCGGAAAGACGCAGGCGGTCTACAACAGCAAACACCCTGAAGATTGCGCCACGGGAACTTGCGTTCTGGATGTCGAGCGGGGCGTGGTGGATAAGATCTGGCCTACGGCATGGCAAACGGACACCTGCGTGGGCGATTGGCATTACAAGCGCAATATCAAATACAAATCGCCGAAGACGGTCGTGGATCTCCTGGTCGATATCGTGAGCCGCAACGGCAATTTGCTGTTGAATTTTCCGCTTCCCGCGAGCGGCATGCTCGATTCCGACGAATTGCAGATTGTTTCTGAAATCACGAAATGGATGGCGGTCAACAGCGAAGGCATTTACAGCACTCGGCCATGGAAGATTTATGGCGATGGCCCCAGCACGAAGCTGGTTGTGAAGCCCGACGCGAAATTCAACGAGAAAAACCGAAAGCCTCTGACGGCCGAAGACCTGCGGTTCACAACGAAGGGAAACACCCTGTACGCATTTATGATGGGCTGGCCGCAAGGACCCGCAACCATCGGCGCGCTTGGAACCAACGCATCACCCGCATTCGGAAAGGTCGAGCATGTAGAGCTGCTCGGGCATAAAGGGAAACTGAAGTGGACTCAAGGTCCCGATGGGCTGAAGATCGATCTGCCGCAGGAGAAGCCGTCGGATTACGCGGTGACGTTTAAAGTCACCGGGGCGTAGGCTGGAGAAGAATGCGCGATCTGCATTTCGGCCTGCGCCAATTCGCCAGATCACCTGGTTTTGCGCTGGCGGCCATCGTTTCGCTCGCCTTCGGCATTGGCGCAAACACAGCGATCTTCAGCCTTTTAAACGCTCTGCTATTCCGCCCTCTCACGGTTCGTGCGCCTCAACAATTGATTCGTATCGGCCCGGAAGAAAGCGATGGATCGATTGGCGTGGTTCCTGGAGGGATGCTCGACTGGCTCCGCCGGAATCCGCTGCTCGACGGAGTGTGCGGAGCTCAAACGCCGCTCACCACAATCGAATTGAACAACGAATTCATTCCCGCCGGAGCAGTGTCCGTCAGCGGAGATTGCTATCAAACACTCGGTGTGCGCGCAGCATTGGGGCGCACGTTTACCCTCGCAGACGACATTCCAAACGGGCCGCGCGTTGCGATGTTGAGCTACAGCTTCTGGCACGAGAAATTCGGCGGCAATCCACATATGCTAGGGCAAAGCATTCGGATTGAAGGAGTGCCCTTCACGATTATCGGCATTACCGAGCCGCGCTTCCAGGGGCTGCTGTTGGGATATCCGCCCCTGATCTCGTACCCAATTTCGCAAGATGTGAATCCCAGATTCGGCGATACTCATGCCGCGCACGTCTTCTATTGGGCATTCGCGTTTGCGCGATTGAAGCCTGGCGCGTCGCTGGCGAAGGTGCAAGCGAGCCTGACCGCCGGATGGCGAAGAAATCTCGACAGGGCGCTTCCGCCGACGTTCAAAAGCCGCGAAAGAGACGACGAGCTGCGGCTCCCTCCGGCCGTCGCGCCGGGCGCAACAGGACTGGATTACACGCTGCGAAACCGTTACCGCCAATCGCTGGTTGCATTGCTCGCCATAAGCGGACTGCTTCTGCTGGTAGCCTGCCTCAACGTGGCGAACCTACTGCTGGCACGCGGCCTTCAGCGACGCGGGGAAATCGCGGTGAGGCTTGCGCTCGGAGCAACGCGCTGGCAAATCATACGGCAATTGGCTATCGAAAGCTCGTTGCTTCTCGTTGCCGGTGTGGGATTGTCGATCGCTATGAGTTATGGGCTGGGCAGGTTCCTGGCTGCTATCCTCAGCCGGTCGAACCGAGGCTTGGTCATCACAGTCGCGCCGGATGCACGTGTCTTACTGTTCACGGCAAGCGTGGCATTGATCGCACTGCTCGTGTCTGGACTTCTTCCTGCGTGGCAGACGAGCGGAACGAGCCCGGTGGACGGTTTGAAGAATTCTTCACGTTCATTGACTGGCGCCAACTCGAGAAGCCGGCGCCTGTTGGTGACGGCGCAGGTTGCTTTCGCCCTGGTACTGGTGACGGCCTCAAGCGCCTTCATTGAAACCTTGAGACATTTACGTTCTCAACGCCTCGGCTTCGAAACTGACGTCGTGCTAAACGCTCAGCTTATGCCCTTGCCGAGCGGCTATGCAAAGGGATTTACGCCGTCCGCTTATCATCGAGATTTACTCGATCGCATGCGTGCCTTGCCAGGCGTGGAATCGGTAAGCCTCTCCGATATTTCCCCGCTATTCACAACATCGCTGAAAC
Organism: Bryobacterales bacterium; assembly: GCA_963722585.1. GTDB lineage: Bacteria > Acidobacteriota > Terriglobia > Bryobacterales > Bryobacteraceae > KBS-96. Next base: position 31,414 of record CAVRNU010000045.1, on the reverse strand, counting down.
AGGCAATCAGCCGAAAAGGACAAACAGGCCGCGCGCCGGTTCAATCGCTCACCGTTTTAGTGAGCGATGGATTTCTTGCCACGATGCGTATTCCGCTCCTGGCCGGCAGCGATTTCAGTCGAAGCGATCCGGCGCAAGGTCAAAAAAAGGCCATTGTCAGCCAATCTCTAGCCGAGCGGCTTTTCCCGCCTGGTGATGTCTTGGGCAAGCACGTCAGCATCGGTACCGATGCTGCGTTACAGGATGTCGAGATCGTTGGTATCGCGGCCAACGCCCGGCTGGTGGACCCTCGGTCGACTGATACGAATTTCGTCTATCTCGACTTCTGGCAGCAGCCGCAACGCGCAGCATGGGGAAACCTGCAGATCTGGTATTCGGGCAAAGCCGATCTCTTGATCCCGGCTGTGAGAAACACTCTGCGGGAGGCAGGACATGAATATGCCCTGCACTTGCGGACCATCGGCGAACAACGCGATTTCGCTCTGCTGCGAGAGAAGCTGCTTGCTACCTTGGGAACGGCGTTCGGCGCGTTGACGCTCACTTTAGTGACTGTGGGCCTGTTCGGATTACTAGCCTTCTTCGTAGCCGCCCGCACGAACGAAATTGGAATACGCATGGCTTTAGGAGCAGATCGGCTAGATGTGAACCGACTCGTGTTGCGAGAAGCGTTCCTGCTTACCGGCACCGGCATCGCAATCGGTATACCGCTTTCGTATGCAAGCGAGCGAGCGCTCTCCGGTTTGCTCTATGGCTCCGGCCGCAGTCCCATTGAGACTCTGCTTGCGCCGGTCGCCCTTCTGCTGCTCGCGGCCGCAATTGCCGCATATCTACCGGCGCGCCGCGCCACCGCCGTCGATCCGATGGCGTCGTTGCGGCACGAGTAGAGGGCGCGGTAAAACGTCCACATTCCTTCGAGGCAATGTATAGTGATCGCCATGCCGGCAGAGATCGTCATCCGCCGCGCTAAGCCGAGCGAGAACGACTCGGTGCACGCCCTGGTGCAGGCCATCGCGGATGAGACTTTTGCGTACTTATTCGCTTCTTCTCAAGTACCGATCGGAGAGGCCGATTGGCTCTCCGCTTGGCTGGCAATCTCAGAAGGAGAGATTGTTGGCGTGGCGATGACGCGCGATGCATGGGTCAGCGACTTGTGGATTCGGCGCGACAGGCGCCGGACTGGCATCGGTGGGAAGCTACTGGCACATGCCGAACGCGAAATATGCGGCCGTGGGTATGACACACTTCGCCTTCGGGCGGTCAAGTCGAACACTCGGGCGGTCCAGTTCTATCAAAGCCACGGGTGGAGAGTTGACCGCGAATTTCCGCATGAGAAGTTCGGCCATGCGATGTTCGAAATGACCAAATCGAGCGAGACGCTGCCTGCATCGTGAAAGATTGCGACACCACGCATCTTGCTCGAATGGCCCAGCTATTCACGATTTTGAACGCTGCGAACTTGTCTTCGGCGCGGAGTATCTCTCACACAGCCGGATGTATGCGGCGGAGGCCATCGACCGGGACGCCTCGCTTTTCTCGTCGAGCAGCGGTTCAACTAGCGGTACCGCGGTCCGATAGGCGAGAATGGCCAGAGCCCGGCAAGCGGCTCCGCGTACGACGGGGCTGGAATCGTCCAAGGCGGACTCGAGCGCTTTCCGCGCTCCGACGGAATGATCCTTTGCCAAGGCTTCGCAGGCAACCGCACGACCCGTTGCTCCTTTATCTTTCAAGTTTTGCTCGGCGAACGACAGCGCCATGCCGGCAGGACCGAACACCGTGCCAACCACCTCGTTCACTCCCAGAACGGTGAGGGCTTTCGGGTCGTGCAGCTTATGCTTCGCGTCCTCGACGTAGCCCGACGCCATTCCTTGAGAACCTTTTCGCTCACGCCGAAGGATCTCCTGGAAGACCACGGCTCCGGTATGGTCGTTCATATCCCACAGAGCTTTGGCGGCTGCGAATGCGACACCGGAGCTCCGGTCGTTCAGAGCTTTCCTGAGATCAGGCGTTGCAGCGTGACATTTTTCTTTTCCTAGTGCGGTAGCGGTGAAGGCTCGCAACTGTGGGTCGGGGTCGGAGGCGAGCACATCTGATGTCACCTTGAGTGCCCGGCCGCTATATTGCGCAAGAAATGCGTATCCAGCAATGGCGTACTCTCGATGCTGAATGTTCTTGGATTGGTTCAACATAGAAAGCGTCTCCCACGCCTGATCGAGCTTGGTTTGGGGTGCGGCTGCGGCGCTCTGAATGACCGCGCCCGCTACTGTAGCGTGCAGAAAGGTTCGCCGGGTCATGTCTGTTTGATTAGATGAATCAGCCCGTACCGGAGATTACCCTAACAGCAGGGGAAATCCTCACTTTTCAGTACTTTTCAGTTGCCGGTACCCTGCCATAATGACGGTGGAGGCAGCGTATCGAAATGATTTTGGAAGCGACCCCGTCCGTCGTAGCCGAAATCCACTCGCGCGAAACGAATCCCTGGATCTCGGCGGAGGCCCGATTTAACGACGCAGCGGAACGGCTCGGACTTGACGATGGCATGCGGAAGGTTCTCCGTTCGCCGGCCATGCAGTTGACAGTGAATATCCCGGTGGTGCTGGACGACGGCCGGATCGAAGTTTTTACCGGCCACCGCGTTCAGCACTCGATTGCCCGAGGCCCTGCGAAAGGCGGAATCCGGTTTGCGCCGGATGTTTCGCTCGATGAAGTCCGCGCGCTCGCGGCTTGGATGACGTGGAAGTGCGCCGTAGTCAATATCCCGTTTGGCGGGGCAAAGGGCGGCGTGATCTGCGATCCGGCGGTACTCAGCGAAGGCGAACTCGAGCGCATCACCCGGCGCTACACCGCCGAAATTATCGATTTCATAGGCCCCGAGCGGGATGTGCCCGCGCCCGACATAAATACCAACGAGCAAACCATGGCGTGGATTATGGACACCTATTCCATGCACAAGCGCCACACGGTAACTGCGGTTGTTACGGGCAAACCTTTCGATTTGGGAGGCTCGCGCGGCCGCCAGGAAGCCACCGGGCGCGGCTGCTTGATCGTTACGCTCGAAGCCTTGAAGCGGTTCCACCTTTCGCCCCGGGAGGCCTGCGTGGTGATTCAGGGTTTTGGGAACGTCGGGGGCACCGCCGCGAACCTGATGTATCGGGCGGGATTCAAGATTATCGCCGTCATCGAATACGATGGAGCGGTTTACAATCGCCACGGGCTCGATATCCCGGCGCTAGCGAGATATCGCCAGGAGACCGGCTCGATCAATGGGTTTCCGGAAGCCGAAGGAATCGATAAGGACGAAGCGCTTTTGCTTCCCTGCGACGTGCTGCTGCCGGCGGCGAAGGAAAACGTGATTACATCCGCCAATGCGCACGCGATTCAGGCGAAAATCCTGTGCGAAGGGGCGAACGGGCCTACGACGTCGGTTGCCGATTCGATTCTTGCCGAAAAGCGCATTTTCGTTGTTCCCGACATATTGGCAAATGCCGGTGGCGTGACGGTTTCTTATTTCGAGTGGGTGCAGGACCGGCAGGGCTATTTCTGGAACGAAAATCAAGTGAATGAGCGGCTAGAAGAGATCATGGTCTTCAGTTTCAACGACGTGCTGGGCTACGCGCAGAAGCATGGCGTTTACAACCGCACGGCGGCTTACATGCTGGCGCTGGACCGCGTAGCCTTCGCCATTCGAAGAAGAGGGCTGTACGCGTAGGGCGAATTACGACAAATACCGCTAGTCTCCTGTCCCAGAAATCAGTGAACTAAATATCGAGGCAAGTTCGTCTAACATCTGAGGAGATCTTGGATGCGGACCGGACGACCCAAACAGGCGTTGAGATTGACCGAAGAAGAACGCGATCGGCTCCAATCACTGACACATCGGGCGCGCAGCCAGCCGTTAGTGGCTCGGCGCGCCCGAGTGGTGCTCGCGTGTGGGGAGGGACTCGACAATAAAACCGTGGCGCGAAGACTGCGCACCTCGCTGGGCATGGTGGGCAAGTGGCGTTCCCGATTTCTGGAAGCTCGGCTAGAAGGGCTCTATGACGAACCGCGGCCAGGGGCGCCCCGCAAGGTGAGCGATGCCCAGGTCGAAAAAGTCATCATTCAGACCTTGGAAAGCACGCCGCGCGGCGAAACCCATTGGAGCACGCGGGGCTTAGCAAAAGCCACCGGACTCAGCCGGATGACGATCAGCCGGATTTGGCAGGCCTTCGGTTTACAGCCACATCGTAGCGAGACGTTCAAACTGTCGCCCGATCCGCAACTGATCGAGAAAGTGCGCGACATCGTCGGTCTGTATATGAACCCGCCCGATCACGCGCTGGTCTTCTGTGTAGATGAGAAGAGCCAGATTCAGGCACTGGACCGCACCCAACCGCTGCTCCCGTTACGGCCAGGACAATTGGAGCGCGGCACGCACGATTACAAGCGGCATGGAACGACTTCGCTGTTTGCCGCGCTGGAGTTGAAAACCAGCCGTGTGATCGGCCAACTACATCGCCGACACCGGTCGCGTGAGTTTCGGGAATTCTTGGATGTGATTGAGGCTCAAGTGCCCGCCGATTTGGAGGTTCATATCATCGTGGACAACTACGGCACTCACAAAACTGCGATGATCCGGAAGTGGTTCGCTAAGCGCCCACGCTTTCACGTCCATTTCACGCCCACTTACGGTTCCTGGATCAATTTGGTCGAACGCTGGTTTGCTGAGCTCACCAACAAGCGCATTCGACGTGGCGTGTTCCGCAGCGTAAAAGAATTGGAAGCCGCCATCCGGGAGTACATCGCCGTGCATAACGAAAACCCAAAGGCCTTCGTTTGGACGAGAACGGCGGATCAAATCCTGGCCAGTATCGCCCGTTACGCGCAGCGCACAGTTGTCGCTCCATCTTCTTGACTTATGTCACGAACCATTGGGACAGGAGACTAGAAACCCGCCCATAACCGGTCGGCGCGGTTGGCCTTCGCGATCGGTCCCGAACCGGTACTTCGCGAGATCGGCCGTGATCTGCGCAAATTTATCCAGCGCCGCTCGTAGGTCTTCGCGTTGGATCGCCAGATTATCCTGAATTCCGAAATTAAGCATGGAAGTGAGCTGGTGTAGGGGGAGACCGGTATCAAGTTGCGATGGCTGGATTGAACTTCGGCGAAGTTGGAATATTCCAGCGCAAGATGTTGTCGAGTAAGGCGCTTCGTGCTTTTAGTCCGCCCCAGCTTTCCGAGAGATGAAGCACCAGGCGTCGGCCGGCACGACCGAGAATGGCTCCGCAGGTCAGCACTTGGGTGCGCAGCGTGGCTGGCTCTTTATAGCTAGGCAAGCCGATTGCGCGCTGGAACTCCGCCAGGAGATTGAAGACCAACAGCACGGCCCGGAAGGCAGCCTCGGTAGCGAAGAACTTCTGCAAGCAGAAGCCATCGGCTCCCAGATCGTGCTTCAGCTCGGCGATTCGATTTTCCACATCTGCGCGGTGATTGTAATCCCGCCAGACTTCCTCGGCGGCTTGCGTCTGGCTGGTTACGAAAATCCGAAACGTGTAGCCCGGCACGTCAATCAGTTTGCGACCGGCGCTAGAGCGTGATTCGCGCACACGTTCACGCACCGCGATGAAGCGCCGCTCGGTTTTCCAACCCCAGAGTTGTAAGCGGAACTCACCGATAGCGTAATTCTCATCCAGAGGCTGCCATTGCTCGACACACTGTGCGGCGCGCTGCACCCACTTGGTCATACGCGCGACTACAATGTAGGGCAGACGGCGCTCTTCTAAAAAGCTGAGCAGTTCGTCATCGAAGAAGCCCGAATCAGCACGTACGACACGAATGGTTTGGCGCTGCTGCCACAGCGCTAGCGCTTCTTTGAGAAACTCGACTACTCCGCGCGCTGGTCCGCAGTTGCCGCTGCGTAACCAGCCATGGAGTAGGAAGTGAGCCTCGGCTAGAACGGCCAGCAAAGGATGATGACTGGGGCGGCCATGCTTGCGTGGGTTGTGTCCCTTGAGCGAGCCCTCCTGCTGTCCATAGCGCTCAAATACGGTAGAATCCAGGTCCAGGCTGTAACCTTCGTTTCGCACCGGCAAGCGCTCGATCTGCCACTCCGTGAGAGGCGCATAGAACTGATGAACTTCTCCCATTCCAAAGCGCCGAAACAGATTGCGGATCGTGTCATCGGTAGGAAAGCGCGTGATGCCGAGCAGTGCATGTAAGGCTCGATCGCCGCGCAGCCAGTTGGCGTGCACAAATCGCCTGGCTCCCACCACTACTGCCATCAGGAAAGAAATCAGTGTGGTTGCCGGATCGATCTGATTGTGCGACCGCCAGCGAATCGGCATATGTTGTCGAATCCGCCCTACCAGATCGATCCGCTGAAGATATGCCACAAACACCACCATCCCGCCAAACGGCGTGACAGCTCGTTGCGTCTCCCGCACAATCAGCCGCTCATTCGACAACAGAGCATGCATCTCGCGAGGGATTAAATTGTCCGTTACGTGTCGTTCCATCTCCTTGTTTTCGCAAAGAGATCCTTACCTCTCGCTTAGTTAAATTCGCATTTCAGGATTATCGGTGTCAGTAAATCTGCGTCCCGGAGCCAGCGACTTCGAGGCTCGGCCGCGCCTCTCTAGTCCTCGTAACTGAACGAGCGGAGGCGATTCGATTCCCCTACGTCCGAAACGGTTCGCGGCGTCCTAGCAGCCGTCGAAATCGTCGCCTTAACGGGCTGGTTTTCCAGTCTGAAGTGCCGATTTGTGCGGAGATCGAAGATCCACAACCTTCGTCCAGAGCATTTCGACCTCGTCACCCTGAATATCCCGAGCATTTACGCATCTTCAACCTCTTCCCTTAGCTCGGCAGCGAGATGTCGCATGAACGCCGCGGTAGCGTCAAAAATGTCCTTGGTCTCCTGCCGCAGATACTTTTGACCGATGTGCATCACGCGGTTACGCCATGCTAGCTTAACCGCGTTGAATTGAGACAACGCTCCGGCAAGGAATTCAGTGGCACCCTTGAATTCGCGGTGCCGGGTCGCAAACCACGCGATTAGCAGCCCTTGCAATCCTGCGCGATCGGCTTCACCCCGGTTTCGCTCAACAAGTCTCTCCGTCGATGAACTCGCAATCCGGCTCATAAACCGTCGTGAGATATTCGTCGGCCGAGCAGGATGCAACCGGCGCCATGGCTGTAGGTTAGCCGATTTAGCCTGCAAAGATCCTATTGATGATCCCGAAAACAGTTTCTTTGCGCTTTATCAATTGAAACCTCTAAAAAGCTCCCAAATGATACGCAAATACACGCTCGAACTAGCTTCGGCGATCGCACTCTGCTTCGCGGTGACCGGTTCTGCATACGCCCAGTCCTCGAGCAACCCGCTCACGAACGTAGTCCCTGTTAACCTTACCGAAGCGGCCAGCGGCATAGCGGACGGCCGAAACGTCTATGCGGCGGACACGAATTCAGGTCTGCAAATGATCGCACTGAACCGGCAACCAGACCTGAACTACCTGGGCGCGCCGGATTTCATGAGCGATCTAGGCAATCGTGCCTCCATTGACACGCATTTAGCCAATCAATTTCGTCCGGCGATCTCGGGCTCGCCTTTTGTATGGCCGGGAACTCTCGCAATCCGGTCCGCTCCGGCTCTCCATCCGAGCTATGGACGTCGGTTCAGCGTAGAACCCGGCGGTCTGCCGTGGTGGGTTACGGACCAACCCCTCGCCTATCTACGGTATGGTGCAGCGCCTGTTGTGCTGACGCTGCACTTTCGGCACAAGTGAAAAGACACTGATCGATCGAGAACGCCAAAATGGCGCTCGCTCAGTCGGACGGCCACTTGTAAAGGAAGCGCTCCGCTTGCGATGATTTCAATTTGACGGGTGAGCCATCGACGCCGCTTATGCGGCAGTACCAAGCGGTGAAGCAGCAGGTGAACGGCGCGCTGCTGCTGTTCCGTCTCGGCGACTTCTACGAGCTGTTCTTTGACGACGCGGTTACGGCAGCGCGCGAACTCGAGATCACGCTCACGTCGCGCAACAAAGAGAAGGGCGAGCCGATACCGATGTGCGGCGTTCCGTACCACGCTGCCGATGGTTACATCTCGAGACTAATTCAAAAAGGCTATCGCGTCGCAATTTGCGACCAGATGGAAGAGGCCGGACCTGGCAAAAAGCTCGTCAAGCGCGAGCTCACACGGATCGTATCGGCGGGAACTGCTACGGACTCGGCACTCCTTCAGCCTCACGAAAACAACTACCTTGGCGCTGTTTTCAGCCGGGACGGTCGAAGCGGTTTGGCGTATGTCGACGTTTCGACAGGCGAATTTCGCGCTACTGAAATTGATGGCGAAGAGCTTCTCCCCACCCTCGAGCTGCTGAACATTCGGGAACTGATTCATCCCGAGGAGCGTCCGGCTGGCGCGGCCTGCCTCGAGACGCCGGTTCCGGTTTGGGTGTTCGGCGCGGATTATGCCGGGCGGCAAATTCTCGAGCATTTTAAGCTGCTTTCGCTCGATGGATGCGGGCTCGCCGAAAAACCTTTGGCAACCGCCGCCGCGGGCGCCATCCTGTACTATTTGCGCGACACGCAGCGGTCGACTCTCGAACACCTGAGCCGCCCGGCTTATTACGAATCGAGCGAATACCTGGTGCTCGACGCCGCAACAGTGAGAAACCTCGAATTGGTAGAGCCACTGTTTGCCGGCGAGCGCAAGGACTCGACGCTAATCTACACGCTCGATAAGACATGCACAGGCATGGGCGGGCGTCTTCTCCGCCAGCGATTACTGCATCCGTCCTGCGATATCGCCGAAATTGAAGCAAGGCTCGATGCGGTTCAAGAACTTACGGCAAAAGTGATCGTCCGCACCGATTTGCGGAAAACGCTCGAGGACATCCTCGACATCGAGCGCTTGTTGGCGAAAGTAACGCTCGGAAGCGCGGGGCCTCGTGAATTGCTGGCTTTGGGACGATCGCTCGCGAAACTGCCGGAAGTCGTCCGGCATACGGAAAAACTCGATTCCCTCCGTCTTCGCCCTGAGATCGATCTGGTCGCGGATGTCAGGGACAAAGTGTTGGCCGCGGTCGCCGACGAGCCTCCGGTGAATATTGCCGACGGCGGGACCATTCGAGACGGATTCGACCCCGCGCTCGACGAATTACGGGACATTAGCCGGAATGGCCGGCAGTACATCGCCGCCATCGAGGTGAGGGAAAGGCAAGCGACGGGCATTCAGTCGCTGAAGGTTCGGTTCAATAACGTATTTGGATACTACATCGAGATCTCCCGGACTAATTTGCACCTCGCGCCAGCGAGTTATGAAAGAAAACAAACACTCGCCAATGCCGAACGCTTCACTACCCCCGAATTGAAGGAACTCGAGGTAAAGGTTTTATCCGCCGAAGAGCGGATTTTGGACATCGAGCGAAACCTCTTTGCCGAAATCCGCGCCTATTCGGCCTGTCAGACAAACCGTATCAAAGCGGCTGCGGCGGCCATCGCCGACTTGGACGTTTTTGGCGCTCTTGCCCAGGTTGCTGTGGAAAACAGGTACGTGCGCCCGAGATTTTCCGGGGATGGCGAGCTGCGGGTCGAGGCGGGGCGGCATCCGGTTGTCGAAAAACTGGGCGAGAAAGATGCAATTCGCTTTATTCCCAATGACTTACACCTGGATTCAAAGGGCGAATTCGTGGCCGTGATCACCGGGCCGAACATGGGCGGTAAGTCCACTTACCTGCGCCAGGCGGCGTTAATTCTGATTCTGGCGCAAATGGGTTCGTTTGTTCCGGCGGACCGGGCGCTCGTGCCGATCGTCGATCGCGTATTCACCAGAATCGGGGCGGCGGACAATCTGGCGCGCGGCCGGTCGACTTTCATGGTCGAAATGACGGAAACCGCAACAATTCTTAACACCGCAACGTCAAAAAGTTTCATCGTCTTAGATGAGATCGGTCGAGGCACGTCCACTTACGACGGATTGGCCCTTGCCTGGGCGGTGGTGGAACACATTCACGACCGGATTCGGGCGAAAACCTTGTTTGCGACACATTATCACGAGCTGACGGACTTGGCCGCGCAACTTTCCGGGGTGAGAAATTTACACGTTTCCGTACGGGAGTCCGGCGACCAGATCTTATTCATAAGAAAAGTCGAACCGGGCCCCGCCGACAAGAGTTATGGTATTGAAGTGGCCCGTTTGGCTGCCCTACCCCTTGAAGTAATCGAGCGAGCGGGGGTGGTTTTATTGCATCATGAAAGGAGGGAGCGCTCGGTAAGTAAGGAGCTATCCCCGGACGACTCTGGCGTGCCCGTTCAGATTAAGCTTTTCGAGCCTGTCAACCAGGTACTGGCCGACAGAATAAGGGCGATGAATTTGAACGAGATGCGGCCAATAGAGGCGTTACAGATTCTGCACGAATTGCAGCAAGAGTTACGAATACGATGAGAATTGCTGGCATTATGAGTGGGACTTCGCTCGACGGTATCGATGTCGCTATCATCGACATCACCGGATCGGGCTACAAGGCGAAAATCAACGTCTTGACGAGTCATTCGATTCCCTACCCGCGTAGGGTCCGTGAAGCTTTGTTGGGCATTTCGAATGCCAACACGCATACCTCCGACATTTCACGCCTAAATTTTCTGCTCGGCGAGCTGTATGCCGAGGCTGTCGAGGAAACGGCGGAGCGCGGCGGTATTCCGATATCGTCCATCAAGCTAATCGGATGCCATGGGCAAACGATTTATCACGAGGGGCAAGGCGCGCCATATCTGGGCAAAAAGGTCGCAAGCACCTTGCAGATTGGCGAATCGAGTGTGATTAGCGAGCGGACCGGAATTTCGGTGGTATCGAATTTCCGGGAACGCGATATGGCTGCGGGAGGCAAAGGCGCGCCGCTGATTCCTTACCTGGACTATCTACTTCTCCGGGCCAGGGGACGCGGGCGGGTCGCCGTCAATATCGGCGGCATTGCGAATCTGACGGCCATCCCTCCTAATGCGAATGCGGATAGATTGATCGCGTTCGATACGGGTCCGGGAAACATGGTGATCGACCAGCTCGTTTCGCGAATTACGCTCGGGCGGCAGACCTTCGACCGAGATGGCGCGATGGCGGCGGCCGGAAATATCGACCAGAAGCTTCTGAATAAGCTCCTGCGCGACAAGTATCTGCGCGCGAAACCGCCGAAGACGGCGGGCCGCGAGCAATACGGCGTGGAGTTTGTCGGCAAGCTGCTGGATACGGAACTTAGCTCGGAAGATCTGATTGCCACGGCGACGGCGCTCACGGCCGAGAGCATTGCGCTGGGCATTCGAAACTTCGTCATGCCGGAAATGAGGGTCGACGAGATCTTTGTTTCAGGCGGCGGCGTGCACAATCCGACTTTGATGGGCATGCTTCGCAAGGCGATGGACTCGATTCCGGTGCTCGAAACCAGCACGGCGGGGCTGGATGTGGATGCGAAGGAGGCAGTTGCCTTCGCGGTGCTCGCCTACGAGACGCATCATCAAAGACCCTCGAACGTGCCGCAGGCTACCGGAGCGAGGCGAGCGGTCATTCTCGGTAAAGTGACGCCTAACGGCGCGAACCGGAACGAGGCCCCGATGGAAGACAAAACGGGGGTCTCGAGCACGATCCGTAATGGCGCCCCCGAAGTGGCGCACGACGATTCGCACGTCACCGTGATGAACGGAACACGCAACGGCGCGAGCCACAAAGCCCGGCCTACCATCAAGAACACCGTGAAACATCAGGCTGGGTCCGCCAAAGCTAAGGCTGCGGCGCGGTAAGACGCGCGTGGCGATACCGCGGGTAGACGACCGAAGACGATCGTCTGCCCCACCTGTATTGGCCGCAATTTTGTTTCTGTTGTGCGCTATGGCCGCGTGCCGCGCAGCCGATGTGCCTGTGCCCGCTTCCTGCACGCCCGGTGTCAATCAAAGACTCGCCACGCTGATTCACTCGGGCGTTCAGCACGATGTGGATAATGTCATGGTGTGCGGAGTTACGATCAGCCCCTCGCGAACCCAATATGGAGGGCCGCATGGCAACCACGACATTATTCCCGTTTTGGCGCATTTCCCCGATGGCAGTACCAGCTTGATCGAAGTAGTGATCAACGAAGATCTCGACGGGCGCATTACCGCGCCCAAAGGAGCTGCCGTGTTTGCGTTCGGGCAAGCGTTCTTCAATCGCACGGGCCGATTTGCGGCAGGCATTCACGACGTGCATTGTGCAACTCATCGCGGTGCGGACAACGGCTGGGTCGTAGTGAACGGGCAGAAGTCGCCGAAAAGCTGCGGCTATTGAGGCGTAAAGCTTCGACCATGTGGCGCACGCTTCAGCGTGCCGGAGCGAGCTTCAGCTTGCTCTGACCAACTGTGGGCTAAAGCCCCCAGCGGCACGCTGAAGCGTGCGCCACGGAGGTTCCCCTTGACAATCGTGGGAGCTTCGGCGCATACTCTCCCTAGATTGTCATAGGAACCTATATGCGCCGGTTTTTGCTCAAATGCTTCCGCCGCGGCCGGCTCGATTCCGATCTCAAAGCCGAACTGGCGCATCATCGCGAGCTATCGCTTGCGCACGGAAATCCCGTGGGTCTGGGAAACACAACGCTGATCCGGGAGAACGCGCTCGATCTCTGGCGCTTCGCGTTCATCGAGGATTTTCTGCGCGATCTGGCCTATGCGGTTCGCCAGCTCAGACGAAATCCAGCCTTCGCTGTCACGGCAGTTCTCTCGCTGGCATTAGGCATTGGACTGACCACGTCGATCTTTTCGCTTCTGAATGCGGTCGCCTTGCGCCCATTGCCGTATTCCGACCCAGACCGGCTCGTCTGGATGACTCAAGTTCTGAAAGCGAACAGCACCGACGAAATCACCATCACTCCCGATTTCCTCGACTGGCGGCGTCAGAATCACACCTTCATCGATCTCGCCGGTTATAACTATTGGACTCGTAACCTGACTGGCCTCGCAGAGCCATTCGAAGTCGATGCCGCCAAAGCCTCGGCTTCGCTCCTCACGTTACTCGGCGTTCAGCCATTTCTCGGTCGCAATTTCCTGAAGCAGGAAGACTACAAAGGCCATGACCAGGTGGCGATGCTGAGTTATGAAATTTGGCAGCAGCAATTCGGAGGCGACCGGCACATTATCGGCCGGCCGATTGCGCTCGATGGCGAACACTTCACTGTGGTCGGCGTGCTTCCGCGCGGCTTCGTCTTTCCCGGACCTGGTCCGGTTCAGATCATTACGCCACTAGACAAGGATGAGAATGCCGAGCTTCAGCGCAACCCAAACGGGCCGATTACGCTCGTGCACAATGTCATCGGGCGTCTAAGGCCAGGCGTTACTCGCGAACAGGCTGTGGCGGATTTAACGGTCATTCAATCCAATCTCCCGCAAATGGCGTTTCACCCGACAATCACCATCAAAATGCTGCCGCTGCGCGAGCACCTGTTCGGCAACGCGAAGACCGCAAGTTTCGTTCTGACCGCTGCTGCCGGTTTCTTGCTGCTGATCGCGAGCGCGAACGTAAGCAACCTGCTGCTGGTCCGGCTGATGCAGAGGGATCGTGAACTCGCGATCCGGGCGGTGCTCGGCGGATCGCGAAAGCGGATCGTATCTCAACTGCTGAGAGAGGGCGCGCTGCTCGGCTTCTTCGGGTGCGGCGCAGGATTGCTGCTTGCTTTTTGGATACGCCGTCCTTTGTTCATCTTGAGCCCGTACCGGCTGGCAGGGTTCGAAAAGCTTCCTTTCGACGGACGGGTATTGCTATTTGCTGTTGTGTTGAGTTTCATTACTACGCTGCTGTTTGCGGTTGTGCCCGTGTTTCGCGCAACCGAGATTCGCACAGCCGAAGCCATGAAAGCGGGTCAGGCGTCAATTGCCGGCGGCCGAGGATCGCTGCGGCTACTTTCTTTGATTGCCACGGCGGAAATCGCGACGGTCTTCGTACTTTCAACCGGCGCCGGATTGATGCTCGAAAGCTTCTGGAAAATGCGGTACTCGGGTTTGGGATTCCAGCCGGATCGCCTGATCGCCGCAACACTTCAGCTTTCCGGCTTACACTACCGCGAGAGAGCGCGGCAGTTGGGTTTTATCCATGAGCTGTTGGCTCGAGTGCAAGCCTTGCCGGGCGTGGACTCGGCGGCTATCACCAATGCCAGCGAAATTCCTCCGGGCGAGGGGCACGCAACGAATGGGTTTCGAATTGACGGACGCGCTCTGCCGGTAGATAGCAGACACAAGCCGATCGCCCGTCAGGAGGACGTAAGCGCGGGCTATTTCGGCATTATGCGGATTCCTCTAGTTGAAGGCCGGCTGATCGAAGATTCTGATCAAGAAGACGCAACGCCGGTAGCGGTGGTGAATCGCGAGCTCGTGCGTCGATACTTCAACGGCGCGAAGGCGATCGGTCATCGCATCGGAACGGGCGGCCCATGGCGCGAGATCGTGGGCGTTGTTGGAGACGTAAAAACATCCGGTCTCACAGCCGCGCCTGAGCCTACGCTTTACTTCCCGTTTACCCAGAGAGATGGCCGGAATGAGGGCTCGCTCGATATCGGCGTGATTTTGCGTTCCGGGCTGGGCGCAGGAACCATTGCAGCCGAATTCCGAGAGGCTCTGCATAAAGTTGATCCGAATCAACCCGTGGCCACCATTCAATCCATGAACTATCGGCTGAGCGAATCGGTGTCAAAGCCTCGCTTTACAACGGTTTTGCTCTCCACGTTTGCATCGCTGGCTGTCGTTCTGGGACTGATTGGAGTGTACGGAGTAATGGGCTGCCGTGTGCGCTCCGAGCTACGAGAATTAGCGGTGAGGCAAGCGCTCGGAGCGCAGCCCAAAGAGGTTGTCACGCACGTTCTCGGCCAGGGCTTACGGATCGTCTTGCCCGGATCGTGCCTGGGTCTCGTCGGCTCGCTCGCGATGAGCCGCTTGGTAGCGACTACGCTCTATGACACGAGGCCCAACGATCCGCTGACCCTCATGACTGTAACCGTCAGCGTGATCTCAGTCGCCCTTCTGGCCTGCCTCGTTCCCGCCGCGCGGGCCGCCCGAATCGACCCGCTTCAGACCCTCCGCCAGGACTGATTACAACCCCCTCCCATTCACGGACAAATAGGAGTATGCTCATCTCGGGGAGCTTCCCTGGTACTGGTACCGCGCTTTTTTCGGGGATCCTCAGTCGAGCCGGCCCAGGGAACTGGGGCGCTGCCCTGAAGGAACTCGCGCAAGACGGGCTCGTTCCCGTTGAGCGCGTGAGTGATGCACACAGAGGAGGTGTGACATGGCGCTCGACCGGTTTGAAGTGAGGATATCGATCCAAAAGGTGTTACTCGGGCTCGTACTGGTTATTGTTCCGCTCAGTCTCGTTGGCCTGTATTTGACCTTGCACAGTAACAGCTCCTTGGACGCGTCGATCGGCACGCATCTCAAGGACCTGGCGCAGATGTATGGCAACGACGTCTCACATCAGTTGAACGATCGCGTAGAAGCGGTGAAGCTGATTGCAGCGGACCCGGGGTTGGTAGAAGCGGTCACTAACGCAAATCAAGCGTACGAAAAGCAAAGTGAAGCAGCCATCAACGACAAGCTCGATAAAGCTGATAAGGCATGGAATGGTCCTGAAGAAGCCACGAAGGTGAAGGCGCTGCTCGAGTCCAAGCCTTCGGAGACTCTGCGGCACTATCACGACATGGTCCCGCAGATTCTAACGGTGACGGTGACAGACTTGCGAGGTGTGCCTGTGGCTGCCACGGCGAAGCCGGGCCGGTACCGGCTCAATACATGGAACCCGTGGCAAGCGGTTTATGCCGGCGGCAAAGGCGCCGTGAGCATCAGCAACATGCTCTACGACGAGCCGACCAAGGCCTATTTCGTGAACCTCGG
Source organism: Bryobacterales bacterium (assembly GCA_963722585.1). Taxonomy (GTDB): domain Bacteria; phylum Acidobacteriota; class Terriglobia; order Bryobacterales; family Bryobacteraceae; genus KBS-96. The sequence continues at coordinate 15,538 of CAVRNU010000045.1, read as the reverse complement.
CGTTCCCGTCACGGACTCGAAGACAACCAATCTGGCTGGCGTCGCGGTGGCGTCGGTGGATATTTCGCCAATCCTCACCAGTTTTCAGCAGGAATCGGGCGGCAACACTGGAGTGAAAGCTCTTCTTGTGGATGATAACGGCACAGTCGTGGCCGGCCCGAAAACGGATATATTTGCGCGAGTGCATTCCGACGAATTCGATGCGGTGCGCGATGCGCTGGGAACGGCGGAAGGACGGCAGACCGGCTATGCCATGGCCAGCTTGAGGCGGGGCGGCCAGATCGTCGGATTTGGCGACACGGGCCTCGAGAAGACTTATAAAAACTTCGCTTGGACGGTATTGGTCAGCGAGGATGAACGCGTGGCGACGGGGCCTATCCGAGTGCTGAGTCAATTCGCGGTCTTGATGGTGATTCTGGCTCTGTTCATGGTGACGCTGTTAGCGGTGTACTATGCGCTGCACCGAAAGCAGACGTTCGCCGACATCGAAGCGGGGTTGGGACGTCAACCTCTGTCGTCGCCGCCGCCCCATGCGGTGTAGCTGTCTTCCGGCCAATATCGGAGCCCGCTTCCTTCGGGCGCGGCTCAGCCGGAGACGCTGAGTACTCGCAACAAGTTGCCGAGCCGCGACCAGAGGAAGCGATCAGCGACGACGATTTTGCGACGGGAAACAGTTAGGCATACCGGTGCAACGGCTTCGGAGGAGCGGGACGAAAGGCAGACAGCGCCGAAATATTGACAGGTGCCGGCATTGTCGCGAGCGCCGCTTCCAGGACTTCGCGGAGAACGCAGGGATCGGCCTGTGCGCGCAAGTTGAGAATCATGTTGTGCCGTGAAGACGGCGGCGAGAGTAGGTCGCCCTCGATTTCGGGCTCCTCCCCGGTGCGGCAGGTTACGGCTTTCAGAAAACCAAACGGCGTTTCGTCGATTAACTTCAGATGCGCAATGCGCGCGCCGGCCTCACTCAGCTTCCGGTCGATTTCGTCGATCAGCGGGCCCACGAGTGCAATGGGCGGAGCCCAGGTTTCGAGTTCCAACTCGAATCTCGCATTCAGCCAACCCAGCGCGGCTTCGGCGTGCGCATATCGCGAGTAATCCAGCTCGATGGAATTACCGCCGGCTGCGAGATGCCCGCTCGATATTTCATCGAGCCAAGCCGCAACTCCTTCCCCTGTTTTTGCGCTTAGGAACCGCTCCGGCTTACGAGCCGCGAGCGGCCGGGGCGGAATTCCAAGATCGGCTTTTGTGAAACACACAAGGTCGGCTTCTTCCAGCTGCTTTCGAAAGAGATAGGCAACGTCCGAATCGCCCATCAGGATCTCGTCGATACGCGAAGGATCGACAAGTACCGACAGTGGCGCAAGCCGGAACTCCGATCCATATAGATCGCGAAAGGGCCTGAGGACTGTTGCGGCGAGATCGGTGCAGCTTCCAACAGGCTCTGCGAAGATCGCGTCCGGATTGTGGCAGCGAAGTCGTTCGGCCGCCGAGGCAAACGCGTCGAAGCGGCAGCAGAAGCATCCGCCAGCCACTTCTTCAACGCGCTCGACTGTGCGGGCTGAAATAGAAGTATCAACAAGACCTTCAGCCTGATCGTTCGTGATGATGGCGGTGTTCAAGCCGCGACCCATAACGATTTCGGCGGCGCGAAGAAGAAGGCGTGTCTTGCCGGCTCCCAGCAAGCCGCCCACTAGAACGAGTAATGGCCGTTTCTCCATCAAAGTTTCGCTCGAAGCGTTCCACCGGCTCCAATCGTTTGATCTCGAGCCAGCTTGATAATCACGTTCTTGCCCTGTGCTTCGGCCTGATGTTCGAGCGACTGGCCGTTTAGAGTTACGGTAAGCGACTGCAAGATTCGCGGTGAAGGAAATTCGATCGTCCGCACAGCGAGCAAACCTTCTATCACAGTCAGCCCGAACTGCCCGGAATTTAGCTCAAATGTCCCCCATCCGGTTCCCGCCGACCAAAAGCTTCGAAAGCCGGGATCAGTCGAGCGCGGCACGGCCACAACCCGCTTATCGGAACCCATATAGCGAAATCCGCTTACCGCGAGGAAAGAAGACCACGACGCCATAGCTCTCGCGTAGTGATGTCCGCATTCCGCTTCGTCCCATGGATTGCGCCGGATGCCGTCATACCTGCGCCGCACGTCGGCGATTCGCGCAAGTCCCATGTCGCTCATGCCTCGGTAAATCATCAATGCCGCGGCTGCATGCTCAAACCCGGTCATCACCTCGGCATAGTATGGAAACGGAACTTGAGGACGCTGGCCTTTGCCGTAATCGCAAATGACCAGGGCGGCCTCGTCGTTCAGGGCGAACGTTCGCTCGACGCAATCGTGAAACGCAAGACTCGGCTTGTGATTGTATTTGCGGATGGACCGAAGCGCCGTGTCTAAATTGGAATCGCCGGCTAGCGGGCCGAGGCCGCAGATCTCGGCTAGATATTGACCGAGTAGCTGATCGATCAGACATCCATCTCCAACTTGATACTCGGGCTTCTCAGGATCGTCCGCGCCCATGCCGCCGCGCAGGCCCGGCGCGATGTCATTCGCAGGAATGCCGCGGACTTTCTGAACATAGTAATCGCCATTGAACAAGTTCGCGTCAATCCACTTGCTGCCGCTCTCGAAAAGCCGGCGGCACTCAGCGGCAAACTGCTGGTCTCCACTCGCCTTCGCCATTTCCTCCGACGCCCGGAGCGCGCAGAGATAGTAGATGCCGCATAACGGATTCGGTCCGTAGAACTCTACGTCATACGTATTGTGTTGGACTCCCTCCATGACGCCATCGCGGTTGGCGTCCCAGCCGCCCGGTATCCAACAGAACGACAGTGCTTTCCTGGCCTTCGGCCAGAACTCCTTCAGAAACCCCGCGTCACCGGAAAGCTGCCAATCGAGATAGACCTTGATGATCTGGCCCATTTGTCCGTCCGCGGCTACGAAACCGATTCGCTCGATTCCATCCGGGAGCGCCTGGCGAAAGTACATCGCTCCGCGCTCATCCATCGAGTAGCCAAACGCGGCGCGGCGCAGCGAGCGCGAGAACGACGGGAACAGATTCGCTGTCGCGGTCTCGTAGTTCCAGACGTGTGTGCAGTTGCCATGGCAGCAACCGATCTGGTCGTTAATGCCCTCAAAGCCATGGAATTCGCCGTCGGCGGTGCGAAAGCAGGTTTGTGTTACGAGCGTCGAGAGATTGGCGCTCGCGGCCTCCTTCACCACGGCGGGTGCGGTCGAATCGCGGAATGCGGCAGCAAAACTGGCGCGTTCGCTCCTCTAACGGCCCCAGAACTCCAGTCGCGTAAGAAGCTGCGGCCCACGCGTCGCTAAAACGCGTCGCGTACCAATTTCCAATGATCGTTTTCTCGTGTCCCTTGGGCGCCGTCCAGCCGCAACGCTCCGGAGTGCGGTTGGGAAAGTGCCAAGCAAGGAGAAAAGCGCATACAGCTTCCTGATGGGGTTTAATGTCGTGTTTGACGCAAATCGAAGCCACAGGACCTGTGCGCCCGGCGCTTGGTGAAAGCTCACCATCCGCGGAAAAGTCGTCCCAGAACAGAAGCGGGCTCGTCCACCAGCGTGCAGCGGGCCAACCCTTCAGAATGGAAATATCGCCGCCGTCTCTCTCGAGAACGGCCAGCACAAAGCTGCCGAACGCCGGGTCTTTATGATCGAGCGACGGATTGTGCATAAACACACCCTGAAGACCCGCTACGCGGCGAAGCTCGTTTGTCCGTCCATCCGGCTGCGCGTTCCGCCTTGCAGCAAACGGCCGGACAGGATTGTCGATCGAGAACGCGATCGAAGCCGCAACAGGAATGGAGCCGATATTCCTTATGCGATAGCGGAGAACGGCGATCGGGAGCCCCGAATCGTCTGCCTCAAGCGGAATAAATGGCGTGCCGGCATCGAGCCTGACGTTCACCGGCAGATCGCGATCGTGAAATTCGATCGTCGCGAGAGGAAATTCACCAAAGAACGTCGCTGCGTCAAGCCGCGACAATCCAGGCGCATTGCGTGAGCCAAGACCGTCCTGGCCTTCATACGGTGGCTGAATCTGCGACTCGAGAACCCGCGTGACGGGTTTGCTGTCGCCCGCTTTCGCCCAAACCGACGCAAAAGCATAATCGGGCGAGTTCCCTTTATCCGCGCGATTGCAAATCTCCCAATCGCGGAGCTGTCCCCTACCGCCAAGACCGATGCTTCCCGCACCAATGCCGCCAAGAGGAAACGAGATCATTTGGAGCGATGGGCCCATGAACCGTCGCGGGTATTCAATTTCCGCGCGCGCCTCGGGCTCAGCACGTAGTGATGTGTCCTGCCGCGCATCCGCGGCAGGCGCTGAGGGCAGGGTTACACTGCCTGCCAGCGCGGCTGTCTTTAGGAAATCCCGCCGTCGGGCTCCCTTATTGGAGGACATGCTCCGAACATGATACAAGCAGAGGACGACAATCGGTTGCATGGTGGAGCGGGCCTCTGGCCTGCAAAGTCGGTTTTCAAACCGACTTTCGTGCGTGCCGCTCCCTCGCGGTCGCGGTTCCGTAAGCTGCTGCGAACACGCGATCGCATTTCTGAACCGCGCGCGTGAGCAAGCGGCTAGAATTTAGCAACCCAAGCGCGCCTTGAACTCGCGGGCACGGTCGCGCGCGACGGTCAGGTCGGTGTCCTTGCCATCCTTGAGGCGAACATTAATAGCCCCGCCAGGCAGCGAAGCGACTTCCTTGATCCAGTTCAAGTTGACGACTGTGCTCCGGTGAATACGAATAAATTTCTTTGGATCCAGTTTTCGTTCCAGCTCAGCGATGGCATAGTCTACACAGTAAGCTTTGCCCTCCGATACTGCATAAGTCAGCTTGTCTTCGGCGTAAAAATGCGTCACTCGCAGTAAGTCGAGGAACCAAAGGCGATCGCCCAGCCGCGATGCAATCCGCTCGAGGTACTCGGGCTTAGGCTCGCGCAGCGATTCCGCGAGTGTCTTAAGCAGAGCCTCTAAATCCGGCTGCGCGAATCGGCCCGTGTCCCGCAAGCCATCCACTTTTCTGAGAGCGCGATCGAGCGATTCCGGCTCTATCGGCTTCAGCAAGTAATCCACCGAGTTGACACCAAATGCCTTCAGCGCGAACCGATCGTAAGCGGTGGTGAAAATCACGATGGGCTGCTTGGGCAGTCGTGCCAAGACCTCGAACCCATCCAGTCGCGGCATCTGAATGTCCAAGAAACACACGTCGGGCGGATCCGCCGTCAATGCCGCGACCGCGTTCTCAGGCTCGGTCGTGCTGCCGGTTACTTCCACACGTCCCGTGCGCTCAAGCAACCGGCGCAGCCGCTCGAGTGCCAAAGGCTCATCGTCCACCAGGTATGCGCGCAGCTTCATAGGCGAGGCAAAACCATCTCGACTACGGAATAACCGTCGCGCCGGAAAACGTTCAGACGCGCCTTCTCACCGAACAACGAATCGAGGCGCTCGACCAGGCTCTCGAGCCCGTGTCCAGGCGGAATCGCCGCCAGGTCGAAGCCAGATCCTGTGTCACTGACCTCGATCCGCAAGCTGTCATTCTCCGCCGATGCAGTGACCAGAAACTCTCCGCCATCGCTCCTTGGAGTGATCCCGTGCTTCACCGCATTCTCAACCAGCGACTGCACCGACATGGGCGGCACCTTCGCATCCTGGAATTGCGCCGGCACTTCCACCGATCCGCGCAGCTTGCCGCCGAAGCGGACCTTTTCGATATCGACGTAGCTCTCTACCATCGCTAACTCTTCCCGCAATGGAATCAGACGTTGCCGGCTGGTCTCAAGCGAGGCACGCAGCAGCGCCGCCAGCCGCCCCACAGTCTGTTCCGCTCGATCTGGATTGATGGGGATGAGCGAACTGATCGAGTTTAAGGTGTTGAACAGGAAATGGGGATGAATACGAGATTCGAGCGAACGCAAGCGCGCTTCCGCGGCCAGTTTTCGCGCCCGCTCTTCCGCCAGTTCTTTTTCGTGAAGTTTCTCCTCGGCGAGCTGCACGCGCCCCCGCAGCGATCCGTGAGCGAGCGCGCCCAGTCCAAACACTACGGCCAGCGGCAAGGCGATGCGTAACGTGTAACCGTACTCTTGCCAAAAGTGACTTGGCGCCGCAAAGCCAATTTCCACAAATAGCGCCTGCGCTATCAGACAACCCACGGCGCTGAAAACGATGATGCCGGCGACAATGACAGATAATGGCGGAGGCTTGTGGACCGCCAGCCGCTCCGCGAGACCGCCTATGATCCACACGCCAAGCACCCCGGACAGATTTGCGCACACCAGCGCGTAGACCAGAATGTGCAGCACTTCCCGAACGCTCGAAATCTGGTTCGAGGCGATCACAATTAGAACCACCAACATCACTGAGAGATTGATCCAGAGAAAGGAAATCGCCCATCTGTTCTTCATTCGAGCCACCTTGTGCGTATCCTTTACCGATCACTCACGGGTTCCAAAGCGCCGATGCGGAACAGATTGACGATCTGCGCCGCACTCTGACCAGGTAGCTTCATTTCGCCCAGGACATTCTCATGGAGCGTGCCGTATTCAATTTGTCTCGTGGCCAGCGAGACCCAGATCTCTCCCCAATAGTCGCTGCGGCCTTCCAACGTCATCCCGCCATTGACGATCCGCAGCGGATTGAAGAACGCCTGGTAAGTAATCAGAGCACAGTCCTGGCGATTTCTCTGCGAACGTCCAATCCATTCCAGCACGACGTTGCTGTTATGAAATGTACCCACATCCGGCATGTTCACATCTTGGTTAGAGAGGACGTGGTAGGGGTGGTTCAGCTTCAGGTGATCGAAAAAATTCTGGCCAAAAGTTTCGATCATCCCGGTGTCCCAAACCAGGTTACGCTCAAACACCGCGGTTGGTGGAAACCCTTTGAAAAACTCGGGCTTGAACGTGCTGCGAAGGTCGTTGCGATAGCGGAATCCTTCCATGAAGTCAATTTTCCGCGGCGCTCCGAATGGAGCGGTGGCGCCGTCTGCGTCTGCCTCAGTGACGTTCTTCCAGACGGCCTCTCCGCCCGGCAATCCGCGCGTGTACTCGCCTGTCAGGCGATAACGGCGCAACAGCTCGCCCTTACTGTTCGCCGAATTGTAATCCACGGTAAAGCGATAACTGCGGGGACCGGTCTCCTTCACGCTCGTTGCCGCCGGCAGGTTCCGTGTTTGCGCGGATACGGATTGCGCAAATGGCGATTGGGCAAGTAAACCCAGCCCAAGCAGACTGTAGACATCCAAGACAAGTCCCGCAGTGAAGACCCTATTTTGGTTTCGCATTTTGATTGACAACTTCCACTGCGGAGTTTGCCATCGGCAAGAGCGCGAGACATCTGTTTAGCGATGAAAGGCAGCAATGCGCGACCGCTAGCCATTAGATATGGACGAGCTGTGCCGGCGGAACTAGGCCGACCGTTCACCACGCCGACTGCCATGCTTGCGTGATATGACCAGGTCGGACTACGGCCGAGCCTCGTAGACGATGTTGAAGGGTGTTTCTGTGGCGCGGCGGAAGCGACTGAACCCGGCAGACGTAACAACCTCTCGAATCCGTGTTTCGCCAGCCTGCGCGCCCAGGCACAGCCCGACTTCTTGCGATCGTGAGCAAGGTGTACACAGCAGCGTTGAAAACGAGTAGTAGACCCGGCCGACAGGATTCAAATTGTCTTTCAGCTGGTCGTTTGCAAAAGGCTCAACAATCATCCACGTGCCATCCTTGGCCAGCGCCTGCCGGACGTGGGCAGCGGCCCCAACCGGGTCGCCCATGTCATGCAGGCAATCGAACACGGCCACAAAATCGTAGTCATGGCCTGGAAACTCTTTTGCCTTGGATACCTCGAAGCTTACGCGGTCGGCCAGTCCCTCGCGTTTAGCAGACTCCCGGGCCGCTTGAATCGACTTGTCGTGGTAGTCGAATCCGAAGAACAGAGACTTGGGGAACGCTTTTGCCATCAACAACGTGGAAGCGCCTTTCCCGCAACCGACATCGGCGACTCTTGCGCCAGCCTCGAGCTTTCCTTTGACATCGCTTAATGCGGGAATCCATGAGCTTACAAGATTGGCGGCATAACCTGGACGAAAGAACTTTTCGCACCCCTGAAAGACTTGATCGGCGTGTTCATGCCAACCCATTCCAGCGCCGGTCCGAAAAGAATCCGCGATCCGTGGAACCGCGGCCAGCGAGCCCAAAGCTAGTTCAAATGCCCCTGGCAGATAGGCTGGACTATCTTCATTTGCCAGTGTGAAGGCTTGTTCCTCGCTCAGGCTGAATCTGTTCGTCTTTTCGTCGTAGGTGACGTAACCCCCGGCCGCTTGCGAAGCAAGCCACTCACGCAAATAGCGCTCATCAGTCTGCGTCCTGGCGGCAAGTTCCGCGGAGCTCATCGGGCCCCCGGCAAGCGCTTTATAAAGCCCCAACTTCTCCCCAATCACGACCATCCCCGTATGAACCGCGGCGCCGAGATCCGCCACAAATTGCCCGATGAAGGCATTCAGTTTGTCCATGTCAAGAGTGGAGAGTTGCGTTGTGCTCATGAATTCCCTTTCTGGTCGCGTACCCTAAGCAAGGTGGCCCAGGTAAAGTTTTGTCGTTTCGGCGTTCTGTGGAGTTTATGGTGGCTTATGGCATTCCTGCACCCAATAGCGGCCGCCTGTTGAAATTCTTAATTCTTATGTTCCGGCAAGCCCTTGCAAATGCATGGCTTGCCATGCTTCACCGAAATCGGAATAGAATGTAGCCATTCCTCCTGGGGGCGGAGCTTTGGGGCCGGAGCCAGCCAAAATCCAACAGACGATCAGGTTCGGTCGGGATTTCGAAATCGAGCCGAGTCTCTATGAACTGCGCCGCGCCGGCCGCGCGCTCAAGCTCGAGCGCATTCCGATGGAAATCCTGCTCTTGTTGGTAAACGAAAGGGGCAGGGTCGTCGGAAGACAAGAAATCGTCGACAACATTTGGGGCAAACGGATCTCCCTCGACGCCGACAACAGTATCAACGGCGCAATCCGGAAGATTCGCCAAGTCTTAAGAGACGACCCCGAACAACCTCGATTCATTCAAACCGTCACGGGACGGGGATATCGGTTTATTGCGCCAGTTGCAACGGACGAGCCGCAGGCGGGCAACTCCGCCGAGCCTGAGACGGATGGCGCCGCATCCCCTGCGGCAGAAGCCGTGACTGTTCATTCCGTGGATGTGAAGGCCCTGACATCTTCAGCCGCTGGGGTCAGCCAGCCTCGCGCGTTCCGACGCTGGCGTCCCATTCTGTTGACAACGGCTGCTGTGCTGATTGCCGCGGCGGGAGTATTTGTGTGGTCGCAATGGGCCGCGCGACATGAAGTTTCACACGGCAAAGTTCGGCTGGCGGTCCTGCCATTCCAGAACCTGACGGGAGACGCCGCCCAGGACTATCTCAGTGACGGCTTCACCGAAGAAATGATCACCCAATTGGGAAAACTCGATCCGCGCCGCCTCGCGGTCATCGCGCGTACTTCCGTGATGTATTACAAGAGCACTCGGACACCGCTGCGGCAAATCACCCGCGACCTTGGTGTTCAGTACGTGCTCGAGGGTAGTGTCCGGCGCGATGCCAGCAATGTACGGATCACCGCCCAGCTCATCCAGGTACAAGATCAAACCCACGTCTGGTCGCGAGAATATGATCGCGCGCCGAAAGATCTGTTGGCGATCCAAAGCGAGATTGCCAAGGAAATCGCAGGCGAAATTCAACTTACGCTGAACAATCAGCGACCCGTTACGGCTGCTGCTCGTGCTGCACTTTCGTCCCAGGAGTATGAAGCCCACGATTTGTACTTGAGAGGGCGCTATCTGTGGAGCAAGCGGTCGCTCGAAGCATTGCAGGGCGCAGTTTCCTGGTTCAAGCGGGCGATTGCCCGCGACCCCAATTACGCCCGCGCGTATGCAGGTCTGGCAGACTCCTACGCCATCATGAGTAGTTACGGCTACGTGCCCGCAAACGTGTATATGCCACTGGCGCGAACGGCGGCGCTTAAAGCATTGCAGTTTGACGATTCACTAGCCGAGGCACACACGTCGCTGGCCTTGATAGCCGAGAACTACGACTGGGACTGGCGAACGGCGGAAAAAGAATATCGCCGAGCCATTCAATTGAATTCGAACTACTCGACAGCTCACCACTGGTTGGCCGAATGCCTGGCTCTTCAAGGGCGCTTCCAAGAGGCTTTGGACGAAAGTGAACGGGCTCGGGAGCTTGATCCTCTTTCGTTAATCATCGCAACTGATGATGGGGCTATTTATTACTTTTCACGACAGTACGACCGCGCCATATCGCGCTTCCGTGCGGTTCTCGATGTGGACCCGTCTCTCGGACGGGCCCATCTGATTATTCCTGCTTATGTACAGCAGGGCCGTTTCGAAGATGCACTGGCCGATCTAAACCGGTGGCGCCGCCGTGTGAGTGACGAACCGTGGGCTTGGAGCTGGGAGGCTTACATTTATGGACGCATGGGTAACTCAGTCAGGGCTCGGCAGGCTTTCGAAAGGATAGAGAAGGCGAATCAACCGTGGGGCCTGGACCTCGCCCCGCTCTATACTGTCGCCTATGCCGGCCTCGGCGATAAAGAGAAATGCCTGGCATCATTGGAGCAAGCCTACCGGCAACATTCCAATCTACCGACAAACCTTAAAGTCGATCCACTCTATGATCTTCTACGCGGCGATCCGCGCTTTCAGAAACTACTTCGCGGCGTCGGCCTTGATCGTTGATTGCCTTCACAACCGGCGGCTGGGCTAATCGACAGGGCTCTTCATGGGCTGGTTGCCCTGCAAGACGTCTGTCGCGGCGTGACCCGTAATCAGCATGGCGCCGCGATTGCTGGTCAGATATAGAAACCCCCACTGAACAAACACTAAAATCCTGCTCTGAAACTCGACGATGTACATCAGGTGAATAAACAGCCAGATAAGCCAGGCCGGAAATCCGGAGAGCTGAAGCCCAAACACGTTTGCGACGGCCGAACCTCGCCCGATCACAGCCAGATCGCCTTTGTCAAAATATTTGAACGGCTTCAATTCGACTGGCTTGTCCAGCCGCGCGACGATAGCCTTTGCCGCATAGCCGCCCTGCTGCATGGCAACTTGCGCCACTCCGGGGAGCGGCTTACCCTTCGCATCTACAACATAGGCGCTGTCACCGATGACGTAAATGCTCCGGTAATTCGGAATTGTGAGATCGGGATTCACTTTAATGCGCCCCTGCCTATCGGTTTCCGCGCCAGTTCGTTCCGCGAGCACGCGAGTAAAAGGACTGACTGTAACGCCGGCAGCCCAGATTACGGTATGCGATTGGATGCGGCCTTTTGTCATTTGGCCGTTCTGATCCAGCTCGTAATCCACGCCGTCTCCATCTACGCCAACCACGCGAATGTTACTGCGAACGCGCACGCTCAACCGCAGCAGCGCATTTTCCGCCTTCCGTGAAAGATGTTCGGGATAACTTGGTAGTACGCGCGGCGAACTGTCTAAAACCAAAATCTTTGCCTCTTCAGGCTTGATAAACCGAAAGTCATGCCGAAGCGTTTCGTTTGCGATTTCACCTAGCGCGCCCGCAAGTTCAACTCCGGTGGCGCCGGCTCCGACGATGACAAATGTGAGCCACGCGCGCCGCTCTTCCAAATTGTCGTGAAGACGCTCGGCCGCCTCGAACGCAAACAAGAGCTTGTGACGAATGGCCGTTGCGTCTTCGATCGTTTTTAGGCCAGGCGCCCACTCGTGCCACTCATCATGGCCGAAGTAGCTGCCTTGAGAGCCTGTCGCACAAATGAGCGAGTCGTAAGGCACGGAAGCTCCGTCGCTCAAACGTACGCGCCGGCCGGCTGGATCTAGATCTACCGCATCTCCCAGTAAAACCGCTGTATTTTTTTGAGCGCTCAGCACCGAACGAATCGGGGCGGAGATCTCGCCTGGAGAAAGTGAGCCGGTAGCCACCTGATAGAGCAGCGGTTGAAATAAATGGAAATTCCGCCGGTCAACGAGGGTAACTTCGACTGGCGCCCTTCTTAAGGCCTTCGCCGCATACAACCCGCCGAAGCCCCCTCCTAAAATGACCACGCGGTGTTTATCCGCCATAGTTCCCGGCTACGCTTCCGCCCTGCGCGAGTAGGAGGAAATCGGGACGGTCGGCCGCAGTCTGATGTACAAAACTGCGAATGACGTTGCCGTGGTACAGAAGGAAGACGCCGGGCATCTGGAACAGATCGCCGCCGTGGGGTGCCAGGCTCTGGCCGTGCTTCAGGATCGATTTGAGACCCCGCAGCCAGAGATGCGGCCCGGCAACCTGCCAAAGCGTCCCCCGGCTGAGCCCGAACGCGCGGTATAGCGCCCGCTTTCGATCGCTCACCCGGGGTACATCTTCGAGGCCGTACCGCTTCAGGAATTTGCGCGCATGCTCATCGCTTGCCATGTGTACAAGTACTAGCGCTGTGCCGGAGGCCTCAAGCTTTGGGCGCTCTTGCGATAGCCGGGCCAGCGACTCACGGCAGAAAGGACAGCCCGCGTGCCGTAGGAAGTACAGCAGAGTCGGCTGGCGCTTCGAGAGTTCGAGAATCGAAATCCCGCCATTGGTGCAGGCGGCGCGAAGCGCAAAGTCCTGCACCTCTGGCGAGATGGCGCGGACGCTGCCGAGATGATGCTCGTAAGCTCTGGCAAGAATAATGCAAAAAGGAACCCACCACACAAGATCGTTGACAACCACGGTAAGGCCAAATTGCCACGGAAGCCGCCCCTCGATGGCGGCGCGGAAGAACCCGATGGGACCGGCAATTTTCGCGAGCAGCCCGACCAGCACAACCGGCCAGTGCCGCAGCGGATCCGAGGCCGCAACGATGTACGCGAATCCATACAAACCGATCAAAACTCCGACGTACTGCCAAACTTCAGGGTAAGTAATCCCATACAGACCGAGGAGACTGCATACGAGAGAGGGCCAGAAAACCACGGCGATGCCCCAGCAGACGCTGTACAGGCCGGCCGCCCACAATACTCGCGTCATCCAAGGCGTTCCCAAAAAAAACCCTCCATTCACTTCTACAAACGAATCATCCGTCGCGTTTGACTGCTCGGCGGCGACCGCATGTACAGTTTATGCCTCATTGATCTTGTGGATGTCGCGAACCCAAAGGCTGCGGCAAAAATTCGCGTCGCCGGGAATCAGTAACCATGCAGCTTATAAAGCAGATAGGCCGCAAGAGTGTGGGCATCGACAATTTCCCGATTCAGGATCATTTTTTCAAAGTCGGCAATTCGAACCCGGCGCACAACCAGGTCGTGTTCCTCAGGATCGGGCGAGCTCTCGCCTTCGGTAAGGCCGGTCGCGAGAAACACATGAAAGGCCTGCTTCGAAAAGCCATAGGCGCTCTGAAACTTGCCAAAATACTTCATTTCGCCGGCCGTCAAGCCAGTCTCCTCGCACAGTTCGCCGCGAGCAAGGTCCTCAGGATCGGCGTTAGGATTGTCCTCCCACGCCCCTTGCGGAAACTCCGGATAGCGGGCCTGCATGGTGTACCGGAACTGCTCAACCAGAACAAAGTCGTCTCCGTCTTTGGGAATAATGACCGCGAAATCCGGCTTCTCTATAACGCCGTAAATGCTGCGGCTTCCATCGGGCCGCTCGATTTGATCTTCCCTGAGGCGGAGCCAGCGGTTTTCGTATACTGTTCGCGAGCCAAGCGTCTTGATGCTCATTGACTCCATGATGGCAAGCGACTCTTTCAGGAGCCATTTAGGACTCATCTCAGGCGCTTGTCCCGCCTGTAAGTGTGCGGAATGGCACGCAAAACAGTCGTAGACGGGATATGATGGTGTCTACCGGAGTGCGCATGCGGCGCTTCTTGCTTCGGCCGTTATCGCGATTGTCTCGCAGCGCCTGCCGCTATGTATAAGTCGTTCTTTGGGTTTCGTGAAAACCCATTCAACCTGAGCCCGGACCCCGAGTTCCTGTACCGGAGTCCGCAGCATGAGGAGGCGCTGGCCAATCTCATTTATGGCGTACGGAGCCGGAAAGGTTTTATTGTTCTTACCGGCGAGGTCGGAACAGGCAAAACCACCATGCTCGAGTGCCTGCGTGACTATCTCGATGTGCAGCGCATCGAGTTCGCCTTCATTTTCAACTCCCGCGTAACGCCAGACCAGTTTTTCGAAATGATCGCCTACGACTTCGATCTCGAATGCGATCGCAAATCGAAGACCGGCGTTCTCTTCGCGCTGAACGCCTTGTTGATCGAACAGATGGAACGAGGGCGGACAGCGGTTCTGATCGTCGATGAGGCGCATAATCTCGAGTGGGACGTTCTGGAAGAGATCCGTTTGTTAGGCAATCTTGAAAACCGCCAGGGCAAGCTTCTGCAAATCATTCTGGCCGGTCAGCCGGAGTTGGACCGTAAATTGGATGCGCCTAATTTGCGACAGCTCAAACAGAGGATCGTGCTCCGGTGTAGTCTGAACGCGCTCAGCTGCGAAGAAACGCGGGCGTATATCGACGCACGCTTGAGCCGCGCCGGCATGGATCACCAGACCATTTTTTCGCCCGAAATCATGGACGAGATTCACCTGCGGGCGCACGGCATTCCCAGAGTGATTAATGGCATCTGCGACAACCTGCTGGTGACGGCATTCGCCATGGAGCAGCGAACCACCAACTTCGACATGTTGGACGAAGTTTGCCGCGATATGCGCCTCGAGTGGCCAGGAAGCAGTCGCGGGCGGCGCGGCCGCTCAAGATACGGGCAGGGTTTTGAGGAAGAGAACCTTCCGGAGACATCGTTCTCTCTTCCCGGCGATTAGGCCTGAGGTAGGATTACAGACGTCCTCCTTTGACGCTCGCCCTCAATGGGCCGGCGGCGCTAATATGGTACCCGAAAATGGATTATTTGCCTCCCCAGCCCGTCAAGGATCCGCCCAACCTGGTTCGGGCCGGTCCTTTCTCTCTGGATCGGCTGCTAAGCCACATCAACCCCGGGGCAGCAGAGGAATCCGAAGAGTTTGTCCGCCTCATCTATGAGCAGCGCCGCATTGAGTCTCCCGCCGACTGCGACGCCGAGACTGGTTGTTGACACAGATGTCGCCAGTTTCATTTTCAAGTGGCATCCTGAGTTCGCGCCTCCCTACGTTGCCATCATGCGCGGTTCCGAGTTGGTGATCTCATTCATGACTCTCTCCGAGATGCGCCAAGGTGCTTTGGATGCAAATTGGGGCCAGAAGAGACGCGACGTCCTGGAAACCTATTTAGCTGACTTTGCAGTTCTTCATTCCGACGGTCTGCTGTGCGCTCGGTGGGCTGCCATTCGGAATGAGAGCGCGCGCAAGGGACGTCAAATGAATTCAGCCGACGCCTGGATCGCGGCCACGGCACTCATTCTGCCGGCACCGCTTGTGACGAATAATCCAAAACACTACCGCCACCTGGACACGCTCCGTCTTATTTCCGCGGCCGGATAAGCTGAGGGGTTCAACGATCGATGGCCTGGCAAGCGATCAGCGGAGCTCGCT
>CAVRNU010000044.1:0-49316 GCA_963722585.1 Bryobacterales bacterium | reverse complement strand
CTCGAATTTACCTAAATCTTACGTAAGGCTTGCGCGAAATGAATGCACGCCGCTGAGGACTACTACAAACGTGAAATCCAGAAGTGCCAGCTCTGCCGCCGACCATTGCACGCTCTTGCACGCTGGAGGTATTGACCTGTTGTCCGCGGCTGAAAGAATGGGAAGATGACGTCGGTTGGCTCAACGCCTGGCGAGCGTACAGGGCGCTCGGTGGCTTAGTCCTGGACCCACCCCAGCGTTGACTCGAATCACCCCAGGCTCCACTCGGGTCCCCATGTGGGCGGAATTCCCAATTGCTTCACAGCCTTCACTGCAATCCGGCAGCGCGCCACGTCTTCTGGCTTCATCTCGGGCGTCGTTGGACTACCGAAACCCACGAACTCCTCCAGGCTGCCGGCGTCTCCCTCATCGACCGCCAATCCGCAATCTTCGCAATCTAAGATCGCGAGTAAACCGTTGACGGAACGGCGCTCGGGACGATCTACACCTACCCATGCCACGCGGTCGCCAGACTTCAGACGCCACAGGTTTGGGGCGTCCATGGACTCGCTCGGGTAATCGCCCTTCTCGATCTTCGCCATTGTCTGGTAGACAAAACTGTCGCACACCTCCGTTGGGTGCAGCTTGAACCACACCGGCAAGTCTTCCAGCCGGTTCGTAATCGTGACATGGCATCCGTCGCGCATTTCCCAAAAGTCGTAACACTGAATCGCTTCCGGATCGGAGAAGAGATCACGATATCCCAGCCACAGTAGGAAGTCGCCCCGCCGGCACGGCCACCGTAGGGTCATATCACGACCGAACCTGATTATCTCGGGCGTAGCGGTTTCAGCCATGAGGTTTCCTTGAACTGCGGCCCTGCTGCGGTGGCCCGAGGGGCTTTCCTGAAGTCCAACAGGAATTTTTTCGCCTCCGCTTGCCCCAATCTGAACGGCTCCCATTCGCCCGCAGCGATATTCGGCGCGACAACCCAGATTGATTCAGTTTGCGACAGCTTGGCAGCCTCCGCCATGCTGCCGATCATAAC
Organism: Bryobacterales bacterium; assembly: GCA_963722585.1. Taxonomy (GTDB): domain Bacteria; phylum Acidobacteriota; class Terriglobia; order Bryobacterales; family Bryobacteraceae; genus KBS-96. The sequence goes on along the minus strand of CAVRNU010000044.1, from coordinate 48,289 downwards.
TTGTACCGATTCCTCGATGGATATTACTCGGGTTCGGGAAGCCCAAGCAGCGTACGGCAGGATCGAATTTTCCCGTCACCGAGCACCTCGATCAGCTCCTTCCACTCAACGTAAACGCGCGGCCCGACAGCTCGTTTGAGATCGCGGGCAAGCTCTTCGGCGGTTTGAGAGAAATGGGTCCAGTCTAGTTCTTGCGAACCAAACGGAGGCGAGGTATTGAACTCGTCCTGCCATGCTTTAAACCGTGCGATCAATCTATCCGAAAGCGGCAAGCGCGCGTATTCCACCATGCCACCCGACCGTCGCGAGCCGGGGTAAGGCGGCGCCCAAATCCCGCTGCTGTACCATTCGGGCCACACTCGCAGGAAATCGTCGTATCGAGCGAAGAATTGCTCCTCCATCGCGAGCCACACGCGGCGCGCGTCCGCGAGCGATAAGTGCGGGAAGCACGTGTGAAACTCGTCTTTTTCGCAGATGTCCTCTTTCCAGAACATAGTCCACTGCTGTGCATGGTCTGGTCTGAAGTCGACGCAGGCGCCGGTCTTTGCGGCGAATTGTTCCGGAGAAAGCGAAATGTCCCCAATCCGCTCCTCTCGCGAAGCGGGCGGGACGTACGATCTCGGTGGTTTTGCATCTTCATTCGTCACGAGCCAGTCTCTCCTTCGATCTCAGCCTTGTACATCTCAGCAATCCAAGAGAAGATCCGTACAGCCAGTTGATTCTGAGCCAAGTTTCCAGAATCAGTGGTCTCTTTGAGCATTGTCAGCAGCGGCCTAAATGGAAGGAATCGCTGCTCAACGCCGCTCAGTCCAGCTTGGCGAGAAGGATAGGCACGTTCCGGTTCATCTGGAAGTCGATTCAGAATTCGTTCCAGCAGGAAGGGTGCAACCTCTTCGACAGAGCCGACCCTAACCTCCGCACAGCCTTTTTGATCGCAGGATAAAAGCCCGAAGTCGACTGTCCAATTGAACAACTCCGCGGTCAGCTTGATCTGGTCCAGCGACTCTGAGCGAGGCGGTGGCGAATGACTGCGCGCAGGCCTAAAAAGCAATCGTAGTTTTCGACCGAACTGAAATCAACGTCGGCAGGAGCGCCCGCCTCCGTGCGAAAGATGGCTACTTCCGACGGCAACAACTGCTCCTCTACGTCAGGAAACTCCGCGAGATTGAAACATTGCGAAAACTCAGAGTAAAGTTCATCTAACTGATCCTCAATAAAGTGACCGCTTATTTTCGACTCACTGAAGAGTGAAGTCTCCCAAACGAATCGGGTGCATACCAGTCGCATTGCTCGACGGTATACGCGGTGGTATAGCTGTACGACCAGGTAGAGTTCGCTCGACTGATTCAGAGGTCATGAAAAAAACACTCTAGCGCAGGGTGGTGTCGTGCCCGAACATAGAACCGGCCCAAGGCCGTCGACAAACGGAAATTCTTCTGAAAGGGGACTCGCGAATGGCTGCGAAACGTTATCACCGTGGCGGGGACAGGCGGACCAAGCGTCAAATCAATTTCCTCCGGTTGATCCTGCGCCAGCCCAGTCTAAATAAAAAATTGCTTGCATCTTGAAAATCGTGCCGATATGGACAATGAGCCCAGAATCAATGACGAAAAAGACGATCGTACTCTCCATAACGCATCCCACGCTTCCCGATGGAGTCATACAAGGTTTCAGATTCTTCTGGGCGTATTACTTAAACGGATTCCGCCCTGAATTCCACTGCCAGCCGTGCTTCAGAGGGAAGCGCGTCGAGCATTTCTGTACAGGGCATGTTCAGAGTCGCCGTACATATGAGCTGGATGAAATGAATCGGTACGAGTATGTCTACGTTTGCGGGGTTGGTTCTGGGCCTAAAAAGAGCCTGGCTAACAAAAACTTCCATTTGCCGCTGAAATACTCCGCTGGCGGAGAACTAACAGCGGGCACATACAATGGATACATCATCACGGCTCGGAATGCGGTACCCCTCCCAATTCCGGCACTTGAGGACGGTTGGAACGGTCGTGACCGAGAGACCACACGATGCAAGAACTTCCAATTCGCCGTCGCGTACTTTGGGTACGATACGAGGAAACCCTGAAGCTTACTTCCCGTGAGCCACGTAATCATTCTCCAAACCTACCTCTCGCTGGACTGCGATTCGCGGCGGCATCGGTCCGAAAACGCGGGCAGTGGGAACTACTTTCGAAGCCGGCGCACAATGTACTTCTTGATCGTCGAAAAAGATGTGCGCTCCGAAGGCTTCCAAGATTTTGTCTTTCGGCACTCCACCCATGAAAAATGCTTCGTCGACGCCAAGGCCCCATTCCCGAAGAGTTCGAATCACGCGCTCATGAGCCGGACTATTTCGCGCGGTAACAAGAGCAGTTCGAATGAGTGTTTTGCCTTCAGCTCTTGCTTGCTCCTGCACTTTTGACAAGGCCCGAAACACTTTGGCGAGCGCTCCCTCCGCCAGTGGCTTTCGCGCATTCATCTTTTCATGTGTCAAAAATGTTCAATGCCTTGGTCCTTATAAACCCTTTCCGATTCATCGGAAAACAAGACCGCGTCTCCATCAAAGGCGACTCTCAGTTCATTTTGCGACGATTCCGACGCATACGGGCTTGCATAGACAAGTCCCGCCGCAAATCCTGCGTTGGCGGCCAATTGAACATCCTCTTGCGATGCTGAAAGGAAAAGATCCACGTCAAAGGCTTCCAGATAGCGCGCCAAGGAAGCGCCGCCACTGAGAGCGGCTCGCGTGATCTCGAGTCCATAGTGTTGGATTGAATTAAAGATTCGAAGGCTTGTCTCCGCGCTATTCCTGGACATTACGATCACCTCGGTCTTGCGCGGGAGGGAGAGTTCCCGGTTGATGCGTAATATCTTCTCTGCCAGATCGAAGCCCGCTCCCTTAGGCAGTGGCTGATTCTCGTTCTCAAGTTGATGCGCGGAGTAGGCTTCGAGGCCAGCGCTTCGATAGATTTCGTCCTCTCTCGATAAGTCGAACAAAGCGCGCGACGAGATCCCGATCACGAAATATTTTGATAAGTCGACTGGCAAGCCCCCTCCTTACTGCATTCTTCCTCTAAGCAACCAATGATCCTGCACGTTCGTGCGCAGCGCTTGACGATCTCTCGTATACGGCACGGCAAAACAGGTTGACAAGCTGCATTTGCTCGAGCGTGTGGCATCGGGTCTGTTCCAGCTTTGAGCTCGCGACGATGACCGCCAGAATCTGTGCCCGCGAAATGGCGACATTGAGCCGGTTCTTATCGAACAGAAATTCCATGCCGCGCGGCGACGCATCGCCCTCGCTGGCTGTCATCGAGAAAACGACAATGGGCGCCTGCTGGCCTTGAAATTTGTCCACAGTTCCTATTCGTAGATCAGGTAAGACGCCTTTCAATTTTCGGACCTGGAGGTTGAACGGCGCCACCACCAGAATGTCGTCCACCGAGATCACGCGTGGCGCGTGGCCGGCATGCTCGAACGTCTGGCCCAGCAATTCCGCCACGACCTCCCGCACAAGTTCCACTTCCTCATCCGATTCGCAGGTATTGCCGTCATGCTCTACCGGAACGTAGACGAGACCGGCAGAACGCTGAAGATGTTTAGTCGGTCTGGTCAAATGCAGGCAGCGTGTTTCGGTAAACGGCTCGTGCTCGAGCCTGCCGTCGTAGAAAGCGCTCGAAACGAACGAGCAGATCTCGGGACGCATTCGCCAGGTCTTGGAGAGGAAAATCCCCAAGTCTTCTGGCACAGTAGCGTAGTCTTGCAGGTAGTAGTCGAGAATCGATGCCCCGCTCTCGCCCGGATGTATTCCCCTGATTGGCTGATTCAATTGCATTTGGTCCCCGAGCAGAACCAGGTTCGAGGTAGACGGAGCCATCCCGACCAGCTTGGCAAGCGAGACCTGGCCGGCCTCGTCGATGAAAAGATAGTCGAACTTTCTTTGCGCTTCAGGACGGCTGAAAACCCAGGCCGTGCCGCCGACGAGGTCAGGCAGCGTTTGCCCCTGGAACACTGCCTTGCTATCAGAAATGATCTCGATTGCTGGATGGAACGGAACGCGGTCTTCTTCGCCACATTTGGCGCCGGTGAAGTGTAGACCCAGCTTCGTAGCCGCGTCAGCCGCGGACTTCATCAATTCGCAGATGGCGTTGTGGCTGTTCGAAGATACACCAACTCGTTTACCTGCTTTGAGCAGGTGGGCAATGATTTGACCGCCTTTGGAGGTTTTGCCGGAGCCCGGCGGGCCCTGGATGCACAACGTGCTTTCGTCTAATCCGAGTACAACCCGTATCGCATTAGCCAGAATGTCCTCGCCTTCAGGAATGAGAGGCCCCGCGCCAAAGCCGCGAATTTGTGGCCGCCGGCGATAGAGATAGTTTTCTAGCGCGGCCGGCAATGCCGCCTTAGCAACATATTGCTGAACTGTCCGTTCAATTGACTGGACAATAGGCCGCTCATCGACGATCTCGTCCGGAATCAGACCGAAACGCTCGGGCAGCGGGCCGCTCTTTTTTGCGCGCTTGATGGTGAGTACGCGGCGTTCATAGTCCAGGCTCTCGATAGCAACTTTGGTCTTAGTAACGCCTGCCAGCTCGCAACCGCGACCGGCGCGTAGTTTTGACTCCTGTTCAGGGAAACGATATTCATAGACGAACGATTGTTTCACTGGCACGGGCGAAGTTGCCGTCCTCTCCACAGCGCCTAAACAATCGGGGTCGTCAATCAGTTCCTGCTCCGTTTTCGCCAGCCGTTCAAATCTGGCCCAATAGAGCGACTTCTGCTCTCTTCTGTGAAACTCGAGGAGATGCGCCAGCAATTCGTGTACACGCCAACGGTCCGGGTTTTGTGACCGGTCCGCCGGTATTTGAGCCAGCATTTCCGCAGCCATCCGCGCGCGGCCCGTAGTTTCTTCGGCCAGCGCTTTCGGCGGCTCGGGAGGAACATAGCTGCGTCCCGCCATTTCCTGGCGTTCATGCAGCCAGTGAATAAGCTGCCAGGTCGATTCGCAATCGGCGCGATTGTAGTCCCGAATGAGATTCAACGTGGCGGAGCTGCGCCAGTCCTCACCATCTCGGTTTGTGAGCCAGCGGTAATAGTAAATAATCGAATCGCCTGCCGTTGCAACCTCACCTTCGCGCTTTGGAAGGTAAAGATGCTCGACTTTTTTCAGGGAATATGAACCTTCACCGATCAGGAGCGCCTGGCGCACGACCGTGTAAAGATCGACAAACACCTGATTCCGCAACAACTCATCAACCTCATCCTCGCGCGACGCATAGCGGCACATCAGCCGCTTCAGCGCGGTTGTTTCATAGGCGGCGTAGTGATAAACGTGCATCGAGGGGTCCTGCTTCCACCGGCTGTGGACCCAATCAATGAAGGCTTCAAATGACGCCCTTTCCTGGCATCTATCATGCGCCCACCAGTCTTTGAACGTTAGCTCGCCATCTTCGTGGCACGTGGCACCGAGAAGATACTCGAGCCCTCCTTCAACCATGGGATAACCTTCGATGTCGAATGCGATGTCGTTCGCCGAAGGCAGAGGCATCAGGCCGAAGCCTTGCCGCTGGCCTTCAGGAGGTTCAGGAAGCAGTTCATATGGGGGCGGTTCGCCGGGTACTGAAGATAACTGCAACCGCGCCTGCGATCGGAGCCGCTCGAACGTGTCGCGAGCCATCCCTGGGATCGCCTGTCGGGTACTTGTGGTCAGCTCTTTCATCGTCGCGATCCCGGCCGTCACTAGTTTCGCGATCTGGCCGCTTCTGATATTTGCGACGAACGACAAGTCTTCCCGCGCTTCAAGAATTCCAGTAACGTAACTCGTCCAATGCCCGTAGTCGGCGCGGCCAGGGAACTCGGGAGGCATGTCTCGCTCGAACGACTCTTGCTGCTCGAGGAAGGCTCGCTTGATCGAGCGGTAATAGAAATAATAATCGGAAACCCGCAACGGCTTGCGTTCGCCGGTGCCGAGAATGACGCCGGCTTGTTCGGGCAACCGCCCCTGCAGCGCCTCGAGCATTTCGGCGTAGCAGCAGAGTTGGATGGCAAAGTATGGCTTCATGCTGCGAGCCAGCTTTGTGTCCCATACTTCGTATTGCCAGTTGCCGAATTCGGAAACTCCAGGAACGCGGATCAGAAAGTCGGCCCAGCCGGCGAACGGCTCGAGGATCAGGCGCGCTTGATAAATCACTTCGCGACCCTGCCGCATAGCGGCTATGGTTTCACGAAAGGGATTTCCGGAACGATTGATGATTGCGACATCCCTCTCCGAGCAAAATGAATCAAGGATGCGCGCTTCGTGGTCCTCGCCGCTTCGGCAAACCAGCTCTTCGTCCTCCCTGGGCGCATCCCGCATCAATTCGTCGGGAAAATCCAGGTTGTACCGATCAAGCCACGTCACGCATTCGTTTTCGAGAAATGCGTTCAGGTCGCCCGGGGAGTAGATATAGTTCAGTCCGGTCTTATACATGGATCACATGCGTGTTTTCATACGCCGCCAACCGGCGCTGCGAATGAAAGGAACGCATATAAGAGTTGTGTGTTCGAAACACCTCGTGGAGCGAATTCCCGGACAAATCTTTTTCGAGCGCCCTGTAAGAGTTTCCTTAAGAGTGCTCCCCGACCGGCTCTAGTTCGCTACGAACAGCTTGCCCGTTGTGCTCGGCCAGAGCGTCTTTTACGGCGCTTACCAGCCCTTCGAAGAGATTCGCGAAATGCTCGACCAGGTCGGCTTGCCCGTTCTGCATGGCGATGAACGTTTCTGGCTCGAGCCATCGATGAACGGATATGCCCTTAAAACGCGGCGCGTTGCGGAACCAAGGCCACCACTTTGATTCCTGTGTTCGCTCGTCGGCCGAAGGGAATTTCGTGTCGAGCGCTTTGCGAAAACGGGTTTTCAGTTCCTCGGCGGTTCGTGGGTCGCAAATGACGCCGTATGCGAATTCGGCTTCCAGCTTGTCGGCGTTGATACCAACCCTGCACTCTTCTGGCCATGATTTCGAGCGTAGGTAGATGCCAGGTCCCTCCCGACGTGGATAGATTTCGTTCTCGACTTTCCATTCCTCGCCGGGAAAGTCTCCTTTCAGTCTCGCTTCTAGCGCCTTGCCAAAATCCCGCACTAGTCCATATTTACGGCCAGGTGTGCCAAAGTGGTTTAACAGCGAAAAGAACGCCTGGACGTGTTTAGCATCTTCGGCGATCAATTTCAACATTTGCTTTCGTTCTAAGTCAGACACTATTCACCTCCAGGAAGACCATTGGCCCAAACTGCCATATCCTCTAAGAACGTTTTTATCCGCTCCGCCTTGCACTTATCGGCCCAGGAACATATCCATTCCGAAAGTTCCCGGTAAGACAGTAATCGGACCCGTCCCTGCGTTTCGTACTCTGCCCATTTCTCTTTTGGGCACGATTTAACCTCCCATTCTTCATCGGGTGTCAGAAGAATGAAAAACCAATTCTCTTCACCGGGCTTGTGCTTTAGATGCTTGATGTAATCGTCTAACTGATTGTGGCCTTCGCGCGCCCAGATCTTGTTTTCCAACCCCACTTTGCATTTGCCGACTTCGATCGTGAGGTCGAGATACCGATTTTCATCCGTTTTTTCTTCGGGGTGCACGATCGCCTGCCGAATCAGCTTCTGATCGGTCAAATCGGGATGACTGAATTCGACATTTTTAAGAAAATCTTTAAGGAACAGTGCACCTTGGCCATGGCGTCCTTTCGGATTCAGGAGGTCTTCCAAAATTGCCGTCGCCCTGATCTCACGAACCTTAAAGTAATGAAATACATTGAATCGCGGAGCGAGCGCCTCTTCGTGGGGAATACGGAGACCGGAAAGCTTTGACAGAAGAGCTTGTAAGTCGCTGGCCATATATACGGTTGGGGTTCCGGTGGATCGGATGATGAAGGCTCGCCGCCTTCATAACTCGTATCGGCACAGACACACCAGCTATTAACGCGAGAAAATGGATCACGGCCCGCTATGGCTTCGAAACAAGAATCTTACAAAATCCTTGCACGGCTGAGGAGTGAAATACCACAGTAGGCCCAAACAGATTGGCCCCAAAACGATAATGGAAAACAAGATCCGCAGTACGAGTGAGCAGAGTAGACTGACGAATTCGCACAGTGAGATAAAGAGTTCCAAAAGATTAACGAGTGTCCTCATGTCCTACGTCTTCTCATCGGCGCTTTGCGCGGGAATAAGCCGTTTTTGAGCTACGCCAGGCCTGTGCGGGCGAACACTGAGCTCAGACAAACGGGCGCCGGAATAACCTGAGGTCTTGATCCGGCACGCATTCCGGCCAGTTTAGCCGGAACCCAGGAGAATTCACGTCATCTGGCGTCCACAAGAGTTTCGAATAACCTCGTCCATGCCCAGAACGATTTTCGAGACCTGCCGCCCGCGTAAAGATGTCGAATCCGGCGTAACCAAAGACGAACAATTTGCCGCCGATTTAGCCCAAGTGGTCAATAAGACGGCGCCGCCTGAATACATCGATCCCGCCATTTTCTTTCGGCACACTTACCCTACGCGCGGCCTGCAGGATTTACTGAAGGCTGTCTGCCATCGGCTGAACGGCGAGGGCACGATTTCTCCCATCATCCGGCTGCACACCCAATACGGCGGCGGTAAAACACACGGGCTGATTGCGCTGGTTCATGCGGTTCGCGGCATGCAAGGCGTCGAAAATGCCGGTGCTTTCATCAGCCCCGCCTTCCTGCCCAAGGGCTCAGTGCGCATTGCGGCGCTCGACGGGGAAAACAGCGATCCTGCGAATGGCCGCCGCTTTGCCGATGGTGCCAAAGCCTATACGCTCTGGGGAGAATTGGCGCACGAGCTCGCCGGGCGCGATGGTTACGAGTTAGTCCGCAAGAGCGATGAACAAGCCGTTGCTCCCGGTGCCGAAACGCTGCGAAAACTGTTCGGCGACGATCCGACGCTCATCATTCTCGACGAAATTTCGGTGTATCTGCGCAAAGCCGAGCAAGCCCGGCCTGGATCGGCCAAACAGTTTGCCGCTTTCGTCCATGGCCTGATTAAAGCCGTCGATTCCTCCCCGAAGGCTGCGCTTGTCCTGACTCTTGCCCTGGGCAAGGAGGGGAACGCGACGGACGCCTACGCGGAGGAAAACCAGCTCGCCTTCAAAGCTTTCCAGGAAGCCGAGTCTGTTGTGTCCCGGAAGAGCACACAGCTCAATCCGACGGATGAAGACGAGACCGCGCAAGTCCTTCGTACGCGCCTCTTCGAATCGGTAGATGCCGCGGCCGCCGCCGAAACCTATTCGGCCTACGCTCAGCTTTGGGAAAACAACCGGGGCACGCTGCCTGCCGATCCCATCTCGCGCGATGAGTTCGTGCGTACCTACCCGTTGCACCCGCTGCTATTGAACATGCTGACGGAAAAGACCTCGTCGCTCGATACGTTCCAGCGGACACGCGGCATGCTGCGTCTTCTCGCTCGCACCGCCCACTCACTCTGGAAGAATAAGCCGGCGGACGCTTTTGTCATTCACACGCATCACATCGATCCTGGCTTCGAAAAGATTCGCGATGAGATCACGGTGCGGCTCAACCAAGGCAGCTACATGGCTGCGCTGAAATCCGATGTGGCCGAGCTGCAAGGCAACTCGCAAGCGACTGCGCAGTTACTCGACTCAAAGCTGTATCCGGGTCAGCTTCCTGCCGCCTCCTATGTTGCCCGCACCGTGTTCCTCCACTCGATTGCCGGCGTTGACGCTGCACGCGGCATCAGTGCGGAGCATCTGCGATTGTCGATCTGCTCGCCGCTGCTCGAGCCGGCGTTTATCGAGCAGGCGCGTACGGCATTTGTCGGCGAATCGTTGTACCTCGACGACCGGCCCGGAGCGCCTCTCCGCTTGATGACGGAACCCAATCTCAAGATGGTGATCCGCCGCAAGATGAATGAATTACAACTGAGCGCGGTCCAGGACAGGCTGTCCACCGAAATCGGGAGGTCCTATTCGCAACCCAACGGAATCTTCGCGGTCAGCCGGTTCGCCGCCGGGCCATACCAGGTTCCAGACGATAACGAACGGCCCCAGCTTGTCGTAATGGATTACCAGAGTGTGACGACCGTTCCCGATCCCCAGGAGCTGCCATCCGAGATTGAAGACATCTTCCAACACAAGGGCAGCGAAGGGAACCTGCGAAAATACCGGAACAATCTCGTGTTTCTCGTCGCCGATGAGCGTTCCCGCGAGACGATGATCGAGGCAACGCGAAGGGTGATGGCGCTCGAGGCGCTGACCAAAAGCGATGTGAAGGATCTACCGAAGCACCAGCGCGAGGAACTGGCTCGCGGGAAAGAGGATGCCGGATTCAAGATGTCGTCGGCCATCCTTCAGTGTTACCGGCATTTGTTCTATCCGGCGAAAACGCCTATGCCGGGCGCCAACGTGCCTCTTGCTTACCGCCTGATCGAACTTCCGATTGGCGAAGCTGGAAATGGTCAATTCCAGGTAAAGACGGCCCTCGAAGACGACAAAAAGCTCATCGGAGCCCACGCGACACCGCCGGCGGCGGCCTACGTCCGCGACTCGACGCCCCTCAACGCGAAGGGAGAAATGTCGACCCGCGAACTCCTCGACGAATTCCGATGCCTTCCAAAGTTTCCGATCCTCGAGCACCACACGCCGCTAATCACTCTTATTCGAGACGGGATCTCGAAGGGGGTCTTCGTCTTTCGCGAGGGAGCCAATCAGATCAGCGGGCCTGGCGATCCGGTCCCGGCGATCCATATTGACGACAATTCCTTCGTCATGACAATGGACCACGCCAAGGCGAAGCATTTTTGGCCCAGGCCGGAACCGTTGAAGGCGACATTGCGTACCTCGTCGGCCACGGTCGCGCCGGGAAGCACTGTCGAGCTTACGCTCGAGGTCTCAGGCGGAGTCGGGCCTTACACCTACAGTTCCAGCCTTGCCGCGTTCCAACATCCGGCTCCGACGACTCAGAATGTGATTTCCGCTCGCGTCACGGTGGATGCGACCAAGACGTTTACCGTCGAAGTACAGGATCAATTGGGCAACAAGCAAACCGGCTCGGTTTGGATCAGTGTGTCGAGGAATGCCGCGCCTCATCAGCCATGTCAGCCTTCCCCTGGCCGTGAGATCATCACGCTCGACCCTCCCTCGCGCACACGCATTGAGCTTACTGCCGAGGGTCCGCTCGTCACCGCGCTAAAGGAGCTTTGGGACAAGGCTCGTAAGGCGAAAGTCGAACGTCTGCAGCGAGTGGTAATCACGATGCACGATCCGGTTGCTACGTGGAAGGTGCACGGGGCAATGATTATCGAAAAGTGCGCCGCTATCTCTTGCGAGTTCAACGCCGAGATGACGGGCGAGGGTGTGGACGCCCTAGCGCTGAACTTCAGTGGAGCCATTGCGAAAGCAGACAACGTGCGCAGCTTTCTCGACGCGGCGATGAAGGCGGCATCCCACAAGAATTTCGACGCTCGGTATACGCTCCAATTCGCCTCGGGCTTGTCGCTCGCGGATTCCGCTCCGGAGACGCTGACGGCAAATCTGACGAAATTCGGCGGCACGGAGGCTTACGTGGAAGCGCATGCCCAAGACGGTCAGGAAGAGGTTGCGGCATAACATGGCAGCGGCAATTGCAAGGCCCGAATTTGCAGCCCGGCCGGCATACGAGTTTCGCCTGGCCGCGAGCGAGCGCGGTGAATATGAATACTCGATTTGGCGCATGCCGTCCTATGCGGCGCCTGCGCTCACTGCGCCTGAGCGCATCAGCGCGCTTCGCGGCGAAGCGGCTCGCGTCGTCGAAAACCGGATGCTGCGGCTACTGGCGCGAGCGCGAATCAAGCCAGGCCCGATTCGTCTGGGCGAAAAACGTTCCTGGACGATCGATGAAGACTACGCGCTCACGTTGGGACTCCTGCTTCGGGTCCTTTCGCCGATGCGCAACACGGACAGGATTCGCGAAGTCGCGGAGCGCATTGAAGAGATGAGCCGCGAAGAGGCGGGGTACTGGCTCGGAATGTCCATCTATCGCGAGAATCCGCGCCGAGTAATGGCGGCGCTCCGGCTTCTGCTCACCACGAAGTAAATCCACTGAAAAACCAAACGATGAACACCAAGGAACAACTGTCTCTGGTAGCGCGGAAGCGTCTGCTTATTGAGGAGTGGCTGCCGATTGCGGAGATTGGTATCGAAAGTTTGCGCGAGCGCACACCAATGACTCCGTTTCCGGCGCCGAACCGGTTACATGTGTGGTTTGCGCGGCGGCCGCTGGTGGCTAGCCGCGCTGCAGTACTGGCGAGTTTGCTGCCGGCCGATGCGGACCGGAAGCAGTTTATGCATACGTTGGGGATTCACGGGGATCCGGTCGCAGCAAAACAGCTGATGGATCAGGCAGCCAAAGAAATCGACCCTCTCACCGGCAAACGCCAGGATCTCGGGCCGAATCCGTACGGATACGACCGCGCGTTTAAGCACCATCCCGACAAGCATCCTATTTGTTCTACGGTAACCGTCCTTGATCCGACGGCAGGTGGTGGCAGTATTCCGTTTGAAAGCCTGAGACTTGGAGCAAACGTTATCGCGAACGATCTCAATCCTGTCGCATGGCTTTTGCTAATGTGTACCGTCGAATTGCCGGCAAAATACGGATCGAAGCTTGTAGATCGATATCGCCAACTTTGCAAACGATTCATGCAGCTCGCAGAGGGCCGGTTTGAAGGCATTTTCCCCAAAGAGAAGCAAGGAACGACCGTCGACGGCTATCTCTGGGCGCGCACCATCACGTGTCCGTACTGTTCCGGCAAGGTCCCGCTCTCGCCCATCTGGAATCTTACAAAGACAACGGGAGTGCGGATCATTCCAATAGTCGACAAGAAAAAGCGATACTGCCGCTTCGAGGTTGTCGACAGCCTGAAAAAGATGAGCAAAGGCACGGTAAAGGGCGGCGACGCACAATGTCCGTTCGAAGACTGCGGCCAGGTTATCGACGGCGACCATATTAAAGAACAGGCGCAATCGGGCCGTATGGGGCAGCAACTTTATGCCGTAGTTTACAAAGAGACGAAGAAGGTCGGCGAAACCAAATCGGGTAAGGCCAAGCTGAAGAAGGTTCGTGGATTTCGCGCACCCCGCCCCGAGGACGATGCCGAGTCGCTGGTCGCCGAGCGCCTCGCCGAGAGGATGCCTGAGTGGCAGGCGCGAGATATCGTACCGAATGAACGGTTCCCCGAAAACACCAACGACTCCAGGCCGATTCAATACGGCATGCCGCTCTGGCGAGATATGTTCTCTCTGCGCCAGCTCTTCGGCCACTGTACGAGTGTTGAAGTGTTTCAGGATCTCGTGGCAGAGTTGGAAGCAAAGAATGGCGGCAAGCTGGAGGAGCTGGACCGCGCGGCGCTCACCTACATTGCAATCGCCTGCAGCAAGCTAACGGACTGGAACTCCCGTGGCTGCACGTGGCATCCGAATCGACAAGTTGTCGGACATACGTTCCAGCGACACGATTTTGCGTTCAAGTGGAGCATCGCGGAAATGGCCCCCACAGTTACGGGCCTTGGCTACGATTGGGTGTTCAAGCAAACAGGCAAGGCACTGGAAGAGCTTCTTAAATTAGCCGGAACCGCCGAGCAAGGAAAACTGCAACCGCAGCCGACCGCGGTCAGCCAGATTCTCTGTCAATCGGCTGACTCACTCAAGCTGCGCGATTCATCCGTTGACTGCATTGTCATCGATCCCCCTTACTACGACAATGTCATGTACGCCGAACTCGCTGACTTCTTCTATGTCTGGCTGAAGCGCACAGCGGGCCTGCTCTATCCCGAAGTATTCTCGACTCCATTGACAGACAAAGATCGTGAAGCCACGGCCAACGGGGCGCGATTCAAAGGCGAGAAAGAGGCGAAGGCGAAAGCCGGTGTCGATTATCAACAGCGCATGGCCGCCATCTTCAAAGAAGGCCGGCGCGTTCTGAAGCCGGGCGGGGTGATGACGCTGATGTTCACGCACAAAGCCAACGGAGCCTGGGACGCCCTCACGAAATCACTCGTAGAAGCTGGATTTGCCATCACCGCGTCCTGGCCGATCAACACTGAAGCGGAAGGCAGCTTGCACATTAAAGGCAAGTCTGCCGCAAAGAGCACAATCTTTCTTGTCTGCCGCATTCGAAACAACTCCAGCGAAACGAAGTACTGGGAGGATGTCGAGCCCGACGTTGCCGCCGCCGTCCGCCGTCGCGTTAAAGCATTTCAAGAAGCGGGTATCTCCGGAGTCGATCTCTACCTTGCCTGTTTCGGCCCAGCGCTGCAAGTGTTCAGCGAGGCTTGGCCGCTCACTCGCGGCGAGCCTCGTCCTGCCCCTAAAGCGAAGAAAGGCAAACCGGCCAAAGCAGTCGAGGATTTCGATCCTTACGCAGTGACGCCGGAAGACGCTCTGGATGCCGCGCGGCGCGAGGTGAAGACATGGCGCTTGCAGCAGCTCGCGCGAGTGAACCGGCACCAGCATCTCGATCCGCTTACCGAATGGTTCATTCTTGCCTGGGATGCGTTCCGCGCGCCACGATTTCCGGCGGACGAGGCATTGAAGCTCGCCCGAGTGGTGGGTCTCGATTTCGACCGCGACATCAAGAACGTTCTCTGCACGGTGAAAGGCAACGATGTCACGCTGAAGGACAGCAAGAGCCGCAAACTCCGGAAATGGTCCGAAGACTGTCTCATCGACGCGCTGCATAGCGCGGCCTACGTGGGCCAGATCCAAAATGTCGGCGCGGCCAAAGAGCTGCTGGCCAAGCACGAGCTGCTTGACAGCCCAGCGCTGCGGACCGCTCTCGAAGCGCTCTTGAATGTCCTTCCCGCTACCGCGCTTTCGGGCAAAAAGGCCGACAGTTCGCTCACCAGTGCAACCAGCGACTTTGAGGCCCTGGAGAAGCTGCGCCGGTTGGCATTCATGGAACAGGTTCCCGCTCCTGTGCTGCCGCAAGCGCTGAGCTTTGACTTTGGCAGGGAATTGCGGCCGTGAGCGCAAATCCGCTCTTCGCCGGCTTTCCTCTGCTCGACTCCAGAGACTGGAAAGTCTCGTATCGGCACGAAGACGGCAACCTGGTCGATCTGTTCTACAATCCCGCTCTCGGTTGCTCCACGTACTACGACCGGATGACTGGATACTTTTCGGCGAGCGCGCTTGCTCTGGCGGCGCGTGGCCTCAGTCATTTGATGGCAAACCAGGGTAGGATGCGGTTGATTGTTGGCTGCACTCTGGAAGAGCCGGAATCGAAAGCAATTGCGGCGGGTTACGATCTTCGGTCGCGTATGGAAGCGCAACTGGCGAGCGCGCCGTTAGATCCGCCCGACCAGGAAGCGCGCCGCGCTCTCCAGAACCTCGCATCCATGGTCGCCAGCGGATTTCTGGATGTGAAAGTTGCAGTGCCCGTGGACAAACAGGGCAACCCGGTTTTCGGCAATGGCATTTATCACGAAAAAGTCGGCATCCTGACGGACGCCGCCGGAAACCAGCTCGCCTTTACCGGGAGTATCAACGAGACGGCCAACGGCTGGCTGTTCAATCGCGAAAGCTTTCAGGTGTCGTGCTCGTGGTGCGGCGGGCGCGATGCGGAGCGGGTGCAGAGTGAAGTGAAAGCATTCGCCCGGTTCTGGGACGATCGGTCGACAAGCGTCAAAGTATTCGAGTTTCCGGAAGCCGCGAAAGCCCGGCTGCTCGAGTTTCTGCCGAAGAACGAACGGGTCCCGGCGCCGGATCTCTCTTTGGTCAAACCGGAAGAAATCACGGCCGCGCTCGCGCTCAGCGACGAAGAAAAGCGCCGGATTCTGTGGTCATTCGTGCGACATGCGGCCGCGTTGCCTAATGGTTTGCGGGTCGGGGAAGAGACCGCGGCTGTCTCAGCGTGGCCCCATCAACTCGGAAACTTTGCGAAATTCATTCGAAACTGGCCAACGCGCATGCTGGTTGCCGACGAGGTTGGGTTGGGTAAGACGATTACTACTGGGCTGATTTTGAGACAGGCCTGGATATCGGGGCTGGCGAAACGGATTCTGGTTCTGACGCCCGCGAGTTTGCTCATCCAATGGCAGAATGAGCTGTACGAAAAATTCAATCTAAACGTTCCCATTTATAACGGCAAAGAATTGGTCTGGCGTCGGCTGCATGCCGACGAAGCGCCGCGCGAGCAGGCTGTTTCGCAAAGCGAGTGGCACGCGCAGCCCTTTGTGCTTGCGTCAAGCCACCTCGTGCGGCGCAAAGATCGCCGCGCGGAGTTGCTGTCGGCCGCCCATTGGGATCTCGTCGTGCTGGACGAAGCGCATCACGCGCGGCGCAAGGGCGGCGATGGTCCGTACCGGCCGAACACTCTGCTGTCTTTAATGAACGAGCTCAAGGCCAAAACTGCTTCGCTCCTGTTGCTCACCGCCACGCCGATGCAGGTTCATCCCATCGAAGTCTGGGACCTGCTCGCATTGTTGGGATTGCCCGGACGATGGGACGATGCTGGCAATTTCTTGCGCTATTTCGAGCAGGTTTCGCGCGGTAACCCGAGTGAAACGGAGTTCGAGTTTCTGGCCGACATGTTTCGCATCACTGAGCAACACTATGGCGGACTGAAGAATGAACAGATTCAGCGAATGTTGCCGGCGAGCACTCATGCTCTGACCGTAAGCAAGATTGTAAAAGCTTTGCGCGACGACAAGTCGAGGTTACAACGCAGGCGGCTAAGCCCGGACGAAAGAAAGCTGGCGCTTATTGTCATGCAACGGGCGACTCCATTGCGCTACTTGATGGCCCGACAGACTCGCAATCTGCTTCGAGAGTATTACCGGCAGGGAAAACTGGCATCGCCCATAGCGGTCCGCGATCCGCGAGATATCGCCATCGACCTCACGGCGGAGGAGCGTTCGTTATACGAGGCTGTCGAGGATTACATCAGCGAAACCTACAGTAAGGCGGCGGCGAACAAACGGAGCGCGGTCGGCTTCGTGATGACCATTTACCGGCGGCGTTTGGCGAGCAGCTTCCAAGCGCTCCAACGGACGCTAAACGGCAGACTAGAGCGGCTGAGCATGCCGCGTGGCGCTCAGTTGCAAATAGCCGAGGAAGATTTTTCGCTGGATGAAGCCGGCGACAGCGAAGCGATGGATGCCGAGGAAGCAAATAAGCTGGCAAACGAGGCCGATGGTGTCGAAGAGGCGGCGGAGATTAAAGGTCTTCTCAAACGCATTGCACAATTGCCCACCGATAGCAAAGCGCTGAGATTGCTTGCCGAGTTGAAGCAGGCGTTCGCCAACGATTACGATTCTGCGATCATTTTTACGCAGTACTCCGACACGATGGACTATTTGAAGGAATTTCTCGCCGATCGGATGCCGGAGAAGAAAATTGCGTGCTATTTCGGCGAAGGCGGTTTGCGCCGCGATTCAGGTGGTACCTGGTCGAAGTGTAGGAAAGAAGACATCAAGCGTGATCTGAAAGCCAAGAAGATCGAAATTCTGGTCTGTACCGACGCGGCCGGGGAAGGCCTAAACCTTCAATTCTGCGGCGTACTGGTAAATTACGACCTGCCATGGAATCCCATGAAAGTCGAGCAGCGTATCGGCCGTATTGACCGCATCGGGCAGCTCTACCCGCGCATCCGCATTTACAACCTGGCTTATCAGGATACAGTCGAGGCCGACGTCTATTTCAAGGTGGGCCAGCGTATCAACCTGTTTCAGGGAATCGTCGGAAAGTTGCAGCCGATCTTGTCGCGCCTGCCGAAGAAGCTCGAGGAGTACACGCTTGGTAAGGCGGCGGATAAGGAAGAAGCCCGGCACCGGCTTATGAGCGAACTGGAAGACTTGGAGCGCGAGGCGAAGGAGCCTGGATTCGACATCGACGCTTCGGCGACCGAAGCTACGGAAGTACCAAACCTGCCGCCGGCGGCTCTTACTGCGAATGATATTGACCGGCTCGTGAACCGACAGGAGCTGCGGCCATCGGCCGTCGCCTGGAGACCGCTCGATGCCGCCTCCTATGGCGTGATGCTCCCTGGAATGGAAATCGAAGCCCGCGCTACGACGAGCGGCGAAGTGTTCTCCTATTGCAGCGACAGCCAGTTGCTTTTCTCACCGGCCGGCCAGTTGTTCGAGGACATTCTAAACCTGGTGGCGCCGCCGAGCGAAGACCGCAGCCGTGGCGGAGTGTGCTGGATTGTAAGGGGAAACCGCCAGGAGCAGTTCCTCGTAGCGACACGTAACGGTTTACGCAGCATAACGAACTATCGGGAACTTGAACAAGCGCTGGAAGACGTGAGCCCTCCACAAGAGCTGGGAGAAGAAATCGAAGTCACCGAACGGGTTGTTTGAGTTCGCTCGAGCGCCGATGCGAGTCACAGGTACAGCCGGCCGCCATCCACGCCTGCAAATCGTGACAATCGTGTCATAAATGCTTTATTCTGAAAACGATAGTAGTAGAAGGGCTAACGCTGTGACATTGATTCTTGAACTTCCGGACAAGCAGGAAGCTGCACTCAAAGCCAAAGCGCAGGCGCACGGCGTTTCTGCGGAAGAATACGCCCGGCAGGTGCTGGTCCATGAACTGGGTGAAGAAGGAAGCCATCCCGAACCATTCTGGAAAGCCTTCACTCGCCGCATGCACACCTTGCCGTCTGAAGTTTTCGAGCATCTGCCGGCAGATGGCGCGAGTGAACACGATCATTATCTCTATGGCTCGCCTAAGAGAAATTCGTGAGCGTGTTCTTTGCCGACACGTTCTACTGGATTGCACTGACCAACCGGAGAGACAGTTCCCATCAAAAGGTTATGCAGTTTACGGCTACGCTTGCCCCTAGTGCCGTTATCACGACCGATGAGGTGCTCACCGAATTTTTGGCCTATTGTGCGTTAGATCAACAGCTCCGTCGGGAAGCCGGTCTGGCCGTACACGGCCTCGTGAATGATCCAGATATCCGCATTGTTCCGCAAAGCCGGAACTCTTTCCTCGACGGTCTGACGCTGTACAATGCGCGTCCCGATAAAGGCTACAGTCTGACTGATTGCATCTCCATGCAGACCATGCGCCGGGAAGGGTTGACGGATGTTCTCACCAACGACCGGCATTTCGAGCAGGAAGGTTTTCGCGCCCTGTTCCGCTCCTGAACAGGCGATCAGAGATAGCCGGCAACCTTAAGAATGCGTGGTGTGGCTGAAGAATGCGTGGTGTGGCTGGTTTCTTATGCTTTGCTCGATGAGCAAAGAATTACAACAGGTTGCTTCCGCGATTTATGAAGGCGCTGAGCAGGTCGCAAGCGCTTCCGGTCAGGTGACGTCTGCGAGCTAGCAGTTGACGCAGGGGCTACCGAACAGGCCGCCACCAAGACGGCAGAGAATCTAGCGTACTAGCCGATTGTTCTTAAGAATTGGCTGCAGAAATTATAGGAAGGTCGAACAGCCGGGCCCACGATTTGAAAGCGGCGGCTTGACATCTGGGTACCGACGTGCCCTTGACCCAGTAATCGTTCGCAACCGCTACAAGGACGGAAGGGTGTTCCATTATGGAAGCCAGAACTGGCCACACCAGCAGTTGCTCGTAGCAGATCAGAATGGCCGCTTTCTGATTTGCTATTTGAAGGATACTGGGGCCAATGAGATTCAACGGAACACCGGCATCGGAGAGCGGTTTCCACATACCGATAGGAACCGGAATGCGCTGAAGGAATACAGCGGATTGCGCGCCGCGAATGAGAACGGCATTTCGATAACACGAACCAGTGGGCCCAATTCGCGACGGAATGTTTTGACGAGGCACAAACGGGGCTGCGAAGGGCGGCTAGATCGCTGGCGAAGTCGAACTGCGGACGTGATGCAACATGAGCTGGCGAAGGCAATCGCAAAGTCGCACCGACGAGGATGATTTTTTCGCCTGCACGTAGTATCGCAAGCGTTTGGTTCCAGAACATCGCCGTTGCGTCCGTCCAGTTCGTAATAACGCTTTCGGGAAAGACAATCACGTGGGCTTGCGAAGCTAACGCCCGCGCTTGGATCTGTTGGGCGATCTCGTAATCGCGTAGAAAATTCGTTTCGCCATGGGCCACGCCGCCGAAATTGGTGTTTATGGCTTCCCAGTCTTTGGGCGGGCTGGGATCGCCAGGATAGGTTGCGTGGGTTAGGACCACTACAGCCAAAATGAGGACTGTACCCACACGAGGAAATCGAACAAACAGCGCTGGTAGGGCCAGAACTAAGGCCAGGCCGAGCCATCGCGTTCCTGGAAATAGATACCCGGCTGCGGTCAGAGGACAGGCCCAGCCGATTAACCCGAGGGGCGGGACGACTGTCAGTAGGATTCCGACCGGCGTGCGCCACAGGAGCTGGCGGGAATCGGCGGTCCAGAGCCATAGCCAGGGAGATGCCAGCATCAGGATTGCTAATGCCCAAAGCGCGATCCCTTCCACAAAACCGGCGCTCGGCCCGAGGAAATTGCGCACGGCAGGAATGACCGGCCAGACTGCTCCCCCGTAATAGGTCGCTGCGACAGCAAAGGCCTTGCACCGTGCACGCTGAATAATCCACGGAATAGGAGCAAAGGCTATCGCGGCTATAGCAAACGGAGTTCCACTCGAGGACGCCAGGCCGATGGAACCACTGAGCACGAGGCAAGCGAAACATTTTCGATCCGGGCTCATCGTGTCAGTAGCGGGCGAAGATGGTGGCGGATTTGTGCTTCGGTAATAGGCCCGAAGTAGCGCGAGTCAAAACTGCGGCGGTTGTATGAGGAGACAACCCACAACGTTCCAGGTTTCACTGCGTACTCACCAAACGGCCAGTGCCGCAAAGCTCGGCCGTTGGTGTCGACGGCGAGTGGCGCGGAATTGGGCAGCATTCTGCCGTTTACGACAATTCCCGAACTCGAGACTTCGACGCTGTCGCCTGCTTGCGCGACAATCGGCTTCATCAACGGTGCCCCGCCGTCCGGGCAACTGCCCTTAGTGCGGTAGCCTCGCTCGGCCGCAAGGGAAGCATACGGTGCGGTTGGGCAGAATTCTACAAGAGTGGCGTCGGGATCAGAGGTGACGACGTAAAGGCCAATTGGCAAGGAAGGCGAGTCGTTTACTCGGAGCCCGGCAGCGGTCGGAATCATCACGACTACAGCCAGCGTGACCAGTGCCAGAACCGCAATTCTCTTCGCTCGCCTGCGGTCTGGACTCTTAAGCCGCACTAACCGGCCAGGTGTCATCGGCTACTCCTTCGGCAGTGGCGGGTGCGGCGCTTATTTGCGATGGCTTGGCCGGCCCTGGCTGAGATTGGCGGCCACGCGGCGCCGCAATCAGATGGCAGCTTCGAACAATCACTTCGTGAACGGTCCGCTCAATTCCGTCCTTCGGGGTGAATTTGCGTTGCTCGATTGAGCCTTCTACAAACAAGTTGTCGCCTTTTTCGCACGTGGCTGCGATGTCAGCCAGCTCGTCATAGAAAGCAAGACTGTGCCAATTCGTCTGCATGACCAGCTTGTTGTCCTTGTCGCGATAGCTGTGATTTTCAGCCAGCCGCGCGTTTGCGACCTTGGTGCCCGATGGCAAAAACCGGGTTTCAGGCTTCGTCGCCAAAAATCCAGCAATTTCGATTCTGTTTTTCTGCACTTTTGTTCTAAGCTCCTTTGAGTGTTCATTCGAGAAAGCCACTCTCCGGGTCGAAGAGAGTGGCAATGTCAGGTTCAACGGACTCGGGCTTGCTAATCCTGTGCCGCGCCAAAGCAATCGGCTTCTGCGGGCACACCCTGTCGCCTTCCAGCGTGACGAATTCGGCAGGGGGCGCTAATTCAGCCCTTTGGCTCAATAGGGGATCGAGAAAGTACAACATCTGCGTGCCAAGAATTGGGTAATGCCCGCTTACGAAAATGAGCATCTGCCCCGGCGCCACGATTTTTTCTGAAGCACCGTCGCCCTGCTTCTCTGGTGGCCGCAGCCGCGACACTTCGTCAGGCGTCATTAGTGGCCGCTCGATGTAATCGACACTCGCATTCACATGCGGCATGACCGGCGAAAATCGCGAACCGCTGAAGTTATAGCTGGCTTTAGGAACAGTTGCGATGCCGGTCATTTTGCTCAGCAGTTCGGCGGTTTCATATTGATTGGGAGCGTAGGCGATGCGAACGTGACAGTTGGAAACGATGCTTTCGTTGTTTCCGTACGCATCGACAATCTGCCGGATGTCCTGTGTAATGAGGTAAGCTTTCAGTCCGTACCCGGCCATGTAGGAAAGCGCGTCAGCGAAAATCTCCATTCGGTTCAGACTCGGAAACTCGTCGATCAAAAAGAGCAGACGATGCCGATTCTTTTTCTGCTCGGCGCCTTCGAAAACCATCTTTTCGGTCAGCCGATTGACGGTCATTGTGAAAATGAGGCGGATTAGCGGCCGGAGCCGGATCTTGTCGCTGGGCGGAACAACGAGGTAAAGCGAAACCGGCTGCTCGTAATTGACAAGATCATTGATTGAGAAATCGCTCGCCGCCGTGTTGTTTGCGACCAGTGGATCACTATAGAGCGTTAGGGCTGTCTTTGCAGTCGAAAGAACGCCGCCAAAATCCTTGTCCTCCTTGTCAAGCATTTCTTGAACCTTTTCCTTGACGACCGGATGCGTGGTCGTACGCTCGCCAGTCCGCATTCGCCAATCATGCTCGAAGCCCGGATCGTGTTCGAAGTTCATCAATTCTTCAAGCGTTTCGCGGAACGACGCTCCGGGTCGAGTAAAAACATTCGCCAAGTCCGCCAAGCACGCAACGCGCCCGCTCAGAGCCTTTTCGTAGCAGACATGCAGAATCATGCCGGTTGCAATGGAAGAAGCTGCATCCTGCCAGTAGCGCTCCTGCGGGCTGTCTTCGCCAGTTCGGATAATCATGTTGGCGATGTTCTGTGCGTCAGACACATCACGGGAGGTAAAGAGGCGAACCTCTGCCAGGGGGTTAAAACGCGAGCTTGCATTTTCTTCCACCGGCGAGAATTTGAAGCAAAGGCTCCCAAGCTTCGTTCGGAAACCGGCAGTCTTGGCCCAGTTCTCGCCTTTGATGTCGTAGATGATGGCCGATTCCTCCCACGCGAGAAGTGTCGGAATCACAAGGCCAACGCCTTTGCCGGAACGTGTCGGCGCGAATGCCAGGATGTGCTCGGGACCGTCGTGCCGCAAATAGTGAAGTCGGCGGGACCGTTCCGGACACCATCCGCCGACGTAAGCGCCGTGCTTTGCGTCAATCAGGCCGGTCTTTTTAACGTCTTCAGCGTTCGCCCAGCGCGCTGATCCGTGAAGATGGTCCGCATTTTCAGACAACTTCCGGGCAGAGCGATTGGTGAGGACAAAGAACAGCCCGATGCAAAGAAAACTGCCGAACACGACGATCATTTCTCCTTCGAAAAACGGCTGGCGGATGCGCATATCAGTTGAAGTGGCATATCTCCAGCCCCAGACCATCCAGGCGAAGGGCTCGTACAGAGCTACTCGACTATTCCGCGCTAATGGAGCGCCAAGAGCTTCCTGGTAATGGAATTTATTGGCAATGTACTGAGTGGCGACCAGGCTCACCAGCACAAGTGAAAGGAGTCCAATCCCGGTTGCGCGCCAGTCGTAGCCGCCCAAATAACCCGGCGGTGTAGGTCTTCGGTAAAGCTCTGCTGTTGACATGCTTCGCTGCTCGCAATGTGGGCTTTTCGAGAGGCAGAGGACGCAGGCCGCCTACGCGGCAAGCGTTCTGCCTCGGAATTTAGCGGCTCAGCTCTCGATCACGAGTTCTTTGGTGGAAGTCGCGAACGGTAGCTTTACCACTTGAGTAATTGATTACGACGCTCTCGCCGGGTGTCGGCAGGCGGCCAAGCGACTCCTTTGGATGAGCAATTGCGGATCGGGAGGATACCTGTTGAACGAGGTGCCCTGGCGTCTCTCCGAGAACCTGGCCCCGATACGTGCCGCTCTCCACCTGCGCCAAATAGGTCCTGGCATTGTTTCCCAGCGCGGCAGTTGCCAAAGCGCGTTCATCGGCGAGCGAGCGGTCACCCTTGGTCGGAGCCCCATTTGGTTGTCGGGTGTCTTGCGTGGTAGCTGATCGGTCAGGCGCTGTCTCATCGAGTTGTTCGCGGTCCCGATCCAGTTTCGCGGCCTCTTGTTCGAGTTCGGAAAGCGTAGCGGAGCTGCTCGTGTCGCGATCGACAGCCGAATCAGCCTGTAAGGATTCCTCGGCAATTGAGCGATCCCGCTCTAAGCCGAGAAGGAAATCCGCAGCCGCCGACGCATCGTGAGCTGCTCGAAAGATCTCGTTCTTGTCCTCTTTCAGCGACTTGATCCAGGAGCCGACGTATGCGGCGTGTTGTTCCGGATCGTGGGGGATGCCACGCTCTGCCGCCAGAAATACGCTCGCCAGCTCGGCCCGAAGTTCTTCTTTCGCATAGTTCACATCTCCGAATCGATACGATTCAGTCAGCGTGGAACGGTTGAGCCGGGACGGATGGCCCGACCAATGGGCTAATTCATGTAGGGCCGTCCCGTAATACCCAGACGCCTCTTTGAAACTGTCCTTTGGAGGCAGGTGAATGCTATCGCTTCCGCGACTGTAAAACGCCCGGTCAGCCTGGTCATGGACAATGCTTGCTCCTGAATTTTGAAGTATCTGCTCGCCGGCACGAACAGCTTCAAACGCAGAGCCCTGTTTGGGTTGGTAGGCCGGCACGCCTTCGATTTGCGTCGCATTGAACACTGTATAGACTCGATGGATCAGCCTACGCGCCTCCGCGCGGCCCAGTTTTTCGGAGCCGTCTTCAGCTTCGCGCGGAGTCCGCACCGATGATTTCGGTTCTGCTTGTTTCGTTTCCCAGAACTCGATTTGAGTGCCCTTCTCCCCTTTGCGGACCTGCCAGCCATTCTCGGCCGCCTGTTTGTATGTCACCCATCGCGCGTCGTCGTATCCACGCCGGAGCGCGGTCGCAATTAGTTGAATTGCGTTGCCGCCCCGGTAAGCCTTGTCGGTTGTGGGATTCATTGGCATTCCGAGCGAGTTCTCACTTGCTTCCCAGGGCTGCTGCCACGGCGCGACGCCCTTTTCCAGCATTTGGACAATGTTGTCGGTGACCTCCTGGCGGAAGTCGCGCTTCTGAGGCTGCTCCTCAGCGGGTCTATCGACTGTTGGTTGTGTAGCGGTCGCCATGGTTGTCTACACCTCCTCCGCCGGAAGATCTGTAATTTCGTTTGCAGCGAAATCGGGCTCTGTTTGTTCGGCCTCGAAGCCGGAACCATCCAGAGGCTCGCCGCCGATCAAGTCAAGCTGCCGGTGGTCGGCGGCACGCCCGATAATTCGTCTGAATTCTGCATGTATGCTCCTTTTGAGGCGTTCTGACGGACAGATCGCCTCAATAGCAAGGGGTTACAAGCGGAGATTTCGGACAGTCAGGAGGCGAAAGTCACGGGAGTGCCTCTTAGCGACGTCTTTTTGGCAAGTACTTTACGGCCCGCACACCCGCTCGGGCCGGTGCTCGAAAACTACTCGTGCAACACCGAGGCTCCGCGCATAAGCTGGTAGACATTTACCTGAACGTCGCCCTCACCTGCTTATTTCTGCCTGTGCAGATAAGAGTCGATAAGGTCTGCAGACTTAGCGATTCTCCAGGCAATAAGGATGCCGGAATTCACCTGCCAGGGTGGGGGCGCGGCACCTGCATTTGATGGTGTTCCCTCGATTCGTCTCGGCTCGAGCTCCTGTGGAATAAAACCAGAAACAACACCGATGATCTGAACCGCATGGCTTGCCGGGTTGTCCGGTACAACAATTACGGGGCCACCGGAGAATCCATGATTGTTGAAGCCGTCCAACAAATCGAAGCCGTTTTCCGGATAGATACCAGAAACCGTTGCTCGCTTGACCAGCGGGATTGGGAAATCTCCGTTAAGGGAATGTCCGTGGTAAACACCTCCCATGCTCAGCCCTAGTGGAAAGCCGACAAAAAACACTTCCTCGCCTACGTAATAACCTTGGCCCGTTCGATCTAACTCAGGCTGAGGAACAGCGATCTGTGTTCTCAAAGGCACTTTCAGGACTATGACGGCAATGTCGCAATTGTTGTTGCACCGCAGAATCCTTTCGATCGCGAGTGCCTTCCAACCGTCATCGTGCAGAATCTCGATTTTTGGAACGTCAGGGCCGCGTCCCACCATGTGCTTTGCGGTGACTAGGAACTGTGTGCCACCTGGATAGTCCAGAACGAAGCCCGAACCCACGGAGTTCGCGACTCTGATCTCAAACACCCTCTGTAATACCGTCGCTGGGACCCCCGTGACGCACAAGGCGCGCGGCCGAGGATAGGCCAAAAGGAGAAGTACAAGGGCTGTTCTAAGCGCAAGCCGCATACATATTGCCGCCCAATTCCAAGTATAAGAGGGCGTGCTCACCGTTAGAATCGTCTATCAGGGTGGACTACGTGTCTCATCGCTCTTGTGATTGAGCCCGCGCTTTCGCTTTGGTCATCCGCTGCCGTTCCTCAGCGAGCTTGTCGACTGCTTGGCTTAGCTCGGACTGATAACTTTCGAGCCAGCCGCCCCAGATGCCTTCGGGAACGGCTACGCCCTGGCGCAATACGTGCCTGGCCGACTCTCGAAAATGCTCATGATTCCGCAGGATTGCTTCGGCATCTCCGAGGTCGTCGATTTCAAGGAGTGGCTTCCTGGCAACCATCATCTTTCGCAGCCGGACGAACGAGTTTGTTCTCATTAGCCCGCGAGCCCGTGCCTCTTCGATTTCTGGTGTGTAGTAGGTATGGTGAATTCGGGCGTCTGTACCTTCTAGCATCAGGTAATTGCGGCCATTTTCTTCTTCGCCATGGACCAGAACTCGCCCCTCCACAAGCTTCAGATCACGCAGGTTCACAGTGCTGACGGGCAGGCGGTCGTCGGAGACCGCCGCGCCGTGAACCGCAAGGGTCTTCTGCCGATCGCGAATTCGCTGCATACTGCGCAGCACGTCTTCGAAATCGCTTTGCACGATCCAGGCGCCAGGTCTCACGACGCTCGCCAGGCCCATGCTCTCAAGTGCCATCAAGCGTTGCGTGAGGCGGCTGTCTAGCCTGCTGGTTCTGGCGAGGTTCAATGCGTCACCAGCTTCGAAGGCTACTTCGAGATGGGTACCGTCCGGCCCTCCCTCCCTGGCACGATTTCGGATCAAGCGATCCAGCGACGTGAATCTGTGTTCGTGTACTTCCCTCTGCTGGGCTACTTCAGCATCAAGTTCCGTTCGATATCCGAGTTGATTCGTGCACAGAGCGGACGCGATCTCGCGAATGCCGTGCTTGATGTAGTCCCTTTCAAGGCGCAGCGGCTTCCCGTCGCCATCCACTCCGCGGAGCGCGATATGAACATGCTGATGCTCGGTATTGTAATGACATACGGCAACCCACTGGAGAGGAGTTTTCAGATCAAGCTCCATCCGCTCCAGGAGCTGCCGCGTAAGGCGCTTCAGATCGACTCGCTCGCCAAACTCTGGCGAAACGATCAGCTTCCAGAGCCTTTCGTCGCCGGCACGTTGCCACTCATCGAGCCGGGTCGCGACTTCAACGGCGTCGCTTCCTTGATCGAAACCCGCTTCCGTCGATTTAATGTCGCCCGTTGCGCTATCCCTAGCGAGATAGCGGCCATGCGCACGCCATTGCCCAGTGACCGTGTTCCGGGAATACGTCGCGCGAACGGCGCACCTTTGGGAGTATGGCCGATTGGGCCGAGACCGTGTGAAAGATCCACTCTTCCGTACTCGGCTCGCCCGTGCATAATGGATGACGGCCTTAAATAACAGGGCGTATGCAGAATCATCTCGACGACCTGAACTGGGCGGTTTTCGAGGTCGGAGCCGGAATTCCCCTTCATCCTTCGCCATTGCCCATCAAATCGCCCATTGCCGCAAGGGAATCGCCCACCATATTCTGGCCGGCGGATTTCACAAACCGGCGGTAACGCTCTTTCGCTCGCGCAACAGCTTGCGGAATTGCTTCCGGCGGCGGCTCGGGCAAACACGTCAAGAGCGTTTTGATCAGCGTGTCACTAACCGCAAAGTGCGCCTGCTGAGCGCGACTCATGCGGAAGAGATCACGCCCGAGGCGATCGAGCGTTGCCGCGACGCGGCGTTCCACATCTTCGGCTCCGTTGGTGTGCTTTTCATGAACAAGCGCCTCCAGGCTGGCCCGCAAGAATGCAGTCGGGTTACTGAATCCCCGGCCTGCCGCCAGCTTCTTGATCTCTTCATCTAGCTGGTCAGAAATACGAATGGTCCTTCTCTTCATGGCTCTCTACAGCTAAGGGCGTACGGAACGAGAATTCGGACACGCTTGCCGGTGAGATTATGGCGGCAGCTAAACGGCAGCTATGAGCTCGAATCCGACTGCCGCCGTAAGTGAACTAAAACAAACCACAAAATGCCGGCGCACAAGCGAAACGGCAGCCAACCCTTTATGTTCCACTACCGGACTTTGGATGCGTCTGCTGGCCCCTACTGTGGGCATACTCGCCCTCAAAACCGGAATCGACCGGATCTTCACGGGAGAAAACCGGAGATAAGCGCAGTTTGCCGTAACAAAACCGGAACGGGCCGGGACACAACCGAAATATTTGCGGATTTCGTCCGAAAGTACCCTTCGCCAACCCCCTACCTATAGGAGGCTCATGGCTAGCTTGGACTTAAGACGCCTAAAGGCTCTACATGGCGAAACACCCAAGACACTTATCGCGTGCGTCCGCCTTGCATGGCCTGAAATCAAGACCGCCCTCGACCAAGGGCACTCGCTCAAGGCCGTTCATGAACGATTAACCGAAGCAGGAATTGCAATTTCCTATAGGCGCCTCTCCGAATACGTGACACGCCTGCGCCGCGAGGAAAAACGCTTCGGAGCACCGCGCGCAAGAGCGGGGAAAATGCTGGGGCAACCGGCTGATTCTGAGATCGTCGGCGATGTTGTTGACCGCCGAAAAGTTCGAAATCCCGGCAAGGCCGACGCCCTTGCAGATTTTCGAGAACGCATCGCCAAGGTAAGGCGATTCGAATTTAAGCCCGGTCCGCCGGATGAAAGCAAACTGATCTAAGAAGAGAGGATCTCCCAAAGAGCACTATGCCGACCGAACAGACCAACGCAGCTGAAAGAGTCGACGGGATTGTGAAAGGCGTCATTCACCTTTCGTTGCAGGGAAAGGGCGGCGTTGGCAAGTCGCTCGTGGCTAGCATCGTAGCGCAGTATTACGTACACCGTGGTGCGGCGGCGAAATGCATTGATACGGACCCCGTGAACCAGACGCTATTTCAATACAAGGCATTAAATGCCCAGCATTTGAGCCTTCTGGTGAACGGGAATGTTGATCAGCGTGGTTTCGATGTCCTAATGGAACGGCTTCTCACCGAAGAAGGCGTCTTCGTAGTCGATAGCGGCGCGTCGACTTTCATTCCATTGTGGAGCTACATACTTGAGAACAACGCTTTGGAACTTCTCGAAAGAGCAGGAAGGCTTCTCTACGTCCACACTGTCATCACAGGGGGTCAGGCGCTTGCCGACACTCTCAAGGGCTTTGAAAGCTTGGCCGAGAGCACATCGCGGCGGAATCTGGTCGTCTGGATAAACGAATATTTTGGGCACGTAGAACGAGAGGGAAAGCACTTCGCAGATATGGCGGTTTATAAGGACAATGCCGAAAAGATCTTTGGCTGGGTTCTCCTGGCAAAACGGCATCAGGATACTTTTGGACGCGACTTTGAGGAATTGATATCGCGAAAACTGACGATGGAAGAGGGGATTCTCCAAGGGCCTTTCACGCTCATGAGCAAACAGCGAATCAAAATGATTCAGCGCGAGGTGTTTGAACAGTTGGATGCCCTTCCGTTCTAGCCCGAGACGACTATGGACATCGAGGATCTCTCCGCTAAAGCGTTCGCTCGCTGTGGCATCCGACTCGAACCAAATGATCCGGCATTCGTTCTGGTCGCTGTCAATCAAATCATCCTGGAAAACACGTTCACGCAGGTGTCGGGCAGTCTCGATGCAAAGATGGCGGACTTTTCGGAATCGATGCGCGAAATAGAACGACGTGCCGGTAAGGCTTTTGCTCAACAAGTGCAAGCCTGCGCAGTCGAGGTACGCCAGGCAATTCAGAAGGACATGAAAGAGGCGAATTGGAGAGCTCGCGAGATGGTTCTGCAGACGAACCGGTCGAATACGTGGCCGGCACTCGTCCGCTGGACCGTGATCGGCGCCCTCGCCGCCGTTCTAATGTTTGTCTGCGGAATCTGTTTTGGGTGGTATTTCCCGTTGGCCTGAAGTTTTAGTATGAGGTGATTCCTATGCGGCTCGTGTATTTGCTTTCGCTTGTGATGGGTCCGAAGACATTCGCCCGCTTCCTCGTGTTCTGGGTTGTAGTAATGACCTTTGTATTCTGCTGTTTGGTCCAACACTGAAAGGATCATCGGGAGAAAGCTTTTGGCGTCCCGATATCTGCGTCCATCGCCGTAGTCCGGCTAGCTTACAGTCCTGAGAATGTTCGTCTACAGAATTATGGGGGCCCAGTCAGCGACAATATCCGGATCGGTTATAAGACCGCTGTGAGGATTCTGCTGGAAGCGACGAGTTCGCACAGAGACTAATCCTTCTGTTGCCCAAAAGAAAGGCTCTCCAATTTCCTGATGACATACTATATCGGCCGGCGTCCCTGCGTTGATCCAACGGCCCCGAACCGCTTTTTGTTGTATTACACCGGCTCGCTGAAACCACCCTAGCGGACACGCGAGTGTTATCAGCCTGTGCAGCCCCGCGACGGAAGGCTCATCGGCCGTCAGATTCCAAACGATGGCAGAGCCGAGGCTGTGTCCAAGCAGAATCAGATTCTGTTTTCCACCCACGGACCGTACTGCCGACCCTATGGTTTCCAGTAACCGGGAATGAATCGCAGCACGCAGTGCCGCGCTCTTGAAGTAGCGAACTACATAGGCTTGGAGATCATGCAGGATTCGGCGCGTATCCTTCATATCGCCGGAAACCGTGACCTCCGCCCTGTCATCAGCTGGACCGAGAACAGCATCCACCGTAGCATCAAGTCTGGCTACATCAACCGCGATTGCCGTCTGCTCGGCCTGTGCCTCGGCAGTTGTTCTTTCGGACTGAATTTCTACTACCCCTTCGACGAGATCTGAATACACGGTCTCAAAAAAAGTTAAGTTCGACAGAAACGGACTCAGCCGACCAGCCAAGTGGCTCTGCAACTCTTGAGACCAGCTCTGACGGTGAGTTCCCATGCCGTGGACCAGAACAACAGCAAAGTTACTCAATTGGCTGATTCCTCCTTGGCTCTATCGAGCGCGCCTCGTAACCGCACTAATCCACTACCTTGGTAATAGGGGTTTCTGTCGAGGCTGAGAGCACTTAATTTCAGCATTTGAAGAATACGCAAGGGGGTCATGTTCTGGACAGCCGGTACCTCGCTCATGAGCGCACAAATGACGCCGGCGACGTGCGGCGCAGCTTGGGATGTACCATTCATATCGGTATAGCCCGACTGGGAATTTGCTTCGGCAGAGGCTATCGTTACGCCAGGTGCGACAAGGTCAGGCTTCTCTCTTCCGTCTGCTGTTGGGCCCCGCGATGACCGCTGCCATACGCCCGTTTTCGACGGATTCTCCTTATGGCAGGCGCCTACTACGATCGCTCCGTAAGCGTTTGCGGGATTTGGTAACGACACCTCTCTGAATTGAAAGACGGTCGGTTGAGAGGTCTCGGCACCATAGTTTCCAGCTGCGACAACTACGGGAAGGCCAATATCCACGACCTCGTCGAGAGCTTTGCAAACTGGAGCGTCGCTAACTCTCTCGTCTTGTGAGTTCAGCTTGACACTTAGACTGATGTTTACTCCTAACGGCATTGCCGCGAGTCCGGCCGATTGAGGCGAGGCTTTTGCTGCAACGAGGAACTTCAGAACGGAAACGAGATCTCCTTCGCGCCCGCATTCGTTGCCGGCTGTCTGTGTCAGGCGAAAGCTCACGAGGTCCGTTTTTGGAGCGATACCACGGCGGTTGCCGCCACTTTCCCGTCCAGTGATGATGCCAGCCACATGAGTGCCATGCCCATGATTGTCCACTGGAGCCTCCTTCAGATTGCTCCACGCTGCCAAATTGGTAGGATCGGGAACACCAACGCTCGAATTCACTCCATATTGCACAATTTGTCGGCCCTGGAAGTGATTATGTGCGCCATCGACGCCAGTATCGATGATTGCCCACCAGATACCGGCGCCGAAGTTTTGGCCCCAAAGGGGGTCATTGGGGTCGGAAGCCCCAACCAAAGTAGATGAGACGTCAGTCTGCAGAACAAGCGGAGCGTCGTACCACACGTACTTGATTGGGCCAGGGTCGTTCGATATCGCCTCTCGCGATCTTGCCAAGAAATCCTGTGCATCTAAGGCAGCGATTACGTATGGACGTGCGAACCCGCGGAGCCGGAATCGAACTCTCATTCGTTCGAGATGGTCGATGCAATGGGTAGGTTCATATTCCGGTTTGGGCTCAATGATTACAAATACCTCGCCACCCTCATCGAAAAATCTTTCAGCCCACGCTTTGCCCAGCCGGGATCGCAAAACTGGATCTTGACGGCTGCTCTCAACACCCATGAATACCTCCGGAAATCGCCACTTATAATACCTACATTTGCTCACGGACAACAAGAGTGGCCGCCTTGGTTGGGCGCTTCTCAAATCGCGACAATACCTGTGCAGTGACGCGGCAACGCCGCCTCATATCCCCCGCCCAATTCCCTCGATCCTTTGCAACGCCTTTCGAATCGTGCGCTCGACGTATTCATTCTGGCGGCGTTCGTTGCCCTTGTGTGAGAGGTCGCGAGAACGCAAAGCCGCGTTAACGTCGCCAGCGGCAGCCCCGCGAGAGAGCGCGTAAACCGCATAGGCCAGGTCGACTCTGGTGTTGTCGCCGAGGTACCGCGGGTCATGCCGGAAATCGTCAATCGCCTTCAGGTCTCCTCTCGGCTGGGGGGCTGTTTTCATGTAGCGCTCGTTCGATCGGCGGCGATGCTGAACTTCCCTTTCAAGCTGCGCCCGCACTTCAGATAAAAACCTCTCTGCCTGCGGATAGACCTTCCCGCTTGCCTCCGCGAGACGAACGAACGGATACAGGCCGGTTTGAACGTCGATGTATTTAGGCTTTCTGTTTGTCAGGCCGGCGAGCCTCCCGAAGTGGCGCCAGTCGGCCGCTCCGGTGTCGCCGCTAAATTTTTCAGCTAGCGCGCGTGCGGCGGCGGTTCCCATTTCTTTGGAGAGGCGTTCTGGGTGCTTCAGCCAAGCCTGAAAGTTGCCGGGCGAGGTTTCGATTACCAAAGCCGGCTGAAATCCGCTTTGCTTCATCGCCATCACCGCTGCTGGTGTGAGGTCGTCCACCAGGCTCAGGTAATGCTCCCCGCTGGGACGGATGTATATGTTCCGGCCAGCCAGGTTTTGACGCTTAAGCCAGTTTATGGACTTGACGAGTGTGTCTGCATCCCAAGTCCGAGGCAGCATCATTGGCTGTGCGTCCGCTTTAAACAGGCCGATCTCGAACGTGTCGCATTCCATAGCGGAAACTTGCGTAATGACAGCTTTTGCGGTCCGATCCATGTCAAATCCCTCATTTAGAAGGGTTTGACGCGGGCAAATCAGGACAGAATTACGGCTTTAATTGCCGCCAAGACTCACGACTCCGAGGCGAATTAGGGTGGTATCTTACAATAATCGGAATGGCTGGTACTTCCAGTACGCCACGGAAAGGAATGTCCCGGAAACGTCGGCTTCTGATAGCCGCCACAATAGCTGGAGCCGCAGTGTACGGGCTCGGACACTTCTGGACCGCCCGCGCTGCCTTACCCCCGGCTGGTACGAGTCCATACTCGCAACTGGACCGCGCCGACTATTACGCCAAACTCGGCAACTGGGATGCTGCCGGGCCGATCTTCCGACAGCTCGAGAGTGAGTTTCGGGCGCGCAGTGATATGCGAAACGCGCTCTATTCGCATGTAAGCCTCCTCCAGGCTCATATTGAGACTTCCAATTTGCAGCAGGTATCGGACGAACTGTCGCAAATTCTTGGCCGGCCGGAAGTCCAAAGAGACCTTGCATTGAAGCAAAGGTGCCTGGAAGTGAAGGGCAATGTCGATCTCAACCGCGATGGCGTCGCCGCCCGACCTTCTTTCGAAGAACTGGGGCGTGTGGCGAATCTACGAGGCGATAAAGATGCGGCTTCCAGGGCGGCTGGAGAGCTTGGAATCCTCGCCTTTCTGGAGGGAAACTCCTACGACGCACTCAAGCGAATCTTGCAGGCCCTGGCAAATGCCACCGTGCGAGGAGACACCGGCGCCCAGATTCGCTACCTTTCACTGCTTGGACAAGGCATGGTGGAGAATCGGGGGCCAGGTCAAGCTCTTCTAGCGCTCAATCGGGCCATCAATATCGCGGAGCGCACGCCCGGCGCTGGCTTTCCAAAGATCGCGGTATCGGGTCGCGCAAGCGCACTGATTCAACTTGGCCGCTTCGAAGAGGCCCAGGAAGTCATCGAACTCGGTCTTAACTATGCCAGACAGCACCAGTACATCGGCTACCAGGTGGACATCCTGGCGGCGTCGGGACAGCTTGCGCGGGCGGAGGGCAACATTTCATACGCCATTGCGCAGTACGAGGAGGCCGCAGCTCTCGCTCGCGTAATTCACTTCAATCGTGGTCTGGCCGAGGTGAATGCCCGTCTTGCCTCTCTCTACCAAGTTGCCGGCAATCTGCAGAAGGCTGAAGAATGCGCGCGGGCGTGTATCGAGGCGCATCGGGAAATGGGCGAAGTGTACGAGCTGCCAGAGCACTTGGCGATTGAAGCAAATATCCAAGCGGCTGCTGGAAAAATCGAAGCGGCAGAGCACACGTTTGAAACAGCCGAACAAATCGTCGGGACCATGTTGAGCAATACGCCCACGCCAATGGTCAAACGTGCAGTCATCGCGGCGATGAGCGAAGTTTTTCTCGGACACTTCGAGCTCGAGGTCAAGCGGCACGACCTCGCTAAGGCGTACGACATCATCGAGGAAGCGCGCGGGCGAGTAGCTGCCGACCGGTTATGGGCGGAGATGGATAGCAACGTGATTCGTCAGCCCGCAGCCATCTCTGCTGCCGAGCGGAAATTGGCGCTACTGCAAATGCAGTTGTGGGACGCAACCAATAAAACCGACCCCGAAAGGCTTTCCGACTCCATAGCGGATGCCGAGAATGAACTCCCGTTCCCAAGAAGGCCGCCACTCGAAAACGCACCTTGGCATCGCCCATCGCTGGCAGATGTCGAGAAGGCCATTACAGCTAATGAGACCTTGCTCGAATATGTTGTTGGCGGGGACGCCTCTTATTGCCTTGCGATATCGAGGACCGGCGCCCAGGTGTTTGATCTTCCAGCTCGAAAAACGGTTGATGCCCTCGTAGATCGCTACTTATCTGCTGTTAAGAAAGAAGGCGATGCCAAAACTGCAGGTCGAGCGCTCTATGCGGCAGTCCTGAGGCCTATTCTCGCCGTAGTTAGCACGCCCTTCGTAATTGTCGTTCCGGACGGGAGCCTGCATCGTATTCCGTTTGCGGGCCTCGCGGATGACCAGAACCGTTATCTGATTGAAACCCGCACTATCAGCTATGCACCCTCGGGCACTGTCTTTGCCCTCGTACGGTCACGGACGTCCGCTGTTCCCCGCGAGCTGCTCGCCGTCGGCGACGTTGACTACGGAGGCGGGCTTCGAAGCCTGGCGGCAAACCTAATCTTTCGTGGAGTCCGTGACCTTCGACGGGATACCTTGTGGGATTTGCCAGATTCCGCGGATGAAATACAAGCGGTTCGCTCCGCGCTTGGAGACGTAAACAGCGTAGTACTTTCCCATGCCAATGCCACCGAGACAAATTTCAAACATGACGCGGCCAAACCGCTGACGGTGATTCACCTGTCATTACATGCGCTTGCCGATACCGCTTACCCCGACCGCGCCGCTCTTGTATTCGCTCCAGATCGGGCGGCCGGTGAAGATGGCTTGCTTCAGGTTCGAGAAATCACAGGTCTTCCGATTGCCGGAACCAGCCTGGTTACCCTCTCGGCGTGTGACACCAG
Source organism: Bryobacterales bacterium (assembly GCA_963722585.1). GTDB lineage: Bacteria > Acidobacteriota > Terriglobia > Bryobacterales > Bryobacteraceae > KBS-96. The sequence continues at coordinate 12,146 of CAVRNU010000044.1, read as the reverse complement.
CGTTGGGCAGATGGAAGGAGAAGAAGGAGTTTCCAGCATTGTCTACGCCTTTCTCTACGCGGGTGCGCGGAGTGCGGTTGCCACTTACTGGAGAGTCGAGGATACCGCTACAACCGAGTTGATGCGTGTCTTTTACCTCGAATTGGGACACGGAAAGACGAAGGCGGAAGCTTTGCGCACCGCGCAGCTCAGGCTTGCTCACAGTCAAACAGAATTGGGCGAACCATTCTATTGGGCGGCGTTCGAGCTCATAGGAGAGGGCTCGGACGCCATTTGAGAAGGAACATACACGATGACAGTAGATGAGAGAAAAACAATATTCGAAAAGGTCGATGCCCTCGTACGTCAAAAGTTCTTCGACCCAAAATTTAACGGCCGCAACTGGCCCGCGCTCGTCCAGGAACATCGCGATCTCATTCTTTCGGCCAGCGACGACAAGGTCTTCGAAAGACTGTTAAATCGGCTGCTGGCCGAACTTGGTACGTCGCACACCAGCTTCTTTCACAAGAGCACTCCAGTTCCGAGCAGAAACTCTATAAACGCCACGTTTAAGTCGTGGGAAACAGACGATGGTGTGCGTTGGATTTTTCAGGATGTCCAGCCTGACGGCCCAGCGGACCGCGCAGGGGCAAAACCCGGTGACATTCTCCTCAGTATCAATGATCGCGAATTCCGGCCACCCCGCCAGCCCGATTTTCGGATGGACTCGTCTGCCGCGCTCACTCTCGTTCACAGAAACGGGATGACGAGGGAGCTCAAGGTAGAACTTCAGACTCCGAAACCCAAATATGCCGATTGCCCGTACGCGGAGCCAAAAAGCGTACTTGCGAGGCAAATCGAGGCCGGCATTGGCTACCTGAAGGTCAGCATGTTCCCAGGCATTGTGGGCGTTTCTCTTCATCAGTTGGACCCCGAGATTGATGCTCTTGCGAGCGTGTGAGGGGAGGTCTGCTTAAGTGCGAAAAATTAGACGTTTCTTTCGCGATCGAAACGGGCGCGCGAATCTCGTCGCGCGACTGCCGTTGCATTGGCTTCCCGCGATTGCCTTGCTGTCACTGGCGGCCGAGACTGCGCTGGCCCAAGCTGGGTTCCAGACCACCGTTCCCACCAACATCATGACCCAGTTCCGCAATCAGCGGATTCTCTGGACCACAAATGTCTGGGTCTACGCAAACAGTCTGTTCGGCATTCTGGCACTGATCGAATTCACTTGGAGCGCGGCCACAATGGTGCTCGATAAGACCGATCTCCAGAGCTGGACCTCTGCGCTGATCCGAAAGGTCATGTGGATCGGTGCATTCTACGCGCTGTTAATCAACGGGCGGAACTGGATCCCAGCAATCATCGACAGCTTCGAACAAATTGGCTACAGCGCGGCTGGCATGGGGCATCCGCTTTCGCCAAGCGATGTGATGGCTCAAGGGATCAATATCGCAGGGGCTTTGATGGACAGCGCCGGCAGTTCGGGATTTTTCACCAACCCAGGCCCGGCCTTCGCGCTCGTATTCTGCGCGATCATCATCGTCCTCTCATACGTCATCATTACCATCAACTTCGTCGTCGTAATGGTAGAAAGCTACATCATTGTCTCCGTCGGATTTCTATTCCTCGGCTTCGGTGGCAGCAGATGGACTGCGCCTTACGTCGAACGTTACATTGGCCTGGGCGTCTCGATCGGAATCAAGATTGTTCTCATCTACTGCCTGATAAGCGCCGGATTCAATCTAGGCGTTGGTTGGGCAACCGAGGCGACAACTGTAGGGGCTTCGCCAAATCCTGCGCTGGTTGCCTTCGACGTAATGGGCGGCGCGGTCATTTTTATGATGCTGTGCTGGCAAATTCCGAAGCTTTTCGGTGCCGTGCTCGGAGGCGCACCGGCATTGACGGGTGGCGATCTGATAACGACCGGTACGGCCCTCGCTGCGGGCGCATTTGCAGCGGGATCGCTTGGAGCAGGCGCGGTCGCCTCGGCAGCAAGCACCGTCGCGGGTACAACTTCTGCAACAAAAATCGGCGCGGATAGCGCCGCTGCTGCGAAAACAACGTCTGAAGTAAGTTCGGCCACTGCGGCAGGCAAAGGCGGAGGGTCAGTACCGCCGCCAGGATCATCCGGTCCAAATCCAAATGGAATCGGGCCAAGGAACTCCCCACCGCCTGGTCGCGGACCGGGAAGTAGGGGCGCGGTGGCCGATCCCGCGGATGCCTCTTCTACCAGTACCGGCGGTGGTTCGGTTCATCCTCCCCGCGATTGGAAATCATCGACCGCACCAGAAGAGATTTTGGCGGAGTTAGGCGCGGAGGCGCTTAGCGGCTCAGGCTTCGAAGGAGAGCGACCAGGAAAGGGATTCGTAACCCAATCAATCAATCTAGATTCGAGCGGATTCACTGCGGAAGCCTCGTCATCGTCGCCCTCGCAATATGCGCCGCCGAGTACTACGCCACCAGTGAACGAACAAAAGCGGACCGGACCAAGCCCGCTTCCGGGAAACGCTTCCTCAGCCGCTCAACGAACAAGCCGCAACCTGCACGGAGCGTCGAACCAGATCCGCAATATCGGCCGTCGTGTCGCTCTCGATTCGGCTCCCCAAGTCTCACCTCCGCGGATGCCGATTGAACACGAAGAGTAGTTTCAGACCGGCGCCATATCACTCGCAAACTTCCGGTTATCTGTGCTCAATGTTGTTTACCCTCTGCGCGAGGCCAGGAGGCGTCCGGCTCAAATCCAGAGAAAGCGCCGGCCATGGTCAGGCAGCGGGGCACTCAAGCACTCGGAACGGTGAAACGGTTTTTTCTTACGCCGTTCAATGGAGTAAGTGGAATGTAATATCACTCAGAAAAATACTTTGGTGATTGTTCTCTGCCTTGCCCTTCGCGATGATGAGACCAGATTCCATCGCTACTCGTAGGGTTTCCTGATTGATTTGTGACTTACTTTCGTTTTCTCGCGAAAGTAAGTGGGCTCAGGACATCACGTCGATAGCACCGCTGTGTGTTGTCGGGAGCGAGAGGGATCGCCGGAGGATTTGATTGCATCATCGTCTCGCAGTTGTTGTTCTGCTGCTCGTTGGCTGCTGCCAACATGGGTTTTCACAAGGTCTGTCGCCGCTTACACCAGCCAAAGAATATATCCGGCTGAACGATCAGGTGATCGCGGTCGAGAATGCGCAGGTGGTCGCGGATAGGACATTTGAAACCGACTCGCTCGGACCATGGACCATCGCAGGCGGAAATGCGTCGGTCGGCAGCGTCGCCCACAGCGGATCGTACGGGCTTACGCTAGGCGCTACCACCAACGAGAGTTGGGTTTTCCAGGACACCTCGGGCTATATCCCAGGCCAGATGTACGAAGTCTCGGTGTGGGTCAAATCCTCGACGGCCACGACAAACGGAGTGGAACTTTGGCTGCATGATACCCAGGGCAACGGTGCGGTGGCAACGTATGTATATCCCGGAACGGGTTGGCAACAGATCAGCGCTGCTTTTACGGCTACGGCTACCGGTCAACTGCGCATTCATTTGATTCAGGCTGCCGGTACCTCGGAAACGACGTATTGGGACGATGTGACGGTCACACCGTTGCCTCCCAACGGTGATTTCGAGACGGGATCGATGGCGCCCTATTTTGTTTCGGGCAATGCGCAGATCACTTCCGAATCGCACACAGGCTTCTACGGCGTGGCCATCGGGGGAGCCACCGCACAGAGTTTCATTTGCCAGGACGTAGCCGGGCTAGATGTACGAGGTTTCGGTGTGGGTCAAATCATCCTCAGCCACCACAAACGGCATAGAACTGTGGCTGCATGACACGCAAGGCAACGGTTCAGTAGGCACTACGGTTTCACCCGGAACGGGCTGGCAACAAATCAGTACCGCGTTCACCGCCACCAGTATCGGAAAACTGCGCATTCATCTTATTCAGCTCGCCGGTACCGCTGCGGAAACCACCTACTGGGACGACATCACGGTCACACCACTGCCGCCAAATGGCGGTTTCGAGACCGGCTCACTGACTCCTTGGACCATCGCCGGCGGCAATGCCGCAATCGGTACCACGGGACATTCGGGAGCATATGGAGCCACGCTGGGCGGAACGACTACGCAGAGCTGGATTTTTCAAGACGTCTCGGGTTTGATTCCGGGGCTTCCATATCAGGTGACTGTGTGGGTGAAATCGAGCAGCTCGAGCACCAATGGAGTCGAATTGTGGGTGCACGACACGCAAGGCAACGGCGCCAACAGCGCAGTCATTTCGCCTGGTACCGGCTGGCAACAAATGACAGTCTCGTTCACGGCAACGAGCACAGGCAAATTGCGCATTCATCTTGTCCAGGGGGCCGGAACTTCGGAGAGCACTTACTGGGATGACGTAGTCGTGACGCCCATACCTCCCGCCAACGGAGGTTTTGAACTCGGAACGGTCACTCCATGGATACTCCAAACCGGGACCGCAGCAATCAGCACGGTCGCGCCACATTCCGGCACGTATGACCTGTCGATGGCACCGACTAACAGCACTGACCTCGTTTATCAAGACGTTTATGGCCTGATTCCAGGGCAAACTTACACGGTTTCGGCCTGGGTTCGATCTTCAAGTTCGGGCACCGGAGCCGTGGCATTGGGTATTCACGACACGCTGGGCAACGGTTACGTCTCCAGTTCCTTCACACCGCAAACCACCTGGCAGAAATTCAGCCAGGCCTACACGGTGACCAGCAACGGAGCCATGCGCATTCATCTTTATGAACAGGCCGGGCCCGAAACAGCGTACTGGGATGACATCACGGTTCAGCGAACCATCAGTGCGAACAACACTGCTACAACCAACGCGACGACGGCAACATCGTCGTCAGGCACTGCCACGCGCTCCTATGTGATTGGTGCAAACACCAGGATCGCGGCCGGATCGAGCACCGACCCGGTGAAGTCCGTCAAGCAAGTTCCGCCGATCCCGAAGGACACGATGACGGCCAAAGGATCGAGCGCCGACCCAGTGCTGCCGGTCAGCAAAACGTCGCCGCCTAAGGAGTAGGAGAAAGATATTTTCGGGGACGACGACAGTGAGATTCCAGCGGGTTACGAACAAACGAATGACTCAATCTTCTCTCAAACTAAAGACATGCCTTGTTGGAGGCCTAGGCAGGCGATTTGATCGAAAGCGCTGGGCAAATATTTTTCTGACCGCGCTCGCAATCGCATCCGGGACGATGATGATTCCACGCCTGGCCTATGGGCAAACCACGACCGGGGCAGATGGCTACATCCCGAACATGATCGCCCCCGGTACGCCAGCTTCTTCTTATCCGCTAACTAATCTATTTTCCTTAAACTATTACACGGGAAGTCTGAACATCACTCTACCTGTCATGACCTTAAATGGCCGGGGCGAAATTGTCCCGACCTTATCTGTGATCATTGATTTCGCGCGCCAGATTCAAGACCGACCCGGTAGCTCGCCGGTGTGTCCGGGACCCGGCTATTGTGATCTATACTCCCCTGCGCCGACTGGAATATTGCTCCCGGGTTCGTTTTTTGGCAATACAATCCGGAATCCTGGAGGCACTATGGTTCTCAACCAGGCAAGTAATATTGTTCAAAATGTCAACGGCTTATATTACACCGATTCCAGATTGTATTTCTATCGCCCGGACGGTGGCGTCACCGAGTTAGTAGACGTCAATTACTATGGCCAGCCCGTTGCCACGACGTGCGGATCCCCTGGCTCGGCGTCTGCGTGTCAAAATTTGGCGAACAGAGGAAGCTACTTTATCAGCGATGACGGATCTCAGCTGAACTTCCAGTCTGATACGCCCATAGTAGATTCGGGTACAACGCAACAGTTAGGTATTACCGGCACCCTGTACTTCCCAAATGGTACAAAAATCCGTTTTAGTGGCGCGGGAACAACCATCACGGATCGAAATGGCAACATTACACAGATCGGCACGAATAGTGTGACCGACAGCACGGGTCACGTTGCGCAAGTTACAACCACATCCACAGACGAGGCCCATTCCATCGACACCATCAGTTATCCGGGTTTTCAAGGGGCTAACAGAACGGCCACCGTTTCGGAAGTGCCATTAGCTGAAGCTTTGGCGCCCGGATATGCGCTTGAAACCGGACAACAGGTATACCCGAGTCTCAATGGCGTTCCTGCGTCCGATCCATGGAATCCGACCGTCATTGCTACAGTAACGCTGGCCAACGGCGATGCGTATCATTTTCTGTACAACAGCTATGGCGAACTGGCGCGGTGTCAGCTTCCTACGGGCGGGGCGTATGAATTCACATGGTCCCCAATTGGGCCATACCCTGGCGGAATTGATCTTGCTCATTTGGCAATTCTTCGAGGTGTAACGGAAATGCGAGACTACCCGGACGGCCAAACTTTGGCTCGACGGACCGACATCAGTTACTCCATCCCGGCAGGACAGGACGGCACGGTGACGACGAATTCGGCTACCGTCACCGAATACGACGGCAACTCGAATCCGCTTCGCATTACGGATCACTATTTCTATCAAGTGCGGCCATCGAAACAAGATCCTCTAAGCCATAACGCCTGGAAAGATGGTCTGGAATACGAGACCGATATCTACGACGGTAGTGGGAAGCTCTGGAAGAAGACAGTCAACACCTGGCAGCAGAAGGGCGCGCTGCCATGGTCGGATCAAGGCAATCCGTATCTCGGAACCGCGGATACGCAGCAAGCCTACGATCCACGCAACGTGCAGATCGACACGACGCTTGACAACGGATTGGTCTCGCGCGTAGCGCTTGGTTACGATCAGTTCAACAATATTACGGACCGAAAGGAATACGACTTTGGCTCAGGCGCGCCCGGCGGTCTCCTGCGCGACACAGTGACCTACTACGTGACAGATGCGACCCATGACGACATTCCGGTTCGTCTGCTGCGGTTGCCTTCCCAGGTGAATGTATACGACGGCAGCGGCAATCTCGCCGCGCTGACGTACTATGATTACGATGAGGGATCGATATCCGACGCGCCTGGGGTTATCGGGCACGACCCGAATGTCGGAACCGGAGACAATCTGCGCGGCAATCTGACGAGCAAGAGTTCGTGGATCAACAACACTAATTCATATGCTACGGAAGCGTACAGCTACGATATTGCTGGGAACCTGATCGGCTATACAGACGCACGCGCGAATGCCGACTCGACACTTCCAAAACCCACTGTCAGCTATAACTATTCGGACGCCCAAAATACGTACGCGCATCCGACCACTACGACCAATGCGGCTGGCCAGTCCACGCAGGCGAACTACGACTACTCCATCGGTAAAATCATTTCGTTCACGGATCTGAATGGCGTCGGCACCGGCTATGTCTATAACGATTCGCTCGATCGGCTGACCCAGATCCGCCACGCACCGGGCGGCGGGCCGACTCAGGACAGCCACACGAATTATTTCTACAACAGCCCGACGAACATAACAGAGTACGATTCGCAAACATCTGGTTACGACATCCCAACGGTAAGGATCTTTGATGGTTTTGGACGTTTGTTTGAGACTGCAAACTATGAAGATCCCACAGACTACATCGCCACCACGCAAACTTACGACGCGCTGGGCCGCGTTGCTTCAACTACGAATCCCTCTCGTCAGGGCGACGGATTAGATTTTGCTACTACCTACGGCTACGACCCTCTGGGGCGTCCCACAAGCGTGCAAACGGCGGACGGATCGACCACAACCACGAGCTATTTGGGTAATCAGGTAACAACGACCGACCCTGCCGGCAAACAGCGTAAGTTGACCTATGATGCATTGGGGCGGCTAACGTCCGTCGCAGAAGATCCCAGTGGGGCGAACTACGCAACCACTTATACTTACGATCCGCTGGATGACCTCACCTCCGTCATTCAAGGTTCGCAAACCCGCAGCTTTACCTACGATTCGCTGAAGCGTCTGACCAAAGCCGTCAATCCCGAGAGCGGGACTGTTTCTTACATCTACGACAATGACGGGAATCTGACGCAGCGGACTGATAATCGCAACGTGGTGACCACTTACCTCTACGATGCATTGAACCGGTTGCAGCAAAAAAGCTACAGCGACGGAACTCCGACCGTGCAATTCGGATACGACAGTCCTGCCGCTCCTTACAGCAAAGGCCATTTGACGACGATTAATAACGGTTACGCGAGCGAGAACATGCTGGGCTTTGATGCGCTAGGGCGCGTGTTGCTGAGCAACCAACAGATGAGCGGGCAGACTTACACGTTTTCCTATACGTGGAATCTGGCGGGGGCGCTCACTTCGGAAACGTTTCCGTCGGGAAGAACGGTGAGCATTTCCTATGACGGAGCCAATCGAGTTTCTGGGATTACGGGCACGGTGGGCTCTACACAGAAGACCTATCTTAGCGATGTGAACTACGCTCCACAGGGCTCGCCGAATTGGTATTTATACGGCAACAATCTGTGCCGGGCGTTTACCTACAACAGCCGCCTGCAGACAACGAGCATGATCGATTCGGCAGTCAACGGCGCAGCCCCGAACGGCAGCAGCTGTACTAATGGCCCAAACGAACACCTGGTGCAAAGCTTTACCTGGGGAACGACAAACAATAACGGCAATCTGCAGAGCGTGACCACCTCGCATGGCGGTCCCAATTACCCGCAGTTTCTGACGTTCAACACCAGCTTCACCTACGATGGAGTAAACCGGCTGAAGACGGCCAGCGATTCGGGCGGATGGTCGCGCACGTTTGGCTACGATCAATTCGGGAACATGTGGACCTCGGCCAATAGTGGACTGCCGACCTCGAGCTTGATGCCAACGTCGAACGTGTTTACAGGCGGCGCCAATCGGATTTCGGGTGCAACCTATGATGCAGCGGGTAATCAGACGGTAGCCGGAGCGGATTCCTATACCTATGATGCTGAGAACCGGCTAGTTATGGTAACGGAAACACCGGCAGCAGGAGGCGGACAGGAGCAGTTGATCTACGATGGCCAAGGCCAGCGAATCGCTAAGTGGGTCACGAACGGGCCCGCCCGGGAGTTCATCTACGATGCCCTGGGACATCTGGCGGCCGAGTACTCCTCGGCTTCGCCATCCACTACTCTGCCGTGCGCGACGTGCTATCTGAGCACGGATCATTTAGGCAGTACGCGGTTGGTAACGGACGAAAGCGCCAGCATCATCGCCCGGCATGATTATGTTCCGTTTGGCGAGGAGATTCCGGGCAACACTGCCGGGCGGCTATCGGAATGGGGACCGTTTGGCGATAATGTTACTCAGAAGTTTACCGGCAAAATCAGGGATAGCGAGACAGGCTTAGATTATTTCGGAGCACGCTACTATGGTGCGATGTTGGGGCGGTGGACTTCGCCGGACCGAATCAATCTCACAAGCGCTCGTCTGCTAAATCCGACAAATACCCTCAATAAATATATCTACGGCGGGAACAATCCGCTGAAGTACGTCGATGCGGACGGCGAGGATATTACAATCTTCTACCGTCCTCCCAGCGGTGCGCCCTTAGATTTCGGTCACATCTTCGTCGGCGCTCTAAATCAGGCGACAGGCCAAGTCGGATTTCTGGACTATTATCCAGCCCGTGGGACCGACAGCGTCGGTAGCGGACCCGGAGTTTTCAACACCGGTGATTTCCAATCCAGAGCTCAGGAGGTCGCCGCCGGGAAATTTGCAACGCTTACCATCCAAACGACTCCCGACGAAGCGCAGAAGGTTATCGACCAGATCTCCCACATGCTCAACGGCTTTGCGCCCGGCTACTCAGTAGCGTTCAACAACTGCACGTCCACTTGCGAGGACGTCCTCCGTGATCTCGGATTGGATTTTGGCGATAAGGCGCCAAGCACCTACTGGGGCGACGTCTACCGGCGTTATTCGCAGGACGTACAAAATAATCCATTTAAAGCATTTCCGTTCACCGCTCCTCCCCAGCAACCCGGCGTGGAATACGGGAATCCCGGTAACTACGGCGTTAACTACAATTGGCTCCTCTTTCTGATCTACCAGAACCAATGGAATCAACAACAGAAAAATAGTCCGCCACCAAAGGCGTGCGTTAGTGCTTCAGACGACATGGGCAACAGTACGGGAACGACCTGTGATGCCAATTAACACGGTGTTACAGATGCGCACTCCGATTCGGGTTTGGCTCGGAGTTACGACGGTCGTGTTGGCCGCCGTGTGCGCCATCGGATACTTCCGATCAGCGACGATCTATAGCGCTTTATACGGCCTGCCGTCTGAAGCGGCGAGGGTAGCCGCCGCGGAACATTGGGGGTTGTTTTATCTGTGGGGTTTGGTTGCGCTAGAGTGTTGCTCGGTGCTGGTCATCGCAACCGTCGTTCATTTACGCAACGCCGATCTTTCGCCCGTTCTAAAGGCATTTGCAAGATTTGCAGTCGCAGTCTGCCTCTCGATTGCTGGCACCTGGGTAGCGGCTATCGGATTGGATTTTTGCTTGCGCAAACTCAGGTAGTTTCTCTCGGTGGCGGCGCACCGGCTGCTTGCTGACGCGTGACCGTGAGAAGCTCGCTGTCGAGCAACTTCGGTTGCCGTATAGCAACCATTGAAAACAGGTTCATCCGAATGGCATGGATTCTTTCGATTCACTGAAACGTCTAATCAAAGCCGTTGATGTGACACGCCGTTCTCCATCCGAATCGCAGTACGATTTGATACGAAGAAAACAATGAGCCGATTGAGCAGAAGTTACGCAAAATTGGATGCGATCTTCGACACTGCGCTACGATCACATCGCGCGCCCAATGCCCTCAATCCTCTGCAGCGCCTTTCGAATGGTTCGCTCGACGTATTCCTCCTGGCGTTGCTGATTACCCTTGTGCGAAAGGTCGCGAGATCGCAATGCGGAATTCACAGCGCCGACAGCGGCTCCGCGAGAAAGCGCGTAAACGTAAGCGTCCATAAACGTTTATCGGACGCTTACTGAAATGGAGCGGTATCGTAGGTATCGGGCGCGACCACATCGAACCAGTCGATGAGGGCAAGATCGACTTTGGGATAGAAGCGCTGGCGGAAGTGAGTAGCGAGCGTCTCGAACATGTTCGTCGGCCTGGTGCTGCGTTTGGCTGTGGATGAGGGCCAACTGGACGCGACCGTGGTGTTTCGGTAAGCGATCTGGGAGAAGGTCGGATTCTGGTGAATTAAATCTTTTGGTCACTGTCCGAATTTCCTTCGTCTGAGCCCTTGTTAGTAGAGCCTCGATCCGCCAAGAGGCTCCGAAGGAGCATACCGGAGCAATGAGCCTGGCAATCTTCGCTTCGAATCGCAAAGCCAATCGATCAGAGAGCCCAGATACAGAGGAATCCCCGGCTGCTTACAATCCGTACCTCGCAGCCCGGCGGGAATGGGATGAGCGCTATGGAGATCAAATTGCCAGAGCCCGCAATTGGCGAGCAATGGCTTTCCTGTGCGTCTTTGTAGCCGTCATCGCGGCTTCTGGCGTGGTCTGGTTGGCTACACGATCACGGGTTGTGCCCTTTGTTGTGGTCACGGATAACCTCGGCCGGCCCGTGGCCTCCGGCATTGCCGATCAGGCCAGCCCTGCCGACGAGCGGTTGAAACGCTCCACGGTAATCGAATGGGTTGAGGACCTCAGGCTCGTGACGACCGACGGCGTCGCGCAGCGGAGAGCCATCGATCGCGTATATGCGCATATCGCCAGCGGGAGCCCGGCGCAAACATTCATCTCGGAGTTCTATCGAAATAACCAGCCGTTTACCAGAGCAGAAACGGAGGCGGTTTCCGTCGACGTGCAATCGGTTCTTCAGGACAGCGAAGAAACTCTTGAAGTCGAATGGATCGAGACGACTCGCGATCTCTACGGCGCCGTGAAAGAGAAGGATCGCTGGAAAGGTGTTTTCACGATCGCGATCAATCCCCCGAAAGAAGAGCGCCTTGCCCGGGTCAACCCGCTCGGCATTTATGTAACCCAGGCGAGCTGGTCAAAGGTTCTTTAAGGAGTTATTTTCATGCGGCTTCAATTGCCTATCGTGTTATTCCTGATTTCGATTTTGACTCCGTTTGTGAACGCCCAGAATCAGGCCGCTCCTGGCGTCGCTTCTGGGACAGCGACCGTTCTGAAGCGGAATGCGCCGCCGAATCCAACGAACATTT
>CAVRNU010000043.1:0-238601 GCA_963722585.1 Bryobacterales bacterium | reverse complement strand
CATTCAGGTCAGTTCTCGATGGGCAAATCGGCGGGAGATTCGTGATGCTGACGAATCACCTCCGCATGCATCGCATCAGGAGCAAGCTCGATTTCCCCCGGCCAAGCCACCGCGCCCTCGTCGATGAAGACTTGCGCAAAGAACAACGGGTCTTGCAGGGGGGCAAGCGCGCCAGTCAATGTTTCCAAGGGCAAACTCACAAAGCCGCTCACACCGTCCTTAAAACGAACAAACAGACGATATCCCTCTTCCGGCTTAACTTCGACGACGTCCCAATACATCAAAAAGCCCTGTTCAAACGAGTGGTTCAATTTAGCCGGTTGAGCGTGCTCCCGGCAAAGTCGGCATGCCGCCTTACCAGGACGACTGGTACAACTCGAGTAGCGACTCGCGGGTGCAGGGCCGTGGATTCAAGAGATGGCATCCATCTTCAAGTGCTTTCTCTGCGAGCACCGGCAATGCATTTTCGGGAATGGCGTAGTCGCGCAGCCTTCGAGCAATGCCGCAGATTTCGTTCAATTCTGCTGTGCATTCGGCGATGTCTTTCCCCAGATAGTGCTTCAGTTCCGCGAAACGATTTGGAACCGCGGGGCGGTTGAACTCGAGAACAGCCGGAAGCAGAACCGCGTTGCTGGTGCCATGGTGCATTCCAAATTCGCTTGACAGGGGGTGGGCGAGCGAATGCACGGCGCCGAGCCCTTTCTGAAAAGCGATGGCGCCCATCATGGCGGCGATCATCATTTGTCCCCGGGATTCAAGGTCATTCGGATCGCGCATTACGCGCGGTAAATGCTCGTATACGATCTTCGAGCCGCCCAAGGCGATTGCGTCGCAAATCGGGTGGAAGGGTTTCGAGAGATACGCCTCAACATTGTGTGTAAAAGCGTCCATGCCGGTGCCGGCCGTGATTTTGGGCGGCATTGCTACGGTCAGAGCCGGGTCGGCGATGGCAAGATCGGGGATCAGGTACGGGCTGAAGATGACTGTCTTTCTGTTGGTGGCTGAAATCGTGATCACCGTCGATCGCCCTACTTCGCTTCCTGTGCCCGCAGTCGTTGGAATGGCAATGAAGGCTGAAAGATCGCGCGTGATTTTGGACTCGCCGCCGATGTTGTCGTCATACTCGGCCAGGTCGAGCGGATGTGTCGCTTTGAGCCGGATCGCTTTCGCCGCATCAATCGGCGATCCGCCGCCGAGACCAATGACGCTGTCGCAATCGTTCTCCTTATAGAAGGCCGTTCCTCCGAGCACATTGCGCTCCGTTGGATTTGGATCGACGCCGGAAAATAGCGGAGCATGCGGAACGAGTTGGCGGACTCGCTCGAGGACAGCAGTCTTTCGAAGTCCCCCGTCGGTCACCAGCAGCGGCCGGCGCATTCCGCGTTTTTCGAGTTCTGCCGGCAGATTTTCGATAGCACCGACCCCGTATAGAACCTTCGTCGGGAACGAAAACGTAGAAACGCTCATCGCAATTAAACTGACTCGAAATAGCGGGACAGCTCCCAATCGGTGACGGCGCGCTGATATCGCCGCACTTCCCAATCGCGCGTGGCTGAATAGTGCTCGACAAATTCCGCGCCGAACCAGCGTTGAGCGAGCTCCGATTGGCGGAACAGCGCAGTGGCCTCCGCAAGGTCGCGGGGCAGAGCGCGCCCGCTGTCTGCGAGGTATGCATTGGTTACGGCGTCCGGCGGCTCGAGTTTTTGTTTGATTCCCTCGAGTCCAGCAGCCAGGCTTGCCGCCATTGCCAGATACGGGTTCATGTCCGCGGCTGACAGCCGGAGTTCAATGCGGGTGCTCTTGGCTGAACCTGGTATCGCGCGCACTGCCGTCGTTCGGTTGTCGTTTCCCCAACTCGAGTTCACGGGAGCCCAAGTTCCGGGCACCGTACGCTTATACGAGTTGATGGCCGGAGCCATCATTACCATCAGTTCCGGCAGAAAATTCACGAGCCCGCCAATGTAGTGACGCATCAAGGGGGTCGTTGCGCCGTTCTCAAAGAACACGTTCGCGCCGTCTCGGGCGGAATAGAGGCTTTGATGCAAATGGCCGCTCGAACCGGGTAGATGCTCGTTCCACTTCGCCATGAACGTGGGAATGATGTTGTGACGCGATGCGATTTCCTTTACAGCCGTTTTGAAGAGCGCAGCTTTGTCGGCGGCTGCTAGCCCTGTGTCCACGCCGATTGCCGCCTCATACACGCCAGGCCCCGTCTCGGTATGGAAGCCCTCGAGCGGCACATCGAAGCCAGCAAGCTGGTCGAGCAGGTCGAGCACTACCGGAGCATTCTGCGACGCCCGCAAGACGCTGTAGCCGAACATTCCGGGGCTTAGCGGAGTCAGGTCGCGAAAGTGTTTTTCGCGGAGCGACTGCGGCGTCTCGCGAAACAGCCAAAATTCATATTCGGCCGCAAATTTCGCCGTGTATCCTTCCGCGGCGGCGTGTTCGAGAACCTTCGAAAACAACTGGCGCGGCGCAATCGGCAGCGGGTTCCCATCCTTCGTATAGAGATCCAACAGGAAGAGAGCGGTGCCGGGTTCCCACGGAATTTTTCGAAACGTGCCCAGGTCAACTCGGGCTTGAATGTCCGGATAGCCGGTATGCCAACCTGTAAACGACGCGTTGTCGTATAGAACGTCGGCAATATCCCAACCGAAAATGACGTCACAGAACGCGAGGCCATCGCGGGAACTTTTGAATTTGTCAAAGCTGATGTACTTGCCTCGCAGAATGCCATCGATATCGGTAACGCCCAGCTTGATGCGGCGAAATCCTTCACTAGCGAGCCGGTCCTGGATCGCGGCCATCCCGTTCATAGCGCTACCCAAACCGATTTCACGTTCGTGTATTGCTCGAGAGCATGCGCGCCAAGATCGCGGCCATAACCGCTCTGTTTATACCCGCCAAAGGGGGAGGCGCTGTCGAATCCGTTGTAGGTGTTGATCCACACGGATCCGGCTTTGATGCGGCGCGCCATTCGATGAGCGACGCGCACGTCGCGCGTCCAGACGGCCGAGACGAGGCCGTAAATGGTGCCGTTTGCGATATGCGCCGCTTCCTCCTCGTCCTTGAATCGCAGGGTGGCAAGAACGGGGCCGAAGATTTCTTCTTGCGCGATCTTCATCCGGGGCGCGACATCGGTGAATACCGCGGGCTGGACGAAAAAGCCGTTTGCTTTCGCGCCTTCGGTGTCGCGCTTTCCCCCACAGCGCAGCGTGGCTCCTTCGCGCGTACCGGCTTCCACATAGTTGAGAATACGCTCCATTTGCGATGCCGAGATCTGCGAACCCATCTCGGAGGCCGAATCGAATGGGTCGCCCACTTTCATTTTTTGGGCGCGCTCGACGAGCTTTTCGACGAACTTGTCATGTACGCTTTCGTGCACCAGCAATCGCGAACCCGCACTGCACACTTCGCCTTTATTGGCGTAAATGCCCCAGAACGCAGCTTCCACTGCTTCGTCGAAATCGCAATCCGGGAAGATAATGTTCGGATTCTTGCCGCCGAGCTCGAGGCTCAGCCGCTTCAGGTTGCTTTCGGCCGCGGCTTTCAGCAGAGCGCGTGCCGTGCGAATGCTGCCTGTGAAGCTTATCTTGTCCACATCCATGTGGCGTGCCAGCGTTTCGCCCGCGCTCGCTCCGTAGCCGGTGATCACGTTCACCACGCCTTCCGGCACGCCGGCTTCCACGCACAACTTCGCCAATCGTATTGCAGTCAAGGGCGTCAGTTCTGAAGGTTTCAGTACAACCGAACACCCGCAGGCAAGCGCTGGAGCGAGTTTCCACGTGGCAATGCAAGTGGGATAGTTCCAGGGAACGATGGCGCCTACGACGCCTACCGGTTCGCGCAGCGTGTAGTTGAGATAGGGCCCGTCTACCGGAATCGTTTCGCCGAAAATACGGCGGACCGCACCCGCATAGTATCGGAACGAATCGACGCCCGGATTGACATCCGCGCGATGAGCTTCCCGGAACGTTTTGCCGTTTTCGAGCGATTCAATCGCGGCGAGCTCTTCCTTATGCGCTTCCATCAGGTCCGCGACGCGGTTTAGAATTCGCTCGCGTTTTGACGGATCCATTCCGCGCCAGGCTTCCGATTCGAAGGTTTTGCGCGCGGAGGCGACCGCACGATCCACGTCGTCCCCGGTTGCATCGGGAACGGTAGTCAACAGTTGACCGGTAGCCGGGTTCCGGAGTTCGATGACCTGAGAAGGTCTGCCCCATTCGATTTTTCCATCGATGAAATGGCCTGCAGACGGCAAATAGCGCATTGCTTCCGCTGCTGTCATTTAGTCGAAATCTCCCATGCGGGAAAGTGCCGCGGGCCGGGCCCATTCGGGTCCGCGAAACTTGCGGCGAACAATCAAAAAATAGGCTGCGGCCAGACTCGCCATCACGCCGGCCAATGTTTTTCCAGCGAGTTCATTCGGAGGCATAACAAGAACGACGCAGATAATGCAGGTATAGCCGATTGCAAGGACGTTCAGAGGTATTCCCCAGCGGCCCACGTTCCATACGGCGCTCTTTACCCAAGTGTGCGGTCCGGAGCGGCGCGCTCTGAGTCCGAGAATGACGGGGATGATATACGCCACATAGAGCGCTACAGTGCTGAGCGAGGTCACGACCGGGACTGCACCCGACCACGCCATAGCAGCCACGCTTGCGGCTACAATGGCCCAGATAGCGGGACCGGGCGTTCCGTGCTTCGGGTTGACGCGGCTGAAGAAATGCGGCCATATCGTCCCGCCGTCGCGCGCCAAGGCATACAGGGTCCGCGAAGCCGAAGTGATAGTCGACAAGCCGCAAAACCACATCGCCATGGATGCAAGGGCAACGAGCGTATTGCCCATCTTCGCTCCGAGAGAAGACTGCAAGATGGCGATGGCGGCGGGGATCTCGTTTCCTTGCGCGTCTTTCGCGCCCAATGCGGCCGGGAGCCGAGTGGATGGCGAGTGTCAGCGCGATCAACAGAGCGTAACCCACAATTCCCGACACGGCGACCGACAGGACAATCCCCCAAGGGGCTGAGCGGCGTGCATTTCCCGTTTCCTCGGCCATATGAGCGGACGCATCGAAGCCTGTATAGGTCCATTGCGCCTGCAACAAGCCAAGCAAGAATAACCATGCAACTGGCGCGGCAAATGTGGGGTGAGCGGCGGGCGTCAGCAGAAACGAGACGGGCTGCAAGGGCGCGAGAAAGAAGATGCCGGCGATGATGAGGGCCACGCCCGCGATGTGAACGGCAACGCTCACGTCGTTGAGCCGCGCTACGAGTTTTACTCCGTAATGGTTCAACAGGCCATGCACGATGAGAGTGAACATGAACATCAGAAAGACGTTTTTCGAAGAGACCGGAATGCGGAGGAACGGCAGGATGAATTGAGCGCAGCTATAGTTGATTCCCGCCTGCGCGGCGATAAGCCCAATTATATTCATCGAAGCCACAAACCAGCCGCAGCCCGCGTTCCCCAGCGCGCTTGTCCAGTGATACATCGCGCCCGAAGTTGGATAAGCCGAACAAAGCTCCGCCATGCTGACGGCGAGGGCGAGCGTAAAGAGGGTGGCTAAGGGCCATCCGAACGCCATCTCGCGGGGACCGCCCATCCCGAGTCCGTAACCGTACAGAGTAACGGCGCCGGTGAGAATCGAGATGCTCGAAAACGAAATGGCGAAATTCGAAAACCCGCCCATGTCTCGAAACAGTTCCTGGGCATAACCAAAACGGCTTAAATCGCGTTCGTCTTGGCTATTCATAAAGCAGCGACGCCAGCCGTTCTACATCTCACGGCGGTTTTCGAGCGACCGGGACATCGTCACCTCATCGGCAAACTCCAGATCGCTGCCCACCGGGATGCCCATGCCGATGCGCGTGACACGCGGGCCCAATGGTTTCAGCAATCGTGACAGGTATACCGCGGTAGCTTCTCCTTCGACCGTTGGGTTTGTGGCTAGGATGACCTCTTGAACGCCGCTGTTCTCGAGACGGGCGATCAGCCCCTGGATCTTCAATTGTTCAGGGCCAATGCCACGGAGCGGCGATATGGCTCCGTGGAGAACGTGATAGACGCCGCGAAAGGAATTGGCCGTTTCGATAGGAAGTATATTGTGCGGCTCTTCGATGACGCACAGCAGAGTGTGATCGCGATGAGGATCGCGGCAGTAAAGACAAAGCTCCGAATCGCTGATGTTATTGCACTGCGCGCAGAGTGTCAGCTTGTCCTTGATATCGATCAAGGCTTGGGCGAGCCTTTCGGCGTCGTCGCGCGGCGCTCGCAGCAAATGAAATGCGATCCGCTGCGCCGATTTTTGTCCGATGCCCGGCAGCCGTTTGCATTCGGCAATCAACCGCGCCATCGGTTCCGCAAATTCCGGCATAACTTGGCGAGCGAAGAGCGGGCCTAGAGCAGCCCCGGTGGCAATCCAAGCCCACCTAGCATTCCGCCCATTTTCCCCGACGCCTCTTCGTCTACTTTTTTGGTGGCCTCGTTGCTCGCTGCCACGATCATGTCCTGCAGCATTTCCAAATCTCCGGCCACCTCCGGATCGATCTTTACGCTCAGCAGGTTCTTCTGGCCGTCCATCTTGACAGTTACCATTCCGCCACCGGCGGAAGCTTCAACCCGGATGGCGGCAATCTCTTCCTGGAGTTTCTGCTGCATCTGCTGCGCCTGCTTCATCATGGCCTGCATGTTACCGGGAAGTTTCATGGATCCTCGCGTTTTCTACTCATTCAAATTTCGCACGGCGCGCACGTGGGAGTCGGGAAACAGTTCCTGGAACCGCTTGACGGCGGGATGCGATAGGGCGCGTTGCGCGAGACCGTTATCAGCAGGCGGCGAATCGCCGTTGTTAGCCGTGGAGAAGGAGAGGCTTGGCGCCAACGCCGATGCGTCAATCTCGACGCGAACCTTGATGGGCTTTCCGGCAAGGGTGGAAACAGTTTTTGCGACAGCGGCATCGCGAAGTCCAAGAGCGAAGGTCTTGGCAGTGGTGAAGACAACTTCGGACTCCGCCACGCGAACGAGGGAATGCTCGACGGCGTCGGCGCTCATTTTCATGCCATCTTCGAGAAGCGCGGAATGAAGGTCGCTCTTAAAATCGCCCGTCTTAGCCTTTGGCGACGCCGGTTTTTCCGCCGGCGGCTGCACGGTTTTGACCGGAGCCGGAGCCAGCCTTGCGATTTCGGTCCGGGGCGCCGGGACGCTCGCTCGCAACGGCTGAGAAGCGGGCGACGCTCCACCGTCAAGCTCCGCGATTGCCTCTTCGATGGCTTGCAGCTTACCTACCTGGACGAGTTTTACCAACCCGAGTTCAAGATGAAAGCGAGGCTGGAGAGAAGCCTGCAGAGTCTTGAAAAGATCGAGCGTCAAGTGCAGATACCGAGTTAAGTCCTCTTCACTAAAGCAGGCGGCGATTTCGAGCAGCGATTGCTGCTCGCCGGAGGAAGCCGCGATCAAGCGAGTCGGCTTCGCGGCGATCTTTGCCACCAGCAGATTGCGCCAGTACCGGACCAGCTCGCGGCAGAAATGCTGAAGGCTTTTGCCGTTGTGCTCGAGCTCCTGCACGATCTCTAGCATGCGCTCGCTGTTCTGCTCGCGCACGGCTTCGGCGACGGCGCGGAACGACTCGGCTCCAAACATGCCGAGTAAGGCGCGAACGCTTTCGACGTTGAGAACCTTTCCGCAGCAGGCAATCGCCTGGTCGAGCGCCGATAACGAGTCGCGGACGCTGCCTTCTCCCGCCTGAGCAAGAACGGCGAGCGTTTCCTGGTCGGCTTCGATGCCTTCCTGCTTCGCGATGTACTCCATTCGCTCCGTTAACTCAGAGAATTCAACGGAGCGAAAGCTGAATTGCTGACAGCGCGAGGCGATCGTATTCGGAATCTTGTGAACTTCGGTAGTACAGAGGATAAACACGGCCCACTCAGGCGGCTCCTCCAACGTTTTCAGCAAGGCATTGAAGGCTTCGCTGGTGATCTGATGCGCCTCATCAACGATGAAAACCTTATACCGGTCGCGTGCCGGACGGTAGCGGACGTTTTCTCGCAGCTCGCGCATTTCATTGATGCCGCGATTGGATGCCGCGTCGATTTCGATGACGTCGGGCGAGCCTCCGGCCGCGATTTCGAGGCAGCTTGCACAATGCCCGCAGGGCTCAACCGCCGGTCCTTCCACGCAGTTCAAACAACGCGCGAGGATGCGGGCGACGGACGTTTTCCCGGTGCCCCGCTGGCCAGCGAAAATATAGCCGTGGGCTAGACGGCCGGCGAGGATCGCGTTCTCGAGAGTTTTTCGAATTGGTTGCTGGCCAATAAGTTCGCCGAACGACTGCGGGCGATACTTCCTCGCGATGACCTGATACATGGAAGGCGAAAGAGGCGTGTTCCCTGTTGGATCGCGCACAACGTCATCAACCAGCTGTGCGCTTGCCAGGCCCCGGGTGATCCGCGGCACACAAGCTAAGCCGCTACCGTTGCTCCCTTCCGGACCTGGCGGGGTTTGCAACCGCCCATTGCACGAAGCCCGGAACCTGACAAATACCTATCCTAGCATTCGGTGGGAGCGGCGCTAGGGCAACAAAATTTCTTCGCGAAGCTTGGCGATTCCCTGGAGAAAGTGATCGGGCGCAGTTAGCAGACTGACGACCAGAAACGCTTCGCCCGGCAGGTCGTAAAAGTATCCGGGTTGCACGACGACGTGGTGTTTCGCCAGCAACATGAGCGCCCATTCCTCGCCCGATCGCGTTCGTGGAACCTGGACGATGGCCGACCAACCCGCTTCGGCGCGGAGCACACCTGCGGGCGACCCGTGCAGGGCGCTTTCCAATACACTCAAGTTCTGGCGTATGCGGGTTCGAATCCGATTCTGAAGATCGCGTCCGATTTCGAGCAGCTTCGGCAGGGCGTACTGGACGGGTGTACCGGGCGAAAGATATGTATCGAGGATGAGTTCGAGGCGGTTGCGGCAATCCTCGACCTGTTGCGCGGGACCGCTCACGACGATCCAGCCGAGCTTCATTTGCGGCATGCCGGCGGATTTTGAGAGGCCGTTCAAAGAGAATGTGAGCGTTTCATTCCGATTGATCATGCTTTGGATAGGCGCGCTCGATGGAACGAGCGGGTAATCGGTGAACACTTCGTCTGAAATGACCGGAAGGTTGTGGCGGCGGGCGCAATCCATCAGCCGGGTGACTTCATCGCTGTTTAAAGGCGAGCCAGTGGGATTGTTAGGATTCACGACAACGATGGCGCGGGTCCGGCGCGAGATTCCAGCTTCGATCGTGGAGAAATCTACATGCCAGTTCCCGTCGTACCGCAGCCAGTAGGGCACAGTGCGAACGCATTCGAGCGAGGCCAAATATTCAAACAGTGGATAAGATGGCAGCGGAATGAGCACCTCGTCCTCTGGATTGCACAGCAGTTTGAAAAGAAACGCGTAAGCTTCGCTGGTGCTTGCAGTGAGAAGAATCCGCTCGACCGATACAGAGATGTTGCGGACAGCGTAATACGAAGCGATGGCTTCGCGAGCCACGATGCTCCCGGCGGGATCGGGCTCGTAGGACAGCGTTTCGATGTGGCCGAGCGCCTGGGCTATCTCGGCGTGAGGATAAATGAGATCGGCGGAGGTTGGATTTGAGATTGTCAGATCGAGAAGCGGCGTGCCCGCTTTCCGAAGCGCCGCCAGTTCTTCTGAGAAGCGATTTGTGGAAAACGACCAGGACAGACGGCTGGAGTATGGCAAGGCCGGGCAGGCGCGACTTATTTTTGGGTCGTGCAAGTGAAGCTCGAAGCGTCGTTGGTGTTACCGGATCCTTTGTACTTCGCGGCTTGCGGATAAGGGCAGAGTGGACGACTCATGACAAGGCCCTTCGAAGAATTGTCTTCAATGTATTTCTTCGCGATGATTTGATCCGGCGGCACACCCTTTTCCACCCAATGTTCAAGTGCGGAGAAGATACTCTCTTGTGGGCTGTCAGCCGCGCCGGGACCAGACTGGCCGAATGAGTTCGGCCCCGGGCCTGAAGAACAGTGCGCCATTCCCGGGACCATGTACAAGCGGACAAACTCGGATGCAGCTACGCCACCCATGGTCTTGAGCAGGCTTTCGTAATAGTTGACAGTATTGACCGGCGAAATCGCGGGATCGTTCCAGCCGTGATAGAGGATGAGCTTGCCGCCTCGCGCGTGAAAGGGGTGAAGGTTGGAATCGGTGGCATTGAGAGCATGGGCGGTCTTCTCGTCGGCCGCTTTCTCGGCTGCGTCGGGGGAGGCATGAAGAATGTCCCAAGCGGGATCGTCGAAGACCATATAGCGGAAATAGTTTTCCACATACAGGTAGCCGAAGCTTCCGGCGGGTGCGTAGCCGATCACCCAAAGCGCCCAGCCGTCTTCACTGCCCGGCATGAAGCCCGGGAAAATGCGAGCACCCGTGGAATTACGGCTGCCGGCGTAGATTCTGTCGAGAGCTGTAATTTGAGGCGGTGTGAGGCAGGTTAGAGAATCCACGTCTTTGCATCGCAAGACCGATGGATCGAACCGGCAGCGGAAGGGGTCGTCTATGATTTCGTCTTTGACTCCATCCTGCGCGTCGCAGGCGTCGAGCGCAGCCTTGTTAATGGCAGGCATTTTCAGGCTCGAAATGTAACCGGCAGGATTGGCCGTCAGAGCTTGCGCGCTTACGAGGCCGCCTGTTAGCAGGTGCGTCCAGAAATTCGCGGGCGCGCCTGCGAGGATGCCGTCGAAATCGGAGGGGAACCGTTGGGCTTCCATGAGGGCTTCGCGCCCTCCGTCGGAGCAACTGCTGAAGTAAGAGTGTTGAGGACTCCGGCTGTAAAACTCTTTCATCAGACTCTTGGCGTTGACGGTTGTCAAATGAAGAGCACGATAACCGAAGTCGGCGATTTTTTCCGGATGGTGGAAGGCCCAGCTCGCATCTTCGCCTTCGGACTGATGTCCGGTGTCGGTGCCCGCGGTGGCATAGCCGTGGTTCATATTATTTGCAAGCGATTTATAGCCGATGGAACCGGCAAAACCTCCGTTGCCGACGCCTAGGTATTTTCCATTCCAATTCGCCGGGAGCCACACCTCGAACCGGATGTAGGAGTCGCTTGACGGCTCGATGACACCGGCGACCCGGCAAAACGACGAGAGTTTGTCGATTGCTTCGCCATACGGCGGAGTGAAGTTGCCCGTGGAGATAGTTTGAGCGGTTGTGATTGTGGTATTCGCCAGCTTGCTGCGAGAAAGACTCTCGCAATCGCCCGCGTATGCCGGAAGCGCGATAGTTCGAAGAACGCAAAAGACGGCTATCGCGGCAAAAGCACAAGTTTTCATGCAGGGAAAAATGATATCAAGGCTCGTCTACAGCCTGATGTCGTCGGCCTCTGGATCAAACAGTGAAAAAGGGGAACAAGCCGGACGTGGACGTCCGGCGCGGACCAGGAGGTCCGCCCTACGATTCTCTCTGCATGTGGGAAGACTATGTGGCAATCGGGCTTACAGCCAGCCCCTTTGGCGGGCGATTCGGGCGGCCTCGGTGCGGTTGGATGCGCCGAGTTTGCTGATGGCTTCAGAGAGGTAGTTGCGCACGGTGCCTTCGGAGAGCCTGAGCTGTCCGGCGATATCGGCGCCGGTTGCGCCTTCGGCGGCGAGACGGAGGACCTGGCGTTCGCGATCGGTCAATGGGTCGGCTTCCGACCATGCTTCGGCGGCCAGCTCGGGATCGATAGCGCGCTTGCCGTTGTGCACGTTTCGAATTCCGCTGGCCAGTATTTTCGACGGCGAGTCCTTCAGCAGATACCCGCTGACTCCCGCATCGAGAGCGCGGCGGAGATAGCCGGAGCGGGCGAAGGTAGTGAGAATGATGACGCGGCAGGGCAAGCGACGCTTCTTTAGTTCGGCGGCCAGCTCGAGTCCGGTCATATGAGGCATCTCGATATCGGTGAGAACGACATCAGGCTTCAGGGTGGAGATTGCGTTCAGCGCTTCGAGCCCGTTGGCCGCTTGGCCAACCACTTCGATATCGGGCTCCATGCCGAGTAAGGCGCCGAGGGCTCCTAGTACCATGCCCTGATCTTCAGCGATTAAGACCCGGATTTTCATGCCGCGCCGGATGCGGCGGCTGGCCCCGGCAGGCGAATCAACAAACGCATGCCGCGCGACCCGTCTCTTTCAAGTGTGCCGCCGATGGCTTCGATGCGTTCACGCATGCCGCTGAGGCCGAAGCCTTCATCAGCGGAAGATCCTCTGCCATCGTCGCTGATGTGAAGCTCGACAGCTCCGTGAACATTGCCGAGATGAATCTGGCAGGAGCGGGCGGAAGCGTGGCGAACGACGTTTGTAACAGCTTCGCGGAGGGCCAGAGCCAATACACTTTCCTGTTGCGCCGGCAAGCGGGCGAGCTGCGTATCGCAGTGGACGTCGATGCCTGCCGCTTGAAGAGCCTGGCGAGCGTGCTGCAATTCCGCAGCAAAACCTGCCGAACAATAACCGCGAACGGCTGCTCTTACCTGCGCCAGCGCATCTCGCGAGATTCGTTCCACTTCGCGAATTTCGGTTACGGCGCGAACCGGATCGATATCGGCGAATTTTGAAGCGACTTCGGACTTGAGGACGATGAGCGAAAGAGTGTGTCCCAGCAGGTCGTGCAGATCGCGGGCGATACGCTCGCGCTCGGCGATTTTAGCAAGCCTTTCGACTTCGCCCTGTGCGAGATCGAGTCGCACGCGCGTGCGACATTCCTGAATGCGCCACAAGGATATCAGTCCAACAAAAATCGCTGAGAGACTACCGCTGATCCAGAATTCCGGCGAGCGCTGGAACTCCGCCGCAGCCATGCCGATCCAGAGCAGAATTCCTGCAAGCGACCAGATGCACGCCTTGACGCTGTTCAACTGGCACAACGCGGCGGCGGCATAAACAAAGAAGACCGCTGCCCCGGGGTTCCAGAGAGCGCAAACAGTGCCTAGAGCGCACTCTGCGGCAACGATCCATAGGACCCTCCGCCCTTGCAGCCAGAATGCGGCGAAATAGAGCGGCAGGAAAATGGCCAAGCCCAAAATGAGAGCCAGCCAGGCTTCCCACGATTTGGCTCGCGCAATCCCCGACAAAGTGAACCAGAAGAGATAAGCGAGCCAGACGTAGGAAAGCCATCGCTGCGGGTGGCCAGGCGGCAGGAACGGGTACTTCTTGTATTGTTCGGTGCGTAGTAGAAGCTACCCATATACCTTGGTTTCTTCGCGGCGCCAGGCGAGCCATGCCGCGCCGCTGAAGATGAGGGCGAAGGCGAAGAGCGCTTCGAGGCTTGCGACCGGCGAGACTTTCGATCCCGCGCCGACGATTCCCGAAGTCAACTGCGCCAGGTGATACGCAGGCAGCGCCGGTGCCAGGTGCTGGATGTACTCGGGCAGAAATTGAAGCGGAATCCAGATGCCGGAGAAAAACAACATCGGCAGGAACACAAGATTGACAACGGCCGGCGCGGAGGTGGGTCCCATGAGGTAGCCGAGCAGAAAACCGAGCGCGCAGAACGGGATTGTGCCCGCCCAGAGAGCGAGCGCAAGACGCGCCCATTGGGAGGCTGGGAAATGAACGCCGCCGAAAAAGCCGGCCAGCAGGAACATGCCGATCATGACCAGTGTACTGAAAAGGAAGGCTGAGGCGAGTTTGGCGACGAAGTAGGCTAGAGGCGGCATAGGGCTGGCGCGCTTCAATTGCAGCCATCCGAAGCCGCGTTCGCTCGCGACTGCCGCGCCGATTCCCCACAGACAAGCGCCCATAACGCCCCAAGCGCTGTAGGAACCTAAGTAAACAGCGGCAGCGCCGTGGCCGAATCGCTTCGCAAGCCCAAGACCGAAGAAGCAGTAGAAAAGCAGCGGCAGGATCAACGTGGATATTGCGTAGCGCGGCATGCGCATCAAGGAAAGAAATTCACTCTTGATTTCATACAGATAGGGTTTCATCCGGCTAATACCTCCATGGATTCTTCTTGTGTTTCGGTCAGGGCCAGGAACGCATCTTCTAAAGCGGCTCCGGTAATCTCGAGACCGCTCAGCTCCGGATCGCGATTCAATAGAGTTCGAACAACGCTCTCCGGGCTTGCCGCCAGAATCTCGGCCGAAGCACCGTCGGCGCGGACGCTTGCGACACCCGGCAGGCTTTCGATTTCGTGCTTCGCGATCACGGTCCGGCAGCGAATTCGCCGCGCAGCGGTGCGCCCCTTGATTGCTTCGGGAGGTCCGGCGGCGACCACTTTGCCTTTGTTCAGAACGACGATTTCATCGGCCAGGGCATCGGCCTCTTCGAGATAATGCGTGGTCAATAGAACGCTTCCGCCACGTGACACGAAGGAGCGGATGTTACTCCACAATCCGCGGCGGCTTTCAACATCGAGAGACGCCGTGGGCTCGTCGAGCACGAGCAACTCCGGGCGCCCGCAGATGGCGAGAGCGAACAAAACGCGCTGGCGCTGGCCGCCGGAGAGCTTGCTGAACATGCGGCTCTCCAGACCACGCAGTCCGGCAATTTCGACCGATTCTTCGAGCGGCATGGGATTCGAATAGTAGCTCGAAAAAAGTTGAATGTGCTCGCGGACGCGGAGGGTTTCCGGAACGCGTCCGAGCTGAAGCATGACGCCTACGCGCCGGCGGGCTTCGACTCCATGCGGATCGCGCCCGAATACGCGGGCTTCGCCGGATTGGGGAGAGCTCAAGCCCAGGATGAGGCGTACGGCCGTAGTTTTACCTGCGCCATTTGGACCAAGCAGGGCCAGCACTTGCCCGCGCCTGATCGCGAGATCGACTCCTGACAACGCCGTGACGGGACCAAACCGTTTCGTAACATTTCTCAGTTCAGCAACGATCATTTCTCACTCCGTAGGAACATGTTGCCGCGAACCGGAGCTGGTTGGTAGTGCAAACAGTCAACGAAACGATATGACAATTGTCAGGTGGGGAGGACCGAAGCCGGCCAGGAGGCCGGCTCGTCGCCAGGACTAGCGACCCCACACCAAGCGCGCCAAGAGTATTGGTGGGCTGCGTCGCCCGGCGGGCAGGTTACGGGCCGTTTCCAAGCCGGCGCTCGGCGTTGCTTACACTTGCCCGCTCATCTCGTATCATCGGCAAGTTCTTTTTTGCAAAATTCCACAGCGTCCAGTTGCTTGGAACCTTTGGCATTTCCAGTTCGCCTTCGAATCGTGCCACATTCGCGGCTGCCGTCTTCATCAGCAAATTGACATAGGTGGAATCCAGTTCCTGCCCCGACAGCTCGGCAATGCGGGAATTGCCGGAACAATCGTACAAGTCGCGCTTCGGTGGAAGGGGAACGTCGAAGGTTTGGGCCATTGTCCGGAGCTGCCGGTAAACTTTCCGCTGTTCGTGAGCCATTCTCAGAGCAACGGTCTGGACCGCTTGATTCTGCGTTTTCGCCGCAACTATCGTGCTAACAGCGGCTGTGCAGTAACTGCCGTGTAGCATGTCGAGCCCAAAACGTGCGTCGTCCCCTCGCCACATAAGCGGTTTGTAGTTGCCCGACATGGCCGCGGGATAAATCTGCTGAGCGCGCCCGACGCTCGCGCCAGCTATAAGCAAAATGTAATGTGAGTTGGAGCGCCCGAAACAATCCGGTTCTACGCATCAGTCCTCCCCCGGAGAGCGCGTTCACAGCGCCGGAACTGCTAATTCGATTTTAGGCGCGTTATTCTGCGCGCAGCGCTTCGACCGGGTCGACGCTCGCGGCTCGGCGGGCGGGGAGGTAAGTTGCGATCAGCGAAATCAGAACCAGGAATGCGGCGCCTAAGGTGAATGTTAATGGGTCTTTCGTTCCTATGCCGTAGAGAAAACCCGCGAGGAAACGAGTCAGGTACCAGGCTGCAGTTAGACCTACGATGACGCCTGACAAGCTCAACCAAAGCGCCCGTTTGAGCACCAGCGCTGCGACGCGCGTCTGCGTGGCTCCCACGGCCATGCGCACGCCGATTTCTCGCGTGCTCTGCGAGACGGAATAAGACATGACGCCATAGACACCAGCAGCCGCGAGACATAGGGCGAGTAGAGCGAATGCGCCCAGGAGAAACGTTTCGACGCGGCGATCCTGGAGCGAATTGTTCACGCGCTGTTCCATGGTCGCGATGTCGAAGAGAGGCTCGTCGCGATCGATTGCGAGCACCTGAGCGCGCACCGCTTTGGCGAGAGACTCGGGTGGTACGGCCGTACGCATTGCGATCCTCACGCGGACGCTTGGAAGTTGGGCGAATGAGGCGAACACTTCAGGCGCCGGCGGTTTGGTGAGACCCTCATGATGACTATTCGCAACCACCCCTATGATCGTGGCCCAATTCGTCTCGATCCCCCAACGAATGTGCCTACCAATCGGGTCTTCGCGCGGGAAGAATTTCTGAGCGAAGGCGGTGTTCACAAGGGCGATCTGGGGCCGGCTTGCCGCGTCGGCGGAGGAAAAGTCGCGGCCGGCGAGAAGTGGAATGCTTAGCGAGCGGAAATATCCAGGCGTTGCGGAAATAATTGGCACGCTGGGTCTTTGACTGATCGGCGGAATAGGACGGCCCTCGAAGAAGACGTTTGCGCCCAGATTATAGTTCGTGAGCGGCAGTGAGCTGGCTGCGCCGGCCTCGCGCACACCTGGTAGAGCTCGCAGCCGCGTTATGAGGTCCTGAACAAAGGCGGATTGCCGCTTTTCATCGGGATAGCGCGAATGCGGTAGAGTCATCGACATGGTGAGTATGCCGCGAGTTTGAAACCCAGGTTCTACGGAAATGAGGCGCTCGAAGCTGCGAAGCAGCAAGCCGGCTCCGACCAGGAGTACTACCGCCATCGCCACTTCGCCAATCATTAACAGGCTGCGAAACACGTTGCGAAAGCCGGAAACTGCGCGCGTGCCGTCGCTGCGCAAGGCATTCTGAACGTCCGCGCCGATAGCGAACGCGGCGGGCGCGATGGCGAATAGCAGCGCGCAAACGAGAGTCAGTCCCAGCGAAAATGCGGCCACGCTGCCGTTTAACGCAATGTCTTTCGGACTTGAAAGATGGAGCAAAATGTAGAAGGGACGGGCGAGACGAATCAAACCCCAGGCGCCCGCGAAGCCAATCGCCGCGCCAGCCAGCGATAACAACAGGCATTCGGTCAGGACGAGTCGCACGAGGTGAAACTTTCCGGCTCCGAGTGCCGCGCGCATTGCCAGCTCGCGAAGACGGCCATTGAACCGCGAGAGCTGAAGGCTCGCGACGTTGGCGCAGGCGATCAGCAGAACCAGAATGACGGCGGCCAAGAGTGTCAGCAGAGGCGGGCGGACATTGGCCGCCAAGTCCGTTTGTAGAGGAATCGCGAGAATCTTGGAATCCTTCTCTACCGGCGCGAGAAAAGCTGGCTTGTCCGATTGGTGTCTCCTGCTGATGAGATTGAGATCAGCTGCCGCGGTCTCGGGAGAGACGCCAGGCTTGAGACGCCCAACGACCCCTAGGATGCCCATTGTCGGTGCCGACCAGTTTGGTTTGTCGCCAAATTGTCCTGGCATGAGAATGTCTGGCCGGAGGTCGCCTGGGAAGACAAAATTACGCGGAAGTACACCCACGATCTCGACAGGCATATCGTCAAGCGACCATGCCGCGGCCAATTACCGATGGACTGGCATTCCAATGGCGGCGCCACAGCTCATCGCTGATGATGGCCACACGCGGAGCGCCGGGCCGGTCTTCTTCCATACGGAAGCCGCGGCCAAGGCTTGGACGCACACCGAGGACAGACAGAAAATCGCCACTGACAACGGCGCCGGAAACGCGTTCCGGCTCGCCCGCACCCGTCAAGCTGTGCTCCTCGTCGTTCCATGCGATGAGGCCCACGAACGTGTGGTTTTCGTTCCGAAAGGCAACGAATTCGGGTGTGAGCGCTGACGGACGGCTTATGCCGGGAAGCTTCAAGCCGGCGCGCACCAACTGTTCCGGAGCCTCGTACGGCAGCGGCCGCAACAGCACCGCGTCGATGAGGCTGAAAATTGCCCCGTTTGCGCCGATGCCCAGCGCGAGGGTGATAATGCTGACCGCCGTATAAGCGCCGCCGCGCCGCAAAGCTCTCGCGGCATGAGCAACTGTGCGCAAAAAGTCGTCGAGAGACGCCAGGCTCCAGACATCGCGGCTTCGTTCGCGCAGCAACGTCGTGTTGCCAAACTCGCGACGGGCTTGGTCGTGCGCGTCTGCCGCGCTGAGACCTGCGCGCATTAACTCGGCCGCTCTTTCTTCGCGGTGCGCCTCCATTTCCTCGGTCAATTCCCGTTCGAGACGGCTGCGGCGAAACCACTGGGGTAAAGACATAAGGCGGAGCCGATCCTTGTAGCTTGAATCGCGCACAACGGCACCGATCGCCTGTGCGCTGGTAGCTCTAGGCATAGAGTAACCAGGGATAGCGGCCGTGTCAAGAGGGTTTTGATGTTCGTGCCCCGGAGCAGGCGCACAGTATTCTATTCGATTGAGTCCTCCTCCGGAATCGACTGGCAAGAAGCTGGTAGCTGTCTTCACGTGGCTTCCTTTCATCGTCATCGTCGCGCTCGGCATACGGCTTTGGTTTCTATGGCAGTATCAACACGGCAAGCCGGAGCAAGCACTTGGCTCGATACCGTTTCTCTATGAGCCAGGAAATATCGCCTACGCGCTATCGACTCACAGAGGGTTCAGCTCGCCCTTCCGGTCGGATACAGGCCCCACAGCCTGGATGACCCCGGTCTATCCTTTGCTCATTGCAGGAATTTTCCAAGTATTCGGGATTTACACCTACAAGGCGTTCGTAGCGACGATTTGCCTGAATATAGCTTGTTCCGCGCTTACGTGTGTGCCGCTTTTCTATTTGGGAAAGATGCTTAGTGGGCCGGCGTTAGGTTCGCTGGCGGCGTGGCTTTGGGCTGTTTTCCCCAACGCTGTCGTTATTCCGGTTCGCGATATTTGGGATGCATCGCTTTCCGCGCTGCTGGCGGCAACCATTCTTTGGGCGACACTGAGAACAAGCACATCGGTACGTCTGCGGGCGTGGATTGGATACGGGCTGCTGTGGGGTTTGGCTCTCATGACAAATCCAACGCTCGGCTTGCTCTTGCCATTTCTTCTCGTGTGGATGGCTTTCCGTTTGCGCTTCGTCAAGCATGCTTGGGCCACGAGGCCCGCGGCGGCGCTTGGCATCGCATTTCTGATCTGCGTACCGTGGACGGTTCGAAATTATCTGGTTTTCCATGCTTTGATTCCGCTGCGTTCGGTGATGGGCTTGCAATTGTGGATGGGAAACAACGAACAATCGGGAAAGATTTGGCCGGGCAAGCTTCATCCTTTATCGAACTCGGCCGAGCGCGAACGATACACCGAGAGGGGCGAAATTCAGTACATGGCGGAAAAGCGCCGCGAGGCGCTCGAATTTATAGCCGGGCATCCCGGACTGGAGCTTCACTTGATTGTTAAGAGATTTGTGTCCACGTGGAGCGGGGGGTCAGAACAGCCAATACGAGACTTTATTCAGAGCCGGTCGTTGTACTTTCGATTCGTGCTTCTAGCGAATTTTTTGGCAGCAGCGGGAACTTTCGCGGGAATTGCGATACTGATTTCGCGCCGTGTTTGCGGCACGATTCCGGTGGCGGCGTTTCCGATTGTGTTTCCACTGATTGCGTATGTGAGCCTTGCATCGCCGCGCTATCGCCACCCGATTGACCCGGTGCTGCTCTTACTCACGGCGGTTTCTGTTCAACAAACCGGCCGATGGATAAAGAGGCGCTTTTCCTTGCGGCACGCAGGGCTGGTTGGATTTCTCTTCGGCTCTACGTTGGCGGTTTGCGGCCCAATCGGCTCGAAGCAAACATATAAAACCTGGCACGATTACGGAGGCACGCTGGATTCAGCGCAGTATTCGGCGCTCGACCAAATCAATCGCTCGAATGTAAACCGGCTTCAGGTGGCTTGGCTCTACAGGACGGGCGATGGCAAGAAATATTCTTTCAACCCGATCGTAGTGGACGGTGTGATGTATGTTCTGGCCAGGAGTAATTCAATCGTCGCGCTCGACGCGGCAACCGGACGACAAATCTGGATTCACTCGACCGGCCCCGAAACATCGCTCATTACGGATCGCGGCATCAATTACTGGGAAAGCAAGGACAGGTCGGACAGGCGCCTGCTGTTTGCGGTTAATAATTTGTTGCAGGCCATCGATGCGCGTACCGGCGAGTCGATCTTATCATTCGGCAAGAATGGCCGCGTCGATCTTCGGGAGGGGTTGGGGCGCGATCCCTCGACGCTCGCTCTGGTTCAATCCACAACTCCCGGAAAAGTTTTCGAGGATCTGCTGATTCTCGGCTCCGCGACAAACCAGGAATACGATTCGGCTCCCGGCGACGTTCGGGCATACGACACGCGGACGGGAAAGTTGGTGTGGACATTCCACACAATTCCTCATGCTGGTGAGTTCGGATACGACACGTGGCCTAAGGACGCTTGGAAAACGGTGGGTGGAGCGAACGCATGGGGCGAACTCTCGATAGATGAGAAACGGGGCATTGTGTATGTTCCGACCGCCAGCCCTAAGTACAACTTCTACGGCGCGGATCGTAAAGGCGCAAACTTGTTCGGCGACTGCCTGCTCGCGCTCGATGCCCGCACGGGCCGGCGCATCTGGCATTTCCAGATGGTGCACCACGATATTTGGGATTACGACAACACAACAGCTCCGAAACTGATCACCGTCGAGCATAACGGGAAAAAAGTCGATGCTGTGGCGCAGGCGAGTAAAGAAGGATTTTTGTGGGTGTTCAACCGTGAGACAGGCGAACCTCTCTGGCCCATTGTCGAGCGGCCCGTGCCGAAGGGCGGAGCGCCGGAAGAAGAGGTCTGGCCAACGCAGCCGTTTCCGCTCGCGCCGCCGCCGTTTGCGCGGCAGAGTTTCACAGTTAAGGATTTGAGCCCTTTTATTGACGATCCGGCGGAACGGGCCCGCTTTCGCGATGAGATTCTGAGCGCGCGGAATGACGGGTTGTTCACGCCGCCGGGCCTTCAAAATACGGTCGAGATGCCGGGCAATAATGGCGGAGCGAACTGGGGCGGAGCGGCGGTCGATCCGGCGCGCGGCATGTTTTATGTCGTATCGAAGGATCTTCCGGCGATGCTGAAGCTCGAGCCGAACGGAACACGGGCGGCTTCGCTCACTGGCTCTCCGGAAGAGCGCGGCCAGTTCGTTTTCGAAGAGAATTGCAGGCTATGTCATGGAGCCGATCGAAAAGGCCAGCCGCCAGCGGTGCCTTCACTCGAGGAAATCGGGCAGACTTTGAGCCGCGATCAAATCAAGAATGTCGTACAGCATGGGCGCGGGCCGATGCCGGCCTTTCCGAAGCTGTCCGATACAGATCTGAATGTATTGACGGCTTATCTCTTCAATCCTCTACGTGCTCCGGCGATACGGCCGGTTTCGAGCAGCGGAAAGGAAGACGAGTCTAAAATGCCTAGTCGTTACAAAACGGGTTTTGGATTCATGTTCACCAGCAGCGGATTACCCGCCATCGCGCCTCCATGGACATCGCTCACCGCTTACGATCTCAACACGGGAACAATCAAGTGGAAGATACCGCTTGGCGAAGTTCCGGAACTTGCAGCGAAAGGGTTCACGAACACAGGCGCGCATTTCCCGAAGGTGGGTCCGGTTGTAACGGCGGGAGGGCTGATCTTCACGGGTACGCGCGACCGCATGGTTCGTGCTCTCGATTCTGAAACCGGTAAAGTGCTTTGGGAAGCGCAGGTAGATGCGGCGCTCGAAGGCATGCCGGCAGTCTACGAAGTGAACGGGCGGGAGTACGTTGTATTTTGCGCGGCGGCGCAGGCGACGACATACACGCATAGCGTGGCGGGGCATTCGGCTTCTGACGCGGTGATCCCCGGCGCTTACGTCGCTTTTGCATTGCCTTAAGCCGGAGCGCAGTCGGCCGCAGCGCGGTGAACGCCGTCTGCAGCGCTTATGCGTCGCGGATCAGAACAGCTATTGTGGAAGGTATTAGGAGTTTAAGCTCATTCGAACGACTGCGCCATGGGCGATCCAATCAAGAAGCTGACAATCCAGGGCTTTAAATCTATCCGGAATCTGGAGGATTTTGAGCTTCGCCCCTTGAATGTGCTGATCGGCGCAAACGGCGCCGGGAAGAGCAACTTTGTTGGATTCTTTCGCTTGCTCAGGGAGCTCGTCGAGCAGCGGCTACAAGTCACTTTGCAAACTACGGAAGGCGGCGCAGACGCTTGTCTCTACATGGGGCCAAAGATGACTCAGCTTTTTATCGCGAAACTGTACTTTGGCAATAATCTCTATGAGTTTACGCTGGTGCCGACGCCTGACAACCGATTCGTATTCGCGCTTGAGAATGCGGGATTTGCCGGCGGTCTACGCTTCTTTCCGGGTTTCCTAGGCTCGGGACAGACAGAGTCGCAGCTGAAGTCGCAACACGCGCTGACAAGAATCGGACCCCCTCCGGCGCCTCAAATCTATAACTCGATCTCAAGCTGGGTCATTTATCATTTCCACGATACAAGCTTGTCGGCAGGCGTTCGCCGACAGAAGCCGATCAATGACAACGAGACGCTTCGCCCCGATGCTGAGAATCTGGCCGCGTTTTTATATCGAGTTCGCCAGACCCACCCGGGCGACTACAACCAAATACGTGACGTGGTCCGGCTGGCAGCTCCATTCTTCGACGACTTTAAGCTTCGCCCTGTACCAACAAGCCCTGATTTGATCCAGCTCGAGTGGAAGCAAAAAGACTCCGATTATCCGTTTCGCGCGAATCAACTTTCGGATGGGACGCTACGGTTCATCTGTCTCGCCACCGCGCTGCTTTCAGCCATCCCCTCCCGCAACGATGCTTTTCGACGAGCCGGAGCTTGGATTGCATCCGTACGCACTCACATTGTTAGCCAGCTTGTTTCAGCAGGCAGCCCAACACAGTCAAATCATAATCTCCACTCAATCTGCCACGCTGCTGAATGAGTTTGCACCCGAGGATGTCATTGTTGTGGAGCGGCATCAAGGAGAATCCACGTTTCGTCGCCTCGACGCCCGCAATCTATCGGTGTGGCTCGAAGAGTACGCGCTTGGGGAACTCTGGCAGAAGAACGTCCTAGGGGCTAGCCCGCAAGCGGAAAACGCTCCGCAACCTGTCCCTGACGGAGACAGTCGTCGTTGACGCGCGTCACGGTTGTGGTGGAGGGCCACACCGAGCGGTCTTTCGTCAGCAATGTATTGTGCGAGGCGCTGTGGCCAGTCGGAGTGGACTTAAGGCCTATTGTTCTGGGGCCTCCCGGCCGAAGGGGCGGAGGACCGAGTTATACGCGTCTAAAAGACGACGTCCTCAGGTACCTGAAGCAGGATCGGACAGCCTATTGCTCCACCATGCTCGACTTTTACGGTCTCGGTGAAGGATTCCCTGGAATGCCGTTGCCTGCCAACCTGTCAAACATCGCAAAAGTCGAGCAGATCGAGCAGGCAATCAAGGCAGATATATGCGCCTCAATTCCCCAATTACGGCCCGACGTCAGCTTCATTCCTTATATTCAATTGCACGAATACGAAGCTCTACTCTTCAGCGACCCGATCACTTTCGCTACAGCCATCAATCAGTCCGATCTGGGAAAGGTGTTTCAGAACCACCGCGACAAGTTCTCTACACCAGAGGACATCAACGACGGTCCCACCTCCGCACCCTCAAAACGTGTGCTGCAAGCCTGCCGCTCGTATCGGAAAGTGCGACACGGAACGATAGCGGCCCGCGCCGTCGGTATCGAAGCCATGCGACGGGAGTGTCCGCATTTTCGGGACTGGCTCGAGCGACTGGAGGCTCTGTCACATCTGTAGCGCTTCGCTCAAGATGAGCTATCCCGCGGTCTGTATTCTCGGCGCTCCGGCGAAATTGATTTTCGGCTCGCGGTTGATCGTGTCGAGCAGCGCCTTCATCATCTGTTCGTCGATGGCGGCGGCGCGCCGTATCTCGACCGGGTATCGGATCGAAAACTCGAGGCCCTGATCCGTGTACTTTACGTAGCGCTCGGGCGCGGGCTCGCTGACCTGGAGATTCACGGAACGCTCGAATGCGGCGTGCTGACGGGCGATGCTGTCTTTGTAGTGCCCATAAACACTGTTGGCTGCCGTCATGATGCGGCTCTCAGCTGCGTCCAAATCGGCGTCCGAGGCGAGCGTTAGCGTCACCGTGTGCCAGGCGTAATCGGTCCCGGGAAGTTGTTTGAAGAAGGCCGAGGGTTGAAAAAGAACAGAATTGGAGAATACGACAATGCGGCCGGTGGGGCGTAGATCGCTGCCTGTGCCGGATAGTTCCATCATGTAGAGCCGCACAAGTCCGACCTCTATCACCTGGCCGGTTACGCCGGTAACCGTCAGACGGTCTCCCACGCGGGCTCCGTAACGGCCGATCAGGAAAAAGTAGGCAACCACCGACAGGATGAGATTTTGAAGGGCGACGGCGATGCCGGCGGTGATGAAGCCAGCAAACGTGGCGAACGATCCAAATTCAGTGACAAAGCTGAGCACCACGGTGAGCGAGATGGCAAAGCCCATCGCAATGCGCCGGAAGAGAAGCATCTGACGCCGCAGGCGTGCATCGCGGACATAGCGGAATGTCAGCCGGCGCCAGATCTCCGCAAGAACCAGGATAAAAACTACGACGATGCCAATTTCTCCGAATCGAAGTAGAAGATAGCGTAGAGCGGTCCAGTATTCTCGTTGAAGCTCGCTGCTCCACTGGCCGAGATTGCTGCGCGCGGCCTCGAGTTGGAATGCTTCCTTGCTGAGTGGAACGATGACGTTCGAAGTTTGGGCGAAGTCGCGCTCGAGCTGCTTCAATTGCTGGCGAAGTTTCTGACGCGCATCGGGATCAGGCGCCTCGGGCTGGGCGGACAGTTGCTCAGTTTGCGTTAACAGCGACCGAAGATGCGCCCGGATCGGAGTTCTCAAGTTCTGAACCTCGTTGAGCAGCGTGGTTGTGGCGCTCGCTTGCTGGTCGAGTTGGACACGGCCTCGCATCAGAGTAAAAATTTCGATGCCCAGGCTCAAGACGCCGGCCGAGTCGGCGTGAAAGGTTTGAGCGTTGGCAGGATTGTTCGCGGTAGCCGGCGGAGACGGCGACTTAGTAGCCTGGTTAGTGGGGCGGGCTTCCGGCACTGTTTGCAACAGATCGTTTATTTTGCCAATCAGTCCGCTTGTTGCGCCGCCTTCTCCCGAGGCGCTCATGTAATCCAACAGCTTTTTTAGGCTTTCCTGAAGGTCTTGGTTGATTTGCAATTCGGCTTTCAGGACGTCGCGTTGCGAGACAAGGGCTGCTTGCGCCTTGCCGCGCGTCTTGGCGATCTGATCGTCCAGCGCGCTGATCTGCGTCCGTATGCCATTAAGCCGTTGGGTGGCTGTATCGTAGGCGTTCTGTAAGTTTTTCTGCGATGAAGCCGCTGCGGACGGCTCGTTGCCAGTTTGAGCCGGCGTAACGATAGCGGCCTCCGCCTGAGCGTAATCAAACGCCTGCTGAACCACAATGAGAGCTTCCTGGCGGAGGCTATCGCGGGATGGGGCGGCCCCTAGAGTGGGAATACTTTCGCTAAGTTGGATGGTTTGCCGGTACCACGAAATTACGTGGTTCAGGTGATCGACCACAGTCGTGACAAGCGGCTGCGCGATCATCGACGGAAGCAGACCGGCCGCGACAAATATGCTCACGATACGCCGGGACACCGGACGTGCATGGCGCGAGGTTCTGGCGATAAACAACTGCTCCCGTCTCAAGTGCGCTACAGTCCGGCCTTTGCAGCGTTCAAAGCGGTTTCGTAATCCGGGTGATTCGCTACTTCCTTGACATACTCGGCGTGCAGAATCTTGTTATCTTTGCCGATTACAAAAATCGCCCGGCTTTCAATCCGCAGCTCTTTAATCAGCGTGCCATAGTGCTCGCCGAACGAGCCCGATTTGTGATCGGAGAGCATTTTGATCTTATCCACTCCGAACGTCGAGCACCAACGCTTTTGCGCGAAAGGCAGATCCATGCTGATGGTGTAAATGTCGATGCCTTTCATCTTTCCAGCGGCATCCTCGAAGCGCTTCGTCTGCGCGTCGCAAACCGGGGTATCGAGGGAGGGCACGACGCTGAAGATCCGCACATTTTCGCCGGTCTTTGCAAGGTTCACGGGCTGCATACCGCTATCGACAGTTTCGAAATCCGGCGCCCGGTCGCCAGTTTTCAATTCGGGGCCGACAAGCGTAAGCGGGTTGCCCTGTAACGTGGTTGCTCCTTGACGTTCGATAGTAGCCATCGGCCCAGTTTATCAACGGCAGTAAGGCGCCTCGGTTGCGCGCGCTCTACCAGCCTATGCCGCTTCCCAGGGAGCGGCCGTGCGGGAACGTAGAGAAAACCGATGAAGCCGTAGTCATCATCCACCAGTCGAACATTCCCAAGGCGACCAGGAGACCGATGTAGTAGTAGCCCATGAGCTGATAGGATTGAGCGGGAAAATCTTTCCGGAAGACGCGATAGCCCGCGCCGAGAGCGATAAACAGGAAAACAAATTCGCCCAGAAAGAAGAACAGCGCTAACGAGACAATAACGACGGCAATTCGTTCCTGGCGGCCGAGAGCGGTGAACGCCGTGCCTCCGTCGAAGATAAAAACGGGTATGAGGTTAAAGAGATTGATCCACGCTCCGACGTGAGCCACCGCCAGCCAGACGCCCTGGCCGGTGGCTGTATAGACCATGTAGGAGGCGATGGCGGCGAACATGCCCCACAGCGGCCCAGCGAGCGAGATGCGCGCCAGAATGCCAGGATCGCCGGTTGCTCCGCGCCACCTCACAAACGCGCCGAAACCTGGGATGAAGATGGGGGCCGATGCTGCGAACCCCATGCGCCGGACGGTAACGTAATGGCCCATCTCGTGCACAAAGATGGAGGCGACAAACCCGAGCGCGAACCACCAGCCGTAAAGAGCCCAATACACGCCGAGAAATAGCAAAATGCTGATTAGCGCCTTGATATGGGTCAATCCGAACAGCAGGAACTTGCCCTTGGTTAGCAGGATCAGGCCCACTGTCTTGAATTTCGCAAGCAGCGCCAGAAGCGCGCCGAGCGGTCCCAGCTTCTTCGCCGTATTCGCAGACGAGCTTTGGCGGGGCTTCAGCGGCTGGGTGCGGACCGGAAACGCGATTTGGCGCGCGAGTCCTGCCAGCCGGTCGACAAGCTGCGAAGGCGGCGAACTGCCACCCGCCAGATGGAAGGTTAAAGTGCCAAGGCTCTGGCTGAGGGCGGAACGAATTGACGAGCTTTCCGGCAGACTTCCGCACAAAGCCGTCAACACGTCCCGTGCTGCCCTGTAATCCCCGCGGCCCAGGAGCTGCAATGAGAGCGCCGCCAGTTCTTCCGCGCGCCCGCCCTGCGTTTCTGTCACAATTTCAGTGTATCGGCGAAAGGATGGAACAGGCGCGAAGCGGGTTCGTATCGGTCTTCTTTTTGATCTTGTTATTGCTCAGCGGCGCGTGCCGGCAAGAGCGCCCGGACGACGTAGTGAATGTGCGGGAGTATGCGCCTCGAGCGGTCCTTGACATCCGGTATGCAACGGCAAACAATTTTACCCATCATAAGGTTTACGACGTGGCCGCGTGTCTGCTTCGCCGCGCAACAGCAGAGAAGCTGGGAGCGGCGGAGCGCAGTTTGCTATTGCGCGGACTGACGTTGAAGATCTTCGATTGTTACCGGCCGCTGAGCGTGCAGTGGAAGTTCTGGAAGCTGGTACCCGACACGCGATATGTGGCGGACCCGGCAAAGGGCTCAAGACATAACCGGGGCGCGGCGGTCGATCTGACAATTGCGGACAGCGCAACGGGAAAGGAGCTGGACATGGGCACGGGGTTTGACAACTTCACCGATAAGGCTCACCGCGATTATAAGGAGCTACCGGATGCGGCGCTCGCCAATCGGCGACTGCTCGAGCGGGCGATGTCGGCGCAAGGATTCATCGGACTTCCGACCGAATGGTGGCATTTTGACGATGCCGATTGGGCGCGCTACAGCCTTTCAAACGGACCCGTTCTGTGGCTGGCGGATTGAAAATGGAAGGCTTACAGTTTGAATGCCAGCGCGGATGTACGCGCTGCTGCAACCAGGACGGCCATGTTTATCTGACTGAAGAGGACCTCGCCCGGGCCGCGGCCTATCTTCGCTTGACCCCGACTGAATTTGAAGGCAAATACGTCATACGGTACCGTCACTTGCTTCGCCTGCGCCAACCGAAGGATTCTCAGTGCCACTTCCTGATGGAAGATGGCTGCTCGATTCATGAGGTGAAACCTACGCAGTGCCGGCTGTATCCGTTCTGGCCTGAACTGGTGGAAGACCGCCGCGCATGGAACGCGGAGCGTAGACGGTGTCCGGGTATTGGAAAGGGCGAGCTGGTGCAAATTGGAACGGCCTGCGAGATTGCGGGCGAGATGAAACGAGCTTACCCTACACTTTATAGCCGGCCGGCGTGAGTGCATGTAGACACAAGGTGCATTTCGTGATTGGAAGGCCACGGAGCTCGGAAGCAGCACCGTACTATTTCACGTATATCAATCGCGTAGAGGGCGAGGATGTGGTTCGCGTCCTCACCGGCCAGCTTGAGGAAACGGTAGCGTGGTGCTCAAAGATTTCCGAGGAGAAATCGCTGTATCGTTATGCCGAGGGCAAGTGGAGCATCCGCCAGGTGTTAAATCACGTGAGCGACTCCGAGAGGGTTTTTGCGTTTCGCGCCCTCTGGTTTGCCCGAGGTTTCGAGACGGCTCTACCCAGTTACGATCAGAACGCCGCCGCAGCCAGTGCCGAGGCAGATCGGATTTCCTGGGCGGTACACGTGGAGGAGTTCCGGCGCGTGCGTCTCTGCACCATTTCACTGTTTGAGAACATGCCTCCGGAGGCTTCGATGCGCGGCGGCATTGCAAGCGATAATCGCTTCACGGTGCGCGCTCTGGCGTACATCATCGCGGGGCATCTGGCGCACCACGTCGCGCTGCTTCTGGAACGATATCGTACGTGAAATAAAGTAATTTCTATGCTTGGTGGTTCAAATTGGAACCGCTTCAGAGATTGCAGGCGAAATGAAACGGGCCTATCTCGCGGCGCCCAGCCTAGATACCCGAACTCGTAGTCCCCTTAAGCAACGCAGTTATAAGCAGTTAGTAAATTCGATCGGCGCTTAGCCGCGTCGTTTGAACGCGTGGCACGCGCCGTGCTTCTAACCTGGCATATGCTCGACAGAATTGCGCAACAGCTTGAAAAATATATGGACTTGGTCTCCACTCGCCAAAAGCTGGTGGCCGCCAACATCGCGAACGTCGACACACCTGGCTATCGGACAAAAGATATTGCGTTCCAGATGGAATTTCAGACCCTTGCTCCGGGCGAGAAACCACGTGTTGTCGAGGTCCCCAATCTGAAAGTAAAGAACGACGGCAATGACGTTAGTCTGGACCGCGAAGCGCGGCTGCTATCGGAGAACAACCTTCGATTTACGTTCGCCGAGACGGTATTGAAAGACGATATCAAGGGGATTCGTTCCGCAATTCAGGAGGGCAAGTAAATGAGCCTGTTTTCTGCGTTATCGGTGAGCGCGTCGGGGATGGCGGCGCAGCGCACACGGGCGGAACTGCTGGTGGAGAACCTGGCAAACTCCGAAACCACGCGCACGCCGGACGGAGGTCCGTACCGCCGGAAGGATGCGGTGTTCCAGAGTTCGGACGTGACATCGGCTTTTTCCGATCTGTTTAATGTGGAAACAGATCCTGAATCCACCGGCGTTAAGGTGTCCGATATCACTGTGGATCAAAGCGAGCCTGAAAAGCGATACATGCCAGGACATCCGGATGCGGACTCGGACGGGTACGTGTCATTCCCTAAGATAAATCCTGCTGAGGACATGGTTGATCTGACCGACACTTCGCGCAACTATGAAGGCAACATTGCCGCGATCTCGGCTGTGAAGGACATGATTCAACGCTCGATCGACATTCTGCGCTAAGTCCTAGAATCCGACTGAGAAAAATGAGCGAGAGGTCAAACCAAAGTGTAAGGGGGACCATCTCGCCGGCTGGAATGCTTGAGGATCGGCGATTCAATACGTGGCGTGTGGAATTTCGAAGAAAAGAGAGAGAACTAAAAAATGGC
This sequence comes from Bryobacterales bacterium, assembly GCA_963722585.1. Taxonomy (GTDB): domain Bacteria; phylum Acidobacteriota; class Terriglobia; order Bryobacterales; family Bryobacteraceae; genus KBS-96. The sequence continues at coordinate 208,402 of CAVRNU010000043.1, read as the reverse complement.
TGTCCCAATTCCCCCAGTCCCTCCAATTACTTTGGCGGACCCGTCGACGTCCGTCAATGCGCCATCCGTTTTCCCGGCTGCGGGAGAACAAGCCAATGGCAATAATTTTCAATCCATGTTCCACAGCGCCGTCAACACGGTTGAGGCGTCCTCGGATGCTTCCGATAAGGCGGTTGAAGATTTCCTGAGCGGTAACACGGAAGATGTTCATTCTACTGCTCTCGCAGTGCAACGCGCGGACTTGACGTTCGAGATGTTCATGCAAGTCCGCAACAAAGTTGTCTCGGCGTACCAGGAAGTGATGAAGATGCAGGTCTGATCTGGCCTCGAGAAGCTAGTCTCCGCATCCGGCCATTTCGCGAATGAACCAGATCCGCAAGTTCTTGCAGGGCTTGTCCCTTCCACAGCGCATCAGCCTCGTCGCTGTCGCGGCGCTCGTGGTGGGGGGGATCTACGCCTTTTCGAGGTGGAACCGGGAGCGGGATTTCAAACCGCTGTATTCCGAATTGTCGGCGGAAGATGCCGGAGCGGTTCTGGCGAAGCTGAAAGAGACTGGAACGGAATATCGTTTCGGCGGTGCGAGCGGAACGATCCTTGTCCCGTCCGAGCGTGTTCCCGAGTTGCGCCTGCAGATGGCTTCGGTCGGCATTCCGAAGAGCGGCCGCATCGGCTATGAGCTGTTCGACCGGACCAATTTAAGCTTGACGGACTTCACGGAGCAGGTGAACTATCATCGCGCCATTGAAGGCGAGTTGGAACGCTCACTGATGTGCATGAACGAGGTCGAAGAGGCCCGGGTCCACATCACGTTCCCCAAAGACTCCGTTTTTACCGAAAGTCGCGAGCCCGCAAAGGCAAGCGTCATGGTGAAGCTGAAACCGGGCCAGAAGCTGTCGCCGCAGAATGCGCAGGCGATTTCGCAATTGGCATCGAGCGCAGTCGAAGGACTGACGCCTGAAGCGGTGTCCGTAATGGACATGCAGGGGAATCTGCTGATGCGGCCCAAGAAGCCGGGCGACGGCTCGGAACCGTCCGAGGAGCTGCTGACCTGGAAGCAACAGCTCGAAAACGAGACGCTCGCGAAGATCAATTCCGTTCTCGATCCGCTGCTCGGGTCGGCCAAATACCGCGCGAGCGTCGATGTGGACTGCGATCAAACCAGCGGCGAACAGAGCGAGGAGACGTTCGATCCGACCAAATCGGTGATTACCAACTCTCAACGGACCGAAGAGGGCTCGATCAACCACGAATCGTCGGGCATTCCGGGAACACAGTCGAATCTGCCGCGGCCCGCGCCGCGAGCCTCAGCCTCGGCCGGTGGAGGCGTGGCGCGCCGAACCGAGAACATGAGCTATGAGACCAGCCGGACGGTCCGGAAAATCAAGATGCCGCAGGGGATCATTCGGCGTATGTCGATTTCCGTGTTGATCGATCACAAACTCCGGTGGGAGGCAGGAAAAGGGAAGGGAGCGTGGCCGAAAAAGGTGGTGGAGGCGCCGACACCCGATGAATTGAAGGTGATTCATGACGTGGTCGCGGCAGCCGCCGGATTCAACAGTACGCGGGGCGATCAGCTCACGGTCGACTCGCTGGCGTTCGAGGCTACGCTCCAGGCGCAACCGCCCGATTGGATGATCCCGCACACGGCGCCGACCGCTCCCAAGAGCCAGCCGATTCCATGGAAACAGCCCGCTACGCTGATTGGCGCGGGTGTGGGTCTGGTTCTTCTGCTTGGGATCGGACTCCTGTTTGCCAACTCGCGGCGAAAGGCCCGGGTTGCGATGTTAGAAATGGAAAAACAGCTCGAAGCCGCGAAAACAGCAGCCCAAAAACAGCTCGAAGCGGAACCGAAGACCGCCGAGAAAGAACCCGCCGCTGTGGCCGCGGCTAACAAAGGATTCAGCAAGCAAATGGCTGAAATACGGGAATCGTTCAAGCTTCCTCCGATGCTGACGACGAAAACTGAAGTCCTGACTAAGCAACTGCTCGAAGAGGCCCGGAAAGATCCGAGCGCGATGGCGCAAATCGTTCGTTCCTGGCTGAACGACTCGAAATAGCAGAAAAAAGCGTTCCCGCGGGTACTTATAAGAAGGACCAGTGAGCACAACAGTCATGTCACAAACCTCGGCCGCGGCGCAGCTTGCTCCGGCGAGCCCTGCCTCGAAGTTGAGCGGCATGCAAAAGGCGGCAGTGCTGATGGTGATCCTGGGTGAGGACACGAGCGCAAGTCTTCTACGTGAGCTGGACGAAGATGAAGTTCAGCGGATTGGCCGTGAAGTCGCCGGCATTCCCGTGATTACGAGCGAGATTGCGGAGGATGTGCTCAGCGAGTTCTACCAGATGCTGGCGGCCCAGCAGTACGTGCTAAAGGGCGGCATGGATTATGCCCGAAAGATTCTGGTGAACGCGTTCGGAGCCGACCATGCACGGCGGCTTCTCGATCACGTAAGCAAGATGATGGGCAGCGACGGCGCGAGTTTCACCGCTCTTCAGAAAGCCGATCCGCAGCAGCTTGCGAATTTCATTCATAACGAACATCCGCAAACCATTGCGTTGATCCTGTCGCACCTGGGATCGAAGCACGCGGCAAATCTCTTATCTTCGCTGCCGGCCGAGCTACGGGCCGATGTGGCAACGCGAATGGCGAATTTGGATCAGATTTCGCCCGAAGTCGTTTCAAAAATTGCGAGCGTCATTGGGCAGAAGCTGAAATCTTTGGGCGAAATGAGCCGCGAGACATACGGGGGCGTTCGCGCGGTTGCGGAGATGTTCAACTGCCTCGACCCGAATGAATCAAAAGAGATTTTGGAGACAATCGAGGGCGCCGATCCGCAGCTTGGAGAAACGATACGGCATTTGATGTTCGTCTTCGAAGATTTGATCCGCGTGGATGCGACAGGAATTCGGGAGCTGCTCGCTCGCGTGGATCGCAAGGTATTGACGGTGGCGCTCAAGGGCACGAGCGAATCGCTGCGCGCTCACATGTTCGGGGCCATGTCTCAACGAGGAGCCGAGATGCTCAAGGAAGACATGGAAGCGCTCGGCCAAGTGAAGCTGAAGGAAGTGGAAACGGCCCAGCAACAGGTCATTGCGGCGGTGCGGCTGCTCGAGAGCGAGGGCGTGGTAAATCTCGGCGAGGCGTCCTCCGATCAGTATGTCAGCTAAGGTGCTCAATGGCCTGGACGCGGTCGGCGCGCAGCTTGTGCGATGGCCCTCGGTTGCCGATCCAATAGCGAGCAACGAACCGGTCGCCGCCTTTCGGTCTTTGCCTGCTCCCGCGGAGACGGATCTCAGTCCACACGTGGCATCGCTCGAGTTCGAGCTGAAAAAGGTCAAAGCGGAAGCCGAGCAGCGCGTGACGGAAGCGCTGGTCAATGGAAAACGGGAAGGCGAAGCGAGCGCCCGCCAGTCGCTTGGGATAAACGTCGATGCCGAGATCGAAAAGTTCAGGCAGTTGAGCAAAGAATTGCTGGCCTGCGGCCCGTCTCTCAGGAAGCAGGCCGAAGGAGACCTGGTACGGCTGGCGGTAGCCATTGCCAGGCGCATCCTGCACCGCGAGATTCAGGTCGACAGCGACGCGCTTCTCGGCTTGACAAAAGCGGCTCTGGAAAAAATTGACCAGCGCGAAATTCACATCATTCGGACACATCCAGAGAATGTTGAGCTGGTACAGCGCGTGCTCGAGCAGGGGCGGGTACAGAAGCGGATTGAAATCTCGGGCGACGCGCGCCTCGGCCGGGGCGCTTTAATTATCGAGACATCGCGAGGCCAGCTTGATGCCTCTGTCGATACGCATCTTGAAGAAATAGAACGCGGATTCGCCGATCTTGTCGGTGAGCACGGATAGAAATGAAAACCAAGCCGCGGCTTACCTTCTCTAAGATCGATTTTGGGCCGTATTTCAAGCTGCTCGAAGAGGAAGCCTCGCCGGTGGCCGGAGGGGTGGTCACCGAAGTTGTAGGGCTGCTGATCGAATCGAAAGGCCCAGCGGCGGCGATTGGAGATTTTTGCGAGGTGCGGACGGCGGCGGGCCGGTCCATTCGAGTGCAGGTGATCGGTTTCCGGGATGGCTGCGTTCTGTCGATGCCGCTTGAAGAGACGGACGGTCTGCAGCTAGGCGACAAAATAATCGCGCGCAGCCAGGATGCACGCGTACGGGTAGGCCCGGCATTGATGGGACGGGTGCTCGACGGTTTCGGCCGGCCCATGGATAGCCGCGGCCCGGTCGCGGCGGACGCGAGCTACGAGTTGAATGCGATGCCGCCCGGCCCGCTCGATCGCAAAAACATCGAGCAGCGCCTGATCACTGGAGTGCGCGCGATCGACAGCATGCTGCCTTGCGGACAAGGACAGCGCATCGGAATTTTTGGCGGCAGCGGCGTTGGAAAAAGCACGCTGCTTGGAACCATGGCGCGCTTCAGCTCCGCGGACGTGAACGTTATCGCTCTAATTGGCGAGCGCAATCGCGAAGTGCGCGAGTTTTTGGAAAACGAGCTGAGCCCGGAGGGTTTGGCGCGCTCGATCGTGGTTGTGGCTACCTCCGACCGCCCAGCGCCGCTGCGCATTCGCGCGGCCTTCGTCGCGCTCGCGATTTCCGAATATTTTCGCGATCAGGGCAAAAGCGTGCTGCTGGTGATGGACTCGGTGACGCGGCTCGCCATGGCTCAGCGCGAGATTGGGCTAGCTGCCGGAGAGCCACCCAGCCAAAAGGGATATACGCCCTCCGTGTTCGCGTTGTTGCCGAAGATTTTCGAGCGGGCCGGCAATTTTCGAACCGGATCGATTACCGGATTCTTCACTGTGCTGGTCGAGGGCGACGATTTCAACGAGCCGATTTGCGATGCGGTTCGCGCAATTCTAGACGGACATATTCAGTTATCGCGCGCGATGGGCGCTCGCGGGCATTACCCGGCAATCGATGTTCTTCACTCCATCAGCCGCCTTGCATCACGCATTGCGAGCGGCGATCAGCGGGCCGCTGCGCAGCGCATCCGAGAAGCGCTAGCGGTATTGGAGCGCTCGGAGGATCTGATCAATCTGGGCGCTTACGTTTCCGGATCGAATCCTCGCCTCGATGCAGCCATCCGCATGCGGTCGGGTATCGATTCGTTTCTGAAACAGGAAGCCGGATCGAATGCGGTCCTGGAAGAGACGCTCGAGAGAATGGCGCAACTCGCCAACGGCATGCCGGCGTAGTCGCAGCAGGGCATTTTCCAGGGCCGACACGGAGATCGGGCCACTAGAGTTAGTACATCTTCCCTGAATCATAGTGCTATCGAAACGGAGCCAGGGAGCGTAAGCGACCTCAATACGGGATGATTCTCATTCATTGGATCATCCGGGTAGCAGGCCATCCCCTACACCCTGGCCGGAGGCATTGCGTTACGAATAAGGCACGTTTGATATTCTGAAACTTCCCGGCGGCCTCGTTCGTCTCCGCCGGCCGCGATTCCCGCCATGTATATCCGAAAACAACGTCTACTCACACCTGGTCCGACGCCCCTGTTGCCGGCTGCCCTGCACGCGATGATGGGTTCGGACATTCACCACCGGACCGAGGATTTCCGTAAGCTCTACAAACAAGTCTTGGCCGACTTGAAGGAAGTGATGGGCACTTCGAATGACGTGCTCGTTTTAGTAGCTTCGGGTTCGGGCGGAATGGAAGCTGCAACTCAAAACTTTTTTTCGCCCGGGGACGAGGTACTGGTCTGCTCGGCCGGCAAGTTTGGCGAGCGCTGGGTAGAAATGACGAAGGCCTGGGGCATGAAAGCCACGGTGCTGACCGCGCCGTACGGCGATGTTGTGAAGCCCGAAACGGTGGAAAAGGCGCTTCGTGCAAACAAGAACATTCGCGGCGTCTTCATACAGGCTTCCGAGACCTCGACTGGCGCAGCGCACGATATCGAAGCCATCGCGAAGATTGTTAAGGGCACTGAGGCGATTTTCGTCGTGGATGCCATTACGGGCATCGGGACCATGCCGCTCGATATCGACGGATGGGGCCTCGATATTGTTGTAGGTGGATCGCAGAAGGCGTTCATGATTCCGCCCGGATTGGCTTTCGTTGCGATCAGTGCCAAGGCTTGGGCATTGGCGGAATCGGCGAAAGCGCCGCACTATTACTTCGATCTGAAGAAAGAAAAGAAGAATGCCGCAGGCGGCGAATCGTCGTGGACTCCTAATACTTCTCTGCTGCTGGCTCTTGCCGAGGCATTGAAGTACATCAAGCAGCTTGGAATGAACAATCTGATTTCCAATGCTCAGCTTCTTGCGCGCGCCACCAGAACCGCGGCGAAAGAGTTGGGGCTCGAACTGTTCTCGAGCTCTCCCGGTTCCTCCGTCACAGCCATCAAGGCGCCTGCCGGCATGGACTCCGGCGTGATTGTGAAGGAATTCCGCAATCGCTTCAACGCCATCATCGCCAATGGCCAAGGCTCGATGAAGGGGCAGATTTTCCGCATCGCCCATCTCGGGTTTTTCGACTTCCACGACTTGTTCGCGGTTATTGCCGAGCTTGAGCTGATTCTTTCAGCTAACGGTTTCCCGGTGAAATTCGGCAGGGGCGTTGCCGCGGCGCAGAATGTGTACGCCGAAGCGGCGTTGCCGAAAGAAGCGCTTGCGCTGAGCTAGCTGCCAGTGCGGAATGTGAAGAACCGCTTCCTCCGGGCGCGGCTCAGACTAAGACCAGCAAACTTGAAATAACATCCATGAAGATTCTTGTTGCCGAACCGCTGGCTCCGGCTGGAGTCGAATTGCTACGTAATCAGCACGGCTGGGACGTGGTTATCTCCAATCCGAAGGAGTATGAATCGCACCTGGGCGATTCGGAAGCGCTCATTGTGCGCAGCGCGGTCAAAGTAAACGGAGACGTTTTAAAGAAGGCTCCGAAATTGCGTGTCATTGGACGCGCCGGCGTGGGCGTCGATAATGTCGATCTCGAAGCGGCAACCGCGGCCGGCGTGCTGGTGATGAACACGCCCGGCGGTAACGCCGTTTCCGTTGCTGAGCACACGTTGGCGCTGATGCTTTCGATGGCGCGCTCCATTCCGCAGGCGAGCGTCTCAACGAAAGCCGGCAAATGGGAGAAGAAGAAGTTTCTCGGAAGCGAGTTGCGCGGCAAAACGCTGGGCGTTGTGGGATTGGGCAGTATCGGCCGTGAAGTGGCAAAGCGCGCCAAGGCCTTCGAAATGAAGGTTCTGGCGCACGATCCATACGTAAGCCCGCAAAGCGCTGCGGCTCTAGAAGTGATGCTGGTGCCGCTCGAAGACCTATATAAGGAGAGCGACTACATTACCCTGCACGTCGCGCTCACGCCCGAGACGGACCACTTTCTGAATGCCGAGGCGTTCGCGCGGATGAAGCGCGGGGTCCGCCTTGTGAACTGCGCCAGAGGAGAACTAATCGATTCGAAAGCTTTGGCCGAGGCTGTCGCGTCGGGGATTGTCGCGGCAGCGTCTTTGGATGTTTTCGAGAAAGAGCCGCCGGGAGACGATCCGCTCTTTCAACTCGAATCGTTTGTGGCGACACCTCACATCGCGGGATCGACCGAAGAGGCGCAGGAAATCGTAGGCGTTCGGATTGTCGAGCAGATGGTGGAATATCTGCAAACGGGTGCGGCGATCAATGCCGTGAACATGCCGTCGATGACCGCCGAACAATACCGCTCGCTCGGCCCGTTTGCGGATCTGGCGGAGCGCCTTGGCGTTTTTCTCAGCCATATTGGCTCCGGGAACCCACAGACTGTGCGCCTATCTTACTTCGGCAGGATCGGCGAGAGCAACACGCACTTACTGCGCAATGCGGGTTTAGCGGGCATTCTGAGCCGGTCGCTCGAAAAGCGGGCAAATGTCGTAAATGCGATGCAAATCGCGAATGAGCGTGGCTTTTCGGTCGAGGAGCGCCGCGAGCCGCGCCTGGCGCCGATGGATTCAATCCGGCTCGAGCTTGTGACCGATGCGGGAACTCTGGCTGCCGAAGGAGCGGTGGTTTTGGGACGTCCGCGCCTGCTTCAAATAGAAGGGATCGCTTGCGAGGCCACGCTCGACGGCAACTTGATGTATTCGAAAAACGAGGACGTGCCGGGCGTGATCGGGTATTTCGGCACAGTACTCGGCCGGAACGGAATCAACATCGCGAATTTCGCCCTTGGGCGGCAGAATAAGAATGCGGGTAGCCAACCCTTAATCGCCATCTCGATTATCGAGACGGACGAGCCGGTTCCCGACGACGTGATTCAGCAGCTATTTGGCAACAAGGCCGTAAAGGTGGTGCGGCGCGTTGTGTTCCAACGCTGACAGCGTGCGTTTCCGAGCCACGGCCGCAAGGGAGTGGTCCTGACGCAGTTCGGCTGAGCGACGAGTCTAATTTTTCCCGCGGATTCTGCCGATAACAGAGCGATGGTGAATTTTGCCACCGCCCAAACCCGGCTTGCAGGTTTCGTCCTTTTCCTGCTATCGCTTTTCGTGACGGCGGCCTACGGCGCGGAATCTTCCACAGTGCCGGCGATCACTTCCGCCGCCGCCGTGCGGAAGTTGCCTGTCCCGCTGGCTGCTCAAGGTCTGCCGGTTCGAATTTCCGGAGTTGTCACTTTCGTCTGGCCGCCCGGAATGTTGTTCGTTCAGGATTCGACGGCCGGCATCTTCGTATTCCTGAATCACTCTACAGTCGTAGGAGATCTCCAAACCGGGAAATCTGTCGCCGTAGAGGGAATAACGACTCCGGGTGCTTTTTGCCCCTCCATTAAGCACGCCCGAGTGACTGTTGGCCCGTTTCGAAAAATGCCCGTGCCCAAGCGGCCCTCGATCGATGCCGCGCTGAGCGGGAGCCTGGACTCACAGTGGGCGGAATTGCGGGGCACAGTTCGATCGGCGGTCGTCACGCGGAAGGAACTGGTAATGACAGTGAACAATTTGGGCCATTCGTTCACAATAGAGATGAAGAATTTCCCTTCCTCCTGGCAGACCGATCTTGTCGATGATGAGATCTCGGCGACAGGTGTGATCAGCACGCGGTTCAACGACAAGCGCCAGCTTGTCGGCGTTAACATATTCGTTCCGGGACCATCTTTTGTCGCCGTCACGAGGGCTGCTACTAACGATCCGTTCAAGATCCCGCTCACCTCGCTTGGCGCTATCGGCCAATTCTCAGCCGCCCCAAAAAGCCATCGGGTTCGAGTGCGTGGAACTGTCGTGGCTGTCGAGCCCGGCGGAACTCTGTATCTCTCCGATGGTAGAGACAGCATGTCGGTCCGCGGAAGAACCTGCGACGCCAGACCGGGGAACTTAGTCGACGTTGTTGGTTTTCCCGAGGTTCATGATTTTCGGCGCACTCTTGAGGATGTGATCTGCCGCGAACAAGGCCAGGGAGTCTCGTTCATTCCGAAGCCGCTCGATCCGAAGCAAGCATTCCGGAACGATGTCCAGAATCCGGAATTCGCGACTCGGAATGACATGCAGCTCGTAACCCTTCAGGCTACGTTAGTTCAGACCCTGTACGGAGCTCGAAGCGAACTGCTGCTTCTGAATAGCGGTGGCCAGGTGTTCGGAGCGATTCTGCCGCTCCGGGATGCAAAAGCACATTCCGATCTGGAAACCGGCAGCATTTTAAAACTGACCGGCTTATGCTTGATGTCCTACGACGCGCTCGAACAGGGAAATTCGTTTCAACTCTTACTCAGATCTCCGTCGGACATCGTGATTCTGTCGCGCCCGCCATGGTGGAACATCCGCCACGCTCTTTGGCTGGTAGGTCTGCTGATCGCCACCGCTGGCGCGGCGCTCGTTTGGGTAGGCATGCTCCGAAAACGAGTGGAAGACCAGACGTCACTCATACGCATCAGGCTCGAGCACGAATCTGCGCTGGAGAATCGGTACCGCAATCTCTTTCAAACCAACTTAGCCGCGGTCTTAAGTTTTAGCGAGGCGGGCGAGATTCTGGATTGTAATCCTGCGTTTGCCCGGATGGTCGCTAGGGCTGCGCCAAATGAGCTGATTGGCAGCCGTTTGCCGGGGTCAATTATCGAACATGCTGCTTACGAGCAGTTGATCAGCGATATACGGGATCACGGAAATTCGCGCCGTCCGGAACTCTCCCTGACCGATGCCAAAGGCAATGTCGTTTGGGTCTATGCAAGCGTTTCAAGTGACAACAGTAAAGGCGCAGCCCCCAGCTTTCAGGCGACGCTGATTGATATCAGCGCCCAGCGGCGCTTCGAGGAAGAGTTGGTAAGGGCAAAAGAGCAGGCCGAAGCCGCGAGCCGGCTTAAGGGCGAGTTCCTGGCGAACATGAGCCACGAAATTCGCACGCCAATGAATGCGATTTTGGGCATGACTTCTCTCGCCTTGTCGGTGGAAGTCAGTGACGAGGTGCGCGAATACCTGCGTATGGCTCAGGATGCGGCAAATCAACTCTTAACTCTGCTCGATGACGTGCTCGATTACAGCAAGGTCGAAGCCGGAAAGCTCATCTTAGAGAAAATCGAGTTTTCGCCGCGCGAGGTTGTGAAACGAACCGCCCGCATGTTGGCGCTCAAAGCACACGAGAAAGGGTTGGAGCTGCTCTATTCGATTGACCGGGATGTTCCCTCCGTTCTCGTTGGCGATCCCCACCGCTTACAGCAGCTTCTCGTTAATTTCATTGGGAATGCCGTCAAGTTCACCAGGCAGGGCCAAGTCACTATTTCGGTGAGCGGACGTCGGGAGATAACCACCGGCTACCGAATCCAGTGCTCAGTCAAGGATACCGGAATCGGTATCGATCCCGCCCGGCAGGCCAGTATTTTCGATCCATTCACGCAGGCCGATGGCTCAACCACACGAAAATATGGTGGATCGGGGCTAGGCCTGTCGATTTGCCGCCAGATCGTCTCGCTAATGCAAGGCCAGATCTCGATTGAAAGTCAGGCTGGCGAAGGCAGCACATTTACATTTGATTGCTTGTTCGAACAGGCGCAGGCCGAGGATCCGGCTGCTAATTCGGGTGCGGCGACCTGCCTCCGGGACAAGCGCATTTTGATCTTGACCGGCAACGCCGCGGCCACTTCCATGCTCGAGCGTTTGACGGCTTCCTGGGGCATGTTGCCCTCCGCCGCCTCGACAATTGAAACCGCTAAGACCTTGGTCCAATCGGTGCGTGAGGGCAATATGCCTTTCGATTTGCTGCTGGCCGATCGGAATCTTGGCGCCCAGGACGGATTCGAAGCGGTCTCCGCCCTCCGGCGTTACGCCCATGCTCAAAGCCCGGCGATCATGATGTTGAGCTGCGCCCTTATCGGAAGCGACCTGAGCCGCTGCCGGAAGTTTCCCGCGGCAAATTACGTGCTAAAACCCGTCGACGCGGAAGAACTCAGGAGCGCTCTGTTGCAACTGATCGAGTCGTCGAACCCGCTAGCCAAACAAACCCTGGTCTCGACAAGCGCTTCGCCGAACGCAGCTGCATCATTGAAAATTCTCCTCGCGGAGGACAATGCCACCAACCGGAAATTAGCTTGCGTGCTTCTCAAGAAGGCGGGTCACGACGTGGTGATGGTTGAGAACGGACGAGATGCTGTAAAGGAGTGCGAGAACTGCGTTTTTGATGTCGTGCTGATGGACGTTCAGATGCCCCTGATGGACGGCTTCGAGGCCACCGCCAGCATTCGCAATTTATCAGACAAGCGTAAAGCAGAAATTCCGATCGTCGCTCTTACCGCGCACGCTCTTCCCGGGCTATCGGGAGAAATGCATCGAGGCAGGCATGAACGGTTACCTGACCAAGCCGATCGATCCAGCTAAGCTGCTGAAGGTGCTTGAGGCAGTAATCCCCGGATTGCCCGTGAACGGATAGAGCTGCTACGAGCCGGCGCGTGGCTCACTCGTGGCGGAGCGCCGCGAGCGGTTCCGCGCTGGCCGCGCGGCGACCCTCGTTATGTGTCAAGATTTATTTGAGACAGGACACTAGAGCATCCCGAGACAATGGCCCGTACTGCCGCATCGCCGTCCACACTCCGAGATGCCCGCTTACGGTTTCGTTGATGGCAGCGGTTCGAGCGTCAAGCTTTCGCCAGACTCGCCAGACTCGCCAGTCACGAACAGATGATAGTATCCCCGCGAAACGGCGTGCCGGCTTCAGTTTCCGATCCGGCGGATTGGATCGCTTGCACTACGTAGTTACCCAATGCCGGCAAGGCGGCAGTAATTTTGACCGGCAGTTTGCCCTCGCCCTGTTCCAATACGTTTCCCTGCTCGTCGCGGAGAATCAATTGCGCCGTGTCGCCGGAACAGCTCTTCACGCCGTCACGCTCGAGTGTGACTGTGACCGGTTCACCGGCGGTGCCAACGAAACGGAATCCGGCTTGATTGGCTTGAGTTGCCGGCGAGGCATCTCCCAGGAAGCCGGACGCCATGCCCCTAAAGCAAGGGGGAGGGCTCATGTTGCTTGCGAAGCCGCTGGGTCCTACCTTTAAGTCGACCTCAGTTGAAGGAGGCTCGACGCAATTTAGGCAGGGTGGCACGTCTACACGGTCCATCGCAGGCAAACCTCCGGAACGCATTCCCCACCGACGTGATATAGAACGGGAAACTAATATCCTGCGCTGAAAGTCGCTGCGGGGCAAGACCCAGGCAGGTTAGTAACAGCGAAAATACGATGGCGTAAGGTATCCGGCTTGTGAGTTGTGCCCTGTTGTCAAGAAGTCGGCGCCCTGACCGGACTAGACCATTGCGCCAGACCGTCGATTCGTATGTCTGAGCGGGTCGGGGGAGGTCATAGATAAAACATAGCCTCATTGTCTTGTTTTATCTAGCTTTCGACATCAAAAACTAAGTGGCATTGGGCTTTAGCCGCGCTGCACTTCCGCGCTTTTGTGGGTGCAGTAGTTGTCCATAATCAGGTGCACTTCGTGTTCGGCAGGGACTTGCTTTTCAATCTGATTCAGAAACTTCACGAACTCCCGGCTGCGGTGCCGAGCCTGGCAAGTACCAATCACCTTGCCATTCAGGATGTTGAATGCGGCAAACAACGTGGTGGTGCCGTGCCGTTTGTAATCGTGAGGCTGGCGTTCCGGTAGGCCGGGCCGCGAGGATGGGGGCTGTGCGATCCAGCGTTCGGATTTGACTTTTCTCATCCACGCACAAGACCAGAGCGCGGTCGGGAGGATTTTGGTGCTGCCGTCCCCGGAGCGAGTGTTACGGTGGCATCTAAAATCTTCTGTCCAGTCCGCGTCAATACCTACCGTGCGTCCGCCACACCCCGTTAGCCGCCATCCCATCTCACGCCTAGCACACATCCGCAGATAGTGCTCCATATCATACCACCCCCTCGCAACATGAGCTACCGTGCGGAGCGCCCGAGCGGTTCGCGCTGGCTGCGCGGCGCGACGGAATCCAGCACGCTAGGAGCGCTACTGCGGCGAGAAACAATGGCGCCAGAACGAATGTTGCCACGTCATGCGGGGGCACGCCATAAAGCAAGCCGGTAAAGAGCTTTGTTACGACCCACGCAGCCGCCAGACCCGGCGCCAGTGCAATAACCGCCAGCACCATTCCTTGACGAATAATCATCCGCTGCATGCTCCCGGTCTCCGCGCCGAGCGCTACGCGAATACCGATCTCTCTAGTCCTGCGGCTGACCCAGTAGTTCATAAGGCCATATAACCCGACTGCTGCGAGCGACAATCCCAGGAAGCCGAAGACCCCAAACAGCGTGCCGGCCAGGCGAGGCAGGAAGAGTGCGTCACGGAGATGTTCCTGCATCGTTTCAGCGTTGAATATTGCAAGCGCCGGGTCGAGCGCGTGGATCTCCCGCCTCACGGCCGCTGCGACGCCCCCCGGATCGCGCGTAAATCGCACCAGCACCGAATAGCCCGAGAACGACGGATCGCCGCCGATGTCCTGCGCAACCGGCCGGTACAGAATGGGCCGGAAGTCCTCGAAAAGAAAGCGCGATTTGATGTTCTTGACGACGCCGATAATCTGGTACGTTCTGCCGCCGCCGGTGACGTGGCGTCCGATCGGATTTTCATTCTTGAACAATCGTTTGACAAAGGCTTCGTTGACGATTGCCGCTTTTGGCCCCGCGGGATTTTCGTTGACGAACGTGCGCCCGGCGACGCGCGCCGTCCCTACGGTCTCGAAATAACCGGGGCCGATCATGTAGAGATCCACAGTGGGGTCGAGGCTAGAAGCTGCCCCACCCTCGACGTGAAATGCGTCGCTTCGATGTCCGCCCGACAAAGGGACGCTATCGGTGTACGTAGCCGACGCGACGCCTGGAAGAGCAGCTACGCGCTGACGCAACTGATCCAGGAACTGCGTTATACGTTCAGGCGAGTAGCCATGAAGCCGCGGATCGACGGCCATCATCAGAATACCGCGTGAGCGAAAGCCGATGTCAATTTTGGACGCATTCGTGAGGCTCCGGAGAAATAGCCCTGTCGCGCAAAGCAGCACCAGCGACATCGCGATCTGAGAGACCACCAGTACGTTGCGCAGGCTCCACATCCGGCCGGCCCGCGCCAGCATGTCCTCGCCTCGGAGGCCGTCTGCGATGACGGGACGCGCAACGGTCCAAGCGGGAGCTAGCCCAAACAAAACGCCCGCCGCAACACTCACAACCAACGTATAGAGCAGGACTCGCCAATCGACGTTGATGCTGAGATCAAGAGGCACTGGCGCGGGCAGGCGGAATGCAGCCAGAGCCTTTGTGGCCCAGAGCGAAAGAGCCACACCGGCCAGCCCGCCGCCGAGCGCCAGCAGCACGCTCTCGGTAAGCATCTGGCGCGACAGGTGACGCCGCGTCGCGCCCAACGCCAGACGTACCGCTGTCTCGCGCTGCCGGGCACAGGCTTGTGCCAGAAACATGTTGGCCACGTTTACGCAGGCGATGCACAACACCAGCAGCGCCACCGCCGTAAGCGCTGCGAAAAACATCACGATTGCGGCCTTATCTCTCGGCGGGAGCGAACCGGTGGGCTCGAAACGGAAACCGCCGCCCTTCTCAGCATCAGGATGAGCTTTCGCGATGCGTCCGGCAAGCACAGCGAGTTCAGCCGTTGCCTGCGCTCGTGTCATGCCGGGTTTCAAGCGTCCGATCACAGTAACCCAGTGGTGAAAGCGCGACTCCCGGTCGAAGGTGCCCGGTAACAATTGATCGATGTTGCCCAACGGAACCCAGAATTGCCCGTCGAGAATGATATCGACACCGCGGAATGAAGGCGGCGCCACGCCGACAACAGTGAAAGACCGCCCGGACAGCGTGATTACCTTGCCTGCAATCGCTGGATCGCCAAGAAAACGCTGCTGCCAAAGCCGGTAGCCCAGAACTACAACGGGACAAATCTCCTCGTTCGCAATGAAACCGCGGCCAAGGGCCATGCCCACTTGTGCCACCTCGAAATAATTGGCGGTCACAGCCTGGCCCCACACGCGCTCTGGCTCGCCTTTCCCGCCGACGGAAGCTGGCGCCAGGTCGAAATAACCTGCCATGCCCGAAAACGACTTCGCTTGCTCCCTCACATCGGCAAATAGCGGCCACGAGAAGTTATTGCAGCATTGCTCGCCGTCGTGCGTTGCGTGCAAAGTCATTAGCATCCCCGCGTCGCCCACGGGCGGCGGCCGCAAAACAAATCGGTTGACTATCGAAAAAATCGTAGTGTTAGCGCCGATGCCTAAAGCAAGCGTTAGGACCATCACTAATGCAAAGGATGGGCTCTTCCGCACCCTGCGCAACGCATATCTCACATCACGTGCTATTGATGAGATGGCTGCGCCTGTGCGCGCATCTCTGGCCGCTTCCTTTACCTGCTCCTGAGGGCTGAATTTCAAGCGGGCTAAGCGCTGCGCATCGGCCTCCGATAGGCCTCGCTCCACGTAGCGGTCCACAATTGTCTGGTAAAACGCCTGTATCTCGGCGTCCAGTTCGGCCTCTACTTCATCGCGGCGAAACAGCAGTTTGAAAAACGCGCGGATTGAGCGTAGAACCGGCATCGGTTATGTCTCCTCGGCCAGCACCTGGTTCATGGCCGTGAAGACCTTCTTCCAATTGCGCTTCTCCGCCGCGAGCTGAGCGCGCCCCGATGCGGTCAAAGTGTAGGCTTTTACCCGGCGCTTGTTCTCCAACTCGCTCCATTCCCCCTCAATCCATCCTCTTTCGGCCAGCCGGTGCAGCGCCGGAAATAGCGATCCCGGACCGACTACGAATACGCCACCGGTCACCTGCTCGAGCCGGTCGGATATGCCAACGCCGTGCAACTGCCCGCATTCAAGCGTGCGAAGAATCAGGAGGTCTAACGTGCCTTGCAGCAGTTCTGCGGATTTGGGCACGGCACAATAATATCGGCACCCGATATCGAATGTCAATAGAAATCGGTTCCATGTACCCGTTGACAGCGGCCCGGTACTTGTTTACTCTAGGCATAGAGCAGCCAGCCAAAAAACACTCTTATGGACGGCACTGACAGCCGCGGCCTCTTTCCCGGAGCGCTCGAAATGATGGTCCTCGAAACGCTGCGCGGCGGCGGCCCTATGCACGGATATGCACTGGCGCAGCTGATCAAGCGCACCTCCGGCGATTTGCTCCAGATTGAGGAAGGATCACTCTACCCGGCTTTGCAGAGGATGCTCAAATCTGGCTGGCTTTCCGCGGAATGGGGGCTTTCTTCTCGAAACCGGCGCATCCGCATCTACCGGATTACGCGCGATGGCCGCAAGCAACTCGAGCGCGAAGTGTCCAGTTTCGAACGGATGCTCGAAGGTATCGGGCGCGTGATGAGGGCGGCGGAATCGTGAACCGGCTTCGAAATCTCATTGGCCGGCGGCGCCTCCGACGCGAAGCTGCGGAGGAAGTCGCGTCGCACCTCGAAGAGCGAGTCGACGATCTCATCGAATCCGGGCTGTCCGCAGCCGAGGCGCGCCAGCAAGCGAAGCGCGAATTCGGAAACGTTGCGCGGATTGTGGAACAGAGCCGGGACGAATGGACCATTAGCTGGCTTGACGAGGCCGTTCGCGATCTCCGCTATGGGCTTCGCATGCTGCGAAAGAATCCGGCGCTAGCGGCGGTGGCGACATTGTCGCTGGCTCTTGGTATCGGAGCAAACACCGCTATCTTCAGTTTCATCGACGCCATCCTCCTTCGCTCATTGCCGGTCCGTCAACCGGATTCACTGGTGATCGTACGGGCAATGACCCGGCAGGGTACGCGCGATTCTTTCTCCGACGCCGATTACCAATGGCTTAGCGAGCATAACCATATCTTTAGCGGCTTAGCGGCATTTGCCGCGTGGAATCTCAACCTGGATCTGGCAGATCGCAAAGAGAAATTGCCCGGCGAACTGGTCTCGGGAAATTATTTCTCTGTGCTGGGCGTCGAACCCGCTCTGGGGCGAATGATCGCTCCAGAAGACGACGCCTCTCCTGGCAGTCACCCGGTTGCCGTCATCAGCTACGCTTTCTGGCAACGCGCCTATGCCAGGAACCCCAACGTCGTTGGTCAGCGGCTGAAGTTCGACCATGTCGCGCTTGAGATTATCGGCGTCGCGCCAAGAAATTTCTCTGGCGAATACGAGGGATATTCGCCCGACGTATGGGCTCCGCTGGCGATGCAGCCGCAGCTAAACGGCGGCAATTCATTTCTTAACACGCGCAATGTAAGCTGGTTGAATTCGATGGGCCGACTGGCTCCGCGCGTGACCCTCCGCGAAGCGCGAGCAGGAGCGCCAGTGCTTCTAAACGGCTTACGAAACGCGCTCCACATCGACTCACAGAACGACTATCTGGGATCAATTGGCATACAACCAGGTTCAGGCGGCATATCCTGGTTGCGCGACCAGTACGCTCAGCCGCTGTGGATTTTGATGGCCCTGGTCGCGCTAGTACTGTTCATCGCGTGCGCGAACGTAGCCAATTTGCTGCTGGTAAGGTCCGCCGCGCGAAGCCGCGAATTTGCGGTACGGCTCGCGATTGGAGCGGGCCGTTCCCGGCTCGTCCGGCAATTGCTGACGGAGGCCCTATTGCTCGCGGTAATTTCCTGCATTCTGGGATTGGCGCTTGCGTACCTCATGATCCACGGGCTGCTCGCGATCTCGCAAATCGATTCGCTGGATGTTCGTCTGAACCTGAAGGTGCTCGGTTTTGCGGCCTTCATATCGTCGGCCGCAGCGCTGGCGTTCGGTCTTGCGCCTGCGCTAACCAGCAATCGAATTGATCCGTGGTCCACCTTGAAACGGGACGGCCGCTCAATCGGCGACTCGGCTCGAAAACTCAGTCCATCGCGCTTGCTGGTCATAGGACAAACGGCCGTCTCCGTTGTGCTTTTGATCGCGTCGGGACTTCTCCTGCGAACATTTCTGAATCTGAAGTTGCTAAACCCAGGTTTCGACGAAAACCATGTCGTTCAGGTGAAGATCGACGCTTCCGGAAGCAGCATGGACGGCGTCACGCTCGGCACAACTCTTGCCGGACGTTTATCCACAGTGGCCGGCGCGCAGTCCGCCAGTTTCTCGGGATTCGGTTTTGGCGAAGGAACCGACCGCATCTGCTGCGTCGATGTGGAGGGGTACACAGCACACCAGAATGAAGACAAGAACGTGCGCATTCAATCGATCAGCCCGCACTACTTCGCCACAATGGGCATTCCGCTGCTGGCCGGACGCGATTTTGCGGCCTCTGATAAACCGAATGCGGCGCATCTGGCAATCGTCAACGAAACGATGGCCCGATACTATTTGGCTGACGCAAACCCCATCGGCAAGCGATTCTCCTGGAGCCCAGGTAAGCCAAAGGATATCGAGATCATCGGAGTCGTCAAAGATGCTAAATACGATAATCTCCGGCAGCAATCCCCGCGCATGGCGTATTTCCTTCTACACTCTGGCGAGCCAGGCCCTCTGCAAATTCGGCTTACTTCAAACGCAGGTAGGCCGCTATCCGCAATCGTTCAGGACTGCCGCGCCGCAATTCATTCCGTAGATCGCCACATTGCGATTCGTTCCATCGAGCCTCTCACTGTCGCCGTCGATCGAACGCTTCATTCCGAGCGCCTCGTAGCCCAGTTGTCCATCGGCTTCGGAATTGTCGCGCTCCTGTTGACCTCCATCGGCCTCTATGGAGTTCTTTCGTACGCCGTTGCGCGCCGCACAAGCGAGCTCGGCATCCGCTTAGCTTTGGGAGCCGAACACGGGGACCTTTTGCGTATGGTGATGGCGGACGGATTGGCCCTCGTATTGATCGGCCTCGTCTTCGGCCTGTTCGCGTCCTATGTGCTGAACGGACTACTCCGAAATCTGCTGTACGGCGTTCAACCTCGCGACGCACTCACCTTTTCGATCGCCGCCTGCCTGCTCCTCGCCGTCGCCGCGATAGCAACCTACGGACCCGCCCACCGCGTAACAAAAGTAGAACCATCAGCGGCGCTTCGTTACGAATGAGCCTGCTGTACTATTCGTTATAATACAGGTGTGATTCCATTCCGCCTGTCGTTCGAGCCGGGTATCTCGCTCTACGAACAGGTCGTCTATGCCGCGAAGAAAGCCGTCGTCTCCGGCCAGATGCGGCCCGGCGACCCGTTTCCTTCCGTTCGCGAGCTCAGCAAGGCGCTGAAAATCAATCCCAACACGGCGCACAAAGTGGTCACGCACCTTGTCGCGGAGGGCGTGCTTGAAGTCCACCCAGGCATTGGCACCGTGGTGGCGAAGCGAGCGGCGTCGACGGCAGCGGATCGCGGCAATTTGCTCAACAAGGAGCTCGAACAGCTAGTGGTCGAGGCCAAGAAGTTGGGTCTGAATCTCGATGAAGTGACAGCGGCTTTTGCGCAGCATTGGAAGCGCCTGGATGGGAGGAAAGGGTGAGCGGCATCTTAGGAACCGCATAGCCCGGAGGCCCCTCAGCGAGGTTCCCTGCTTTTGAGTCGAGAGTGACTGGAACACCTAGCGCTCGGCTCACGGAAGACGCGGGCCAAACGAGCGCCATAAGGCCGCAAATAGGGGAACAGATTAGCAGATATTGTGGTATGTTCTACCGCGATGACCTCTGACGCATTGCGAAAAGTCCCGAATGACCGAGGCGTACAGTTCACTGAAAAGACGGTGCAGAACGGCATGCGTTTTGACTGTGCGAGCGGCGAAACATTCAATGTCTTCGAGACCGGGAAGATGTCGTTTCAGCGGAAACAGAATACGCCGCTTGCCGTTGACATCAAGGCATTGTATGAAGGCGGGGTCGCAGCTCCAGTACCGGAGCGACGACCTGTAGACCTTCAACCGGCAGTTACCGTTGCTCTTGCTGCTCGTCCAGTGTTTATTGTCTATGGCCACGATTTGCCGGCTCGCGACCAGCTTGAATTGATTCTTCACCGGATGGGGCTTGAGCCCATCATTCTTGGTAATCTCGCAGCAGCGGGCGACACGATTATCGAGAAACTGGAGAGGTACCTAGGGGAGCACGGCAATATTGGCTTCGGCTGCGTGTTGCTCACGCCGGACGACGAGGGCTACAAGGCCGGCAAGGTGGAGGAAAAGAAGTACCGCGCTCGACAGAACGTTGTTTTGGAACTTGGTATGGTACTCGCTAGGCTTGGCCGCAGACGTGTGGCCATCTTGCACAAGCAGTCCATCGAGCTACCAAGTGACATTTCCGGGCTGCTTTACATTCCCTTCATCGAACGGGTTGAGGAAGTGAAAAACCGCCTATACACCGAACTCCGAAATGCTGGATACAATCCAGACCCTTCGGCTCTCAATTAGAGATTCGGAAGCTGTGACAAGGCGGGAGTTGCCAGACGCGCCAATTCGAAAAGCAAGCTGACGTATGTCTGCATTGGGGTACTGGCCGGAACTCGCGGCTTCTTCTGCTGCGATCGCAGGTCCGGCCTGCGACCGCATTGATTCCTGCTACAGGATCGAGAGGCCAGATATACGACGCGGCGGTTGTGTTGGTAAAAAGCGCAACCGTATATTTGATAGGTCGCAGAATGCTTGGCGCGAAATCGCCATGGCATTAACTGCCTGAAATACCGATTGCCGAAATATGCGAACGGGCCGCATTCGAAATTCCAGACCTTAAGTTAACGCTTTGGGGCTCCGACCCGCTGCTATCCCCGCGAAGCCCGTCCCGCAAAAATCCGCTGAAAGAATCCGCTCTTCTGCACCGCTCCATTTGATGCCGGAGCCAAAGCTGGATACTTCCTCGGGCTCTTCAGAGCGTGGCCGAACCGTTCGATTGTGCTGCGGATCATCCGTTCGCTGAATGAAGCAAAACCGAATACGACGCCAGGGCGAACTAAAGCCGTTCGGCCGAAGCTCGACAGCATAGGCAATTCGATACCGGCTCGGGCCGCTCCGTTGGCGACAACGTTCTCGTCCAATCCACGCGCAAGCCAGCCGACGGCGTGAAGGCCGGCATTGGCCGGTTCGAGATCGATGAACCCGCGGAGTTCCGTGCCCACTGAATCGGCCAGAGTCTGCAAGCGCTGATGATAGATGATCTTCATCCGCTGGAGATGGTGGTCGAAATGTCCTTCCGCGATGAATGCGGCTAAAACCGCTTGATCGATCACGCACGGATGTCCGCCCATGATCTCTTTCGTTTTCGAAAAGCTCTCCATCAGCGACAGTGGGACCACTGCGTATCCAATTTCGAGCGAAGGAAACAGCGTCTTCCCGGTCGTGCCCAGATAGATGACGCGATTCTGATCGTCGGCGCCCTGCAGACTTGGCAGCGGCCGTCCCATGTAGCTGAAATCGCCGTCGCTATCGTCTTCAATGATCCACGTATTTGTCTTGCGCGCATATTCGAGCAGAGCCAACCGCCTCGGAAGCGTTAGGGCCGCGCCCAGCGGAAACTGATTAGTGGGTGTCGAATAGATCACGAGCGGTGGATTCTGCCGGCGCGAGTCCGGCACGGTCAGGCCCTCGTCATCCACTAAAAGCGGAAGCACTTTTGCGCCCGCTTGTAGGAATGCTGCTTTCACGCCGTAATAGCCCGGCTCCTCCATCCCCACTGGATCGCCTGGCGATACGAGCGTGTTGATGAGCAGGTTAAGCGCCTGTTGCGCTCCCGCGCAGATAATCACTTGCTCTGCCGAGCACCTCACACCTCGGGCGTTACGCAGCCGCGCGGCAATCGCCTGCCTGAGCGGCAGATAACCGAACGTACCGCAGAAATCGAGCAGTTCGGCCATGCGCTCTCGCAGCAAACGCCCGCGCAATGCTTCCCAAATCTCGAGCGGAAACTCCTGTGTTGCTGGAAGGCCCGGGCGAAATGGTCGCGGAGGACCTGCGGCGTGTAGCCTCGAAAGGTCGATCTGATCGAGAACCGAAACGCGGTTGAACGAATACGTCCGGACTTCCGCCGGCGCCATTTGCTCACGCGCCACAATATTCGGCGCAGCGAGTTCCGGAGTTATGGTCGGAACCGGGGCAGGAGTGAATTCCGCCGATTGCTTAATTATGGTTCTTTCAATCGGAGCTGGCGTGCCCGCGGGAACTTCGGACCGGCTTTCCTCCCGGAGATGGCCTCCGGCGCGATTCACAACATAGCCACTGTCCGGAGACCCGTCAAGAAAGCCATCCACCTGCAGCTTATGGAACGCGCGCTTCACTGTATTGCGCGGAAGATCCAGCTTGCCCCCGATCTCGCCCAGCGACGGAAGCCGGTACTGGTCGGGGAGAATGCCATTCTCTACCTGCTGTCGAATTGCATCGTACAACTGTTGGTAGAACGGTACTCGCGACGTGCGGTCGATGAAAATGCTGTTGAAAATGCCTGCGGGAGCGGCAGCGCTTGCCATTGCAATAATTGAGTGCGCGGCCCATATTAGTTTTCTCAGAGGCCAAGCAAGTCCTGATGTTCTTCGGACATCTCTGAGGGAATGGGGGTATGATGTTTCTCACGCGGCGCCGTCACTGTGATCGCGTCAGCCCTGCCTCAGAGAGGACATATGAGCCAAGCCGCAGCCATTAAATTACCCCGCCTTCCCCTCGCGCCGCCGTCATTCGAGACTGTTCAGGAAGAACGCTTGTATCGGAAGCAGCGCCTGGCAGCAGCATTCCGCCTGTTTGCCAAATTCGGGTTTTCGGAGGGAGTTGCCGGACACATTTCGGCCCGCGATCCCGAGAAGCCCGATCACTTCTGGGTGAATCCGTTCGGCATGCATTTCGCTCATGTGCGCGTTTCGGACCTGGTTTTAGTGAATGACGCCGGAGAGGTGGTCGAAGGCGATCGCCCCATCAATGAGGCGGCTTTCGCCATTCACTCTCGAGTCCACGCGGCGCGGCCGGATGTCGTCGGCGCCGCTCATGCTCATTCGCTTTACGGAAAAACCTGGTCTACGTTGGGCCGTCTGTTGGACCCGATCACTCAAGATGCCTGCGCCTTCTACGAAGACCATGCGGTCTTCGCCGACTATCGCGGAGTCGTTTACGACGCATCGGAAGGGGATCGCATTGCACAATGTCTCGGCCGCTACAAGGCGGTGATTCTTCGGAATCATGGCTTGCTGACGGTGGGGCAGACGGTCGATGAAGCAGCCTGGTGGTTTATCACCATGGATCGCTTGTGCCAATCTCAACTGCTCGCCGAAGCGGTAGGTGAGCCCGTAAAAATCGATCACGAGAGCGCGTCAATTGCCCGGCGGCAGATTGGATCTGTCGAATCCGGTTACTTTCAGTTCCAGCCGCTTTGGGATGTGATCGTGCGTGAGCAACCGGATTTGCTGAACTGAATTAGTTTTCCCACGTGCGGGCGCTCGCGCCAGTGGATCGGGCGTGTCATTTACCAACTCGACCTCGTCACTAAGCCGCTTGCTAACGCGCGCGGTTCTGTAAGTTCTTACGAATCAACGTGCAGTATCGGAACCGCGACCGCCAGGGAGCGGATGTGACGAAGTTCGGCTAAGGCCGGCTAAGGCGCATTGGTCGGTGCTCAAAGTCGCAATGCCGCGTTCGGATTGACGGCTATGGCACGCTGCATCGGTCCCCATGCGGCGCCCGTTCCGGTCAGAATCATGACTGCGAGCACTGCGCCAAAACTCAGTGGGTCGCTGGGTTTGAGTCCTGGCACGAGAAACATCGCCAGCGGCTTTGTAAGAAAGAGCGAGAGGAACAGACCGATGGCCGATCCGGTGAGAGTCAATTTGGCGGCACCGAGCAGAACCATTCTGGAAATGTTGCGGCGCGTCGCTCCGATCGCCATCCGGATGCCGATCTCGCGCGTGCGTTGTACGACCGAGTAAGCCATAACCCCGTATAGGCCGATTGTCGCGAGCAGGAGCCCGAGAACGCCAATCGAGCCGAGCAGGACCGCGCCTACCTGACTGGGCAGGAATGCGAAGCCGATGCTCGAGTACATTGTCTCGACCTCCGCGCTCGCCATGGGATCGATGCGATGCAGCGTGCGCCGAATTGCGTCAAGTTCAAGCGCGGGCGGAATGGCCGAACGCATCACGAACTGGATGCGAAGGCGGTCGTTGTCGATCTGTGCGAGGGGCTGGTAGAGCTGCGGCTGTTGTTCTTCGCCGATGGTAAAAGTTTTTGTTCCGGCGACAACTCCGACAATCCGGTACGGTGTGTTTCCGTATGCTGTTTTGCTGTCAGCTCCCCATAAGAACACGGTTCCGACTGGCTGTCGGCCGCGAAGATAGCGCTCGACAAAAGTCCGGTTTACGATGACCACTTTTTCTCCGCGATCGGCCGTCGAGAACGTGCGCCCGCGAAGAATCGGGATGTCCATGGCCCCGAAAAATGTGGGCGTAACGGCATTCCAATTGAACTCGGCGTGCTCCTTTTTGCCGTTATCGGGAAACCTCAGCAGAGTGCCCATCTTCCAGTTGTCGGTGAACGGAATGATCATGGCTGCGGCTGTAGTCTCGATTCCTGGCACGGCCTCGAGCTCGCGCAGAGCCTCATTAATGTAGTGCGTTTTCTGTTGGGGCTCGTCGTACCGCGCGGGCGGAAGATTGACATCGGCGCGCAGCGTATGGCGCACGTCAAAGCCAGGACTGATCGAGTTCGCATCGACTAGATTCCGGAGAAAAAGAAAGCCGGTTGTGAGGACGACAACAGAAATTGCAATCTGCGCGATGACGAGAGCGCCTCGGAGACCTGACTTCCTTTCACGTGGGAGATCGGGACCAACCGACTGCTTCAGCGATTGCCGCGCCGGCAGAAGTCCGCAAACAACTGTCGCGAGTGTACCGAGGAGCGCACAATACAACGCAACACGCCAGTCGGGCGCGATCTCGAGATGAATGGGAATGGGAATTGGCAGCTCGATTCGCGCAGCCACTGCAGCGGTCAGCTCCGCAAGGGCCAAACCGAATCCGGCTCCGAGAAACGCGAGCAGCGCGCTCTCCGCCAGAAACTGCTGCAGCAACCGTCCACGCCCGGCGCCTAGAGCGAGACGAATCGCGATCTCGCCGCGTCGAGTGGAAGCGCGCGCAAGCAGAAGGCTTGCAACGTTCACGCATGCAATCAGGAGTACGAGACCAGTTATGACTACAAGCATCGCGAAGAAAAGGCCGATCGGAATCATTTCGCGTTCCGAGGTAAAGCGGGCGTAACCGGTGACGGGCTGTACGCTTATGTTCTCCCCGTATTTCCAGTGCGTAGCAGGCATAACAGCGTCCATGCGTTTGGCTACCGCATCAAGTCCGGCGCGGGCCGCACCCAGAGACATGCCTGGTTTCAGACGCGCGTAGATCATGAGAGTCGTCGTATCCAACCATCGCGGCATGTAGATGTCGGGCGAAAGACCGAAGCCCATTAGCGTGCGATGATGCTCGGGAAGTATTCCGACAATCGTGCAGGCGCGTCCATCAAGATTGATCGCCCGCCCGATGACCGATGGATCGCCATGGAAGTATTTGCGCCAGAACCGGTAGCTGAGAACTGCGGTTTCCTTAGGATCCGTGGGTATAATGCCGCGCCCGTGGAGCATGGGCACGCCGAGCATGGTGAAGTAGTTCTTCGTCGTGTAATTGGCGAAGGTGCGATGTGTCTCCCTTCCATCGTTGAAATTAGCGAAAGCTTCTATGTCTTCGCCGGCCACGTCCTCAAAGAGGCCGCTTGCCCGCAGGAAGTCGATGGCTTCTTCGGGCGAATTGCTATTGCCGCCGAGCCGGATGGAAACCAGCGAACGGGCGTTGCGTACCGATGGCTCGCTGAAGAGGGCCTCGACTCCGAGCGAGAACATCGCCGTGTTGACGCCAATACCGAGGCCGAGCGATAGCAATGCGCTCGCGACCAGTGCGCGGCTATGGCTGAGTCCCCGAGCTGCGTAGGCCAGGTCGCGCCATAGGTTCTCGATGAAGTTGAAACGCCACAGGTCGAAAGCCTGCTCCTTGACAACGCCCGCATTACCCAGTGTGATCGGATTTTGATGTTCGCCGGACATTGCGCGATGGAACGCGAGTTCCGCTTCGAGATCCTGCTCTAACCGGCGGCGACGAAAGAATTTGAGTAACAAACGGCGCATACTTTCCTACCTCGCGAGAACCCGCTGAACCGCCGCGGATAGCCGGTCCCAAGTGGCCTGTTGGTTGGCAACTAACTTCCTGCCGCGTTTGGTAATGGAGTAGTACTTCGCCTTCCGATTGTTCTCCGACAAACCCCATTCCGCCGAAATCGCGCCATCCAGTTCAAGGCGGTAAAGCGCGGGATAAAGCGAGCCTTCTTCTACCTTGAGTACTTCATCCGAGAGCAGATGGATGGTCTGCGCAATGGCGTAGCCGTGCATGGCGCCACGCTCGAGCGCGTGCAGGATCAGCAGGTCGAGCGTGCCTTGGAGCAGAGTTGGCTGCGCAGATTTTGCCATATTACTTCCTATGACGATCTGTGGGAAAGTATGACGCTGATCCCCCAGATTGTCAAGGGAAGAAACGGTGTCACGTATCCGCTACTCGAATTTAGGATACTGGACACATGCCTGCCCGACACAACCGCCTCAATCGCACATTTCGCATTTTCATCTTTCTTGCCATAACCTCTCTAGCCATAGCCCAATCGAGCCCTTCGTCCATATCGCTTTCGGTTGGCGGCGACGTTCCCAATCCGCTCAGCTTGACAGCCGGCGATTTGGCCCAGCTCCCTCGCCGGAGCGTCACGTTCCAGGAGCACGACGGTACAAAGTCAACCTATGAAGGAGTGGCGCTGATGGACTTACTCGAAAAGGCAGGAGCGCCTTCGGGAAGTCAGCTTAAAGGCAAGGCTCTAGCAAGCTATGTGCTGGCGACCGCTCGCGACGGGTATCAAGTAACCTTTACACTCGCGGAGCTTGATCCGGTTCTCCGCGATAGCACCGTCATCGTGGCGGACAAGAGAGACGGCAAACCTATTCCGGGGTCGTTGGGCCCGCTGCGGATTATAGCCGCGACCGACAAGAAGGGCGCCCGTTCGGTTCGAATGCTCGAGAAATTGCAGGTTGTTTTGTTGGCACAGGGGCATTGACGAATTTCATGGAACCGCGTACTTTCCTCAACGACGTTCGAACCGCCCGCGGGTTTTCCGCGGCGGACTTGGCGAAACGCGTGGGCATCAGCCGTCAAACGATTTATGCGATCGAAGACGGAAGCTTCATTCCAAATACGGTTATCGCCCTTCGCCTCGCGCGCGTCCTGGACGTGACAGTCGAGCAACTCTTCTCCATCGAACAGAACGAGCCGAGGGTTGAATCCGTCAAAGCCGAGCTTCTGACGCGAAACGGGGAGCAAGTGAATGATGCGCGATTCGTTCGCCTGTGTCGCGTGAATGAGCGGCTGATGGCCGTACCTTCTTCAACCGTTCCGGCCTACCTTCCAGCGACGGATGGCAGCATAGAAGCCAGGTCGGGGCTTACCGTTTCGGTAAAGCCTTTCATGGATCTTGCGGAAAACGGCAAGCGGTTGCTGCTGGCGGGCTGCGATCCGGCATTGTCGTTGGTTGCGGAACTGCTCAATGCCTCGGGCATCGAAGTTGTTGCCGTTCCGTGCTCGAGCCGGTGCGCACTCGAGTGGCTGAAGCAAGGCCGTGTGCATGCGGCAGGATCGCATCTTGTTGACTCCGCCAGCGGCGAATATAATGTGCCGATCGTCAAGCGTCTTCTTCCGAAAAGTTCGTTCCGCATCATAACCTTCGCGCTTTGGGAGCAGGGACTGGTGCTACGGCGTGGCAATCCCAAAAAAATTCGTTCCGTTGCCGATCTCGCCCGTAAGAACGTCAGAATTGTCAA
This sequence comes from Bryobacterales bacterium, assembly GCA_963722585.1. Lineage (GTDB taxonomy): Bacteria > Acidobacteriota > Terriglobia > Bryobacterales > Bryobacteraceae > KBS-96. The sequence goes on along the minus strand of CAVRNU010000043.1, from coordinate 180,230 downwards.
TCGGGAGAAGGGCTCGGGAAGCAGGGATCTGCTCGATGAGAATCTGCGGAAGGCGGGGATTGTTCCGGACGCCGTGGCTGGTTACGAACGCTTAGCGAGCGGCCATCTTTCCGCCGCGCATGCCATTGCCTCGGGCGCGGCCGATTGCTGCATTGCAAACCGCTCGGCCGCTCGTTCATTCGGGTTGCACTTCATCCCGATAGCGGTGGAGCGATTCGACCTCTCATTTTCGAAGGTATCTCTTGAATTGCCCGCGGCCAAGGCGTTCCTCGATCTGCTCAACCGCTCGACTTTGCGCCGCAAGCTCGAAGGCGTTGCGGGTTACGACACAGCGCATACGGGCGAAGTGCTCGTTTAAGGAGGATGCTGGAGAAGGCCAAACACCGCTTGCTCACGCGCGCGGTTCAGAAATGCAATCGCGTTTCCACAGCAGCTTACGGAACCGCGACCGCGAGGGAGCGGTCTCAGTCTGGCCTTTTTCAGCATCCTCTTAAGGTGTATACTTAACCTCGGTAAGCGAGACTAATACACCTGTGAGCAAACCTTCGGATCTTGTCCAGGGCACTTTGGATCTCCTACTGCTGAAAATGCTGGCACTCGAGCCGCTGCATGGCTGGGCCATCAGCCAGCGTTTGAAGCAGGTTTCGAGCGACGTGCTGCGTGTGAGTGACGGTTCGCTCTACCCCGCCCTGCACAAGCTCGAGCAAGAGGGTTGGATTACCGCGGAGTGGAAAACCAGCGAACTTGGACGCCGCGCGAAATACTACTCGCTCACGCGACTGGGCCGCAGGCAGCTGCAGAAAGAGGCTACCAACTGGGAACGGCTGTCGAACGCCATTACGTCCGTCGTGAGATTGACGGAGGCCTGATCTGTGCGGCTGGAGCACTGGTGGTACACGATCCCGCTTCGCCTGCGGTCCATGTTTCGCCGTGCCCAAACTGAGCAGGAGCTGGACGAAGAATTGTGCATTCATCTCGAGCAGCGAATTCGGCAGGAAATCGGCCTTCGGCAAAACGCCGGAAGAAGCCCGCTACGCGGCGTTGCGGGCCATGGACGGAATGGAACAACGCAAGGAGGAGTGCCGCGATATGCGACGAATGAACTTCATTGATAATCTGGCTCGGGATTTGCGATATGGCGCGCGCGTACTGCGAAGGAGCCCTGGATTCACCGCCATCGCTATGCTGACGCTCACTCTCGGCATCGGCGCAAACACCGCCATTTTCTCCGTTGTGAATGCCGTGCTTCTTCGCCCGCTCCCGTACGCTCATCCCGACCAAATGGTTCGCATCTACGAAACGAACACGTCGATTATGGACAGCCACGACAACGTGTCGGCGCCAAATTTCGTGGATTGGCGAACCCAGGCGCGCGGCTTTTCACGAATGGCCGCGTTGCAGCTGGGAGGCGTTCACGCTGACCGGCAGCGCGAAACCGGAGTTCATCTTGGGGCCAGCGCGTCACGCCCGACATGCTGAACATGCTTGGTGTTCGACCGTGCTTGGGCCGCGATTTCTCAAGCGATGAAGGCGTACTCCGGGCGAGACCGCGTGGCGCTGATCAGTCACGAACTCTGGACAGAGCGTTTCGGCGCTCAGACCGCAACATCGTTGGACACGCGATCACGCTCAATTTCGAGTCATATGCCATCATTGGCGTATTGCCACCACGCTTCCGCACGCCGGAGTTCGGGTTTGCCGAATCTCCGAAGCTGCTTGTCCCGCTCACTTTTACTGGTGCCGAACTACAGAACCGCGGCAATCACATTAATCAAGTTTTTGCTCGCGTGCGGGCGGAGTCACGTCTCCGCTCAAACGCAGGCGGAAATGAATAGTGTTGCCGAGCACCTTGCAAGAACCTATTCGAACAACCAAGGCAGAGGCGCTTTGGTCGTGCCGCTGCTTGACGAGATTGCCGGCGGCTATCGGACGTCGCTGCTCATCATTTTCGCAGCAGCGGGGTTGATCCTGCTCATCTCCTGCGCTAACCTCGCCAACGTCTCTGCTTGCGCGGTGTGCCGGCCAGCAGCGCGAAATCGCGGTGCGTCTCGCTCTTGGAGCTAGCCGCATCGCCGTGATTCGCGAATTATTCGCTCAGAGCCTGATCCTCGCCGCGCTCGGATGCGCGTGCGGTGTACTCATCGGCGTTCTGGGGATTGAAAGGGTCTGCATATGCTTGCGCCCACCAACCTACCTCGCATCGATGAGATCGCAATAGACGGAGCAACACTTGTGTTCGCTATCGGCATGTCCATCTTTACGGTCATCGCCTTCGGACTATTGCCGGCTTCCATGTCTCCCGCTCCGACCCTTATGATGCGATGAAAGGACGCGGCCCAAGCACTGCCGGATTGCGCGTACTACGCTGGCGCAACGCGCTTATTGTGGCGCAGGTCGCTTTCTCCATCGTCCTGCTTGTTGGGGCAGGACTGCTACTAGAGAGTTTCGCCCGGCTTCGCGGCATCGACATTGGATTCCAACCGAGCCATACGCTTGCTATGCAAATCCTACTGCCAGCAACCAAATACCCCGAACCAAGCCAAGCGGTTGCAGTTCTTCGACGAGCTTTCAGGCCACGTTCGCAACCTGCCGGGAGTGGAAGCGGTGGGATACACCAGCGGGTTGCCGATGCGCCTCCTATGGGGCGGGAGCTTCAAATTGGACATCCCGAGATCGCCGATGGGTCCTAATGACGACTCCGATTTTCAGATCGCGAGTCCCGGGTACTTCGAGACGCTCGGCATCAGGCTGCTCCGCGGCCGGTTGTTCAGCGATCGCGACCGTCCCGGCTCTCAGCCCGTTGCTATTATTAACCGGACTTTCGCCCGTCGCTATTGGCCACATTCCGATCCCGTCGGCCAGCATGTTACCAAAAGTCACATCAGACGTTCATGATCGCCGGCGTGGTCGATGACGTTCACTTAGGAGGGCCGGCCAAGCCGGCGAACATCGAAATCTATTTCGCGTCAGGGCAGGCGCAATCGCTCCCGGTGGCCCCGAGAGATCTCGCCATCCGCGCGGCCGGCGATCCGCTCAAACTAGTCACGGCCATCCAACACGAAGTCTGGGCGCTTGATAAGGAGCAGCCTGTCAATGCCGTCAGAACCATGGATGAAGAACTGGCTCGCTCCACGTCGCGTAACCGCTTCAACATGCTCCTGCTCGCGCTTTTTGCCGCACTGGCTCTTTTGTTGGCCGCTGTCGGCATCTACGGAGTTGTTTCTTACTCGATTACGCAACGCGCGCCCGAGATCGGCATCCGCATGGCCGTCGGCGCACGGCCGGTTGACATTCTCGGCATGGTACTGCGCCAAGTCGCCTCGCTTATTGCGATCGGCGCGCTCTCAGGCATCACGGCCTCGCTCGCGCTGACGCGCTACGCGGCGAGCATGCTCTTCGACGTGGCGCCGCGCGACCCCACCGCATTTACGGCCGCAGCCTCCGTCTTGATCGTGACCGGCTTAGCAGCCGTGCTAATCCCTGCTCGCCGCGCCATGCGAGTGGATCCGATTACGGTGCTGCGGGTTGAGTAGCCTAAGCTCTCATTGCCTCAAAAACACGCCGCATGCGTGATCGAAAAACTTTTGCACATCATCCCCATCGTTCAATTCCGCATTGGCCATCATCGAGAAAATCAGCCATCGCCCGCTTTTGGTCTGCAAGTATCCTGAAAGGGCCGCAACATGAGCGAGGGATCCCGTCTTGGCATGCACTCTTTCGGCTCCCTCAATGTTCTTGAATCGATTCTTCAGGGTTCCGTCCACGCCACCGACAGGTAGTGAGTCAATCCAGGCCTGCTTCTCCGGCCGGTTCCACATGTAGCGAAGCAGCATGACGGTGGCGGCAGGCGACGTCAATCCCTGGCGGGCCAATCCCGATCCGTCGGCGAACACATATGTCTTGTCAGGAATGCCCGCTTCCACGAGAAACTTCTTACGCTCGTCGAGACCGGCTGCCAGCGTGCCGACGCTTCTAGTTGCGTACGCGACCTCGCGTAGCAGCATCTCGGCATGCAGGTTCTGGCTGACTTTGTTCACAATCTGGACGACCTCGAACAACGGTGCCGACTCGAGCGAAGCGAGCTCCGTGCCTTCGGGAAGCGTCGCAATACGAGGCGCGCCCAGCGGATCGGGAATCGTCGTCAAATCGCGGTGTACGGGCTGCGCTTCGCCCCGAATCGAAATGCCCCGCTCTTCAAGCTCGTATTTCAGCGCTTCCGCCGCGAATAGGGCCGGGTCGGTAACGGCTACATCTTCCTCTACTTTCGGCGCCGCCCGCCCCATTGTTCCCGTAATCACCAGCTCATTCGATCCCGGCGGTCTCGACATATTCACTTTCGCTTGATTACTCTTGTCGGTGACGACCTGGTTCAACACAACGAACTGGTCGAAGTCGGGGTCGAGCTGCACGTCGGCAAGCTCGCCCGGCTCGGCGCCCTTCACCGTCACGCGCACGGAGTTGTCGTTCACGGAAAACGCGCTCACGGGCGCTCCGTAGGACCACGTGCCATCGTTGAGGGTCCATCCTTCGGGATACGGATCGTAAGGATAGCGAGAGTCTTCCGCAATAAGATTCCCGTTGATCTGCTTGATCCCCTTCGCCGCAATTTGATCAGCCAGCTTCGCAATCGCGGTCAGCGGATCGTTGTGATTCGGCAGGGGCGAATACGGCAGCAGGCGGCCCGACAGATTGGGATCGCCTCCCGCGATGAAGGTGAGATCGGGCGCCGCGGTTTCGCCCGCCGCCAGTGTGGCGCTCGTTCGAACCGAGGTCTTGAAGGTGTATGTAATGCCAAGCCGGACGAGAGCCAGCGCGGTTGTGTAGAGCTTCGTATTGGAAGCAGGCGTGAACAGCTTCGATGCGTTCTGTTGCGCCACCACTTCACCGGTGTTCGCATCGACAAATTCAAAACCTATTTCGCCGCGCTCGAGGTTGATCGAGGCGGCCACCAGGTTCTCGATCTCTTCCTGAGCCGGCTCCGTTTTAGTCGCCGCCGTTTGAGACCAAGCAATAGCAAGCAGAATCGGGCATATACCGAGCCACGCAGCCTTTGCGCTTCGCCGGCAATAAAGCCTACGAGCGTTTCCCGGCACCGGCCGCTATCGCTTTCGAAGGTTCAACAGGCGAGATAGTTGCAGTTTCGGGCTCTCCTCGCATCAACTTTGCTTCGAGCATGATCAGCAGCACCAGAACTAGTACGGCCGCCGATCCGAGTCCTGGGATCAATAGAACGTATTCCATTCCAAGGTAATATCCGACGAAGCCAAGCGCCCAGGGGATGAGCATTCCGCCTGTCACTGCGAGCGAAAAAATACCGTTAAAGAAACCCGGTTCGTAGTCGAAGCGGTGTCCTATTTTCTCAGAAACCAGGGCATACACCGGAGCGAAAGCCAATCCGGTCACGACTGTTGCAAGAGCCGCTCCCACTACCGATTCGGTCGAGCTCAACAGCAGGTAGCCGAGCATGGCGGCCAATGTGCTCGCAAACAGAAGCTTTGCGTGGCCTATGTATTGCAGTATGAGCTGCGCCATCAGGCGGCCCGTGATCAAGGCCAGAAAATAGAGCGCTAGAACGAACAGGGCGGATTGCGGACTCAAGCCCAAACGATGAATCAAAAACAGCGGAAGCCAACTCGCTAGCGCCCACTCATTGCCGAATTGAAAGAAGAGCAGGAGGCTGAACAAAATGGCCGCTGGGCTTCTCAGCTCCTTCAACAATCCGCCCTGGAGGACGCGTTTCCTCCGTTCGACAGGCTCGCGGCCCATCGACGGATCTCTTACCAATGGGAGCGAGAACGCGATAGGGATCGCCGCGAGCAGCAGCGTCTCCCATCGAACATCGAGCAGCAGATAGGTGCCCCCACGGTAAGCGTCACCATTAAACAACCAAGCCCGAACATCAGGCTGCAGAAGTTGACGGTGGAAGCGGCATGAACCAGGTAGTATGGCCGCACGAAGTGCAGCAGCGCAGTCAACAGGCTGCCGGCCGCCGCCCCAAGAAGAGCCGCGCCGGCGATGCGCCAGCCTGTATGCGCGGGCGGGGCAGCCATTATCAGCTCGAAGAATCCCAGAAAAGCGATCGCGCACGAAGCGCCGCAAACCGCCTTGATGGATACACGCCGTAACACGGACTGCGAGAGGAAGCCGCAAAGAAGTACAGCCGCGTTGAACGCCAGAAAGTGCAAACCGATGGTACGCGGGTCCCGGTCGAGTTGATAGCGCCAGGCGACTGTCAATGGCCCGGTTACACCCATCAGAAGGCCCGCCAGAAGAAATCCGAGCGCCGCGTTGCGAGCCGATGGGTCAGCCTGTAAATTCGCCTCCGGCATCTTCCGTTACCTTTCCTTTTTACCAGGGATTGACATGCCCAAAAGCCAACCCTACCATGGGAAGTATCACTGAGAAAGGAGGTGGTCCAGTCGAAATGATTTCTGGTAGTAGTGGCTGTAGCATACGATTTTCCACGCGCGAGGTGGCCGACTCTTAGAGTTGGGGTTCCTTACGTTCAGGTCTTGTCAGTGAATAGGCCGAAGTTCCTGTGGACCGGCCCCTCACCGCGCGAGACGATGCTAGAGTTCCCTTTTGAATAAGGGCGCAGGCCCCGCCGAGCGGTTGCCCGGCGGGGCTCTGTGTTTGCGCGCACGACGGCACCAGACGCCTGTGGGCATTAATGTATACGCGCACAACGGCACCAGACGCCTGTGCGCATTAATGTATACGCGCACGACGGCACCAGACGCCTGTGGGCATTAATGTATACGCGCACAACGGCACCAGACGCCTGTGCGCTTGTGTTATTCTGAGGATGCAATGAAGGTTGGAATTCACCCTGCTTACGAAGAGGTGAGGGTAGTGTGCGCATGCGGATCGACGTTCAAGACCCGCTCGACGCACAAGGGCGACATTCGCGTGGAAATCTGCTCGAGCTGTCACCCGTTCTTCACCGGACGGCAGAAGCTCGTCGATACCGAAGGCCGCGTCGATCGCTTTCAGAAGAAGTATGCGAAATCCCGCGAAATCGCCGCACAAAAGAAGGCCGCCGCGGAAGCCAAAAAGCTGGCAGTCCACTAATCTTCAGTTTCCGCCGTTTTGAGAATGGCCGGCTTCCCTACGCTGCCTTTCGAGGGCGCGTTGCTCCTCAATCTGGCGTTCGCGAGCGTCTTGTTCCTTGGCCTTCTGCTCTTGCTCGGCCACAATCCTCGAATAGGCCGCCCCTTGTTCCGGACTCAGTATCGATCGGATTCGCGCCACCTGATCGTCCTTGATTTTCAACATTTCCGGCTTGTATTCATCCTTGACGGCTCGTACTTTCGCGCGCGTATCGTCCAGGATGTCGTTCAGCTTGTCCACCTGGAGATTGCTGAGCTTTAGCCGTGAGTGCATCTCATTGACGTAGCGTACTCGCCAATCCTCGGAAGCGCTCACCGTATTCGCCACATACAAACGATGTGCCAGAACTCCTGTCGCCGCGCCCATGCTGAAGATAATGATCCCGAGGGCCAAAGCTATCAGTTGCGTGCGCTTCATAGGGGAACGGCTATTGGCGAAAATCTATTGGAAAGGCTTCGGGACGCCTCGAATCTGAATAATACGTGCGTTCCAAAGTGGTTTCGGCAGTCAGCGCGTCGGTGTAGGTGGCGTACTTCGTGTGCGAGCTTGCCCGGGCAGGATGCGGAGCCATGTTCAAAGCCGCCAAGAGCAGACAGGCGGCCGCGGCGGCTGTAACCAGAAGTCGAGCCAGCCGCTGAAACACTAGAGTAAAACTGCTTCTGCTTTCAATTCGGGCCCACAGTCGAGGCATGAAGTCCGCTGCCGGCTCGATGTCGGGAAAAGCAGCCCGATATTCTAACCACATTTCTTCGAGGTGAGGTTCACGCTCCGCCATCTTTTGTCCCTCTCTGCTGAATCGTCCCAGAACGCGGTTTTAGCCGGAACAGACTCTATAATCTACCATTCGCCTTTGCCGCGTCATAGGCTTTCAAAACTCGTTGTCGCGCTCGAAAGAGCCGAACCTTCAAAGCGTTTTCATTAACCCTGTAAATCTGCTCCAACTCTTTGAGCGACAGGCCTTCTACCTCTTTGAGCGTTAGCAGGATGCGGTCTTCTTCCGACACGTGCTCGAACAGCGCCTCCACAAGGTCCTTTACCTTTCGTTTCCGCTCTTCTTCCGCGCTGCGCTTTCCGCCGGCCGCCGAGTCTGCCATCACCACCTGCGTCTCGCTCATGTCGGCCATCCTTGACTCATGGCGCCGCTTCACTCGCCTCAAGTAGTCATATGCCGCATTCACTGTCAGGCGATATAACCACGGCTCGAAAACGTCGGCCGAACGCAGCTGATCTAGCGAATAATAAAGCCGGACAAATACCTCCTGTGCGACGTCCTCGACGTCCTCGGGACGCCCAATCAACCTTGATATGGTTCCGAGAATCCGCTTCCGATACGCCAGAACCACCTGATTGAACGCCGAAGGATCTCCCTCCTTCGCTCTCTCAATCAGTTGCGATTCGACAAGCATGCCCGGACCTGGCCGGACTGCACTCATCGACTCTCAAATTCCTAGGCGTTCCGGCAAGTAGTCAGGTTACAAAGCTTTGGACTGATTTCCAAACTGGCTTTGGCGAGAGGACGTTCCGTCGCTAGCCCGGCCTGATACCGCTCCAAGGCCTGAATCGTCGCAGTGAGAGCGGAACGGCGCGCGTAGAGCGACTCCAACTCCGACCGGACCAAGGTGGGCACCTTGCTCCGGCAAGACGAGCTCCCGTGAGGCATAAAACTATTAGTACCTGGGAGATACTTCTTTCGCAATGAAAAAGTGTGTATAGTTCCTGTTTCCCCTTATATTTGGCGAAGCAATGGCGATTTCGGTCACCTGATTGTGCGCGGTCCCAAGCCCATGCTCAATACACTCCTTTGTGGTGTCGATGGAACGCTCCCCTGGCGCAGACATAATGGGCTTAGACTTAGTATAAAGCTTCCATTGACCTAAGGATCTTAACCCGAGCCAGCCCGACTAGGGTGGTTCGGTATACAGCTTTTGTGTCTTCTAAGCGGCGGACGAGAAGGATACCGGCCCGCGTCACTCGAGTTTTATACCATGCAGCGATCAGGTGATCTCGCCAAAGCGGTACCCCCGGGCAGTGCCGTCCCGACTGGGCGTCTGGCCTTTCGGCCCACGTTCGCCGCTCTGGCCTCTGCGATTGTCCTACTGGTGGGGGCGGGAGGCTGGTTTTCCGGCAGCCAATATGCACGCCTGGGCAACCAGCAGGTGGCATCCGAGCTGGTGAATGCACAGACGAATGCGGCTACGCTTCGCGTTGAACTCAATCGGCGGAATGCTCAAATTGGCGATTTGAAGCGTGCGCTCGAGTTGTCCGGCGGGAAGACGGCTGCTGCCCAGATGGACAGTCTGCACCGGCAAGTGATGCATCAACAGGCCGATCTGAATACGTATCAGAATCTGAGTGAGCGTGACAAGCAGGCGGTCAGGCAGAATGAACGGCTCCTTGACTTGCTCGCCCATCCTGGAGTCGCGCTGATGGATTTACGCCGCGCCAAGGCCGACACGGCAGCCGTTGCTTATGCTTTGATCGAGCAAAACAACGAAATTTTGGTCTTGGCTTCGTATTTGCCCAAGCCACCGGCCGGCCAGGAATACCAAACGTGGTTGATGCGCGATGTCGATCCTAAGATCGTCAGTATCGGAACACTTGACCCGGACGATTCTGGCAGAGCCGAGGTTGAGTTTGACGATAACGACCTGGTTTCGGGGGTCTCGGAACTTACCGTGACCGAGGAACCATCCGGAGGCAGCGAAGCTCCCAGCGGACCTAAAATCTTTATAACCCCGACTCCAGAACAACCGGGGCACACCGGCGCGATTCGCTGATACGGGAAGAAAATAACCACTCGCTGGCGGTCGTGGCTCGGAGACAACCCCTGCGAACTTGGGTGCTTGATCGAGCCGCGCGCGCGAGAAGCTGTGAAGAAATCCGGCAGACCGCTCCCTGTGGTCGCGGCTCGGTTAGGATTATCAATTGCTTGCCGTATGCCGTGTTCAGAACGGCCGGTTGGCGAACTTCCGCTAGGGCGCCAATACGTCGTCGATTCGGTCGGAAATCGACTCGCGTTCGAAGAGATCCTGCTGCAGCCGCTTTGCGAATTTGGCTGCGAACACTTGTCCGGCCTTTGAGGGGGACGCGTCACACGGAGGGCAGGGTCCACGGAATTCGGCGCTCCACGCGATACTCTTGGTTTGCGCATCGGCCAGCACTACTTTGGCTTCCCAGACCGTTCTCGATTTCTGTGTTCCCACCACCGCCACGGCGGGCAGTCCCAGGCTGCGTACGTATGCCGCCAGTACATAGTTTGCGTTCTGGCGGTCGGGCGAAATAATGACCGGCAGCTTGCGTTTGTGTATCTCGGTCTCCAGCAGCGCTCCAAGAGCGTAATCGGGCGACGAGGCGATATAAACCATCGCTCCATAAAGGAGCTGCGACTGCCCGCACCAGATCGAAAGCGGACAAGTCAGAATCAGCAAGGAAGTGAGTATCCAGTGTGTGCGACGCAGTGCCATGTACCTGCATTGCTATCGGCAGAAGACGGCAGAATCCGTAGGGCAATTACATAAGTGCGACGCGCTCGTCTCAAGCCTCGCTATTGCCTGCGCCGCGGCTTCGGCAACCACTTGATCGCCGCTTGCGGCTAACCTCCGAAGAGGTTCGATGAAGCTCGGCTGGCCGGTGTTTCCCATCGCCATCGCGACATTTCGGAGAAATCCGCTGTACTTGGTCCGCCAAACGGGTGTGTTCCGAAACATCCGGCGGAACTCATCCGCAGTTAGCCGCGCTAGCTCGGCCAAACGCGGCGCGAAGGCTCGCGGCGCAAATTCTTCGACCGAGCTAAAGTGTTCGCGGCGGTTCCAGGGGCAAACATCCTGGCAGATATCGCAGCCGAAAATGTGATGGCCTATTCCGGCTTGCAATTCACTTGCGATTTCGCCGCGTTTTTCGATCGTCAGGTACGAAATGCAGTTCCGGCTATCGAGCGCCCAAGTTCCGTCCGCCTTTTGCGTGAAAGCCTGAGTCGGACAGGCGTCGATGCAGCGGCGGCAGGTTCCGCAACGATTCGGCGCCGGAGAGTCGGGAACCAGATCGAGGCTCAGCAGCAGCTCACCGAGAAAAAACCACGAGCCATGCCGCTCGCTAATCAGGCAGGTGTTTCTCCCGATCCAGCCAAGGCCTGCCAGGCGCGCGTAGCTGCGCTCGAGCAGCGGGGCCGTGTCGACCGAGACGCGCCAGTCAAAGTTTTCGCTGGCCAGTTCCCGAAGCCGCGCCGCAACTTCGATCAGTCCCTCACGGAGAATCTCGTGATAATCGGACCCCCAGGCATATCTGGAAATCCAAGCCCGCTCTTCGTCGTGAAATCGTGTCGAGTAAGGATAGGGAGAGTTATACAGCTTTCCCACGCAGAGTATGCTCTTGGCGCTGGGCAGCAGATTTCGGGCGTCTTCCCGAATCCCGCCCCGATGATCCGTGAGATAGCTCATCTCCCCCGCCATGCCGTTCGCCACCCATTCCTGGTAGCGGGCGTAATCGGACGATGGTTCCGCGGACGCAATGCCCGCAAGCTCGAAACCGGACTCGAGGGCGGCTCGTTTGACTTGTTCGGCGGAAAGCGGAGATGACATTACAGACGATCTATTCTCAGTGTTTCACCACGTGAAGAAGATCCTGAACCTGTCGATCTCGCAAGTCCGTATTCGACGTATAGAATAGAGCACCAGATGGGGGGGTAATCAGTATGACCGAGAGCTACCAGGGTCATTCGCAACTCTACGAGGCGATCGTAACCTTCTTGCACGACTTGAAATTCGCGGCCCGCTCACTCGCGCGCGCGAAAGGGCTTACGGCGACCGTGGTATTCACGCTGGCGCTCGGTATCGGCGCTAATTCGGCCATTTTCACGCTGGTGCGCGGCGTATTGCTGCGGCCGCTTGCTAATCGCGACGAGAACCGGCTGATCTACATCCGCCAGAGCGCGCCGGGTATCGGTGTCGAGAACACTACATTTTCCGTGCCGGAGATCCGTGATTTGCAGGCTCGCATCAAAACCGTCAGCGCATTCGGCGACTTCTCGACCATCGGTTTCACCATGGTCGGCCTCGGCGAGCCGCGCGAGGTCCGCGCGGGCGTAGTCGGCGGATCGTATTTCGAGGTGATGGGTTTGCATCCGGTGCTCGGCCGGTTGCTCGACATGCGGGACGACGGCCCGAAAGCCGCTGGAGCGGCAGTGCTGACGTATCGTTTCTGGACCACAGCGCTTAAGAGCGACCGATCCGTGGTCGGCAAAACCATCCGGTTGGGCACGCGGACGGCCACGATCATTGGAGTGCTGGAACCCTCGATACCGTATCCGGCGGAGACCGAAATCATCGCCAATGTCGTTACAAGCCCGCATCATCTGTCGGCAACGATGGTGACCGGGCGGGTGCATCGGATGACCGAGTTATTCGGCCGGCTCGCGCCCGGCGCAACTCTCGAGTCGGCGCGCGCCGAGCTGCGCGGGGTGTTCGCGGAGATGATGAAAGAGCATCCGGAAGCTTATTCGGCGAAGGGGCATACTCAGATCGACGCTCGGCTGCTGCGCGACCAGATTACCTCTCGGGCGCGGACCATCTTATTGGTTCTGCTGGCGGCTTCGGGGCTCGTCTTCATCATCGCCTGCTCGAATGTTGCCAACCTGATTCTCGCGCGAACGGTTCGGCGTGAAGGAGAACTGGCGATCCGGGCGGCGCTGGGCGCAAACACGGTCGCGCTGCGCCGTACACTGTTGGCTGAAAGTCTTCTACTCTGTGGCGCCGGCGCGGCGCTCGGTGTGCTGAGCGCGCGGCCGATGGTGGCTATCCTGGCTCGCTACGCCTCCCGCTTCTCGGTTCGCGCGCTCGATCTGATGGTCGACTCGAGCCTGCTCTGGGTTGGGGCTTTACTAGCTGTCGTTGCGGCGGTACTTTTGGCGTTTGTCCCACGCCTGCCGTCGGCTGACAAGTCGTATGGATTCGGCCTGTCCCAGAGTAGCCTCCGGATTACGGGCAGCGCGAATCGCCGATTACGCGTCTTCGCCGTGATACAGATTGCGGCGTCCTTTGTGCTGCTGGCCGGCGCCAGCATGTTCCTCAAGACGCTGCTCTCGTTACAGGCAGCACAGACCGGCTTCGATACGCGTCATGTGCTGGCGGTGAACGTACCCGTGATGTCGTACGGACGGACGCCCGATCAGATCGTCGGTTTCTACAAGGAAACGATGCGGCGCATAAAGGAGCTCCCGGGCGTGGATGATGTGGCAACAGGCGCCAACGTTCCGTGGCGGGATGCAGGCGATTTCGGTTTTGGGCTCGAGTTCTCCGGGGATGGCCACGTCCGCACGCCGGGCGAAGAATATCCGCGCGCCCGGTTCCGGACTGTCTCGCCCGGTTTCTTCGCGGCGGTGGGTGTCCCGATTCTCTCAGGACGCGATTTCACGGATGCCGATCGCCGTGGCAGCGAGCCGGTGGTGATCGTGAGTCAGAGCGTGGCCCAGCAGATGTTTCCGAATCAGGATGCAATCAACCGCCACATCATGTGGACCGACCCCGTGATGAAGTTTATCAACGTAAGCCCGGGGCCGCGCCGGATCGTTGGAGTCGCGGCCGATGTAGACGACGAGAATGTGATGCCGGGTCGAGCCCTGACTGTGTATCACCCCTTCGGGCAGCAGGAGCTCTGGGGAGGCCGCTTGTTTGTTCACACGCACGCCAATCCATACGCGCTCGTGGCGCCGATCACGCGGATCGTCCGGAATATGTCTCCGGATCAGCCGGTTGAACGCGCGGCGACGCTGGAAGACATCCGTGCCGAAGTGCTGACGCCGGACCGGCTGAACACTGTGGTGTTCGGCGTCTTCGCGGCCGTCGCGCTGGTGATCGCAGTAGTGGGCGTCGCGGGCGTGCTGGCGTTCTCGGTCAGTGGGCGGACGCGCGAATTCGGCATCCGGCTGGCGGTTGGATCGCAGCCACGGCATTTGCTGGCTCGTGTTATAGCGGAAGGCGCCGCGATGGCGGCGGCAGGCATTGTCGCGGGCGCGGTGTGTGGGTTCGGGCTGGCACGTCTGTGGGGGAGCTATTTTACGGACGTGCGAATGCCAGGCGCGTTGCCCCTGGCTGGCTCAGCGCTCGTGCTGCTGGTTGCCGCAGTCATCGCTTCGGCGGTTCCCGCTGCGCGGGCGGCGCGGGTCGATGTCATGCAGGCGCTGCGCTCGGAATAACGGCGGCAATTAGCTCATGCGTCCCGAAAAGTCGGTAAGGACGTGTGGCGCACGCTTCAGCGTGCTGGAGCGTGCTTTAGCTGCTCTAGCTCAACTGCGGGCTGAAGCCCTCAGCGGCACGCTCAAGCGTGCGCCACGAGCGATCTACTCTTGCCGCAACGCTGTCATCGGGTCTACGCGGCTGGCCCGGCGGGCCGGTAGAAAACTCGCGAACAGGGCGGCGGTGACCAGGACGGAAATCATGGCGGCGAAAGTCGATGGTCCGGTGGGTTGCATTCCCTGTACCAGGCGCTCCAATATACGTCCGGCCGCCACCGCGGCAACAGCGCCCACACCAACGCCCAGGAAAATCATTCCAACGCTCTGCCGCAGCACCATCCACATGACATTTCCAGAACTGGCGCCAAGCGCCATCCGCACACCGATTTCCGGCACGCGCTGGTTGGTCAGATATGCCAGCACGCCATAAATGCCAATACACGCGAGTGTTAACGCCAACCCTGCGAATATGCCGAACAGCAGCAACAGAAAGCGTTGGCGGGCGAGCGAAGCGCTCGCAAGCTCCTCCATAGTATGAACCTCATAGAGAACTTGATCGTTGCTCGCTCCGCGCAGTTCCCGCCGCAATGGTTCGATCAGGTTCAGTGGCGGGATGCTGGTTCGGACCGCAATCGACATGAGTTCGGACCAGCGGCGCAACAACCGGTCCGGGACTTGGGCAAACGGATAATACAACTGCGCGCGCACCTGAGCTTGATCGTCGCCGGCAAGCCCCCAATAGCGGACATGTCTCACAACCCCGACCACGCGCACGGGATCGGAGCCCAGATGGATCCAGAGATGCTTTCCAATCGGCTCGCTCCGCCCAAAGGCCTGTCGCGCCATAACCTCATCAATCACGACGACACCTGCATTGCCCAGGCGATCGTGGTCATCGAAAAATCGGCCTTCGAGCAGTGGCGTGCCCACGACCTTCAGATAATCCGGCGTGACGCTCGTTGCCGACACAATCGGCTGCCGGTTCTCTGGCGGCTGAGCCGGTGTGGTCCAATAGCCGATTGGGTTGTTGCCTTCGCGCATCGGGACCGTATCGACCATCGTCACGGACTCGACTCCTCGAACGCGGCGCGCGCGATCCAGGACGTCATTCCAGGCCGCGCGTATCTGCCCTGGGTTTTCGAGCGTAGCGGGCGAAAGCGCCATTCGAGCCGTCAATATGTTCCGGATGTTCAGACCTGGGTCAAGAGACGAGAGCCGCAGGAGTGTGCGCCCGAGCATCCCGGCGCAGACCAACAGCACGACAGCCAGTGCAATCTCGGACATGACGAAAACGCCGTGCAAACGGTGCGAGCTTCCTACCACCGTCCGCGCCCCCGCACGCAATGTTTGTTCGAGGTGGCGAGCAGGGGTGCGCAACGCCGGCGCCAATCCGAAAAGAAGACCGCTCGCGATCGAAACGGCGACTGCAAACAGCAGGACACGCCAATCGAGCTGCACCTCTTCTGCGCGCGGCAGACTGCCCGGCCAGAATGTCACGAACGGGTGAATACCAAAAACGGCAAGCAAAATACCGAGCGCGCCACCCGAAAGGCCCAACACCGCGCTCTCAGTGAGACATTGACGGATCAACCGGCTCCGGGCGGCCCCGAGCGCGGCGCGCATGGCAAGTTCCCGCTCGCGCGAAACTGCTCGCGCTAACAGCAAGCTTGCTACATTGACGCACGCGATCAGTAGCACAAGGCTGACCGCGCCGAGGAGCAGCCATAGCGTGGACCGCACGTCTCCGACATCGGGACGAAGCGGCTCGGCAACGAACGTGCGGCCTTTGTTTGATTTCGGGTACTCGGCCGCGAGGCGGCGGCCCACGACAGCGAGCTCCGTTTGCGCCTGGGCCACTGTCGCCCTTGGACGAAGCCGTGCCCAAACACCGAAGCCGTGTGCCTGACGATTTTGCATTCTGGGCGACGCGTCCTGGTTGATTGGCGTGAACAGGTCAAATGCATCGTCCTCGAGCTTGAAGCGCGCGGGCGTTATGCCGACAATGGTGTAGGGCTTGCCATCGAAAACGAGCTGCGAGCCGACGGCTGCAGCGCTTCCGCCAAAGCGGCGCTGCCACAAACCGTAACTGATGATCGCAACGGGCGCCGCTCCCGGCCGGTCCTCTTCGGGGAGAAACATGCGCCCCAGCCGGACGTTCACGCCGAGAACCGAGAACAGATCGGACGACATCTCGAGGCCGTCAACGTACTCGGCCGGCCCGGGCGCGCTAATCGTGCCACGCTCAATGCTCCACGCCGCCATATCTAACGAGCGGCTTTCGCGTTTGCAATCGAGATAATTCGGGTACGTGAAAGTCCACAGATTACCCCACTGCGTGCTCCAGTCCGTCTTTTCCTGCAACCGAACCAGGCGGCTGGGATCGCGATAGGCAAAGGGTTTGAGCAGCACGCCGTCGATTACAGTGAACATGACGGTCGTCGCGCCAACGCCGAGGGCCAGCGTACCCAACGCAACAGCCGCAAACCCTGGCTTTTGGCGAAGGTTGCGAAGCGCGTAGTGAAAATCGTGGAGAAAATCCTCGACTAGAAGCTGCCATCGAATCATTTTGTCGATGGTACTACTCTTGCCGCAAGGCGTTCATCGGGTCTATGCGGCTCGCGCGGCGGGCGGGCAGAAAACTCGCAAACAACGCGGCTGCAACCAGGACCGAGATCATAATCGCGAAGGTCGATAGTTCCGTGGGACGCACTCCGGCGACCAGGCGCTCGAGCAGGCGACCGGCAGCCAAAGAAGCCACTATACCGACGGCGGCGCCAATCAGAATCATGCCGAGGCTTTGCCGGAATACCATCCGCATCACCTCCCGCGGGCTAGCCCCGAGCGCCATGCGCACGCCGATTTCCGGCACGCGTTGGCTGGTCAGATACGCCAGCACGCCATAAATGCCGATACAGGCGAGCGCTAACGCCAAACCGGCGAAGATGCCGAATAACAGCAGCAGAAAGCGCTGGCGCGCAAGTGAGGCGCTCGCAAGCTGCTCCATCGTTCGGACGTCATATAGGATCTGATCGCCCGTCCCCGCGCGCACTGCACGCCGCAGGGATTCAACCAGGTTTAAGGGCGGGACGCTGGTTCGAACGGTGAGCGACATGACGGCGGATACTTGGTGTATGTACTCGTCTGGAATCTGTGCGAAGGGGAGATAGATCTCATCGCGCACTGCAGCCTGATCGTCGCCGGCCAGCCCCCAATGCCGCACATGTCGAACGACACCAATTACGCGCGTGGGGCCAAGACCTTGTACATGGATGCGTTTTCCAACAGGGTTTTGACCAGGGAAGCTGTGCTGCGCCAAAACCTCATCAATCACCACGACAGACTCACTACCCAAACGGTCGTGCGCATCGAAGAACCGGCCCTGAAGCAGCCTAATGCCCATGACCTTCAGATAATCCGGCGTCACTAAGGAGGTCTGCGCGAGGGGCACCTCGTTCAGTGGCGGCGCCGCTGGAGTAGTCCAGTAGCCGGTTTCATCCGATCCTTCGCCCATCGGAACAATGTCGGCGAGCGCAACAAACTGTACTCCGGGTACGCGGCGCGCACGGTCTATAAAATCCTGCCACGCCGACCGCAACGGCCCAGGGTCCACGAGTCCAGGCGAAAGGGCAGCACGGGTGACTAAGACGTTCTGAATGTTTACGCCGGGATCGAGCGCCGAAAGCCGTAGAAGCGTGCGCCCGAGCATTCCGGCAGAGACCAGCAGCACAACGGCCAGCGCAATCTCGGAAATAACAAAGCCGCTATGCAGGCGGCGAGAGCTTCCAACAACGGTCCGCGCTCCCGAGCGGAGCGTCTGTTCCAAATCGCGTGCAGGAGCGCGCAAAGCGGGTGCCAGCCCGAATAGAATTCCGCAGAAGAGAGAGATGGCAAGCGCAAACAGCAACACGCGCCAGTCGAGTTGCACGTCCTCGGCACGCGGTAAATTTTCCGGCCAGAACAACACGAATGGGCGAATTCCAAACGCAGCAAGCAGAATGCCGAGCGCGCCACCGAGAACGGCTAGCGCCGCGCTCTCGGTCAGGCACTGACGCATTAAGCGGGTCCGAGCCGCTCCTAACGCCGCACGAACGGCAAGTTCGCGCTCGCGCGAAACGGCGCGCGCCAGCAGAAGGCTAGCAATGTTGGCGCACGCAATGAGCAATACGAGGCTGACCGCGCCCAGCAGCAACCACAAGCTGGACCGCACATTGCCGACCAACTCCTGCCGGAGCGGGTGCGCTACGAAGCTGTGGCCCGTGTTCGGTTTCGGGTATTGCTCGGCCAAATGGCGGGCAATCAGCTTCAACTCCGCCCGCGCCTGCGGCAACGTAGCTCCGGGGCGAAGACGCGCCACAACTGGAAGGAAGTGGGCTTCGCGCATCGTCATTCTTGGGTCTGTGTTTTGCCCGAGCGGCGTAAATACGTCGACGTCCTCTCCAGAGAAACGGAAGTTCGCAGGCGCAATGCCGATGACGGTGTAGGGCTTCCCGTCCAGGACAAGCGGCATACCAAGCGCAGTCTTGCTTCCGCCGAAGCGCTGCTGCCAGAGTCGGTAGCTGATGATTACCACGGGTGTTGCGCCGGGCCGGTCCTCGCTATTCAAGAAAGCGCGGCCTCGTAGGAGGTTGACGCCGAGCACCGCAAATAGCTGAGGCGAGATCTGGCGGCCCCGAACGTACTCGGCTTCACCAGGCTTACTCACTGTGCCTCCGCCGTCGTAGTTCCATGCCGCCATCGTCAGGGACCGGCTCTCGCGCTGACAATCGAGAAAGTTCAGGTAGGCGAAGAACTGATCGCCGTATTTGTCGGTCTCATCATGTAGCGTCACCAGCTTTTCGGGCTGGGGATACGACAGCGGCTTCAGCAGCACACCGTTGACGAGCGTGAACATAACGGTTGTCGCACCGCTGCTAAGTGCGAGCGTTAATAGAGCGACAGCCGTAAAGCCAGGGCGCTGGCGCAACGTGCGGAGGGCGAAGCGCAAGTCCTGTACGAAATCCTCGAGCCAGCGCGTACCGCGTGCATCGCGGCAACGCTCCTTCACTTGCTCAGGGCCTCCTAAAGCAAGCCGCGCCTCTCGCCTCGCTTCTTCGAGATCCGCGCCGCGAGCGACCAGATCGGCAGTGTGCCGCTCGAGGTGAAAACGCAGCTCTTTATCAAGCTGCTCTTCCAGTTTCTTTCTGCGCCACAATCGCTGCCACCACGTCATCTGAGTATCCTCATTCTTGCCGCAGAGCGGTCATCGGGTCTACGCGACTGGCGCGGCGAGCGGGTAGAAAGCTGGCAAATAGCGCCGCAGCCGTGAGAACCGAGATCATCGCGACGTAGGTGAACGGTTCTGTTGGCCGTACTCCGGCGACCAGGCGCTCCAACACCTGCCCTGTTGCGAGCGATACTGCGAAGCCAACCCCGATACCGAGAACAATCATCGTGAGACTCTGGCGGAAAACCATACGCATGACATCGCCGGCGCTCGCTCCGAGCGCCATGCGAACGCCGATTTCGGGGACGCGCTGGCTGGTCAGATATGCCAGCACGCCGTAGATGCCGATGCAGGCGAGCGCCAACGCCAGGCCGGCGAATATGCCGAATAAGAGCAGCAGAAAGCGTTGCCGGGCAAGCGAGGCGCCTACGATCTGCTCCATGGTGCTAACGTCGTATATCGCCTGATCGCGAGTCGCGCCGCGCACTGAGCGCCGCACGGCTTCCACCATAGTCAACGGTGAAACGCCAGTTCGCACCATCAGCCACATGCCCGAAGTCAAGCGCATGAACGGATCGGGAATTTGGCCGAACGGAATGTAAATCTGCTCGCGGATACTTGCTTGATCGTCGGCAGCAAGCCCAAAATGCCGCACATGGCCTACCACCCCCACGACCCGGGTAGGGCTTAGAAATTGGAGATTTAGCCGCTGGCCGACCGGATTGCCCCCGCCAAAAGCCCGCCGCGCCATGACGTCGTCAATCACAACGACAGGTTCGTTGTCAAGGCGATCGTGCTCGTCGAAGAAGCGGCCTTGAAGCAACTTGATGCCCATCACTCGCGCGTAATCAGGCGTCACCAAGTTCATCAGCGCAAGCGGTATCTGATTTGCCGGGGGCGCGGCGAGACTCGTCCAGTAACCGACTTCTTCGTCGTCTCCACCCATTGGCACGATGTCGGCAACTGCTGCGGACTGCGCGCCCGGCACATGACGGACGCGATCAAGAACATCCTGCCATGCTGCCCGGATGCTTGTGGGAGTAGTCAACGCACCCGGTGAGAGCGCGACCTGCGTTACCAATACGTTGTGTGGATCGAAGCCGGGATCGAGCGATGACACACGCAACAGCGTACGGCCAAGCACTCCCGCCGCGATCAAGAGCACCACGGCGATCGCGATCTCCGAGATGACAAACCCGCTGTGCAGGCGGCGCGAGCTTCCAGTTACGGTTCGCGCGCCGGCACGCAAAGCTTGCTCCATGTGTCTAGCAGGAGCGCGCAACGCTGGTGCCAGGCCGAAAAGAAGTCCGCTTAAAAGCGAGGCGCCGAGCGCAAAGAGCAGTACGCGCCAATCGAGGTAGATTTCTTCAGCGCGTGGTAGACTGCCCGGCCAAAACGTCACAAAAGGACGGGCGCCAATCGCCGCAAGTGCTACACCAAGAGCGCCTCCGCCAAGAGCCAGAACCGCGCTCTCCGTAAGACATTGGCGGATCAAGCGGCCGCGGCTCGCCCCTAGCGCTGCGCGCATAGCAAGTTCCCGCTCACGCGATACCGCCCGCGCTAGCAACAGACTGGCGACGTTGACGCACGCAATCAACAGAACCAGACTGACGGAGCCCAGCAGCAGCCACAGCGTGGGCCGGACATCACCGACAATCCGCCGGCGAAGCGGCTCAGCCCCAAAGATTTGGCCCGCATCCTCCTTGGGGTATTGTTTTGCCAGCCGGCGACCGATCAGCGCAACTTCGGCTTGCGCCTGGGCGAGAGTGACTCCGGGCTGGAGCCGGCCGATCACCTGAATGCCGGGGTGCATTTCGCGGTTTTGCATCGTCGGCGCCGTGTTCTGACCCAGGGGAGTAAAGATATCGGCGTCGCCCGTTAGCTCGAAGCCACGCGGGGCGATGCCAACTACCGTGTATGCCCTGCTAACTGGGTATGCCTTGCTATCGAAAACTAGGCGCGCGCCGATCGCGTCGGGCTTTCCGGCGAACCGGCTCTGCCATAGGCGGTAACTGATGATGGCGACCGGCGCCGCATCGGGACGGTCCTCATCAGGCAGAAATGCGCGCCCGCGGTAGAGTGGAATGCCCAGCACCGAAAAGAGGCCGGCCGAGATTTGACGGCCGAAAATATAGTCAGCGTCGCCTGGCTCGCTGATCGTGCCTCCGCCAAAACGCCAAGCCGCCAGGGTTAAGGAGCGGCTCTCGCGCTTGCAGTCGAGGAAATTCGGATAGGAGAACGCCCAGTCGAATTCGCTGTGTTCGTGCAGGCTCACGAGGCGATCGGGTTGGGGATAGGCCAGAGGCTTTAGGAGGACGCCGCTGACGACCGTGAACATCACGGTGGTTGCGCCCGTGCCCAGTGCGAGAGTCAGCACCGCCACAGCCGCAAACCCCGGCCGCTGTCGCATCGTGCGAAGCGCATAGCGGAAGTCCTGCAGCAGATCCTCGAGCCAGCGCGTGCCACGGGCGTCCCGGCAGCGCTCTTTCACCTGTTCCGGCCCACCGAGCGTAAGTCGAGCCTCGCGCCGCGCTTCTTCGGGATCTTGGCCGCGAGCGACCAGATCGGCCGCATGCCGCTCGATGTGGAAACGCAGTTCCTTATCGAGCTTCTCTTCCATTTCCTTCCGGCGAAACAGCCGCTCGAACCAGATCATTGGGTAATACCTCAGCCTTCTGCACATTTAGCACAGAAAATGTAGGAGCGCAAGGTATGAAGGGTCCGTGCCGTATACTGGACGATCTATTTGCTTTGGAATCCAGCCCGCTCCTGAGCCTCACGAACGTCCACGTGCTTCGCGGAAATCGCCACGCGCTCAACGGCGTGAGCCTATCCATCCAAGCGGGCGAACACGTAGCCATCCTAGGCCCTAACGGCAGTGGAAAATCGACGCTCATCAAAACCATTACGCGCGAATGCTATCCACTGCTGCGGGACGACAGTTCGTTTCGCATTTTGGGCAGGGATGTCTGGAACATTTTCGAGCTTCGCTCTCACATCGGCGTGGTCAGTAACGATCTAATGGCGACGTGCACACGCGACATACGCGGGCGCGAGCTGGTTCTTTCAGGCTTCTTCGGCAGCATCGGCATCTGGCCCAATCACCATGTCACTGCCGCGATGGAACAAAAAGCGGCGGAGGTGATGCACGCTCTCGATACAACGCATCTGGCCGCCCGTTGGCTCGATGAATTATCGTCAGGCGAAGCCCGAAGGCTGCTCGTCGCGCGAGCCCTCATTCACGATCCTTCCACTCTGCTTCTGGATGAACCGACCACCAGTCTCGATCTGGCCGCGCTGCACGAATTACGAGGCCACCTTCGCCGGCTGGCGCAATCGGGAATCGGACTCGTGCTCGTCACCCATCATCTCGACGACATCATTCCCGAAATCGACCGAGTCGTTCTACTTCGTAAAGGCGAGGTGTATGCCGACGGAACCAAAGCTGAGGTCCTCAGACCCGAGCCCCTCTCCACATTGTTCGGAGTACCCGTTGAAGTTTACGAGCGGAACGGCTATTACCATGCCTGGTGAGCCTCGCCGGTGAACTGAAGTTCACCGCAGCACGCTGAAGCGTGCGCCACGGGTTAACTCGCAGATTATGCAGGATTTGCCAGTTTTTTGTTCACACCGTTTCAATTCTCATATTCCCCAGTCGACCCCCAATGGCAGCAGTTTGATTGCTTTTGCGTGTACTCGCCCCTATCCCGCTCTAGGCTAAGGGAGTTAAGCGACGTACATAAAATGCACAAACCCATCAAATACGTTGAGAAGGCGGTTACAGTGGCAGCGAATGCTGCCTGGCACGTATTCGACGCCGCGAATCAAGTCAAGCAGAATCCCTCGTTCACGCCCAAGTGGTCAGACAAGCCGCTCCTGAAGAGCTGGCAGAAAGCGAAGCCCCCACTTGGATGGCCGCGCGAAACCGATTCTCTCTGCCCCAAGTGCATTCCAGAAATCAGACAGAAGATCGTCGACGGTGAAATTGACTACAAAATACTACTGAACGAACCGGTCGGCGAGGTAAAGGCAAAGATCGTTGAGCGGAATGGTCAAATCGTCATGACTAAGGAATGCCCCGTGCACGGGCAATTCGAAGACGTGATGTCGATTGACCCCGCGTTTTCGCGCCACCTGGAAGAAGTGTTTCCAGGCCGCGACATTCGCGCGCACAACGACAATAAACTTCACAATCATGGCTCCAGCACTATCACTCACGGACGCGGATCGGTTTTGACGATCGATCTAACCAATCGCTGCAATATGATGTGCGATCCCTGCTTCATGGACGCCAACCAGGTTGGCTTCGTCCACGAACTGAGTTGGGAAGACATCAAAACACTTCTAGACAACGCCATCTCGATTAAGCCGCGGCGCCAGATGTCGGTGCAGTTTTCGGGCGGTGAACCGACGTTATCGCCCTATTTCGTAGATGCGGTCCGTTACTCGCGGAAGGTGGGCTACAACAGCGTGCAGGCCGCAACCAACGGTATCGAGTTCGCGAAAAGCCCGGAGTTTGCCAAGCGAGCGGCCGAAGCTGGGCTTCGCTACGCGTATCTGCAGTTCGACGGCATCGGAAACGCCGCCAATTCGCATCGCGCCGTTGGCAACCTGTTCGACGTGAAGCTGCGGGCCATCGAGAATCTGCATTCGGCCGGTGTCGAGATTGTGCCCGTCATTACAATCCTGAATGGCATTAACAACGAGCAAGTGGGGGCCGTCATTCGTTTCGCGCTCGACAATCCCAAGAAAATCTCGTTTCTTTCTTTCCAGCCCGTCTCTTTCACGGGCCGGGACGAAGCCATTACCGACGAGCGGCGCCATGCGCAGCGTTATACCTTGTCCCATCTGGCGCACGACGTGAAGAATCAAGTCGGCATGGGCGAGCCGGTGCGCGATTGGTTCCCCATTTCGTTCATGAGCACTTTTTCCGATTGGGCCGACCTGGTTCATGGACCCACGGCCGAGTGGGGCCAGTTGAGCTGCGGCTGCCATCCCAATTGCGGTATCGGCATGGCCGTCATGATCGACAAGGAGACTAAGGAGTTTCGCCCGGTTACACAGTTTCTGAACGCCGACCAGTTATCCAAAGACGTTGCCAAAGTGAATGATGCCGCCCGCGGCAGATTTCTCTCGGTTGTCGGCGTCGCGCTGGCCCTGTTGCGAAATTACAAACCATTTGAATCGCCCTCGAACTTCAAAATGGTGGATCTGCTCCAGAAGTTCGATAAATGCTTCGGAGCCACCGGCCGCGATTACGGCAAGGTTTCGGGCGACCGCACGGTAGCCGACATCGAAAAGCGCCGCAAGGATCGCTGGAATTTCCTGTTCATCGCCGGTATGTGGTTCCAGGATCTTTTCAACTACGATTTTCGCCGAACCGAGCAGTGCATAATTCCGTATGCTACTCAGGAGGGCGAAATCTCGTTCTGCGCCTACAACACCGGTGTGGGCTGGCGTAACATTATTGAAAAGATGCACATGACCGCTACGCTGACCAAGTGGTACGACGAGCATGGCCGCCACGAAATCTTCGCGGGCAATAAAGCCGTTCCGCTGGCGAGCAAAGACCATCGCCTCATCCTTCGCACGGAAGATGTAAATCATGGCGTACAGCACGATCTCGACCAGCTCGGCATTGCGAAGAACGCGCGTCAGGAAAAGATGCGGGCCCGGGACGAGGCTTTGAAACAGAAGCTCGAGAATGAGAAGATGATGCGGCTGTACCGCGAACACGTTCTCGGAGAGAAGAAGCAGGACGGATTTGTTTCGCTCGACGGTTTGATGTCCGCGCTTCCCAACAAAGCCGCCGACCAGGCAGAAGCGCACGAAGAGGTGGGGGCCATGGGCGACTAGAGCTTCTTTCATCAGTTTTCTAGTCAAAGCGCCGGGCTCCAGGGTCCGGCGCTTTTTCTTTTTTACATTCTTTTTACGAGCAAGCTTCGGGAGGCATTTCCCATGCGTTCGTCCTTACCATAAAAGGGGGTACCCGGTATTTCGGCCATGACACCCGCCGTCAACAGTCCCGAGCCGGAAGGCTGTTCCAAAATCGGACAGTTTTCTTCGGAGGCCATCCGCGACCAGATGGCCAGGATCGTCGCCAGCGAGATGTTTGTGAATTCAACGCGGATGCAGCGCTTCTTAAGTCTTGTCGTCGAGTATGCACTTAACGGCCGGGCCAAGGAATTGAAGGAATATCTGATCGGGGTTGACGTTTTCGATAGGGACACGTCATTCGATCCGCGAGAGGACCCTATCGTCCGCGTGGAAGCGCGCCGGTTACGAAGCAAGCTGAAGAAATACTACGACGGACCCGGACGAGAGGATGAGTTGCTCATCGAGTTTCCGAAAGGCAGCTATGCGCCGAGCTTTATTTGGAAATCCGCCTCTGCACAGCCCAGCCCGCAGCTGAGGTCAATCGCCGTTTTGCCGTTTCGGAATCTCGGCCCTGAACCCGATAACGAATATTTCAGCGACGGGCTTTCTGAGGAGCTGATTCACCTGCTGACGACCATACCAGGGTTGCAGGTAGTAGCGTGGCACTCTTCCGCCCGTTTGAAGAGTAGCCAGCACGACATGGCGCACATACGTCAAAAACTCAAGGTCGACACTGTGCTTCGGGGCACAGTCCGGCGGGCCCGTGATCAACTGCGGATTACGGCGCAATTGATCGACACGGCAGACGGCCGATATCTCTGGTCCGAGTTGTATCAACGCCGCATGCAAGACCTGTTCGCGATTGAAGAAGATATCGCCTGGGCCATCGTAAACACGCTGCAGATCCGAATGCTCCACCGGCCGGTTTCCCCGGCGGCAAGGCAAAAGGTTTCGAATATCGAAGCGTACAATCTGTACCTGCTTGGGCGTTTCCATGCAAACCGCCGCACGTCGGAAGGCCTGGCGAAGAGCATTTCGTGCTTTGAGAAAACCCTATCGCTCGATTCCGAAAATGCGATGGCGCATGGCGCTTTGGCCGAAACCTACTGTCTTGCGGCCGATTATGGGCTCGGATATCCCGCGCAGTACGCGCCGCTGGCGAAGGCCGCTGCCCGGCGCGCTCTCGAACTTGATCCTCTGCTCGCCGAAGCTTATACACCACTGGCATTTCTCCGCTCGAATTACGATTGGGAGTGGAGAGAGGCCGAGCGGCTGTACCGGCGCGCTATCGAGATTAATCCAGGGTGCGCAACCGCCCGCCACTGGTTCGGCCTCGACTTTCTCGCAAGCCTGGGCCGGTGGGACGAAGCTGGGGAAGAAGTCGAGATTGCTCGACGGCTCGATCCCTTGTCGGCGATCATCCTTCAGGGCAAGGGCTATTTATTCTTTCTTCGCCGGCAGTATGAAGAAGCAATTCGATGGTACGAGGAGCTGCTTGAGCTTGATCCGTTCTTTGCCAGGGCCTTCAGCGCCATTGGCCGGGCGCTTACTCACCTCGGACGCTATGCCGAAGCCATCGAGATGTACAAGAAAGCTGAATCGCTCCTGGGCCAGGTACCAAACGTTCTTGGAGCCTTGGGACAGACCTACGGCCTCGCCGGGATGGAAGACTCCGCGCGAAGCGCCCTCGCGGAGCTCACCGAGTTGTCACAACACTGTTATGTGCCCGCGACTTGCTTCGCGGTGATTCACATCGGCCTGGGCGAATATGAGTTGGCGCTGAAACTGTTAAACATGGGGGCCGAACGCCGCGACCTGTCCCTAGCCCCGCTCAAGGTCCATCCCGCCTACGATTCGCTCCGCGCCCATCCGGGATTTCAGGCCCTCTTGCGCCGCCTCGGGCTCGATTAGCGAAGTCGCTCTGTTCTTCTTGTAGGGGCGGAGGCCCGCCTCGCCCAATGCTTGATCTTACGGCGCTCTTACCGCGAGATTACTCCTTCCTACTTATTAGGCCGTGCCCTTCCGGGACAGACTCTTAGCAGGAGACGAGCAAACTGTTCGGTTCACGGCGATGAAATCCTCGAACGCGACTTGCTGTTTTTCATGGAGACTACTTGTATTGACCGCCCTGGTGTGGCGGCCGGCCCTCCCTGCACTTCCCGCATCACATCCCGGATGGGAACAACTTCGCCAGGCAGCGATCGCCGCCTACCAGCGTGGCGACTACCAACGCTCAGATGAAAATCTTGCCGCAGCGTTACAGATGGCTCAATCGAGTTTCAAGCGCGAGCAAGACCTCGCGAGCGCGTGGAGCGACCTCGCCGCAACATACCAGCATATGGGCAAATATGGCGAGGCAGAGACGCTCAACCGGCGGGCACTTCAGGCACGCCAGAAGGTTTTCGGCGCCACATCGTCGGAAGCCGCGATCAGCTTGAACAATCTTGCCGCTGTGCTATGGATTGAGGGACGGCCCCAAGAGGCTGAGCCCTTAGTCCGCCAAGCGGTTGCGATTTGGCGGCAGGACCCATCGAAGCGCGTCGAACTCATCAATGCTCTCAGTAATCTGGCCGGCGTCTATCGAGCGGAAGCGCGGCGGCCGGAAGCCAAGCGCCTTTGCGAGGAAGCGCTCGAGCTTTCGAGAACGGCGCATATCTCCACCGGTACCCAGGTTTCGGCCATTCTGAACAATCTGGCGCTTGTCTATCTCGATGAAGCGAGCTACGAGAAAGCCGGCCAGGTTGCCGGTCAAGCTCTCGCAATTCGAGAAGGGACTTCAGGCGCGGACAGTTCAGAAGCGGCGATGATTGTCGTGACATTGGGAAACATTCGACGGGAAGAGGGCCGGTACTCCGAAGCGGAGCTCCTTTATAAGCGCGCCCTGGCCATTCACGAGAGAGTGCTAGGTCCCTCGCACCTCCAGGTCGCGATTGATCTGAACAATCTTTCCCTGGTTACGCGGCGCCTCGGCAAAATCAGCGAGGCGACTGAACAATGCCAGAGCGCCGTTTCCATCATTGAACGCGCCCTCGGAAAGAATAGCGCCGAGTATGCCGCCATCGTGAACAATTTGGCTCAATTTGAGCTCGAGAGCGGACAATGGAAGCAGGCGATCGGACACTATGAGGAGGCGGTAGCAATCTGGGGAAAAACGCTTGGACCGGACCACCCCAACCTGGCGTCGGGTTTGACGAATCTCGCAGCGGCTTATCAGTCCCGCAACAAGCTCGACCGGGCCGATGCGCTATACCGCCGAGCGCTTGAAATCGACGAAGCCCGACTGGGCCCGAACGACCCAAAGGTCGCGGTAGACCTGAACAATGTGGCATCGGTAAGCACGAGTCGGCATCGATACACAGAAGCGGAGTCGTTGTTCCTGCGAGCTTTGTCAATCGATGAACGAACGCTGGGCCCCATTCATCCAAACACGGCCACCGTGGTGCGAAACCTGGGAGCCTTATATGTTCACGAGAAACGGTATCGGGATGCCGAATCGTACTATCGCCGCGCGTTTACAGTTCTTGTAAAAGCCTGGGGGCCAGATAATCCCAAGCTCAGTCCATGCCTTGACGACTTCATCGCTCTCTTGAGAATGAACCACGAGTACCCGGAAGCAGAACACTGGCAGGTCGTGGCGACGCGCATCCGTGTCAAGCTCGCGCTTAGAAGCGATGCATCCTGAGCAGCTAAAGATTCATTATGGTTGTTGCTCAATTGTGGTTCCTTCGAGCTCCAAGCCGCGGCGAATGACGTAATTCTTGGTAACGTGTTCGAGCCGGAGGGTGGTGACGGCAACGTCGTCGAGTTGCGGCATTTGGTCAAACGATCCGAGAGTCTGAGCGGCGATCAAGCTGAAGGGATGAGTGACGTCGCTGAATCTCTTGACCACCGTAAATAATCGCGCCGGGAATGGCTGGGCAACGCCATTGCGTTCGATGGTTTCCAACCGGATGCCCAAGATCAACGAGGAAGCGCCGTACAACCGCTCCACCTTCACGATTCGTCCGGTCACGGTTGCGCCTTTCGGAACCAGAACACGATTATGTTCTTCGGCGAGCGGGGTGGCCAGTTTAGCGGTGATCGTGTCACCCGCAGCTGCGGTTTCGGTCTCTATGGGGCGCGTAAGCGCGAGCGTAAAGCGCAGTCCCGCCGGCAAGGTTAGGGGCTGCGGTGCAGCGTGTCTCGCTTGCTTTTACTTGACTGTACACCGGTGTATTGAAGCTTAGCTTCGATTCTCCGAGGAACTCGTGACAGGCCGAAAAAACGGTGCGATTTTCGAACTCGCTTCCGTTATCGCCGATGATCCGCATGAGGACGTTCTGCGGAAGAAGGAACTGTGCGTTGTTTAGCCATATTCTGGAATAGTCGAGCGTGGTGGTGTCGTCGCAAGCGCGAAGTTGTTGCGGCAGCCGTTCGGCGTCGACAACCAGCCGCACAAGATCCAAAGTCTTCGGATCGGCGAAGAATACACCGCTATATGGGACAATCACGCTGTATTTCTTGTTCTTGACGATAAAGGCGCTTTTGTCGCGCGGCACGCGAAAGCCAAATTCAATAAGCGGCCGCCCGTCCAATTCCGTTTTGCCGTTATAGGTAAAAGTAGCTGCGTTACTTCCGAAAATTGCAACCAGTTGAGCGCTGAAGGCTCCGGTCGAGGTAACTCCGCCACCCACCAGATCGGCCAAACTCCGGTCATGGAACCTGTTTTCGCCAACCCAGGAATACATCTCGCCTTCGCTCCGGGAAACGGCTACATCGAGCCGTAACCGGTCCGACTGGCTTTCGTGAACCTTCCAGTTGGGCTTCTTCCTGCGCCTTTCGAGGTCGCTGCAAGAAGCGTTAGTGACTGGCGCTTTTGGTAGAAACGTCGACCGGTCAACTGTTTCCGTACACAGATATTTCGGCAACCGGCTTATGGTTGCCATCACATTTCTGCGGATAGCGAGAAGCTGCTGCTGCTGCGCGGCGGCCAAGCTTGATGGCTCGGAGGCATGCTTCACACTGGCAGCGGGCTGGCTTATGTCTGGCGCGCCGAAGCGCAGCGTCGACTCGCTCGCGAATTCACGGCAGCCGGAAAAGATTGTGTTGTTTTCGAATTCAGTTCCGTCGTCATAATTGACATGCAACTGGGCGTTCATGGGAAGAAGGAACTCGGAATCGTTCATTCGCACGTTCATGTAGTCGAGCGTTGTGGTCGACTCGCAAACTTTGAGTTGCTTCGGCACCTCACGGGCGTGAACGGTTAAGCGGACAAGGTCGAAGGTCTCGGGGTCGACGAGAAAGGTGCCGTCATAGGGCACGATGGCGCTGTATTTCTTGATCGGACTACCTTGGTCTTGCACCTCCGTTTCGATGGAATAACCACCCTTTTCCAATGGCACGCTGTAACCGAATTCAACAAGTGTGCGGCCTTGGAAGTTGGTATCGCCGTTATAGGTGAAGCTGGCCGCGTCGCTCGCAAAAATCGTTCTAAGGAAAATACCAAAGGCGCCGGTTGAGGTCAGTCCTGTTCCAATGAGGTCGCCTGGGGCGTCGGCCCGGAAGTGATTTTCGCCGGCCACGGAGTACATCTCGCCTCCTTTGGAGACCGCCACGTCAAAATGTAACCGGTCGGATTGGATTTGCCGGGTATGCCAGCTTGGCTTTTTTCTCAGCTTCGCGAGGTAATCGCAGGACGCGACGGGGTCGGCTTCCGACGCAGCCTGCTTTGGAAACCTTGGAATATCAGTGAGACCCAGTGTCGGCAGAAGCCTCGAGCGGTATGACCGTCGCCATAACTTTCTTACGAACGTTGAGAAGAAGTTCTGTGGGATCGTACGGGGGCGCGGTGCTTGCTGCTTCCAAAGCGCTAGAAAGCACGAAGAACAGAAGCAGCCGTTTCACTCGATACCGCCTAACTACGCATAGTCAGTATATGGGAAAGATGTTCAGCGCTGCGAGGGGCCCAGACTACTTTCGAATCGAAAACACAGCGACCTCGGCCAGCAAATTAGGGAAGTACCGGACTTCACGATCGCGCTCGAGGCAGATTCGGCTTTCGATGATCCAGCCTTCCTTCCGGCACAAGAGCACAAAATCGTCCACCGTTAGGAAATGCAGATTCGGCGAATCGTACCAATCATGCGGAAAAAGCTCTGTTTTTGGCGCGCGTCCACTAACAAGGTGGGCCAGCCGTACGGTCCAGTGGCCGAAGTTCGGGAACGAGATGATGGCGTGCTCACCGACGCGCAGCATTTCCTTGAGAACGGTGATGGGCCGCTGCATCTCCTGCAAGGTCTGGCTGAGGATAACGAAATCGAAGCTCCGATCGGGGTAATCGTGTAGGCCCGTCTCGAGATCGCCCTGGTAGACGGAAACGCCGCGCGAGATGGCCTTCTGCACGTTTGCGCCGTCGATCTCGACGCCGCGCGCGTCAACTTTCTTGAATTCGCGAAGCCAGGCGAGAAGCTCGCCGCTACCGCAGCCTAGATCGAGCACGCGTGACCCGGGAGATACGATGCCCGCGATCATCGCGTAGTCGCGCCGCGAAAGGATGAAGTGATTGACTTCCGCCGCGGCTTTGGGACTCACCGGTGAAGGTCCTCATACACGCTGTTCAGAAACCCGCGGACCATCTGCGTTTGCTCCTCTGCCTCGACCAGAAATGCATCGTGACCGTAATGCGATGGCAATTCGCAGAAAGCGATGTCGATATTGCGGCTGCGCAGCGCGCTGACGATCTCGAGTGACTGGTAGGTGGGATACAGCCAATCACTTGAAAAACTGATGACGAGAAACCGGGCTTGGGTGCGATCGAACGCGGCGGCGAGCGAAGGCTTGCCGGCGGAAAGATCGAAGTAGTCCATCGCCTTCGTGATGTACAGATAGGAGTTGGCGTCGAAGCGATTGACGAATTGGCTACCGCGGTAACGCAGATAGCTCTCGACTTCAAAATCGACTGAGAAATCGAAGCCGAACGCCGACTTATCGCGAAGGCGTCTGCCGAACTTTTTCCGCATCGAGGCGTCGCTCATATAGGTGATGTGTCCAACCATTCGCGCGACAGCGAGACCGCGCGCAGGCGGCTTTGCATCATAGTAATCGCCTTCGTTCCAATCGGGGTCAGCCATGATAGCCTGGCGTCCAACCTCGTTAAATGCGATTTGTTGGGCGCTGTGACGAGCGGTGGTGGCGAAGGGGAGCGCGGCGGCGACCGACTCTGGGTAGGCAACCGCCCATTCGAGAACCTGCATACCGCCCATCGAACCTCCGGTGACAGCGAGCAGCTTTTCGATGCCGAGATGGTCGATCAACTTCTTCTGGAGCCGCACCATGTCGCCGATCGTGATGACAGGAAATTCCATGCCGTAAGGGCGTCCTGTGGCAGGATTCGGACAAGCAGGTCCCGTGGTGCCGCGGCAGCCTCCAAGAATGTTCGAGCAGATCACGAAATAGCGGTTGGTGTCGAATCCCAGGCCGGGACCAATCATGTTTGCCCACCAGCCGGGCTGGCCGTCGTGACTGACCCCGGCGGCATGTGCATCACCAGAGAAGGCGTGCAAAACGAGAATCGCGTTCGAGCGATCGGCGTTCAAACTGCCATATGTTTCGTATGCGACATCGACCTCTGTAAGAGTTACCCCACAATCGAGATCAAGCGATGGAAAACGCACCAATTGCGTTTCAACGGTGAACGACATGGTGTGCTTGCACGATACCATGCTGTCTTTTGCAGCACATTGCCCGGCAAGCTCACCGATCTGTTCGGCTTCCATTTGAATTTTTGCTTACTTTCTCTAGAAATATTACCAGCTAATCGTTAAGTGCCACTTCGCATCTGTATACTTATACGAGACGAACTGATCCTCAACGCTTGAGATCGATGGTTCGGTGGCCCAGCCCGCCCAAACCGCCAATGCGAGATGAGCCGATGACAAATACTACCTTCGTTCAGCGATCTTTGTGCCCTGGTTGCCAGGCGCCCGATGCACATTTTTTCTTTTCACTCGAGTCCATTCCGGTGAACTGCTCGGCGCTCTGGAGTTCGAGGACCGCGGCCGTGTCGTGCCGTAAGGGATCGTTAGAACTAGCCCTGTGCAGCAAGTGCGGATTGGTTTTCAACCGCCGCTACAAGGCTAATGCTCTCGACTATAAAGACAATTATGACAATTCGCTAGACTATTCGCCAACATTCCGATCGTATGCCCAGGAGCTCGCGGAGCGTCTGACAGCTCGATATGAACTTAGGGGCAAGCGGATTGTAGGGATCGGCTCGGGCAGAGGCGAGTTTCTGAGATTGCTATGGCGCGAAGGAGGGAATTGCACGGGCTACGACCCCTCGTATGAGCATGCTGCCGAAGAGGAACTCCCTGGTCTCCGGTTTGTGAAAGCCTATTATGGCGAAGCGTACGCGTCTGAACCGGTCGACTTCGTGTGCTGCCGCCATGTGCTCGAGCACTTCGAATCGCCGCTCGAACTCCTTCGAGACCTGCGGAACATTCTAGTGCGAAACAGAAACAGCGCAGTTTATTTCGAGGTTCCGAATGGCGAATCGGTGTTTGCGGGCTCGGCGCTCTGGGACATTATCTATCCACACGTACTATATTTCACATCGGATTCACTGAAGTCGCTGTTTTTGAACGCGGGGTTTGAGATCATCGACTGCGGCACGGCATTCTTCGGACAGTACTTGTTTGTCGAAGCACGCGTCGCACCTGATAAGAGTTCGCGAATGCGATCTGGCTCCCGAACCGAGGCGACAGATTCACGGCGCATGCAGCGGATAGTGGATCATTTTGCGGAAGAACTACCGCGAAACAGTAGCTAACTGGTCGAATTTTCGCCGTGAGGCAGAGCTGAGGGGTGAACGAGTAGCCTTCTGGGGAGCAGGCGCGAAGGGTGTGACGTTTCTGAATGTGGTACCGGGGGCGCAACGGATCGGCGACGTTGTGGACCTCAATGTCCGGAAACAGGGAATGTACGTTCCAGGAACCGGGCAGTGCATTGCCGCTCCTACCAGCCTGAAGTTGAGCCAGCCCACGCACGTCATCTGTCTGAATCCCGGCTATGCCGGCGAGGTCGCCTCGATGCTGCGGTCGATGGGCGTCGAGTCAGAAATTGTGACAGATGCGAGGCAAGCGGGGATTCTTGCCACTCGATAGCCCTGGCGCGACGGTCTGTTCACATCGTTGAAATCACGCCCCGGACGTGCTCCAATAAAGTGATCGGCCCACCGATCGGCTGCAGAGCCTTGCAGCGTCCCAAAATTATAAGGAGCCAGAGGAGTTGGAACAGGCAGTTCTCGCCCTGGAGGACGGCACGGTCTTCGAGGGAGTCAGTCTTGGTGCACCTAACAAGCGCACCGGCGAAGTAGTGTTCAACACGGCGATCACGGGATACCAGGAAATTTTCACCGATCCCTCCTACACCGGGCAAATCGTTGTTCTAACGTATCCGCAAATTGGAAACTACGGGGCGAACGCGC
The DNA here is from genome assembly GCA_963722585.1 of Bryobacterales bacterium. Lineage (GTDB taxonomy): Bacteria > Acidobacteriota > Terriglobia > Bryobacterales > Bryobacteraceae > KBS-96. The sequence goes on along the minus strand of CAVRNU010000043.1, from coordinate 145,349 downwards.
AGGACAGCGAATCACGGCATCCGTTCATCGAAGGACTGGTGATTCGGGAATTGTCGCCGGTGATGAGCAACTGGCGGGCACAGGATCGTGCCGAACAGTTTCTGGCGAGATACGGCATTCCGGTGATTGCCGATGTAGACACGCGAAAACTCGTTCGCCATCTGCGGGATCGCGGGGCGATGCGGGGAATTATTTCGAGCGGCACCGCAGGAGACGGCCGAGTTAATCGAAGCCGCGCGCACTTCACCCTCGATGCAGGGTTTGAATCTGGTCGAGAGAGTTTCGACGACGGAGGCGTACGCGTGGACGGAGGGAATCGAGCCGGTTTCGGTTTCTGAAAAGCTCGTGGCAAACGCTGACAAGAAGCTGCACGTTGTGGCTTATGATTTCGGAATCAAGCGGAACATACTCAGACACCTGGTGCATTTGGGCTCGCGCGTGACCGTGGTGCCTGCCTCGACAACGGCGGAAGATGTGCTGGCACTCCATCCGGATGGCGTTTTTCTGTCCAATGGCCCCGGCGATCCAGAGCCGCTCGTCAATCAAATCGCGGAAGTGCGGAAGCTGATCGGGAAGACTCCGGTATTCGGCATCTGTCTGGGACATCAGATACTCGGGCAAGCGTTTGGCGGCAAGACTTTCAAATTGAAGTTCGGACATCACGGCGCAAACCACCCGGTGCTGAACCGCCAGACGGACAAAGTGGAGATTACGTCGCAGAACCACGGCTTCGCCGTCGATCCGGATTCGTTGTCAGACTCGGCGGTCGAGATTACGCACCTAAACCTCAACGATCAGACGGTGGAAGGTTTGCGCCACAAATCGGAGCCGGTTTTTTGCGTGCAGTATCACCCGGAGGCAGCGCCGGGACCGCACGATTCTCATTATCTGTTCCAGGAATTCGTCACATTGATGAAGGAGGCGAAGCGTCAGTAACCGATGCCCAAGCGAACAGACCTGAAGCGAATCATGATTGTGGGGTCGGGTCCGATCGTCATCGGCCAGGCATGCGAGTTCGATTATTCCGGAGCGCAGGCGTGTAAAGCTTTGCGCGCGGAAGGATACGAAGTTGTGCTGATCAATTCGAATCCGGCGACCATTATGACGGATCCGAACCTCGCGGACCGCACCTACATTGAACCGTTGAGCCTGGCGTATGCCACTGAGGTAATCCGCAAAGAACGCCCCGAAGCGCTTTTGTCGACGGTGGGCGGACAAACTGCCTTGAATCTATCGGTGGAGCTGGCCGAGAGCGGCGTGCTGGAACAGTATGGCGTGGAACTGATCGGCGCGAATGTAACCGCGATCAAGAAAGCCGAAGACCGGCTGCTGTTTAAGGACGCGATGCGGAAGATCGGTCTGGATATGACGCAATCGCAGCTTGTCAACAACGTGGAAGGTGGCATCGCGTTCTCGAAGCGCACGGGTTTCCCGATGATTCTGCGTCCCAGCTTCACGCTCGGCGGAACGGGCGGCGGCATCGCCTATAACAGCGAGGAGCTTGTCGAGATTCTCGAGCGAGGTCTCGATCTTTCACCCGTCCACGAGGTTCTGGTCGAGGAAAGCATTCTCGGTTGGAAGGAGTATGAGCTCGAGGTGATGCGCGATCTGGCCGGGAATGCGATTATCGTCTGCTCGATTGAAAATTTCGATCCAATGGGCGTGCATACCGGCGACTCGATTACGGTCGCTCCGGCGCAGACGCTGACCGATCGCGAGTACCAGATGATGCGAGATGCGGCGATACGATGCCTGAACGAGATTGGCGTCGATACCGGCGGATCGAATGTGCAGTTTGGCATTAATCCGCGGAATGGGCGCATGGTGATCGTCGAGATGAACCCACGCGTCTCGCGCAGTTCCGCTCTGGCATCGAAAGCGACAGGATTCCCGATTGCCAAGATTGCAGCAAAACTTGCGGTGGGCTATCGGTTGGATGAGATCAAGAACGACATCACGAGACAAACGCCGGCCTGTTTTGAGCCCACGATTGATTATGTTGTGGTCAAGATTCCGCGCTGGCAGTTTGAAAAATTTCCGGGCGCTGAACCGGTGCTGAATACCCAGATGAAATCGGTGGGCGAGGTGATGGCGATTGGCCGCACGTTCAAGCAGGCACTGGGCAAGGGAATGCGCAGCCTCGAGACCGGTAAGTCGAGCGCGCGTCAGCTTGACCCTGAGCTCATTGCGCAACGGCTGATCACACCAAACCCGGAGCGGCTCGACTATATCCGCTTTGCTTTCGAGCGCGGCTACACGGTTGAAGACGTTCACGAGATGACCAGCATCGATCCGTGGTTTCTGGTGCAGGTAAAGGAGACGGTCGAGTTAGAAGGTTCGCTGGCGAACCAGAGTCTGGACGCAATCACTGCTCGGGAATTTCGCAGGTTGAAGCGAAACGGCCTTGGGGACAGGCAAATTGCCGAAAAGCTCGCTGTGCAGCCGTTGGAGGTACGCGAGCGGAGGAAGCAATTGGGGGTTAGCCCGGTTTTCAACCGGGTGGACACGTGCGCGGCGGAGTTTGAGAGCTTCACTCCGTACCTTTATTCGAGCTATGAGTCGGAAGACGAAGCGGCGCCTTCAGGCCGGAAGAAAGTCATCATCCTGGGCAGCGGCCCCAATCGAATCGGACAAGGCATCGAGTTCGACTATTGCTGCTGCCACGCGTCGTTCGCGCTGCAGGAGTTTGGCTATGAATCCATCATGGTGAACTGCAATCCGGAGACGGTTTCGACAGATTACGACACAAGCGACCGTCTGTATTTCGAGCCGCTGACGCAAGAAGAAGTTCTAAATGTTTACGAAACCGAGAAGGCGGACGGGCTGATTGTGCAGTTTGGCGGCCAGACTCCGCTGAATCTCGCGATGCCCCTGAAGAAGTTTGGTCTGCCAATCATCGGCACCGATCCGGAAAACATCGACCTGGCGGAGGACCGGAAGCTGTTCGGGAAATTGCTCGCGGAACTGGGTATCCCTGCGCCCGCGCATGCGACGGCCACGACCGTGGAAGAAGCCTGCGACGCGGCGCGTTCGCTCGGATTTCCTGTTTTGGTGCGGCCGAGCTACGTTTTGGGCGGCAGAGCGATGGTCATTGCGTACAACGTGGATACGGTGCGGCGCTACATGCAGGAAGCGGTTGAGTTTTCACAATCGCGGCCGGTATTGATCGACCGTTTTCTCGAAGATGCGACGGAAGTTGATGTCGATGCGCTGTGCGATGGGGATGAGCGTGCTGATCGCGGGCATCATGGAGCATATCGAAGAAGCGGGCGTTCATTCCGGCGATAGTTCGTGCGTGCTCCCGGCGTTTTCACTCCGGCGGCCGGCGCTCGACACGATTGAGAAATACACGGCGCAACTAGCCCGCTCGCTGAACGTCATTGGATTGATGAACGTCCAGTATGCGATTCAAAACGGCACTGTTTATGTGCTCGAAGTAAATCCGCGAGCCTCGCGCACCGTCCCGTTTGTGAGCAAAGCGACCGGCGTGCCGCTGCCAAAAATTGCCGTCGGTCTGATGCTTGGCAAGAAGCTGAGGGATTTTGAATACCTGACCGGCGGTATTTCGGAAGGAACGCTGACCGTTCCAAACTTCTTTGTGAAGAGCCCGGTGTTTCCGTTTGCCAAATTCCCAGGTGTCGATCCGGCGCTAGGGCCGGAGATGCGATCGACGGGTGAAGTGATGGGAGTGGGCGAGAGTTTCGGCGAAGCGTTTGCCAAAGCGCAATTGGCGGCAGGCACGCCGATTCCGGCTGAAGGCGCGCTGTTTGTCAGTGTGAACGACCGGGATAAACCGGCGGCGGTGGAAGTGGCCAAACGGTTTCGTGAGTACGGGTTTGAATTATACGCGACGCGGGGGACGGCGGCGACGCTCCGGAATGCGGGATTGCCTGTCAAAACAGTGTTCAAGGTGAACGAGGGCCGGCCTAATGCCGTGGATTTGCTGAAAGCAGGCAAGCTGAACCTGATTATTTATACGGCGACAGGCGGACATTCCTTCACGGATGAAAAAACCATTCGACGGAATGCGGTCCAGTACCACACTCCATGCATCACGACGGTAAGCGGAGCGAGGGCGGCGGCGGAAGCGATCGTTTCGAAGCGGCGCGATCCGATCCGGGTGTGGAGTCTTCAGGAATTGCATGCCGCGCCCGCCGTGCTGGGTGCAAATTCGTAGAGGAGATTGACGGAGGGGCATAGAGCCAAGCTGTTGATTAAATTGTGGCGCACGCTTCAGCGTGCCGCTGAGGGCTTCAGCCCGCGGTTGGGCCAGAGCAAGCTAAAGCTCGCTCCAGCACGCTAAAGCGTGCGCCACGCGACCTTTTGGTAGCCCTTAAGATTATTCAGCGGTCGATAAGAACAGCCGGATGCCGGCGATACCCGCTGCACCCGCATCGACGCAGGCTGCTGCGTTCTGCGATGTGACGCCCCCCAAGGCGAAAACTGGAATCGGGTGACGGCAAGCGCTCCGCAGCGCATCGAGTCCAACTGGCTGGCCCTTGCCTGGGCTGGCAAACACGGGGCTGAACGTTATGAAATCGGCCTTCGCGGTGCGGACTTCTTTTTCGGTATGGCAGGACCTTGCAACGATGAGGCCAGGCAGCGTCTCAAGCGGTGCCTGCGAGGGCAGGTGCACGCCATCGGCTCCGGCGGCGACTGCGACATCGGCGCGGTCGTTGACCAAAATTTTCGATCTGGACGAGCCGCGCGAGGAGACCACGGCGGACGTAAACTGCCAGACTTCGCGGGCCGGGAGATCTTTTTCGCGTATTTGAATGTAGTCGATTCCGGTTGCCATATGGCGCCGGAGGATCTCGAGAAGTGCCGATAGGCCGCCGCACAGCCGTCGATCGGTGATGAAATAGCGAAGCAAACATCCAGTAAATCACGCTGCCGAGCGCAGCAAACCGCGGCGACCGAACTCCGTCTAAGGGGCAGTGGAGGAAGGAGGTCGTATGCGGCTGTTAGCGCTCTTCCTGGCTGTTGCCTGCGCATCGGCGGTTTTCGGGCAGCAGATAAGGCCGCCGAATTTTGCGCCAAGCCCACCGAAGGTTTGTTCTATACCGCTGCTGGAGGTGCCTCATTTCAACCCAAACAAGAGGTTCAACAGATTCGCTGTCCCGGCGCCTCCTCACCCCGACCACTTGCAAGTGGCACCCCCAGCACCACCGTGCCGAATGGACCAGAATTTGTTTCGTCCCGAAGAGGCCAGAGCCGAAACCATTGCCGGCCATTGACCTCGGGAGCCATGACAAATAGCAACACCGCTTCCTTGCGGTCGCGGCTCGGTTACGATTGTCAAAGAGTCACTTTCCGATGGCGTGTCCTTTCTTCGAGCCGGTTGCGTTGGCGGCAGCGGCCAATTCGCGAAATACCCGGCTGCCGCTGATTCGGGAATACGCCGGACATTGCGCGCGGCAGGATCGCGGTATTCAGGTGAGCGACCGAAGCTGCAACCAGGGATATGCGCGGGGTGTGTGTAATTATTTTCCGAACGACGAGAAGAACCGTGCGAACCGGTATTCGTTGCTGAATCGGGATGAGAGCGGCCTGAGTTTGCTGTTCGTGATCGAAGAAGAGTATGCGCCCGCTGTGTCGCGGACCTTGCATTTTTCGATCGTTCGGGATTGCATTCTCGAGAGCGATTTGGACCCATGCGTTTCGGCGCAGGCCTTGGCATTTTGCCGGAGCTATTTGAAAGTGTACGGCAAGGCATCGTGCTGATTGTGCCGGACGCTGGAAATCCAGAAACGAACAACCAAGTCCGCACCGTGCGGCGTTCGCGGTCCGAATATTCGGAGATTTGCCTGCCCAACGACACGAACACGTTGGGAAGCATGCTGGGCGGCCATGTAATGCACCTGGTGGACCTGTGCGGAGCAATCGCCGCAATCCGGCATGCGCGCGGACCGGTAGTCACAGCCTCGGTCGATCAGATGACGTTCCTGCACCCGGTTCGTGTAGGAGAGCTTTTGCTGCTGAAATCGCAGGTGAATCGAGTGTTCCGCACTTCCATGGAAGTCGGTGTAAAAGTGTGGGTGGAGAACCTGCAGACCGGGGAGATTAAGCACACGTCCTCGGCCTACCTCACGTTTGTAGCGCTAGATGGACAGGGCAACCGCGTAGTTCTGCCGCCGATTGCGGCGGAAACGGAGGAAGACCGACGGCGATATGATCAAGCAGCGGAACGAAGAGCGTACCGGCTGGCTTTAAAGGATCGAGCGAAATCGAAGGTGTGACCCTGCGAGAATGAGACTCCGGGCGCGTTATTCGGGATCGGCCTTATACAAATATTTAATGCATTGCTTATAGAGAAGCAAATTCGGCTCGCCATCCCGATTGAGCTTGATGCAGTTACGGTCGTACCATTCAACGACTCCCTCTAAACGCTCGCCATCATTCAGGATGACGACCATGGTCGTTTTGGCCTGCATCTGCTTGGAGAAATAAAATTGCTCAGCGTTGGTCTGCTCGGGAGGAGCAGTTTTTTTGACCGGCGGCCGCCTGTTGTTTTCTTTGTTTTCCATGCGACGGATATTCTGTTGAACCAGGAAATTAGGGCTCGCCACGTAATTTCTCCCTACTGTTTTGGAATCGAAAGACGTACTGGGTTGTTAGGCGCGCTCCACCCTTAACTGGTTACGTAAATCCATAATAACCGCATCGAGCGCGATGATTTTTTGTATATTCCTCCGGACTAGCTGCGCGAGCTCGTCGAAGGCATTTGCAGCTCTTTCGATCCAACGGAAATCGACGCGAGCCGCGACAGCAGCTATCCTGTTTTGGACGTCGCGGTTCAGCAACGGCTTGTTGCCCTGCCTTGTCCACAAAAGGTCTTCGAGCAAGCCATAGGCGGGCTTCAGATAAAAGTCGAGCTTTTCGGTTTTGCGATTCGAGAACGATTCCGAATTCTGAATCCAGTCTGAAAACGCAGCGACGCCGGAGGCGCACTCGAAAAGGCTGAGAACCAGATCGCGGCGTTCCTTGTATTTCACCAGATCGAGCGTAACCGCAGCGCCGGGACAGCCTTGCGCGATTTGCTGGCGGAGTTCAGCGCCGGAAAGCGATCTCTCTTGAATGAACGCCCGCATCTCGTCTTCAGGCAGCCTTGTCAACTCGAAGACGACGGACCGTGACCGGATCGTGGGCAACAGATCGTAAAGATTTTCAGCGGTGGCAAAGACAATCAGGTAATCGGGCGGCTCTTCGAGCAGCTTAAGTAGCGAATTCGCCGCCTGTTCGTTGGCACGGTCGAGGCGGTCGATCAGAAACACGCGGTGTCCGCCGCGAAGCGGACGGAACAGCGCGCGTTCTTTCAGCAAGCGGACTTGCTGGATCGAGACCTGGCGCAACGGTCCATCGGGTGCCAGCGTGACGAAATCGGGATGGGATGCAAACAGCAAGGGATCGTCGGCTCTTTTCTCGGCGGGCCACTTCCCTCTTTGTTCGACCAACTCGACGTTCCCTTGCGAGCTCAGGTCGTCCTGTTCAATTTTCGCGGCATCTCCAAGGAGGTGAGCCGCAAATCGCCGGACGAGAGTCGCCTTGCCGACGCCTTCAGGACCGGCAAGAAGAATGGTTTGAGGTATCCGCGATGCGGAAAGCATTTGCGCGAGAGCGGAGCTGACCGGCTGATTTCCCCAGAAGTCAGGGAATGGGTTGTTCATAGGCGAATCTGGGGCGTCTAAAAACGCTCCACTAAACGATCTGCTCCGCCTCCGAATCCCAGGAGACGGTCCGGCGCTGGCGATAACTATCGACGGCCATGCGACAGGCCACCGAAACTCGGAATCCCAGATCGAACGGACAATTTGTTTCGTTTCCGGAGCGGACGCAATCCAGGAAATTCTGCATGTGCGCCCTTGGCGCCGTGGATGTAACACCAAGGATTGCGCTGGACTGTGGGCGATTTACTTTTTCTGGCCAATAGCGAATCTGAGCAGCTCTCGTGATCGTGCCGTCGGTACCCAAGACGCTCTCACTCATCCCCAGATTGGAATTGCCAAGACCGGAGTGCCATGTGAACAGCAGGTCCTCGGTGTGTTCCATTGCCACCGTCATCGTGTCTGGCACTTCGCGGCCGTCACGCCAAAGGTACAGACCCCCAGTTGCAGTGACGGCAGCTGGAATCTGGAGTTTCAGCACTTTGTACCAGAACGAAATCTGGTGGCACATATTCTCGTACACGTTGCCGCCTGAGTAGTCCCAGAAGAATCGCCAATTACGGAAGCGCATGGCGTCGAACGGCGTCACGGGAGCTTGGCCTAAAAACTTATCCCAGGCAATATTTTCGGGAGTCATGTCGGGATAGACGGGGCGCGACCATTGGGGCTTTCCATGCGGAGTATTGCGATACATGGCGGCGTTGATGGCGGTGATGGGGCCCAATTTGTCTCCGGCAAGGAACTGCAGGGAGTCGGCAACCTGTCCGAACGAGCAGCATTGATGGCCAATCTGCACCGTCAGTTTTCGCTTGAACGGCAGATAAGCGGCTCGCATGCGCTTGGCGTCGGCGAGTGTGAACGCCGCGGTCTTTTCCTGGTACACATGCTTGCCGGCCCTGACGGCGTCAATAAAATGCAGGCAATGGAGGTGTGGCGGAGAACCGATGAGTATAGCGTCGAGAGTCTGGTCTTCGAGCATCCGCTGATGATCGACGAACGTGCTGACACCGGGAAGCTCGCCCTTGGCGCGTTCGCGCTGCGCCGTGTAGACATCGCACACTGCCGCAAGCTGGGTGCCCGGACACGCCGCGGCCTCGCGGGAAAGCAGACTGCCGCGGTCACCATAGCCAATGACGCCGATTCGAATACGGTCGTTAGCTCCGAGCACATTGCGCGGGACCGATGCCAGGCTGCCAAGGCTGGTGGCCACCTGGCCGAGAAATGCGCGTCGGGAGTTCATCGGATTGGCTGGTTACCGGAAAGTGTAGCATCCGGCCACCCCATTTGAGAGTTCCCCGCGTTTATGCCAGCGCTGCTTTCGCGTATTCGAAACACTTTTTCACTTCTGCCACAGAGCTCTCGCTCCCAGGGTACTCGTACTCGATATAGGCGGGAATCGGATATTTTCTCTGCTTGATGAGCTGCAGAACCGGCTTGATGGGGGTATCACCCTCGCCCCAAGGCACGTTCGGTCCCTGGTTCTTCTTGCGGTCCTTGAGGTGAATGTTAGTGATGCGGTCGTGATGCCTTTCGATGTATTGGACGGGGTCGTAGTTGGCCGCCGTAAAGTGGCCGATATCGAGATTGACCCAGAAATACTTCGACATCCCCATGACCTTCGCGAAGCTTTCGGGGGTCGCGAACTGGTTCGGATCTTTCACGTCGGAGTGGCCATGGACGGCGACAATCATCTGGTGGCGGTCGGCGAGGGACGCAACCTGCCGGGCGATGCTCACCGTTCCCGACCAGGTGATGATCTGCGCTCCCAGCGCCTTTGCGATCTCAAATGTACGATTGTTTTCTTCCGCGGAGGGCCCGAAGGAACCGTTGTAGGCATAGATCTCGATTCCGGCACCGGTAAACCGGTTCGCTATGCCTCGGAAGTGATCTAACGGCAAGCTCATGCGCTTCCGTCCAATTTCCTTCATCTCGGCGGCCATGGCAGCGGCGGCAGTTTTGCGCTCCGCTTCAGTCTGGCCGGCTTGGAAATTCGAGAACACCTTTTTCATCGCTTCCATCGCGCCCGGCTCGGTTTGGGGACCGAATAGCTCGCATTCTCCCAGACCAATGTCCGTCATAGCCTTTATCACTTCGCCGATTACGTCAGGTCCGGTAAAGTCTCGAAAGCTATACGTCTGGACTCCAAGGTGAACGCCGTCCACGACCGAATTGACTTTGGCCCATGCCGCAGTTAGAGGCAGACCGGCCAAAGCCATTCTTGCGAAATCGCGCCTGGAATACACAGCGGAATCTCCCTCTGCTGCATTATGTCGTAATGAGGAGCGAACAGGCTGTCAGCTCTTAGCAATCAGGCTGTGAGTTGTGGAGCCACTAGTGCCTGTGGCCGCTGTCGTGGGAGTGTACGGATTCGGTCATTTGGCAGCCTCGATCAGCCACCGAGCAAGGCACATGCTCGAACTGGATGGTGGTGTGATGAATGCCAAAAGCGCACAGCGCGTCGTTCACGCGCGTGAGAATCTTCCCGCTTTCCGAAGGCGGCATATCTTCTATCAGAACGTGAGAGCTCAAGGCGTGCGTTTTCGCTCCCAGGCTCCAGACGTGGAGATCGTGAACTTCCAGCACTCCCTCCACGTGGCTCATGGCGAGAGTTATATCCGAAAGATTCATGCCTCGCGGCAGGCCCTCGAGCAGGATATTGAGCGACTCGCGAATAATGTCAAACGCCGAGTAAACAATCAGCAACCCTATGGCGATGGACAGGATGGGGTCAAGATACAGCCAGCCGGTAAAGCGGATGACAACGGCTCCGGCAAGGATTGCGGCCGCGCCTAGCAAATCGCCCATCATATGAATGAAGGCGGCGCGGATATTCATGTCGCCCTTGCCGCGATTCAGGGCCAGCATGATTCCCCCGTTCAGAACTATGGCCGCCAGCGCCACCGCGCCCATTACGTTTTCATTCACAGGCACGGGCTGCATGAGGCGGCGGGCTGCTTCCCAAAAGATGAAAATAGCAATGACTACCAGCGACAGCGCATTGACGAAGGCAGATAGCACGCCGGCGCGCTGGTAGCCATACGTACGGGATTGGTCGGCGGGTTTCTGCTGCCAGTGCAAGCCGATGGCCGCCAGAAGTAGCGCAAGTGCATCCGCGAAGTTATGACCGGCATCGGAAAGCAGTGAGAGGCTATTGGCGTGAAATCCGGCCCAGACCTCGAGGACGATGAATCCGACGGTCGCTCCGAGCGAAAATCGAAGAGCCCAGCCCGTGCCGCGCGGGAGATGGTGATGATGCAAGGTCCGCCTCTCATACCAATTTACGATAGGAGCGGAGATGCCCATTTGGTCATGGCTGTTTGAAAGACCGTTGGCGGTTGGGACCGAGGCTCCGGATTTCGCGCTCGAGGATCAGGATGGGAATTCAATCCGGCTTTCGGCTTTTCGCGGCCGCTCGCATGTGGTTTTGGTGTTCTATCCCGGCGACGCCACGAATCTCTGCACAAAGCAGCTTTGCGAGTTTCGCGATGCGTGGGCCGAAGTGATTTCGAAGAGCTGCGCAGTGCTGGGTATCAATCCGCAAACCGCGGAGAGCCACCGGAAGTTCGCCGAGACGCAACGCTACCCGTTCCCACTCTTAGTGGACAAGGGCCAGAATGTCGCGAGGCTCTATCGTGCATCGGGCTTCATTGTGCGCCGAACGGTGTACTTAATTGGCAAGGATGGAATCGTCCGGTTTGCGGAACGCGGCAAGCCCAGTACAGAAAGCGTTCTTGCGGCTGTCCGGTAGCGTTCAAGGCTGGGCGATCTTCATCGGTGCAAGAAAAAATAAGACGTGGTACCATGCCGCCGTGAGGATTCGAGCTTTTTTCGCGCTGCTTGCCGCCATCCTTGCCGCGGCTTGTAGTTCGCCGCCGCCATCCCACCCGGGACTGTCTCCGCAAGCTGCCCAGGAACTGCTCCGATTCGATCAGCGCGCGGTGAATCATCTGAAATTTGTGCAGCATGAGAATCCGGGCTGCCAGTATGTGTTGAACCTCCCCGATCAGAGCGGGCACCCCGATTCGGTGGAAGTGGACCACATTGTCTCCTGTGGCGGCAGGACCGACTTCAAGGCATACGACACAAGCGTCGAGTTTGAGTGGAATAAGGCCGCTGGGCACTGGGAGATTTCTCATTTCGGAGGCTGAAGGGCTACCGCGCTTATACGCGATACTCGATACGGCGGCATATGAAGCGAAGGGCTTGGCGGCATTGGACGCCGCCCAGACTCTGCTCGAAGCGGGCGTTGGGCTGATTCAATACCGGCACAAAGGCCAGTTCACGGAAGAGCGTTTTCAGGAAGCGCGGCGAATTGCCGGGGCCTGCCGGGCGAGGAGCGCTCTATTCGTTATGAACGACCGGGCGGACTATGCACATCTGCTCCAATGCGGTGTTCACCTGGGACAGGATGATTTGCCGGTGGTGGAGGCAAGGAAAATTGTGGGGCCGGGTGTGCCCATTGGCCTGTCAACCCACAACGAGCTGCAACTGCGCGATGCCGCGAACCTGGCGCTTGATTACGTCGCGCTAGGTCCGGTATTCCACACGTCTTCGAAAACCAATCCCGACCCGCTGATAGGTCTGTCTGACCTTCCGCGTCTCAGTGCGCTTACGGACTTTCCGCTGGTAGCGATCGGGGGCATTGGAATTGAGACGGCGCTGAGTGTGCTGGATAGCGGAGCCGATGCGGTAGCGGTGATTTCCGGTTTGCTGCCGGAGAACGCGGGCGATCTGGACGGCTTGCGGATGCGCGTGCTGGAATGGCTGAAGGCGGTCGAGAGGCGAAGCCCTCCGATGTGAACCGTCGCTCGCGCAGTACGCTAGGCAAATGAGCGGATTCGACGAAGAAACCAGCGTGGATTCTTTGCTCACTCGCGCGCTATTCCTGCTTTGCTTACTCCCGATGCTCACGTTCGCTCAAGCGATCCGTGCGCCGCAGATCGACATCGACTACCGCGCCTATATTCGACAGGACTTCGAACAGTTCAATCCGCGCTATGAACGACTGCTTGCTGAGCGGACACAGCGTGCGTTCGCCCTGGGCAAACAGATATTGGACGAGGAAAGACAGGGCAGCGACGTCGCCTGCGCTCACCAGATCATCTTAGAAATCGAATGGCTTCTCGGCTATACGGCAGACTTCGCACGTATCGACCGGCGTCTGGATGATCTCGAACGTGTTCTGACGCAGCCTGATAAGGAAAGTCTCGCTCGACGCCAGGATCCTGTGGACGGTAGTTGGGGTCATTGCTATACCGAGTGGTTCTTTAAGCTCGACGCCACCTACGATTACACGCAAGAACAGAAGCCCATGTACCCATTGCGATTTCTTGATCGCGTTAATTCGCCCGACAAGCTTCGAAATTACTATGCCTCAATCGAGGTTTCCGACATTGCACAGAACGGTATTGACCACAGACGCGAGCTGAACGAATCTCTCGCCGATCTCGTGCGCTTGATTTTACACGACCAGCCCAAAGGTTATGTGTGGGCTCCCGGAATGAAGTCCGCTATTATGCAAATCGTACTCAACCAAGTTCGAAACCCCAGTACGGGTTGGTGGGGCGAACGGTACAAGCACAATGCGGAAGTGTATTTCGTAGACGACCTCAGTATTACGTTCCACATGCTCAGCTATCTGAATGGGAATGTACCGGACTTGGCCAAGGTCGTAGATACTGCACTGGCGCTCAAGGACCTCAATTATCCCCAAGGTTGGCTTGAGGACGGCGGGTATTCCAATCACAACAATATGGATGCCGTGGTTCTTTTCCATTACGGCTGGAACTCAGCCACTCCCGGTCAGAGGAAAACGATGACCGAAGAAATTGACAAAATGCTTAGCTGGTGCCTCAGTGAATCGCTACAGCCTGATGGGACGTTTCGTACGACAGCCCGTGATGATTCCTTGGAGGAATCCGAATATTTCGGGACAGCGTTCCTCGCGCGCATTGGTTTCTTCGACAAGCCCCGGCGTTTCTGGACCGACCAGGAGTTTCCAGAAGCGCAACGAATCCGGCAGCGAATCAGAGCTTACATCACGAAGCATGCCGCGACTGGCGCCGCTGGTGGTGTGTATTATCAGCACGCGCTAGGCCAGCTCGATGCTGGGAAATCGCAACAACCATGACCAGAATCCTGTTTGCGTAATGTCGAATAGCGTCAATCAACGTGTTTCGAGCTCTGTTTGTGGCAACGCCCGGCGCAACCAGGCCAGTTATGATTGTGTTATCTTCGCTGTTTAACTGAGTTGTTGTGGCTCTACCCTGGTCTCCCCGTTTGCGCCGGCGACGCCCGTCGAGTCCGGGCAAACATATTCGAGAGGTGAGTAATTGAGTTTACTGGCGACGAAACCGCTGGAACGGATCCTCGAGGAGCCGGATGAGCCTGAACACTGTCTGAAGCGCACTCTCGGACCGATCGCGTTGATCGCTTTAGGGATCGGAGCCGTGATTGGCGCGGGCATTTTCACCTTGGCGGGGAAGGCGGCCGCCGATCATGCCGGGCCGGGCATCGTGCTCTCGTTTGTGCTGGCCGGTATCGGTTGCGGCTTCGCGGGCATATGCTACAGCGAATTCGCCACGATGATTCCGATCGCGGGCAGCGCATACACCTATGCCTATGCCACCCTGGGCGAGTTGTTGGCCTGGATCATCGGCTGGGACCTGGTTCTCGAGTACGCGATTGGCGCTTCTACTGTTTCGATTGGTTGGTCGGGGCACGTTCTCGATCTGCTGAGAAGGTTTGGAATCGACTTGCCACTGCAGTACGCTACATCGCCGTTCGAAACGATACGTCTGGCTGACGGAACCGTGATGCATGGGATCGCTAATTTCCCGGCCATCTTCATCATCGTTCTGATTTCGCTCATTCTCGTCCTCGGAATTAAAGAGTCAGCCGGCGTAAATATGGTGATTGTGATCGCGAAAGTAATGGTTGTCGTCGTTTTCATTGCCATTGGATGGGCCTATATGAGTCCGGCGAACCACCATCCTCTAATTCCCGCGAATGCCGGCGAGTGGGGCCGGTTTGGATGGAGCGGGGTGTTGCGCGCCTCGGGGGTCATCTTTTTTGCCTACATCGGATTCGACGCGGTATCGACCGCCGCTCAGGAAACCAGGAACCCACAGCGGAACATGCCCATCGGCATCATCGGTTCGCTCGTGGTCTGCACGATTCTGTTTATTCTCTATTCCTTTGTTCTGACCGGCGTCGTGAATTATAGAGTGTTTCAGGATCCGCGCTATTATGCGGCGCCGATTACGGCGGCACTGGCGCGTATGCCGTATCCGTTTCTGAGCGTCGCCATGGATCTCGCGATCATCGCCGGATTGACTTCAGTGATGCTCGTAATGCTGCTGGGCCAGAGCCGCGTGTTCTATTCCATGTCCCGCGATGGGTTGCTGCCGCGGATCTTTTCCGACATCCATCCGAGCTTCCGCACGCCATGGCGCTCGAATTTATTGATGATGCTGTTTGTGGGCGTATTCAGCGCGGTCGTGCCGATTGGAATCCTAGGTGAGATGACCAGTATTGGCACGCTCTTCGCATTCGTGATTGTGTGCGGCGGAATTATCGTGCTGCGCCGGACGCGGCCCGATTTCCCGCGGGCATTCAAAACCCCGCTTGTGCCGCTAGTGCCAATTCTCGGCATTTTGTTTAATTTTTTGATGATATTCAGCCTCGGCGTGGACAATTGGATTCGCTTGTTCGTGTGGCTCGCAATCGGCCTGGCGATTTACTTTGCCTACAGCCGGCACCACAGCAAGTTGGGCATTGAGCGCGGGACTACGCGGGCACCCGTTCGCACCTTGGGCGATTAGAGTTGGGAATTCCGCCGCCCGAATACCGTTCCTATTGCGGGGGATATAGCGCGTTGCTCTGCGCTTGAGATATGATCAGATCCGCGCCATGAAAATATTCGCAGGAGTACTTTCATTCTTATTGCTGAGTTTTGTCAGCGGGTTTTCGCAAGAGCACGGAGGGGGCAGCGCTCGGGGAGGCGGTCACGAGGTGGGCGGCGGACACGTTCCGGCTCACGGTCCAGCGCCGGCACATATGGAAGAGCATGCTATGCCTCAAGCGCATCCCGCTCCACAGAGCCGCAGCTTCAGAGATGCCCCCGGACATCCCGAGGCGCCGCATGTGCATGCGGACGACAGATGGGTTGGACACGATTCAGGCCCTAACGATCCTCATTATCATCTCGACCATCCCTGGGCGCACGGACATTTCAATGGGGGCTTTGGCCCTGGGCACGTATTTCGCTTGGCCGGAGGAGGACCTTCGCGCTTCTGGTTCGGCGGTTTTTATTTCAGCGTCGCTCCCTACGATGTCGGGTATTGCAATGGCTGGCTCTGGAACTCCGATCCTATCGTCATCTACGAGGATCCCGATCACATCGGCTGGTATCTTGCCTATAACACTCGGCTAGGCACGTACGTTCACGTGATGTATCTGGGCTAGCCGAAGACGGCTTGCTGGCGCGCGCGGTTCTGTCAGTTTCACCGCACGAACTGGTCGACGAACTCCTCGCCGAGTCCAACCTCCGAGTAGTGTTTGCGGCACATGTCGATTTTCGTGAAAACATCTTCAAAGCCGGTATGGCGGCCCTCCTGGTCGACGTAGTACATGCAGCCGGAGATGTTGAAGAAGGTGATCATCTCCTCCACGTCGGCATCGACGGTGAGGGTGTGCGTTTCCCCGGGCGGCTCGAAGACATAATCGCCGGCGCGGGCCACCCAGTTGTGCTCGAGATAGCGCCAGGAACCCTTGATGACGTACCCATGCACCGGAGCGGGGTGGCGGTGACGGCTCAGGATGCCGGCCTTCCGCACCCGCAGCAAGTTGCACCACTGCCCATTCAGTGTGTTGAGCATCAGAGGGCGGAACCAAACGCTGGGGGCTTGAGGGACCCAGACACGCTCGTCTTCGGGGATGGCGCGTTCCACAATCTGTTCAGGTGAGAGCGGGTGAGTGGTTTGCATAGCGATCTCTTGTGATGAATCAGGCCGCCGAGTACCCGCCGTCCACGGGGAGAATGGCGCCGGTGATGAACGAGGCAGCCCCGGAGCACAAGAATAACACCGGACCGGCGACTTCTTCCGGCCGTCCCCATCGCGCAAGTGGTGTTCGCAAAAGTAATTGGCCGGAGCGCTGAGCGTCATCGCGAAGGGCTTGGGTGAGCGGCGTCTCGATCCAGCCCGGAGCTACGGCGTTCACGCGAATGCCGTCTTGCGCCCACGCCACCGCGAGCGAGCGCGTGAGTTGTGCGATGCCGCCCTTGCTGGCGCTGTATGCGGGAACTCGCGGACCTCCAAAGAAGGTCAGCATGGAGGCGATGTTGACGATTGCGCCACGGGCCTGAGCGAGTTTGGGATGGACCGCCATGCTCATCCGCATGGCCCCGGTCAGATTCACATCGATGACCCGTGTAAAGGTTTCGAGCTCAAATTCTTTATCACGGCTGATAATACCGGCCGCGTTCACCAGGAAATCGAGCGCTGCAAGCTTCGATGCGATATCCGCAACGGAGTCACCCTCCGTGACGTCGAGCGCTTCTACTCGAAGAGGCGAAGGGATCGGTTCAGCCGAAGGCAATCCCGCCGCAGTCACCTCGGCGCCAAAGCGTGAGAAAGCGAGTGCGATAGCCAGACCGATGCCGCTGGTGCCGCCTGTGACAAGAACTGACTTGCCAGAAAAGTCGAACATGGATCGTATTCATGATTTTCATAAATTGCGGCGGAAGCATGGGGTCCGCACCGGCTTGAGCGGTAACGCGACTTCGTCACTAAGTCGCTTGCTAACGCGCGCCGTTCTGTAAGTTCTTGTGACTCAACGTGCAGTATCGGAACCGCGACTGCAAGGGAGCGGATGTGACGAAGTTCGGCTGAAGGCCAACCTTATCTTTGCCCGGCGAAATGATGGTTTCCCCGGATTGAGTCGACAATCGCTTCCGGCAGTTCAATACCCTGAAACGTTTCGCTGATGTTTTGGTAGTCGGCCTTGATCCGGCTGACGCTTGAATTAAGGCGCACTGCGATGTCGTGCTCGCCGTATCCGGCCGCAAGCAAGCAGAAGAGTTGCTTCGCGTATTCCGAGATCGCGCAGTCGTTGGCTTGCTTCGCCGCAAAGTCTTCGATTAGTTTTGCGCTGATCGCCGGGCTTAGGAACGCGCCGCCGCCAGCCACGACTTGGATAGCGAAAGACAGATCGATTGCGGCGGCATCGCCGAGAACATATCCGCGCGCTCCCGCCTTGAAGGCCTCGGAGATGTATTCCTGATCGGTCAGCGCGGTGACGAAAACGATTCCCAAACCCGGTTTCTTTGAGCCGATCTCCCGCGCGGCAGCCAGGCCATTTACATGCGGAAGCTTTATATCGAGGAGCACGATATCAGGGCGCTTAAATTCGACCAAGGCCACCGCCTCGCGCCCATTAGCCGCCTCGCCGACAACCCGGAGATGCGGGTCGCGCTCAAGCAAAAGGCGCAGACTACCGCGGATGATCGGATGATGATTCGCGAGGACGATGCGAACAGGCTCTTTCATACTGGCTCGCGAGCGGGAAGCTTGTTCCTGGGCGATACGGGCATGATAGCGGCTTCTATCGGCAAGCGGCATCCCGTCCACAGGGTATTCTGTTCGCCGATTGTTGGGTAGAGGCGGCGGACAGGCACGGGCTTCCCGGCGGGAAGGCGTTTACCGCCCGGAAGTTGATAAAATCCCCTGCCCAGGGTATGGTGTAGAACCGCTAGAATTTCTACAGTGGATTTGGATCGGGTCTCTGCGCCCCGCCGCATGGTCGCGGGCTCTTGCGCCAGCATCGAGGCGGTATCACATAGATATGAATTGACATGCATGCTTTTCTAAAAACTGTGCCACAGGAAGCTCTCGCGCAACTGCAGCAACTTGACACTTGTACGGTGTCAAACGCGATAGAGCAGTTTCAGGTCAGGACGCGCAACGAGGGCTTCGTCAATAGCTCGGTGCACTGCGTGTTTCCCCATCTGCCCCCCCGAGCGGGTTATGCGGTGACGGCGAGGATTCGTACTTCCTCGACCCCAATCGCGAAGCGGATCTATTACGACAACATGGATTGGTGGTCCTACGCGCTCACAATTCCCGCCCCTCGGTTCGTCGTCGTCGAAGATGTTGACCACACACCCGGTTTGGGCGCTCTGTTCGGAGAAATACACGCATACATATCAAAAGCCCTGGGCTGCACTGCGTTTGTGACTAATGGATCCGTGCGCGACCTGCCAGGAGTCGAAGCGGCCGGTATACAGGCCTTTGCGGGGAGTGTAGCCGTCTCGCACGCCTACGCTCACGTCGTGGAGTTCGGCGAGCCCGTTGAAGTCGGTGGATTGCAGATAAGGGCTGGAGATCTTCTCCATGGAGACCGGCACGGCGTTCATTCCATTCCAATCTCGCTAGCTGGAGAAATTCCGGCGGTCGCGAAAAAGATGTTAGAAGCGGAGAAGGAACTGATCGAATTTTGCAACTCGAAGGACTTTTCGTTCCAGAAGCTGGCGGAAATGATCCAGTGTACTTCCAACAAGGTCTGTACAGCGGCAAAGATCCAAAATGACGATTTACCAGCAAGAACCTAATTGCTCAAGGTGCCCTCAGCCTGTTCGTTCGCAGCCCCTCTTTACGTTTTCGGTGGCGGCTCTCGTTATTGCGATAGCGGCCTCGCTCGTGTCCTGCGGAAAAAGCGGCATCGCCGAGGCTGGAGCCGGAGGACCGACGCAGAGTTCATTGCCTTCGGTGGGAGTCGCCAAGGTTGGGAGACAGCCGATGGCACGGTATCTCACCGTTTCGTCGGAATTGGTTCCGTTTCAAGAGATTGATGTGTTTGCCAAGGAATCTGGATTCGTTTCCAAGCTTTACGTGGATTATGGCACCCACGTGAAAGCGGGACAGCTTATGGCGATTCTCGAAATCCCGGAGCTGCAAGCGCTTTTGCAGGAGGACCAGGCAACTATCAAGAGTATGGCGGACCAGGTGACTAACGCGGAGCATGAGTTGGGTCGGATTCAGGCACAGCACACGGTCTTGCATCTGGAATACGATCGGCTGAGCGGCGTGGCGGCCACTAAGCCGGGCCTCGTTGCACAACAAGAGGTGGATGATGCACAGGGTAAGGACCTCGCGTCTGAGGCGCAAGTCGAATCCGCCAAATCCCGGCTGCTAGTTGCCCAAAGCCAGTTAACGGTTGCTCAATCCAAGATGGCTCACGATCAGGCTCTCTTCGACTATTCGAAAATAACGGCTCCGTTTACAGGGGTCGTCACGCAAAGATACGCAAATCAAGGGACTTTGATGCAGGCAGGAACAGCATCGAGTACTCAAGTGTTGCCGCTCGTCAAACTTTCCCAGGAAGATCTTTTCCGCCTCACAATTCCGGTGCCTGAGTCCTATGTCCGGTACATCAAGATCGGCGACCCGGTCGATGTGCAAGTCCCCGCCCTGAACAGAGACTTTCCTGGAAAAGTGATTCGCTTCTCCTCCGACGTTGCGGCATCCACTCGCACGATGCATACCGAAGTGGATGTTCCGAACCCGAAAGGGATCTTGATCCCAGGCGTATACGCGGAGGCCACGCTGACACTCGACAGAAGAGGCGACGCGCTCGTGGTTCCCTTACAGGCTGTGAGCCAGGAAGGCGACCAGGCGAGCGTTATGGTCGTCGATCAAGCCAACAAACTTCAAGATTCCAAGATCACGTTGGGCGTTCAAACCGACAGCTATGCGGAGGTGCTCTCGGGTCTTCACGAAGGAGACCAGGTAGTCGTAAGCGACCGAAGCGGGCTCAAGCCTGGTGAAGAAGTACGCCCGCAAACGATTCAGGTCACTGAGTACAAAAGCAAGAGCTGACAGGTGCTGCTTGTTTTCGACATTTCCTGAGACATAAGCCCTGATGTCACGATTTTCGATCCGCAATCCTTATTTCATTATCGTCGTCTGCTTAGCCATTTCACTCATCGGCGCCGTGAGCGTCGTGCGAATGCCGGTCGATCTCTTCCCGCAAATCAACATACCCGAAGTTGTGGTTGCGACGTTCTACTCCGGCATGCCGCCGGCCGACATCGAAACCGATATCACCAACCCGCTGGAACGGTTCTTCACGCTGGCGGCCGGCATGGATCACATGGAATCGCGTTCCATGTTGGGCGTGAGCCTGATCAGAGCCTACTTTCAACCCGGAACGAGCGCCGACACGGATGTCACGGAGCTATCGAATCTGGCTCTGGCCGATTTAAAGCGCTTGCCTCCCGGCACGCTGCCGCCGGTGGTGTTGAAGTTCGACGCTTCGAGCCAGCCGGTATGCCTGGTCACGGTGAAAGGCCAAGGCCTGACTGAAACGCAACTTCACGATTACGCCCAGTTTGCGATCCGCAATCAAATTGCAGTCATAAAAGGCGCGGAGATTCCTCCGCCGTTTGGCGGCAAGTACCGCCAAATCATGGTGTACGTCGATCCCTACAAGCTCGCCTCGCGGCAACTGAGCCCCATGGATGTTGTCAGCGCCGTAAACCGGTCCAACCTGATCCTGCCGGCCGGCGATGTGAAAGATAGGGCCCTCCGACTACTACGTCTATTCGAACAGCCTGGTCGACAACATGAAGGAGATGAACGACATCCCAGTTAAGGCTGTGGGCGATTCCTGGGTATCGGTGAAGGACATAGGGCGGGCTGAGGATGCCAGTCAGATTCAATACAACATCGTTCGCGTCGATGGCCAAAGGTCTGCCTACATCCCGATCATGAAGCAGGGCGGCGATACGAATACGATTCAGGTTGTCAACGGAGTACGAGAGCTCACCCAACATCTCTACGACATTCCGAAACAGATGAAGACCGACCTCCTTTTCGACCAATCGGTGTTCGTGAAAGAAGCCATCAATACCGTTCTTCACGAAGGACTCATCGGCTTGGTGCTGACGAGCATCATGATTCTCCTGTTTCTGGGCAGTGTCCGGGCAACGTCGGCGGTTTTACTTTCCATTCCGCTTTCAGCCCTGGCGACGTTCGTGCTCCTCTATCTAGGCGGCAGCACGGTCAACACGATGATTCTTGCCGGCATGGCGCTGGCCTTTTCGCGCGTGATTGACAACTCCGTCATATCTCTCGAAAATATCTACCGGCATCTGGAGATGGGCGAACTGCCCAGGATTGCCGCCGAGCTGGGGGGTTCCGAAGTCACTCTTGCCGTACTGGCCGCGACGCTCGTGGACGTGGTTGATTTCTTCCCCGTCACGTTTCTGTACGGCGTCAGCAAATTCCTCTTTTCCGCCCTGGCGCTGGCATTTTGCATTTCCTTATTAATTTCGTTTGTGGTCGCTATGACGGTGATTCCGCTGTTTTGCTCGCGGTTTTTGAAGAGCGTGCCTCACGCGGAACATCACGACCACGCAACCGAGAATGAGCACGCGTCCTGGGGACACAAATTTAATACGGGTTTCAATCGCCTCTTTAACAGGATGCTTGATTTTTATGAGGCGTGGGTCCGGCGCGCGCTGACGCGGCCCGGGCTTACCGTCGTTGCGCTTTCAGGACTTTTTGTCCTGAGCCTCGGCATCTATCCTCTGCTGGGCCTCGCTTTTTTCCCTCGCACCGACGCCGGCCAGTTCACGATCAATATGAAGGCGCCCACGGGCTCGCGTATCGAACTCACGGAACAGTACGTCGCCCGCGTGGAAGATTTAATCCGCCGCACAGTCCATCCCGGCGATTACAAAATGGTGGTCTCCAACATCGGAGTAGTCCCGGATTTTTCGTCGCTCTATACAAGCAACTCAGGCGCCTATACCGCGACTGTTCAGGCCGCGCTCAGCGACGATCACAAAGTCAGCAGCTTCGACTACATGGATCGCGTGCGCCAGGCGATTGCACAACAATATCCGGACGTCCGCACATTTTTCCAAACCGGCTCGATGGTTGACTCGACTCTCAACATGGGCATGCCGGCTCCGATCGATGTGGAAGTGACCGGGCGAGATCTTCCACAGGACTACCAACTAGCCCAGGAAATCGCAACGCGAATCCGGCAATTGCCTGGAGTAGACGAGGTTTATATTCCGCAAGACATGAACTATCCCGCTCTGCGACTGAACGTGGATCGTGTGCATGCGGGTGAACTGGGACTGACTCAGAAAGACATTGTGAATAACGTCATCACGTCTCTCAACTCAAATACGATGATCGCCCCCAACTACTGGGTCGATTACAAGACGGGAAACGACTACTTTCTTACGGTTCAATATTTCGAGCACGGGACCGCGGCGATTCACAGTACGATTGACCTCAAAAACATTCCTCTCAAGGCCCCCAAACTGCGCGAGCCGACGACACTCGATTCGGTGGCCCAACTCACTCATATCCAGACTCCCACGGAAATCGATCACTACCAGATTCAAAGGTCCACCGACGTGTACGTCACTCCGAAGGGCGAGGACTTAGGGAGGATTTCGACAGCAATTGAAAAACTGATCGCGCAAATGAAGGTTCCCGGAAATACCCGCGTCGATCTGCGTGGCATGGTGCTGGGAATGCGCGAATCGTTTTCGAGCTTCGGTTTTGGCTTTGTCCTCTCGTTCGTTCTTCTCTACCTCATCCTGATAGCCCAGTTCCGTTCGTTTGTCGATCCATTTCTCATCATGTTGGCTATACCGATGGGCTTCATTGGCGTGTTCCTGATTTTGTTAATGAGTGGCACGACGTTGAATGTCATGTCGTTGATGGGCGTGTTAATGCTGATCGGCATTGCCGATTCGAATAGCATTCTCATTGTCGATTTCGCTCACCGGCTGGAAGAGCAGGGCCTTTCTGTAAAGGATGCTGTGATTACCGCGTGCCGCGTCCGTCTGCGCCCCATCCTGATGACGTCTCTCGCCACCATCATTGGCATGATTCCCATGGCACTCAAATTTGGAACTGGATCGGAACAATATGCCCCGATGGCGCGAGCGATTATCGGCGGCTTAACATCGTCGGTCGCGCTCACCGTATTCATCGTTCCGGCGGCTTACCTGCTCGTCTATGGAAAGAAAGACCGTCAACGGGCGCAACCCGCCGAAAGCCGAGGGTGATCGAAAACCATGTCACGATTTTCCATTCGCAATCCTTATTTCATCATCGTCGTCTGCTTAGCCATTTCACTCATTGGCGTCGTGAGCGTCGTGCGAATGCCGGTCGATCTGTTTCCGCAAATCAACCTGCCGGAGGTTGTGGTGGCGACCTTCTACTCGGGCATGCCGCCCAATGATATCGAAACCGATATCACCAATCCGCTGGAACGGTTCTTCACACTGGCCGCCGGCATTGATCACATGGAGTCGCGTTCCATGTTGGGCGTGAGCCTGATCAAGGTCTTCTTTCAGCCGGGGACGAGTGCCGACACCGATGTCACGGAGCTATCGAATCTCGCCCTGGCCGATTTAAAACGTTTACCGCCTGGCACGCTGCCGCCAGTCGTGTTGAAATTCGACGCTTCGAGCCAGCCGGTATGCCTGGTCACAGTCAAAGGCCAAGGCCTGAATGAAACGCAGCTCCACGATTACGCCCAATTTGCGATCCGCAATCAAATTGCGGTGATAAAGGGCGCGGAGATTCCTCCGCCGTTTGGCGGCAAATACCGCCAAATCATGGTTTACGTCGATCCCTATAAGCTCGCCTCGCGGCAACTGAGCCCCATGGACGTTGTCAGCGCCGTAAACCAATCCAACCTGATCCTGCCGGCCGGCGACGTTAAGGTAGGTCCCTTCGACTACTACGTCTATTCGAACAGCCTGGTCGACAACATGAAGGAGATGAACGCGATCCCGGTTAAGACGGTGGGTGATTCCTGGGTATCCGTAAAAGACATAGGACAGGCTGAGGATGCCAGCCAGATTCAATACAACATCGTTCGCGTCGATGGCCAAAGGTCTGCCTACATTCCCATCATGAAGCAGGGCGGCGATACGAATACGATTCAGGTTGTCAACGGCGTACGAGAGCTCACCCAACATCTCTACGACATTCCGAAACAGCTTAAGACCGACCTTCTTTTCGATCAATCGGTGTTCGTGAAGGAGGCGATCAAAACCGTGGGTGACGAAGGACTGATTGGCCTGGTGCTGACCAGCATCATGATTCTTTTGTTCCTGGGCAGCGTCCGAGCAACGTCGGCCGTTTTGCTCTCCATTCCGCTTTCCGCCTTGGCTGCGTTCGTGCTCCTCTATCTAGGCGGCAGCACGATCAACACGATGATTCTTGGCGGGATGGCGCTGGCCTTTTCGCGCGTGATCGACAACTCAGTCATCTCGATCGAGAATATCTACCGGCATCTGGAGATGGGCGAGCCGCCGATGCTTGCCGCGGAACTCGGCGGATCGGAGGTCACCTTAGCCGTGCTGGCCGCGACGCTTGTCGGTGTTGTCGCTTTCTTCCCCGTCACCTTTCTGTACCGTGTCAGCAAGTTCCTCTTCTCGGCCCTGGCGCTATCGTTCTGCATCTCGCTGCTGATTTCCTTTGTGGTCGCCATGACCGTGATTCCGCTGTTCTGCTCGCGATTCCTGAAGACCGCGCCGCACGCCTCGCACGGCGGCGACAACGCCGAAAGCGTGAAGAAGGAATCGCTGTGGGACAAATTCAACACGCACTTCAATCGAGGTTTTACGAAGCTGCTCGATTTCTACGAAGCTTGGGTGAGGCGCGCATTGCTGCGTCCGGGCCTAACGGTGATCGCGCTCAGCGGCGTTTTCGTCGCGAGTCTGGCGATCTATCCGCTTCTCGGCCTCTCGTTCTTCCCGAGAACCGATGCCGGCCAGTTCACTATCAATATGAAGGCGCCTACTGGATCGCGCATTGAACTAACCGAAGAGTATGTCGCCAAAATCGAAAATCTGATTCGTCATACGGTAGGCAAGGATTTCAAAATGGTGGTTTCGAATATCGGAATGGTGCCGGATTTTTCAGCTCTCTATACCAGCAATGCAGGTCCTTACACCGCCACGGTTCAGACGGCCTTGACGGACGATCACGAAGTCAGCAGCTTCGAATATATGAACCGCATTCGTACGGCCATCGAGCAGCAGTTCCCGGATGTTCGCACCTTCTTTCAGAGCGGATCCATGGTCGACACCACGTTGAACATGGGCATGCCGGCGCCTATAGATGTACAAGTGACCGGCCGGGATCTGGACCAGGATTACCAACTTGCTCAGGAACTTGCCGGGCGGATTAGACAATTGCCTGGTGTTGACGAAGTTTACATCCCTCAAGATATGGGTTACCCCGCGGTTCGGCTGGATATCAACCGTGTACACGCTTCCGAACTTGGCTTGAGCCAACAGGATATTGTGAACAACGTCATAACATCCTTAAATTCGAACACCATGATTGCGCCTAACTACTGGGTGGACTATAAGACCGGAAACGATTATTTCCTCACTGTTCAATACTACGAACACGGGAAAGCTGCGATCCACAATTTCATTGACCTGAAGAACATACCTTTGAAGGCGCCGGGCCAAAAGGAACCCACTACTCTCGATTCAGTCGCAACACTGGTCCACACTCGCACACCTACTGAACTGGATCACTATCAAATTCAAAGATCCTCCGATGTGTACGTCACGCCGAAGGGCGAGGATCTTGGCAGGATTTCCACGGCAATTGAAAAGCTGATCCAGGAAATGCGGGTTCCGGGAAACGTGCGCGTTGATCTGCGCGGAATGGTGCTGGGAATGCGCGAATCGTTTATAAGCTTCGCATACGGCTTCATTCTCGCCGCGATTCTTCTGTACCTCATTTTGGTGGCGCAGTTCCGATCGTTTGTCGATCCGTTTCTGATTATGCTCGCCATTCCGATGGGATTCATTGGCGTGCTTCTGATTCTTCTGCTGACAGGAACTACGTTGAACGTTATGTCGCTGATGGGCGTGTTGATGCTAATTGGCGTCGCGGGTTCCAACAGCATTTTGATCGTCGATTTCGCTCACCGGCTGGAAGAGCAGAATCTGTCCGTAGAGGACGCGGTGATCACAGCGTGCCGCGTCCGGCTGCGCCCTATTCTCATGACTTCTCTCGCCACTATCATCGGCATGTTCCCCATGGCTCTGAAACTTGGAACCGGCTCGGAGCAATATGCGCCCATGGCGCGCGCCATTATCGGGGGCCTGACTTCCTCGGTAATTCTAACTGTGTTCATTGTGCCCGCCGCGTACTTGCTCGTTTACGGAAAGAAAGATCTCGATCGCGCGAAACAGAATGAGCCGGCACAGGCCTAACTTCATGAACATGAAACGAACAGTTGTCGTTGTCACAACGATTCTGGGTTCCTCCTGTCTCCTCCGTTCACAAAATACCGGACCACAGTTGAGCTTGCAGGACGCGCATGCGATGGCGTTGAAAAATCACCCCCAGGTGCTTGCGTCCCAGGCGATTTCTCTGCGAGCGGGCCAGATAACGAGGGAGGCGCGGTCGGCCTACTATCCGACAGTGGCCGGAGACATAACTGGAGCGCAAGCGAATGTAAACAGCCGGCTCGGGGCCGGCGTGATCAACGATCCACGGCTATTCAATCACTTCGGATCGGGTCTCATGCTGTCGCAACTCATCACGGACTCGGGCCGGACTCCAAATTTGGTTTCGAACGCAAGATTCCAAGCGCAAGCCAGCCAGGCAGACTACCAGGCGACCCGGTACGACGTGATCTTGGGTGTCGACCAGGCCTATTACGAAGTGCTCCTAGCGCGGCAACTCGTGACCGTCTCGCAGCAAACTGTAGCGACGCGTCAAACGGTAGTCGATCAGATCTCTGAGTTGACCAGAAATAA
This sequence comes from Bryobacterales bacterium, assembly GCA_963722585.1. Lineage (GTDB taxonomy): Bacteria > Acidobacteriota > Terriglobia > Bryobacterales > Bryobacteraceae > KBS-96. The sequence continues at coordinate 117,860 of CAVRNU010000043.1, read as the reverse complement.
GCTCAGGTCCGAGGTCGACCTCAGCTTCGCGCAGGTCAATCTGGCGGATGCCAAGCTGATGTTGCTCCGGGCGCAGGACCGTCTGCAAAGCGCCTATGCCGCGCTCGGCCAGGCCCTTGGCACCCAGCAGTTTATCGAGTATCAACTTTCAGAGCAGCCGATGCCAGCGGAACCGCCGGCAAACCCGGACCCGCTCATTAACCAGGCCTTTTCGAACCGGCCCGAGTTGGCGAGTTTGCGCCTGCAGGTGCAGGCAGACCAAAAATTCGTGTATGCGGAGCGCGATCTGAAGCGGCCGACCGTAAGCTTCAACGCGGTTGGCGGCGCGCTGCCTTATATCAATCCAGGAAACGCGAACCCGAATATACCGGCTGGCTACGAGGCGGCGGCGATTAACGTGAGCATTCCTATATTCAACGGATATCTGTTCACCGCGCGCCGTCAAGCGGCGGAATATCAGTTGCAGGCATCGAACCAGCGCGTGCGCGATCTCGAAGATCGGATCGCACAGGACGTGAGGGGTTCGTGGGCGCGGGTGAGAACCGCTTACGAAGCGATCGCGGCTGCACAGCAACTCCTGACCCAAGCCAATTTATCTCTCGATCTTGCGCAGGGCCGGTACAACCTGGGTTTGGCCTCGATTGTTGAATTGACTCAGGCACAGCTCGGGCAGACGTCGGCCCAGGTAGAGAACCTGAACGTAAAATACGATTATCAGGAGGCATACGCGGCGCTCCAATACACACTCGGATTGCTCCACTAACGCGCACTCGCGGATCTCCTCGAGAATTTCCGGAGACTGAATTGAAGAACAGAAGCAGTCAGACACAGCGCCTTTTACTTATCGGTTTCGGCGGCCTTTTGTTGCTGCTCGCGACCACTGGCCTGAATGCGCTCTCGGTTCTGAGGAAGATCCAAACGAGAAATGAAAGTATTCGCAAAGATTACTTCAATCGGGATCGGATTCTCGAGCAGCTTCGCTCCGACATTTACTTAACCGGCACATACGTTCGCGATTTGCTCCTCGAGCAAGATCCCAGCCTCGCGGACACACATCGTAAAGAGTTGGACGACGCCCGGTTGCGTATCGAGAACAACGTGGCGGCCTACAATCGAATCCTTCGCCGAGAAGAACAGCTCCCATTTCAGCGATTTACAACGGAGCTCCAGGCGTACTTCAACTCGCTGCGACCGGCTCTCGAGTGGAATGCGGAGCAACGCCGCGCCCTCGGGTATTCGTTCATGAAAAATTCTCTGCTTCCGCGGCGCATGGTCATTGTTCGGCTGGCCGACCAGATTAGCGAAGTAAATCAGAAGCAAATGGACGCAGGCAATCAACAAGTGGCCATTTTGTTCGCCGAATTCCGGCGCTCTTTGATCGTTCTACTTGTGTTCACTCTTATCGGTGGAACCTTATTGGCAGGCGGGAGCATTTATCGAATTTTGCGCCTGGAGCGCATATCCGCCCAACGCTTTGACGAAGTGGAACAAGCCCGCGGCGCGTTGCGAGAATTGTCGGCGCGTCTGATCGAGGTGCAGGAATCCGAACGGCGCGCTTTGTCTCGTGAATTGCATGACGAAGTTGGCCAGTCACTTTCAGCCTTGCTTCTCGGTCTAGGGAATGTCGCCGCCATTCTGTCGCCCGAAAACGACAGCGAGGCACGAGTCCAACTGAACGATCTGCGACGCCTTGCCGAAAAGACAGTGGCAGTGGTTCGTGATATGTCGCTCCTTCTCCGTCCCTCGATGCTCGACGATCTCGGTTTAATACCGGCAGTACAGTGGCAGGCCCGTGAGATATCCCGCACAAAAAATCTTGCTGTGCAGGTCCAGGCCGGCGCGCTCCCCGAAGATATTCCAGACGAGCACAAAACCTGCATCTATCGAATTGTTCAGGAAGCCTTGCACAATGTTGCGCGCCATGCGAAGGCAAAGAGCGTCCGAATTCAGTTGACTCAGAGCGCAGATAGCCTGTTACTCACAATTCAAGACGATGGCCAGGGATTCGCGCCGGATCGCGAAAAAGGAGTTGGTCTTCTCGGAATGGAAGAAAGAGTAACGCATCTGGGCGGCTCGTTCCATGTTGACTCGACTCCCGGGAAGGGCACGTCCATTCGGATCGAATTACCTCTTCAGGAAAAAGACACGCTGGTGCTGACATGATTTCGGCGCGGATCGTGCTGGCGGACGATCACACCATCGTACGGCGCGGCTTGCGGCTGGTGCTCGAGAGGCAACCGGATTTTGCGGTCGTCGCGGAAGCCAGTAATGGCAGAGAGGCGATTGATGCCATTCTTCGAGAGAGCCCTGATGTCGCCATCATGGATATCGCGATGCCTCTTATGAACGGAATTGAGGCGGCGAAACGAATTAGCGAAGAGCGGCCGAAAACTGCGGTAGTGATTCTGAGCATGCATTCCGATGAGGGCTACATCCTGAAAGCTTTGAGAGCCGGCGCGCGCGGCTATCTGCTTAAGGACTCGGCTGAGACCGATTTGATTCAAGCGATTCGGGCGGTGTGCGCGGGGAAGGCTTTCTTTAGTCCTGCTGTGAGCAAGGTTTTGGCGGACGATTACCTGCGGCAGATACAGCAGCAAGGAGTGGAAGACGCGTACGAGTTACTTACCGCACGAGAGCGCGAATTACTGCAGTTGATCGTAGAGCTCAAATCTACGAAGGATATTGCTGGGCTGCTGGGCGTCAGTCCTCATACGGTCGATACGCACCGTGGGAATCTCATGCAGAAACTGAACGTTCACAGTATCCCGGAGTTGATTCTCTACGCCGTGCGGAAGGGTGTGATTACCCAATAGCGTTAGCCGCGGTACTGTTCACTCAATGCATGCTAGCCCCCCCGGGCAGCCTCCAGGATGCGCACCGAGAGCATTGAGAGTGATGAAGGTTTTCGGGACGGGTTTTGGGACTTCACTTCTACGGTAGCCCGTTATACGGGCAAGTGACCGCAGCGAATGTTCCAAAAGGGTTAAGTTTCGGGACTGGCGGCGAGCCGTTCCCGTTCCGACTTTGCGACCGCGAGATTCCCGCAGCACGCGCCGCATCAGTTGGAGCAGGGGGCTAGCCGCTACCGTCAATGGTGACGACCGGCTGAAATCCCTTTCGTCTAGGCCGCTTTTTTATAAAAATCCTTCGGTTGCGCTTCACGATTTTGTGTTCTCATAAGCTCGTATGAAGACGCAGCAAATGGAAGGATTTCTTGAAGAAGCCTTCAAAAACATCACCCCGCCTCCGGCTCTCGCAAAGGTAGGCTCTGTTGAGATCGAACCCGACTACGATGAGGCTATCGTCGATTACGAAAGCTCTGCACTCGCCAGCGAGCTAAAGTCCTGTCTCGATGCCGCCGCGCCGCTTGCCGCTGTATCGCCCCAAGGAGTTGACATCCCACTTCCCGCTGACAAACCCGTGCTCAAAAAGTACATTCGCACAATCACACTATCCGAAACTCGACATAAGCCGTGGGTCCGAGTTCTGCCATACGGCGGCCCTTTATAGGTGTGCCGGGAATGGGTAGAGGCCGGCGAAAAACTCCCGTAGCGGCAACACTCAGCCCTTTTCCGCCTTCGAGCTTTTCACCCGAGATCGGTCCTCTGCGACACATTGAAATTGCGAAGGACTAAGCCCTCGGCGGTTTAATATATGGATTATGCAGGAAGATCAGCAGCCGCGATCCAGACCTAAGACCTACGAAGAAAAACTGCAAGAAGCGGATAATGCGGCGAACGTTTTGCAGGTGAATGACCCGAGCAAATGTCAGCACGAATTAACTATCCCTGTATATGACGAGGACAGCAGAGAGGAAATAGGCCGAGAGTGCTCCATTTGCGACGAGTCGATGCCGTGGCCGGGATAAGGCGCGGTTTGCCTCCCGCTCGATTTAAGCATGTGTGGTGAGTGCCGTTCTTACCGGAGTAAGGTCGCAATATGGTTAACAGACCTTTAAACGTAGTCTTCAAATGTACTCCCGCTCAGCTTACCGCCGCGGCGCAAAAAACCCTTGGGCTTCGGAACCTTGTAGAGACGGATACCATCATGCTGAATCTTTTGGCCAAGGTTCCGGGTTCCGATGCTGTTCAAGATGCGTGGTGTAAATGTGAAAAGGACGATGACGGGTGCATCGTGACCTTGCGGAACTACACAACGGACCAGAACGACAACTCCTCTGAACCATCTGACGCTGCCGAATTTCAAAAAGCCGTTAAAGCTCTTCAAGACCTGATTTTTCCTGACCAGCCTTGATTACACAGAAGAAAAAACGCCCGACCGGAACCCGAGCGTTTTCCATCCGCGTGACCACCGAAGCCATACAGCAGCAGATTTCAAAGGGTGAGTTTCGCCCTTCCCTGCCTTCGTGTTGCTAACTCAATCTAGTGAGCAACTCATCCAGTTGCAATGGCATTCGCATCTTTGTCTGGCTTAAGTCCCTCGCTGTTGCCTCATCCAGCATTTTGCCTTTATCGGTAAGCATCTTTCCCGTTTTACTTGCTATAAGCGCAGCCTTCAATTTCTCCCGCGCGCCACTGTCGAGTTGGCACACTACGGCTTCCGTCGCGACTATGTGTGAAATGAGGGCGAGGCAGACTTGCGTTATGGTTTTGATTTCGTCTTGTGAATTGTCAGGCATACGTTAAGTGTATGGCTCCGCCGTCTTTCACAAACGGGTAAGTTTCGGAACAAACCCGGGATGTTCTGGAATCAGGTTTGCAGCGTCTCGAAAGCCAGTCCCCAAAATCAACACCAAACGGTGGTCGTCGTATCGCTCGGGTTGCCGTTGGCCTCCTCCCGAAATTCCGTCCCGAAATCAGGCAACGTTTTCGCTTCACGCTCGGGCTACTCAAGTCCACCTGGCCGGTTATTTTTAGCGTCTCGGAGAAGTAGTTCTGGGGCCTGGGAATTCGGAGACTGCGATGTAGGGAGCTCTGAAACCTTTCCCTTTAAGTGAACAGCATTGCGATTAGCCCGGCCGTCCCGACCTGCCTACCAGGACGGTGACGACTGAGTCACAACAAAATTCAAAAAATTCCAGCCGGCCAAGTCCGAGCATTTCAAAGGCTTACGGATTAAGTCGAGCTCGGCCGGGCGGAGGATCGTTATGAGCGGCAGTAGCTTTCAAGCGGGAGCAAATACCATATGTCCTCTCGCACGACCCTTCGGGGCAGCTACCGTCATCATTCCTCACGCTCAACCAGAATCGGCCGGCCGCAGCCGCATGAAAAGCTTGAAGTGACGCTCGTTCTGCGTCGAAAGCAGGAGGCGCCACATCCCTGGGCCTCTGACCGCTACCACAGTCATGAAGAGCTCGCCGCTCAATATGGAGCAGATCCGGCGGATATCGCAGCCGTCGAGGCGCTTGCTTCGGAACGCCATCTTAGCGTCACGCATTCCGATCCCGGTTCGCGGACTATTTCCGTAATGGGTTCGTTCTCCGATCTGGCTAACTTGTTCGGCGCGGATGTCGAGTTGCATCGCCAGGGAAGCCGCACGTACCGGAGCCGGCGTGGACACCTCTCCGTTCCAGAGGAATTGGCTGGGCGCGTGATTGCGGTTGTGGGATTCGACAGCCGGCCGGTGGCGCGCAGCTTGAAAAGTTTCCGGCCGCATGACACCAGCTCCGTTGCCTACACTCCGCTTCAGGTAGCCGACCTCTACAACTTTCCGAAGGATTCTACGGGCAAGGGCCAAACCATCGCATTGATCGAGCTGGGCGGCGGGTACCGTAGCTCTGATTTGAATGCCTACTGGAAGAAACTTGGCTTACAAGGCGTTCAGGTGACTTCGGTCGCGGTCAGCGGCGCGCATAACAAGGCTACCGGCAATCCCGACGGTCCGGATGGCGAGGTGGTTCTCGATATCGAGGTGGCTGGAGCAGTGGCGCCGCAAGCGAAAATCGCAGTTTATTTCGCCCCCAACACGGACCAAGGCTTTCTGAAAGCGATCAATTCGGCCATTCACGACAAAGTGCGAACGCCATCGGTGATTTCCATCAGTTGGGGTGGTCCGGAAGACCAGTGGCCGCGCCAGACTCTGGATGTCTTCAATCAGGCATTTCATGACGCCTCTCTTCTAGGCATTACGGTGTTCGCGGCGGCCGGCGATAACGGATCGAGCGACGGGGAAAACGATGGCCAGCCTCATGTCGACTTTCCGGCCTCGAGTCCCTGGGTTGCCGCTTGCGGCGGCACCACACTCCAAAGCGCTGAAGGAAAAATCACCAAGGAAACTGTGTGGAATGACGGCGCGCAGGGAGGCTCGACAGGCGGAGGCGTCAGCACCTTCTTCGCTCTTCCCGACTATCAGGCCCATGCTGGTGTTCCCGTATCGACGGTCCGGGCAAAATTCGCCGGGCGAGGTGTTCCCGATGTCGCCGGCTGCGCCGATCCGTTAACCGGATATTTCGTTCTTGTCGATGGGACGGAAGGGGTGGTCGGCGGGACCAGCGCGGTGGCACCCCTTTGGGCGGGCTTAACCGCACTGATTAACGAGCAGTTGGGCACGCGAGTCGGCTTTATGAATCCGTTGATTTATGGGACGTTTGCCGAGCATAAAGCTCTGAGCGACATAACCGGCGGCACAAACGGCGACTTCGCCGCCAAGCCCGGCTGGGACGCTTGTACGGGCATGGGCAGCCCCAACGGGCAGGCAATTCTCGACGTGCTGAAGCAAATCCAGAAGCAGCAGTCGGGGAATAAGTAGGGAGTGAGATGAGAGCCGCGGAAGCGGACCGTGAAAAGGTCCGCTTCCGATGGCCGGAAATCGAGAGAATTTCCGGCCGTTCAATTAGGGAAGTAATGGCAGCAAGCAGGTATTGAGGGTATCGGCAATCGCTATTGTTGTCTTTAAGAGGTTTTGAATTGAATTCGATATCGCCAGTCAGGGTGGGTCCATTGAAGAAAGCGCGGGCGAATCTTATCGAAGCGCTCACACTTTTTTTGAGATAGCCGAGGAATCGGAGATCTAACGCCGCCTACACAGCGATGTGTTTGTGACACAGGTTGAGGTCCCAATTGGGTAGGCTGCGGGTTTTCCTCGAACCGATACTTGCGCAGCCCGTCCTAATTAGGGCGCTCACGCTTCCGGCTCCGTTTCAACACTGCGGACAGCAGGCAGACATACTGTCGAGTAGGTGGACACTTGCCTATAGCCGCTTTACTCTAATATCGCGAAACCAGACGGCATCGCCATGGTTTTGAAGGCTGAAGTGGCAGTTTTTCACGGGCTCGTCGACCATCAGACGATAGACGGATAAGTCTTTGCCCCAGCGATGGGCGAGATTTTCCTTGAGTTGCTGCGTGTCGAGCGTCGTATCCACCACTTTGACTCCGTTGAGCCAATGCTCGACATGTTTGCCGCGCACGATCAGGAGCGAGTGATTGAATTCTCCTACCGGCTTTGCGACGGCCTCTGAAGGCCCAAGAATGCTGTAGAGTGCGCCAGTTTGATACGGTGGGCCGTGTTTGGCATCCGGGTGTCGGTCGTTATCGATCATCTGGTATTCAAATCCCACCACATAGATCTGCGCGTGTTCACCCGGCTGTATGGCGGAGCGCGCGTTGCTTGGGCTGTGCTGGATGGCGTAATCGACCTGGCGCTCGAACTTCTTGATGGACGGATCAATGGTTGATTTCGTCAGAGGCACGAGCTGCTGGATGCGGTATTTGACGCCGCTGTTGCCCCCTGCCGAGATTTTCCAATCCCATTCGAGTTCAAAATCGGTGTAGGTGTCCGCCGATAACAGGTCTTCCGTAATCCGGGGCCGTGGGTTGGCTTTCAAGCAGCCATCGTCAATTGTCCAGGCGTCGCCGGGAGGGGTTTCCTTCGATGGATCGATCCAATGGTTCATGGTTTGGCCGTCGAACAGGAGCTTCCACCCGTCAGCGCGCTCCTTTTCAGGAAGCGTGTTGTGCGCCGGTTGGCCAATCGCCACAACGCCCGCAAATAGGAGGGCGACGAAAGCTATCGCGAAAAGTACGTATCTCAGGTGGTGGTTCATTCTGGCGTTATTATTGCGCGCCACGCTGCAAGACCATGACTTTCAGGGTATGGAAAATGATATAGAAGTCGAGAGCTAGGGCGATGTGCTTGATGTAATAGAGGTCGTACTCGAGCTTTAGCGTCGCGTCCAATTCTGAATCTCCGTATTTGTGATTTATCTGCGCCCATCCGGTGATGCCCGGCTTCACTGCAAGACGCTGTCTGTAATAGGGAATGCGGGCGGCCAGCATCTCGACAAACTCAGGCCTCTCGGGACGCGGTCCGACAATGGACATATCGCCGCGCACAACGTTGAAAAGCTGCGGCAATTCGTCGAGCCGGAACTTTCGCAAAATGCGGCCCAGCGGAGTGATGCGAGGGTCGTCCTTGACAGCCCAGGTAGGGCCGGTTCGATGCTCGGCATCGGCGTACATCGAGCGGAATTTGTAGAGCGTGAAGGTGCGACCATTCAACCCGACGCGCCGCTGGCGGTAAAAGACGGGTCCTTTCGAGCTCGCCTTGACGGCAATGGCGACCACGAGCATGACGGGAACGGCGCAAGCGAGTCCGGCAACGCCGAGGATCAAGGAGTATGCGCTTTGCAGGGCCAGGGCACTTTGGCGAGGACCTAAGTTGGACGTAAAAATAAGCTGCGCGGGCTGAATCTTGCTGCTGAAAACGCGCTGCACCGCCATCTCGTAGGTGTCGGCGGCATCCTCGATAACGATGCCCGAGAATCGTATTTCAAGAAGCTGCGTCATGGGCAGACGGCCCCGGCGCTCCGCCATTCCGACGACAATCCGCGTCGGCTTCAGCTCGTCGCAAATCTTCTTGACGTTTGAGACGCGGCCGATGCAGCTGACGGGGAAGTCAACCGGCTCCTCCTCGGCGAGATAGCCGAGTATGTTGTAGCCAAGGTGTGATTTTTCGAGCAGATGACGCGTGGTTTCGGCCAGCATGTCCGAGTTACCGAGGAGAATGACGCGCTCTTTCCTGAGCGCGAGGATGCCGTAGTTCCAGTAAAAAATGCGCCACAGGGGCACAAACGTGATGACGCCAAAACTTCCGAGCACCATCAGCCAGCGCGGCAGCAGATACTCGGTGCTGATATAACCGAGCAGCGCCATGAACAATAGCGCTGAGCCGACTGCCAGGCAGACCTCCTGAACCAGCAGAATCCGCGAAGTAATGCGAAATTCGGCGTACAGATCCTGCAGGTACAGGCCGATGACAATGCACCCTGCGACCACCAGGATTTTCCAGTAATTCTGCTCGTCGACCAGATAGACATACGGATCAACCCCGAGGGTAAATAGGGAGGCCAGCGTATAGCAGAGAATGATGAGAACGATCTCCGAGAGCAGGAGAGCGGCCACGCTCGTGGGAACTAAAAGGCGAAAAAGCCTGAGCACAGCGAGAGAACTCTAAGTCTAACACGTGCAAGGATTTGCCCAGTTCCCGCGAAGCGTTTCCAGGCGCTTAGCCTCGAAACTGATTATGGTATAAAGAGATACAGGATCGATTCGGTCCTACTTATGCTTCGGCTCACGAAAAAAGCGGACTACAGTTTGATTGCGTTGAAGCACCTAGCTTCGCGGCATCATGACCCCGCGCAAAGCTCGGTGAGCGCAAAAGAAGTGGCCGACAGCTACGGCATACCGCTACCATTACTGTCAAAAATTCTTCAGAAGCTGACAAAGGCCGGACTGCTGATTTCCGAGCACGGCACCAATGGCGGGTACCGTTTGGCTCGCGACCCGAATAGCATAACGGCCCTCGAAGTGATTCGTACGATTGACGGGCCTATTATTTTGACAGAGTGTTTCACCGAGCACGATCATTGCGATCATACAAGCCGGTGCCCGGTTCGGAAGCCGTTGCGGCGGATCCACGAAGGAATTCTGCGGCTTCTCGCCGGGGTGACCATCCAAGATATGTTGGATGACTCGGACGACGGTGCCTCGCCGCCCACGGCGCCTTTGATTGCCCTTTCCCGAATCAATCCGGCGCAGGTGGTTGCTCCAGCGATAAGGATTCGTGAATGAAACTACCCATTTACATGGATAACCATGCGACCACCAGGGTGGATCCGCGCGTCTTTGAAGCGATGAAGCCCTGCTTCCTCGAGACGTATGGGAATGCAGCGTCACGCAATCATAGTTTCGGCTGGGAAGCGGAAGAGGCAGTCGAGAAATCGCGCAAGCAAGTTGCGGATCTGATCGGGGCTTCAGCGAGAGAGATCGTGTTCACCAGCGGCGCGACCGAGTCGAACAACCTGGCGATCAAAGGCGTGGCGCAGATGTATGGGGAGAGGGGAAACCACATCATTACCCAGGTGACCGAACATAAGGCCGTTCTTGACACCTGCAGACATTTGGAAAAGGAAGGCTTGCCCGTCACCTATCTCCGCGTGAACAAAGATGGATTGATCGACCTTGATCAGTTGCGCGATGCCATCTCTCCCAAGACGATCCTGATTTCGATCATGTACGCCAACAACGAGATCGGCGTTGTGCAGCCGATCGCGGATATTGGCCGGATTGCGAAAGAAAAAGGTGTCCTGTTTCATACCGACGCCGTTCAGGCGGTAGGTAAAGTACCGGTTAACGTGATCGGCGACAGTGTGGATTTGCTTTCGCTTTCGGGTCATAAGTTTTATGGGCCCAAGGGGGTGGGAGCGCTGTACGTAAGGCGGCGGAATCCAAGAGTTCAAGTGACGGCGCAGATCGATGGCGGCGGCCACGAGCATGGCATGCGTTCCGGCACGTTGAATGTTCCGGGCATCGTCGGACTGGGCGCAGCGGCCGCAATCGCGAAACAAGAGATGGCGGAAGAGGCGAAGCGCCTCGAGCGTCTGCGCGACAGGTTGAGGGACAGGATCTTGAACGGCCTCGACGAGGTTTATGTTAACGGGACAATGGAGCATCGCCTGCCAAATAGCTTGAGCATGAGTTTTGCTCACGTAGAAGGCGAGGCTCTGCTAATGGGCATCAACGACATTGCAGTGTCGAGCGGATCGGCGTGCACATCGGCCACGCTCGAACCAAGTTACGTATTGAAAGCGCTTGGCGCCGGTGACGATCTGGCTCACTCTTCGATTCGTTTCGGGCTTGGGCGGTTCAATACCAAGGAAGAAGTCGATTACGTAGCGAGTAGAGTGGTGGATGTGGTGCGGAAGCTGCGCGAGCTATCGCCTTCCTACGAACTCGCGAAACAAGGCGCCGGTTTGTCAACGACGCAGTGGATTGCGTAGTAAAGGCCAGTCGGGCCTCGCCTTACAGGCCCCCTCCGCATTAGATCCAGAACCACTAGAAGCGAGCACCTGCGTCGCAAGGACGCCGGTGATTCCTGAGTCTACCGGCGTGGTCGGGCAGTCTCGTCGCTTAGCCTATCGAAGCACCGACGATTACGGGCGGTGCTTCGGTAAGCATCTGCAGTAGATCGCGAACGCTACGGAAATCGGGTACTGCAAAGGCTGCGCGTGTAGGGCCGGACCCGACGTGTAAAGTGTAAGCATCGCTCTGAAGTCGCTCAAACAGATCTTCATCCGTGCGATCGTCGCCGACAGCGAAGAGGAAATCCGGTTGTGGCTGCGATGCAAGAAGGCGCTCGAGAACATCTCCTTTACTCGCCCAAACCGGTCTTATCTCCACGACCTTATTCCCGCGAAGGGCCCTTAGTTCCGTTTCCGCCAGCATCGCTTCCAGCATCGATACGAGTTCGTTCGCCAGCCACTCTCCAAATTCCGGCTCAGTCATGCGGTAATGCCACACCAGTGCATATTTCTTCTCTTCGACGAAGCTGCCCGGTGTGCGATCGACAAAGTGCTCGAGTATAGGCATCACTGTAGATTTCCAATCCGTCGAAATCTGAGAGCGCAGGGGCTCCCAGGAAGACGAACCAGGAGACTTCAGCTCGGCTCCGTGCTCTGCAACGCGCCACATGTTCTCAATGGACCCAAACCAGCGATCCAAATCTTGCGCACGCCTGCCCGAAATAAGCGCGACCAAATTATGCGGTTCCGCGGCTAGCGATGCCAGCAGCCGAACCAGATTGGGTGGCGGCACAGCCTGTTGAGGCAGTTCAGCGTGGGGCACAAGCGTGCCATCATAATCAAGAATCAACATACGGCGACTTGCGCGCACATATGCGTCTAAGACCTCTTTGGTGACCAGTCGCTTCGGACGTGCATCGCCATGACGCACCCGCGCCGACACTGCTTCCTCAAGTGCCTCCAAGAACCGCTTCCCCCAGTGAAAGACATCATTGCGGATCACTCTCTGATGAAGCGCTCGCATGCGGGTGCGTCGTTCCTCTTCTTCGAGAACGAGAGCTCGCGCCACAGCCTCCGCAGTTCGGTTCTCGTCGAACGGGTTGATGAATAAAGCCTCACCCATCTCCGCTGCCGCGCCTGCAAACTCACTCAACACGAGTACGCCGTCACCCTCACCCTTGCAGGCTACGTATTCTTTTGCAATCAGATTCATCCCGTCACGTAGAGAGCCAACCCAACATACTTCTGCAAGCCGGTACAGTGCTACCAACTCTTGCCGCTCGATGGAACGATTGATGTACACGAGCGGTGTCCAGTTCGATGTCCCGAGCTTTCCATTGATTTCGCCAACCAATTGGTTCACTTCCGTGCGTAGATCCCGGTATGTATCGATTCCCTCTCTCGTCGGGACAGCGACTTGAATGAGGATGACTTTTTCTCTGAGTTCCGGAGAGGACCGCAGGAGCCGGGCATACGAACGCAGCCGCTCGGGAACGCCCTTGGTGTAATCCAGCCTGTCAACCGCAAGAATCACCCTCTGTCCTCTATAGCGCGAAGCCGATTCGGCGTAATATCTGGCGGTAGCCTCGTCGTTAGCTAGCAGGTTCGTGTATTCTTCCGGCGCTATGCCAATGGGTAGGGCTTCCAGGCGGACTGCCCGATTTCGCAACGAGACTTCCGTAATCCGGCTTTCGAGACCAAGCACCCGCAGCACGGCCGAACGGAATTGTTGTAGATGGCTGTGCGTTTGAAAAGCCAATAGATCGGCGCCGAGCAGGCCACACAGGAGTTCCTCGCGCCGCGGCAATATAGGGAAGATTTCAGCCGATGGAAAAGGAATGTGCAAAAAGAAGCCGATAGCGGCATCAGGCAGTGCGGCACGCAGCATTTGCGGAAGCAGCATCAAATGATAGTCATGCACCCACACCAGGTCTCCAGGCTGATATTGGTCCGCTACCGCATTGCAGAAAGCGCGATTCGCCTCCACGTAAGACTCCCAGCCTTTCGCATCAAACCTGAGCTGGGAAGGAAAGCAGTGGAATACCGGCCAGAGGGTCTGGTTCGCATAGCCCTCGTAAAATCCCTTAGCGATATCGCCCGGCAACTCGATCGCGAAGCAATGTTCCTTGTGTTCCCAGTCCTGAAGGATGGCGCGGCGTTGTTCGCCATTGCCTTCCCCGCTTTCGCCGGACCAGCCGATCCAGATTCCGGTGTTCCTCTGTAGCAGAGGAGTCATCGCGCTGACCAGCCCGCCCGAGCTCTTTTCGGACTTCCAGATTCCATTGGCCTTATGCAATGTCAGCGGGAGACGGTTAGAAACAACGACCAGGCGGCCACTCATATCATCAGATTGACACCTTATCTCTGCGAAGGGAGCTCTGATTATCAAGTGATAATGAAAGTGAGCGCCGGAGGCGTTTAGCCTGACTCAGGCAAAACAAATGGCTGCTTTCGTCTCGAGCGCACTAGACCGTGCGGCCTTCTACGATAGCGCGCTGGTCCGCCCCCAATGCGGCCGGTTGACGCTATCGCGCGCCGCCCGCTATCCTGGAAGTGTCAGTTAAGCAAAAGGAGACTCCATGGGTCCGATCGGTGTACCCGAAATGATCGCGATTTTCGTGATCGCCCTTCTGCTCTTCGGCCCGAAGAAGTTGCCGGAGCTTGGGCGAACACTGGGGAAAGCGATTACGGAATTCCGCCGCGCCTCGAACGAATTAAAAGCTACGTTTGAGTCTCACCTGAGCGAACTGGAGAGAGAGAATCAGTCGTTAAAACAAACCTTGAGTTCGTACACGAGTCCTGACTACTCGAGTAGCAGTTATTCGTACGATCACGAGTACAATTACGGCTCGGACGATCACCAGTTATCTGGTTCTTCGGAAACCAGCGCATCTCAACCAACCACTGCCAGCGCCACCGCAACTCAGGACGCTTCGGCCAGCCGGGATGAACATGCCGCCGCTCCTCATGTCGAGGGGACGGTAGCGCGGTCCACGAATTATGGGACTGAAGTGAATCACGTCTCGAGAGAAGAGACTCATCCCGCATAGAAGTTGTTGAGAGTTAAATGGAAGACGAACACAAGGAGCCGCAGGCTCTAGAGAACGAACCTGCGTCCACGCCAACGGCCAGTTCAACTGAAAATGGTGGCGTTCAGGCGGAGCCGCCGCGCGAAGTTCCGCCAGATCCCAATACATTTCAGGAGGACCCGTATCACAGCGAGCCGTATCAATCGCCTGCGCCGGAAAACTATGGGAGCGCTCAGCCGGGACAGCCGGTAACGAGCTTCGAACCGCGTGAGACGGCAGTAACGACGGTAACGCCGACAGTAGTGTCGCGGCCGTCGACTCCACCACCTCCTCCTCCGCCGAAGCCGCCCATTTCGGGCGACGGGGAAGGTGACGAAGAAGAGGGCATGCTGCGCATGTCCTTCATGGAGCATCTCGAGGAATTGCGTTCGCGCCTTCTCAAGGCGCTGGTAGGCGTTGGCGTGTCCTTTATTGTCAGCCTGACATTCTCGAACGAACTTTGGACAATCATACAGGCTCCGGCTACCCAGGCGCTCAAACATCTGGGCTACGTGCCGCCCCGGCTGGTTCAAATTGCCCCGATGGAAGTCTTCACCATCGTGTGGTTCAAGATGCCGCTGCTCGTTTCGCTGTTCCTAGGGTCACCGTGGGTTCTATATCAAGCTTGGGCCTTCATCTCACCTGGCTTGTATAAGCGCGAACGGCGCTATGCCGTGCCATTTATCCTTTGCACTGCGGGCCTTTTCGTGGGCGGCGGACTCTTCGCCTATTTCGTGGCGTTCCGCTATGGAATCGAGTTCCTGCTGGGCATCGGCCGCAGCATCGATGTTACGCCCATGGTGTCGATTGAGACGTACTTCGATTTGTTTGTGAACGTGATACTGGGCGTCGCTCTCGTCTTCGAGATGCCGGTGCTGATCTTCTTCTTGACGCTCCTGCACATCGCATCCCCGCGTTTCCTGCTGAAACACTCGCGTTACGCCATTCTCGCGATCGTCATCATCGCGGCGGTTGTTACGCCCACGCCCGACGTGTTTAACCTGATGCTGTTCGCCGTGCCGATGTGCGCTCTATTTTTTGTCGGCGTGTTTGCGAGCTATCTGCTGGTGCTGAAACGCGAGGGAAGGAAATTCCCGTGGCGTACGATCGGGCTGGTTCTTCTCGGATTGGCGGTTGCAGGCGCGGCCACGATCGCTATACTGATTGCGCGTTATCACCTGCACCTGATTCAGAAGTGGCCGTTCTTAGCGCGGTAGAGCTGACGTCAGAATACTTGAAATGACGAGCGCGAGCCGTCAGCTCTCAGCGAACAGCTGTCAGCGCGTGAAAGCTCCACAGAAACGCTCCCTTTCGGTCGCTGTTCAGAAAACGCACAGAACCGCGCGCGTTAGCAAGCAGACCGGCGCGGTTCAATCGTTGTGCCAGAGAGCCACGCCTCCGCGCAGGCCGTCTTCATTGGGCACGATCTTGACATCTTGTGGAAGCTTAATGTCAACCTTCGTTGCATTGCCTCCTCCGAAGTAGAGCAAATCCCAATTGAATAGCGCCCGGGTTTGCTCAACCGCTTCGGCAACCCGCTTGTTCCAACGCTGTTTGCCATGCTTCTTGAATGCCACTTTGCCCAGAAGGTCTTCGTATGTTTTGCCGTCCTTCCAGGGATGGTGAGCCAGCTCTAAGCCCGGACACAGGCGCCCATCAACGAAAATCGCAGAGCCAAGTCCCGTACCGAGCGTGAGTATGAGCTCTACGCCGCTGCCTTTAATCGCTCCAAAACCTTGGACGGCCGCATCATTACTGACGCGGGTTGGTTTCCTCCATTTCTCTTGAACCGTTTGCTCGAGGGGGAAATTGATCCAATCGGGATGAAGATTGTGAGCGGTCAGCGTTATGCCATCCTTGACGACGCCCGGAAAGCCGATCGAGACCCGGTCGAAGTGCGGCACCTGGTCCTTCATCTTTTCAATGACAGCGAGCAAGGCCTTCGGTGTTGCCGGATTGGGCGTTGGCTCGCGCAGGCGCTCGGTAAGCGGCTTGCCGCGGGCATCAAGAGCCATCATTTTCACGCCTGTTCCGCCAACGTCGATAGTGAGCGTCGTCACGTTGGGATTCTTCTTGGCTTCATTTATCTTCAACATGGACTCCACCTACTGTACTAAGCTCGCAAGCATTAAGCGATAAGCTGGTTTCGAGTCGAATCTTGTTTTTGAATGAGAGTGAATCGTAGACAGTTCGTGCGCCTTGGAGCGGGTCTGGGCGCAGCACCGTGGGTATGGCCGCAGGGAAGCTCGGCGGGCGCTAATCCGGTTTTTATCGAGGTGCCTACCTCGTCGAGCGGCATCGAGTTTGTTCACGAGAACGCCAAGTCAGTCAACCATTATCTACCGGAAACCATGGGACCGGGCGCGGCGTTTCTCGACTTCGACAACGACGGGTGGATCGATATTTACATCGTGAACAGCGGTCCATGCGACTTTTGGACTCCGCCGAAGCCCATCCGGAACGCTTTGTACAAGAACAATCGCGATGGAACGTTTACCGATGTGACCGAAAAGGCCGGAGTGAGCGGCGGGACCTTCGCTATGGGCGTTGCTGTCGGCGATTACGACAACGACGGATGGCCCGACATCTTTGTTACGTCGTACGGCAACTGTATTCTGTATAAAAACAATCACGACGGGACATTTAGTAATGTTACGAACAAGGCCGGGCTCGCGTGTCCCGGATGGACGACCAGCGCCGTTTGGTTCGATTACGACAACGATGGCAAGCTCGACTTGTTTGTCTGCAGCTTCGTCGATTATTCCGCAGCGCACAAATTTGCTTGCGGCGACAACAAGCTGGGAAAGCACTATTACTGCATTCCTCGCGTATTCAGCGGTACTGCCAGCTTTTTGTTCCACAACAACGGCGACGGCACGTTTAGTGAGGTGAGCAAAGGCACCGATATCGCGAAGGCGATTGGCAAAAGCCTCGGCGTGGTTGCCACCGACATTAATAACGATGGGCGGATGGATTTGTTTGTCGCGAATGACACCGTCCAGAATTTCCTGTTTGTGAATCGCGGACCCGGACCCAACGGAACGTGGAAGTGGGAAGAGATTGCCCTTCAGGCCGAAGTCGGATTCAGTGAGAATGGCCAGCCGCGATCGGGAATGGGCGTCGATGCAGCCGACCTTAACGGCGATGGATGGCAGGATCTGTTTGTTGCCAATGTCGACCAGGAAATGTTCTCCGTCTACCAAAACAATAAGGATGAGACCTTCCGCGATGTGGCGCACAAAGAAGGCGTGGCGCAGGCGACGCGTCTGTTGAGTGGCTGGGGGTTGAAGTATTTCGATTACGATAACGATGGCGCGGTCGATTTGATTCTGGCGAATGGCCATCCGGACGACATGATCGATCAATACTCGTTAGAAGTGAAATACAAAGAGCCTTTGCTGCTGTTCCATCAAGGCGCGGATGGCATCCTTCACAACGTCACGGAGCAGGGAGGAACAGCTTTCCAGAAAATGTGGCCGGCCCGCGGCCTTGCGGTCGGCGATTACGATAACGACGGGGCTGTCGACGTGCTGATTTGCAACAACGGCGGCGCTCCCGCGCTACTGAAGAATGTGGGGGCTCGCGGGAACAACTGGCTTGGCCTGAAACTCGAGGGCGTCGCCTCGAATCGCGATGCGATCGGAGCGAAAATCTTCTGGACAGCGGCGGGAAACGCCGGTCGCGCCTGAAGAATAATGGCGGCAGCTATCTTTCCTCCCACGATCCGCGCGAGGTACTCGGAATCGGTAAAGCCTCGAAGATCGATGAAGTGGAGATACACTGGGCGCCTCCAAGCCGACGTATCGAGCGATTAACGAATGTCCCCATCAACCGTTATGTGAGAGTTGTCGAAGGAAAAGGCATCGTGGGGTAAATATGCTGTTGTTGAAAACGAGCATCGTTATAGGCTGCCTTACGTTCACTCTCAGTTCACTCTTGTACTCGCAAGCCGTTTCTGAACCATCCAAGGCAAGCGCCGATCCGTGGTGGAAGCATGCTGTTATCTACGAGATCTATCCGCGCAGCTTTCAGGACTCGAACGGTGATGGCATCGGGGATTTGAACGGGATAACCGAGCGGCTCGACTACCTGAAGGACCTCGGAGTGGACGCGATCTGGATTGCGCCCATTTATCCGTCACCTCTGGTAGATTTCGGCTACGACATCTCCGATTACGAGAACATCGATCCGGTGTACGGCACTCTGGCCGATTTCGACCGGCTCATGGCCGAGGCCCGTAAACGCAACATTCGCATCCTCATGGATGCAGTCATGAACCATACCTCCGATAAACATCCTTGGTTCATTGAATCCGCAAGCTCGAAAACAAACCCGAAGCGCGACTGGTATATCTGGCGCGACGGCAAAGGTCCTGGTCAACCGCCCAACAACTGGCTCAGTACTTTTGGGCACTCCGCCTGGCAATTCAGCCCAACAACCAATCAGTACTACTATCACTTCTTCTATATTCAGCAGCCGGACCTCAACTGGCGCAATCCGCAAGTGGAGACCGCCATGTTCAACATGCTGCGTTTCTGGCTTGACCGCGGCGTCGCCGGATTTCGCCTCGACGCGGTTCCGACGCTGTTTGAAGACCCATCCCTTAAAGATGAAAGGGTCCTGCCCGGTACCAATAAATTTGGCGATCCGAACGAATCAACTGCCCTGCAGGAGAATTTGCCCGAAGTGCACGGTGTCATTCAGCGCATGCGCGCGATGATCGCGAGCTATCCCGACGACCGCGTTTTAGTAGGCGAAACCTACCTTCCTAACGTGCAGGAATTGGACAAATGGTATGGAGGGGTGAAGCATAACGAACTGCAATTGCCGATGGACATGCAGGTGGGGTTCGAGCCGAAGCTCGATGCGAAAGAATTCCGGAAGCGCATCCTCGACGTGGAAACGAAAATCCACGGCAACCAGCCGCTGTTTGTCTTTGACAATCACGACAATCCGCGCACCGCGGCTCGCTATGGCGACGGCGTACATAACATGGCGATCGACAAGATGCTCGCCACGATCCTTTTCACGACGCGCTCGACAGCGATGATGTACTACGGCGACGAAATCGAAATGCCCACTACCGTGCCGGCCAGCAAGGCGCAGGTAAAAGATCCTATCGGTATTACCGGCTGGCCCAACGAGAAAGGCCGCGACGGCGAGCGCACCCCTATGCAGTGGAATAGCTCGATCGCGGCTGGTTTCAGCACGAATCCTAACACCTGGCTGCCAGTCGCTCCCGATTACAAGCAGGTTAACGTCGAAGCCGAATCCCGCGATCCCAATTCCATGCTCAATTGGTACAAAAAGCTTATCGCTCTTCGCCGCACGCAATCCCGCCATTCACGAGGGCGAGATGAAAATGCTTGAAAGCGGCAGCCCCGAGGTACTGGCCTGGACCCGAACCACGCTTGGCGGCAAGGTTGTTGTTGTGGCATGCAACTTCTCCGCTGAATCGCGAATCGTCTCGCTCGAGAATGCGCTCGGCGGATCGGCCACAACAGCCACAACCCTTGCTTCGAGCGGCGGAGCCGGCGAGAAGAGCGCAGTCAACCTGAACGCCATCTCGCTCGCTCCCTACGGCAGCATTATCGCCGAAGTGAATTGAGGATCGCGGGGATCGGACACGTATTCCCGCCATCGGTCAAATATCATGCCCACCGTTCCGCCGCGCGCTTTATCCGCTCGGCCGCCTCGAGAAGATTCTCGAGCGAATTCGCGTAGCTGAAGCGGATATAGCCTTCGCCATATTCACCAAACGCAGCGCCATCCAGGCAAGCTACTCCGGCGTCTTCAAGCAACATGTCTGCGAGCTCCTTAGAACGCCATCCCGTTGCCTTCACGTTGGCAAACGCGTAAAAAGCCCCGTCGGGTAGGGCGCAACGGAACTTCGGAATCTGATTCAAGGCCTGGCAAAATGCATCGCGGCGCTTGCGAAATTCTTCCACCATGCGGGCGACCGGCTCCTGCGGTCCGGCGAGGGCGGAAATAGCAGCCTGCTGCGTGAAGCTGGCAGTGCAGGAGTTCGAGTTCACCATCAGCATGTTTACTGCTTCGACAAGCCATTCAGGCATGACGCCATAACCGATGCGCCAGCCTGTCATCGCATAGGTTTTAGAGAAGCCGTCGAGAATGATTGTCTTCTCGAGCATGCCGGGGAGAGACGCGATCGAGAGCGGCGGATCTTGCGTGTAGTAGATACGCGAATAGATTTCATCCGATAGGATGAGCAAGTCGCGATCGCGCACCAGCGCTGCAATCTCGCGAAGATCCTCAGGCGGAATCATACCCCCGGTCGGGTTCTGCGGAGAATTGAGAACAATCAGCTTCGTCCGGCCCGACAGTTTCTCTCTAAATATATTGAGGTCGAACGAAAAACTCCGCTCTTCGAGGAGCGGCACCGGGATAGGTGTCGCGCCCAGAAAGCGGATCATCGATTCGTAGATGGGAAATCCTGGGTTGGGATAGATCACTTCGTCGCCCGGTTCGAGAAGCGCCAGCATTGGAAAAAAAATGATAGGTTTGCCGCCGGGGACGACGCAGACATGTTCAGCCCCAACACTAATTGATCGAGTGGCGCTGATGTAATCGGCTATCGCTTCACGCAGGGGGAGCTGACCTTGGGTCGGACCGTAGTGCGTCCAACCCTCATCGAGCGCGGTCTTGGCCGCTTCTATAATATGAGCGGGCGTCGGAAAATCCGGCTCGCCAATTTCCAGGTGAACGATGTCGCGGCCGGCGGCTGCCAGCGTTTTCGCGCGCGCAAGAACATCGAAAGCAGATTCGGTTGCGAGTCGCTGCATTCGTTGGGCAAGTTGCATAAAAGATAGTGGGCGCCTTGTGTCAAACACCTGAGGGCCACATCTATTTTGCAAAAGGCAATTCGAATTCGCGATCAAGACAGGCCGATGATGCCGGCCTTGGCGCAGGCCGCTCGAATACGCTCAGCAGCCTCCTCCATAGAGTCGAGCGTGATTCCCTCGGCGATTACCGCGTGAGCTCCCGCCGTATAGAGGGCTGCGATCTCGTCCTCGGGAACATTGTCCAGCACAAACACCGGAATGCAGCTGAGCCTCAAGTCCGCTCTCATTTCGAGAAGAAACTCCTGGCCAGTGAGTAACGGTAGAACCCAAGGAATAATCACCAGGTGCGGAAGTTGCTCGTCTGCCCGGCCGCGAAGGGTATCGAGAGCTTCAATGCCGGACGGAGACCACTCGATCACCGTTTCAGGACCGGGCCGAAGGAGTTGACATAACAACAGATGTTCCGGGTGGCTGTCGTTCACGTTGAGCACGCGGCATTTTGGCAAAAGTAGCCCAGGCATGCGGCTCGGATCTTCATCACTGTACTCGAAACATTCGCGGAAGTAACATCAGAATTTCCTGAGCTCCGGCGGCAACCGGAGGCCGCCGTCGAGACCAGCGCCACAAGTTACAATAGAAGAACGTTGCGGAGACCTGGCGTTTGCGAATGGCTATTGTGACCGACCTTGTTCGGGATTCGTACCGCTATCGGGAGCTGATTTGGGCGCTCGCCCTGAGGGAACTCAAGATACGTTATAAACGGTCCCTACTGGGTTTTCTTTGGGCGCTTTTGAATCCCGCGTTGCTCATGATTGTCCTGACCGTGGTGTTCTCAAAGGTGTTGATTAGCAATATCCCGCATTACGGAATCTTCATCCTGAGCACACTTCTGCCGTGGACCTTCTTTTCGCAATGCCTCGCCTACGCGGTTGACTCGATGGTAAGCAACGGGGATTTGATCAAGAAAGTCGCCGTTTCGAAAAGCGTCTTTCCTCTTGCCGCGGTAGTGTCGAACATGATCAATCTCCTGCTATCGATCATTCCGCTGGCGCTAATAGTTCTGGTGATGGGCCATCCATTCTTTCCAACTTGGGCATTTTTGCCGGTGCCGCTGATTGCGCTGATGTTATTCACGGCGGGAGCTACCTTCTTCTTCGCCACGGCGAATGTGTACTATCGCGACGTCGCGCACATCGTTCAAATTCTGCTTCAAGTATGGTTCTACGTCACGCCGATCATCTATCCTTTGACCATATTCCCCGAAAAATATCGGTGGATGTTTCAACTGAATCCGCTGATTTATGTTTTAAACGACTTCCGGCTGGCCGTTTACTATGGCCAGATGCCGAGGCCGCAATCGGTCGCGGCTTCGTTTGCCTGCGGCCTCCTGGCGCTGTTTATCGGCTTTGCAATTTTTCGGAAGAACCAAGAGAGTTTCGTCTATTATCTGTGAATCTGAATGGCATCCCGTTCTATCGCAATCTACGTCGATAGCGTTACGCAGCGTTTTCGCGTAATTCACGAGCGCCCCGACACGTTGCGCGAGCTTTTCTCCAGATTTTTTCAGACCCAGATAAGTTATCACGATCTGGAAGCGGTGAGTAACGTTTCATTTGAAGTCCGCCGCGGCGAAATGCTTGGCATAATCGGGCGCAACGGCTCAGGGAAAAGTACTCTTCTCAAACTTATCGCCGGCATCTACAAGCCCACATCCGGGACGGTTCGCGTGGAAGGCTCGATCGCGCCGTTGCTCGAGCTGGGCGCGGGATTTCACGCGGAGCTGACAGGCCGCGAGAATATCCTGTTGAATGGATTGCTTCTCGGATACTCGAAGCGCGAGATGAAAAGCCGGGAGGCGTCGATCATCGAATTTGCCGAGCTCGGTGAATTTATCGATGCGCCCGTGAAGCAGTATTCATCAGGCATGTATACGCGCCTTGCATTTTCAGTCGCAACCGAAGTTAATCCCGATATTTTGCTTGTGGATGAGATATTAGCGGTTGGAGATACGCCCTTCCAGCAAAAATGCTTCGAAAGGCTGAATCAGTTCCGGCACGCGGGCAAGACGATTCTGTTCGTGACCCATAGCGCGCAGCAAGTATTGAGCTTTTGCGATCGAGTGGTGCTGCTCGAAAACGGCAAGATGTTGTTTAATGGCGAACCGGAGCAAGGGCTGGAACTCTATGAATCGCACTCGGGCGTTTCGGGGCCGGTTGCGATCGACTCTGCCCGCTAGCCTGCATCGCCCTTAACTACTCGGACTGCGGCGCGAAGAGGGGAAGTCAGTCTCCAGGAATGCGAACTCAACACATTCTGGAAAGTCCTCTTAAGCGACTCGTGCTCTTCCACAAGCTGCCGGTGTGAAATCTTCAGTTTTTCGTAATTCTCTTCCAGTTCCTCGTACTGATGCTGGAGTTCAGCGTATTGCCGCTGGCCGGCTTTCATCGCGTTATGCGAATCCGACAGGAGATAGATCTTGGTCTGCTTTATATCTGCCTCTTTCAATAATTTTTCATGCTCCGAGGAGAGGGCGGCTAGATTGTATCTGAGTTCGAGCTCGGCAGCCGAAAGAAAGTAGTAGCGCCATATGTGCTCCCTAAGGGGCTTGTCGGCGTTGAACAGAGTGTCCAGGAATTCACTTCGATTTGGCGAGCCCGGTTTCTCGAAGACGCCTAGTCCCGAATCGTGAGGAAACTCGAAAGTAGCGCCCTGACCAGCCAGACTATCCCAAAGCGTCCAGATGCCAGAGTCTCCGAGCCGGATGGCCGTTCTGTCGAGCAGAATGACTCCGCCCGGCGTCACCTTCGGCAGCCAGGAAGAGAATGCCCGTGAGGCCGCCTCGAAACTGTGAACTCCGCTAATGTGAAGGAGATCGATGCAGCCATCATCGAATTGAGACACGGTATCGTCGAACTCACTCCGTATCAGTCGCGAAAAACTGGCGTAATTTGCTTCGTTATAGTGGCTCACTTCCGAGTAGACGGATTCGCTGGATGCGCCAGCCTGATTTTCGCCCATCCATGGACTCACCGCATAGGCTCTGGATTCGACATTGTTTTCAACAATTGCCTGACAGAAGCCGAAATACGAGGCCCCGTAATATGTGCCGAGTTCCACCAGGACGCCCGGGCGTAACGCGGCGATCAAGTCACTCGCAAACGGCAGATGGCCGGACCAATCGCCGGTCTCTCCCGGCCTATAACGCTTTGGCTGAAAGGCTCGTGAAGGAAGGCAAAGAGAGGACATGAAACACGAATTGTAACCATCTTACGGTCCAGGTCTATCCTCGACGCACTCGAATCCCCGGGCAAGTACGATGAAATGTGGCTGACGAGACGCTTGACGGCTTGCAACTGAACCTCGACGAACCTGCCCGAAAGTCGGTGCTATTCCGCGGTTCCATCTTGTGTGCGAGAGGCTGGGCGGTAGCGCGGAGCGGCATTGAAACCGTCGAGATTTCGCTCGACGGTGCAAATCCACAAACGGCAACCTATGGCATCTTGCGCGAGGAGATAGAAGCCATGCATCCGGAATTCGCTGAAGCTTCACGATCCGGATTTATCGCTGCGCTGTCAAGCTCGCAGCTCGAACCTGCAACGCACACTCTTCGCGCATTTGCAACGTCGAAAGCCGGAGCACAGGCACAAGCCGAAGTAGCTTTCGAGGTTGACCCGCGGACGGAGTACGAGGTCTGGGCCAGCCTCAATGCGCCGACGCAGGACCAGTTGCTCGCTATGGTCGACCGCTATGAAGAATTGGCTTACACACCCAAGATCAGTATCGTGACCCCGGTATACGGGACGCCTGAGGATTATCTGCGAAAGTGTGTGAGCTCAGTCAAACGGCAAGCTTATCCAAACTGGGAGCTGATTTTAGTGGACGACGGTTCGAATGATCGCCGGTTGACGGGCCTGCTTGAAGCGTTTGCAGCCGCGGAAAGGCGCATTCGTGTTTTTGCGCTGCCCGATAACCGTGGCATCGCGGAAGCCTCTAATGCTGGTCTTGCGCTTTGCCGGGGCGAATACGTGGGATTTCTCGACCATGACGATGAACTTTCGCCCGATGCGCTGTATTGCATCGCCCAGGCATTGAATACGGACCCGTCTCTCGATGTTCTCTATTCCGATGAAGACAAGATTAGTGAAGCTGGCAGCTATCAAAACGCTTTCTTTAAGCCGGATTGGTCTCCGGATTTACTGCTTTCTCTGAACTATGTCTGTCACTTCCTGGTCGCTCGCCGAGCTCTATTAGAGCGCGTCGGCGGGTTTCGCCGCGGCTTTGAAGGCAGTCAAGATTATGATCTGATTCTGCGGCTGTCCGAGCATACGCAGAAAATTCACCGTATACCTCGAGTCCTCTATCACTGGCGAGTTCATCCGCAATCCACAGCCAGCGGTGTCTCAGTGAAGCCTGCCGCTTCCGAAGCCGGCCGGAGAGCCTTGGAGCAGCATCTCGAGAGGCGAGGAGTTTCAGCCGAGGTGTTGGAAACGAGTCCATGCCGCTACCGGGTCAAGTACGCTCTTTCCGGTGAACCCGAAGTGGCAATCGTCATTCCAACCGGAGGCAGTGCTACTCTTGCTACGGCTGTCGAAAGCATCGCCAATACGACCACGTACCGCAATTACGAAATCATTATCATCGATAACTCTAAAGGCGCAACGGTCGAGGAAAACGTCAGGAACTTTCAGGCACAGGGAACGCCCGTTCAGATTCTCGATTACCGCGATTGTCCCTTCAATTTTTCCTATCTTTGCAATCAGGCAGCGCAACGCACGCATGCCCCGTACCTTCTCTTTCTGAACGACGACACGTCAATCATTACTCCCGACTGGATTGAGGCCATGCTCGAGCATGCGCAACGCGAAGAGGTTGGGGCTGTCGGCGCACAGCTGTTATTTCCGAATGGCACGCTTCAGCATGGGGGCGTGGTTGTCGGCTTGATGGGCTGGGCGGGTCACGCCTTTCGCGGTTTACCGCGCGAGATGCACTATTTCAGCCTGTCTCAGTTCATCCGCAACTGCTCCGCCGTCACCGGAGCATGCCTTCTTACGCGCCGGAACGTATTTGAAATGGTTAACGGATTTGATGAGCAAAATCTGCCAACGTGTTTTCAGGATGTCGATCTCTGCCTGAAGATGATTGAGCAAGGTTACCGGATCGTCTACACGCCCTTCGCGCAGCTATATCACTATGAAAGCTATTCAAAAAAGGCGATCACTCATCTGTCGCGGATCGAGTATATGCGTGAACGCTGGTTTTCGTTCATAGCCGACGATCCTTTTTACAACCCAAATCTGACGCGCCGCTCGGAAGACTACCGGCTCAACTACGATCATCTGTTCCAGCAATCCGGGAACGCGTCGATTCAGTTCTATGCCTCACCGAACCCATCGTCGCCGGTAGCAACGCATTTAGGAAAAACCACTTTGTTTTGGACCGCCGATGGAGTTAAACGTGTACAGGTACGGGTCGCTTCTCCAACAGGCGCGCTTTTGGCTGAAGGCGGCTCTTCGGGCGAGGCCGCTACGGGACCTTGGGTCGAACCCGATATGGCCTTTTACCTCGTTGATGCGTCTAGGACGGATGCACCGTCACCGGAGAAAGTGCTGGCAATGGTACAGGTCGCCGTGGGCTGATGAGGCCGTCCCGTTCTGTAGACGCGGCGCTGTCGACCGTGCGCAGCGACAAGTGGATCGCTGCAACCACGCTGCTCTCCTACGCCATGTGCGCCATTGGCGCTGTGACAATTGTCTTTACTCTTCTCGTAACAATTCGTTCCTATTCGCCGGTTTGGATGTCCGACCAGTGGGCCTTTGGCCTTGAGCTCACGACGAACGGAGGCCACTATCCCTTACATCTGCTGTGGGCGCAGCACAATGAACATCGAATCCCTATTTTGAAGATTTTTTCCCTGGCCGATATCTATTTCTTCAGCGGCCGCAACCTGTCTCTATACGCCTGGAACTGGGTTACGCAGTTGATCATGTTTGGGCTTTCGATCTATGCCATCCGAAGGCTGGGCAGTTTGTCCTCATGGCAATTCCGGACGCTCGTTGGTTTCGTAGCGTTCTGCGAATTTAATCCCAACCAACTCGAAAATTT
This sequence comes from Bryobacterales bacterium, assembly GCA_963722585.1. Classification (GTDB taxonomy): domain Bacteria; phylum Acidobacteriota; class Terriglobia; order Bryobacterales; family Bryobacteraceae; genus KBS-96. The sequence goes on along the minus strand of CAVRNU010000043.1, from coordinate 90,627 downwards.
CACATGGGGCTTCCAATCGGCCTTCTTCATGGCATTTTTATTCAGCTTTCTGGCCATCTGCTGCTTAGCCTTTTATGCCCAAAGAACCGATCAGGGGACAGCGCACAAACGTAGCGTTTTGCTTTGGCTTTGCGTAGCGGCCGCGTTCCTGGGCGAGTGTAATCTTGCTAGCGGACTCATTCTCTGGGCAATCCTGCCGTTTTGCGTGTTGATGCTCGGGTTGTCGCGCAAGTTACTCCGGCCTCTTCTATTCTTCGGCATTCTCAGCATCGGCTTGTATCTGATCGGCTATCAGTCGCCCGGCCACCACACTCATCCCGCCGACGCGCTGCGGCGGCCATTCCAGGTTCTCAGGTACATTCAAACTTATTTGGGAGCGAGTTGGGACAATGTCTCTCGCGGCTGGGGAATGTTCCTCAGTCTCCTTGCCATCTCATTTGTTGCGGGGGCGTGGCTTCACGCGACATTTCGAAATCAGCGCCACGAGCGCCTGTATGTTGTATCGCTTTCGATGGCTATGCTTTGCCTCCTGGCGGCTGCGATGACCGCGTTGGGCCGCCTCAACTTCGGCTACTCTCAAGCGGCTTCCAGCCGGTATCAGACGCCGGCCATGCTCTTCTGGTGCTTCGGCGCAATTGCGGCGGTAACCATCTCGAATGATTCGCGAAGGAAGAAGTTTGCGTTTGTGGCTCTCCAAATCATTTGCACAGCTTTCTTCGTGTTTCAGGCGAAGTCGTACGGCAGTATTCTTGCAACGTACGACGCAACCACTTTCAATCGGAACGTTTCTGGCTTGGCGTTGGAAGCGGGGGTCGATCCGCAAAAAACAAAGAATCTCTATCCGGTTCCAGGGCTAATCGATTGGTACGGATTCATGCAACGCAACGGTATCATACCCCCTCCGTTTCCTGAATACTCGCACGTTGGCGCGCCACTTCGAACCGCATATGAAGTCGCGTCTGCCACCATGTGCGAGGGCTTCATCGATGGAGTGCAGCCGGTAGCCGGCAACGCATCGGCGTCGTTTTCTGCAACCGGGTGGGCTTCCATCAATTCGGCGCTCACGCGAAAATCGACCATCATTCTGGTAGCGAACGACGACCGGATTGCCGGAATCGGCATCACAGGCTCGCCGCGACCCGATATTGTCAGCGCGGGATTACTTCCCGAAAGCCAATTGGACTCAGGATGGTTCGGCTATGCGAAATTCAATCCGTCTGAAACCGCTGTTCGCGCGTACGAGGAGCTGCCCGGCAAGAAAGTTTGCCCGCTGAGCGGTGAAGTCAAGATCCCGAGATGAACGCGGCGGAAAACAGCCACATGAGGCCTTCACTTGCCCGCATATTTTCCCAGCCATTCAATCGCCTGTTCGTACCAGAACCGGCTGTTCTGCGGTTTCAAAATCCAATGCCCTTCATCGGGGAACAAAATAAGCTTGGATGGGATTTTCTGCTCCTGCAATGCAGTGAAGAGCTGCTGGCCTTGTCCCACAGGCACCCGATAGTCGATTTCTCCCTGCGTTACCAGGGTTGGCGTTTTGAAATGCTTGACATTGTCCGGATTACTGGGTGACCAGCGTGCGTACATCTGCGGGTTTTCCCACGGGAAGCCTTCAAACTCCCACTTCGGAAACCAGAGCTCTTCGGTGGTGCCGGCTTCGCTAGCGAGATCGTAAACACCCGCATGGACCACGAGCGCCTTGAAGCGATTGGTGTGTCCAAGTATCCAATCGATCATGTAACCGCCATAGGAGGCTCCCGCTGCCAGTATCCGATCGCGGTCCACGTAAGGCAGAGTCTCGACATAATCGGCCGTTTTCATGATGTCTTCATACGGAATTCCACCCCAGTCGCCATTTACCGCGTCGGTAAATGCCTGTCCGTAGCCGACCGACCCATGTGGATTTGGCATCACCACCACATAGCCCGCGCCCGCAAAAACCTGCGCATTCCAGCGGTAGCTCCATTCCTCGCCCCACTCGCCTTGCGGTCCGCCATGAATCAAAAGCAGAACCGGATACTTTTCCGATGGGTCAAAAGCAGGCGGCTTCACGATAAAACTCTCGACCTTCGTTCCGTCACTCGCATCCACCGAGATGGATTCGAGCGGAGTCAACTGGCACTGAGTCAAAACGGCGTCATTCAAGTGTGTTAGCGGACCGCTCGGCGCTCCTCCTAAGCTCACCCGATGCAATTCAACCGGCTTCGATCCGCTTTGCTCGTCATAAATCAAAGTTTTGCCGTCCTTGGTAAATTGCACATCGTCGATCGCTGTCGGGCCTTGGGCCACGGTACGGATAGGCCCATTTGCGGCGGCCGAAACCATCAGCAAGGGTTGATGCCCATGGTCTTCAATCGTGAAGAAGATCGACGCCGAATCGGGAGACCACACGTAGCTGTTCACCCATCGGTCCAGATTGGGCGTGAGGACAGTAAATATGCCCGTAGCACGGTCGACTACCGCAAGCCGCCACCGGTCACTCTCGTAACCAGCCCTTACTTGCATTCGATACGCAATATACTTCCCGTCTGGCGAATAAACAGGTCCTTCATCGGCTGCCGGATTGTTCGTAATTCGCTTGCTCTCCCCGCCGGCCACGGCGATCGTGAACAGGTCGGAATTTGTGCTCGTCGCCAGGTCCGGATCTGCGTTCGACACATAGACGATTTCGGTCGAATCCGGCGAGAACGCGTAGGCTTCCGGCCCTCCGAGCGAAAACGGCGGCACATCGAGATCGCCCGGAGTAAGATCCTTCGGAACGCCTCCCGAAAGCGGTTGGATCAACAAATGGCTGCGTCGTGAGCCCTGATAATCGGTCCAATGGCGGTAAAGAAGGTGCGTATACACGCGCGCCCGCATTTTGCTTGCGGTCTCTTCATCCAGGCTCTTTTTATTGCACGCCTCATCATAGTTGCTCCCCGCCTGCGTCCCTGATGCAGCGCATGCCGGGTAAACCAAGCTCGTAAACAGCAGCCATTTGCCGTCCGGAGAAACAAGTTCACCCTCCGCTTCCGTCGGCACATTCGTAAGCTGCATCGGATCGCTGCCATCGGCATTCATCGACCAGATTTGCGATCCGCCTTTACGATTCGATGTGAAGACGATGCGCTTCGAATCGGGCATCCACCGCGGCCGCGCGTTCTGCGACCCTTCGCGCGTAATCTGACGCGCATCTCCGCCGTTCATTGGCACGACGTAAATCTGCGTCGGCTTCGAATTGTTTGCCATATCCACCGTCTGCACCGCGAACGCCACGGTATTGCCGTCCGGCGAAAGTTGAGGGTCGCCTATCCGCGCAAGTTTCATCATGGCGTCAAACGTAAACGGAGCTTTTGTGCCGCCTTGAGCTGCCAGCGCGACGACACCAGCGAACAACATGAGGGCAATCTGGCGAAAACGCATGAGTTCATTCTCCAACAAAGGCGCCAATCGGCCTTCAACGGGTAGTGCGCTAAATGTTGGTTGACGCACTCGCGGGGCGCTGCTAAAAACGCCTAGCTGAAAGGGAGAATGCCTTGGGGCGTCCCGGGTTCCCGGGGCGGATAGAAAAGCCCGACGATGATCCACACGTGCGGATGGCCGTGAATCGTGCCGACATAAAAATGGGTATCGTTCTTCTCGATCATCTCGGCTTCGTAGCGCTCTCTGAATTTCTCTTCCCACTGCTCGCCATATTGGGCTTTCCAGCTTCTATACGATTGCCCCATTTCCCAATCTGTACAGATGAGCTTGTGCCCGGTGCATTCCTCATCCTCGCAGCGAAACTCATATCTAAAACTGAACGGGATTTTTTCCAATTCCTTCTTAGGGTTATCAACAAAGAGGTGGCCCTGTCGAAGTATGGCTGCCTGTGAGTCAGTCCAGTTCGGGTCTTCCGGCGTTATCGTCAGACGGTCGATCGACTTTGGGCGAAAGATTCCAAGTGTCGGATAGCCCTGTAGATTCCGTTGCTTTATCAGGCAACATAAGCAATGTGAGCGCAGCGGAAATATGACATCTTTTCTCGCGCGCCATTCTCTAGCGCTACTGAGCGGTTCAGACAGAATCCTGATACCGTCGGGCTTGAGTTTATAGCTTTCTGGGCGAGGGTCGCTGGCTTTTGTGACCGTCACTTCCACCCACTGATACTTTCGGAACCTCTGATCCTCGGTCAGTAGACGCCAAGGGACCGGGAACAGCCTCAGCCATTCACCTTTGTCCGTAATGGCCGCCGTGCATGAGACCTCCACGCCTGATCGGGCAGGAGACGGGTACGTGCGAACAACAATCAGCGCTCTTTTTGTCTCCTCCGTCGCCACAGTAGCTTCACAGATCGAAGCTCTTTAACCCCATTTCTTCGAGCGCCAGCGACAGCCTATGCCGATGGCACTCATGAGGGTCGATTTCAGTGCACATAAGCGCAATAGGGTACTCAAACCAGTTGAGAAAGTTGTGAAGATTCCGGCCAATGAAGCCCGAAATCACGTGCTGGTCGTACCACTTCCAGATCACATCGCGGTTTCCAGTCTCAATGGCCTTAGCTCGGATGTCGCGCGGCACTCCGAGTTGAGGGACATGAGCATAGGAAATTTCGTTTTCGCTGAGGACGCGTGCCAAATTTCCCTTGCTGAGTTCTGGACGGTACATACTAACCGGGTTCTGTCGAATATCCACTAATGTGCGTACGTCACGCTCTTTGAGGATAGCGATGATTTCCTCGATTCTCCTCCCGGTGTAGCCAATCGTGAAAAAGTCCGCCCGATCTGCGGAGCGGTCATTGTTCCAGGTAGTCTTGTTTGCAATCTGCTCGTGCACTGGCGCACTAGGCAAACTAAGCCGATTGGCTTGAGGCATAGCCCCACTCTATCACCAAAAAACATGCTCATAGAGAAATGCTTTGGTGGCCGCTAGAGATTCCACTTGATGATCCCATGCGCGTCCTTGTTCCGTTTTAGCCCGATGTCCTCCTCCATCCGGCGTACCCATTTATTGTTCGGGAACTTCTCTGGTAATTTGGCGATTGTTCTAATTTCAGTCCAGGTGATCGGGCCGGATTTCTTGAGCGTGTTCTGAATCTTATCTCTGAAATCTTCATAGGTGAGCATCGAAACTGGTTTTCTCCGTGGTCGGTCCCAATACGGACTTTTGCACTTCGGGCAAACTGAGGGCTCTTGTTCGAAGTCCCTCGGAATCCATTCGTGGTTGCATCGCTCGCAACGGTAGCCCATAACCGTAATCGGGACTCTCGGCATCGTCCACTCTCCTTGTATATTAGTTCATAGTATTACCCTGCAAGCTCTATTACAAGTACTATCTTATTTTATAGTATATATCTAGCTAATAATATACAAAAGGAGTGAGGCAAAGAAGATGTTGAGTGCGATGAGGTATGGGCCTACATCGTTAAAAAACAAAAGCGTGTTCACACTGATGACGATCCGAACCTGGGCGATTGCTACTGCTTCGTTGCCATCGAAAGACATTCAAAGCTCGTTCTCAACATCGCTCTTGGCAAGCGTGACCAAGCCACAACGGACGTATTCATCGTGGGGCTTCGGCACGCGACGAGCGGCGAATTTCAGATCACCACGGACGGCTTTGCGCCGTATCGTAACGCGATCCCGAACACCCTAGAGGACCGCTGCGATTTTGCGCAACTCATCAAGGTCTATCGGGCATCGGTTGAAGGCGAAGCCCGGTACTCTCCTGCCGAAGTGGCCGAAGTGGTGGAGGTCCCAGTTATGGGCCGCCCCGATCCGGCCCGCATCTGCACATCCATCGTGGAGCGAAGCAATCTCAGCTTGCGCATGGGCATCCGCCGATTCACTCGCCTAACGAACGCTTTCAGCAAGAAATTCGAGAACCACTGGGCAGCGGTTGCGTTGTGGTTCGCGTTCTACAATTTTTGCCGTCCCCATCGTTCGCTTCGCGTTACGCCTGCGATGGCTTCCGGCATTAGCGATCACATCTGGAGTGTGCGCGAACTGCTGGAGGCTGCTTGAGCCATTGGAAACCAGCCCTTCAGCGTCCACCACCACATCAGCGGCCCGGAGCAATCCGGGCCTTTGCCTTTGATAGACTCTACTGATTCTTAACGTGACGAGCAGGACGGGGGAGCAGTGACAACAGGAGAGGGTGCAGCCCTCATCGTTGCAGCCGTTCCAGGCGTCACCCTGCTGTGGCAGGTCGTTCAATTCTTATTGAATAAAAATACTGAAGCGAAAAGTCGTCAGTTCGAGATTTATCACCGGCTCATCAAAGAGTTGGTCGAGCCGAGCGACAAAGGAACGCTTTATGTTGATCGCCAATGCGCCGTGGTGTTTGAACTTCGGCGCTTTAAGCATTATCGGCAGTTGACCGTTAGGACTCTTGAGGGCTTGCGGCACGATTGGAAGGATGATCCCCAATTCCATGCTCGATTAAAGAAGGAGATCGATCTCGCCCTGGACCACCTGAAGAATACGTAGGCCCGTCCGTATTCCCATGCCTCCTGCGCATCAACCAACATTTAGCGCAGTACCCTTCAACGGCTTTAGAAATCAGCGGATGTTACGATGGCAGTACTGGATAAGTCCGCCTCGGTCTGTTCCGCGGCGCCTGCGCATGGTGCCGGGTTCCCGGCGCTTACCCGTTCTCATGATTCGCCCATTCCGGGGGAAAACCCCTCAAGTTTCTTCGTCCGCATACGTCGACCAAAGCGCGCAAGTGGTTGGTGATGTTCTGATCGGAGAGCGATCGAGTATCTGGTTGAACGTATCGATTCGAGGGGACGTAAACTCGATTCGAATCGGAAGCGAGACCAGCATTCAGGACAATAGTGTTCTGCATGTGGATCACGACGATGAATTTCGGCTGGTCATCGGCAATCAAGTCACGGTCGGCCATCGCGCCGTTTTGCACGGATGTGTCATCGAGGATCAGGCCTTGATCGGGATTGGAGCCATCGTCTTGAACGGTGCGCGAGTGGGTAAGGGCTCGATTGTCGCCGCAGGAGCATTAGTCCCTGAGGGTATGGACGTTCCGCCAGGCTCCGTCGTGATGGGCGTTCCAGGGAAGGTCAAGCGCGCGGTTTCGCCGGAAGAGCGGGAGCGCTTTCGCATAAATGTTTCTAATTACGTGAAGAACACTGCGTTGTACAAGGAAGAGCAATCGTGATTCGCGCGGTAAAAGGTATGCGCGACATACTGCCTCCGTCGAGCGCTGTGTGGAACAAAGTCGAGGCGACGGCCAGGCGCGTGTTTGCCTCCTATAACTATCAAGAGATTCGCACCCCAATTCTCGAAGAAACCGCGCTCTTTGCCCGCAGCGTCGGTGAAGAGACAGACATTGTCGGTAAGGAGATGTACACGTTCGAGGATCGGGACGGTTCGTCGCTGACTTTGCGCCCCGAAAGCACGGCTTCCGTATTGCGAGCTTACATCGAACACCGGCTCGACCAGCATCCCGGTTTGCAGAAGCTCTATTACATTGGTCCGATGTTTCGCCGCGAACGGCCTCAAAAGGGGCGCTATCGCCAGTTCTTCCAAATTGGAGCGGAAGCCATCGGAACCGAATCGCCATTCATCGACGCGGAAGTCATCGAGATGGTGACAGCCGCTCTTCAAGAGCTTGGAATCGCCGATTTTCAGCTATTAATTAACTCCGTTGGTTGCAAGCACTGCCGGGCGAAGTTTAACGAAGCGTTGCGCGAAAAGCTGAAGGATCTCGCGCCCAAAATGTGCGTGGACTGCCAGCGCCGTGCCATCACAAATCCTTTGCGAGTGCTCGACTGCAAGGTTCCAGAAGACCAACCCATTATCGAAACACTCCCGTCGATTCTTGATTACCTCGACGCGCCGTGCTGGGAGCATTTTCAAAAAGTAAAAGAGTATCTGGGCGACCGCCAGATCGCGTATGAGGTGAAGCCCCGGTTGGTTCGAGGTCTTGATTACTACACGCGCACCACGTTCGAAATCACGCACGGTTCTCTTGGCGCGCAGAACTCAATTTTGGGCGGAGGGCGCTACGATGGGCTGGCCGAGAGCCTGGGATCTAAGGTTGCCGCGCCCGGCATCGGCTTTTCGATTGGCGAAGACCGGCTTGTCATGACGGTGGAAGAGCGGCAGGCCGCCGCGCCCGCGGCGCTCGACCTGTATGTAGCGCCGATGGGTGACGCTGCGCTCCGGCATTGCGGCACGCTGGCGGCGGAGCTGCGCAAACAAGGCATTAGCGTCGAGATTGGCACCGAGAACAAGCTGAAACGCATGCTTGAATTGGCCAACAAGCTTAATGCCCGGTACGCGCTGATTGTAGGCGACAACGAGATCGTCAGCAAATCATATGCACTCAAGGACATGGCATCAGGTGAACAAACCACGTTGAGCCGCGAAGCATTGATCCAGCGGCTGAATCCCCCAGCCTAGCGGCTGCGCAAAGGATTTGAGAATGAAATGGCAGAAGTGAATCTGGATTTTCTTGGCGGCCTTCGCCGTACGCATAGCTGCGGAGCCTTGCGCGCGGCCGACGCAGGCGCGAAGGCGCTGCTGATGGGTTGGGTTCATCGCCGCCGCGATCTGGGCGGCGTAATTTTCCTTCATCTGAGGGATCGCGACGGCATCACTCAACTTGTCTTTGACGAGAGCGAAGATCCAGAGAGCCACCATCGGGCGCAGCAACTTAGTTCTGAATTTGTAATCGCGGCCGAGGGCGAAGTCAGGCTTCGCGACCAGGAGACCGTCAATCGCACGATCGCGACCGGTGAGATTGAGCTCGCGGTTTCGCGAATCTGGATTTTGAACGAGTCGAGAACTCCGCCTTTTTCGCTCGAAGATGCCGTGGATGTGAAAGAAGAAGTGCGGCTGAAATACCGCTTCGTCGATCTTCGGCGTCCCAAGATGCAGCGCAATATCATCATGCGCTCGAAAATTACTTTTGCGGTGAGACAAGCCCTGTACGAGCAGGGATTCCTGGAGATTGAAACGCCTTTTATGACCCGCTCGACTCCAGAGGGCGCGCGCGATTACCTCGTGCCGAGCCGCGTGCAGCCAGGCAGCTTCTATGCCTTGCCTCAATCTCCTCAAATCTTCAAACAACTGTTGATGGTAAGCGGCTACGAACGCTACTTCCAGATAGTCCGCTGTTTTCGCGATGAGGATTTGCGCGCCGACCGGCAGCCGGAGTTTACGCAAATCGATCTCGAAATGTCGTTCCCGCAGCAGGAACAGATTTTCGAGGTGATCGATCCGCTGGTTCTCAAAGTTTGCGAGGCGGCAGGTAAGAGTGTTGAAAGCAAAATTCCACGCATTACTTTCGAGCAGGCGATGAATTCCTATGGCAGCGATAAGCCCGACCTGCGGATTCCGCCGTTTCACCGCATCGAAGACTTGTTTACGGGTGCGGGCCTGACGACGGAAGGTCTGCCGCTTGTGGCGATTCATGTCCCCGGAATCGGTTCGCTCAGCCGGAAGGAGCGGGACGAAATAAAGGCCTTCGGCCAAGAACGCGGGCTGCGCGTCTTCGACGATGTGAAGCGGCTTGAGCGCGACTATCCAGACCAAATGGCGAAAGTACGCGAACGTGTCAAGCCTGCCGAAGATGATCTGCTCATGTTGGCTGGTTGGGGCGGCGCTGCGAAAGGGGCCTTGCCGGATCGGACAGCTTTGCTAGCGTGCGGACAACTGCGCCTCCAGATCGCGCAAATGTATAACGACAGGCACAAGCTCCTCGATCCGGAGGTTCTCAAGTTTCTGTGGGTTGTAGATTTTCCGATGTTCGAGTGGGACGAAGGGGAAGGCCGCTGGATGGCAGCGCATCATCCTTTCACGTCTGTACACGACGAGGACCTCGATAAGCTCGAATCCGATCCCGCGCACTGCCGCGCGAAATCGTACGATCTCGTGCTGAATGGCGTCGAACTGGGTTCAGGTTCCATCCGTATCCATCGCCGCGACTTGCAGACGAAGGTTTTTGCCGCGCTCGGCTTCTCGGAAGACGAGGCCAAGCGCCGTTTTGGATTCCTGCTCGAAGCTCTCGAGTATGGCGCGCCGCCGCATGGCGGCATCGCGCTGGGGCTCGACCGGCTGGTGATGCTTCTAGCCGGGGAAACCTCAATCCGCGAGGTCATTCCATTTCCCGAAGACGGCCAAGGGAACGGACTTGATGTGCGAGGCTCCCTCCAGCGTGCCTGAGCGGCAGCTAAGAGAACTTGGAATCAAGCTGATGGGTCCGCCCCAATAGGTCCGAGCCCAACCGAATCGAAAACCGCTCCCTCGCCGTCGCGGCTCGGTTAGCCTTATCGCCGGTTGCAGCAAGTCGCGTGATACCTAAAGATTGTTCTCCAACACCCGCTCGTAAAAACGTTCGTAATGCGGAATAATCAACTCGGTACAAAAACGGCGTTCGGCGCTTTCCCGGGCTGCGGCCGAAATCCTGGATCTTAACGCATCGTCAGTTAACAATTGAATCAGCCGGCCGGCTTGCGCCTCGATGTCTCCCACAGGCTCCATGAAACCGTCGATTCCATGCGTAATCAAATCAGGCAATCCCCCTGTGTTGGTTGCGACTGGAGGAACGCCGCACGCCATCGCTTCCAATGCGGCCAATCCGAAAGCCTCGGTTTCGCTCGGAAGATGGAGCGCGTGCATACGCGGAATAAGCCGCTCCACGTGATCCTGTTTCCCGAGAAACCTTACATGCTCCTCCACTTTCAGTTCACGCGCCAATTGCTCGGCTGGGCTGCGATCGGGCCCGTCGCCAGCCATATATAGGACCGCATCCACCTGTTGGCGAACCCGGTGAAGGGCACGTATACAGTCGAGAATTCTCTTCACGGGGCGAAAGTTAGAGATATGAAGAATTCGCCTGCCGCCTTTCTGTTTTTCGGGATCGGGCCGGTAAACGGAGCAGTTCACAAAATTGTGAATCACCTCGATTTGACGAGTAATGCCAAAGAATTCTTCCGTTCGCTTCTTCATGAATTCGCTGATCGTCGTGACACCATCGCTGCGTTCAATGGCGAATTTCGTGATCGGGAGATAGCTTGGATCGGCTCCTACCAATGTGATGTCAGTGCCATGAAGAGTGGTAATGAACGGAAGGCGCCCACCAACGGTCATCTGCTGGGCAAGAAACGCGGAGATCGAGTGAGGCATTGCATAGTGCACGTGCAAAAGATCGAGCCGGTGGTGATCCGCCACGTCCGCCATCCGCGAGGAAAGAGCCATCGCATACGGCGGATATTGAAACAACGGATAATTGGAGACCTCGACCTCGTGATAGAAAATTCGCGGCGTATCGGGATCAAGCCGGATCGGATTTGCGTAGGTGATGAAATGAATTTCGTGACCGCGGTTCGCTAGCTCGAGCCCTAGCTCGGTTGCGACAATGCCGCTGCCGCCATACGTCGGGTAACAGGTTATGCCGATTCGCATTCTGATAATCTGGAGACTTGTTGATGCAGCGTGACAGGTACGAGCTTCATCGTTGGCTCCTTCTCCTCGTCTCCGCTCTGCTTGCGATTCCTAGTTTGACCGCCTCTGACATTGATTCTTCCGCTCTTCAGAAAGATGCGGCCCTCGTCATCTCCGCTTCCGGCCAGGTCTCAACCGAGGCAAAAGGACAAGAATGGGCCGTCGATCGCGCGGAACGCATTTGGGTAACAAAACCGATTTTCACCGGAGCGGATGGCTATGCGCGGCTTAAAGTTTCCGGCGGCACGGCCTTCGAGCTTTTCGCTCATACCCGTGTTGTCTTTAGAAACAATCCGGGCAATCCACGAGACTTGCTCGATATCGAGACTGGGCGCGTGCAAGTGCATGTTGAAGCTTCAAACGAACAGCCGCTGCCAACCCGGGTGTTAACACCTGGCGCTATTATTACATCTCATGGATCTGCGTCATTTGCGGTTGCCGTTGACGATGAAGACAACACTACCCGTATCGACGTCCAGCAGGGCGAGGTTGCGGTTCAACATGCCTTGATTCCGAGCTCACAGCCGGTCATCGTCAAGGCCGGCGATGCCATCGACGTCGAGGCTGATGAGCGGTTGATCTCACATCGGTTCGATCGCGCGTCATCATGCCGCGACGCTTTCCACACGATTTGGAGAACTCTGGAATCAGCAGTCCCAGGCCATTCCACTAAAAATGGCAAAGACGGCCAGACAGAAGCCCAATTTCTTCCCTCGAGCCGTATGCGGTTCTGAAATCCCCGGTAAGTACGACTACGATAGCGGCTAAAATGGAGGGCGAATGCCCTTCAAGACCTGGGCCGCGATGGGTGTGTTGACACTCTTGCTGTTTGCCCCAACGCCAGCCTTCTGCCAAGCGAATCAAGCAGGAGCCGCTGCCTCGACAGCTCCCTCCGCGAATCAAGCTCCGGCCCCGGCAGGATTGCAGGCGCCGTGGGACATTCGCCAGATGCTGGCTGCCCTGAATGCCCAGAACGAGCGGCTGAAGCCGCTCCTCGAGCAGATGCATCCCCAGGAATGGCTCGAGAACGGCGCGCCGCCCGCCTATGTCAGTCAATATCAGGAAGCACGCACACGCATGGACGATGTCATCAGGGCTGTGAAGAACCTCTCGCAGCAGACCGATAGCCTTTCCGTGGCCTTGGATACTTTTTTCCGGATGGAGGCTCTGGAAACTGTGGCGAGCTCCGTTGACGACTGTATCCGTAAGTACGGCGAGCGCAAGACCGCCGACCAACTCTCAGCCTTGATTGCTCAGAACTTCGACAACCGGCAAAAATTCCGCGAATATCTTCGCGATCTTTCGGTCGAGCGGGAGCAGGAGTTCAAGATTGCAGATGAAGAAGCGCAGCGCTGCCGGGGTATGATTAGCAAGGAACCTTCTTCATCCGGCACTCGGAAGAACCGTAAGCAATGAACGGACACGATTCATTCACATGCTCGATTTGCGGAGAGCCTTCAACAACCATCTGCAATTACTGTACGCTTGATGCCTGCGGAAACCATATCTGCGACCGCTGCCGGCGGTGCAGCGATTGCTGCACCTGCGATATGCACGTTCGTTCGAACGAACCTCTCAATCATTCCGCGCCGCATCCCGCCATTTCAATGGCCCACAACGGAGCTTCACCGGACTTGGCGGAAACTGATACAGGGCGCGAGCATTTGCACTCCTGAGAGAAGTTAATGCTCCGCGTCAGGTCTGCTTCTTCTTCAAGGCGGCCTTCAGAACAGCCTCGTGGTCCTGACCGACCCAGGCGTCGTCAATCTCCTTTTTCGATAGACCCGCCAGGCGTCCGGCCAGTATGAAAGCGGGCAGCGCTTGACGCAAGTCGTGCCAGCGAGCCATTTCGATTACCGATGGGAGGGCGCGTTCGCGGATAAGCTGAAGCGTCTCTTCGTCGTTGTCTTCCGTCATATCCACCAGCGCCAGGCTCGCGTTGTGACGGTCGCTCCAGGAAATCGAATTCAGTAGCTCCACAAACCAAGTCGACTGAATCGTAACGCGTTGTTCGGGGTGGAGCTTCGAACCCACATACATCGCCGTGAGCGCGCGGATTGCGTTGGCGCGCACCGTATCGTCCACGTCTTGCAGCGCGTATTGAAGATCGGCCACGATTTGCGCGCTGGTGTGAGGACCTCGAGGTCCGTACTGCAGAACATAAGCCGCCATGCTTCTCTGGTCGGAATCGTGCGACGTCCTGATCACCCGGTGAACCGCTTCCAGATATTTGGCGACAAGCGGAATAAAGTCGCGCTGGTACTTACGAGCCGCGGCATTCTGCATCAGAGAGTAACCCTGATTCAGACTTTCGCCTGTCTGCCCCAGCCGCATACTTTGATCCACGGAGTCCAAGAAATTGGCGTATGTGGTCGTGATCTCACTGGGCAGAGTGATATCTCCGTCCGGTTCAGGCCGAAATTCAAGGTGCGGTGCGCCTTTCTCCTGAATTCCCACGTAGAGGATTGTTTTTCCATTCACGCAGCAGGCAGCTTCTAATCGGGACGCAACAATGCCGTTGATCTTATCGAGCTTCTCTTCGATGGCCCCCTTCGATGCAGGTAGGGGAGAGCCCTCCTCCACCCCGAGCGCGGCTCGAATCTTGTGCAGCGAAACCTTGCGCGCGCCATAAATCTCCACAACACCAACACGGGGCGCGAGGTCGTCCGCGCTTAGCCCGATGCCCAGCAGGAGTGGAAGCGAATACAAAAGAACAAATCGCACTCCCTCTTAGTATCGAATGCAGCAAACCGGCGGTGTCGGCTACGCCTGTTTCTCGGCAAGCGGACCTACAACCGGCAAGATCACTTTCCTGCCGTTGTAGGCCGAGTACATCAAATACAACCATGTAGCGAACAGGCCAATGCCCACCAGAAACGACAGCGGAAACGTGAGAAAGATCGACAGATGATGAGTCATCACTCCCAGCATGCCGCTGAGCATCACGTAGGCGATCCAGAAGATGATCGCCCCCACATGGAAGAAGATGGACTGAAATGCATGGAAACGTACAGTCTGGTTCTGATTGTACGGAGCTAGAACCAGAAAAATGATTCCAGTGATTAATCCAAGCAGATAACACAGGGCCGCGGCGACGTTCTCGCTGATCCCCGAAGACGAAGCAGCGTCCGCCGATGTCGGCGGGGGTGTGAAGCCGCCGGCGGGTGCTCCGGCGAACTGCATCGCAGCGCCGCATTTCGGACAGAAGTTCCCCGTTGCGTCCGCTCCACATTGTGGACAAAATGCCATAACGACCTACCTCCTCGGTAGTGTTATTGAATTTTATTCCAGAATCCAACAAACGTCACCTATCCGACCGGCGATCGTCTGCCAGATGCGTACCGGAACCGGCTAGTCCCGCCACTATCCAACAATCGAGTTGGCGGACTCCGAGGCTGTCTCTCGCTTGCACGATTGAGAGCTCGCGAATCAATGTGAGTTTTCGTCGGAGATTGAAATGACTAAACTAATGACTGGCAAGCTTCTTCTTGGCGCCTGCGTGGCCCTGTTTGGGAACATCGCGTGGGGACAACAGATGCTGATCGGAACTATTCCATTCGGTTTTCGGGCTGCCGGGACTACCCTGCCGTCCGGGAAGTACGAAATCCATACAGGTCTAGGCGCAAGCAGGGACATCGCGCGCGTGTATAACGTCGAGTCGAAGAAGGCGATTCTGGTGCTCTTCGGCGGAGCTGTGTACCCGCCGGTAAATGCTTCAATCAGACCGGCACGGCTCATATTTCGCTGTGGCGGAGGTGCCTGCGCCCTTGCCGAAGTGTGGCCAGGCGGTGCGGATAACGGATGGCGCGTGCCTCAGCCGCGCGTGGCAGCGAAGGCAAACAATCAGGTCGCGACAGTTACGTTGCCAATGCTCGCCGCAAACAAATCCACGTTTCGACGCGAGGATCGGTAACCTCACCTTGACCTTCCCGGGGGGCTTGGGCCTCAGCCCAAACCCCGGGGAAGGTGAGCTTCAGCTCGCGGAAGTTCAGTCGCAATGCTTCAGCGGGCAGGAAACCTCGCGGGAAGCTTGGGTTTCGTTAACAACTAGCACGGCTTCCTCGCTCCCATCTCCCGCCACTCCTCTCGCTTGCGCTCCTTGTCCTCTTCCTTTTGTCTAGCTCGCCCGCACTCGACGTCCGCCAAATCTTTGAAGAGTTTCACCCGCTTCACGGCAAAGTCCTGAGCCGTCTTCAGGAAAACATTCACCGGGTAAGCAGACATAGGCTGGAATTGTTGCGCGGTGAAAAACGGAACGACTAAGTCGTTGTTAGCATCGTCCGCTTCGTCGGTGCTTGGCATCCATTTCAAGTGAAAGGCTTCGGTGTAAAGCCCCGGGATCGCCAGTACGCCCAACTCGTAGTTGCGGTCCTTTACTTGTTGTAGCTTCTGCAAGTCCTGCGCGGCTTGAAGAGCAACCTTGGCTTCGGGGCCGCGCGACAGGCTAGCCATTTCGGGCGCGCCGCCGCCTGCGGTCTCCACATAGGCGTACGCCGCTCTGCCGTACCGCGTGCCCATCAGAAATCGCCAGCCGGCTGCCGGGGTCTCTCTCAGTGATGCCGCATCGAGTGTCTTCATCAGCACTTCAAGCTTGAGTGGGAGGACCTGCTGTTCATATGGCGCACCACGGGGAGCATCGCTCGGCGAGGGATCGCCAGGTCTCAGAAACGCCGTCACATTGCGGTCGAAAGCCCGGCGTACTGAAGGTGAAAGCTTTGGGTCATTCAGAGACATTGCCATCTCCCTTATTCTCTTTGGTGAGGAATGTGAACGTCCACGCGCCACCGCCGTGATAAGTCGCGGGGAATAGATCGAAGTCGTCGGTTGAGGCAGGATAAAACGGATCTGCTACATCAATAGTCCGGATACCGGAGTTCAGCATTTGATATCCGGATATCGCAACAAAATGAGCCGCTCCGTTTGCATCGTTCCATACGATCATCACGCCCACCGGACGCCCCGCATCGATTTCGGCTTGAACCTCTTCAAACGTCAGGCGGCCAGTAACTTTGCGCAGCCGGTGAACAACACTTAACGCCTCTTGCAGGCTTGCCTGCTGGTCGTATTTGGCCTTGTGCTTACAGCTGTCGAGTACGTCCAGCACTTTGCCAACGATCTCGCACTGAGTCAAGGACGAGTCGGGTTGAAAGTACTGGTCCACGCTTGCCGAGACGGCCGCCCAGCACCATTCGCTCTCGTCCTGCTTTTCCATCTGAAAGCCCGCGCCGGCTCCAGCGGAGCCAAGGCTTCCCCCCGCCATTACGCCCGCGCCGGCACCGAGATTGCCGCCACCACCCATGCCCGAACCGCCCTTGGGGTTGGCGCCTCCGCCCATGCCCGAACCGCCCTTCGGGTTGGCACCGCCGCCCATTCCAGAGCCGCCCTTGGGATTGGCGCCACCACCCATTCCAGAGCCGCCTTTTGGGTTGGCACCACCACCATCTGCGGACGCGAACGAACTTCCAAGGGCGTTAGAGGAAACCACAAGACCGGAAGCGCCTTGCTGGTTCGTTTCCTGGCCATCGCCTTCCGGCTCACACGCCTCCTTGATCGTTAGTTCGCAGTTCCCAACCTTGACCTTGTACTCGATGGCCATCCGCTGCCCTCCTTATTTAGTTCCCTGAGAACCCAACAATTTCAAGAAGCGAGAATCTCTTTGCAAGTCCGCCAAATTCGGCCAGCGGTTCAGGTCCGAAATCACCGCGCTCGAGGAAGTACTCAGGACACTCAGGGTTTCGTCCCGGCGATGGAGCGCTTCGAATGTCAATACGGCCATGAAGCGCGTGTTCGCATCGTTCGGGGACTTGTGCAATGCCTGAGCGATTGCATATTCGGCCCTGCGACGGTCTCCCGTGTTTGCGCATAGGTACGCAAGGAAGGGACGAACGTAGAGCGGGTCCTCTTCTACTTGTATATTGGCCGCGTGCAATCCGCGCTGGTCGGCCCGGGCCGCCGCGATTGCATGGTTGGTTCGCCTGTAGCAGACCCCGAGATACATCCATGGAAGGAACCAATCAGGGTTTAGCCTCGAAGCCTGTAACAGGAAAGGAATTGCTTCCTGCTCCCTGCGTTCATACATCAATACCAACCCGATGGCCTCGAGTGAATCCGCCGTCCTTTTGAGACCGATCGCTAGACGGAGCTCGGCTTCGGCCTCAGCGAAGAAACCGAGGTTAAGATAAGCATTCGCCAGATTGAAGTGCGCATTGGGCTCGCCAGGGGACAGCTCAACGGCCTTGCGAAACTGCTCGATCGCGCCTTTGTAATTGCTCCTTTGAGCATAGAAGTATCCCAGATCTTCGTATCCTCTGAAGTAATTTGGCTCAACCTCAATCGCTTTCCGTAATGCTGCCTGGGCCTCGCGGTCGCGGTTATTCGACTCGTAGGCCTTTCCTAGGAGAATATATTCGTCTGCGTTGCGGGGGTCAAGCTCAATCGCCCGCTGGTAGTCTGGCATGGCTTGTTCGGTCTGACCGTCATTCGCCTCGAGCAGTCCCGAGATGCTATGCACCGACGCGACGTCCGGGTTCCGGCATTCGGCCAGCCTCACTGACTCCGTCGAACGCTCCAGCCACGATTTGTCCTTCGTGAAGTAGTATTTGAGCCATTGAGCTTCCGCCACCCCCGCATAAGGAAGCGCCGAATCCGGGTCCTCTGCCACGGCCTTCCTCATGGAATCGAGCGCCGCGTCAATCGTCGAATCATTCCGCAACGAAGCAAGTCCGCTCGAATAGTCTTTGCGCGCCGCTGCATTGACTTCCGGTTTAGCCACCAGCGGAGGCAGCCGTAAGGTTTCGGTCACCACTCCTGCCAGAGCAGTGCCTGCATAGCGCAATTCGCCCTTAGCGATAATCCGCCACCCACTCCCTGGCGTCGACGCCATAACGTACGTCCGTCAAATAAGCGCGGAGAGTTACTCCCATTTCGCTCGGTTCCAGCGTCCCGCGCAAAACGTGGGTCGCACCCAGCACCGCCCCGGCCTGGTCAATTGTCTCTACCTTTTTCGCCAAGGTCTTGCTCAACGGAATGACAGTGAGTCCCTTATGAGCGTTCCCTTTCAACTTGCCGAGTTGCTGCGCCGCCTCGCGCGACAATTGGCCGGCAAGAGAGCTATCTACACCGACGGACGCAAACGGAAGCATCGCCAGAGCGCACCGTCTCGAGCGGAGCCGTAGCGTGCTGGTAGCGATCATCACTGCAGCTGACACTGCGAGTACGAGCGCCGCCGCGATTCCCAAAACCCATCCCCGTGTACGCGACGGCCCGAGCGCCGACGCAATGCCGTCAGCACTATGAAACCTCTGCTGCGGCTCGGGATCGAGACATCGCGCTACGAGCGCGATCCCATTTCCCACGCCCTGCCGGAGGTTTCCACGTCAGGCGTTCCTCCCAGGAAAGAGTTGCCGAAGTAACAGGCAGATCGCTGGGCCTCTTCCCTGATCCCAGTTCCCACAAAATCACGCCTAACGCATAAATGTCGGATGCAACCGAAGCCCTCGTGCCTCTCCACAGCTCGGGAGCCATATAATCCGGCGTCCCAGCGGGCGCACCGACGCCACGCGATCCACCCGAAGCGCTCCGGCATGTGCGCCAAGCCGAAATCCATGATGACAGCTCGGATGGATTTGTCCGGTCCCGTGGTGAGGATTACATTGTTGCTCTTCAGATCGCCATGAATTACGTTATTGCGATGCGCTTCGGCCAACCCTGCGCAAAGTTGCAACGCGATGGTGCGAGCCTCCGCCTTCCGCAACGGCGCACGCCCGAGCCGCTCAGCAAGTGTTTCGCCTTCGAGAAACTCCATGCTGATGAAGTCGATCTCGCCCCGGCTAGTCGAAGCGGTGTGGATCTCGAAGATTTTGCATACGTTCGGGTGGCTAATTTCCCGAGCGTGACGCACTTCCGGAGGAAGCTGCTTTCTGAAGCCGCTTTTCGCGCATTTGATCGCCACGCGCCGGTCCAGCTTCTGATCCATCGCGTCGTAAACAACGCCCATTCCTCCGTGCGCTACCTCGCGCACAATTCGGAAGCGGTTAATGAGTATTTGGCCCGGCTCGAACGGATGATCGTATTCAGCAGAGGGATGAAGCGGTTCGAGCAGAAACCCTTTCATCTTGTTTTCCCACTCGACGTAGTGCCAGGCTTTGCTAAACAACTCGGAGTTGTTCCCGCACGCGCCCCGCAGATAGACCTCCCGTTCGCCTTCCGGACGGGTTAAGGCCAGTTCCACCAAGCTCATGACCAGCTCGTCAGCTTGCGTCGTTTTCTCCATAACCGGACCTTGTCTGCTCAAACAGCCACTGGCGGGCATCCCGCCACATTCGTTGCATTGTGCGAAGCTTTATTCCTAGCACTTCAGAGGCCTCTTCGTCGGTCAGCCCAAGGAAAAATTTCAGTTCGACCAGCTGGCACCACTCCGGGTTCGCCTTCTCGAGCTGGTTCAACAGTTGGTCGATAGTGATCGCGAAATCTACCTTGCCACCGCCGGCGGGGAGAACCGTCTCGATCCTTCCGAATGTGACAAACTCCGCATCTGGCCGCCCTCGCGCCTGGTCAATCAAGTACCTCCGCATGGCTCTGCCTGCAACAGCGAAAAAATGCTGCCGGCTCTGCCAATCCCGATCCTTGGCGGCCACCAGCCGCATGTAGATCTGGTCCACCAACTCCGTGGCTTGTAAGGAGCCCCCTTTACGCTCGCCCTTCATCAGGTAACGCGCTAAGCGCCGTAAGTCATTGTTTACACGGTCGAAAAGTTCGTTTTCAGCCTCGGCGCTACCCTGCCGCCATTGATGCAGAAGTTGAGTAATCTCTCCCATCTGCTCGGGCATAGTGCCCCAATAGTGGGGGCCTATACTCGCCCTGTCAATAGTCACCAGATGGTCTTGAGTCCTAGAACTATCTTCCGAGCGCAAAAACTAATTGCGCGCGTCGGTGGCCCCTTATTCACGCTCGGCGCACGACGGCCAACGTTATATCGTCCGCGGGAGGAGCCCCACCGGTGTATTTCGCGATCTCGTGATTGATCGCTTCGATGATGCCGGCCGCAGGTTGCTCTCGCTCGCGCCGCAGAATCGATAGCAGCCTGTCCTCGCCAAACTCCTCATCGTTGCGAGGATTAGCGGCCTCAGTCGCGCCATCGCTGAAGAGGGCCAGCACATCGCCTGAGTCCATGCGGCACCGTTTCTCGGCGAATCGAGTCGACGGCGAGAGACCGAGCACGGTTCCGGTTGCTTCCAGCCTCTCCACTTCACCGCCTGCCCGGAGCAGAAAAGGGGGATTGTGGCCCGCGTTGCAGAACGACATCTCGCCGGTTGCCGGGTCGAGGACAGCGACGAAGAAAGTAATAAATCGATTCCCCGGACACGTCCTTGAAAAGCTGCGATTCAGCTTCTCTACTTGATCGGCCAGACTTGCGGAATCTTCGAGTATCAACCCCACACGAGCGTGCAGACCGGACATGAGGAGCGCGGCCGGCATGCCCTTACCCGCGACATCGCCTACTGCGATTCCGAGACGGCCGCCGGATAAGGGCAGGAAATCGAAATAGTCTCCTCCTACTGTCCGGCAAGGCGCGTTATAACCTGCGAGATCGAAGTTGAAGCATTCCGGTGCGGCGGCGGGCAACAGACCACGCTGAATCTCTGCTGCCTGCTGGAGTTCGTGCGCAAGCAGCTCCTGCGTCCGTTCCATGTCGAGGAGCCGGGCATGCTCGATCCGGATCGCGGCGATATTGGACATCACCGTGAGTAGGTTCAAATCGTCGGGGGTAAACGCGCGTACGCGATTGCCAGAATCGACATAGATGAGGCCGAGGGCCCGATCGTCTGTCTGAAGGGGCACCCCCAGAATACTTCTTATCTGGCCCCCGACGATACTATCGCGCTGAGCGAGATTTTCATCCAAACTGGCGTCCTGAATCAGAAGCGACGTCCTATCGTCGAGAATGCAACTTACGACAGCAGTGCTGATCCGGAAGCCCTCGCCGTGGTTCGCGCGAACGATCAGCTTTCCATCGTCGCGCGTCATCAGCACGCCGCGAGAGGCGTTAACCGCATCGACAGCTATGTCAAGGATGATCTGAAACAGCTCGTTGACCGAGCGATGGGAAACGAGTTCCCGGCCCGCGTGTATTAGAGCGCGGATGTGGGAGGCTTGACTCGATGCCATCTCGCGCGGTTGTTCGAGCGCCGATTTGAGATTCGTTGTGATCGTTGATACGGGTGAATTCCCCTGGTTCGCATCGTCTACAACAACAACCGGATCGGGAACGGGCCGGATGTTCGCGTTGCTGAAAAACGTGAAAATGAGGCGTCCTGCGGCGATGCGGTCGCCATCCAGAAGCTGAACTCGTTGAGAGATTGGCTTGCTGTTTACGAGTGTTCCGTTCCTGCTGCCTAGGTCGCGAACCATCCAGCCTTCCGTGGCGCGTTCGAAGATGAGGTGATGCCGCGAAAGTTTGTCGTCACCTGGAAAGGACAGGTCGTTTTTCGAAGCGCGGCCGAGGCTGTAACTATCCTGGTTGAGGTAAACCGGAGTGCGCTCTGGCGAGTTACCAGCGATGATCAAAACTGCGGGACCCAGCACGGCGGCAGGGGAGGCCATTACAACAGAGTACTCGAGATTGAAGGGCAGGGAGGTTCACGCTCCGTAGATGCCCAAATTTAGCTTTTGTGGGGCGGACCGCCGGCTCCGCAGCGAGCCTCCCGCTCGCCTGCTCTCAAATCGCCGCTTTCCAGCGTTGCACGTGAGCCAGTCTCGCAAGATCCGGGCGTACCGAAGGTAGCGGCTTGGTGCGCAATGGCTTTTCCTGCAAAAGCAGCGCCGTAGCCTGAACCCGGCGATCGGCGTGGAACCACCGCACGAACGGGTCGTGGCCTAGCCAGTTTGCGAGCGCCAGCAGCGTCATCCCTTGATGATGGGCCATCCACATTCGTACAATTTCAGGCTTTTGCCACCGCGCCCAACGGCTCTTCTTGGCGCCGTAATCGGCCGCTTCGTAGAAGCCATAGATACTATCCCAGCCTAGCGATGCCATGCGGGAAGCATTCGAGAGAGTGGATTCAGGATCTACCATGAGGGCCAGCCACGACGAGTAGGGCGAGATAACGAGGCGCGGGCCTTCCGTAGGATTTTTCAAGGCGATGGTTGGAACTCCGAAGGCGCGGTATTGATACTGCCCGTCGGCGTTCCGTTCGCTCCAACCAGATTCCGAAATGCCCCAGGGAACGCGGAATTGGGCGGCATATTTCTCCTGCAGGCGAACCGCCGCGCGCGCGCTGCGGTCGAGCAGAGTGCCCGAATAGAGCTTCATCCATAGCGCGGGCATGAGATATTCAAACATTGTTCCGGTCCAGGACGCGAGCACTTTCTCGCCCTGCCACACGGTATGGGTGCGGCCGAGCCGGAACCAGCTTTCCTGCGGAATCTCGCCCTTGGCGACAGCAACGAAGAACGCGATGCGGGCTTCCGAAGCCATGAGATCGTAGCAGGCGGCTTCAATCCGGTTGGCATTTACGTTATATCCAACGCTCAGCAGCTTGCGCTTCTGGTCGTAGACCAACGAGAAATCCATGTCCCGTGCGAGTTGTTCGGCGACACTCGACAGGTCGGCGAGTTCCTGACGGAGAGCCCCTGCATTTCGGCGGCAAAGCGAGAGCGAGCCGCGGAGAGCGGTGAGCCGGTCGGCCGTTTCGCCCGAACCGGCTCCACGCACGGCCTCATCAATTCGGCGCTCGAGACCCTGATAGAAAACACTTGCGGTTTCAGGAACGAGCTTATTCAAAGCCGTTTCGAATCCAAGCTTAGGAAGATTGCGGACGGAATCATATTCAGGCAGCAGCCAAGGCGCGAAATCTTCGGCGAGCCGCCGAATAGCGCGGCGGCGGTTTCGCGTCTCTTCGACCCACCACGCAGCTTCGCCCGCCAGCTCATCCTTGCGCTTCGGCGGCAAAGGCCACGATTCGGGAAGCTTCAGCAGCGCGATAATCCAGGCTCCATCCCTGATCGAGGCCTCGGCGAGGGTGGAAATCTCGTGGCGGCCAACGACCTTAAGCCGCCTGAGAAGCTGCAATTGAGCGAGAAGCCCTTCGCGTAGCTCCGCTTTGAAGATGGGTTGAATCGCGCTATCGGCCAAGCCGCGGCTCAGGCTCCAGAGCGAGGCAATCAGGTTCCCGTTATCGACGGTCGAGATGAATCGAGGCTCGACCGGCTCGAGCGTGAGATTGTCGTACCAGTTGTAGAAGTGCCCTTCGAAGCGGGGCAATCTGAGAACCGGGTCGATTGTCTTGCGGCTAAGGTCCGCCAGTTCGGTGACGGTGAGCGAGCCCAGGGCATAAGCGGCCTGCCTTGCGTTGAGCAGGAAACCGAGATTGGTTGTCGAGATTCTCTCCGCGGCCATCGGCGGCGTTTCCTGTACGTTGTCGGGAATGAGCCAATGGTTCTTTTCGCCGCTGAATTCGACAAAGAATCGCCAGGTTTTCAAGAACGTGTTCCGTGCCAATTCACGGTCTTTCGCGCTCACCTCGTAGGCCTGAACGACTGGCGGAAGATTGAGCCAGTTCGAGACGAGCTTCGAACAGGCCCATAAGATGAGAACGGGTAGAGCATAGGGCAGCGACTTGAGGCGAATGAAACCGACGGCTACGCCCAAGACTAGCGCGACAAGCGGCATCAAGTCGAGATAGATGTCGACCGGCGTCCGTTTCTTGATCCCCAGCTCAGATTCCGTGGCGGTTTCCCATTCGAGAAGGCTGCGGCGCGAGATTGTGCTGCGATAGATCGTCCGCACAATCGCATCGACAGCGACCATGGCCTGATGAGCAAGAAAGGTGAAGTTGAGTATTACCGTTGCGACCGAGGTGACAAGATTGCTCGCCGCGTCATATAAAACCATCCATTCGCGTAGCGCGGCAAACCGAACCAGACCAAACAGGAACTGGAACAGGCCCGGCAGGAACAGAAGGCTCGCAATGACACAGGTCCACGTCATGGCGCCGCCGGGAAGCAACAGCCAGCCCGCGACTAAAAGGACGAACGTGCCGGGTTCCACCAGGCTCCGGCGCAGATTGTCAAAAATTTTCCAGCGCGAGATGAGCGAGATTGGGTTGCGGACGGGCCGGCCATCGTTGCCGGGCACCCGCGAGAACAGCCACCGGATGATTTGCCAGTCGCCGCGCAGCCAGCGGTGCTTCCGGCGGTTGTAAGCGCTGTAGTGGGAGGGGTAATCGTCGATGACTTCGACATCGGAAAGAAGGCCGGCGCGGGCGTAAGCGCCTTCGATCAGATCGTGGCTGAGCAGCGTGTTGGTGGGGAAGCGGGCTTCGAGCACCTGCCGGAGGGTGTCCACCTCGTAGATCCCTTTGCCCGTGAAGATGCCTTCGCCATACAGGTCCTGATAGACGTCTGAAACTGCGCGTGTGTATATGTCGAATCCGGTCTGGCCGGAATAGAGCGAGGCCAGGCGCGAGCGGCCCGCCGACTGGACGCTGATGCCGACGCGAGGCTGCAGAATGCCATAGCCCTCGGTCACGATGTTGAGATCGGGATCGATGATGGCGGCATTCAGCGGGTGCGCCATTGCGCCGATCATTCTCGCGGCAGCTCCGCGCGGCAACTGCGTATCGGAATCGAGAGTGATGACGAACCGCACATTCTGGAGTGCGGTCAGATCGCCGGCTTTGATGGGAAACGGGTCGAAGGCGTTGCGCAGCAGCTTGTTGAGATCGAGCAGCTTTCCGCGCTTGCGCTCCCAGCCCATCCAGGTGCGCTCCTGGGGATTATAAACGCGGTGCCGGTGGAATAAATAGAACTGTCCAAGGCCGAGATGCGCATAGCGTTCGTTCAGTTGACCGATGAGTTTGATGGCATACTCGATCCGGTGATCCTGCTCGTCGGCGGGTTCGGCCGTGTCTGGTAGATCGGTCAGCAGAGCGTAATGAATGTTGCGATCCTGATTGCCCAGATAGCGGATTTCGAGATCTTCAACGAGTTGCCGGATCTGGTCTTCATTGATCAGCAACGTTGGAACCGCCACCAGCGTTTTGCAGTCGTCCGGGACGCCTTCAGAAAAATCGAATTTGGGCAGCGGCTTGGGTTTCAGAATGGACGTGACGAAATAGTTGACCAGCTCGATAGCAGCCTGAGTCACCGGGAGAAAAAGCAGCACGGCCAAAAGGAAGAGCATGCTGAGAGGCTGCTTGCCGTGTGAAAACGGCATAATAATACCGGCAATGGTGATGAGCGAAAGAAATTCGATGAACAGAATATAGAACTCGTCGGGATAGCGGCACAGCAGGTCTTGCAGGCGCCTGTCGATTGATGGCCTGTATCCAATGCGGTCGCGGAAAATATCCTTGCCGGCGCCCAACAAGTAATAGCCGACGTGGCGCCGGCGGGCGGCTTCGCGAGAGGGAGCGCTCGGAGGAGTCTCGTCGGTCGCCATCCTTACGGCAAGCCGCGCGATCTGCACCTCGGTCGCGTGCGTGCCTCTAGCCAGATCGCTGATCTCTTTGAGATAGAGCGACCGCGTAATTTCATCCATGCGCGGGTACACGCCGCCCGGATCGTCCATGAAAATATGGTTGACGGGCGAAAGCGGTTCGACCAGTTCCTCCCAATCGAGTTCGCCGGCAAGCTGAAGGCTTCTTACGACGCGGTCAGCGTAAACGGGCGGCGCATTGGCGGAATGGCGGATAAAGGCTTCGTAGGCCTCCTTGCCGCGCTTCGCCGCTTCATCGAAAAGCACCAGCTTAGTCATCTCGCCGAGCGCCCAGAGTTCCTTATAGTCAAGCGGGTCAACGTCGATGACACCCTCTACATAGGAGGTGAACGTCGGTTCGGTGAAGACAAACTCGACGGCTTCCATGTAGCCGCGCATGACAATCCAAGCGCGAGGCATTTCGCTGAACTCGCCCGACCGGACATAGGGAAGCCGCTCGAGCTTCTTCAGCATCATGCGGATGTCCATGGTGTCAGCGGCGAAAATGCGAAGATGATCGGAGAGCCACTTCAGGTCTTCCGAGAGCGAATCGTGCTGATGGGCTCGAAGCGCATGTTGTAAGCCCGCCAGCACTGCCACCGAATCTTCGAAGCGTGCCCTGACTCCGTGGAGCTTCTGCGGATGGGGGACGGTTTTCCAAGCTTGCGCGAGCTGCCGCCCTTTTTCGCGCAACTCCTTTTCACGCAGACCCAGGCCCTCGGCGGCTTCCATCGTGAGGGGTTGCGATCGCGAAGGCTTCATTTCCCGAATCACGCCCCCTTCTGCCATTGCCTCTCCTTCATCGATAGCTCGATGCCTGCATCTCGAACATTTCAGCGTACCTTCCGCCCATTGCGACTAGCCGGTCGTGTTTTCCTTCTTCGACAATCTTTCCGTTTTCGAGAACCACAATCCGGTCGGCCATCCTGACTGTCGAGAAGCGATGCGATATCAGGAGCGTCATTTTGCCGAGGGTCAGATCGTAGAAGCGCTCGAACACCTCGTATTCGGCGCGAGCATCGAGCGCCGCGGTCGGTTCGTCAAGAATCAGCATTTGAGCGTCCCGCAGGTAGGCGCGCGCCAGTGCGAGGCGTTGCCATTCGCCGCCGGATAAATCGACGCCGGTCTCGAAGCGCCGGCCGAGCATTTGATCGTAGCCGCCCGCGAGCTTGGCTATTACTTTGTCGGCGAGGGCCTTCCGCGCCGCAACTTCAATACTTACCCGGTCGTGAAGCCGGTCGATGCGGCCGACGGCGATATTCTCGGCTGCGGTCATTTCGTAGCGCATGAAATCCTGAAAGATCACGCCGATTTCGCGGCAGAGATCCTCAATCGAGTATTCCCGCAGGTCGATGCCATCGAGCAGAATTTGACCTTCGCTTGGATCATAAAGCCGGCTGATGAGTTTTACAATTGTGGTCTTTCCCTGGCCATTTTGCCCGATCAAGGCAATGCGTTCGCGTGGCTCTATCTTTAGGTTAAAGCGGTCGAGGATGAGACGATCCGTGCCGGGGTACCAAAACGAGACGTCGCGGAACTCGAAACCGTCGCGGATAGGCCGCGGTGCAGGGAGCGCATCGGGCTTCGACAGCACGGTCGGTTTCATGCCGAAGAAGGCCAGCAGATCGGTGAGATAAAGGGCCTGGTCGGCGATACCGGCCAGGGTCGAGAAGATGTTCTGAATATTATTCGAAATCTGCAGGATGGCCGCCGTCAGAAAGACAACTGTAGTGAGCGAGATCTGACCGCTGATCGCGCGCCAAAGCACGTAAATGTACGCGCCGTAGTAGCCGCTGCTGCTCAAAATAGCGAGAAAAGTCGCAGCCGTGACCCTCCGCTTCGCAAGACGAAGATTTTCCGAATACACGCCATCCCACAGGCCACGGAACCGTTCCGCAAGGAAATCGCGCAAGCCGAAGAGCTTCAGTTCCTTTGCCGCTTCCTTGCTGCCGCCGAGGATGCGCAGATAATCCATCACACGTTTGCGAGGAGTTTGACGCAGACTCTGCGCGTAGCCCAGAAACGCGAAGTGGCTTTCGCCCAGAAACGCTGGTGTAATAAAGGCCAGTAACAGCAAAAGTAGCCAGGGTGAGAACCAGAGGATGGGGATGGCGAGGGAAATAGTAGTGATGGCCTGCTGGATGAACTGACCGGTGGCTTGAATTAAGACTAGTCGATCAGTGGCTTGAACGCGGGCGCGCTCGAGCCGGTCGTAGTACTCCGGATTTTCGTAAGCCGCCAGGTCGAGTTGAGAGGCGTGATCGAGAACCAGTATGCTAACGTGACGCGAGTATCGGTCGGACAGCAGCGTGTCGAGGAAGGCGATAAGACGGCTCGAGACAGCCCCAATGATGGCGAGAGCGAATTCGGCCCCAACGAGCCACCAGAAGTTCTTGGGCGGCGGTTGGTGCTTTGGCAAAATGTCGCTGAGAATACCAATGATGCGCGCGGAAATATACGTGATACCGACAGGAACCACCGAAACAAACACGCGCGCCAGCAACCCACCGGCGACGACCCAGGGTCCCGATTGCCACACGATCTTCAGGACAACCGGTATGTTGCGCATGGCTGTCAGCCGGTCTTCCCATGCGGCCAAAAACGATTGCCGGTTTTCGTGCATGCAATTTCCTTGCGCCCGCCCTAGGCCAGGTACTTGAGGGTCTCCTCGATCAATGTGTCGGTTCCCTCGAACGGGTCGCCGGAAGCGGTATCGTACTCCATGGAAAAGTAGCCGCGGTAGGAACTGGCCCGGGCGATCGCAAACATCTTGCCCACGTCTACTCGATAGACGCGGCCGTCTTTGGCGGTGATGATGTTCTTGACGTGGCACATGCCGTAGGCGTAGCCCAACATCGCTTTAACAGCTCTCTCGTTGTACTCGGCGTCATGCCCCTGCATGGAATTGCCGAAATCGGGCAGGGCGCGAAGGTAGGGACTATTCACTTTATGTATGACGCTGATAAGAAAGTAAGGATCTTCGGAAACTGCGCTATCGTTTTCGAGATTCACGATGACGTTGCGTTGGGCGCCGTAATCGGCGAGCCGCCGCAGGCTATCGGCCGCCAAGGGCACGCTGCGCGGCACGCCGGGCCGAGCATGTATGTGCTGCCGGACGCTCGGGGAGCCGATCTGGCGCGCAATGTCGATCCACTTCCGGCCGTAGGCGACGGCAGCCTCGCGCTGGGAGCGATCGGGATCGTAAAAGTTTCTTCCCGCTAACCCAAGATCGACAATGTGAGATTTTGCGCGTTCAACCTCGGCGCGAAACGTATCGAGATACGCGCCATCCGTCGAAGAGAAATGATCGGCCAGAGGATTGATGTTGTAAACGTTAAACCGCTTGGCCACCATGCCCGCAAACTCCTTCAGGTCCATAATGGCTTTCTCCGGGACCGCTTTGGCGGGCGGCGCTTTAGCGGGGTTGCGTCCACTATTTGATGGGCTTTGGATATAGGCGCGGAAAGGATATGACGTAATGGCGATCCGGTCGCGCCCATTTGTGGGAAAGGTGAGGTCCGGCCGCGTATCCCTGGCCGCCGCGGAACTCGCCACGCAGAGACTCGCGAGAAACCGGCGGCGCGAAAGAGTCATCATCGTCGAAGGATCGGGCAACTGCGGCCTAATAACCGATTGGAGCATACTTGCTGTTCCCGGCTGTCGCTTCCGGCCAGAATTGGCCTGTGATACTGTAGCGAGGTTGAGCTGCTGCTCGGGAGGCGCTGGACATGTCACGTTCACAGGTTTTCCTCGGTCTAGCCGTTGTTTTGGCGCTGATTTCGTCTCAGGGCGCTCAGTCCCGAGACAATAAACGGGACACAGGAATGCTCCTCATTGCCAATAAAGGGGATCAAAGCCTAGGGCTGATCGATCCCGTCAAGAATCAGCAGATTGCCGAAGTGCCCGAGGGCGGTGTGACGGGCCACGAGGTCATCGCCTCTCCCGACGGACGCATGGCCTACGTTCCGATTTACGGCAATTCGGGTGTTGGCAAGCCGGGTACGAACGGGCAGAAGATGGTGGCGATCGATCTCGACCAGCGCAAGGTGGTGGGGACGCTTGATTTCGGGCATGGAGTCAGGCCACACTGCCCCTTGTTCGGTCCGAAGGATGGATTGCTCTACGTCACAACGGAGTTGGACCAAACCATCAGCATTATCGATCCACACTCGTTGAAAGTGATTGGCACGATTCCTACGGGGCAGCCGGAATCGCACATGCTTGCGATCAGCCACGACGGCAAGCGCGGATACACAGCTAACGTAGGACCGGGCACGGTGTCAGTCCTCGATATGGAGGCCCGCAAGACGCTTGCCGTGATTCCTATTTCGGGAGAAACGCAGCGGATTTCGGTTTCCGCCGACGACAGCATGGCCTTCACCTCAGACCAGACGAGCCCGCGGCTGGCTGTGATCGATACATCGACGGATAAAGTAAAAACCTGGGTCCGTTTGCCGGCCCCTGGATATGGAACCGCCGCTACGAGCGACGGCCGCTGGCTGGTGGTCGCTGTGCCCACCGCAAACAAAGTGGCGGTGGTGGATCTGAAAACGATGGAAGTTGCGCATACAGTTGATGTGCCCAGCGCGCCGCAGGAGGTTCTGATTGGACCTGGCGGTGACCTTGCTTATGTTTCCTGCGATCGAAGCCACAAAGTAGCGGCGATCAAAACTTCCGACTGGACGGTCGCGAGCCTGATTGATGCAGGCAAAGGCGCAGACGGCCTCGCCTGGGCAACGCGGTAGTTTCCGACAAGCACACTTCTTGTAGTGGCCGGGCCTGCCCGGCCTCCGAGTCATGAAGAAGCTCATTAATCGCCCTGATTGCGTAATCGGGGAGATGATGGAGGGGCTTCTGGCTCTCTACCCCGATCATTCCCGGCTCGAGGGCTTCAATGTACTTTTGCGATCGGATGCAGCGAAAGAACGCGACCGCAAAGTAGCGTTGATTTCGGGCGGCGGAAGCGGTCATGAACCGGCGCATGCGGGCTACATAGGCCGAGGCATGCTGACAGCGGCGGTGGCGGGTGAGGTATTTACATCGCCTAGCGCGAAATCGGTGTACGCGGCTATAAAGGCCGTTGGCGGCAGCGCGGGCGTGGCGCTAATTGTAAAGAATTATACGGGCGACCGCTTGAATTTCGGCTTCGCAGCGGAAATGGCGCGGGCCGACGGCATGCATGTAGAAACCGTGACGGTGGCGGACGACGTGGCGCTGCTCGACTCGCAAGACAGATCGGATGCGCGCGGGATTGCGGGCACCGTCCTGGTCCACAAGATTGCGGGAGCGGCTTCGGAAGAAGGCCGAAGCCTCAAAGACGTTGTCTCGATTGCGCAGGCCGCGGCCGGCGACATCGGAACGATGGGCATTTCGCTCGCTGCCGGAACTTCGCCCGTTACCGGGAAACAAAGCTTCGTTCTCGGAGACCGGGAAGTGGAGCTCGGCCTCGGCATTCATGGCGAGCCGGGCGTCCGGCGCATTCCTCTCGCGACAGCCGCCGAGATGGTCGATCTCCTCATCGACCCGATCGTGCGCGCGCGCAGCCTGCTCAGGGGCGACCGGATCGCGGTGCTCGTAAACAATCTCGGTTCAACCACGCCGATGGAACTTGCGATTGTGGGCCGGTCGGCTTACGAGCGTTTGGAATCGCGAGGGCTGGTAATCGAGCGGATGTATGCGGGCACGTTCCTTTCGTCGCTCGATATGGCGGGCGCCTCGATTTCGATCATGCGCGTGGACAACGAGCGATTGCGCTGGCTGGACACGCCGGTTTCGGCTCCAGCCTGGCCGAACGTGCCGGTACGCGCGCCTTCGCCTTGCCAGGCAAGAACCATTGCGGCAGAATCCGCTGTAGGGCGGACGTCCTCGTCCGCGCGCGACCTCCTGGTCGCGCCTCGCGCCATCACAAGAGCCATTCAAGCCGCTTCGGCCGCCCTACTTGACGCAGAAGATTTGTTGACGGAGATGGATCGCGAGGTGGGCGATGGCGATCTCGGCAACAACCTGGCGCGCGCCGCGCGAGCGCTACAGGCCCGAGCCCCACAGCTTCCACTCGACAACCCCGTAGAAGCGCTAAAAGAAATTGGCATTGTCTTGCAGGACGTGATGGGCGGTTCATCCGGGCCGCTGTATGGGGTTCTTTTCTTGAAGGCCGCTGCGGCGTTGGACACCCGAGGCATGAACGATTTAACGAATTGGGCAGCGGCCGTCGAAGCGGGCTGCGTCGCGATTAGCGAAATTGGCGGAGCGCGCCCAGGCGACCGTACCATGCTGGATGCGCTCGTGCCGTTCGCCGAGACACTCGCTACCGAAGCCGCAAAGAATACGCCTCTAGCCGATGCCTTGACGGCTGCTTCGGCTGCCGCTGAAGAAGGAGCACGGAAGACCGCCAGCATGCTCCCCCGCCGGGGGCGTTCGAGCTATCTCGCCGAACGCGCGCTCGGCCATCCCGACCCGGGCGCAATGGCCGCATCGATCTGGCTGCGCGCGGTCTCATCATCACTGATCGGGGACCAGCCACAATAGACATGTGAACCGTAGAGATTTCTTACGGCTGTGCGCGAGCGGAGTTTCGATTCCGGTCATAGGCCGTTCGGGGCCGGATTCTCCCCCCGGCGTCACGCTTCGGATTACACCAGTTACCGTTGACCTGGCGCCGGGACGCTCGGTGCGAACGGTCGGCTACAACGGGTCGAGTCCGGGGCCGGTGATCAGGGTACGGGAAGCCGATACGGTGACGTTCGATGTCCACAACGAGACTGATTCGACGGAAATTGTGCATTGGCACGGGCTGCACATTCCATCGGATGTCGACGGATCGATTGAAGAGGGTACGCCAACTGTCGAGAAGGGCGAATCCCGCCGTTACGCGTTTCAAGCCTCGCCGGCGGGCACCCGCTGGTATCACACGCACATGATGGCGGGCCGGAACCTGAGGCGTGGCTTGTACACGGGCCAATTCGGGTTTTTGATCGTCGAGCCGCGCGGCGAGCTTGGCGCGTACGACCAGGAAGCGCTACTCGCGATGCATGAATGGAATGGCTTCCAAACCTCGGGTTCGGAAGACGACGACTCGATGGACATCGGCTACAAGCACTACTCGATCAACGATCGCTGCCTGGGATTCGGTGAACCGGTTCACGTGAAACAAGGCCAACGGGTATTGTTCCGTATACTGAATGCGAGTGCCACGCTGCCGCATAGAATTGGTCTATCGGGGCACAAATTCAAAGTTGTTGCGCTGGATGGAAATCCCGTCCCTCATCCGGCCGAAGTGGAAGCGCTCGAGCTGGGGCCGGCGGAACGAATCGATGCGACGGTCGAAATGAATAATCCAGGCATATGGATTTTGGGCTCGACTGACGAAGCCGAACGTAAGCAAGGCCTGGGCACGGTGATCGAGTATTCGGACCGGCGCGGCGAAGCGCAATGGCTTGCGCCCTCCGCCGAACGCTGGGATTACACCCGCTTTGGGACGCAACGAACGTCGGAGGAAGCGGCAATACGCGTGCCGCTGGTTTTCGAAAAGAAGTTCGCCGGACATCATTGGGTCGACAAATGGACGATTAACGGGCAGTCTTTCCCAAAAGCCGATCCCATAAACGTCCGGCAAGGACAGCGGTACCGGCTCGTCTTTGACAACCGGAGCAACGAAGCGCACCCGGTCCATCTGCATCGCCACAGTTTCGAACTGGTGAGCGTAGAAGGCCACAAGACGGCGGGCATTCAGAAAGATACCGTGGTTGTGCGGCCGAATACCGCCACCGAAGTGGATTTGGTTGCAGACAACCCGGGGCCGACATTATTCCATTGCCATCAACAGATGCACATGGATTACGGCTTCATGAAAATGTTGGAATATATGTAGCCCGTGAGGAAGAGGAGCCGGAAGCGTGAGCGACCGACCTGTGGGGCGGGCTATCTTGCCCGCCGCCCGCTTTGAGCTGGCGTCTCTCCGGGATTTCCAGGTACTAGAAACATTTCTCCGAGACACCGACAAACTGGAGAAGTGGATTGAGCTTGCCAGCGGCGTTTTCCAGGACCGATCGGGCGGAGGCCAAATTTCGGTAGCCAAGTCCTTGCCCGACGTCCGCCGTCCTCCATCCAAGTGGGTGTTTGCGCGGATTCGTAAACCCTTCGCGACTACACGGGTTCTACTCACAACTCATCTTTTAGGGATGACCACTGAATGCTCAGCTGGATTACCGCTTAGAAGTTGCTGTTCTCTTGTTCCGATGCCGCGCTTTCTTCTGAATTGCGTCGTTCTCAGCTTGGTTCGCAGGAGAGAGGGAGGACACCGCGAAGAGCCACGCTTCAAAGATAAAATCCAAGCCACTCGCCGGTTTATCTTCTCCCATTACCTGCGTCGCCTCCAGAGCTACCGTCCCATGCAGTAACGCCCACAGTGCCACGGCTGCCTCAGGCGCCTTGGTGGCACCAGACAACAAAGCTACACGTTCGGTCGTGAATATCCAAAGGCTCTGCTTGGCTGAATAATCATACTTTGAGGGATGGGGGCTCATCATCACTTCGTATAGATTGCGATGCTCTCGCGCGAAACTGACATAACTCGAGGAAATGCGCCGGAGCGCCTCTGTTGCATCGGCTCCGAGAACGGCATTCCTGAGCACACCTTCAAGTCGCTGTGCACATTCATTGGCGAGAGCAGCCTCCAGTTCAGCCCGGTCCGAGAAGTAGCGATACAGCGCCGTGGGTGCTAACCCCAGCAGCGATGCCAAATTGCGTAGCGACAGATCACGAATGCCTGAGTGAGAGATCTCTTCAACCGCCGCAAGAAGAATGGAGTTCCGATCAGTCTTCGAAGGGTACGGCATAGTTCACACTGTACATCTTGACAAAGTTCCAAGCGAAGATGTACAGTGTTAATGATTGAAGATGTCCACTGTACATATTCAGTGAGGAGGGAATACGGCAGACGCGAAAGTTGTGGTTGTGACCGGAGTTTCTACCGGCATTGGGCTCGGAACCACGCAGGTGCTTATCGAGAACGGGTTTCTGGTGTTTGGCTCGGTTCGAAAGAAGTCAGAGGCCGATTCGCTACAGCAAGAGCTTGGTCCGAACTTTGTGCCCTTGCTTATGGATGTCACTAACCGCGATGCCGTTCTTCAAGCGAGAGACCAGGTCGCTGGGCAACTCGGAACGAGAACGCTGGCCGGCTTAGTAAACAATGCCGGAGTCGTTGTCGGTGGACCTTTGCTCTACATCGATCACGACGAATACCAGCGTCAGCTCGAAGTGAATATGATTGCGCCTCTCATGGTCACTCAGGCCTTTGCTCCGCTGCTCGGCGTCGATAGGCAGCGCGACGGCGCGCCCGGCCGCATTATCAATATCAGTTCGACGACGGCCAAGATTGCGGTCCCCTTTATTGGAGCGTATAGCGCGTCCAAAGCGGGCCTGGAGGGCATGGCTGATGCGCTCAGACGAGAACTCATCCCATTCGGAATCGACGTGGTCCTGATTGAGCCGGGAACCGTTAATACGGCGATGTACGACAAGGCCGAACGAGAAGACATTAGCAAGTTCGACCACACACCGTATCGAAACGCTTTGAAGGAATTTCAAAGACAGATTGTTGCGGAAGGTCGAAAGGGTTCGACGCCGAAAGAACTTGGCAAAGCTGTGCATCTGGCTCTTACAGCGAAGAAGCCCAAGCTCAGGTACGCAGTTGTACGTCAGCGGTTCCAGAATTGGACTTTGCCCAGGATTTTGCCGACTCGCATGCTCGACGCCGGTCTAGCTCAACGGTTTGGTCTCAAAATGCGCTGATCACCGGACGGCAAATATATCGTTTGTGACGACGATGTGGCGATTATTCAACACATGGCGACTACACGCGAGTATTAGTGACCGCGTGCCCAAATGATTTTACATTTCCAGTCCTGGCGGACACACTCATCTCGAACCGGAATTGAACGCCACGTAGGCTTCGGCTGGAGCATGGAAGGTTTCCACTCGCCATGAAAGCCATGGGTTCCCGAGCGTAGCTCCACTAAATACGCAGTTAACGCAAACGGTCCGCCACTTCCATTCGCTGCTCTCGAAGCCGCTGCGATTTCTAGAACAGATGCGAGAGACAGTAGAAGTGGAGTTGGCGGCACCGTTTATCACCGTCACGCTGTCGCTTCCCGCGTTGCGCCAAATCACCAAATGTAACGGCCTTGCGTAGTTCGCGGTAATCCATGCGACCGCCTTGGCGGTGCGGTGGCTTTGATCCCCGATCGTCGAAATGGCGCGCGGGCGCGCTCCTTCGGGACTGCGCAGGACCCGGTAGATGATCTCCCAGGCAGCATCAAAGATACTCAGGTGGTGGCATAATCCGGATGCCCTCGCTGCGCGCTTGGCGAGGGCGTGCATCGGGTGTTCCGCTTCACGGAACCGGAACTCCAACGGCGGATGAGCTGACGCGCGTAAATAACCACCGCCCGTCGATCTTTTTGGCTTCACCGTCAAGATCTACGTGGCTTTTGGCTGTCCAAAATGGCTGGCCGGTAGCTGGATTCAATGACACGTCGAAGTAATGGCATTCGAAATACACCGATGATTTCCATTGGCCGTCATCATCCTTTACAGGGACATACTTCGTTTTGTACGCCGGGGAAAGCGACACAAACTTATTGGTTGGCTGCAACCCGCCCGAAACATACTTGAAGAACGTGCACAGCGTGCCCTGTTGAGCGGTGGCAGACGTGTCGCCCGAGGGTTCAGGGCAAGTTGCGGGATCATCCGGATCGCCGCTGCCGATATAATTTCCTGCCGCGGCAGTAGTGCTGACAATCGTGATTTCGCCGTCTTGAGTCCAGAGCGCGACTGCGTCGCGGATTCGCTGAGTTATCACTGAAGGCGAATCGCCATTCACTGGATCGTGGACGCTGACTGCCGCGTGAAAGGCTGCGTGAAGCTTTTCCAGTTCAGCCGATTGGGCCAGTCGATCGTCATCGTCCTGCCAGCCACCTGCACGGGCGGCTCCTGTCGCCGCGAGAATTCCCACAGCGAGCAGGGCCACAAAACGTGTGTACCTCTTCTCGAATGTTGATTTCATGTTCGTCTCTCCTTTGATCTTGGGGCGCGGTTGTCGTTCTCACCGCGCCTGTTTGTTTGCCTTCGGTTCTCACGTTGGCATCTGGCGCCGTTTTTTTCAAATGAGCAGCACATGAGTTTCTTCCTCATCTCAGATGAGGAGGCAAATCTCCATTGCAACCAGCTTGATAGCGCTCCTGATCTAAATGATCTAAACTACTAAGACAAGGCAAAACAGGGCATTGAATGAGCGCGAACGGCGACGGACGGCTGCGGTTCGGCGACTTCGAATTCGATTCGCAAGCCGAAAAACTCTTTCGCGCCGGTCAGCCTGTAAAAATCCAGCCGCAGCCATTGCGCGTCCTACAGCTCCTGGTTGAGCGGCCCGGCGAGACGATTTCCCGCGAAGACCTGCGCAGCCATATCTGGAACGGCGCGACTTTTGTCGAGTTCGACCAGGGACTGAACTATTGCATTCGGCACATCCGGCAGGCGCTGAGCGACAACGCCACGAATCCCACTTACGTCGAGACCCTGCCCAAGCAAGGCTATCGGTTTATCGCAGACGTAGTTCAGCCAGTCAATGCTGAAAAAGCGGAAACTGCTGCCGAACCAATCACTCATCTCGCAGCCTCGCCGTCAACCCGCACTCCGCACAAGCCGTCCGTCTGGCTACTCGCAACAGCACTCTGCGCTCTCCTCGCGATAGCGGCCGCCGTGTATCTCTCCCTTCGTGCGTCCCCTGCTGCTCTCAAGTACACCCAACTCACCGATTTCACGGATTCCGCCACAGCTCCCGCTCTGTCGCCCGATGGCCGCATGGTCGCGTTCTTCCGCGGAAGTAGCAGTTTCGGTACAGCCGACCAGATCTACATCAAGATGCTCCCCGACGGCGAAGCCAAGCGCCTGACCGACGACCCGCGTTCGAAATACAATCTCGCCTTCTCGCCGGATGGCTCCCAGATCGCTTACACCGTGTCTCCGAATTGTCCGAATGTGGCAACCTACACGGTCTCCATCTTGGGAGGCGACTCCCATCTTTTCTTGAACAATGCGGGTGGACTCACCTGGCTCGACCAGCGGCAACTTCTCTTCTCCCAAGTTCGCTCCGGTATGCACATGGGCATCGTGACCGGGACGGCGACGCGACAGAATTTCCGCGAGCTGTATTTCCCAGCGCACGAGCGCGGCATGGCGCATTATTCCTACGCTTCTCCTGACCGCAAGCTGGCTTTGGTCGTCGAGATGAACGGAGCGGGAGACTGGGGGCCATGCCGGCTCATCTCTCTCTACGGGCGCTTTCCCGTTCGCACCGTCGGCCCCCGCGGCGCATGCACATCTGCTGCCTGGTCTCCCGATGGCTCCCGGATGTATTTCACGGCTTATGTCAACGGGCGTAGCCATCTGTGGCGCCAGCGCTTTCCCAACGGTCAACCCGAGCAAATCACCTCTGGTCCCACCGAAGAAGAAGGCGTGGCCGTGGAGCAGGACGGCCGTTCCGTCATCATCTCCATGGGAGCGCATGAAAGCGCCATCTGGATCCACGACGCCAGCGGCGATCAGCCTTTGTCATCGGAGGGAGAGATCGTTAATTACCGCTCACCGCCATCGTTTAGCGCCGACGGTAAAACCCTCTTCTATCTCCTGCAGCATCAGTCGCAGAGTAATCCAGGCCCGGAGCTCTGGCGCATGAATGTGGATTCCGGCAAAAGTGAGGCGGTGTTTCCAGGCACTTCCATGCTGGCCTACGATGTATCGCCGGATGGCAAACAGGTGCTCTATACCAGCATGCCCTCCGGCGGAAAGTCGTCGTTGTGGTTAGCCGTTATGGATAGAAGCTCTCCCGCAAAACGAATCGGTCAGTCCGGTGAAATGTCGCCGCACTTTGGCCCACAGGGTCAGATTCTGTTTTTACGTGCTGAAGGGAACTCCAACTACCTGGAGCGGATGAATCCGCACGGCTCCGGAAGGTCGAAGGTCGTCCCATATCCGATCGGCAACTTTCAAGGTGTTTCCCCCGGTCGGCGCTGGGTGATGGCGGTCGCTACTCTGCCAGATGGTGTGGCGGTCACGGCGATCCCGGTCAGCGGTGGACCTCCGCGCATCACGTGTGGTCCGGGCTACTGCGTCCCAAGATGGTCGCCGAGCGGGAACTGGCTTTTTATTTCGGTCGAAGAGCCCACGCGGACCAGCCCAGGTCGAAGCCTGGCGATTCCGGTCGGTCCCGGAGAGACCCTGCCGCCGTTTCCTCCAGGCGGCATTCCGTCGCAGGCCGATCCGAGCATAATCCCCGGCGCGCAATCCGTCCCCCGCGCCGAGCTCGTCCCCGGCCTCGACCCTTCTCGTTACGCCTACGTCAACACCGCCGTGCATCGCAATTTGTATCGAATCTCGCTGCCCTAAGCGATTCGCTGCTTTCTGAGGAGGCCTGTAGCGCGTCCTCGATTGAGAAACAGCTCTGAAGAGGATTCGGTGTTGCGAAAACATAG
Organism: Bryobacterales bacterium; assembly: GCA_963722585.1. Lineage (GTDB taxonomy): Bacteria > Acidobacteriota > Terriglobia > Bryobacterales > Bryobacteraceae > KBS-96. Next base: position 51,196 of record CAVRNU010000043.1, on the reverse strand, counting down.
TTTCGGGTTTCCACGAATTACGGGCAAGCCGGAAGTTGACAGCCGGCGCAACGGCAGATAGATCCTCCCTTACGGCCATGTGGCGATTAATCTACGCTGGGCAACAATCCAGGAGCTACTCCAGCGTCTATCACGACTTGATAAAGGATGCTAGGATGTTGGGAATATTGCTGATTAAGGCGACTACATTGAGCACGGCGATGTAGACACACGCTGACCCAGAACCGAGGCGCTTATCTCTGCCGAAACGAAGACGGCTTTAGTATTGGGTGCTACTGGCGGCATCGGAAGCGCAACAGCGGAGGCTTGGCGCGTCATGGTTGGAAGGTCCGGGCATTATCACGGGCCGGTGCGCCTCCCCATCGCAAAGAAGACTGGGAGTGGGTCAAGGGCGATTCTATGGACAGGGCCTCCATTGTTGCCGCCGCAAGAGGCACAGACGCAGTCGTTCGTGCAGTGAACCCTAGCTATCGAAACGGGAGTCAGCTGGTTTTACCGATGATCGAAAACACGATAGCCGCAGCCAACGACAGCGGCGCGCGTATCTTACTCCCCGGGACGATCTACAACTATGGCCTGGATGCGTTCCCGATCTTGAAAGAAGACTCGCCGCTACGCCATCAAAACCAGCCCCCGGACGGCTCGAGGTCATTGAGGCGCAGATACGTGGCCAGATTGCCGTAATGCAAGGCGTCATGATTTGCCACCTGCGTCAGGATAAACATCTTGTTCGTCTTGACGCCCCAGAAGTCGGCCGGGTCATTGAGGTGCGCATCGGTGAACCCGGAGTACACGCCATCGCAGTAGCCGAACGCGCCTTTGAGGTAGGCCATGATCTCGGTCTTCGAACCCTTCGCGGTAGCCGTGGCGGGGGTCGCTTCACCCTTCACGTTTGAACACAATATGTAGGAGATATCCGCCACATGATTCAGGATCTCGGCAAACGAGCGAACGTCCTTCGTCGGCCTGTAGCTGTACTTGGACTCTGGCATCTTGTCCGCCGACTTCATGATCTTGTCCTGCATATTGCTACGAAAAATGGATATCGTCGTCGTCAGCGGATTCGGCGCCGTGGTCGGATTGGGCAGGCTCCGCGAGACTTGGGCGTTGGCCAAGGACGCCAAGACGGAAACAGATACCATGCCAACAGGAACCACGACGCGAGCAATGGATCGGAACCTTAACCATCCTCCAACATCTCCGGGTGGACAGCCTGAACCTCTGCTGTGGTCAAGAATATATCTCCGCCCGCCGGAGGTCGCTACTCCAAAGCATGAGCCGTTCGATGCTCCTAGTACTCCTGTGGAATGTCTCGTAAGCGTCTCGATTAACTTACGAATCGTACAGAAGAGATTTTTCGGGAAGTATTGCATTCAACATCCTCCTGCCTGGCAGCGTTTGCACGCAAGGCTCCAGTTGGCGCGCTGAGTGCTACCCTTTGTAGTCAGCAGATAAGAAGATGGCGAGGGCTCTGGACTCTATGCCGGACTGTCCATTTTCGATTAACACTGTCCCACTAGTGGCATTCAGGCGGTGGTCTAGGTGCCCGAGTTCCTCAATGAATGCACGGTCTCGATCGTTAACGGCGAAAAGCCGCTTGTCCGTAAAGCCGACTAGAACGAAGCCGCCAACCCGTCAGTCACCCGTGGAACAGATTGTTTCAAGTGACCTGCCTCGTTTTTCTCAGCCACTCATAACTGAGGATTTCAGTATCTCGGCAAATTCGTCTGGCGTGCGGTAGCCCAGGCTGCTGTGCGGCCGAAAAATCCGCTTCTCATCGTTAGGAACACAAACGCAGACCATTCCGCCTGCTGATCGGTTGTCACATTGATTTACACTGCGCTACCCGCGGAAGTGAAATCCCAAAGCCCGTTCCGAAAACAGAGGCCGGAATCGCGATCCGGGACCTGAAATCGAGTTCTCGCATCCGCGGGCATTCCATCTCAGGCAGGCCAACCACCACTGAAATTGATCGCGCCGCTCAAACCGGTCACAAATTTCCAAAATATTTTTATCTTCCTGTCTCGCTTCAACTTAGCGCCACTTTCTCCATCCACTTCGATCCGTTTTTCCCTCCTCGCCGTGCTACGTTCAGCCAGGCCTACGGACCCCCGTGAGCCATTTCCATCTCAGGAGCCCTTTATGTCCACCTCCGCGCAAATCGCCGCGAATCAAGCCAATGCACAGCTCTCCACCGGCCCTACATCCGAGACCGGCAAAGCCAAATCATCCCTGAACGCTGTCAAAACCGGCCTCACGGGCCGCACCATCCTACTTCCTGGCGACGATGCCGCGCTCTACGAAGCCCACGTCTCTGAATTCATGAAGCGCTTCGGACCGGCCAATGACGACGAACGGAACCTCGTCCAATCCCTGGCCGACACGGAATGGCGTCTCCTCCGCATTCCCTCACTCGAAATGGGTATCTACGCACTCGGCCGCCTCGAATTCGCCGAACTCTTCCCCAGCGAAGACGAGGCCGTCCGCAAGCACCTGATCGAGGCCAAAATCTTCCTGGCCTATCAGCGCCAGCTCAACAACCTCAGCATTCAGGAAAACCGCCTCCGCCGCCAGCGCGAAAAAGACACCGCTGCCCTGCGCCAGATTCAGGACCTGCGCAAGCATCAGACCAAAGCGCGTTTGGACGAAGCCGCCTACCAGTACATCGCAGCCGTTCATGACGGTACTTATCACACCTTCGAACCCGCGGCATTTGGCTTCGAATTTTCACTCGCCGAAATCGAACTCCGCGCCATGGACATCGACGCCGATCTGTTTGCCGACTACGAGCGCCAACTCCGAGAAGCCGCATGAGCTACCATAAAGAGCTGGACGCGTCGAAGCGCGCAGCCGACCGGCGGCGTTGTGCGCGATTCCGAACAGAGCCATCCGCCCGTGAGACCGCGAATCTGCCTGCCTGTGAGCTTTTTCCGCCAATTCTGTCCATTTGAGGTGTTTCCGACCGACGTTCTTTTGTAGTGGCCCTTGATTTTCTCCAACCTGCAAGCGGCTTTTCGCCTCTTGCCCGCATCGAAATACGGACTGTCTTTTCCTGGGAGGGTGGGACATTTGAGTAATTTGTTATTCGCCATCGTTCTAAGCGCACTTGTGTTTCTGGCTGGATGCCAGAGAGAAGCGCCGGCTGCGGCCGCGCAGATGCCTCCGCCCGAGGTAACCGTAGTGAGCGCAATCCAGGAAGATGTGCCTGTGACGGGCAGCTGGATTGCCACCCTCGACGGGTTTACAAACGCGCAAATCCAGCCCCAAGTGACCGGGTATGTGATTAGACAGACCTACCGGGAGGGTTCGTTTGTCCATAAGGACGACGTTCTTTTTGAAATCGACCCGCGCCCGTTTCAAGCCGCGCTCGACCAGGCGAAGGGACAGCTGGCTCAGGCCAAAGGACAGCTTGCGCAGGCACAGGCGCAGCTAGGGCTCGCGGAAATCAACGTGAACCGCGACACTCCTTTGGCAAAAGTACGCGCGATCGCGCAAAGCCAACTGGACAACGACGTACAAACACGGGCGACGGCTCAGGCAACGATCGAGACGTATAAAGCGGCCATCGAGACTAGTCAGGCCGCCATTGAAACCGCCCAGCTCAACCTGGGCTGGACGAAAGTTCGTTCCCTGGTGGATGGAATCGCCGGTATCGCAACCATTCAGATTGGCAACCTGGTAAGCCCGACCAATGTTCTGACCACCGTCTCGCAGGTGAACCCGATCAAGGCTTACTTTCCAATCAGCGAGCAGGAGTATTTGCAAGTTTCCGACCGCATCAAACCAGGGCCGGGCGGCGATTGGCTTAGAAATTCCGCCGCAATTCCCCTGTCGTTGACGCTCGCCAACGGAAACGTGTACGGACAGAAGGGGCGCATCGTATTCACGGACCGGCAGGTGGACAATCAGACCGGGACGATTCGCATCGTCGGCGCATTCGCGAATCCAGGGAACATCCTCCGGCCGGGCCAATTCGGCCGGATCAGCGCCGTCACAAGTCTTTTGAAAGACGCGCTTGTCATTCCGCAGCGGGCAGTATCGGAGCTGCAGGGTAGTTATCAGGTTGCAGTAGTCGGGCCGGACAACAAAGTCAGCATGCACGCAGTGAAGGTAGGGACGCGGTACGGTTCCATGTGGGTGATCCAAAATGGCCTCAATCCAGGAGACCGCGTGGTGACCGAGGGCCTTGCCAAAGTGCGCGATGGCGCGGTCGTCAATCCGAAGCCCGATAATTCAAATCCTACTCAGAAACCCTCTTAAGCACGAGCAAAATATACATGGCTAAGTTTTTCATCAACCGCCCCATCGTGGCGATGGTGATCGCCATCGTCATGGTGATCGTCGGATTCGTTTCACTGCTGAGTCTTCCCACCGGCCAATTTCCGAACATCGTTCCTCCAGAAATTTGGGTGCAGGCTCTCTATCCGGGAGCCGACGCGCAAACGCTCGAGCAGTCGGTTGCGACGCCGCTCGAACAGCAGATCAGCGGCGTCGACAACATGAACTACATGTATTCGATCAACGCCAATAATGGCCAGACACAGATCACGGTCGATTTCGATGTGAAGACCGATCCGAATATTGACAACGTGCTGACGCAGTTGCGGACGTCGCAAGCGCAATCGCAATTGCCCAGCGAAGTGAACACGGCGGGCCTCGTTATTCAGAAGTCGCTGACATCGCCGTTGATGCTCATTTCGCTGTACTCGCCTAAGGATACATACGACAGCACATTTCTCGCGAACTACGCTTACATCAACCTGGTGGACGAACTGACTCGCGTGAAAGGTATCTCGCGCGCGCAGGTATTCGGGGCGGGCCAATACGCGACGCGCATCTGGGTGAAGCCGGACAAGCTGGCGAAGCTAGGCGTTACGGTTCCGCAGATTATCAACGCGATTCAAACCCAGAACACGGTAAATCCGGCAGGACAGATTGGCGGCGAGCCGATTCCGAGCGGACAGCAGTTCACGTACACAGTGCGCGCGGAAGGCCGGCTCGTTTCTCCGGAACAGTTCGACAACATCATTCTGCGCGCCAATCCAGATGGCTCGAGCTTGCGGTTGAAGGACGTGGCGCACGCTGAGTTGGGCGCGCAAACCTATAACCTGGCGGGCCGATACAACGGAAAGCCGTCGGCCATTGTCGCGCTCTACCAACTGCCGGGTTCGAACGCGGTGGAAGCGGCGCAGAGCGTGCGCAAGCGCATTGCGCAATTGCAGCAGCGGTTTCCGCAGGACCTGGCTTACGAAGTAAGCCTCGATACAACAAAAGCGGTTTCAGCCGGCATCAAGGAAATCGAGATTACATTATTCGAGGCGCTGGCGCTCGTGGTCGTTGTAGTCTACATCTTCCTGCAGGGATGGCGCGCGACACTGATTCCCTTGCTGGCCGTCCCGGTATCGTTAATCGGCACATTCATCGTCTTTCCGATGCTCGGCTTTTCGGTCAACACGCTGTCGCTATTCGGCCTGGTGCTTGCCATCGGCCTGGTGGTTGACGACGCAATTGTGGTTGTCGAGGCCGTCGAGCATCACATCGAGGAAGGCATGACGCCGCGTGATGCGGCGCTCAAGGCCATGGAAGAAGTATCTGGCCCGGTAGTCGCGATCGCTCTGATTCTGGCGGCCGTGTTCATACCGACGGCCTTCATTCCCGGGATTACCGGACGACTGTATCAGCAGTTCGCGGTGACGATTGCGATCTCGGTTTTGTTCTCGGCTTTTAATGCGCTTTCGTTAAGCCCCGCTCTTTCCGCGCTGCTGCTGAAGCCCAGAAGGAGAACGCGCGGACCGTTAGGCGCATTCTTCCGCTGGTTCAATCGCGGGTTCGGGAGGGCCAGAAACGGCTATCTCAGTTTCTCTGCATTGCTCATTCGGAAATGGGGGTTCAGCTTCGTGTTTCTGGCACTCGCCGGCTTGGCCGCGGTGCTGTTGGGCGGAAAGCTGCCCACGGCATTTCTTCCCGAAGAAGACCAGGGATACATGTTTGTGGCAATGCAGTTGCCCGACGCCTCTTCGCTCGAGCGCACGAGCGAGGCCGCCCGCAAGGTCGAGAACGTACTCTTGAAAACGCCGGGAGTGCAGGGCTGCGTTTCGGTCATCGGGTTCAGCTTATTGAGCCTGGTTCAGAACACATATAGCGCTTTCTTTTTTGTGCCGCTGAAAGATTGGGACCAGCGCACAAAGCCCGAAGAGCAATACACGGCGATTCAGGCGCACGTGGCGCAGCAGCTCTCGCAAATACGCGAGGGACTTGCGTTCTCGTTCTCTCCGCCCTCGATTCCTGGGGTCGGAACTTCGGGAGGCGCTACGTTTGTGCTCGAAGACCGCTCGGGAGCCGATCAGTCATTTCTCACGAAGAATGTGGACACGTTCCTGGAAGCGGCGCGCAAACGCAAGGAATTTATGAACATTGCGACCACCTATTTGCCTAACGTGCCGCAGGTGTATGCGGATGTAGACCGTGCCAAAGTGATGCGCCAAGGCGTGAATATCGGGGACGTTTACGAAACGATGCAGACGTTCATGGGCGGATACCTTGTGAACTACTTTAATCGCTTCGGGCGGCAGTGGCAGGTGTATGTGGAAGCGGAAGGAGACTCGCGCACGCGGCCCGACAACATCGGGCAGTTCTATGTGACGGGCAACAACGGAGGGATGGTTCCGTTAAGCGCGGTGACCAATATTCATGCGATGAACGGTCCCGAATTTACCATGCGCTACAACGAATATCACTCGGCGCAGATATTTGCGACTGCAGCGCCAGGGTACAGCTCGGGACAGGTGACGAAGGCTCTGGAAGAAGTTTTTTCGCAGACGATGCCGCGCGAGATGGGTTTCGACTACATGGGCATGTCGTTTCAGGAGCAGAAGGCGGCTCAGGGCGTTTCATCGAGCGCGGTGTTCGGATTGTCGCTGCTTTTTGTGTTTTTGATTCTGGCCGCGCTCTATGAGAGCTGGTCGTTGCCATTCAGCGTTCTGCTGGGCGTGCCTATCGCGGTTTTCGGAGCGTACCTGACGCTATTTGCGAGGAAGCTTGAAAACGACGTCTATGCGCAGATCGGCCTAGTGATGCTGATTGGCCTCTCCGCCAAGAACGCCATTCTTATCGTTGAGTTTGCCAAATACGGAGTACGAGAGAGGCAAGGGCATTGCGGAGGCGGCTTTAGCCGGCGCCCAGCTTCGGCTGCGGCCGATTCTGATGACTGCCTTCGCCTTCATTCTGGGCTGCGTTCCGTTATGGACGGCGTCGGGGTCAGGCGCTGCCGGCCGGCGCATTCTCGGCACTGTGGTGATTGGCGGAATGCTGGCGGCTTCTTTAATCGCGATTTTCCTGATTCCGGTGACCTTTGATGTGGTCGAAACGTTGAGCGCGAAATTCACGCGCAAGAAGGTGGGTGAGCCGGAAATAGAGACGGAAGGAGAGCTGGCGCGATGAGGCGTCTGTATTTTTGGCCGTTGCTCGCGGTGCTAGTGTTCCAGGCAAGCTGCCTGATGGGGCCGAACTACAAGAGACCCCAGGTTGCCGTTCCGCCTGCATACCGTGGTCCGGATGGAAGCGCGGATGGCACGGCTGCAGAGACCTCGCTGGGCGACGCGAAGTGGTGGACGGTTTTCCAGGACGAAGAATTGCAGAAGCTGATACGCGTCGCGCTGCAACAAAGTTACGACTTGCGTTTGGCGGCGACACGCGTCGATCAGGCGCGAGCGCAGCTTATCGCGACCCGTTCGAATCAGTTCCCGACTGTAAGCGGAGTGTTGGAAGACACAGGGCTTCGTAGTCCTCCGCTCGGAGGCGGCTTCCCAACTTTCACTTACAACGCCATTGAGTTGGGTCTCTCCGCTTCCTGGGACCTTGACTTTTGGGGCAAATACAGGCGAGCCACAGAAGGGGCTCGCGCTAGTCTGCTTGCCAATCAGTGGGCTCAGCGCGCCGTTGTCAGCACTCTTGTGGCGAATGTAGCTACAGCGTATTTCACGCTGCGCGAGCTGGACCTGCAACTCGAGATTTCTCAGCGAACGCTTGGCTCGCGGCAACAGTCTTTAATGCTGACGCAGGCGCTGGTGAATGGGGGCTCTTCGCCGCTCCTCGACCAACGGCAGGCGGAGCAGCTGGTAGAGACGGCCGCAACCACCATTCCGGATCTCGAGCGTCAAATACAGCAGCAGGAGAACACGATTACCACTCTCCTGGGTCTGAATCCTGGTCCGATTGGGCGCGGCCGGGCGCTGATCGACCAGCCTTTGCCGCAAGCAATTCCGCCGGGACTGCCTTCGAGCTTACTCGAACGGCGGCCGGATATACGGGAAGCGGAGCAGAATCTGATTGCGGCCAACGCTCAAATTGGGGTGGCGCGGGCTGCTTTTTTCCCCGATATTTCACTGACTGGATTGGCGGGAATTCAGAGCGGCTCGCTGACAACGCTGTTCCGCGGCAGCTCGCGGGCGTGGACTTATACCGGGTCGGCTACCGAGCCCATTTTTACGGCGGGCAAGCTGAAGGCGAACCTGAGGCTGGCAGAAGCACAGCAGCAACAAGCATTACTGACTTACCAGCAGACCATCCAGCAGGCCTTCCGGGATGTTTCAAACGCACTGATCGCGTACCAAAAATATCGTGTTGTACGCGAGCATCAGATGGCGTTGGCCTCGGCGGCAAAGGATGCATCCGATTTGTCGCATACGCGGTACCAGGGTGGAGCGACAAGTTATCTGGAAGTGCTGACGAACGAGACCAATTATTATTCCGCCGAATTGAACCTGGCGGCCGCGCGGCTGAACGAGCGTCTGGCGCTGGTTGAGGTGTACAACTCGCTGGGCGGCGGGTGGCAACTATAAAAAGGAGCTTTGAGCAGTCAGCGATCAGCACCAATCACTGCAGGGGATAGCGGTAGGCGATGAGTTCCGGGTCGGCGTAGCCGCCCGCGATCGCGGTTAGTCCGAGCAAAACCTCGAACGGCTTTATCGATTTGTCATCCTTTTGCCCGATGCGCCGCAGAAGCGTACCGAAGCGTTTCGGATTGGTGACAAATTCGCCGGCGGCTTCGGTGCCTTCCATACTGAGACCTTCGACGATAAGCACGTGACCGCGGTCGGTGGGGCTTGGCAGCAGAGCCGCTACTGCATAGGATTCAATGAGCTTGGTTTCAGGGCCTTGGACGGAAAGGCTGCTATCGAGGGCGACAAAATCCGGCTCACCGGGTTTGGGGGAGCGGTTACGGAACGCGGGTCCGTGACGGCTGCGATCGTACTCGAGCACGAAATTCATTCGCGGCTCGAACAGCTCGACCCACGGATTCGAGCGCCAGCTGCCTATCAGCACCAGATTGCCCGTGCGCACTTCGTGAATGTCTAGGTTGCGCGCGAACTTCACGCGGACGCGGCCATTGTAAGAGCCGGCGATTTCCGCGATTCGCACGGCGAGACTAAGGTCCGCTGGGCTGGTAAAACGGCGGATGGCGATCTCGCGCATCTTAAGATCTGCAGTCGCGCCTTCGGCATACCATCTGCGGCTGAGATAATCCCCCAAATTGAGGCTGCGGTCGGTAATGTCCTGCCAAAGCGCAAAGCCTGCGTCGGCGGCAACTACGGTGAGTTCCGGTCCGCCGTTTGGAAAAAGCTGCCCCCATAAAGGGCCGGTTCCTTGGTTTGAGGAGGAATCTGAAACCGACTTTGTTCTGTGCATGGACCAAAGCAACGGGACAACGGCGGCGATGATAGCAGCGATGACTAACAAAGGGCCCACTCGAATGCCAAAGCGGCGCAATTTCGGGCCTGCGTGAACTTCAGGCGAGGGATCGTTGCTCGAAATGGAGGACTGAGAAGCGGGCGGGTCCGGGGCATCATTCAGGGCCGGGATACGCGGCTCAAAAACTGGAATGTAATGCCCCTTCGGTATGGAAACGATGACCGGCTCATCGAGGCCTTCGCCCGCGAAATATTCACTCAGCCGTTGACGGAGCTGGCGTGCGCGGACGCGAACGATATTGTCTCCGGCCGGGTCGTAGTCAGGCTTGCGCCCGAGGACACGGCTGCCAATTTGCTGTTCTTTGATGGCATCCAGCCGCCCGGCGATGGCGTGCTCGCCGACATAGAGCAGAAAAGCCCTCAAAGTGTGACACGTAGAAAATGAGCGGCTGTTTGCGATTCGATGCAACAGCTCCAGATGTTGTTTCCCATCGGACGAGCGCACAGGCGATCGGTGCCGTTGTGCGCGTTCAAAGGTGATCTGGGAAACGTGTTCGTCCTCAAGCTGCTCCATAGCGGCAAGTTGTTCACGTACAGCTTATCGCAGGTTGCTGAGTCACAGTAAATTTTACTGTAATCCTTCCTGTTTTTCCGTGAAGTGCAATGCCATAATCGCCTCACACGAGAGGAATTGAGGGGTCAAGCGCGCTATGGAAGACTTGTTGGATGGAGTGAAGCGTAATTGCGCGAACGTGTTGGTTGCGTTCGTTATAGCGGCTGTTCTGGCGTTTCCAGTTGGAGCGTGGGCACAGGGAGCCGGTACTCTTACGGGCCGGGTGACAGACCCATCGGGCGCAACGGTATCGGGCGCGACGGTATCGATTGTGAACGAAGCTACCCAGGTCACAACGAACGCGGTAACGACTTCCGGCGGCACCTATACGGCCTCGAATCTTCCCCCGGGAACCTACGATATTACTGTCTCTGCTTCGGGCTTTAAGGAATTTAAGCAGACTGGCATCACCGTCGCTGTTGCGACGACCAGCACGCTGGACGTGTCTCTCCAGATTGGCAACACTTCCGAATCTGTCGAAGTTCGCGGCGATGTCAGCCAGGTTGAGAGCCAAACTTCGGAGCTTGGCACCTCGGTTAGTCCGCAATTAATAGCCGATCTGCCGCTGCAAGTGGCGGGCCAGGTTCGCAACCCCATACAATTCGTCGAACTAACGCCGGGATTTACGGGCAATCTGCCCAATACTCCTACCAGCCAGCTCTCTTTCAAAATCAATGGCGGGCAGGAAGGCGGTGTCGACGTTTTGGTGGATGGAGCCAGCATCTCGCTGACGCATCCGAATCTTCAAATGAATTATGGCGTGGGCACCGATGCCGTTGCCGAGTTCCGGGTGCTAACAGCGACGTTTCCAGCACAATACGGCCGAGCCACGGGAGGCATCGTCGATCTGGTGACCAAATCAGGCACAAATCAGCTTCACGGCACGGCATACGAGATTCTGCGGAACGAAGTTCTGGACGCCAACGGCTGGTACAACAACTACAAAGGAGTGCAACGCCAACCGGACAATCAGAACGACTTTGGTTTCGAGGTAGCGGGTCCAGTCTGGCTTCCGAAAATCTACAACGGAAAAGACAAGACGTTCTTCATGTTCAACACGGAGTTTTATCGCTACAAGTCCGGATCGGCCGGTCCCACTACGGTGCCGGATCCAGCGTGGGACCAGGGGAATTTCTCGAATCTTTTGACGCCGACGACATCGCTGGGCGTCACCTATCCGGCGCACCAGCTTTACGATTACACGACGTGTGTTTCCGGACCGCCATGCCAGCCGTACGCTGGCAATATCATTCCGATGAGCCGCATCGACGGTGTCGTCAAGAACGCGATGGTGTTTTTCCCCAAAGCTCAAAACAACAACGTCTATAACAATTTTGAAAATACGACGATCAACCAATATAAAGCTAACCTGTACACCGCGAAGATAGACGAGTACATCACGCCCAAACAGAAAATCTCGGGAAGCTGGAGCTACGAGAACATGCCGCTGACGCAAACCCAGGCACTCGGAACCATCTGGACCAGCGAAAACCCAACTCAGCATACCGATTACGGCCGGTTCAACTACACCGACACGATCAGCCCGACGCTGCTGAACGAGTTCAATTTCGGATTCTCGCGCACCGACCGCGCCGAGGTGAATATGCTCTCAACGTTGGGCAAGAACCTGGCTGCGCAGATCGGTCTCAAGGGCGTAACCGATGCGCAGCTTCCTTCGTTTTTGCCGGGCGGCGTCACGGCCAGCCCGGACAGCGCCGATTCGACCTTTATCGACAACGATTACGAGTTTGACGACAACGTGAGCTGGATCAAAGGGCGGCACAGTTTCATTTTTGGAATTGACCACCGCCGATTGGAGTTCGACACCAATCAACTCGCCTATTCTTCCGGCCGGTTCATCTTCTCGGCGGCGCAGACGTCAAACCTGATCGACCCGAATTCCGGCTTTTCGTACGCCAGCCTGTTTCTCGGAGCCGCGAGCACCGCCTGGATTCCGACGCCTCAGGACATCGGTATGCGCACCCGGTATTGGGCTGCGTTCGTTCAGGACGATTTTAAGGTGAGCCAGAAACTGACGCTGAACCTCGGACTCCGCTACGAAATTCCGACGCCGGTGACAGAAGCGCACGACCGCCTGTCGTGGATGGACCCGACCGTTCCGAATCCTGGAGCCGGGGGCCTGCCAGGGGCGTATGTGTTTGCGGGATCGGGGCCTGGGCGAACGGGCCTCAGTACGCCTCAAAGCACTTACTACAAATCGTTAGCGCCGCGCGTGGGGTTTGCTTACGCGTTGACTTCCAACACCGTGATTCGCAGCGCGTACGGCATCTACTATTCGCCGATTATCGTGAATGGCTTCGCTCAAACGGATAGCGCCGGGTTTTCAAATCCGTTCCGGATCAACGCGCCGACAGGAAGCACACAACCGGTAATAAGACCGGACCAGATCACCGCCTATCCAGGCGCACTACCGCCCTTTATCAACCCTACGATTTCTAACGGCTCCACGGGCGGCCAGCCGAGCGCGATTCTCTCCAATACCGACGAACCGGGCCGAATTCAGAACTGGACGTTTGATGTTCAGCATCAGTTCGCAAAGGACTTTATGGTGGATGTGGGGTATGTGGGAGCGCACGGCGACCATTTGCAAGCCGAGCAGAGGGCCCCCAATCAATTGAATCCTTCTTATCTTTCTAAGGGCGCCTGCCTGAACGTGCTGATTACGCAGCAGACCACAAATCCGGCCTGTGCCGGGCAGACGCCGGTCCCGATTCCCTATCCGAATTTCGTGAGCGATTGGGGCAACCAGGCGACCGTTGCGCAAGCGCTGCGTCCATTTCCGCAATACACCGATTTCAGCCTGGACAATTCGTCGGAGGGGAACCCGTTTGGCTTCTATACGTATGAAGCGTTGCAGGCCAAACTGCAGAAACGATTTTCCGCAGGGCTGACGTTGCTGGCAAGCTACGCGTGGGCGAAAACGCTGACGAACGCCGACGGGGCCTATCCGCCGGAAGGCGGCTGGAACACCCAGGCTCAGGTCAACATGCAAAACAACTATAACGCTGGAGCCGAGAAATCGCTCAGCGCGCAGGACGTGCCGCAATCGTTTGTTTTGAGCTACAGCTACGAGCTGCCGTTCGGCAAGGGAAAACCACTTCTGAATAACGGCGGGCGAGTGGTGAACGCAATTGTAAGCGGGTGGAACGTAGGAGCCATTCAAACCTACACTAGCGGCACACCGATTTCGATTAATTGCGGAGGCAGTTATATCAGCGGGCTGTTTAACCCGTCGTGCCGCGTAAACGTTGTTCCGGGCGTGAGCGACACACTGTCTAATCAAGGGCCGTTCGTTTTCGGGGAAAGCAAGGCATTCAACCCGGCGGCATTTTCGCAGCCCGCGAGCTTTACCCTCGGGGATGCTTCGCGCGTTTCGAATATCCGGCTCCCACTGTATTTGGACGAGGACATATCGGTCGAGAAGAGGTTCTCCATCCGGGAGAAGGTCAATGCTGTCTTCCGCATGGAGGCGTTTAATGCGTTTAATCGCCATCGGTTTGGGAGCGCCAACAGCACCAGCGGCATCGACAACACAGTGACCGACCCCAGTTTCGGGCAATATACATCGGCCCAGGGCAATCGAAGTATGCAGGCCAGTCTGCGGCTTTCGTTTTGAGTGACCTTATAAAATGGACCGATATCGTGCGGCGTTTCGCCAATCACTTTACGGCCGCTCCCTGGCGGTCGCGGCTCGGTAGCGTCGTTGGCGCTGTTTGGCTTTCTCTCTGGATTGCCGCGACGTCGCTGAGCGGACAGGACGCCGATTCCGAGGCGCAGCAGCATTTCCTCGCCGCGCGGCAAGCGCAGAGTACGGGCGATCTGACCACGGCCGCGCGCGAATACACAGCGGTTCTTCGTCTCCATCCGGGCGTCGCCGAAGTTTACGGCAATCTCGGGCTCGTTTATTATCTGGAAGCCAAGTTCGACGAGTCGGCTGGGGCGTTCGAAAAAGCACTTGCTTTGAGACCTGGGCTGCGCGGTGCCGACTTGTTTCTGGGAATCGATTACGTGAAGCTGTACCACCCCCAACGTGCTGTACCACATCTCGAAAAGGCTCTGGACCAGGAGCCGATGAATAAGGAAGCCCGCTCGTGGCTTTCGTCCGGTTTATGGGATTCGGGGCAGACCGCGGCGGCGATTGCGCAACTGAGTAAAGCAGTCCACGATTTTCCCGGTGATGCCGATTTTCTTTTCCTGCTGGGCGAAGGATATCGCAAATCGGCTAATCGGGAAGTGGAGAAGGTGCTGGCCGCAGTTCCGCGCGGCGGTCCCTTTTACCACCAAATCTTTGGCGATATCTACGCGACACGAGGTGATTGGGACAAGGCGATCGCGCACTACAAGCGGGCGATCGAGTCAGACTCCCATTGGGCAGGCGCTCACTACGGTCTCGCTGAGGTGTATCTTCAGCAAAACAAGCCAAACGAAGCACAAGCCGAGTTTCGGCATGAACAGCCGTTGGACCCGCTTGATGCTAGCTACAAACGAGCGCTGGCTGATTTTAGTCGCGGAGCGTTCGAAGAGGCGGAGGCCGCGCTGGTTGCGCAGCTCCGCGACGACCCAAAGAACTTAAAGGCGCGCTATCTGCTCGGAAGAACTTACCAGCAGCTTTCACTCTCCGTCTTAGATCGATTGCTAAAAACCGATCCTGATTCTTTCCGCGCTCACCAGCTTCAGGCTCAGACCTACGCGCATCGGGAAGAAAACGGCAAAGCTCTGGCCGAATACCGGATTGTGGAGCAGATGCGTCCGGAGCTGCCGGGGTTGCACTTCGCAATAGGCGATCTGCTTTGGAAGAGCGATGATAACAGCGAGGCGCTCGCGCAGCTTCAACAAGAACTGCGGCTCAATCCGAACCACGCTGAAGCGAATGCGGAAATAGGGGCCATTCTGGTTTCCGAACATCAACCCGACCAAGCGATTCTTTATCTGCGCAAGGCGCTCCGCCTGAAACCGGACCTCGTCATGGTTCACGAGCAGCTCGGCAAAGCGTATTTCCAGCGGCAAGAGTTTGCTCGAGCGGTAGAGGAGCTGAACCGCGGGCTCGCCACGGACGATCAAGGCAATGTCCATTATGTATTGGGAATGGTTTACAAGAAAATGGGGCGCATGAAAGAAGCCCGGGCGGCGTTCGAACAATCGCAACGAATCAAGACCGACCGGCTTGCCGAGGCGACGATTCAAAGGGCGGACCAGCCAGACTCCCGTTCCAGTCTTTAATGCGAAGTTGTTCACCTATTCTGGTTACTCTCAGCCTGTGCCTGGCAGGGTCCGCCTTCGGCCAACCACCGAGCGTTCGAAAAGGCTTTGCATTATTCGAGCAGGGCCAGTACCAAGCTGCTCTGCGCGAGTTCGAGGACGCAAGCCGCGGCCAGCCGAATAATCCTGCTCTCGAAAACATAATTGGAGTGACTTACTCGAAGTTAGGACGCATCGATCAGGCCGACGCACATTATCGGGAAGCCATACGCCTGAACGCAAAGCTTCCCGGTCCACATAAAAATCTCGGCTTCAATTACCTGGGCGAAAAGCGATACGGCGAGGCCGAGAAGCAGCTCAAAATAGCGCGCGATCTCGACGCATCCGACCAGTTCGCGCACTATTACCTCGGAATGGTGTATCTGGCGTCCGCGCGCGACAAAGAAGCCGTCGAGCAATTGAAAGGCGTGCCCGAGCTGTTGGATAACGACCCAGACACCGCGTTTCAGTTTGTAATGGCTTGCTTGCGATTGGACCGACGTAGCGAAGCTAAGGCTTCGCTCGCAAGACTAGAGCGGCATTCCGCGCCTTCCGCTCGGCAGCAATATCAGCTCGCGGTTCTCTTCACTGATAAGCGGATGTATGCAGAGGCGCTTGACTGTTTCGAACGGCTCGACCGAATGGATCCTCGTTCTGTGGCAAATCAGTTCAATCTCGCGGTGGCATATCTAAACGCGCAAAAGCCGGATGAAGCGGTTCGAGTACTGGAGCATTTGCGCGCTGAGCGTCCTGATGACGCCGCCACGCTCAGCCTGCTGGGGCTTGCATACGAAAGCGCTCGAAAGGTTCCACAAGCTCTGGATGCTTATCACCGCGCGCTTATGGTCGAGCCGCGAAATCCCGATCGCTATTTGGACTATACGCGCCTCTTGATGGATTTGAATCGTCTCGACGAGTCGGCCCAGGTTGTACTCCGGGGCCTGAATTCAGTGAACGACAAGTATCCGCTGTATATACGGCTGGGCAGCATCGACTTGCAACGAGGGGCTTTTGCGGAAGCTAGAAAATCGTTTCGTGCGGCGGTTGATCTCCACCCGGAAATAGCGCTTGCGTACGTTGCAATGGCGAAAAGTTATCTCTTGGAAGGCAACAACGCCCAAGCCGAAGCGATTTTAACCGATGCGCGGAGAGAGATAGCTGAGGACTTCATGCTTGACTATTTCTACGGATTGACGCTCGAGCGTCTCGCAAAGGATCGGGAAGCTGTGGATGTGCTCGAGAGCGCCATCCGCCTCAACCAAAACGTTCCCCAAGCCCATTACGAACTGGGCAAAGCATATTTGGCTTTGGGGCAATTGGATCAGGCGCGGGGCCAGTTTGAAAAGGTCATTCAACTGTCTCCTGAACATGCGAACGCTCATTACCAGCTCAGCCGCGTGTATGCAAAACTCGGGGATTCACAAAAGGCCCGCGAATTGGCGGCTGATACCAAGCGGCTCAAGCAGAGCCAACTTGACGAGGCAATCGAGATACAGAGAACGCACGTTGACAGATTTCAACCCGTGGGGGCGGCTGCCGGCGAAGAGCAAACAGCGAGTCCGCCGGCGCAACGCGTTTCGCACTGATTGGTACGAAATCGAGCGCGACTAAAGTCCCGCGGCAGGCTGAAGCCCACCCTCCCAATGTGGAAACCTATTGCGGCGTCAACAGGTAGTCGCCGAACAGCAGGATGCCGACGCCTGCGCAGACGAAGGCGTTAGAGAACAGGGCGAGCGGAAGCAGAAAATTAGCCTGCTCCTTCCGTCGGAGCTGGCGCATGTCGGATACAACGCCGAAAACACAGGATAAGAAGGCGGCACTTGCGAAGATACCGGCTTTGGCAAGATTGCTCATAGCGCAACTGCTATAGACATCGGCGGATTTCGAGTGGCGCATAAGGTCGGATGATTCCGGTTCGAGGCGGTCTTGCTTTGGCCTGAGCTTAGTAGAGCGGCGTCCGGTCTGCAAATTGCGATTGCGCGCGAACCGCTTCGGGTGTACACTGCTCAAGCCCCAGTGTTCGCCCACAGCAGGGTAAAGGAGGGTGCAAAATAACATTTAAACCGAAGCCTTCTCTCCGGTACCCAGGCATTCAGGTGCTGGACGACCTGAATTTATTCGTGCTTAAAATCGACGGGACGCTATGGCTTAGGGGCGAAGGATTCTCGGACTCCAGCCGCCTCCAATTCGGCGGCAACGTCATGGCTTATCAAGCCATCGGCTTTCAAACTCTATTCGTGCTTGGAAGCGATCGCAAACTATGGCGGACGCCACGTCCATGGGGACAAGTCCCGGCCCGAATCGGGTCCTGGTCGACGACAAGGTGGCGGTCGGTCCGTCATTCCCATTTGGACGCGCGGCGAATATATTCGGGCGGTGAATCCGGCGCAGTTACATAGGTAGGCGGTTACCCGCTCTCCCTGTTATACTTCCGTACCCGCGGTCCGTATATGGTGGTTCGGCGGGTTGAGCTATCGACGGCCCGTCAATCTCGGAATCCCGAGCGAATCGAAGTAGCCATTGGGCGTTTGCGAAGCGAGATCGTGACCCACTTCGGTTAGAACCGGAACTTCAACGCCGCCTGCATCAGCCGGGGCGACATCGCGTTGACGACCTGCCCGAATGTCGGGTCGTTAAAATTGCCGTCCACCGAGTTCGCGCCAAAAAACTGGGCGTGATTAAACGTGTTGAACGTCTCGATCCGTAATTCGAGCGCCTTGGATTCCGTGAAGCGGGTCTCCTTGAGCAATGCGATGTCCCAGTTGTCCATTCCAGGACCGTAAAAGAAGCGGCGGTCCGCAGTGCCGGGCGAGCCAAGCGTTGGTAGGCTGAAAAGCGCCGTGTTGAAGGCGGGCTGACCGTTTCTCGGGTTGGTGTTAATTTCGAGTGGTCCCGTTGCAACATCGAGCCCGGCGAATCCGACGCCGTTCACTCCGTTGTTGTAGCTTCCAATCAAGGCGGTATCGTTGGGGTTGACGAGCGTCACAGGAAGGCCGCTGCTGAAGCGAGTAATTCCAGAGATCGCCCAGCCCTTGGTCGCCAGGTTTGAATGACGAAAGAACTTTTCGAAGGGTAAGTCGTAACGGTAACTAGCAACGAAATTATTCCTGATATCGAAGGAGGACGGCGCGCGGGTTAAGTCGTAATTATAAGGATACACTTGCTCGCCCAGATTCGAGGCCTGGTCGAGCGACTTACCGTAAGTGTAACTGCCCAGAATTGTCAGGCCGCCGCCGGAATGTTTCAGGCTGACTTGCAAAGAGTTATACGCCGAGTTACCCGTTGCGTCAAAGTAGACGTCGGTGCCGAAGTCGTTTCCGAATGGCGCGCGCGTCCCATTGACGACCTGGCCGTTACTTCTTGTGTAAACGAGGTTCTCGCCGAACGGCCCACAGGTGGGCGAGCCGGGCGCCACATCGCTCGCCTGGCTCAGACTAACGCACAACGCGGGGTTGCCGGGATTGGCGGCAAGCAGCACCAGCAGGTGATGCGCTTGGCTGCCGATATAGCTCGCATCGAACACAGTGTTTTTTCCAAACTGCCGCTCGAGCGAGACGAAATAGTTCTCCGAGTACGGATTTTTGTTTCGGGGAAAGTACGCGTCAATTCCGTTGAGCGGAAGATACGACGCCCAATTGACATTCGTGGCGGGATTCTTAGGCGACGAATTATAAGGCGGGACAGTAACCGGAAACTCCTGCGGGTAGACGGTACCCGTTTCCGCGCCGATGAGAGGATTTGAAAAAAGCGGCGGCTCAGGACTTGTGTACGTGAGGCCGTAAGGCGCGTTTCCGGTTTCAAATGCGAGCGTCTGACCCTCGATTGCCGTGAAAAACCGTCCATACCCCGCGCGGATGCTGCTGTTTCCCGCGCCGCCGGTGAGCATCTTCAGAAACGAGTTTTCCCAGTCGGGCGAATAAGCGAGACCGAGACGCGGCGAAAAGTTGTTGTAGCGCGTGGGGGCAATGGTTCTCGGAACGCCCGGATCGCCGGGAAAGACATAACCGGTGGGGGCGGTTGGGAAGACCTGCGATTGCTCGCCTGGAATCAATGTGCCGGTTTGATTATGCTCTTCGTACCACGGCATGATCATGTCCCATCGCAGGCCGTAATTCAGCGTCAGATTGGATGTCGCGCGCCAACTGTCTTGCGCAAAGAGGCCGCCATAGTTCGATCGCTCATAAAACGCGGGCGAGAAGCCCTGGCTATACAGGTCCGGCAGTCCCAGCAGGAAGTCGGCGAAATCCAGCCCGGTCGCATATCCACTGAACTGAAACTGGCCATTGGCCGTGAAGTCCGGCAGCAGCTTGACCGTTTGAAGCAGGTACTGGCCGCCAAACTTGAAGGAATGCGCTCCGAAGACTTTGGACAGGTTGTCCTGGGCTTGATAGCTGCCATTGGTTTGAACCAGAGAAAAGGGACTCGTGCCGAAGTTAATCTTGTTGAACACGATGGATTCGACTCCTTCGGTCTTGGGATCTCCGATGACGATGCCGTCGGGTCCGACGGTGAAGCCCTGGGACGCCAAACTGACACCAATTCCGCCTTGCTGCTGGCCCAGGTTGTTGAAGTCGCGCATGTAGCTGATGCGGAATTCATTCACCAGCGTCGGAGTGAAGCTGATGGTATCGCTCAAATTGGCCAACTGTGACCGGCCGTTCGAAAGCGCATTGAAGCCTGGAACATTGGCTCCGCCTTGCTGGGTAGGGTAGGGATTATTCAGATTATAATTATCGAGGAAGTAATAAGCCGAGAGAGTCCCAAAGCGCGCCGTCTGCGCGTCCACTCGCGCGGAGCCCTTGTTGTCGTTGAGCCGCTGCGCCAGCGACGCGTTTGAGTACTCGCTGGTTCCAAGGTTTGGCAGCGGAATATATTGCAGCAGGCGCTCGGCGGGAACGGACCAGGCGTTCTGCGGAATGATTGCGTATGGAAAAACACAAGCGGCTGAGCTGGTGCAGCCCGGCGTGTAAAAGCGTTCTCCTTCGGCGACCGTATAACCTAACTTTTGCGTGAGCAGATTCGCCATGTTCGAGCTCGACACCGCTCCGGTCAAAGAACTCGCCAGGTCCGACAAATTACCGGTGCGGTCGGCCAATGACGGGACCGGAAGCAGTCCCGTCTCAATTCCCTGAATATTGCGCGTGCCCTGGTAATCGGCGAAAAAGAAGACCTTATCCTTCTTGATAGGCCCGCCGATCGTTCCGCCAAACTGATTTTGGATATACGGTGCTCGGGTGGGATCGAAGAATCCGCGCGCGTCAAGGTCGGTGTTGCGGAGAAATTCGAAGACGGAGCCGTGCAGTTGATTAGCGCCTTCCTTCGTGACGACGCTGATCAGCCCGCCCGAATAATTGCCATATTCAGCGTCGAAGTTGCTCGTTAGAACACGAAACTCGGCGATCGAATCGAGGTTGGGAATGATGGCCGCGCCCTCGGCAATGCCTTCTTCGACGTTTGCGCCGTTCAGAATAAACCCGTTAGCGGATTCGCGCTGGCCATTGACGGAAAACAATCCCGGATTCAATTCGCCGGAGGGCGCAACCGCGCCGAAGCTGCCGCCGGAAGAGGTGCTGGAAGTGGCTGAAGTGGTTACGGGAGCGACGCCGGTTTGTACGGCGAGCAGGTCGGTGTAGCTGCGCCCGTTGAGCGGCACCTCCGTGATGCGTTGGGTTGTAAGGGTCTGGCCTAATTGGGTGTCGGCTTTTTCCACCTGAACCTGGGCGGCTTCTTCGCTGACATTCACAGTTTGCGTTTCGCTTGCCAGTTGCAGAGTCGCGTCCACCTGCGGGGCGCTATTTACATTGATCGCCAATCCGGTGCGGCGGTATGGCGTGAATCCCGGAGCGCTGATTTCGATGTTGTATTGGCCGACTGCAACGGCCGGAAACGTGTAGACCCCTTGATCGTTGGTTTTCGTCTCTTGTTTTACTCCGGTGGCTGCGTTGATGGCTACCGCGGAGGCGCCGGCTACGGGCGCTCCGGTGGGATCTTTCACAGTCCCGGTAATTCGTCCCCCAACTTGTGCAAATAGCGCAACGGCAGACGCCGTGAACGCGATTAACGATTTCCAGTGCATGAGGCATGAATACGTGAGAAGCGGTTTCCGGGGAAGACACGAAATCGGTTTCGCAGGCGGGGTCTTCCGAGTGCCCGAACGCCTGCCCCAGCCGTTCGATTGGTCCGTTTTACCGCTTGAATAGGTTCGCCGGGCCGTGCCTATAAAAGGTCGCGATACTGTTCGAGTGCGACGCGAACCATTTGACTGCGATTATTTACCCCAGCCTTCGAGAAGAGTTGTTGCAGTGTGTTTTTAACAGCGCTCGAGGTCATGTCAAGTCGCGACGCAATTTCGTGGTTCGATAGACCCTCGAAGACCAGCTGTAAAACGGCTATCTGACGATTGCTCAAAGCGGGCCGCTTTGCGCCATTCGATTCCACGGAATGGGAGGGAAGTCCGGCGGGCAGTTCCTCGGTAACATCGGCAACGATCGCCGCCAGTTTGGGCGTGCCGGTCTGTTTATAGGTGGAAAACCATACTTCCGCAACGAAACGTTCTCCGTCGCTCCGGTGTACTTCACACTGCATAGACGCACGGAAGCGCGCCTCGCCTCCGGGTTTTAATGCGTTTTCGAGTTCGGGAAGAAACCGGGCAATCGGTTGGCCAATCAGATTCCCGCCGGTTGGCGACATCAGTTCGGCTGCCGATTGATTGGCCAGTTCGATGAGGCCACACTCGTCAGCCATCACAATGGCCGCCGGACTGGTTTCAATCAGAGCGCGAAGCCGGCCGTGCGTCTCCAGGTTGAGCCTGCGGGCGCGAAGAAGTTCCGACACGAACAGGCCACAGCCCGCCAGTGCCAGCGCCTGGAGGATCAGGCGACTGACGTTCCACGCGGGGTTAAGCGAGCTGAACATCTCGCTCAGCACAGCGCAAAGGATGCCGAGCGCTACCAGCGCCAAACGAGGCAGGAACCCTGCCGCAAGCATAATAGGAAACAGATAGAGAAAGCCGAGCGAGACATAAATCCGCGTCCACCAGTCGGTCACGGCTATGGCGACGATCATGCCGGCAGCGGCGGCCAGCACCCGAATTTTGTTTGCCGGATCCCAAAACGGCTCCACGAGCGCGAAGATGTTCATCAGAGCAGCATTATGCGCGAAAGCGGCCCGCGATTGCCAGGAATCAAACGGCTATCGCGCGAGCCAAATGGTGGTTCCGGGTGGGCCACAACCGCGAATGGAACGATTGGCCGTATGATTCGGTGCGCTGGGCATCAAAATGTGGACACTCAAAGTCGCCCGACTGAAGCAATACGCGGGAGATATAGTGGGGACGATGGCCAGGCGCGGATGCCGTTCCTTCATTGCTTTCTTGACGCTGGCTTTGACTGCCGGTGTGAGCGGAGCAGCCGGTCAGCAAAACAAATCAAGCGATGCGACCTCGGCAGGGATTCCGAAAATCACAGTGAATGCGCAAGAAGTTCTGGTGCCGGTGGTAGTAACAGATAAAAAAGGCCACCATGTCACGAGCCTGAAGGCGTCGGACTTCGACGTGTTCGAGGATGGAGTCAAGCAGAAGGTTGTAGCGTTCAGCAAGACCTTCGATCCGGGAGCGAGCTTGGTCGAAAGCCCGAACCGGGCGGCGGGAAACTCGACCGCGGCGCCCGTTATCAAGCCAGCCGACGCGCCCATGCGGACGTATCTCGTTTGTGTAGATTCGATTCATTCGTCTTTCGCCAACTGGGGGCGAGCGCGCGCGGCTCTTTCGAAATTCTTCGCTGGCGAGCAGGATTCCGAGGCTCAATACGCACTGATAAATCTCGCGCGGCGCCTTGAAGTAATACAAGATTCGACCCGCGACCGATCGGCCGTGCTGAACGCGCTACGGAGCAAGAGATTTCAGGCATCGATCCTGGATAGCGAAGCTTCGAATATCGCTTACGAGAAGGAACAGCTTAAGTACATGCTCCAAAGCCTTTCACCGTCAGCCTGCATTAATGCGCCATCGGTGCGGGTCCGGGGGCAGATTCCGGATAATTGCAGCACGATGAAACAAAGGGTACGCGCGTTCATTAACGGATCCGCGGAACGGACAGCGGTTCTCACGCGGGCTTTCATTCAGGAGCTGAACGCGGTTGTAGATGCTCTGGCAAGCATGCCCACCACTCACACTCTGGTTCTGATTTCGGATGGGTTCAACCTCGTTCCGGGACAGGAACTGTACGGTATTGCCGCCGCATATTTTCCAGACGTGGCGGAGTTTCGGTCGAATTATCGCGAAACGCAGGCAGAGCTGGACACCGTTCTGAGGAAGGGCGGAAAAGAGCAACGTGGTTGTGTACGCGCTCGATTCACGCGGGCTGTACTCGCTCGCATCGGAGGGCAACGATTTCAACGCAGCCAGTTCGTATCAGGGCAACATGCGCACAGGTACGGCTCTCAACGAGATGGACAACCAGGAAAAGCGAATCGCATGGGAGAACGGAAGTACGATGGCTCAGCTCGCGGCGGCAACGGGCGGCTCCTATTTTCACGACAACAACGATTTGTTGACCGGTCTCCGGCGAGCTTTTGACGATGCGCGGGCGCGATACACACTGGCGTACGTTCCGGCCAACAGTGCCTTGGACGGTAAGTTCCGAAAGATTACGGTCCAAGTCAAAGACTCAAAGCTTCATGTTAGCGCCAAGGCCGGTTACTGGGCAGCAAGTAACAAACCGTGAGCCAGCGCTGTCTCCAGAAGAATAGGACATTCTTCGGTGATCCTGGTTGATACCCACGTCGTGGTCTGCCTGGCTCTGGAACCCGCCAAGATCTCAAAGAAGGCCAAGGCAGCTATTGAGGAAGCCCGCCGCAGCGGCGAAGGGGTCGCGATCTCCGATATCGTCATCATTGGCGCCACGGCCTTGATAGAAGGAGTTCCATTGGTTACGGCCGATGACGGCATCCGGCACTCCAGCGCGATACGCGCAATCTGGTCAGCCGAAGTTGGTGCCGGAGCGCCGCGGCGGCGAGAACTGCGTCAGCGGTAGTGAAATGCTGATGTAAGCGTTATCATAATTCCCATGCACCGCCGTCAGTTTCTCCTCTCCAGCCTTGCCCTGGTTGCCGCGCGCCCGTCACGGGCGGACACAATCGCCATTGAGATACTCCCGAACGAGCCGATCGGCACGATTTCACCGAACATCTGCGGCCATTTCACCGAGCACTTAGGGGGATGTATCTATGACGGTGTGTGGGTGGGCGAGAACTCGAAGATACCGAACATAGGAGGCATCCGGAAGGAGTTAGTCGAACGGCTGAGGGAATTGAAGCCGCCTGTAATCCGCTGGCCGGGTGGATGCTTCGCCGATAGTTATAACTGGCGCGACGGCGTTGGACCGCGGAAGCAGCGGCCGCGCCGCACGAATTTCTGGGCGGACACGCCGTATCTCGAGAAAGCGCCCAATGGCCCTCAGAAATATGAGCCAAACGAATTCGGCACGAACGAATTCGCGCGTTTCTGCCGGCTTGCCGGCGCACAGCCGTATTTTGCAGGCAACGTCAGAAGCCTGAATCCATATGACTTTTACGAATGGATCGAGTATTGCAATTCACCGGAAGGGACGACCTCGCTCGCCGGTCTCCGCGGCGGCCAGCCGCTCAATGTCCGCTACTGGGGTGTAGGAAATGAAAGCTGGGGGTGCGGCGGCGGGTTCACCGGCGATGAATACGCAGTCGAGTTTCGCCGGTTTATTGAATGGGTACCACGCTTTGACATGGATCTATCGTTCATTGCATCCGGTCCCAACGTAGCCGATTACGCCTGGACGCGAAGCTTCTTTTCGAAGCTGACGGAGAAGAACAAGCGGATTTTACGCAATGTTTTCGGGTGTGCGCTGCATTACTACTGCGGGACGAGCGGCAAGGGTCAATCGGTCGATTTTACGGACGACGATTGGTATGCGCTGCTGGGAAAAGCGAACCGTATGGAAGATCTGATCCGGAACCGTTGGGAAATTATGGGCGAGGTAGACACGGAGCGGCGGGTGAAGCTGGTGGTAGACGAGTGGGGCGCGTGGCACCAAACCGATCCGAGTATCGACCCGAGTTATTTGTTCGCGTATTACCCGACGCTGCGCGACGCTCTGGTCTCGGGGATCACTCTCGACATCTTTAACCGGCACGCGGATAAGATCGCGATGGCGAATGCGGCGCAGCTTGTCAACAATATTCATACGTCATTTCTGGCCGTCGGAAACCGGTTTACCGTAACGCCGATCTACCACGTCTTCCACATGTACGCGGACCATCAAGGCGGCACTTCGGTTCGAACCGAGATTGCGGCTGACCGGCTGTCGTCTCCTGCCGCCGCAGAGCTGCCATCGCTGTGCGGGTCGTGTTCCATTCAGGGCAAGAAGGCCGTGCTCACCGTCGTCAACTCCGAGATAAATACAGCGAAACAAGCAGCGATTCACATTCGCGGCGTAAATATCGCGAGCATGCGTGCCACCGTGCTCACTGCAAGCGACATACACGCTCACAACACCTTCGACCGTCCGAGAGCACTCGAGCCGGCAGAGCACAATGTGCCGGTAGGAGCCTCGCCAAGTTACGAGTTCGCGCCAGCGTCGGTATCGAAGCTTGTAATTCAGCTTACTTAGGTGCGCTTCACTTTTTTGTTGAAAGCGCTTTCAGTTTGATCTAGTATCTTCCCAATACCTTCCTGTTGGGGGGCCAAGAGGATCCTATGCAGAAACTCTGTCTCGTTTTTGTTTTGAGCTTTCTAGGAAGCACAGCGGCGTTTGCTCAGACGGCCACAATCCTGGGTACTGTCACAGACCCGAGCGGTTCCGTCGTGCCTAATGCGAATGTCACGATTACCAACACCGCAACAAACGCGCAGCGCGTTCTTCAGACCAACACATCCGGCAATTACATCGCGCCCGAACTGCCGATTGGGATTTACTCGGTTCGGACGGAAGCGTCGGGCTTCAAACGATACGAGCGAACCGGCATCAAAATCGACTCGAACGACACCGTGCGCGTTGACGCAACGATGGAGGTAGGAAACGTATCCGAAGCTGTTACGGTGGCGGCCGATGCCGTGAAGGTTGAGTCCGATTCGAGCGAGGTCAGCGATCTGATCTCCGGAAGGCAGGTGGGAGAACTGGCGATTAACGGCCGGCATATGGCGGCGCTAGCAATTCTCACGCCCGGGGCCTCGTCGGATCTGCCGGACTTTAACCTGCCGGTGTCCGTAAACGGCAGCACGAACATCAGCTTCAACGGGCAGCGGGAAGAGCACAACGTTTGGATGATCGATGGCGGTGAAAACTACGACCGGGGCTGCGGAGGATGCGTAACGATGATGCCGTCGGTGGACGCGATCGCGGAATTTAAAACGCTGACCAGCAACGCGCCCGGCGATTTCGGCATTGGTTCGGGCGGCACCATCAACATGGCGATCAAATCCGGAACCCGCGACTTCCATGGAGAAGTCTACGAATTCTTCCGCAATGATGCGATGGATGCGAACAATTTCTTCGCCAACTTGGCCGGCACGCCGCCACCGGAATTACGCTATAACATCTACGGCTGGAATATTGGCGGACCGGTGTTTATTCCTAAGGTCTACAACAGGGATCGCAAAAAGACGTTCTTCTTCTGGAGTCAGGAGTGGCGCAAGTTCGTAGTCGGAACGCAAATCTACGCTACTGCCGTTCCGCAAGCGGAGCGCAACGGCGACTTCAGTGCTCTGAGCACGCCGATTACGGTGCCCAAGACAAACGATGCGGCGCAGAATGCCAAGTATGCCTCTTTGGGCCTTACTCCGGGTCAGCCGTTCCCTGGCAACAAGATTCCTGCTTCGCTAATTGATCCAAACGCCGAGCTGTTCTTCAATTCAGGAGCCATGCCTCTTCCGAACGCGCCGAAAGACTTTTTCTCGGGATCGAAAGGCGCGCCCACCGATGTACCCGAAACCCTTCTGCGGTTCGATCATTACTTTTCGGACAAGTTGTCGATCATGGGCCATTACATACACGACAATACCGACCAGGTAGTGACGCCTTCTCTTTGGAGCAACGCCACCTATCCGACGCTTTCAACTAACTTCAAGAATCCGTCGTGGAGCGGAGTGGTGCACCTAACCGAAACCATTAATCCCAACCTGCTGAACGAGGCTGCCTTCAATTTAAACGGCAACTGGATCGATCTCACCCCAGTTGGCGTTTACCAGAAACCGGCCGGCTGGAGCGCAACGCAACTCTTTCCAAACAACGCTTTGAATCGCATGCCGACGATCAACATCGGAGGTTCCTACGGCGTGTGGTATGACCCGGCATCGTGGCCCTGGCGGAACGCTGCATGGGACAAGCAGGTCCGGGACGACGTGTCGTGGACCAAAGGGACGCACAACATGAAATTTGGCGGACAATTCATGCGTTATTCCAAGAACCAGGATATTTTCGGAGACACGCAAGGCAACTATAGCTTTGACGGAAGCTTCACCGGGAACGCAGTGGCCGATTTTCTGCTAGGGTACGCAAAAACGTATAACCAGTTGGATCTCGAGGACCGCACGCATACACGGACGTCTACAGGATCGTTCTATTTCACGGACAATTGGCGGGCCACGAGCCGCCTGACTCTGAATCTGGGTGTGCGATGGGAGATTATTCCACATGCTTACGATGTTCAGAATCGATTGTCTAATTTCTATCCAAACTTATACAATTCGTCGAAGGCTCCGACGTTCAATTCGGACGGAAGTCTGAACACCTCGAGCCCCGGGTTCGCGACGGTACCTGGCGTGCCGCTGTCGAACATTCCCTTTTACTTGAATGGCGTTGTGATCGCGGGTCAGGATGGAACTCCACGTGGAATGGTTCAGAACCAATGGGGAAGCGTTGGGCCTCGCGTTGGCTTCGCTTATGACCTGACGGGCAGAGGCAAAACCATCGTCCGCGCCGGCTACGGTATGTTCTTCGAGCGGGTACAAGGTAACGATGTGTATAACATGGGACCCAACCCGCCGTTTGGCTTCAGCCCGAATCTCAGCAGCGTTTATTTCTCGAATCCCAATGTCAGCGCTCTGAACGGGCAGGCGGCAACGGTGCCCATTTTTCCGGCCAGTATCACGGCGCTCAGCTACAACGACTACAGGCTGCCGACTTCGGCGCAGTGGAACTTCGGCATCCAACACCAGGTGACACAAGGCGCAGTGCTAGGCGTTTCCTACGTCGGCAATGCCGACTACCATCAACGGGATGAACGTGAGATTAACGCGCTGGCGCTGTCGGATCCTAATCGCTTGGCCGTCACGCAGGGCCAATACAATGCGAACCTCGCGCGTCCCTACCTGGGCTATAGCAATATTCTCCTGGGTGAGACCGCCAGCAACACCCATTACGAGTCGCTCCAAGTCAATTTCCAAATGGTGCAGCAACACGGCCTAACATTCCAGGCGGCGTACACGTGGTCTCATAGTCTCGGGATCTCGCCCGGCGGCGGGGGCGATTTCAGCACGATTTCCGATCCCTATAACCGCGCTTACGATTACGGTCCTACCGGCCTGGATCAGCGGCAGAACCTAACCTTGAATTACATCTACGACCTGCCTGTCTTCCGCGGTCAGAAGGGGTTGAAGGGTTCATTACTCGGCGGCTGGGAATTTTCGGGCATTACGCTGATCACGAGCGGGTTCCCACTGAACCCGACAATGAGTACCGACATTTTAGGCTTGGGCGGCAACACGACTGACAGGCCTGACATAAACTCCGCCCTCACATACCCAAAGACGGTTACCGAGTGGTTCAATACCGCTGCCTTTTCCGCTCCAGCGACGCTAGCCTTCGGCACAGCTCAGGAAGGCGCCATTCGAGGACCCGGACGAGTTAATTTCAACTTATCCATGTTCAAATTGTTCAGCATGCCTTTTCCGGGCAGCGACGTAGGTTCGAGCCTGCGGTTTGGAGCGGAGTTCTACAACGCGTTCAACCATACTCAATTTCACGATGTAAATGCGTCGTTCGGATCGACGGCATTCGGCCAAGTTACTAATACTTATGATCCGCGGGTTATCGAGTTATCGCTGAAATACATGTTCTGATTCGTGGCGCACGCTTTCAGCGTGCTGCTGAGGGCTTCAGCCCGCAGTTCGGCAGAGCAAGCTAAAGCTCGCTCCAGCACGCTAAAAGCGTGCGCCACAGTGATCGGCCGCTAGGGTGCCAGCGAGAAGTGGACCGGACGACGGTCGCGGTTTTGAGAGATAGATGCCGGTAAACATTTCGACAACTGCTCGGCCGTCGCTCGCAGTGACGAGCGGGTGTGTGTTTGCCAGGATAGCGGTGAGAAAATCGCGTATCTGGAGACGGTGATAGTAGTCGGGATCGCTGCGTTCGCGAAATTGTTTCGAATCTTGCGCGATGAGATCGGGCAGTAGCGATTCTTCTCCTGGAATCGTCCATAGATCATTTACCGGGGGTTCCTCGATTTCGTTGACTCCGGCGATGAAGCTGGCTCCAGTATCGGTCTGGACGCCGACGGAGGCGCCGTTCGAGCCGTGAATGTGGAGTTTCGAATAGATACCGGGCCACTGGGAGAGACTTGTGATGATGGATCCGAGGCCGCCGTTTTGAAAGCGCACTGATGCGACGGCTGTATCCTCGACTTCAACGCCGGGGTGATTCAAATTGGCCCAATAGCCGGTGATCTCGCTAACCGGTCCCATCAGCCAGTGCAGTATGTCAAGCAGATGCGGAGCTTGGTTGACGAGCACGCCGCCGCCTTCGGTCGCCCACTTGCCGCGCCATGGGTCGGACTGGTAATAGGCGAGGTCGCGCCAGCTAAGCATTTGGATTGTGCCTAGAACTGGCCGCCCGATCTTCCCGGCGTCGATAGCGGCTTTCATGCGTTGAACGGGTTCAAAGAAGCGCCTTTGACTGACGACGCCGAGGTGGACGCCGTGACGCTCGGCAGCTTCGATCATAAGATCGCAATCGCGAAGGTTGGCCGCGAGCGGCTTTTCGACCAGAACGTGTGCGCCGCATTCGGCCGCTTCGATGGCCGCAGCGGCGTGGAGAGGGTGCGGCGTGCAGATACAGACGGCCTGTATGTTCTCGCTCTTGATCATTTCGCGAACGCTGGAATAGGCCGCGGTTTTGAATTCGACGGCGAACGAGTCGGCGCGGCTTTGATCGCTGTCGCAAACGGAGGCGAACTCGGATTCATCGAGCGCGCTAAGAACTCGCGCGTGAATGCTGCCGACTTTACCGCAGCCGATGAGCGCTGTGCGAATACTCGTCATTCTGGATACTAGGCGAAATATATAGCACTCATACGCCGGAGGAACGCGAGCGATTCGCTCATTTCTTCCATTCCGTTCATTCCATCTTCAATGCTGACCCAGCCTTTGTAATGATGATCTGCGAGGATGCGGAAGATGGAGTGATAGTCGTTCAGGCCCTGCCCAGTTACTCCATGATGCAACGAGGGTGCGTAACCGAGCGTTCCATCAGCTTGACGCAAATCGTCGAGGTTCGCTCCTTCAGCGAGATAGCGGTCGCTTGCGTGCATGCTTACGACGCGATCGGCGATCGTGCGCAGCAAATCGAGCGGATCGTCGCCCGCCACCAGAGCATTGGACGGATCGTATTGGACGCCAAAATGATCGTGGTCGGGAATGGAGGCGACAAGCTGCAGGAACAATTCCTTCTTCTGTGCGAATTCAGGATATAACCAGGCCCCGTCCTTATAGTGATTTTCGAGGCCGAGAATCAACGTTGTGTTCCCGAGCGACTGGCAAGAGGGCGTCAATAGACTGCGCAGCCCATTCAAGGCCCTCGGCTACTGGAACGTCCGGCCACCGCTGTCCGCTTAGGACACGGCAAACCGTATTGGGGCCGCCGAGACGTCGCGCTATTGCGATCATTGTCGCTTCGCGCTCGACTTGACGTTTGCGCTCGTCAGCGTTCGGGATGCGTGAAGTCGGGCGAACAGCAGAGCATCGGCATGGCGAAGCCGGCGGATTGAATGGCTTCGCCAACGGAATCCAAGTAGTCTGGCTCAAGGCTTGTTAGAAAACCTTCGTATAACTCGAGACCGTCGGCATCGAGAGTCTTTGCCATTTCGACCCATTCGAAGAGCGAGAGCGATCGCCGGACAGCGATTTCGTCCAGATAGCACTTGGGGAACGCGGAAATTTTCAGTGGCATGGAGCCGATTGCAAGAATCATAGCTCGCCGCGTATCTGAGATGTTATTGAGATGCGAGTGGTAAGCGTCGGCGAGATTCTTTGGGATCTGATTGGGGGTAAGGAGTTTTTAGGCGGCGCTCCCTTCAACCTCTGCGCCCATCTGGCGCGCCTGGGACACGATGCGATTTTTATCAGCGCGGTAGGTGAGGATGAACGTGGCCAGCGGGCGTTATCGCAGGCGCGTAAACTCAGCATCGACGTACGGTTTATCCGTCGAACGGGCGCCGCGAAGACCGGCGTGTCGGAGGTTGTCCTCGACGAGGCCGGCAAGGCCACGCATCACATTCCTCGGCCCGCGGCCTACGATTTCGTCACGCTAAGCGATGAAGAACGTGCGGAGCTGAAGATCCCTGCACCCGAATTGGATCTGCTTTGGAACGCTGGCGCAGATGGAGACAGGTCCCCGAACGCTTACCCGGCTGCTGTGTTGCGAGAATCCGGTGGCAAAACGCTTTTACGACATCAATCTGCGGCCGCGCTGCTGGACTCCTGAGCTTGTCGAGGATCTTATGACCCAGGCGAATTCCGTCAAATTAAATGACGAGGAAACGATCGAGCTCGCACGATTATTCGTGTGGCCAATGGAGCCGCTCGAACGATTCTGTGGAGCAGCCGCGGAGCGATTCGGTCTTGAACTGATTTGTATCACCCGCGGTGCCGATGGTTGCGCATTGTGGCGTGAGGGGCAGTACGTCGAATCTGCTGGATTTCCGGTCGAGGTATCGGACACAGTCGGAGCCGGCGACGCGTTCTCTGCCGCGTTGCTTCACGGCCTTCACCAGAAGTGGAGCTTGCGTGAGACTGCCGATTTCGCGAACCGTGTGGGCGCGTTGGTGGCGAGCCGCGCGGGCGCGACGCCAATTTGGAGCGAAACAGAAGCACGTGCATTGAAGAGGCCCTGACATGATGCTTCGAATTAACTGCGCGTTCCTGATGGCGGCGGCCATGCTTCAGGGCGCCGATGCTCCAAAACGATTGAATACGGGACGGTGGCGATTGCAGTATCATTTCACTCCACCCCAAAACTGGACGAACGATCCGAATGGGCTGGTTTACTACGAGGGCGAGTACCATCTTTTCTACCAGTTCAATCCGTTCGGGACGAAATGGGGTCATATGAGCTGGGGCCACGCCGTCAGCAGAGACTTACTGCATTGGCGCGACCTGCCTGTGGCATTAGCGGAAGAAAACGGCATCATGATTTTCTCGGGCAGCGCGGTAGTGGACGAACGCAACTCGAGCGGCTTGTGCACGCCGAAAGGCAGCGATCTCTCGTGCCTGGTAGCAATTTACACGGGGCATACTTCAGAACGTCAGACTCAAAACATTGCATTTAGCAACGATCGGGGACGCACGTGGACCAAGTACAAAGGAAACCCTGTGATCGATCTTCATTTGAAGGATTTCCGCGATCCGAAGGTCCTCTGGTACGAGCCGGAACGGAAATGGGTGATGGTATGTTCATTGCCGGATCAGCATAAGGTTCGATTCTTTACGTCGCGCGACCTGCTTCACTGGCTTGCACTGAGCGATTTCGGGCCTGCAGGATCAACTGGCGGCGTTTGGGAGTGCCCAGATTTGTTTGAGCTGCCTGTCGAAGGTGATAAGGCCAGCCGATGGGTATTGGTCGTCAATATCAATCCCGGAGGCGTTGCAGGCGGCTCCGGCACGCAATACTTCGTGGGTAAGTTCGACGGCCGGACGTTTACGGAAGACGCCGGCGACTCAGAGCCTGTATGGATGGACTACGGCAAGGACTACTATGCAGCCGTATCTTATTTCGGCAACAAGCCTGACGATGCCAGAAGAATCATGATCGGCTGGTTTTCGAACTGGCAATATGCGAACGATACGCCGGAGGAGGGCTGGCGTGGCGCGATGGCGATACCGAGAGAAATCTCGCTCTATCGGAGCGCGGATGGCATCCGAATAAAGCAGACGCCGGTACGCGAGCTCGCCTCGCTGCGGCGGCCGATCGAATCCAATGCAACTGGTCGGGACATTGCAGACGGGAAGCAGCTGGAAATCGAAATTACTTACGCGAGAGACGCTTTAGGACGTTTCGGGCTTCGAGTGTTTCAGGGCACATCCGACTTCACAGAAATTGGAATCGACCGCAACAAGCCGGCGCTTTACATCGATCGATCTCATTCGGGAATTGTTAACTTCAGCAAGTATTTTCCGGGCCGCCAGGAGGCGCCATTGCCTGCCGGTGAACCCGTGAAACTGGATATCCTTCTTGATCGCTCGTCAGTGGAGGTGTTTGCCGACGATGGCAAAGTGACGATGGCGGATCGCGTCTATCCTTTGGACGAGGATCAACACGTGAGGTTGTTTTCCGGGGGCGCTGAACCTAAGATCGAAAGCTTGCGGGTGTGGCGCATCGAATCCGCGTGGAAATAGAATCAGTGGCTGTTCCTCTCGGTGATTTGCCGTCCGTAAGGAGACGAAACCGACATCACATCGAACATGCGCCAGGCTAACTGCGCGACACGGCTGATGGTCTCTTCCGCCGCACGTTCGTCACGATCGTAGGTGGTCATAATGGCCATCGCAAACGGACGGTTTGGCACGAAGATGATGCCCGCGTCACAGCGGACGCCCGCGAGCGATCCCGGTTTGTTCGCAATCTTTACTCCTTCCGGAATCAGCCGTGGTATCCAGCTATCCTTCGTCGTCGCGAGCAGCGTGAAGAAGTCTTTCGTCAGAGGGGGACGAAAGATTTGATTTTCGTAGATGGCGCGGAGAAGGGAAACAAGTTCGGCCGGGGTCGCGACGTTCTCTCGTCCCTGTTTTGCGGCCTCGATATCCATCATTTGGCGCCGCAGTCGGGTTTGCTTGAGGCCCAAGGTGTCGAGCAGAGCATTCACGTTATCCATGCCCAGGCGCGAGGCGAGGATATTCGAGGCAGAATTATCACTCACAGCGACCACTGCTCCAGCGAGGTCCCGATTTGTGAGTATCGTTACACCCGGCGTCATGTTACCGAGGACCGCGCTGTCCGCGACCAAATCTTCGCGGCGGACCGCGTACCGGTCACTTAGCCTCGCACGAGCAGGCTTGCCCTCGAGGGACAGCTCCTCTTGGTGGTACAGATCGGCAAGGATGGCAAGCTTAATAGTGCTGGCGGTTGGAAAGTCGTCATCGGCATGATAGGTCCATTGGCGATGGTCCGTGAGGTCGAGAATGGCGACTCCCATTACCCCGTCAAGCTGCGACTCGAGACCCTCAATGTTCCGGGCGAGCTTCTGCCAGAGCACGTCCTGCTTCCGTGTCGCGGTATCGTCTCCGCGAAGGCATGAACATGCCAGGAGCAGGAAAAATGTAAATCTTTTCATCAGCGATACAGTAGCAGGACCTCTCGGACCGTCCGCGTCGCTACAAATGTAACGATATTGTTTTACATGGCGCGGAATCGGCGTCTAATATGGGGTTGTATTCGCCGGCGAACGGGAGGCGGCGCTGATGGCTTCTACGGTATGGAAGGGTTATATTTCATTTGGTCTCATTTCAGTGCCGGTCCGCTTGTTTGTCGCAGCGCGGAGCGAAAGGATCAGCTTTAATCAGATTCACGAAAAATGCGGCAGCCGGATCAAGCAGCAGATCTATTGCCCGGTCTGCGAGCGCGTTGTGGAACGTAACGAGCTGAAGAAGGGTTTCGAGGTCGCCAAGGGCCGGTTCGTGATTGTGGAAGACGAGGAGATTCAGAAAATAGCTCCGCAATCGAGCGAGACGATGGAGATTTTGGAGTTCGTGAAGGAGTCTGACGTCGATCCAATCTACTTCGACTCGTCGTATTTCATGGTTCCGGAAGAGGCGGGAAAGAAAGCTTACGAACTTTTGTTCCAAACCATGGAGAAGTCTGGTTATAGCGCCATTGCGAAAATCGCCATGCATCAGCGGGAATACACGGTCATTATCCGGCCGCATGACCACGGACTCACGCTGCACACGATGTTCTACCCGGAGGAAGTGAGGGCGGTTCCGGAATACGGACGCGACACTAGCGTGCAAATTCGGCCTCAGGAGGTGGAGCTGGCCGAGAAACTGGTGGAAGGTCTGGCCGGCGAATTCGAGCCCTCGAAGTATCACGACGAGTATCAGTCGCAGCTTTCGAAGCTGATCGAGGCGAAGAAAGAGGGCGTAGAGGTGAAGGGGGTTGCGCCGAAGAAGCTGGCTCCTGTGATCGACCTGATGCAGGCTCTACAGCAGAGTTTGGGGCAGATGCCGCAAAGGAAGCCTGCCGCGAAAGTCACCAGCATAGAGTCTGAGGAGACAAAACAGGCCCCCAGGAAGCAGCGAGCCAAGGCCGCGCGATGACGCAGTTACGCCGGCAATCTTCGAGCGGCAGGCATGTTATGAGCGCCACGGTATTATTCGATGAATCTTGAGGCAGTTGCCAAGCGAGCAAAGGTATCCACAGCGACAGTTTCGCGTGTTCTGAATAATACCGGCCCGGTAAAAGCATCCACTAAGGCCCGTGTTCTGAAGGTTGTCGAGGAGTTGAAGTACCACCCGAACCTTCACGCGCGAAGTTTGGCCGGGGGTAAGAGCCGCACCATCGGCATCATCGTGTCGAACATGGAGAATCCTTTCTTTTTCGACATATTTAAAGCTGCCGAAACGCAGGCGCTGGCGCATGGAATGGAGATTCTGGCGGCAAACACGAATTACAGCACCGAGCAATTGGTTAGCAGTATTCGGCTGATGATTGGCCGGAGAGTTGCCGGTCTGGCAATCATCGTCTCGGAGATGGAGCCGCATCTGATCGAGGAGTTGTCGGAGAGCCGGATGCCGGTGGTTTTTTACGACGTTGGCACGGCGAAACAGAACATTTCAAACGTGCGCGTGGACTACGCCCGGGGCGTGGAAAAGGCGGTGGATTACCTGTACGATCTGGGTCACCGCAGGATGGCGTTTGTTAGCCATCACTCCGCGCTCGGACCGATCAGTATTCGTGAGAAAGCTTTCCGGAAAGCGGTTTCGCGGCATGCGCCCGAAGTGGAGTGGACCATCGCGGCAAATCTCGATAGTCTCGAGGGAGGGCGCGAGGCCGGGCTCGAGATCCTGAACTCCGGGTTCAAGCCTTCTGCAATCGTGTGCGTGAACGATTTCACGGCGCTGGGCGTGTTGTGCGCGCTCCGGGAACAGGGGCTGCGGGTGCCGCAAGATGTTTCGGTAACGGGATTCGACAATATCAAGCTGTCGGAGTTCTGCTCGCCATCGCTGACCACGCTGCACATACCACGAGAGACAATCGGCCACATCGTTTTCGAGGCGTTGGCTCCCGATATTGTCAAGACGCGGCCGGGCGAGAAGTTGTCATTCACCCGGAGTTCGTGGTGCGGGACTCGACGGGGCCGGTGCGGAAACCGGCGTAGTGTCCGAGAATTAACTGGACGGTGGGGCAGGTCATCGCCTTTTGTGGCCTGCCTGTTCGGGAACCCGCGCAGACGACACAAAACGATCGTCCGTGCCACCAGAGCAGCTAATCATCCTGTCCAGTTAATTCTCGGAAACCAGCTTGACATAATTGCTCGGGAATGCCGTATCATCACTACTGAAAGCGATTACACTGTCTTTCAGGCGTCAAGGCGTGCGTTACGCTTCCAGGGAGACCTTCGTCGATCATAATGCCCTCTATCCTCGCGCTCCTCTTCCAACCGGGTTCGGAAAAGCTCATCAATCTCAGCGCCGTCGATTTGGTGGTGATCGGGCTTTACTTCGCCATGGTGTTGGGCATTGGTTTCTACCTGAAGCGGTATACCAACACCGGCGAGGAATTTTTCCTTGCAGGCCGCGACATGACCGCCTGGGTGGCGGGGTTGAGTTTTGTGGCGGCGAATCTCGGTTCGCTCGAGCTGATGGGATGGGCGGGATCGGCTTATCAGTATGGGATTCTTGCGACGCACTGGTATTGGATCGGCGCGATCCCCGCGATGCTCTTTTTGGGCGTGGTGATGATGCCGTTCTATTACATTTCGCGCACGCACTCGGTTCCTGGTTACTTGCAGTTACGGTTTGGAGAGCCGGCGCGAGCGCTGGCCGCAGTCAGTTTCGGCTTCATGACGGTGTTGATGAGCGGCATCAACATGTATTCAATGGCCCTTGTGCTGAAGGTGATTCTCGGCTGGGACATTCACTTCAGCATCTGGGTTTCGTCATTGACGGTCGCAGCGTACGTGTTTCTGGGCGGCCTGCTGTCGGCGATTTTCAACGAGGTTCTGCAATTCTTTCTGATCTGGCTTGGAGCGATTCTGATTTCGATCATCGGGTTGATCGAGACCGGCGGATGGACCGGCATGGTGCACCGGATTGCTGCTAACTTTCCAGGCCAACAGTACACGCATTTGTGGAGCACTTTGGGATCGTTCCGCGACAATCCCATGGGAATCCATTGGACAGGGATTGTTCTTGGCCTTGGTTGGGTGATCTCATTCGGCTATTGGACAACAGACTTTCTGGTGGTTCAGAGGGTGTTGACGGCGAGAGACCTCCGTTCGGCGAAGATGGCGCCTGTCATCGGAGCGGGATTCAAGATGTGCGTGCCTTTCATCGTGATTCTGCCGGGATTGCTCGCTTTGGCCGTTCTACCGGAGAAACTGGTGGGCGAATCGCAGGCTGGCCCTGGTCTTCACACTTACAACGAAGTCCTGCCACTGATGCTGGCCCGTTACTGCGGCCCCGGGTTGCTGGGCCTTGGGATCACGGCGCTGATTGCCGGCTTCATGTCGGGCATGGCGGGAAACGTCAGCGCGTTTTCCACTGTTTGGACCTACGACATCTATCGAGCGTACTTCAAAAGGGAGGCTTCGGACATCCACTATGTTTCCATCGGACGCTGGTGCACATTGATTGGCGTTCTGGTGAGTATCGGAACAGCTTACTTCGTCATGCAGTTCTTGAGCATCATGGATTACGTTCAGCAGTTGTTCAGCTTCTTTATCGCGCCGCTATTTGGAACTGTGCTTCTGGGCATGCTGTGGAAGCGGGCAACCGGGCCAGGCGGATTCTGGGGACTTCTCG
Source organism: Bryobacterales bacterium (assembly GCA_963722585.1). Taxonomy (GTDB): domain Bacteria; phylum Acidobacteriota; class Terriglobia; order Bryobacterales; family Bryobacteraceae; genus KBS-96. Next base: position 12,372 of record CAVRNU010000043.1, on the reverse strand, counting down.
TGGGAACGCTTTCTTCGATCGGCATGTGGGCCTGGGTGAAGGTGGATCCGTCGGCCCTGCGCTATGTTGCGCTTTCCCCTTACGCGAAAAGCATGGCAGAAAACATGTACCGCGCGCTCTGGGCGTGGATCATTTGCGTCGTTATCACAGTGGCCGTGAGCCTGATGACCCGGCCGAAACCGGTTGGTGAATTGACGGGACTTGTATATGGCGCGACCGAAGTGCCCTCGGACGGCGATCTGCCGCTGTGGAAGCGTCCGATTTTCTGGGCTGCAGTGGTAGCTGTGGTTTTCGGAGTTTTGAATATTCTCGTCTGGTAAGCGCGCATGATTGAGGGCAAAGGTCTCATCTCGATTTGGTTCTTCATTGGCGTGTTGCTCGCGGCGTATGGAGTTTTGATTCTCGCGTCCGGCATTTATAACCTCTACGTTCCGCCGGTTCATCCGGTGGTGCTTGCAAGATTGCACGCCGCCGTTTGGTGGGGAATTCTTCTCCTCCTTCTGGGCGGCTTTTACACGTTTCGTTTCTTTCCGAAAAGAGGATCCGATGGCAAAAAGTAGCAAACGTCCGACGCTTGGCCTCATTGTCGGCAATCGCGGGTTTTTCCCCGATCATCTAGCCGCCACCGGCCGCGAGGACATGATTAAAGCGCTCGAAGACGCCGGTGTCGAAGTTGTGACGCCGACTCCGCAGGATACAAAATTTGGAGCAGTGGAACAGTATCACGAGGCGAAAAAATGCGCCGAGCTGTTCCGATCGCGTCGAGATGACATAGACGGAGTTGTTGTGACGCTGCCGAATTTTGGCGATGAGCGCGGTATTGCCGATACGCTGCGTTTGGCGGACTTGAATGTACCAGTGCTGGTGCAAGCCACTCCCGACACACCGTCGAAGATGAGCATTCGCGACCGGCGCGACAGTTTTTGCGGCAAGATGTCGGCATGTAACAACCTAACGCAGTACGGCATTCCGTATTCGCTCACTACGCTTCATACCGAGACGCCGCAATCGGAACATTTCAAGAAGGATCTCGCGTGGTTTCTTGGGGTCTGTAACGTTGTCCGCGGGTTAAAGAATCTGAGGGTCGGTTCACTTGGCGCGCGGCCACAGGCTTTCAACACGGTCCGGTACAGCGAAAAGCTGCTCGAGGCGTCGAAGATTTCAATCATCCCCGTGGATCTTTCGGAGATTCTGGGCCGCATCGAGCGAATGAAAGACGACCAACCCGCCGCCCAGGCGAAGCTTGCCGCCATCAAGTCGTATGTCGACGTGGGTACGACGCCGGCTTCCGCGTTGATGAAAATGGCCAAGCTCGGCGCGGTGATTGACGGCTGGATGGAAGAGACGGAAGTTGCAATCAGCGCCGTCCAATGCTGGACAGCGCTCGAGGAGTATTTCGGCGTGGTGCCTTGCACGTTGATGAGCATGATGAGCAACGAACTCATGTCGAGCGCCTGTGAAGTGGACATTTGCGGCGTGATCGGCATGCATGCGTTGCGCCTTGCTTCTGGAACTCCGAGCGCTCTCCTCGATTGGAATAACAATTACGGAGACGACCCCAATAAAGCAGTGTGCTTCCACTGCAGCAACCTGCCCAAGCACTTCTTCGCCGATGTCCGTATGGATTTTCAGGAGATCATCGCCGGCACGGTGGGGAAGGAAAATACGTTCGGCACGTGTGTGGGGCGTGTAAAGGCCGGGCCAATGTCTTACGCGCGATTCTCGACGAACGACCGGACGGGGAAGATCTGGGGCTACGTGGGCGACGGCAAATTTACAAACGATCCTCTCGAGACGTTTGGAGGCGCGGGAGTGGTCGAGATCCCTCACATGCAGAATCTGCTTCGGTACATTTGCCAAAACGGATTTGAACATCATGTGGCGGCGAATCTGGCTCCCGTGAGCTCGATCGTGTACGAAGCGGCGACACGCTATCTCGGCTGGGACACCTACTGGCATAACTAGGAAATTCGATGGGAACCATTGTCGCCGGAGTCGATTTCGGAACGCTCAGCGTGCGCGTGTCGGTTTTTGACAGCGAGAAGGGCCGGCTGGGCTCGGGAACGGCCGAATATCCGCTGCACCGCAAGCGAAGCGATCCCGATCATTGCACGCAGAGCCATGCCGACCACATGTCGGCGTTGGCCTTGGCATCGAAGCGGGCGCTCTCGGCGGCTCAGGTTAACGCGTCGCAAGTGGCCGCGATTGCGCTCGATACAACCGGCTCGAGCGTTGTGCCGGTGGGCGAAGGGATGGCGCCGCTCGACGATTACTATCTGTGGTGCGATCACCGGTCATGGCGGGAAGCCGCGGAAATTACGGCCAAAGCGCATGAATATGACCTCGAAGCGATCAAGTGGTGCGGCGGCGTGTATTCATCGGAATGGGGATTTTCGAAGCTTCTACACTGGCTGCGGCACAATCCCGCGAAACGCGCGCTGCTCGCTTCCGTCTTCGAGCATTGCGATATGGTTGCGGCAGTTCTCTGCGGAATTACAGAAGCAACCCAGGTGAAGCGAAGCGTGTGCGCCATGGGCCACAAGTGGATGTGGAACGCTTCTTTGGGAGGCTTGCCGCCCGAGGATTTTTTGTGCTTCGTGGACCCGTTGCTTGGAGGCGTGCGGGCGAAGCTCGATGGTCAGTACGAAACTTCCGATAAGATCGCCGGGCATCTTTCACCCGAATGGGCGTCGGAACTCGGACTGTCTGCTGGGATTCCAATCCCGGTGGGAGCTTTCGATGCTCACTGGGACGCAATCGGCGCGGGCGTTCGGCTCGGCGACGTTGTGAATGTTATTGGCACGTCCACCTGCATCATCGGGTTGAGCGCTCAAACGCAGCTCGTTCCCGGCGTTTGTGGCGTGGTTCCCGGTTCGGTCGATCCGGCTCTGACGGGGATTGAAGCGGGTCTTTCGGCTGTGGGCGATATTTTTGAAGCGATTGCGCGGCGAGCCGGCACGAATGCCGCAGCGCTCTCCGCCGAACTTGACAAATATCGGGCAGGCGAAACGGGATTACTTCGTCTCACGTGGGACAACGGCGACCGCACGGTGCTTGTGAACCCTGAACTAGGCGGTGTGACGCTGGGGTGGAACCTGTCGCATACGGCCGAAGATGAACTGTTCGCGGCCATTGAAGGCACTGCTTTTCATACGCGCATTATTCTCGATCGAATGAGTGAACATGGGACAGAAGTAAAGCGGATCATCAATGGCGGGGGTATTCCGCAGAAGAACGAAACGCTGAATCAGGTCTACGCAAACGTTCTGAATAAGCCCATTTTGGTTCCGCAAGGCGACGTAACCAGCCTCGGCTCCGCTATCTTCGCTTTTATGGCCGCTGGAACATTTCGCTCTCTCGAGGAGGCACAGAACGCGCTCTGCCCGGCCCACCGTGTCTTCCGGCCCGATCCATCGAGTGTGAGCGTTTACAACGAATTATTTCCGCTGTATCGCAAGTTGTACTTCAGTCTGGGCTCCAAAGGTTCGGAGCGCGTGGGCCTGGGCGACGTTCTCCCGGCTTTGCGGAATGTCGCGGAGCGAGTGCGGCAAATTGTATGAATTTGAAACAGCTTCGCGAAGAGGTTCTGGAAGCGAACGTCGAAATCGTGAGACGAGGATTGGTTCTCTACACTTTTGGGAACGCGAGCGGTTTCGATCCGGATAGCAAGCTAGTTGTAATCAAACCGAGTGGCGTGCCTTATGAATCGCTGACGCCCGATCAACTGGTGGTTACGGATCTGCATGGAACGATTGTTGAAGGCACGTTACGGCCATCGTCCGATCTTCCCACTCATCTTGCGTTGTATCGGGCCTTCCAAGGAATCGGTGGAGTTGTCCATACGCACTCGAGGTATGCGACAGCCTGGGCGCAAGCCTGCAAGGACATTCCTTGTGTGGGGACAACGCATGCCGATTACTGCAGGGGACCCATCCCAGTCACGGCGCATATGCCGCCGGACGAGATTCAGAGCGAGTATGAGCTGAATACGGGGCACGCGATTATCCGGCGCTTCGAGAATCTGGACCCGCTCGAAACGCCGGCCGTACTCGTTGCCGGACATGCCCCGTTTGTCTGGGGGGCGACGCCAGCCGACGCCGCCCACATGGCTGTCATCATAGAAGAATTGGCTCACATGGCTTATTTGACGTTGACCATTAATGCCTCCTCGAATCCGCTGTCGAATACGCTTCGCGATAAGCATTTTCTTCGCAAGCATGGAAGCGGCGCATATTACGGTCAAAGGAAGCATTCATGAACGAGAGCCCGACTCGTTCATTTTGGCGAATTTTTCATCGTGAGCCAGGCGTGCCGTTGATTGAGGCGCTCTATCAGGCCTTCTTTTCCGCTGTCGAGTCCCGGGGTACAAGCAACGTCGTAACGGTTTTGGCCTGTTTCGTCATTGCCGGCTCCTGTTTCGTGAGTTTGAGGCTCGGGCTTCCGCATATGTCGATTTACGGGCACGACATTTTTACGCTTCTGGATGGTAGTTGGCGCGTAGCGCAAGGCGAGGCTCCGCACGTCGATTTCTATAGTGCGTTCGGGCCAGTCTTTTATTTCGTTCAAGCTTCAGGTCTTCTTTTGTCTCACTACCGTATTGAGGGTCTGGTTTACGGCACCGTTGTCGCTGGGCTAGTGCTCGGCGTGTGGTCGCTAGTTGTTATCCGGGCAAGATTGAATGCGTTCTCTGCCGTGGTTTGCATCGCGTTTCTGGTGCTGTTTTGGCTGGCCCCGTTCCCGATCGGAGAACCTTACTATCTGCCAAGCTATGCCATGCAATACAACCGGCTTGGCTACGTTCTTCTGTTTGTCATCATTTTGGAGCTGTTCGGAAGCGCTGAACACGAGAAGGCTCAATGGGATTGGGGCGGAGTTTCAACCGGGGTGGCGCTCGCGTGCCTCTTGTTCATGAAGGCGAACTTCTTTGCTGTAGGAGCGGCGATAACTCTCGGGGCATACGCGACGAAAATTAAAAGAGCGCGGCATGGCTCCTTTCTGGCCGCGGGATTCCTGATCGCGTTCTGCGGTTTCGCGTCGTACCTGCACTGGCAGCTGGGCGCAGTCTGGCACGATCTGCGGATCGCGGCGGGTGCCAGACAGACCAGGTTCGACCAGGTGAAGGATTCCGTTAGAACTCTTGTCAGGAACGCGACGGCTATCGTCACGCTTGTTGGTTTAGCGCTGCTTGCGCGCGTGAACTGGACCAGCCGGAATAGCGGGGCTCTACCTTGCCTGAACCGCACAGCGGCAATATCGCTTATGGTTCTTGGGGCCGACATCGTTCTGTGCCTTTCGAATCAACAGAGATTCGGATTCCCGCTCACAACGATCGCGATCATTCTGTTCGTCGACCAGATGTGCCGTACTCGGGTTCGAGAAGGCTCCGAGGAGCGCCTTGGGCCGGTGCCCGCGCTCGTGCTCGTGATGCTCGCCACGGTTTTGCCTTTCATTGCGGAAACAGTGAACGCGTGGGCGATCCAGGTGACGATGCGTCAGAACGCGGCAATGGCCACAGCCGCCCGCATCAATGCCGCGCCAATGGCGAATTTCATTTTTGACGACCACGTAGATCCAGTGTGGGGGCAAAGTGAAGCGAATGGGCATCTGTTGGTGAATCGTGTAAACAACGGTTTATCGCTTTTGAGACAATACTCCGCGCCAAGCGATCGGATTGCTTGTCTTTGTTATGCCAACCCGTTCACTTATCCACTGTTGAGAAGGCCTATCGAGGGCGGCGCGGCTTTCTTTGATTACGGAACTAACTTTACTGAGCGATTCGCGCCTTCGGCAGAACGCATTCTAGGCAATGCGGATGTTGTCATCTATCCCAAGGCCGAGGCGAACTCCCGAACAGTGCGAACGTTGTTGAGCATCTGTCGAGAAATATTATCGACGCGGTACCGAGTGGCAGCCGAATCACAGGATTGGGTCTTGCTCAAAAAATTATAGTCCTATTCCCTAATGCTGCCACTTTACCTGTTCGCCTTCGCCGGGGAAGGGCCAGTTCTTGTCAAGAAGCAGCTGCTGTTCGCGCTGCGCCTTGGGCACGCGGTTCACTTGGAGATTCTCGAAAAAATGGACGCCCGTTTTGCCGGCTGTAGCGATATCTAAGTCACCGTCGCCATCAAGGTCCTGGACAATGAATTGAGTGCCCGCGCCCGCGGTGCCCCCAATCGATATGGGATAGCGCGTGAACTCGCCTTTGCTGCGGTCGATCTTGTAGTAGTAGATGACGAGAGGATCGTAGGAGCCGGGATCGGAGCCGTTATGTCCGCGATAGCGCTTTCCAGCCAGTAGTTCCATCTGTCCGTCCCCGTCAATGTCGGCGAGCAGTAGAACGTGTACCTGCGAAAACGATTCGTCGATCGTATGCTTCACCCAGCTACGTCCGCTAGGTCCTGCCTTTTGTTCAAGCCAATATAAACCGTAGCTGTGCCCGCGTCCGTAAATGAGATCGGTCTTGCCGTCGTTGTTCACATCGTAGCCGATAATGGGGAACCCGCATTCCTCGAGATCCCACTCGCCATGCCACTCCCACTTGTCTTCGTTTGCGTCGATGTTCTTGAACCAGCCGTGAGGCGTCAGAAGATCGACTTTCCCGTCACCGTCGATATCCGCCATCCCAATGCCATGCCCATCCTCATCGTGGCCGCCGGCATGGTGCACTTTCGGTTCAGGTCCAGCGAAGTCGATCCAAATCACGCCCGAGCGTCCATAATGCGCCAGCGCAAGATCGGGTTTCCCATCGCCGTTTAGGTCGGCCATCCAGCCGCCCTCCGTTTCGACCGAATGCGCGATCAGGTGACGCTGCCACATGACGCCATCTTTCTTCGGGTTCTCGTACCAATACACCCCATCGGTCATCCAACCGACCGTGACGACGTCGGGCGCTCCGTCGTGATTGACATCAACCGCCCATTCGCCGCAATCGGATACGAATTCGCCTACTATGTCAACCGTGCGATATTGATGCCGTTTCCATTCGCCGCCCTGCGGGCCGGGATTCTCATACCAGTACGCCCCACTCAGAATGTCTGGCCTTCCGTCGCCGTTCATATCGATTGTTGTGATGCCTTCCGCGTGATCGGTCCCGAGGCGATGAATGATGTACGTCGATTGGGGCACTCCGCCGGGAGCCTCGCCTCGTTTCTCGTTGAGTTGGCTGAAGCCGAGAATGGGAGCGATTACAGAGAGTGCGAAGGCGGAAAAAACTCGATAGGGCGGCACGCACATAGCCTAACAAAACAGGAGTCGCACTCGGTTCGAAAGTCAATTGATAAAACAATGGGAATGAAACGAATCGTTTTGATCGCCGCCTTTTGTGTCTCGATCTGCTCGGCTCAAGACTGGGCAAAACAGAAACTTGAAAAGTCGCCGCGGCATCGCGAATGGGTTACCGTTAAGCACGACGGCCGGTCGGTCGAGACGTTTGTCGCTTATCCCGAATCGAAGAACAAGACTCCGGTTGTGCTGGTGATACACGAAATCTTCGGGCTGACGGATTGGGTCGAGGATCTCGCGGACCAGGTGGCTGCCGCGGGCTACATCGCGGTCGCGCCCGACTTGCTCTCCGGTATGGGCCCGAAGGGAGGCGGGACTTCGGATTTCGGTGGTCAAAGCGAGGCCATGAAGGCTGTGAGTCACTTGAATCCCGATCAAGTAACGGCCGACCTAAACGCGGCGGCTTCCTATGGACTGAAACTGCCGTCTTCCGATGGCAAGCTGTTTGTGGCTGGATTCTGTTGGGGCGGAGGCCAGAGTTTTCGATTTGCGACGAATCGGCCCGATCTCGCGGCCGCCTTTGTGTTCTATGGTCCGCCACCGGATAAAGACGCGATGGCAAGAATCAAAGCGCCGGTATATGGGTTTTATGGCGGAGACGACGCGCGAATCGGCGCCACGATCCCCGGCGCGCGGGAAGCTATGAAAGCCGCCGGTAAAACCTACGATCCCGTCGTTTATGAAGGAGCCGGGCACGGTTTTATGCGGGCGGGCGAAGCTCCCGATGCGACACCGGCAAACAGCAAAGCCCGGGATGAAGCGTGGGAACGCTGGAAGAACTTTATGAGTAAGGCTTCATGATTCGGCTCGCTCAAGGAAACGAGTCAGGGCCGAGCCGTATCGCCAGTTTCCTTACGCAGTTCGGCGAGCCGGGCCATCAGTTGATGGGTTAGCTCTGCGGCTCCGGGCTTTCCGTACAGGTTCTGCGTCTCGCTGGGATCTACCTGTAAGTCGTACAGTTCAAATTCTTCCGGGGCCAGATAGTAATGGATCAGTTTGTATCGCTCAGTGCGAATGCCTCTGTTGGGCCGCACTTTCTGGCTCTCGGGATACTCGTAATATTCGTATAGCCAGTCTTTGCGCCAATTCGTCTTATTGCCCTTGGCGAGGCTGACGAGGCTCTTTCCCTGGACGCGGGCCGGAATGTCGACGCCCGCGAGTTCGAGCAGCGTGGGAGCGGTATCGATGTTTATTACCATCTCATCGACGACCGTTCCTGCCTGGAAGAGTCTCGGGTAACGAATCATGGTTGGTATCCGAATGGACGGCTCGTGCATGAACCGCTTGTCGTACATTCGCCACTCGCCTAGAAAGAACCCATGATCGGAGGAATGAAAAATAACCGTGTCGTCGAGTTGATTCGTGCTCGCTAGCCAGTCGAGTATCCGGCCGATGTTTTCGTCTACGCTCACTAGACCGGCGTAGTAGTCTTTCACCAGTTCTTCGAGGGACCGCGGATCGTCGTTGCCCAGGATAGTTGTGCCAATTTTGTTGTCGGCGTCGGCAAATGCGCGAGGCTTGCCGGGATAGCCCTTTAAGTCGTCATCGAAGGTTGCCGGTTTGGGAATCGGCACGCCATTATAGAGATCGAGATGGCGCCGCGCGCGGTAAAACGGCGCATGCGGCGCAGTAAACCAGACCAGGAGACAGAATGGCTTATTGCGGTCCTGCTTGAGCCAGTTAAGCGCGCGGCCGACAACTACATCGTCGGCATAGCCGCTGTACGTTTCCGGTCCGGTAATCTTTCCTTTTCGACCTTCCCACGCCACCGGGTGATAGTAGTTGGTTCCGGGCGCATTGTAAGCGAAGTAGTAATCCCAATTGCGATCCCGCGCTCCATTCCCAATGTGCGCCTTACCGCACAAAGCCACTTCGTATCCAGCCTTATGAAGCAGATCGGTGAACATCGGGATATTCGCCGGCAGCGGGTCTTTCGTGTGATTCCCGAGCGCTCCCGTCGCATGCGAGTACATCCCCGTCATGGAGGCGGCCCGGGCGGGCGCGCACAGCGCATTCATCACGAACGAATTCCGGAACTGAACGCCCTCGCGGCCAATACGGTCATGGTTTGGAGTTTTGAGGAGGGTATTACCGGCCAGGCTCAGGGCGTCCGCGCGCTGGCCCTCGCCCATGAAGAAGACGATGTTGGGACGCTTGCCCGAGGAGTTCTGAGCGCTTACGGCGTCCGGGGAGGACGCTAACGAAGCGCCCAGGGCGATAGAGCCGCCCGTCTGGAAAAATTCGCGGCGGGATGTCAACTCAGACTGAGGGTCATTCGCCATTCAATTCCTCTGAAGATCTTCAACCCAGCGTACCGCCTTCTGCTTCCGATTCCCTCGAAACCGTTTAGAATGAAAGAGAAGCGCTTTTTTGCGCATTTGGCATGGTCTTGACCGGCGTTATTCCCGCGCTGCTGTTCTTTGCCGCTCCTTCGCTCGGCACGAAAATCGTTAACGGTCTGTTCGACGACACGTTCAACGGAATTTACCAATTGTCTCCGTTCGATTGGGCGCTGTTGGTACCTTACTTCGGCATTCTGGTCATTCTCTCGATCTACGGCTTACACAGGTACGAGACGATGCGTCTTTACCTCAAGCACCGGAAGAAGCTGCTGACGGAGCCGGCCAGCCGGTTTGCCTCGCTGCCTCGGGTTACGATCCAACTTCCGCTCTATAACGAGCGATTCGTTGTGGCGCGTCTGCTCGAAGAGGTTTGTAAGATCGACTATCCCAGGCATCTGCTTCAAATTCAGGTGCTCGACGATTCAACCGACGAGACTCACCCGTATACGGAGCGGCTTTCGAACGAGCTACGAGCGATGGGCCATCCAGTGGAATACCATCACCGCGCAAACCGCCGCGGATACAAGGCAGGCGCATTGCAGGAGGGCCTCGCCACGGCAACCGGAGAATTCATCGCCATTTTCGACGCCGATTTTCTGCCGCCGCCCGAGTTCCTGATGCGGACCATTCATTTCTTTGCTGACCCGGAAGTTGGTGTAGTGCAAACCCGCTGGAGCTACGTGAATAAAGAGTACAACCTGCTCACCCAGGTTGAAGCCATGCTTCTCGATGGGCATTTCGTTCTCGAACACGGAGCGAGGTGCGGCCGCGGATTATTTTTCAACTTCAACGGCACGGCGGGCGTCATCCGCAAGACGATGATCGACGATGCCGGGGGATGGCAGCACGACACGCTCACCGAGGATACCGATCTCAGTTACCGCGCGCAGCTTAAAGGCTGGCGCTTTGTGTACCTGATCGGTTTGGACTGCCCCTCCGAGCTGCCGGTGGAAACGTATGGCTTTCAGGTGCAGCAATCGCGCTGGGCCAAAGGTCTGACGCAGGTCGCCAAAAAACTGCTTCCATCCATCTTCAAAGCGAACCTCCCTTGGCGCGTTAAGCTCGAGGCATTTCTTCACCTGACCCCTAACATCTCGTACCCGCTCATGATTGTGGTATCGGCGCTCATGATGCCGGTCATGATTATTCGCTTTTATATGGGGTGGTTTCAGATGCTGCTGATCGATTTCCCCCTCATCCTGGCCTCATTTTTTTCCATCTCCGCCTTCTATCTGCTCGCGCAAAAAGAGCTGTTCCCGAAAAGCTGGCGGCGATCGATTGTGTTCCTTCCGATGCTGTTAGCGTCGGGTGTAGCGCTCACCGTGAGCAATACCAAAGCCGTCATGGAAGCGTTATTCGGCATCCGTACCGGCTTCGCCAGGACGCCGAAATACGCCATCGGAACCGGCGAGGCGAAGGCCCCAAGCTCGCGACCTTATACACGCCGGAGCGGCCTGCTTCCGTATATCGAGATCGCCATCGGAACGTATTTCGTCTTTATGGTTGCCTGGGCAATCGACAGCTACAATTTCCTGTCGGTTCCCTTCTTGTTGCTGTTCGTTTGCGGATACTATTGGGCGGGCTTCACCACTCTGTATCAGGAGTTTCGAGACCGCCTGGCCTGGCAACGCGAACGCAGGGTGGCGCGGGCTTGAAGTGACTCGCGGGGATTCACTCTTCGCTCTTCGCCACGGCAATTGCTTTCGCCGCAAGTGATTCAATGAAGTTGCGGAAACTGAGTTCTTGGGCGGGCTCGCCGTAAATTCCGCGCAGTCCGTCGGTAGCATTCGCCATCAAGAAGCAAGCGGCATCATAGAGACGCTCGCGGACCAGCTTTGTCAGAAGGATTTCATAGCGCTTCGCGTACGATGCTTCTTTGAATTCTGGGAATACCTTGAAATGCGGCTCTCGGGCTCGTACAGGACTAACCGATGAGGGCGCTTCTTCAAGGAGCATCAAATACCCGAGCCACGGCCGCGCGGAAGGTTTGAATGCTCCCTCCCGGTAAGCCGCCCAAATGTCCGTCGCGCTTCCAATCGCCTCCTCGGTGCGATTATTGTAGTTGTTTCCGAACGATCCCACTTGAGACTTGAATTCGATGCCGGCAAGGAGCTTGCCGTTTGAAACGACGAGAAGGTCCCACTTCTTTTCGGGCCGATACCAGCCCGGCAACTCGACCGATTTCTCGCAGTAGACATGAGCTTTAGGGAGGCCGCTCTCACAGAGGAAGTCGCGCACAAGATTGATGAAGCCGTTCATCTGCGCTCCACCGGTGACGGCTGAGCGGGCGCCTGCGTCCTGGCTTCCCGATAAGCCACCCTGTTTTTGCGCTTGCGTCTCTCTGGTGTTCCAGAAATATTTAACTGCCGCTCGAAGCCGCCTGTCGAGCTTGGGTCCAGGGCTCATTCTTCACTGCTCATTTTCGAACGGTAATTGCCGTTCTGCTGAACAACGATGAAGTCTCGTTCGCTATCCGTTTGTGGGCAAGATCGAAATAATGCTCATCCACCTCGAGACCTATGCTATTTCGGCCAGATCGGGCTGCGGCCACTGTTGTCGTACCCGTGCCCAGAAAGGGATCAAGCACGGAGTCTCCAACGAAGCTGAACATCCGTATCAGGCGCTCCGCAAGCTCGACCGGATATGGGGCCGGATGATGGCGTGTCGAAGCCCCAGTGAGCCCCGTCCAGATTTGCTGAAACCACCCTTTGTGATTCTCATCGGAAATCACGCTTAGGACTCGGGTGGG
>CAVRNU010000042.1:0-92309 GCA_963722585.1 Bryobacterales bacterium | reverse complement strand
CGTTGAGTCCCGTGTTTGCATCAGTGAAGTTAAAGGTCCCCGAACCGTTGGGCTGCTGATTTGTGGGATAGTGCAGTCCACGGTACTCTCCTCCGAAATGGAGCGTATGTGTTCCCTTAACCCAAGTAATTGTGTCGTTGAAAACGTAGGTCGGCCGAGTCGTTAAGAAATCGGAGTTTCCTCCATATGGGCTGAATTCAGTGGAGTTAAAGGTAATAGATGGTTCGTGTTTGTGGTTATAGACGCCTGCAATTTCCGGCACTTGACTCACACAACAGTCGCTCGAGTTATATACTTGCGTCCGGAGATCGAGATACCCCCACGCCATGTGGTTGACTAACGTTGGCGAGAAAATGTGGTCGTAATTAACACGCGCGACATTGCTGTAATTCGGGATGCGAGTGTTATTCGTGTCGATCACGGCCGGAAACGCTGCTTGTGTGAAGGGGAGACTACCCCGGTAATGATAAGTTCCGAAAAGATGATCGTTGTCTCCAAAATACTCATCGCCTCGTACGTCAATCTGATCGGTGTTGGCGTTCAAACTGCTGGCCAACCCATTTGGTGATACGTAATTATTCGTCAGGCCTGGCCGGTTCGGAAGTGGAACGTACTTCAGCCAATCCTGGGCCAAGGAACTCGCCAACAAGGAATTGTTTGGACATATGACATTCGGTTGCCCGCCATCACATCCCATGAACTGCTGGCGCGTGTAAGGAAGATTGTTCGGACCTGTGGGTTGATTGGGATTATAGTTCGGATTTACTTGGGTGGTGGTGGGGTCGTATATCGGGTAAGGCCACTGACTAAAATCGCCGGAGCGCATTTGCGCCGTTGGAACGGTTAGAACAGGCTGCGTGGTGGCGCCGACCGAACGGTACTGCTCATAATTCATGAAGAAATAAGTCTTGTTAAAGCTGGTCCAGAGGCCCTTCAATCGAGCCGCGCCGCCGAGATAGCCGCCGTAGTCGTTTTCGTTGTCCCGCGGCGTGGTAATCGATCCCCAGGGTTTGGCGTTAAAGAAATTGTTGCGGTTGAATCCGTACGCCCCGCCATGCAGTTGATTGGTGCCTTCCTTCGTGCTGGCGACAATTACGGCCGCTGAAGATGCACCGTATTGGACGTCGAAATTCGAAGTCAACACGCTGATTTCGCCCACCGCTTCCGGTGAAATAGGGAAATCGTTCTGGATGGCCACCATTCCGCTTTGGCTTAGCAGCCCTTCCTCCATCGTCACGCCATCGAGCGTCGCCTCGTCGGACCATTGCTGGCCGCCGTTGAATCGCGCATAGAACGAGTTAGTGTTTCCGGCCGTATTGACACCTGGAAGCAGCGTGACGAATTGCGCTGACGATCGTTGGCCGCCGGCAACCTGCAATGGCAACGCCTCTATTTCTTGCTTGCTCAAGGTTCCCTTGACTTCGGGCGTTTCGAAGTTCAGCGGCGATGCGTTCGCGTTCACCTCCACCGTTTGGGAAGCAGTGCCGAGTTCCAGGCTCACTGGAATGCGAATCGAGTCGTTTAAATGAAGGGCAATTCCACTCTGCACAAAGTCGCGAAATCCCTTGGCGGAGACACGAAGCTCGTAATTCCCCTGCGCCAAATTGGGAAACGAGAACAATCCTTCCGAACCGCTCACCGCCTTCGAGACGGCAGCGGTTTCTTGGGATTTCAGCGTCAACTCGGCTCCGCCGATTGTCGCTCCCGAGCTGTCTGTCACGACTCCGCTGATGGTGCCGTTGGCGTCCTGCCCCAGCGCCGTGGAAAAGAAACAGCAGAAAAATACGAAAACGGCGGCCGGGAGCTTCAAGGCACGCCATTGCCTTAGCCGCGAAAGAGAACGCTTCAACATGGAACCCCCTTGTCACAAGAAACGGCCGTTTCATACTACTTTTATCGATTCAGCCGCAAATTGGTGTGATTATATTCCCGAGTATCGTTGGTGTCAATCCGGATCGCAAAAGATTCCTGAAGCTTGATAATCCCTCGTAAACCGTGGCAAACAGTAAATTTACTTGAGGCATCAGCGCTGGAACAGAATTTCTCGAATTGCAGATCGGTTCAGGTTTTCATAAGATGGAACCCGTAGATCATCACATGAATAGGCAAAAGGGCCCGATGTATGAACAAGTCGCTCGAGAGATCGCGCTGCACGTCATCACCGGGAATGCAACCAATCTCCCCATCGAATCCGAGCTCTGCCGGAGCTTGAGCGTCAGCCGGACCGTTCTTCGCGAAGCCATCAAAACGCTTTCGGCCAAAGGCTTGGTGGAGGTGAGCCCGAAGCGAGGTACGACAGTCAGACCGCGCGAGAAGTGGAATCTGCTCGACGCAAAAGTAATGGAATGGCAGGTTGCCGCCGGATTGAATGATGAATTGTTCATTCGAAACTTGTGCGAAGTGCGGCGGTTTCTCGAGCCGGCCGTAGCCGCATTGGCAGCCGAAAGAGCGACATCCGAAGAGATCGAACAGCTTTACTGGCATCTCGATGAGATGCAGGTCAATGTTCACAATGACGACACCTTTATCGCCGCGGACATGAAGTTCCACGGAACCATCTTTTTGGCTTCACGCAATGACCTTCTCCGTCACATTGCGGATGCAATTGATGCTGCCTTACGGGCTAGCCGGTCCATCACCGTGCGCAGACCGGGATCTTCGGAAGCGTCGATGCCTTTACATCGGAACGTCGCTGATGCGATTCGCGACCGGGATCCGGAAGCAGCCCGCGCTGCCATGACCCTTGTGGTGACAGGCGCCACTCGAGACATCTATCAAGTTCAGCATCCCAAACTCGAGGAACAATGACAGCAGCACAGGCACCGACACCCGCGTTCGCCGCTTATCGATTCGCTAGTCAACCGGAACAAGTTCTGAAAGCCGTGGCACGCCGAACCTTGCAATACGATTTCTCAGTCTGGTTTTGGGGCGATGCGATCGCTATGGACGGGTTAGTCGAGGCAGCGGAATTACTTGCCGATAACTCATACAGCGACTTCTGTTTGAAATATTTTCAGCGCTGGTCTCAGCGGACGCTCAGTTGGCCCGATCATCTGACTCCTGGAGCAGCGCTTCTCAGAGTGTATGAGCGCACCCGCGATCGTTCACTGCTCGATGCGGCTTTACGCCTGGCGAACTGGATTGCTCACGTCCCGAAAGCGCCAGGTTTAGATGTACACCTTTATCGTCCCGATCTTCCGGCCTATCGCCATAGGGTTTGGGTAGACACTCTGTATCACGAACCGTCGTTCTTCAGCTCACTCGCCCGAGTGACGAGCGCGGCAGAGTATGACCAACACGGTCTTGATATCTGGAATAGCCATGTCTCTTCGTTGAGCAGCGCTCGGAGACCGTTCCTGGCTCATGCTTTTGACACCGGAGCCCGCCGGCTACGCGGTTATGGTTGGGGCCGCGGTAACGGTTGGGCCTTACTAGGAATGGCAGACACCTTGGAACTCTTGCCGGAGGATCACGCCGGGCGCCCAGCAGCAATTCAGGATTTTGAGCGCTTGGCTCAGGCTGTGCGAAGCGTGCAGGATGCGAGTGGATTTTGGAGAACGCTGCTGGACCAGCGGGAAGTGTATCTGGAAGCGTCAACGGCGGCTTTCTTTGGATCCGCATTCGTCAAGGGAATTCGATTAGGACTGCTCGGCCAGGAATTTGCGGAATCAGCCGAAAGGGCTTGGCAGGCCATGCTCAACAATATCGACGAGGACGGCAGTTTTTTTGGCGTCTCCGCATGCACGCACGTAGCTGTCGATCCCGGAGATGATGTTGCCCTGTACAAAACGTTGCCTACGGAAGTAAACGTCTGGGGGCAGGGCGCCGCACTCCGCTTCGCCGCTGAACGAATTCGCGCAGGGTTGCCCTAAAAGGAGGAAGGTTGCAGGAAGGTCCTCTAGACGGAATTCGGGTGCTCGATGCCTCGCAAATGATGGCAGGTCCTCTTTGTGCGATGCGGCTCGGAGATCTCGGCGCTGAGGTTATTAAAGTGGAACCGCCCGGTAAAGGGGAGTGGGTGCGAACTCACGGGTTTGCGAATGCCGAGCTCAACGGCGAGACGACCGCACTTCTCGGTTTAAACCGCAACAAAAAAAGCGTAACAATCAACCTGAAATCGGCGGACGGACTCGAAGTCCTCTATCGACTTGTCGAGCAAAGCGATATCTTCATACAGAATTTTCGAGTGGGAACAGCGGATCGCATTGGCATCGGTTTCAAGAAACTGAGCGAGGTGAACCCGCGACTCATTTATTGTTCGATTTCAGGATATGGCGAAGAGGGCCCCTACAAGGGAAGGCCGGGGCAAGACTTGGTAGTGCAGGCTTACAGTGGCTCGATGTTCTCAGTCGGTTCAGAAAGCGATCCGCCAATTCCGGGAGCCATGTTTGTAGCCGATGCAGCCGCTGCTTATCAAGCGGCTATCGGAGCACTCGCGGCGTTGTACGCGCGCCAGCGAACAGGGAAAGGACAGAAGATCGAAGTCAATCTGCTTGCCAGCGTGATGGATGTTCAGATTCAGGAGATCACAACACATCTCAATCTTGATCTGCTCCCCAAGCGGACCGAGGAGCCGCTGGCACATGCTTGGAACAATGCACCGTACGGTGTCTATCCGACCGGCGACGGGTGGATTGCGATCGCTATGTCGCCCTTACATGTATTGGGAGAGGCGCTCGACAACAATTGTCTTCGCGAGATGACGAAATGGTCTGACGGCGTGACGTATCGAGACGAGGTCTATCGCATCGTTCGAAGCATCACGCCACGCCGAACCTCAAAAGAATGGTTGCGGATCCTCGACGAACACGGCCTTTGGGCCGGGCCTGTATACACGTATCGAGACCTCGTCCAAGACGAACATGTAATTGCAACGGGCATGATTGCCGAAACGACTCACCCCAAAATCGGGCTGCTTCGCATGCCGAACGTTCCATTGCGAATGTCGGATACTCCAGCGGCGGTTCGAACTGCACCGCCCTTGCTCGGCGAGCATACGGATGAGCTTTTGCGCGCTCTGCTTAACTACGACGCAGGAAAACTAAAGGAACTTCGAAGTTCCGGAGCCATCTAGGCGATGATCCATTCGATACAAGACGACCTCGTGTTCATTCAGGATGGGCCAATTGCGAGAATCACCCTGAACCGCCCGGCTAAGCTCAATACGGTCACTCCCGAAATGGGCAACGCGCTTTTCGAGATCGCCGATGCGATCAATGAGAACGACGACATTCGCGTTGTTGTTCTCAGCGGTACCGGCGAGAAGGCCTTCTCCGCGGGAAGTGACATAAAGGCTCTGGACACCTACGGAAACAACTGGCAATTGCGGAATCGCAAAGACTACAATCGGGCCATTTGGTCCATCAGAAAGCCGGTTGTAGCCTCAATTCGCGGCTATGCAATTGGCGGCGGCCTTGAATTGGCGCTGAGCGCGGACATTCGGATCGCCTCCAACACGGCCAGTTTCGGTGCGGGCGAAGTGAAATTGGGCTGGGTCGGGGGCGCAGGCAATACGCAGTTGTTGCCGCGGCTCGTCGGCTACGGCAAAGCTTTACAGTTGCTCTTGACGGGCGACCTCATTTCAGCGGAAGAGGCGCACCGATTGGGTCTCGTCCAAGAGGTAGTAGAAAATAACCAGCTGGAAACCGCCGTGAACGACGTGGCAGAAAAGATTGCGCGCAACCCCCCGATAGCGGTACAGCTGATTAAGCACCTCGTCCGCGTATCGGCGAGTACGGCTTTGAGTGTTGGTTTCGATTATGAAAACGATCTGTTCACGTATTGCTTCACTACCAAAGATCATGAAGAGGGTATAGCCGCTTTCAGGGAGAAACGGCAGCCTGAGTTCAAAGGACGTTAACTTCATTCCGAGCGGGGAAAAAACCACGGATGTCCGAGCAAACAATTCAAGAACAGGGACACGCCGAGGCTTTCTGTTTCACCGAACGGATACATGTCATTGAGTCTGCCTTGGGAGAACGCCTTGTGCGCCAGTTTCTTCTGACGGGCGACGAGGGAACTCTTCTTATCGACACGGGCTTGCATTCCACGCCGCTCGAGCACATTGCCCCTTATGTCGAACGCATCGGCCTCGAACCATCTCAGGTCCGCTATGTCTTGACGACCCATGCAGATTTCGATCATCAGGGTGGAAACCTTGCCGCGCGTAAACTCTTTCCGCGCGCAGTTTTCCTTTGCCATCATCTCGACCGAGGGCTGATAGAGAGCACCGATCGTCTTATCGGAGAGCGCTACGGTGAATTCAGGTTTGACCATGGCATTGAAGATGCCCCGGAGACGACAGCTTGGATTCGCAGCGTGAGCCGTTCGGAGACGCCTATTGACATTGCGCTCGAAAACGAAGCCCGTCTTCGCCTAGGTCTAGATTGGGTGGTTCAAGTGCTGCACACGCCAGGTCACTCCCTGGGGCATCTTTCTATTTGGGATCGGCAAAACCGGACCGCCATCATCGCCGATGCGGCCTTGTGGTCCTATCTACCCACACGAGACGGGCGGCCTGCGTTTCCGCCAACCTATCGCTACGTGAGAGCATATCGTCAAAGTATTACACGCCTGCAGGCACTAAAGCCGTTCCATTTGTTGACCTCGCATTATCCACTCAAGAGCGGCGCGGAAGTGGATACATTCTTCGAAGAGAGCCTGGATTTCGTAAATCGTTTCGAAGAAGAAGTCTACCGGGAAATTGCTGGATCTGGCTCCGCGCTATCCGCGCGTGATTTAATCGAGCGCCTCTCGCCAAGCCTAGGCGCGTGGCCACTCTCGGCAGCGCAATGTTTGATCTACCCGCTGATCGGACATCTGGAGAACCTCGAAAAACTTGGCCTCGTCGAAGCGCGCCGGGACCGATCTGTTGTGACGTGGAGCCCAGTACCCGGAGGACCAAGAAAGTGAGCCGAGTCCGCATCGGTGTGATCGGCGCAGGTTGGTTTGCAACGACAAATCACATACCGGTGCTGGCACGCAGACCGGATGTGGAACTTGCGGCTGTCTGCCGTCCGGGCCGAGAGCCATTGCTGGCTATCCAGGACACCTTCGGATTCCGCTTTGCGACCGAAGACTACAGGGAACTTCTCGAGCAGGATCTGGATGGAGTCATTGTGTCGTCTCCGCACGATTTGCATTATGAACACGCGAGCGCAGCCTTGCGGCAGGGATTGCATATCGTGTGCGAAAAGCCGATGGCGCTCGAGCCAACACAGGCTTGGGATCACCATGCGAACGAAAGAGGCAAGCTGAGAGTAGTTGTCGTCAACGCGCGGGAGCCATTCGAAGCCCAAATCATTTTCTTTGCTTGCTGCGTCCCCATACCAGGCCTTCAACAAGCTCACCAGGAATGCCGGGAGGTTTGCCCAGTAGCAAGTCTTGACTTCTTCATGCTTGAGATAGCTCTGCAAGTCGCGATGGTCGCGAATTGACGTCGGCTGCAGGATGTAACCGGTAAAAGCTCGTATAACGTCGGAACATCCGTGGAACCCTGAATGCTGGCATGCCCACGCATGGCCATGATGCCGCCACCCGGCCTCCCTATGTTCCTCAGAAGCAACTGCAGAATTCCCGCCGCTCGGATCATTTGCATGCCCGTCGAATGCTGGGTCCAGCCGACTGCATATACGAGGCACGTTGTCCGCTCTCGACCAGAGTTCTCGCAGATTGTGTTGGCCACTTCCAGGAAGTCCTCGATGGTGCAACCACAGATGGATGCCACCGTCTCGGGCGTGTAGCGTGCGTAGTGCTGTTTGAGAATGTTCAGTACGCAGCGCGGGTTTTCGAGAGTAGGATCCATTTCGGGCGCCGGATTTTCCAGGTAGCCCAGGCGTTCGTTGAACGATTCCGCTTTGATCTGCAACGGCGTAGCAGTCTTCGCATGTCCCGCTTCGCTTGCATAATGCCAGTACATATCGGCCGTGTCGTAAGCGCGCATTTGCGGATCGTAACCCTTGAAGATTCCGTCCAGATCTTCGGCGTATTCGTACTGTTCGGTAATCACCGTGGTTGCGTTTGTAAATGCCAGGACGTACTCACGAAACCAACGGTCGTTTTTGAGGACGTAGTTTGATGAGTTCTCCAAGGAACGCAATATCAGTGCCCCCGCGGATGGGGACGTATTTGTCGCACATGGCTGAAGTACGCGAAAAGTGCGGGTCGACGTGAATCAGCTTCGCGCCACGCTCGCGCGCCATCATCGGGAAGCGAAATCCTATCGGATGCGCCTCCGCCATGTTGGAGCCAATAAAAAGGATACAATCGCTATTCTGAAGATCCTCCTGGAAATTCGTCGCGGCTCCGCGACCGAATGACGCGCCCAGACCGGGCACCGAAGCGCTGTGTCAAACACGGGCCTGGTTTTCGATGGGAAGAATTCCCAGGCCGCCGTTCAGCAGTTTCTTTATAAGGTAGTTTTCTCCGTTGTCCAGCGTCGCTCCGCCGATTCCATGCGGATGGCCCTCCTTGCCAGATAGGTTTTCGGCCCACAGCGCTTCTTTAGCGGCGTCGGCCGACATGAACTCTGCGCAAACGGTCTTGACGGCGAAGCCATTGGCGTCCTTTAAATAGTCTTCGGGAAGATAGCCCCTGGGCAGCGAACTATAATCGCCAACCAAAAGCTCGAAACCGGGGCTTCGCTGCTCGAATACTGGATAGCTATGACTTGTGCGTCCACAAAATAGGCCTGGCAATGAACGATCTCGATTAAACCCAGCCTCATACGGGCGCTCTGCAATACGATACCTGATCGCCCTTCCCCTCCGCCTGGAGGGCGCGACTCCCGAGATTTTTTTCCTTTTGATGATCCCGCGGTCAATCTTTTTGCGCTTTACCGATCAGAAAGCCGCCGGGGGGCCGTGGTTAAACAGAGCGCTACCATCATGTCTTCATCTATCGATCTTTACAATTCGTCATACGCCTCATATTCGGCGCGCGTGTACCGGGATGTCCGTGAGGAAACATACGGCGAGGACCTGGGACAAACCGGGTGGATGACGGCGCACGAGTTTCGCAGCTTCTTCGAGTTTCTGAACTTGAAGGCCGGCTGCCGGGTGCTTGAAGTGGGTTGCGGGGCGGGCGGTTGCGCGGTCCATCTGGCCCGGACGGCTGGAGCCCGAGTTGTAGGGATCGATGTGAATGAGAGCGGAATACGGAATGCGCAAGACTTGGCGCGTTCTTCCGGGTTCTCCTCTTCTGTCGAGTTTCTATGCATCGACGCGGCCAAACCCCTCCCTTTCGAGGATGGCTCCTTCGACGCTGTGTTTTCGAATGACGCGATGTGCCACGTCCCCCGCCGCCAGCGAGCGTTCGAGGAATGGTATCGCGTTTTGCGGCCCGGCGGGCGCATGCTTTTCACCGACGCGATGATCGTAACCGGCATTTTGTCCAACCACGAGATCTCGACACGAAGTTCCATAGGCGCCTACTTCTTCCTTCCGGCAGGCGAAAACGAACGGCTCATCGAACTAACGGGGTTCCGATTGATCAGCGCGCTGAATCTCACACAGTCGGCCGCGGAGATTTCGCAGCGCTGGTTTGATGCGCGGTCGAAAAGAAGCCGCGACCTGCTGCGCCTCGAGGGCCAATCGACCTATTCCGGCCTGCAGCAGTTCCTGGCGTGCGTGCACGCCCTAGCTCGGGAACAACGCCTATCGCGCTTTCTCTATGCGGCCTCTAAGGCGGCAAGCGCCGACCGTAACTTTGCCCGAAAAGTAAGTACCTCAAGACCCTTGAAAGGAGATTTCCCGTGAAACTCATAGTAATTTCATCGGCCGCAATTCTGCTGTCGATACCAGTAATTTCCACGTTGATATTGCGTAACGGCCACCAACCGGCCGCAGTTGCGGCGCTAGCAAGCCCGAACGGTTCGCAGTCGTCGAGCGATACCCAACAGCCGGCATCGAGCCTAAACGCCTGCTCACCCCCGAACCACGTTTACTCGAGCATTGAAGAAACGGCTTGGCGGATTTGGGTGGCCGCCACATGTCCCGTTAACCAGAATGAATATCCATATGTTGTCTGGGAAAACTGGATAGAACAGTCGCAATTCTATCCGCTGGACCCGGCGACGGTTTTGAAGGTTCCCAATACGGTGGCTCAAGAAAGCAGCGCGACCCACATGCTGCATGCCAGCCCGCTCGCATTGGTCAAGAACCCCGGCCTAGCTACGGTGATACCCGGCCTGTTGGGAGCACCAAACCAGAACTGTAACGCATCCCATTTTCCGCCCCCGAACCAGCCGAACCTTGTCCTCTGTGAGGAGGTGCGCGAGAATGGCGCCACCGAAGATTACATTGCCGGTACGAATTTATGGAACCGCAACGGGCAGAAGCAAGCTGCCTCCGCTGGCCGCAACATACAGTTCCCGAAGACCTCGGTCGAGATCAAGGCCGACTGGATTCAGCTCTCGAGCATTGATATCAATTGCAATAAACTTCCTTCCGGCTTCACTCAGAATATTCATGTCGAGATGATCAACGGAAACTGTTACGCTTTGGCGGGAATGCATCTTATTTCGAAGCTGACGGAAAATTGGATTTGGGCGACTTTCGAGGCGCAGTTTCCCACGACCAATCCCAACCGCTGTAAGGTGCTGGGATGCAGCGACTTCTTTGGTTCGAACCCGGCCCAGACGCACGGCGCAAGCACTCAACTGACCACGAAACTGGCGAATCTGATGGCCTCAGCGAAGCTGGCTCCCGAATGGAAGAACTATCGGCTTGACGGAGTTCAGGTCTTCTTTACCGACGATCAGAAACCGACCCTGCTGGGGAATTCGATCATCGAGGGAGAGAATGCAGGCGTGCCGCTGACGGAATCGTCTTGCATAAGCTGCCATGCCGTGTCGTCCGTCAGCACCGACGGTACCGATGGTATTAAGTTCTTGAATACCATCAATCCCGTCGGGAACCCCGAACCGCTGCCGTCCACGGACTGGATTCGGCGCGACTTTGTGTGGTCGCTGTTTGAAGCTTGTCCAGCCGGCGCGTCTTTCCAGAACTGTACTCCATAGTTATTTTCCGGAGCAAATTGCGGAAACCGCCTCCTTCGAGGCGCGACTCGGCAAAGACATTGGACGTTTTGCAGCGAGTTTCCGAGCCGCGACCACAGGGAGCGGTCAGCCACAACAATTTGCGCGGTTTGATGCGTGACGATCAACGGAACGAAAACTATCTCGCGACGGGTTTCCGTAACGTCGATGCGGCCGCTGCGGCAAAGATGGCACACTGCCTTGAGTTCCTTGACTCTCTGCCTTCGTTTCAGAGCTATAAGGCTTTAATCCTCGAAGGAATGAATCCGCAGCCGGGCGGCGTCGTGGCCGATCTCGGCTGCGGACTTGGTTTCGATGTGCTCCGCCTTGCCCGGCTTATCGGACCGCGAGGGCAGGCAATTGGGGTGGACTCGAGCATGACCCTTCTCGAACAGGCGCGCGCAATGAGCGGAGATTCAGATGCCGTCGATTTCATTTGTGCAGATATTCAAAGCCTACCCTTTGAAGGCGAGTCTCTCGATTCGTGCAAGGCGGATCGCGTGCTTCAACATGTTGCGACACCGGCTTCCGTGCTGGCCGAGATGTCTCGGGCGGTTCGTCCCGGCGGCATAGTCGTCTGCGCCGAACCCGATTGGGGCACGTTCACGATCGATCACGACAACCGGAGCATGGTTCGGCGGATTACTCAGCTATTTGGGGAAAGTTTCCGAAACCCGTGGATTGGCCGGCAATTGGGCAAGACGCTCCGACGGGCGGGATTCGTCGATATAAGGGTCCACCCAGCACAGCTAATCGCGCCATCGTTTGAAAGTTCAGACAAGGTGTTTGACATTGTGCAAACTGCCGAGTGGCTTGCGGAGTCCACCGGGAATGACGAGCCTCTTGCCTGGGTCGCCGATGCAAAGGCACGTGACCGCACGCGTCCGGTAGGGTCGTCCGTAACGCTGTTTCTGAATTTCGCTCGAAAACCGTAAGCTTGCGCGTGATCCATAACGCGTACCATTTGCGCTTTACCTGTTAGAAGAGATTGCAGCGATGATGAACACAGTTGATAACGTGCTCAGTCCGGTCAAGACGGGCGCAACGCAATCAATGACGCCCTTCTCTCGCGTCTTGTACCGGCCTGAAGCTCTGCCCCGGCCGATCACGCTCACGAAGCGGCGCCGCGCCTGGTGCTTCTTCGGGCGGTGCGGCCGGACGGCCGAGCTACATCGTTGGCCAGATTTGGAAATCGTTCCTTCACGGTTGCGAACTGGGGGCCTCGGTCAACGCTAAATTTCCATAAAGTACATCTCACACTGCTGCGCCGTGGCGACCGGCAGTTACACTCCGGCGCCGCCTTCCTGAACCGAACAGACACTCGTCAACTGTTCGATCGCCGCTTTCACCTTTGATCCGCGCGTCACGTTCGGAAATTACAAATTTTTTACGTTACGTGCGCTACGCCCATCGGCCACGTACCGCATGCTGAACGGAGCCAGGTTTACCGCGCCAGAGGATCTAAAGGAGATGTATGAAACGCAATAGTAACAGCACAACGGTCAACAATGCCGCTCTTTCTGCGTGGCGCTCTCGCAACGGGAACGGCCGTGGCGGGAAGTGCCGTGCTGGGAGGAAAGAAGGCGTTCACGCAGGCGTCCGGTCCACTCACGCCGGGTGATGGTCGCGAAATTAAAATTGTTGCTGCGGCTGAAATAATGTAAGCCGACTTGTGGGAGCAGTATACTGAGCTCGGTGGAGTCACTCAGGGAACACAGAATAACTATCAACTCGCTTTCCAGTTCCTCGATTCCGATGGTTCGCAGTACATCACCAGTAACACGCTCGATGAGTTGAGTCACGCAAATTTCCTCAACGCATATTTGGTCTTCAAGGGCGAGAAGCCTGTAAATCTCGATGCTTTCAGAACGCTCCCCAGCAGTCAGGCGAATGGCGCCAATAAGACGGCTAAGCGTCTCACTAATCTCACCAATCTTACTGTGGATACAAGCTGGTACATCCGCGATCGCAGCAACACTAATCCGGATTTCGGGGCTGCATTTATGCAAGCCCTTGAGATCAAGAATCGAAAAGCCATTCCAACCAACAACTCGGACTTCAACGATCCTGACCACATCCAGGTGATCGCTAACACAGCCGCTTTTCATTTTGGATTCATTGAGCAAGGCGGGTCGAGTCTCTACGCCACTCTGAGTCAAAAAGTTTCGAGCCTGGAGGTGCTGAAAATTACTTTGAGTATTGGGGGAGACGAAATACGGCATTTCGGCGAATGGATGGATTTTGCGGGCAACGCCGTTCAGGGGCCTCCATTCTTGTTTGCCAATTCGCAGAACCCCGTCTCAGATGACGGATTGACCTTCCCCGATTTAACGAGCTGCAGCCGGAAGAACTGTTTCAGACGAACTTAATTTTTCCCGTTCCTTGCGAATTTATCAGCAACGATCTGCCGCTCTGCGCAGTTATTCGCCCGACTGGCCCTGGACAAATCGATGCGAAAGGAGCGATTACCAGTTTCATCGATGATGGCCTATTCATTGGCCAACCTGAGTCATTCACGAACATGTTACTTGAAATGGCGGCCGAAGCGGACGCCGCTGTTCGCGAGTGCTAGAGATCACCTGATGGCTTAGAGCGACGTATTAGAGGCATTGTGGCGGTTGGTGCCCGACCGGCCTTGCGATGAATTTCAATACGTCGCGCCTGCATACTTTGCGGTGTTTAGTTACTTTCCAGTCGCAAAAATGCCCAAACCGCTCCCTCACACGGTCGCGGCTCGGACGACGCGCGTCGCCGCTCCGTAGAATAGGTGCATGCCCCTGCTGGAACAGATTCAAAAAGATATGGTTGAGGCGATGAAGGCCAAGGACGAGGCGCGGCTTGGAGCGGTGCGGATGATCAAGGCGGCATTGAAAAAGCAGGAGATCGACTCGATGAAGCCGCTGGATGAAGCCTCTGAGATGCAGGTCATGAGCACGCTCATGAAGCAGCGGAGGGAGGCGGCGGAACTTTTCCGGAAAGGCAATCGAAACGATTTGGCGGAAAAGGAAGAGGCGGAGCTGAAGCTGATCGAGTCGTACCTTCCGGCTGCTGCCTCCGACGAGGAGATGAACCGAGCGATCGACCAGGCAATTTCTGAAACCGGCGCCAGCAGTTCGAAACAAATGGGAATTGCGATGAAGGCCGCTCAGGCGAAGTTGGCTGGTAAACGTGTGGATGGTAAAGTACTTAGCGAAAAGGTGAAAGCCCGTTTGAGCTGAAACAGGAAGCGCGCTCGGCGACGCGGGCGTCTAATAAGTAGGTATGAACTCGGTTAAGACCGTTTTGCTTCTCGGGTTACTAAGCGGGCTTCTGCTGTGGGGCGGGGAACTGATCGGCGGAAGAAACGGTCTCTATTTTGGCCTACTGTTGGCGGTAGGCATGAATTTTTTCAGCTATTTCTTTTCCGACCGTATCGCGCTGATGACGTACTCGGCACAGCCGGTCACGCCCGATCAGAATCCGTACGTGTACAGCCGTGTTGCTCCAATAGTGGCCGGATTGGCTACGCGGATGAATATACCGATGCCCAAGCTTTGGCTCATTCCGGAGGATTCGCCGAATGCGTTCGCGACCGGCCGGAATCCGAATCATGCTTCCGTGGCCTTTACCACCGGCATTCTGTCGCTGATGGACGATGGCGAGATCGAAGGAGTGGTGGCTCATGAGTTGGGCCATGTGCTGCATCGCGACATTTTGATTAGTTCGGTCGCCGCGACGATCGCATCCGCCATCACGTTTCTTTCGAGAATGGTGTATTTCTTCGGGCCGCGTTCGCGCGATGAGGAGGAAGGCGGCGGCGGCGCGTTTGGCGGACTGCTCATGATGATTCTCGCGCCGATTGCAGCGCTGCTGATTCAAATGGCTATTTCGCGAACGAGGGAATACGATGCCGACGAGGCATCCGCCAAATACACGGGAGCCCCGGGCAAGCTCATTTCCGCTTTGCAGAAATTGGATTCTTATTCCCGCCGCATTCCGATGGACGCGAGCCCCGCAACCGCCCACCTGTTCATTGTTCAGCCGTTTACGGGGGAAACGCTGCAGCGGTTGTTCTCGACACACCCCAGCACAGCCGAACGAATCAAGCGGCTCGAAGCGATGATGGCGCGGCCATAATCCGATCCGAAAACGCTGGCGTAATACACTGCCAGCATGCGACATCTTTCCGCTGTTTTGATTCTGGTTGGCGCGGTGGTCATCCAGGTTCTTGCTCAGAACGCCGCCAGCCCCTTTCTGGGGCGGTGGGATTTCGATGTCAAGACCGCTCACGGCATGGGAGCTAACTGGTTGGGTGTAACCGAAAAAGACGGGAGCCTCGAAATATGGTTCCAGCCTACGGGCGGCAACGTCCGTCAAGTGAGGGATTTTCATGTGGAAGGGCGGCATTTAAGTTTCATCGCATCGCCGGCTTCGGCAAATCGGCCAGCGACGACATGGGAGCTGGATGCGACGGGCGAACGATTGACCGGCGTCCAGAAGCGCGGGAATGACGTAACGCCGCTCGCGGGCGTCCGGGCGCCCGAGTTGAAACGCAGCGCGCCAAAGGCATGGACGAAACCGGTAGCGCTCTTCAACGGCAAAAATCTGGACGGATGGCAGCCGATCGGCGACGTAGGGAACGACCATTGGGTCGTCAAGGATGGGCTGCTCGTGAACGAGGCGCACGGCGCAAATTTGAAATCGAAGCGCGAATTCGAAGATTTCAAACTGCACTTCGAGGTGAATTGTCCGGAGGGCGCGAACAGCGGTTTTTATCTGCGCGGCCGGTATGAGGTTCAACTTGAATATGAGCCAGCGCACAGCGAACCGATGGAGCGCCAAATGGGATCGATCTACGGGCGGATTGCGCCGAGCACAGAACTGCCGCGCACGCCGGGCAAGTGGGAAACGTTTGACGTTACGCTGGTGGGGCGCATGGTGACGGTGGTGCGGAACGGTGTCACGGTGATCGACAACAAGGAGATCGAAGGTATCACGGGAGGCGCGTTGGACGCCGATGAAGGAAAGCCCGGATCGTTCTACATTCAGGGCGATCATACAGGTGGTCTGCAGTTTCGAAACATCATGGTTTCCGTGCCGAAAGGATAATGAGGTAAATCCGTGCCTGGCTTTCCCAGAAATCCTGTAATTTACGAGATCAACACATTTGTCTGGCTGGACCAATTGAGCGGCAAGTATGGGTGGCGGATCGATCTGTCGAATGCTCCAACGGTCGAGTGGGACGCATTAGGAAAGCTCGAGTGCGATGCGGTCTGGCTCATGGGAGTGTGGCAGCGAAGCCCGGCAGCGAGGAAGGTTGCGCTCGGCTTGCCCGACTTGATTTCCGAGTTCCGGCGGATATTGCCCGGGTTCACGGGAGATGACATTCCCGGGTCGCCTTATGGCATCAAGGCATACAAAGTGGACGAACGCATAGGAAGCGTGGGCGCGGCGCGCGAAGAGCTTAGGCAGCGAGGTTTGAAACTGATTCTCGATTTTGTCCCGAATCACGTGGCGATCGACCACGCGTGGGTTACCGAGCATCCTGAATATTTCATTCACGCGAGCGAAAGCCAACTCAAAGCGGCGCCTGAAAACTATTTCAGCGTGGGTGGCAACGCCCTTGCGTACGGTCGCGATCCTTATTTTCCGCCCTGGACCGATACGGCGCAAGTGAACGCATTTGCGCTGAGTTACCGGAAGGCCGCGCTCGATACTTTGCGTGAAATCGCGACCCAATGCGATGGCGTGCGATGCGATATGGCGATGCTGTTGCTGACCGACATTTTCAAGAAAACGTGGGGAAACGCCGCCGGAGCGATGCCCAAAACCGAGTACTGGACGGAAATGATTCAGGGTGTCCGGCGGTCGAGACCCGATTTCCTCTTTATTGCCGAAGCGTATTGGGACCTCGAATGGAACCTGCAGCAATTGGGCTTCGACTATTGCTACGATAAGCGGCTCTATGACCGGCTGATCCATGACGACGCCGCATCGATCCGGATGCATCTGGGAGCCGGCCTGCAGTATCAAAACAAGCTGATTCGCTTTCTTGAAAATCACGATGAAGAGAGGGCTGGCTGCGGCCCTACTGCCTCCGCGGCACCGAGCGGCAGCAGTTGCGATTGCCACCCTGCCCGGCGCAATCCTCTATCACGATGGCCAATTTTGCGGTTCGAAACTCAAGATTCCGGTGCAGCTCGGTCGAGGCCCGCTTGAGCCTTGCGACGGAAGTTTTTCAGAATTCTACTCGCAGATTAGACGCGTAACTAAAACCGTCAAAAGCGAGGAAGGACCGTGGGAGCTTTGCCTGGCGGAAGGCTGGTCTGATAACGAAACGGCGAAGAATCTTTTGAGCTGGTGCTGGGAGGGGCCGGGAGGCAGGTTTTTGGTTGTCATCAACTTTGCTGGCACGAGTTCACAAGGGCGAATCCGTCTGCCCTGGGCCAATCTGGCGGGCAAGCAATGGAGGCTTTCGAGTCTCCTTGGCAGCGACGTGTTCGACCGCAACGGGAATGAGCTGTGGAACGACGGCTTCTATGTTGGCCTCGAACCGTGGCAGTATTACGTGCTTCGATTCGCGGAAAAAATGTCTTAACCTGCGCTATCGTAGGCAGCAATGGACGTTCTCGAAATTCACCCCGTAACACCGCCGCGAAAGGTTCCGAAACCGAAGACGGCGGCTGAACGCGCGCAACGCGTCCGGAGAATACTTGACGGTTTTGATCTGATGTTCCCCGAGGCCACGTGCGCATTGCATCACAAAGACGCATGGCAATTGCTCGTCGCAACTATCCTATCGGCGCAATGCACTGACGACCGGGTTAACAAGGTGACTCCGGGACTTTTCGAAAAGTATCCCACTATGCGGGACTTCGCGGCGGCGAACCAGCAGGAGCTGGCGAACGAAATCAAGTCGACCGGATTTTTCAACAATAAATCGAAGTCGTTGATTGGCGCGGCGAAGAAGATACTAGCTGATTACAAGGGCAAGGTGCCGATGACGATAGAAGAGATGCTGACGGTGCCCGGCGCGGCTAGAAAGACGGCGAACGTAGTGCTTGGGACGGCTTACGGGATCGCGTCAGGCGTAGTGGTGGATACACACGTGCAACGGGTTGCGCTGAGACTTGACCTCACAAAGAAAACCGATCCGGTGAACATTGAGAAAGACCTTATGAAGATCATTCCTCCGGAGCGATGGATTTTGTTCTCGCACCAAGCGATCCACTTCGGGCGTCAGATTTGCGTTGCGCGGAAGCCGCGATGCGAGAGGTGCCCGATTGAGCCGGTGTGCTACGCGGCGGATAAGAACGTCGGATAGCAGCTATTCGTATTCAACCGAGACCAGGAACAAGCCGCTGGCTGGAGCGGTGGGCCCGGAGCGAGTCATGCCAGGCTGGCTCAGGCGGAGCCGGATGCCGGAATCGTCGATATTGTGTTTGCCTACTTCGAGCAGGACGCCGGTCATGTTGCGCACCATGTGTTTTAAGAAGCCGGAGCCGGTTACCCAGTAGATAAGCTTGGGCCCATGGCGTTCGAGTGACGAGTTGAAGATGACACGCACTTTCGAGCGGCCTAGCGTGTCGCTCTCATCCGAGGCTGCAAAGCTGCTGAAATCGTGCTCACCTTCATATAGGGCTGCGGCGGCTGCCATGGCCGCTTCATCGAGCGGATAGGGATGATGATAGACGAACCGGCGCTCGAACGGCGGGCAGATTTCGTCGCGGAAGATGCGGTATTCGTATGTCTTTCGCGTGCAGTGAAATCGCGGGTGAAATTGGAGATCTACTTCGGCGACTTCGTTGATGCGGATGGTGGGCGGCAGGAGACGGTTTATAGCGCGGCGAAAATTGTCGACCGGAATTCGATTGCAAATCGAGACCGCGGCAACCTGATCGAACGCGTGCGCGCCCGCGTCAGTGCGTCCCGAGGCTTCGACGTGCACCGGTGCGCCTTCGATTGTTTCAATGGCGGATTCGAGGATTCCCTGTATCGTGGGTAGCCCCGGTTGAACCTGCCATCCGTGAAAGTCGGTGCCGTCGTAGGCCACGTGGAAACGAATGCGGCGCACAAGCCTCGACCCGGCTCATGTCTTCCGCGAGCCGGGCTTTACGACGGGAATACCTTGCTCGCAATAGGGGCAGCGATTGGGCTCGTAGTTGGTAACATCGAGGCGCTCGAGTGAAACGCGCGGCACGCCTAAATCCGCGCGTCCGTTGCTGCGGTCGACGATGGATCCCGCGGCTATGACGGTGGCTCCCGCGGCACGAGACAATTCGACCACTTCGCGTGAACTTCCGCCGGTAGTGACAACGTCTTCAATTACCAGTACGGAATGTCCGGGCTGTACCTCAAAGCCGCGGCGCAGAACCATTTGCCCGGTGACGCCATCCCGCTCGGCGAAAAGGAATGGCACACCGAAAGATCGCGCAACCTCGTGTCCAATAATGATGCCACCGAGGGCGGGGGCGAGAATGGCATCTATTTTTCCAGGCGCGATTTCCTGGAGACGTCGGGCGAGTTCGCTTCCCAAATGCTCGGCATGTGCAGGATATGCGAGCACCTTGGCGCACTGCAAATACTCGCCGCTATGCAGCCCGCTGGTCAGCCGGAAATGTCCGCGCAAATAGGCCCCGGTCTCCTCGAAGAGATTCATCAAGCGGCTGCTCACGTATCGAGCATACCCCAGCCGGTTATTGGGGCAATCAAGCAGTCAAGGACGTATTACAGCGGCTTCGGATTCTGCAAGAGCAGGTCTTTGAAGGCCTGGTCGGTTCGGATGGAGGCGAACTCCGGCATGTCTGGGATTTTTTTCCGCTCCTTAATCCCTTCCTCGAGCGCCTTTCGCAGATACAGGAGCGCCCTCTCTTTATCGCCGCGCTGCGCGTAGGCCTTTGCCAGGTACAGGTGGAACCTCGCCCGGTCCTCGACTGTACGCTCCTGGAGCAGGGTCCCGTATTGGCTGCGGCGTTCGAAAACCTCAGGATCGAGCTGGAGAGCCTTATCGTAGGCTTGGGCCGCGCGTTTCATATCGTGTTTCGCGAAGTAGTCGGAGCCTAGGTTCACCCAGATCGATGCGGAATTGGGGTCGAGCTTTAGCGCCTTGCGGTAGTATTTCAAAGCTTTGTTGTAACTGCGCTGCGAATAGTAGATGGTGCCCAGGTTATTGATCGCTTGAGCGAACTTGGGATCCATCTTCATAGCCCTTTCGTAGTTTTGCTTGGCAAGCTGAAATTCGAGCAGCTGATGAAAAGCAATCCCGATCTTGTTCTCAATTTGCGCCGAAGGGTTGCATTCCCGATACTTGTCAATTGCCTCACGATACATCTTGCGCGCCATATAAATATCGCCCCGCATTTCGGGAGTGAGCGCGATGTGAGTTCCCGTTCCTGGCGTCTGGAGTTGCGGTGCAACCGGAGAAGGCAAGCTTGCTGTCGATGCTCGGAGCTTGTCGCCGTGCTGAAGCTGTTGGCCGAAACCGGCTCCCGCGGAAATCGTCAACGCAACCGTGACTATCAATGCTCGCGTAGAAGAGCAAGAGATCATATTGACCCCCTAATGGCGAATAGCATAACGCTTTTTTGTGAGTCTGGCGTAGCGCCTGGTTTTAATGCTGGAAAAAATAGACTATGGTACGCGCAAGGAGCCCGGAAATTTCTGGTGGCGCCGGGAGATGGAGAACGGGTGGGAAAGCAAATTAGGTTCCGGGAAGTGAATGAATACAAGGCGGTTATCCTATCTCGGAGGGTAAGAGGCTTCACAATGAGGCAGTGTGGGCCATC
The DNA here is from genome assembly GCA_963722585.1 of Bryobacterales bacterium. GTDB lineage: Bacteria > Acidobacteriota > Terriglobia > Bryobacterales > Bryobacteraceae > KBS-96. The sequence continues at coordinate 71,510 of CAVRNU010000042.1, read as the reverse complement.
CTCTTATTTCTGTTGTAAACCATACATTCTGGTGTACTTCGACTTGACTGCTCCGTGAACGAACCCTTATAGTCGAAACAGCTTTGGGTGGAAAGTCGGTCTGAAGCGCGGCAAGCCGGGCTCGCTTGAGAGTTTGGCGCTCGGGCGAGAACAAATTAGAAAAGATGGGATGCGCAATTTTCTTAAGCTGTGCGACGAGGCGGTATCAGTCGCCGTGCTGAGCCTGGAGTAAGAGTGTCGGAAGGGAAGACAGGGTTTTGGCTGACCAAGGTGGCTTGGCTAGTTTTGGCCGCAGCTATTATGGGTTGGGCCGGCGCCCGCTATTTTCCGGTTCAGCGGTTTTTTTATCAGAGGCCAGAGACTCTCAACTCGTTTACGGCGCCCCACATTCCGGCTCCGGCGACTCAGGTTTCAACCCCTTTCGGCCACCCTTACTATCCCTTTTCCGTAATACCGGGTGGGGCTCACAGCCGGGGAGAGTTGGAAAAGGCGCTTGCCGGTGACAGCACTGCCGCGAAACACTATTCAGATTTCGTAGTCAAGAACACGCGCATTGTCACGCTGGATAAAGACCGGCAGTATCACGTCTCGTACCGGATAGGCGACAAGATCTATTGGACTCGTCGCGTGTTGACCCTTCACAAGGGTGAACAACTTCTTTTCGACGGCTTTCACTACGCAAGGGCGCGATGCGGCAATCGTTTGTCCGAGGTTATGGCGCTCCCACAGCTCGCGCAATCGGAACCGAACCCCAAAAAGTTCGAGGCGCCGGTCCCAATTCAGATGTCGTTATCGATGCAGGTTCCCCATCTCGATCCCGGCCCCGAGTTGCCGTTTGAAATTTCCATGACTCGCATCGAAGGATTGCCCGAGCCGTTGAGCAATCTTGCCGCTCCGTATGTGCCGGACGAACCAGAAGCGGAGGACTATGTGCCCCCGCGCCACGACCGTGCGACGATATACGCGGTCGATGGACCCGGTCCGCTCACCATGCTTCCCATCTATTTTCCAACTGAGACGCCTTCGAGCGCCGCGGTGCCCGAACCGGACACAGGGGCGCTGGGAGGTTTGGCGTTGTTGGGAATTGCGGTCGCAGTTTGGACGAGAAAGTATCGCGGTATTGGGTGTCCGCGGCGATCGAAGTGATCGAGGCTCAGCTCTTCAGCCAGCAACGTTCAGCTACCAGCCAATCAGGTTCGGCGTTGAAGATATAATCGCAAGCGCTGGTTTGATTTGTTATGAGCCGCGCCTGAAACCCGGCGTTCGTTTCTGTCGGCGGCGGCGGTGACTGCATCCGCGTCGCTTTTACATGCGTCCACGCACCCGATACGGCTTGGCGGGCCAATTTTCCTGAAGTCCAGCGACCCGGATGAACTGGCCCGAGAGCACCGGCGGCTCGGCTATAGCGCGGCGTATTGCCCCGATGCGAACGCCAAAGACGGTGAGCGGACGCGCGCCATAGAGAACGCGTTTTCGAAACACAACGTGGTGATCGCGGAGGTGGGCGCGTGGAAGAACATGCTCGATCCCGACGAGGAAAAACGCCGCGCGAACCTGGAATATGTCATCGAGCGATGCGCGCTGGCGGAGGCTGTTGGCGCGCGCTGCTGCGTGGATATTGCCGGCTCGTACAATCCAACAGTGTGGTACGGGCCGAATCCCAAGAACCTCTCGAAACAGTTTTTTGATGCAACCGTCGAGAACTGCCGCCGTGTCATCGATACGATTAAGCCGAAGAGAACGAGATTCACTATCGAGATGATGGGCTGGAACCTGCCGGACGGCCCGGACTCCTATGTGGAGCTGATCAAGGCGGTAGACCGGCGGGCGTTTGGGGTGCATCTTGACGTGTGTAATGGCATCAACTGCCCCAAGCGTTTTTACGAGAATACGGAATACATTCGCGACTGCTTCCAAAAATTGGGGCCGACATATTGCATCGTGCCATGCTAAAGATCTGCAGTGGATTGTTGAGCTGAACGTGCATTTCCTCGAAGTGGTTCCTGGACGCGGACAGATGGATTACAAGGCTTATTTAGGCGGTCTTGCGGCGCTGCCCACGGAGGTTCCGCTTATGCTCGAGCATCTGAAGACACCCCAGGAATACGACGAAGGCAAACGATACATCAAGAGGGTTGGCGGCGAAATGGGATTGACGTTCGCGTAGTAGCCGATTGACAATCGGACGCAGGTTTGACAACCTGCCCCACAGGTCACAGTTATTATCATTTTTGTAAAGGGGTGGTTACAGACGTATGTTTAGATGGTCACGCTTACTGCCGATGGTCTCGTTATTCGTCCTATCGTTCGCGGGAGCAGCGGGTCAAAATAACCAGCACCATGACGCATTCGTTCCGGGTTCGGACGAGACGCGCATTGCACGGGAAGTCCGGCATCAGCTTGTTACGTTGCCGTTCTACGGAGTGTTTGACGATTTGGCGTTTAGCGTCAATGGGGGCACAGTTACTCTGATGGGCGCGGTGGTCCGGCCCACGCTGAAGTCAAGCGCGGAGAATGTGACGAAACGAGTCGAGGGCGTGACGCAGGTGATTAACAATATCAAGGTTCTACCGCTTTCACCCATGGACGATCGCATTCGACTTGCCGAGTACCGGGCGATTTATGGCGATCCAACGCTCGGGACGCGATACGGATACCGCGCGATCCCTCCCATTCATATCATCGTGGAGAACGGCCATGTGACACTCGAAGGCGTTGTGGCGAACGATTTCGACAAGAACTTGATTAACGTGCGCGCGAACCAAGTCCCGAACGTTTTTTCCGTCACGAATAATCTGATCGTCGAGTCACAGCAGCCGAAATAGTAATACCGCTCCGTTACGGTCGCGGTTCTGTCAGTTACCAAGAATAGGCGAGCAGCAAGGAGTCTGGACAGGTTTGAATTCCATGAGTTCCGCGCGCGTCCCATCGGGATCGTAGAGGTTGCACTGCCATTTGCCATCACGTCCGATCTTTGGCGGCGCGGCTTTGTAACCGCGCTCGGTCACCTCTTTGTATGCGTCCTGGATGTTGCTCACTCCCAATGCGAGATGATGCATGACGCCTAGGGTGCGAGGGGACGGGTCATGAACGTTGAGCATGTACTCGAGCCAATCGGTCCCGTCGGGCACTTCCATGTCCACCCAATCGGTGGTGTTGTCGGTCTTTCCGCCGTGCCAGATGGAATGGAAACCGAGGATATCGTGATAAAGATGGTCGGCCGCTGCCTGGTTTTGGACCGTGATTCCGACGTGAATAATGCGCTTTGACACGCGTGTATCTGGAAGGAACTTGCCAAAGTTGCGCGTGTGCAGTGAGCCGGGCATGTACTGGACAAATTCGACGTTGTGGCCATCGGGATCTTTAATCATGAAACTGAGATTGCCGTCGAGCCCGGGCTTTAATGCCTCGGGCACCTTTACTCCCTTGGCCTCGAGGTAATCGCGCAAACGTCTCGCATTCGTGGTCTCGAAGGCGATATGCGACAGACGGTCCTCTGTGGGGCTCTTCAAATCGGGAAAGATTTCAATGTACTGATGATCGTTCACTTTGAAATAGGTGAGCATCAAGCCGCCGGATGGTTTGTCGAGAGTGAACGGCTCCTGATAGCCGAGGTCGTGTCCATAAAACCGGCGGGCAGCGTCGAGATTGCTTGTCTTCAGACCGATATGCGCCACACCCACGATTGGAGGCCTTTGCACGCTCTGGGCTGAAACCACTGGCAAAGTAAAGGGCGATAACAGTGCAATCAGAGCCGGGATTGGCGTACAAGACAGGGGAGGACGACGACGCATAGCGCCCTTCATCATATCGCCGCCTCTAGCGATTTAGAGAAGGCTTAGGGGTAGAGCGAGGGAGTTTCAGGGCGAGGCGCCTTGGTCAATCGAGGGCGGCCAATTTGCCGTCCAAGTGCTTGAGGGCGGCTTCAAGCTGCTCGCGATAGCGCGGATTCGTGGCAGCGTCCAGATCATGCAACACACGCGTTCTGGATAACTGCAAGCTCTCGCGTTCTCTTTGCTTGTCGATCTGCTCGGAGGTGAACTGCGCCGAGGCGGCCGCAGCTCTCCGTAGCGGGGCGGCCGATTCGATTTGGGATTCTACCGACTTGCTTTCCCAACCTCTTGCCATACCTTCAGCTTGACACAATTGGACGCGGCGCGATTGACCTTATGCCCGTTGCGACCGAAAAAGCGAGCTCAAAAATCAAATTGGTCGATATTATTCTTCGTGAACACAAAGGGCGAGCCCAGCAGGATATCGGAACCTTCGATTTTGAGCGTATCGAGCCGGCCGGCTTCGAAAGACGCGGCTCCATCGGCCAGCTGGCCTCGCGCCAGGGCGGCGGCGGCCGAAACCGCGAGATAGGCGAGATCGCGAGTCTTCCAGAGCACGACCGCCGAAATCACGCCATCGTGAACATACGGCTTGCATAGATTTGGCAGCGATAATCCGACTACTTTCACGTCCTGCCGGCCGGATTGTTTCACTGCCTCGCCGGCTCCAGGTACAGCGGGAGCGGAAATGACGATGATGGCCCGAACATTGGGGTAGACCTTCAGAATGGTTTGAGTTTCGGCGAATGCCTTGTCGCGATCGTCATCGCTGGGACGGATAACAGCCAGCTTAATGCCCGGATATTTTTGGGCCATCGACTGCTTAATGTAATCGATCCAGAGGTTCTGATTGGCCGCACTGAGCGCGCCGGTAATGATGGCGTACTCGCCTTTGCCGTTTATGACCTTTGCGGCTTCGTCCGCGAGTGTCGCGCCGATGCCTTGGGGCGTCGCCTGATCGACAAAATAGTCGCGCGACCCGGGCTCCGAGTCGGCATCCCAGGTAACGACTTTGATGCCCTGATCGCGCGCTTTTCGGAGGACAGTTGAAATGCTAACGGCGTTGCCTACGCTGACTGCGATGGCGTCGACGTGCCGGGTGATCCAGCTTTCAACAAATTCGTTTTGCTTGGCGGGATCGACTTGTGTGGGCCCGTCCCAAATGAGATTCACGTTCAATTGTTTGGCAGCCTCTTCCGCGCCGGCACGGCAGCTTATGAAGTACGGATCGCCCTTCGATTTAGGCATCATGGCCACGGTGATGCGCCGCTGACCGGCGTTCGTCGCAGAGGAGCTGGCAAGTGACGAACTCGTTCGCAAGCTTCGCACCAGATACCAGTTGCTGCCCGCGACGATGAGAGCTCCGGCGATTACGGTGGAACACAGAACAGCCAGTTGCGAGTTTCTCATTTCGGCTGCTTCCTCGGTTTTTGCTTTGGCAGTTTGTGTCTTGGGCGGCCGGCTGGCCGTTCTCTCGAGCGCAATTGTCAACACTAGCAGAGCGCCGGTCGAAATGCCCGAGAGCTCGGCAGGCAAGGCAGAGAGCCGTAAGCCGTTTTCGAGTATCACGATCGCGGCGAGACCCAACAGCGTGCCACGAATGGTGCCCGATCCTCCGAAAATCGAGGCTCCGCCGAGAACCACGGCGGTAATCGCGATGAGTTCATAGCCTGTGCCCGCGTCCGATTTCGCTTGGCCGATGTGAGCGACATAGATGATTGCAGCGAGAGCCGAGAAGATGCCGGAGAGTAGATAGACGGCTGCGAGCCGGCGGCCAACAGGGATTGCGGCGTAGCGGGCGCCCTCCTTCGAAAGGCCTATGGCATAGAGAGCGCGGCCTATCACGGTGCGATGCACGAGCAGGTAAAAGAAAACGATGGCCAATAGGAAGACGATGGCTTGCGGCGGAACGAATCCGCCGGCGTAGCCCTGCCCGAGAAACAGAAAGCCGGGCGGAAAATTGGAATAGCTTTTCGCGGCTCCCGTCATTCCCTCGGCGATGCCGCGGAACAATGAGTAGGTGCCCAGGGTGACGATCAGCGGCGAGACGTCGAGGCCCGCGATGAGGCCTGCGTTGATGCCGCCGCCGAGAACTCCGGTCAGAAGAGCGGCGGCTGCGGCGATAGGCAAGGGCAGGGAATCGTCGTGCCAAACGGCCCCGAAGACAACGGCCGCTAAGCCCATCATCGAGCCAACCGACAGGTCGATGCCTCCCGTCAGGATGACAGGAGTCATGGCGAGAGATAAGAGGCCGATCTCGACGGCCAGGCGAACGCATTCGAAGAAGTTGGCGACGGAAAAGAAGTTCTGGCCGGTGACGCTGAAGAGTGCGATTTCGGTAAGGATCAGGAGCGCGAGTATGAATTCCTGCCGGTGAGTCGAGCGCATGTCGGGCGGTTCAGGGGGTTGCGAGCCGCATTTCAGAACGCGCTCCAAGCGCATCGAACAAAACAGTGACGAGGATAATGGCTCCTCCGATTGCCTTGCTCCAATAAGGACTCAGCTGCAGATAGGTGAGCGCGGGCGCGATGCTCCCGAGCAGCGCGACACCGATAAGAGTTCCCATCAGCCGGCCTCGGCCTCCTGTAATGGGCGTTCCACCGACGACAACGGCGGCGATGGCTTCAAGTTCGAGGCCCACGCCCGCATTGGCTGGAACGTCCGAAAACCGAACCGCATTCAAAGCAGCGGCGAGTCCCGTAAGAGCGCCAATGAAGGCGAAGACGGAGAAGACGATCCGTCTTGTATTGATGCCGGCCAGGCGTGCTGCCTCTGCGTCGGAACCCGTAGCGTAAATCGCGCGGAAGGCGGCTACGTGCCGGCTGGCCCACCAGAGCGCCGAAAAAATGGCGGCACAGGCGGAAAACAGAACAGCTTCGCCGCCTGTTTGCCCCAAGCCGAACCATTGAAAGGAGGAGGGAAGGCCTTCTACCCACGCTCCGCCGGTTGCCCAATTGAGTGATTCGCGCCAGGCAACCATGGTGGCCAGGGTGACGACGATAGAAGGCGCATTCACAAACGACACGAGCGCGCCATTTACCGCGCCCAATGCGGTTCCAACGAGAATTCCGCCAAGCGGAAGCAGCCACGCCGGAACACCGGCGCGGGCGCAAATGCCGCAAAAGACGATGCAAATGGCAAAGAGCGATCCAACCGAAATGTCGATTTGACCAACTACGATTACCAGCGTCATACCTGTGGCGACGAGCAAAACAGAAAGATTGCTCAGGGCGAGGTCGCGGAGATTGTCCCAGGAATAAAAGGCCGGCGCTGCAAAGGCGAGAAACAGGAGGAGCGCGGCTAGGGTGAATAGGGCGGCATATTCGCGATTGATGTGAATCTTCAAGCGACGGTTGCTCCATGGCCGAGCGCGAGTTCCATCACCCGATGGGCGTCGGCTTCGGTCCGGTCGAGGATGCCGGCAATTGTGCCTTGATGCATGACGGCAATGCGATCGCTCAGGCCGAGGACCTCGGGGAGTTCGGAAGAAATCAGCAGGATGGCTATGCCGCGCGAAGCGAGCTCGCCAATTAGCGTGTAAATTTCACTTTTCGCACCCACATCGATGCCTTGCGTCGGCTCGTCGAGAATAAGGATGCGCGGCTTAGTCATGAGCCAGCGTGCGAGCGAAACTTTTTGCTGATTTCCCCCCGAGAGATTCTTAACAAGGCTGTCAATTGAGGGCGCTTTGATGCGAAAGCGTTCGTAATACTCGTTCGCGGCTTGTCTTTCGCGGTCACGCTGAAGGAAGCCATTAGTTGAAATTTGTCCAAGACTGGCGAGGGTTGCGTTCAGCGATATGGGAAAGTCCATTACAACGCCGTGTTTCCGTCGGTCTTCGGGAACGTAGGCGATGCCCAGCTCGAGCGCGCGTTGTGGCGAGGGGATGCGAACGGTTTGACCCTCCACGTAGATGCTTCCACCATCGGCTGGTGATAGGCCAAACAGGGTTTCGGCGAACTGTGTCCGGCCGGAGCCGACAAGCCCTGCCATACCCAAAACTTCACCTTGCCGCAGCGTGAACGAGACATTATGAACGCCGCGCGCCTTCGAGCTTACGTTGCGCACTTCAAGAACAGGTTCGCCGGCGGCGCAATTGCGCTTGGGGAATGCGGTTTCAAGTTCACGGCCGACCATCAGGCGTATGAGTTCGCGATTCGTCATCTCCTTCATGGGAAATGTTCCGAGACTCTCGCCATCGCGCAGGACGGTAACGCAATCAGCCAGTTCGAATAGTTCCTCGAAGCGATGGGAAATATAGATCACGGCGCATTGCTTTGAGCGAAGCTCGTTAACGACGCGGAAAAGGTTTTGGGCGTCGCGATCACCGAGCGAAGCCGTGGGCTCATCCATGATGATTACCTTGGCCTCGGCATCGAGAGCCTTTGCAATTTCGACGAGCTGCTGCTCGGGCATACTGAGCGAGCTGACGAGAGACTGCGGCCGGATGGTAGAACCGATTCGGTTGAGCAGCCGCGTGGCATGATCGTTCCGCGCCCGCCAATGGACGCGGCGCCATAGATGCCCGGCTTCACGAGCCAGCGCGATGTTTTCGGCTACTGCCAAATCGGGGAACAAGGCTGGCTGCTGATAGATGACGGCGATGCCGAGAGCGCGGGATTTGGCGGGCGTAAGCTGCGCGGCCGCGTGGCCGTCGATGAGGATTTGTCCCTCGTCTGGAACAATGGCTCCGGCGAAGGTCTTGATGAGCGTGGATTTGCCTGCTCCGTTTTCGCCGACAATGGCGTGCACTTCACCGCGACGCGCCTGCATGGAGACGCCTTTCAGCGCGCGCACGCCGCCAAATGACTTCTTAATACCGATTGCTTCAAGAACCGGAGTCACCGGAGAAACGCTTCAGGCAGGCCTCCATCGACGGGAATCACGTGACCTGTAGTTTTCGCGCTGAGATCGCTCGAGAGAAAGACGATCGCATCGGCGCAATCGTCAGGCAAAATGGGATCGCGGGTCAGCGTGCGCTGAGCGTAGAACTGCGCCAACTTATTTCGCAAATCCTCCGTGGTTTCGTCCTCGCTGAAATTGATGTTGTACTTTTTGAGGGAAGCCATCACGCGGTCGCGCGGGAACATAGCCGAACCGGCAACCACGGTGGCGGGAGCGATTCCGTTCACACGAACGTAGGGCGCCATGCCCACTGCAAGCTCGCGAATGAGCGCGTTCACGGCTGTCTTGCTGACGTCGTAGGCCTCGCTTCCATGTTTCGGGACAATAGCGTTCGCCGAACTGGTTAGCACGATGACGGCGGGCAGCTTTTGGCCGTCAAAGATGCGGCGAACCTCGTCCGCAAGCAAGTAATTGCCGGTGATATTGATCTCGAAAGTCTTGTTCCACACTTCCGGCGCAATTTTGCCGTCGGAGCCCGGCACGGGGAAAATCGCAGCCGTGTTGATCAGGCCATCGAGACCGCCAAACCGCAACACGGCTTGTTTCAACGCGGCCGCGATGCTTTCACGGGAAGTAATGTCGAGATGAGCTGACAGAACCAGTTCAGCCGACGTGATTTTAGCCACCTCGTCCGAGACAGTCGTGGCTGCTTTTTCGTCGCGATCGGCAACGATGATGTGTGCGCCCCGCTTAGCAAGCTTTAGCGCAACGGCGCGCCCAATACCGCTTCCGCCTCCGGCAACGAGAATGATTTTCCGGCCGAATTCCTGCTCGGGCGGCATACGCTGAAGCTTTGCTTCCTCGAGCGCCCAATATTCGATTCGAAAGGCTTCAGAAAGAGGAAGGGCGACGTAGTTGTGGAGGCTTTTGAAATTTTTCGACAGCTCGGGGCGCTTCGCCTGGGGAAATATAGCGGGAGTTCCTGTTTCATCCCCGAGCGCGTTTGCCCCTTCCATCACATGAATCGCATTGATGAAAAACTCGCTGGTGATGCGCGCCTCGCGTTTGTTCTTGCCGAACGAAAACAGACCGAGGCCGGGAATGATTACGACGGAGGGATTCGGATCGCGAAGTTTCGGAGAGTCCGGCTCCGCGCATTGCCGGTAGTATGCGGTGTAGTCGTTGCGGTATTGAGCCGCTCCTTCCTCGATTCGTTTCGCGAGCGTGGCCGCATCTTCTTTCTGCGGATTCCAAGGCACAAACATTGGCTTTATGCGCGTGCGGAGGAAGTGATCGGGGCAGCTTGTGCCAAGTTCGGAAAGCTCGGCACCCCAGGCGGAATTCGCGAATCGGAGAGCGTCTCCGTTATCGGTGTAATGGCCGACAACGCGTTTCGCCGTCGCGAGTGCGCCGCGCAAGGCCGGGAAAATCTCGGCTGCGACATCGCGGCGGTTTTCGAGGGGCTGAGCTATTGCTCCCCCAAACGATTTCTTGCCTTCCTGATGAGCTGCCACAAACTGGCCTAATTCATCGATTGTCGTGATGCTATTCAGATAGCACTCGTGCTGTGTCCGGCCCCACGTGAACAATCCGTGGCCTCCGAGAATGATTCCATCGCAATTCGGGTTCTCTTCGGTAATGTTCCGGAGCATGAGACCGAGCTCGAAACCGGGCCGCTGCCAGGGAAGCCAAACAAGGTTGCGGCGAAAGCGCTCGTTAAACTCGGCCATTTTCCGCCTACCGTTGGCACTGGCCGCGAGCGCAATGGCCCAATCCGGGTGTAGGTGGTCTACATGGGGAAACGGGAGAAAGCCATGCAGCGGGGTGTCGATCGAGGCAGCGACTTTGTTTGCCCCGAAGGCCGCGGGCGGATAATAATCGACCATCTCGTCTTCATATAGTTCGTCGCGGTAAATGGATTTCAATTGATCGAGCTTGCCAAGATACAGTAAGGCAAAGCCCGAACGGGTGATCGAACCTAAGTCTCCGCCGCTGCCCTTGACCGCGAGAACACGCGCGGGTTTGCCTGTGAATGGATCTGGCAACTCGATTTTGGAGCTCGTATTCCCCCCGGCAAAATTTGTAATGCGAAGATCGGCTCCAAGCAGATTCGAGCGATAGCGCAATAGTTCCAAAGGATCGTTCGCGAGCCGGGATGCGTCGCTATCGTCCCAGAGGTCTTTGAGAAACTGGAGAGAGGCAGTTGCTGTTTCCGCCATAATAGAAGTCTCTCGCTAGCATACTCAATCGGGGGAAAGGCGGGGGCCGGGGCTCTGCCGCTAGAGACGGGAGGCCGCAAGGCGAGGGCAGTACAAGCGTTCTCCCCACGAGTTTTCGGCCACGTAACTCCCGTGTTTACCCGATGGCCTTCCGGCTGGCAGTAGCCTAGGCTAAAGGGAGTGAGTGAGTTCACATTCCGAGTAGAGTCAGGGGCCGATAATCCAAGTCTGATCGCCAGCGACGCAGGACGAAAGATGAAAGGAGCTTGATCTTGAAAGTATGGACACGAGAGGTACTCAACGAGTTCATACAGTCGCGAATGGATGGCTACCGCTTCATTGTAGTTTCCAATCGTGAGCCGTATTCACATCGTTACACGCCCAACGGAAAGATCGAATGCATTCAGCCGGCCAGTGGGATGGCGACGGCTCTCGAGCCGGTTATGCGTGCGACGGGCGGGCTGTGGATCGCTCATGGAAGCGGCGATGCCGACCGCGCGGTGGTAGACGGACGGGATCACGTGAGGGTTCCTCCGAGGAATGCAAAATTCGATCTTCGGCGGGTGTGGTTATCGCCTGAACAAGTCGAAGGTCATTACGACGGGTTGTCGAACCAAGGGCTTTGGCCATTATGCCACGTGGCGTTTACGCGTCCTTACTTCGAGCCGCGGCATTGGAAGCTTTACCGGCAGGTGAATCAGATTTTCGCCGATGCGGTGCTCGAGGAAGCCGGTAACGAGCCTACGTTTGTGTTTATCCAGGACTATCATTTTGCGTTGTTGCCGCGCATGCTTCGCAAGGCAAACGCAAACCTGGTGGTAGCACAGTTCTGGCATATTCCCTGGCCAAACCGGGAAGTGTTTGGGTCGTTCCCATGGCAGGAAGAACTCTTGGACGGCTTGCTGGGCAACGACTTATTGGGTTTTCACCTTCACCAGCACTGCCAGAATTTTCTAGACACGGTGGACCGGAGCCTGGAAACGCTCGTGGACCCGTGCTCAATGAGTATTAAGCGGGAGGGAAGGTCGAGCTTGGTTCGGGCGTTCCCAATCAGCATCGACTACGACGAACATGTTGGACAAGCGAAATCCGCCGGAGTTCGCCGGGAAACAGAGAACTGGCGTAAGGAGCTCAATCTGAATGGCCGGAGCCTGGTTGCGATTGGAGTCGACCGGATGGATTACACAAAGGGCATTCCAGACCGGCTTCGGGCGGTTGATCGCCTGCTTGAGTTAAGGCCGGAATATCGGGGACGTCTTGTTTTCGCGCAAATCGGCGTGCCGAGCAGGTCGACTTTGAAAGCGTACCGCGATATCGAGCAGGAAATCGATGAGCTGGTAGAGCGTATCAATCTCCGCTGGTCGACTCCGGATTGGAAGCCTGTCACGCTCTTAAAGAAGCACTTTGGGCCGCACCGGTTAATCGCATTGCACAGGCTGGCGAAGTTCTGTGTAGTGTCGTCGCTTCACGACGGCATGAACCTGGTTGCGAAGGAGTTTGTCGCCAGCAGGAACGATGAAGACGGCGTGCTGGTGCTCAGCAAGTTCGCTGGGGCGGCTCGCGAGCTTCAGGATAGTCTGCTGGTTAATCCATTTTCGATCGAAGAGACGGCCGCGGCGTACCAGCGTGCATTGGAAATGCCACTCGACGAAAGGAGACGCCGTATGCAAAAGCTGCGTTCCGAAGTAGAAACCAACAACGTGTACCGGTGGGCAGGAAAGTTCTTGTCGGCGCTTACGAAGTTCGAATTTCGCGAACCTGCGCTGGCCGCAGCAGGAGCCGCCGCATGACTGCTGCTGTACCCGCCATTCAGTGTCTTGCTCTTAACGAAGCGTCGGGATATTGGCGCGAGCGTATCCGATTGGCGGGATCGCTTGCGCTGTTTCTCGACTTCGATGGGACGATTTCGCCTATCGTTGCCAAGCATGAATTGGCGGTAATCGATCCCCAGATCAAGAACACACTCGAGCGCTTGAGGGACTTGAGCGGCGTGCACATCGCGATTATCAGTGGACGCGAGCTTTCCGATGTACGCCGGCGCGCCGGTATTGATGGCATCATTTATGCGGGTAACCATGGCCTGGAAATCGAAACCGACACGCTTTGCTTCCGCGAGCCACGGGCGGAGAGCATGAGGTTGGAACTGCGGCGGCTGGTGCTTCGTTTGCAGGTCCTGCTGGCTGAAACAACGGGTATCGAGATCGAGGAAAAGGGCCTGAGCGTAGCCGTCCACTATCGTCACGTTCACGAGATGCTGCACGATTGGGTACGGCGCTCGGTGGCTGAAACCGTGTGCAAGTCTCAAGCATTCAGCTACATGTTCGGCAATATGGTTGTGGATATTAGGCCGAAAGTCGATTGGAACAAAGGTTATGCGGTGAAATGGTTGCTGGAGCGATTTTCGTCTCAGGCGCCGTATCCAATCGTGATCGGAGATGATGCAACCGACGAAGATGCTTTCTCAGCCCTTGCCGGACAGGCTCTGACGATTCGTGTTGGAGAACCACAGAAAACTTTCGCGCGCTTCTGGATTCCCGATGTGTGCGCGATTCGCGAGTTTCTGTCGGCTGTATACGAGCTGCGGTCAAGCGAGAAACGGCATTAAGACGGTGAACTGAAGTTCACCGCTGCACGCTAAAGCGTGCGCCACTATCCGCGTAGGTTGTCGATGAAGGCGTTCAGGCGGTCCAGGCCGCGTTCGAGTTCCTGCATCGAAGTGGCGTAGGAAATTCGAATGTGATCGGAGGTTCCAAACGCTTCGCCGGGTACGACGGCTACGTGGGCCTTTTCTAGAAGCTGCTCGGCGAAATCGAGCGAGTTTTTGACCTTGCCCGATCGGTAAGCGACGCTGATATTCGGATACGCGTAAAAGGCTCCCTTAGGCATTGTGATGGAAACGCCTTGTATCTTGCGGAGCCTGTCGATCACAAAGTCACGGCGCCGCCGGTACTCGGCCAACATAACGGGGACCGACTCCTGGGGCCCACGCATCGCCTCTACCGCGGCCTTCTGTGCGATGGAAGTTGGGTTCGATGTGCTGTGGCTCTGGAGTTTCGTCATTGCGCCAATAATTGGCGCTGGAGCCAGCGCAAACCCGATCCGCCATCCGGTCATGGCGTAAGTCTTTGAGAGCGATCCAGCCACAACCACTGAATCCTTTGCACCCGGCAAAGCGGCGATCGAAAACGGCGTTTCATCGTAGAGGAAATGACAGTAGCACTCGTCTGTCATTAGCAGCACTTCGCGCTTTTTGGTCAATTCGAAAATTTTCAGAAACTCAGCTTTGGGAATAACGCCACCGCTGGGATTACACGGCGAGTTGATGATGACGAGCTTCGTTCGTGAAGTGATGTGGGGCTCGAGTGCGGCGGCCGTCACTTCGAATCCTGTGTCTTCGCGCGTGTCAACGAAGACGCACCGGCCTCCGGCGTAATTAACGACGTCTTTGTAAGTCACCCAATAGGGCACCGGAATCATAACTTCATCGCCGGGATTGATGAGAGCCTGTATGAGGTTAAAAATGGCGTGTTTTCCCCCCACAGTGACGAGGCATTCGGCCGGGCTATAGTTCGTTCCGAAGTCCTGTTTGTGGCGGAGGCAGATTGCTTCCTTTAGCTCCTGCGTGCCGCCGGCGGGAGTATATTTCGTGAAATTCGCGGCGAGGGCATCGACGGCGGCCTTTTTTATGTTTTCTGGAGTAGGGAAGTCTGGTTCGCCGGCTCCGAAATCGACGACATCAACTCCTTCGCGCCGCAGGCGGTCGGCATCGGCGGCCACCTTCATCGTGGAAGAAACGCTGATGCTGGAGATTCGCTCGGCGATTTCGAGTGTGGCTTGCATGTTCGATTGCCCTTACCTTTCCTTTAATAAGTGTAGTTTCTCGCGCAGCCGCTCTTCGACTGCTCTAGGAACGAGCCCGGAGATGTTGCCGTTCAACGAGATGACTTCCTTGACCACGCGCGAGCTGATGAACGAATGATCTTCGCTGGCCATGAGAAATACGGTTTCGATTTCCGGCCGTAGGCGCCGGTTCATCAGCGTCATCTGCAGCTCGTTTTCGTAATCGGATATCGCTCGAATGCCGCGTAGAATGACACGGGCGTCGCGGCGGGCCGCGAAATCGACCAGCAGTCCGTCGAACGAGTCGATCTCGACGTTCGCAAAATGTCCGGTTGCCTCGCGCATCATTTCCTTGCGTTCACGGACGTCAAACAATGGGTGCTTTGCGCGATTTTCGAGTATGGCCACGATCAACTTGTCAAATAGCTTGCTGCCGCGCTCAATCATGTCGAGATGCCCGTTAGTGATGGGATCGAACGAGCCGGGATAAATGGCCACTACGGGGCTGGTAAGCGCCTTCTCGCTGTTCGACAGGGACATGGCTCAAGAACTCCCAGTTTAGCGGACGGAACCGACGCGCAGACGACACAAAACGATCGTCTGCGCCACCCGCGCGGTTTGTTTAATGCGATAAGGGCGTATGAGCGATCAGGCCCTTGCCTTCGCGAATTGTGGCGATCTGGTTTGCCTCTACGCGGCCGATGGCCTCGGTTTTGCCATCGGGCCATCGAACGGAAATCGTAGCCGTGGCGGCCGATCCGAGCCCGAAATGCAGGCGGAAATCGTTTTGCGAAATGAAGCTGCCTCCGCTGCGGACTTCGTCGGTCTGTTTCATGCCCGGGGTATCGACGGTAACGCGTGCTCCAATGGCGTCGCGCTGGCCTGTAAGCAGTCGAACCAGCAGCGCGTTTCCGGGCTCCTTGACCATGTTTTTCAAGAGCGAGGGCGGCTCGTCAAGGTTTACGACCACAGCCTCGAGATTTCCGTCGTTGTCCAGGTCGCCAACGGCCATGCCGCGCGAAGCGTGGTGAGCGGCGATACCGCTTCCCCCCAATTCGGACATGTCGTAGAACTGACCGTCGCGGCGGTTCCAGTACAGCAAGCGCTGCTGCCGGAAGGTCTCGTGCGTCTGTCCTGAATCGACTTCCGGATACACGTGTCCGTTTACGCTCAGAATGTCGGGCCAGCCGTCGTTATCAAAGTCGAGGAAGGCCGTTCCCCAGCCGAGGAATTTCGTTCGGTTCGCCATCCCGGCTGCGGCAGTGACATCGGCAAATGTTCCGTCTTTTTGATTTTTGTACAGAGTGGGCGTGTCGTCGGAAAAGTTGGTTTTGAAAATATCGAGCCAGCCGTCGTGATCGTAATCGGCGGTGGACACTCCCATACCGGCTTGTTCGCGCCCGTCTTCGTTGAACGACGCGCCGCTGATGACGCCTATCTCTTCAAATGTTCCGTTGTGCTTGTTGTGGTACAGAAGACTGGCGGTTGAATCGCAGGCGACGTAAACATCTGGCCAACCATCGTTATCGAAATCGCCGGTAAGCACGGTAAAGCCGTAGTAGCTCTTAGCTCCGGAGACGCCCGCCTTATCGGATACGTCGGTGAAATGGCCGTGGCCATCGTTGTGGTAGAGCGACATGGTTTCACCAGGAAGACCGCGCGGGCCGCACAATACCGGCATACCCTTCCACGTGCATTGAGCGGATTCGCCCGGCCTTGGAGTTTTGGCCGGATCGAAATCGACGTAATGAGCGACGAAAAGGTCTAAGTAGCCGTCGCGGTCGTAATCGATGAAGGCGCAACCTGTGCTCCACCGCCGGCTGGATTGCTCGAGGCCGCGGGCTTCTGTTTCGTCGTGGAACTTGCCGTTGCCGACGTTGTGATAGAGGACATTTTGGCCATAGTTGGTGACAAACAGATCGACATTGCCGTCGTTATCGATGTCGCCGGCGCAGACGCCCTGTCCCCACTGCGAAGCCGTGATTCCGGCTTTCTCGGTTACGTCTTCAAATTTTAAATGCCCGAGATTGTGATAGAGGTGGTGGTGAGCAGCCGTGGGATTGAGGGGAAACGTGCCGCCATTCACGACAAAGATATCGGGAAGACCGTCATTATCGTAGTCGAAGACAGCCACGCCGGAGCCGATCGCCTCGACAATATATTGTTTATTTTTCGCCGCGCCGGAAATATTTGGCGCCGTGAGCCCCGCGCTTGCCGCTAGATCCTCAAACTGGACGCGCGGCGCTTTCAAACCGCGGGGCAAAGGGCGCGAGGGAATCGCGACTGACGTTCCGGTAGCCATTCCCTGCGAGCGCGCGTAACGCACGGACAGCCAGATCAAACACAGGCCCGCGGCGGCCAAAATAATGTTCTTGCGCTGCATCGTTCGAACTTCTCACGTGAGAGTGTCTCACTTTTGTTGGATGCTCTTCAGTATAGTTGGAGCAAATCCTGAAGCAGGTGCAAGATGAATCGGCGCAGCTTTTTGCAGGTCTCGACGATGGGCAGTTTATTGTCTTCGGCCGCGGTTTCCGCCGGCGCAATGGAAACGAAAGAGCCGTGGTACGGCCATCCCATGCGATGGGCTCAGCTTGCTTTCGTGGAAGACGATCCCGGGAATTTCGATGCTACCTTCTGGCTCGAGTATTTCCGTCGGATTCACGCGGATGCGGCGTGTCTGAGCGCCGGGGGCTGCGTGGCTTTCTATCCGACGAAGATTCCCCTGCATTATCGAAGTAAATGGCTGGGCGATCGCGATCCGTTTGGCGATATGGTGAAAGGCTGCCGCGACCAAGACATGAATGTGGTCGCGAGAATCGATCCGCATGCCGCTCATGAGGACGTCTATGAGGCGCATCCGGATTGGATTGCCGTTGATGCCAGCGGGCAGAAAAGGCGGCATTGGGCGGACAAGGATTTTTGGGTGACATGCGCGCTGGGCCCTTACAATTTCGAGTTCATGACAGGGGTGATCGCGGAAATCATGACTGGGTACGAGCCCGACGGTATTTTTGCAAACCGCTGGGCTGGTTCCGGTATGTGCTATTGCATCCACTGCCAGGAAAATTTCCGGCGATTTGCGAGTCTCGAGTTGCCGCGCACAACCGATCCACAGAATCCGGCGCGGCGGGAATACATAATCTGGCGCGAGCAGCGATTGTTTGAGCTGTGGCGTTTGTGGGATTCGAAGATCAAAGAAATTAATCCAAACGCAAGCTACCTTGCGAACGCGGGCGGAGGCGCGTTGAGCGAACTGGATATGAAGACGATTGGAGAGCTCGCGCCGACACTGTTTGCAGACCGGCAGGGCCGCCACGGACTGATGCCGCCGTGGACAAACGGGAAGAATGCCAAGGAGTATCGCGCCACGTTGGAGGCCAAGCCGGTGGCGGGAATTTTCAGCGTTGGTTTGGAAGACGAGAATCGATGGAAGGATTCGGTGCAGAATGGCGACGAGATCCGGTTGTGGGTTGTGGACGGAATGGCGAACGGATTGCGGCCCTGGTTCACAAAGTTCAATGCGAAATTAATCGACCGCCGGTGGCTCCCGGTCGTCGAAGAGCTTTATCAGTGGCATTACCAGAACGAACAATATCTTCGAAACCAGAAGCCGCTCGCGCGCGTGGCGATTGTGTATTCGCAGCAGACTGCGGCGTTCTATGGCGGGGACGCGGCGCGCGCCAAAGTGGAGGATCCGGCTCTCGGTTTTTATCAGGCGCTGATTGAGGCGAGAATTCCGTTCGAGATGGTTCACGATCGGATGTTGGATGCGCGGAATGTCGATCAATTCCGGACGCTGATTCTGCCCAACATCGCTGCTCTTTCCGATGAACAATGCAGCCAGATTCGGGATTTCGTTCAGCGAGGGGGAAGCGTCATCGCTACTTTCGAGACATCGCTTTACAACGAGAGGGGCCAGAGGCGCAGAGACTTCGGACTCGCGTCGCTATTTGGCGTGTCTTCTGATGGACAGGTACAGGGGCCGATGCGAAACTCCTACCTGGCTCTTGAAAAAGATGCTGAAACAGGCGGCTTTCACCCGTTGCTCGAAGGTTTTGAGAATGCCGGCCGGATCATTAACGGGGTGCATGCGGTGCGGGTGAAAGCAACCGATGCGCAAATACAAACGCCACTAACTGTAGTGCCCTCGTATCCCGACCTTCCCATGGAGGAAGTGTTTCCCAGACCTTCGAAGGAGAAAGAAGCTGGTGTTGTCGTCCGGGAGCTGGGCCGAGGCCGAGTGATTTATTTTCCATGCGACATTGACCGGACGTTTTGGGATGTCTTGAATGTCGATCACGCGAGGCTGCTTGAAAACAGCATTCATTGGGCTACGAACGAGCCACCTCCGGTCACAGTTAAAGGGCCGGGCGTTCTCGATGTCACTGCCTGGAGTCAATCGGACTCGATGACCGTTCATCTGGTGAACTTGACCAATCCGATGATGATGAAGGGCCCGGTTCGGGCGATTATCCCTTTGCCGGGGCAGCGTCTGCAAGTCCGCATCCCCGGTAACCGGCGAGCTGCGAAAGTACATTTGCTGGTTTCGAAAAAGTCAGTTCCGTTTCGAGAGAATAATGGTTCGATCGATCTGGAGGTTCCTTCGATCGGCTTGCACGAAGTGGTGGCGATCGATTTTGCAAGTTGAAGGGTAAAGTCAGTCGTCGAGCACGGGGGTAAGGGTTTCTTCCGGCCGCTGATGAAGCTCGTGATGGGTTGACAGGGTGCGAGCACACGTATTCCAGCGCAGCACCGCGTCGTCGTTGTCTGGGGGGCGTAGAGCCGCGGCGCGCTCGTATGCGGCCATCGCCTCGATGAACTCCTCATAAGCCTTGCAATTCGTGTCCGGAAGCCCATGCCGCATCCGCGCTCTCGCGGACCGCTCCAAAATAATGCCCGCGTAGTACGCCCGTTCGTACTCGCCTTCCAAGGCGGATAGAACGGCTCGCGCTCGGCCCGCCGAAACCTGCTCGCCAAACTGGTCGGTAATCGCGAGCAGAAGCGTCACCAGCGCGGTCTGGTTGCGTGGCTCTATTTTCAAAACATCTTCACAAATGCTTTCCGCTTGCCAGGGCTCATTCAGCAAGCGGTAGAGGTGCGCCTTTTCGAGCGCTGCAGGAATGGCAGCGCTTGAAAGCGGTTTCAGTTCAAATTCCATAGAACCTCCTTGGAACTGAATAACTTGACCGAGACCTTCATTTGCTATTGCTGAAGATTCGGAACAGTTTTCCCAGCGGATCGAAGTATTCGTCGACCACGCGTTCTTTCAGTGGAATGATGGCATTGTCTGTAATCGTGATGCCTTCGGGACATACTTTCGTGCAACATTTGGTGATGTTGCAATAGCCTATCCCGTGGTCTGTTCGCAGGTCGTTCAGGCGGTTTTCCGTATCGAGTGGATGCATTTCGAGCGCCGCTGTGTAGACGAGAAACCGGGGGCCGATGAAGTGATTATGCAACGTGTGCTCGCGCAGGACATGGCAGACGTCCTGGCAGAGATAGCACTCGATGCACTTGCGGAATTCCTGAACGCGGTCCACGTCGTCCTGTGCCATTCGCCAGGTTCCGTCGGGGGCATCAGGCGGGCGCGGCTTAAACGGCTTAATTGTTTTCTTTACGCGGTAGTTCCACGAAACATCCGTCACCAGATCTTTCACCGGCGGGAAGCACTTCATGGGCTCGAGCATCACTGGCTGATCGAGCGATAACGAGCTAAGCCTCGTCATGCACATGAGCCGCGGATTTCCATTTATCTCCGCCGAGCACGATCCGCACTTACCAGCCTTGCAGTTCCATCGCACGGCCAAATCGTTGGCTTGCTCGGCTTGGATGCGATGAACCGCGTCGAGTACGACCATGCCAGGAGAGATCTCAATCTCATAGTCGTGAAAATCGCCTTCTCCGTCTTGACCGCGCCAGATCCGAAATGTTGCTGTGGGCATGAATATTCTCTTCGCCTATTTCATTTCTTCAATCACCTGCTTCAGCTCGGGCGGCATTTCCTTGAGCGGCTCGCGCGTCAGTTGCGGCTCGTCCATGGAGCCGAGCCGCAGAATGATGTTACATCGCCCCGCAACCTCATCTTTTTGCGGGTAATCGTCGCGGAAATGCGCGCCCCGGCTCTCCTTGCGCTCGATGGCGGCGCGCGTAATCAGTTCGGATACGGTGAGCAGGTTGGGCAAATCCAAAGCGGTGTGCCAGCCGCCATTGTATTCTCGGTTTCCCGCCACACCCACACCGCGAGCTCTTTCGCGTAATTTGCGGAGTTCTTCGAGGGCGCGTTCAAGCTCGTCCGCGAGCCTTACGATTCCCGCCAAATCCTGCATCATGTGCTGCAAATCGCTTTGGATTTGGTAGGGATTCTCGCCGTTCCGTTCAAAAGGCGCGAGCGCATTCCGGGCGAGACTGTCGAGTTGGGTCTCGTACACCTTCGGGGCTCCATTTTCCTTCGCAAATTGAGCTGCATATTCACCCGCCCGCTTTCCGAAAACTAGTAAATCGGAGAGCGAATTTCCCCCCAACCGATTTGCTCCATGTAGACCCGCCGCGCATTCACCGGCGGCGAAGAGTCCCGGCACATCGGACATCTGCGTATCTGCATCGACCCTGACGCCGCCCATCATGTAGTGAGTGGTCGGTCCAATCTCCATCGGCTGTTCCGTGATGTCGATATCCGCGAGTTGCTTGAACTGGTGATACATGCTGGGCAGCTTGCGCTTGATATGGGCGGCGGCGTCCGGCATCCGGGCCTTGATCCACGAAATATCCAGAAAGACGCCGCCATGCGGCGAGCCACGCCCTTCGCGAACTTCCCGGACGATACAGCGCGCTACGTGGTCGCGCGTCAGCAATTCGGGAGGACGGCGGGCGTTCCTATCGCCTTGAGTGTATCGCCATCCCTCGTCTTCGGTCTCGGCCGTTTGTGCTCGATAATTCTCGGGGATGTCGTCGAACATGAATCGCTTGCCGTCTTTATTGCGGAGAACGCCGCCTTCGCCGCGCACTCCTTCGGTGACGAGAATGCCTCGAACGCTGGGAGGCCAGATCATGCCGGTGGGATGGAACTGAACGAATTCCATGTCCGTTAAAGACGCGCCGGCCCGATAGGCGAGCGAATGTCCATCGCCGGTGTACTCCCAACTATTGCTCGTAATTTCGTAAGCGCGGCCGATGCCCCCGGTGGCGAGCACAACCGCCCGAGCCTGAAAAAGAAGGAAGCGGCCTCGTTCGCGCTCGTAACCGAACGCGCCGGCGATGCGGCCATCGTCCTTCAACAAGGCGAGGATTGTGCATTCCATGTGGACGTCCATGCCGAGATGAACGCCATGATCCTGCAAGGTGCGTATCATTTCGAGCCCTGTGCGGTCGCCCACATGTGCGAGACGCGGATAGCGATGGCCGCCGAAGTTGCGCTGCAGGATGCGTCCGTCTTTTGTGCGGTCGAACAACGCGCCCCAGGCTTCCAGTTCCCGGACGCGGGCCGGCGCTTCTTTGGCGTGCAGCTCGGCCACGCGCCAGTTGTTCAGGTACTGACCGCCACGCATAGTGTCGGCGAAATGAACTCTCCAGTTATCGCGTTCGTCAGTGTTGGCGAGGGCGGCGGCAATGCCCCCCTCGGCCATTACCGTGTGTGCTTTCCCCAACAGGCTCTTGGTGACAACACCGACGCGAACGCCATTTGCCGACGCCTCGATTGCTGCTCTTAACCCTGCTCCACCCGCCCCAATTACCAGCACATCGTAGTGGTGCGCCTGGTATTCCGCCATCAAAAAATTCTCCAGTCGGACCAGATTCCCATGGCGCAAAGCCGTACGTAGAGGTCCGCGAACATGACCGAGAACAGGCTTGTCCAGGCGAACAGCATATGGCGCCGGTTCATGCAAGTGACGCAGGCGTAGCTGGTTTTGCGAACGGGCGACTTGGAGATTTCATCAGCGCGTCCACCCACCAGATGGCGCAGCGAGTGACAGCCGAACGTGTAGCAGGCAAGGAGCACAACGTTCACGGCCAAAACGAGCGTTCCTACACCGATGCCGAACTGCGCCTGCCCAGTTTGAGGATTCACGAACCACAAAGCCCTCCAAACATCGAGCGCGAGTATAACGAGAAAGATAAGGGCGAGATACAGGAAATAGCGATGAATGTTTTGCAGGATTAACGGAAAGGAACGCTCGCCGCGGTAGCTTTTTCTAGGTTCTCCAACGGTGCAGGACGGAGGGTCGGCCCAGAAGGCTTTGTAATACGCTCCGCGATAGTAGTAGCAAGTAACCCGGAATCCGCCGGGCGCCCATAGGATGAGGAGGGCTGCTGAGACCGGCGCCCACGAAGGCCACCAGCGGGGCCAGACTCCAAACCAGGCATGAAGCGGATTACCAAAAAGCTCGGGTGAATAGAACGGAGACAGGTAAGGCCCGAACCTGTAATATTGGCCCTGAAATGCAGCCCATGTTGAATAGACGATGAAGAGCGAAAGCCCGAGAAACGTCAACAGAGGTTGAATCCACCACAGATCGCGACGTGTGGTGTTGCCAAAGCGACCGCCCTCTAAAGGGATGTCGATCGAAGACATGTATGGTTCTCCGCGAAGGGAATTGGCTACGACGGTCAGAATATCCTTTTCGGATTGAGGCTTTCAATTCCTTCGCGGAAAACGCTCTCGATCACCGCCTGGACGCTGCTTCGGTGGATTGCTGCGATTCGAGCGTGGAGTTCAAGGTGATCTCAGCGTCGAAGAGCTTCGAGACCGGGCAGTTTGTCTTCGCTTGTTGAACCGCCGTTTCGAAGGCTTCTTTTGAAGCCCCTGGCACTTTCGCCTTCAGATCGAGGTGGCTTTGAGTAATCGAAAAGCCCTCGCCGCGTTTTTCGAGCGTGATCGTGCAGGTGGTTTCGAGGCTTTGCGGCTTCATCCCGGCTTGGCCCAGCATGAGCGACAACGCCATGGTGAAACAGCCGGCGTGCGCGGCTGCCAGCAGTTCTTCCGGATTGGTTCCCGATCCCTGCTCGAAACGCGATTTATAAGAATAGGGCGTTGACGAGAGGACACCGCTTGCCGTCGAGAGCGTCCCTCCGCCGTTGGTCAGATCGCCAGTCCATTGTGCAGAAGCAGTACGTTTCATAAGGTCTCCTATATTATTCCTTTGGCCGCACTCCGTAGATGCCGGTCCGGCTGGTTCTGGTTTCTGAATCCTGAATGGCGGATGGCGAGTCTACAGGACAATGGCAACCAGCGGTAAGTCAATCGGAATTTCGCCGCGCAAGCCGGCGGACACAAAAGCCAACCTACACCCTCACATTCGAGAGCGCTGGAGTCCGAGAGCATTTCAGAACAAGTCTGTAGCGCGCGAGGATCTTAAAGCCCTGCTTGAAGCCGCGCGATGGGCTCCGTCGTCGAGCAATGAACAGCCGTGGCGGTTTATCGTCGCGGCGAAGGAAGACCGCGAAAATTTCGAGAAAGTCTTGAGCACGCTCGTCGAGTTCAATCAAGGTTGGGCCAAGAATGCGCCGCTTCTTATGCTGGCCGTGGCAAAGAAGACCTCGAGCAACGGCAGCGAAAATCGCTGGGCTAAACACGATGTAGGGCTGTCTCTGGGTTCATTGGTCTTTCAGGCGGCAGCTCTAGGACTTCACGTTCACATGATGGCTGGGCTAGAACCGGAGAAAGCTCGTGAAGTATTTCATATTCCAGAGGAATACGAAGCGCTGACAGCGGTGGCGGTAGGTTATGCGGGCGATCCGAATACGCTGCCAGATAAGTTGCGGGAGCGGGAACTGGCACCGAGAACGCGCAAGCCGCTGGCTGAGATTGCATTTACCGGCGACTGGAACCGGCCTGCCTTTACTTCAGGGTCTGATTGAGAACGCGGGCCAGACGCAGGCCGGCTTTCGAGAGCTGGTCGCGCACGACCGGCTTCATGTCATTGATGTAAAGCGAATCGATATAAGGCCGGAAGTTTGCAATTTCCGCTGGCGCGGCCTGGCAGGTTTTCGGAAAGACAACGGGTTCGAGGGGAATGTGAAGGCGCTGATAGATATCCTGCTCAGCGAGCTTGTGCGATTCCCAAGTCCAGCTTTTCGCGTCGCCTTTCGACCAGCTTCTTCGTTCTCCTCCGCTGAGCCGTCCGATATAGCCTTCGAGGTTGTCCGCGAGTTGAACGTCGGTCGAATGCAACGAGCTCACAATACCGCCGTCCCACAGCGCGTGCAGGTTCTTGGCTTCGTTCACCGGGGTGATCCGCTCGCAGTTTCCGCCCAGGTCGGCGTCCGAGATGGTGTGCAGCGGCTGATGAACGTCGCCGACGAAATGGACCAGGTAACGAAGCGCGTCGCGGTCGCTCAGACCGGTCGGGATGCGGCGACCAAGCTGGCGCGTAAAGATCTCGATCCGGGCAGTGACACAGTTTTCCTCGGGACAGCGTTTCGCAATGTCCTTTTCGGAGTCCTGAAATGCCAGGTCAATGTAGTGCCACTCGCCGGTTTTGGTCTGCTCCCTGGTTTCATCGGCCCAGGTTGAGGCCTGCGCCATGGCGTTGGCGACGGACTGCGGGGTGTCTTTGACGCCGAGAATTTGAGAGACCCGCGTCCGGGTTTTGGGGTTCAGGTAAGAGGCGGCGATGCGGGCAATGGTGCGATGCCCCGTCTCCCACCAGCTAAATGATGGCAAAGCAAGGAGATAGCAGAGCGCGAGCGGTACAGCGGGCTTGAGGTTCATGGGCGAAGAAAGAGGTTCCTTACGAGAGTACAACATCGGAACAAACGAACCCACGGGCCAAAGATTGAGCGAAGTGGACTAAAATTGTTGCAGTGTTTTATGCTCATGTGTTAGCCTGGAGTCGGCGAGATTGTACCCATGGATTTCAATAAATTGACGGAGAAGTCGCAGGACGCCGTCCGTCAAGCCCAGTCCCTTGCTATCGGACATTCCAATCAACAAGTGGACGTGGAGCATTTGCTGCTGGCTTTGCTCGAGCAGGAGAGCGGGCTGGCTCCGTCGCTTCTACTTCGTGCCGACGTGCCGCTCGAGCCGCTGCACCGGCGCCTGTTGCAGGAGGTGGAGAAGTTTCCGAAAGTGACCGGCGGGGCGTCGGCTGCCGATCAGGTGTATGTGACAAACCGGTTATCGCGGGTGTTGACGGAAGCCGAAGCTGAAGCCAAGCGGTTGAAAGACGAGTATGTTTCGGTGGAACACCTGCTTTTGGCGATTTCGGCGGAGACAGGTGCGAGCGGCAAGATCCTGAAAGAGTTCGGGCTGACGCGCGATCGTTTGATGAAGGCGCTGTCGGAAGTTCGCGGGAATCAGCGTGTGACAACGCCGAACCCCGAAGCAACATACGAGGCTCTCGAAAAATACGGCAGGGATCTGACTGATCTCGCTTCCAAAGGCAAAGTAGATCCGGTGATCGGCCGCGACGAAGAGATCCGGCGCGTCATTCAGGTTCTTTCGCGGCGCACGAAGAACAATCCGGTTCTGATTGGCGAGCCGGGAGTGGGTAAAACCGCGATCGTGGAAGGGTTGGCGCAGCGAATCGTTCGCGGCGACGTGCCGGAAGGGTTAAAAGACAAGCGCGTCGTGGCGCTCGACATGGGCGCGCTGATTGCGGGCGCGAAGTTTCGGGGCGAGTTCGAGGAGCGGTTGAAGGCGGTGCTGAAAGAGGTGCAATCGTCGGAGGGCCGCATTATCCTTTTCATCGACGAGCTTCATACCGTCGTAGGGGCAGGGAAGGCCGAAGGCGCAATGGATGCAGGCAACTTGCTGAAGCCGATGCTCGCGCGCGGCGAGTTGCACTGCATTGGGGCCACGACGCTCGATGAATACCGGAAATACGTCGAAAAGGACGCGGCGCTCGAGCGACGATTTCAGACGGTGTTTGTCGATCAGCCGTCAGTAGAGGACACAATCTCGATTTTGCGCGGGTTGCGCGAGAAGTACGAGCTACATCATGGCGTACGAATTAAAGACACTGCGCTTGTGAGCGCGGCCGTGCTTTCGAACCGTTACATAACGGACCGGTTTTTGCCGGACAAGGCAATCGACCTCGTAGATGAAGCAGCGGCTAAGCTGCGTACCGAGATCGATTCGATGCCGGCGGAGCTGGATGAAATTTTGCGGCGGATTATGCAGCTCGAAATCGAGCGAGAGGCCTTGAAAAAGGAGTCCGACGCCGCATCGAAGGAGCGGTTAGGCAAGATCGAGCGCGAGCTGGCGGATTTGAAGACCGAATCGAGCGCGCTGCAGGCGCAATGGAAAACGGAAAAAGAATCGGTGCAGAGGGTGCGCGCGCTGCGTGAGCAACTGGACGGAGTGAAGGTTCAGATCGCGCAGGCCGAGCGTGCCTACGATTTGAATAAAGCGGCTGAGTTGAAATACGGGAAACTGATTGAGCTCGAGCGCCAGCTCAAGGCTGAAGAGGAGAGGACGACGAATCAGCGCGGGCAACGTCTGTTGAAAGAAGAAGTGGATGAAGAGGACATTGCTGAAGTGGTCAGCCGGTGGACAGGGGTTCCGGTTTCAAAATTGCTCGAAGGTGAGATGAAGAAATTGCTAGCGCTCGAAGACGAGTTGCACACGCGGGTGATCGGGCAGGATGAAGCCGTGACGGCGGTGGCGGAAGCGGTGCTGCGGGCCCGGTCTGGATTGAAAGATCCGAACCGGCCGATCGGAAGTTTCATCTTTTTAGGTCCGACCGGCGTGGGCAAAACCGAGCTGGCGCGGGCGCTGGCCCAGTTTCTATTCGACGATGAACGAGCGATGATTCGCATCGATATGTCGGAATACCAGGAGAAACATACGGTTTCGAGGCTGATTGGCGCGCCTCCGGGCTATATCGGCTATGACGAGGGCGGGCAATTGACGGAAGCTGTCCGGCGGCGGCCCTATTCGGTGGTGCTGTTCGACGAAATCGAGAAGGCGAACCACGACGTATTCAATATCCTGCTGCAGGTGCTCGATGACGGGCGTCTCACAGACGGGCAGGGGCGCACGGTCGACTTTAAAAACGTAATTGTGATCATGACGTCCAATATAGGGAGTCATCGAATACTCGAGTATCGTGGAGCGTTTGCAGGCGAGGGATACAGGCGGATGAAAGAGGCGGTTCTCGAGGAACTGCGAACGGCGTTTCGCCCGGAATTCCTGAACCGGCTGGACGAGATTATCGTTTTCCACGCCCTCAGCGAGGAACATTTGAAGCAGATCGTGGATATTCAACTGGCTGGTCTGCGAGCCCGACTGGGCGAGCGGCATATCGAGTTGGAATTGACCGATGCGGCGCGGACTCTGCTGGTTCGAGAGGGGTACGATCCAAATTATGGAGCACGGCCTCTGAAACGGGCGATACAACGGGAGATCGAAACGCCGCTTGCGAAACGCATGCTGGCAGGCGAGGTACACGATGGCCAGGTGGTGCATGTTGATGTCGATCCGGACAGGAAAGGCCTCAGTTTTGCAGCCGCGACGCCCGAGCGGGCGGAGACAGTAAACGCATAACGGCCCGGAGCCTTGTAAATGGAAAGGAATCCGGCGCGTCAAAAGGGAATGAGAGAAAGGATTTGGAGATGGCTAAGGAGATACAATTTCGCCGCTCAACCGCAATTCTGACATTGCTGGCGGCTTCGCTCGGCGGCGGCGTGATTGCCGCGTTTATGGTGGCCTCGCGGTCTGGGGCGCCCGTTCAAGTGGCGGTAAACGCGGCAGGGTCGGCAGCGGGAGCGTCGGCAGCTGCGCCGGCGGCGTCGTATGCCGATATGTTGGAAAAAGTTACGCCGGCGGTGGTGAGTATTTACACCACGCAGGTAATCAAGGGAGAGCAGCAGATGCCCGGCATCTTCAACGATCCGTTCTTCCAGCAGTTTTTCGGACAGGGTCTTGGCCGGAACATGAAGCCGCGGAACCAGACCGAGCATGGGCTTGGGTCGGGCGTGATTATCAGCAAAGACGGATATATCTTGACAAATAATCACGTGATCGACAAAGCCAGCGATATTCAAGTCGAGCTGCTCGATGGCCGCAAGATTAAGGCAAAGCTCGTGGGAACGGATAAAGACACCGATATCGCGGTGGTGAAGGTCACGGCGCAGGATCTGCCGACGATCAGCTTTGCCGATTCGACGAAAGCGCGTGTCGGCGATCTGGTATTCGCGATTGGCAATCCATTCGATGTCGGTCAGACGGTCACCATGGGTATTATCAGCGCGAAGAGCCGTGCTATCGGTGGGATCGAGAAATTCGAGGACTTCATCCAAACCGATGCCGCGATCAATCCGGGCAATTCGGGCGGAGCTTTGGTGAACGCAAATGGCACGTTGGTCGGAATCAATACGGCGATTCTGGCGAACGGCTCGGAAGGCAATCAGGGAATCGGTTTTGCAATTCCTGTAAATCTGGCCCGCAACGTGATGGAACAGCTTGAGAAGGGCGGCAAGGTGACTCGAGGATTTATTGGTGTCGGCCTTGAAGATATTACCCCCGATCTTAAGCAGGCAATGAATCTGCCTACTACGCGCGGCGCTCTGGTGCGAGAAGTGGAACCCGGCAAGCCCGGTGCGAAGGCCGGATTGAAAGTTGGCGATGTGATTACGGCCGTGGATGGTCAGCCAGTGCTCGATCCGAATGGCCTTACGATCGCGGTGATTCAAATGCAGCCCGGCCAGGTAGCGCATCTCGACGTTCTTCGGAATGGTGAAAAGATGAAGGTTGACGTCACGTTGACGGCGCGGCCCAGCGAAGATCGGGCGAGCGGACAATTCGGCGGCAACAATGAAAAGGGCGGCAATAGCGGAAACAACGCGCTCGAGGGGGTTACGGTTGAGACTCTGACGCCCGATATCGCACAACAAGTGCAGGTACCGCCATCGACCAAGGGGGTTGTGGTGGACAATGTGGACGACGATTCGCCCGCTGCTAATGCGCAACCGCCTCTACAGCGGGGTGATGTAATCACGCAGGTGGATCGCCAGCCGGTCACAAACGAGAGCGAATACAACCGCTTGGTTAGCCAGGCTAAGGGTAAGTCGGTTCTCCTCTACGTGAACCGGCAAGGCAGCAACATTTTCGTGGTTGTGCCATCTAAATAATACGGAGTTAATTGAGCAGGGCCTGGAATTGGGGTTTGCTCGATTCCAGGCCCTTTGTTTATGGGGCGAGGCGGGCCTCGCCCCTACAGTCGTGAGGCGTTTTGTAGTGGCCGGCCTGCCCGGCCTTCGGCTGATTATTTGGGTTTGGAGAAAGCTGAGGTAGTAACAAATGGCCAGCAATAATGGAGTGCAGATACTTCCAGTTCTGCCGCTAAAGAACACGATCCTGTTTCCGGGATTGTTATTGCCGCTCTCGGTGGGGCGGGAGAGTTCGTTGGCGGCTGTGGAAGCTGCTTTGAAGACGGAAGAAAAGGAAGTAATTTTAGTCGCGCAGCGCGATCCTCATGTAGATAGCCCTCAGCAGGACGATCTCTACACGATTGGAACAAAGGCGGTCATTCGTAAGTCTTCGCGCCAAGGCGAAGAAATCATGGAGATCCTGGTCCTGGGGATCGAACGGGTAGTGATCGTCAAAATCGAGTCGGGCGAATATCTGAGCGCCCGATTCCGGGAGCTGCCGTTCCCGCAAGATGGCGGCTCGGAAGTGGAAGCGCTAAGAGGCGCTTTGCTCGAACTTGCGGCAAAAGCGGTTTCTCTCGCCCAACCACAATCGGCGGCGGAGCTGACGCGGATGCTGGCGGGCAACGACGACCCCCTGCGGTTGGCCTATCTGCTCGCGAGTATCTTCAGTCTCGATGCGGCGAAAGAGCAAAGACTGCTCGAAGCGGAAACTCGCGTGGACGCGCTGCGGCTGATACACAGCTTCCTTGCGCATGAGCTGCAAGTGCTCGAGTTGCGGCAGAAGATCGCGTCTTCGGCTCGCGACGAGATGGGTAAGGAGCAGCGCGAATATCTGCTGCGGCAGCAACTACGGGCGATTCAGCAGGAGTTGGGCGAGAAAGACCCGGACAAGGCCGATTTGGAGCTTCTGCGGGAGCGATTTGAGAAAACCGAGCTTCCGGAAGAAGCGAAAAAAGAAGTGGAGCGCGAACTGGCGCGGCTGGAGCGCTTGCCGGCCCAATCTCCCGATCACCAGGTGACGCGCACCTGGGTGGAGTTCGTGCTGGAGCTGCCGTGGAATAAGGTGGCGGAGGACAATCTTGACATCAACCATGCTCGAGAGGTCCTCGATAACGATCATTACGGACTGAAGGAGATCAAGGAGCGCATCCTCGAGCATTTAGCCGTTCTGAAGCGCAATCCGCATGCCAAAGCGCCGATTCTGTGTCTGGTTGGACCTCCGGGAGTCGGTAAGACTTCGTTGGGACAATCGATTGCGCGGGCGCTCGGCCGGAGGTTCGAGCGGATGAGTCTAGGCGGCTTGCACGATGAGGCCGAATTGCGCGGCCACCGGCGGACATATATCGGCGCGATGGCTGGGCGCTTGATGCAAGCGATGCGGCGGGCTGGCGAGAAGAATCCGGTGCTGATGCTCGACGAGGTCGACAAGCTGGGCCGCGACTTCCGTGGAGATCCTGCGGCGGCGCTGCTCGAAGTACTCGATCCGGAACAGAACAAGTCGTTTCGCGACAACTATCTGGACATGGCCTTCGATCTTTCGAAGGTACTGTTCGTGACAACCGCAAATACCCTCGATACGATTCCTCAACCGCTGCTCGACCGTATGGAAATTCTGCGGTTATCGGGCTACAGTGAGGAAGAGAAGCTTCAAATTGCGAAAACATATCTGATTCCGCGGCAATTGAAGGAGACGGCTCTCAGCGCCGACGAAATCGAGTTCACCGATCAAGGGATTCAGGCGATTATCCGTAGTTATACGCGCGAAGCGGGATTGCGGCATCTGGAGCGGGCCATTGGCCGCGTGGCTCGCAAGACCACGCTGCAGATCGGCGAAGGTAAAACGGGGAAAGTGACCGTGGTTCCGGATGTGCTCGGCGACCTGCTAGGGCCCGAAATCTTCTCGCAGGAGGAGATGCGAAAGGTCCTTCCAGCGGGCGTGGCGACAGGCTTGGCCTGGACCGAAGCGGGCGGCGATGTGTTGTATATCGAAACTACGCTGCTTCCCGAAGGCAAGGGATTCACCATGACGGGGCAGCTCGGCGAGGTGATGCAGGAATCGGCGAAAATCGCCCAGAGCTACATTTGGGCGCATGCCGCCGAACTCGGGATCGACCCGAAACTAATTAAAGACAACGGCGTTCACGTTCACGTGCCGGCGGGCGCTATCCCGAAAGATGGTCCGTCGGCGGGCGTGACGATGACGACGGCGATGGCTTCGCTCTACACCAAACTTCCGGCGCGCAGCGATACGGCGATGACCGGCGAGGTTACCCTGACCGGGCTGGTTCTACCGATCGGAGGGGTGAAAGAGAAGGTGTTGGCGGCACGGCGGGCGGGGATTAGACGCGTGATCCTGCCGGTAGCAAACAAGAAGGACCTGCGCGATTTGCCGGATCATGTCCGCTCGGAGATGGAATTCAAATTCGCCGACCGGGTGGAGCAGGTGCTGGAGCTGATGATTCCAGGGCTGCAGATGAGCCCATTGGCCCTCGCGAGCTAGCCCTAAGGCAGGGTTTCGATTGAAAAAGGCCGGGAGATGTCCCGGCCTTTTTTGTGTTGATGGACGAGCCACGCGCAACTGATGACCTGCCCCGAGATTCTGACATTCGCGGCGTGTGTACTAGATCTCATGCCCACAATCACCAACTGAATACTAGGCCATTTTTAGCAACTACGACTTGCGCCCATCCTCTCGTCATGCCAGTTTGACCGATTCCACAACCTACACTGCCAGTTTTTCCGACGTACACGGCCTGGTTACGGGACGGGCGTCTCGCCCAGGACCGCAGTTACAGGTACTATCCCTATAAAGCACCATCGTCTAAGTATGGGAGTTCTTTCGCCTATTCCGTTGGTGATATCAGTATGATCAGCCTCAGTACGTAAACCCACACGACTCTTCGTTTGTTAGTTGACTGTGACGCGCTAATTATTACAGTATTGTTTCCAGGCCAACGAC
This sequence comes from Bryobacterales bacterium, assembly GCA_963722585.1. GTDB lineage: Bacteria > Acidobacteriota > Terriglobia > Bryobacterales > Bryobacteraceae > KBS-96. The sequence continues at coordinate 38,724 of CAVRNU010000042.1, read as the reverse complement.
GTTTACCGTTGCAGTCGGTCACGCTACGAAGTTGAAGCGGAGCCAATTACAAAGGGGGTGCCTGCAACTGAACGTTCCTGGTTAGCTAGCGAATGTATCCAAGAATGGCGGAAGCCTGCCCACTTTCGTCGAATTGGCGACGGGCCTTTCGCCTATATAGAACACAAGGAACTATGTCGAATCCACAGTGTCTATCAAATGTCTCTTCATGGTTCGCAGTTCGAGTAAAACCGAATCATGAAAAGAGCGTGTCCGAACTACTCCACTTTCAGGGTTACGAAGAGTTTTTACCCACTTATCGTGTTCGCCGCCGGGGAACCCAGAGATGGCACGACAGGGACGTCGCACTGTTTGACGGATATGTGTTTTGCCGATTTGACCGCTCATCGTGGGTAAGGGTTATCAACACACCAGGCGTTATCGACGTCGTACGTGCCGGTCGGACGCTGGCCCCGATTGACGACCAAGAGATAGAGGCCCTCCAAATAGTCCAGCGCTATAGGGCAGAGATGGTCCCGTCGCCGCACTTGCACGCTGGCCAGGCAGTTCGCATCACAGCTGGTCCGCTAGCCGTCCGGCCAGGAATAATCGTCAACTTCAAAAATTCGGCGAGATTGGTGCTTATGGTCACGCTACTGCAGCGATCTGTACTCGTCGAGATCGATCGCGATTGGATCGCTTATGACTCAGTGCCTGAAGTTACGTCATCCGCTGCGTAAGCAGCCGAGTCGTGTGATCCATAAGCCCAGCTTTTCTATCGTTCCAGAGCGAAGGAGTTGATCGCCTAATATGAAGCACGGAACTAGCCAGATCATCAGCGGCCTTGCCCTTTGCTTGTTGCTAACAGGTGTTTGCGCGGCCCAATCCCAACCGCAGGTGCAGTTTAGCTCACATGAAAACCGATATCGCCTTCAAAGCAGCGATGTGATCGAACTGTTGTTTAATTTTACGCCTGAGTACAACCAGATCGTGACGATAGAACCAGACGGCTTCATTTCGCTGAAGGATCTCGGTCAGATTAAAGTCGGTGGACTAACACTGCAAGAGGCAACTAAGACTATTACAGACCGATATTCCGTTACACTTCACGAGCCAAGTATTACGATTACCCTCAAAGAGTTTTCCAAGCCGTCCTTCATCATCGCCGGTGAGATTGCTAAACCTGGCAAGTACGAGTTACACGGCGACATCACATTAACGGACGCGATTGCGATGGCAGGCGGCTTTGTTCTGGGGGCGAGGCAGTCAGAAGTGCTTCTCTTTAGACGGGCGACGCCCGGCGTTGTCGAAGTAAAGAAGTGCAATGTAAAACACATGCTCGGCAAGGGGCAAGTGAATGAGGATCTCATGCTTCAACCCGGCGACTCCATATTCATATCGAAGTCAGCGGTAGGAAAGCTCGATACCTTCATGAAAGTGACGAGATTAGGCCTTTACTTTCCAGTGCCCTAAAGACAGCGCGCCCCAATCACGTTCCTTTGGACTGTTTATGCAATCACCTGACGATATAGACGAACTATTACAGCTTCAGGGGGCCATGGTTCAATATCCCTTCGAAGCCAGACCAGAGCGGTGGCCCGAAGGCAACAGGGGCAGTGTCCTGCAACATGTCCTTGGCCTGTGGAATCGACGCAGGGCGATTATTACATCGCTATTCTTGCTCATCATGGCCGGTACACTGGCGCGAGCCTTTCTTACGGCGCGGGTTTATGAGGCAGTCCTAAAGATATTTATAAAACGAGCTCGAATTGAAACTGTAGCGATGGACGGAAACAGCTCGACGGAGGGCGGCAACGAAAGCAATGAGTCGGACGTTCGATCTGAGATGGAGATACTGCGCAGCAGAGACCTGCTGGAGAGAGTGGTTATTCAATGCCAGTTGGCTTCGCCCCGCTCGGGTGTTGCGGCCGTTGACCGGCGCTCCGTGGCCCTGGCGGTTCAGAAATTAGAAAAAGACCTCCTCATTTTGCCGGTGGCCAAAACGAACATTGTTGCGATTAAGTATGTGTCTGGAAATCCGAACCAAAGCGCGGAGGTTCTGAAAGTCCTGGCCGCCTTATATATCGAAAAGCATACCGCGATGCACCGAAGTCATGAAACCTCGCAATTCTTCGCCGACCAGGCGAACCGCTATCACGCCGACCTGGTCGCGGCACAGAAGAGGCTGTCGGACTTCGAGCAGCGTTATGGCGTATCTCTGCTCGAAGAACGAAAAGAACTGAGTCTTAAGCGGATCGGCGAACTCGAAGCGGCCATACAACAACTAAGCGCTCAGGCCGAGGATGCGAACGATCAACGGAAGGTATTCGACGCCGAGATGGCGTCGCTACCCGCAACGATTCGCACGCAAAGCCGGACCGCACGCAATGAAGCCTTATTGGAACAGTTGAAGGCCACGCTGTTGGAGCTTGAGAACAAGCGCGTTCAGTTGTTGACGAAATTCGAGCCCGGGTATCGGCTGGTGACCGAAGTGGACCAGCAGATTCGCGCTACCAAAAGCGCTATAGAGCGCGCGGAAAAGCCTGCGATAGTCGATCGGACGGATGCACCAAACCCGCTTCGCCAATCGGTAGAAGTCGAACTGTCGCAGGCACAGTCCCGCGTCGCGGGATTGTTAGCGCAACGCGCGAGCTTCATGAAAGACCTCCAAACGTCTCGAATGCAAGAGAAGACGTTCGAACAGGTCACAGCGGAGTACAACGATTTACAGCGGCAGAAGACGATTAGCGAGAATGATTACCTGCTTTATCAGAAGAAAACGGAGGAGGCGCATATTGCCGATGCTCTGGACCAACATAAGTTTTTAAACGTTTCGATTCTCGAAGATCCGGTCCCTCCAGTGCTTCCGGTCAGCAGGCACTCGGCTTTTGTCCTGCTCCTCGGGTTTATTCTCGCCATACTGGTGTCCTTCGGAGTGGCGTTGGCAGTGGATTCTTTTGATTCGCTGATTCGGACTCCAACTGAACTGACGATCCAAACTGGCCTGCCGGTATTGGCGTCGGTATCGGTGAGCCAGTTCATCTCGAAAAGCGGCCATGAGGACGAAGGGGCCAATGGGCTCGGGACCAGCGGGACTTCAACATTGGGTCTGAACGGAGCTTGAGCGAGCAATTTGGAAGCGCGGTCGACTCTCTATCGAAGGATTTCGAGAAGTGAATAGAAGTATGGGAAAGCGAGTGGTAAACGAGGAGTTGCACGATCATTCTCTGGCTTCAGACGAGTTATACGCCGCTAGCGCCTCGAGGCCGCGATCGATCTACGATCTCCCGAATGCCGAAGCGCACAATTGGCGGGTTCTAGTTAGCTCTCTATTCCCGACAAAGGGTGCGCGCACATTGATTGGCATTTGTTCCCTCAATGGCGCAAAATCAACTAACGCCTTGGCAGCCAGCTTGAGCGTCAATGCGGCTAAGTACCTCAGAGCTCCGGTTCTAATCGTAGAAGCACACAGGAGCCAACCGCCCTTGGCGGAAGGGCTTGGCGCGGTATCCGCGCCGGGCCTGGGCGATTTGCTGACATCGCCGGCCGAGGACGCGTGCCGGTGTATCCACAGGACTGGCTACTCGAACTTATGGATAATGCCCTTTGGCCGCGAGCTTCCGGTATCGAATCATGGGCAACTGGACGTGTACTACCGCCGAGTGTATGGAATGGTTCCGGCAGTTTTGCACAACATCGTTGTAGCGCTGCCGCCGATTAACGGTGCGGGACATATTGGGTTTCCGTGTTCAACCTTGGATCGCGTCGTGCTGGCAGTACGGCCCGATTCTATCGCCAGCCGCGGCCTCCGGAAAGTGATTGACCGGCTAAGCGCAGCCAATGCGACCGTCGCGGGAGTGATTTGGGTAAACGGTCAGTAGCCCAGCGATAGGCCGTCGATCCGGCTTATTTGTTCTCAGGTAGTTACATACGTAGATGTCACGTCCATCGGCAAACACTTTTTCGCTTCTCTTCGATCGAATGTGTGCGGTCATCGGCCTCGTCATACTCTCGCCAATTCTATTCGCCGCGGCGCTCGCCGTTCTCGTCGAAGATGGACACCCCATATTATTTCGTCAAAGACGCATTGGGTACCGGGGAAAGCCGTTCGAACTATGGAAATTTCGCTCGATGCGAAAACAGAATGGCGGACCGGCGATTACCGCCGCCGGAGACCGTCGAATTCTAAGAACGGGAAGATATCTCAGAAAGTACAAAATAGATGAGCTTCCGCAGTTATGGAATGTAGTGAAAGGTCAAATGAGGTTAGTGGGTCCGCGACCGGAGGTGCCGCGGTTTGTCGATTGCACGATGACAATTTGGAAACGTGTGCTGGCCGTGCCTCCGGGGATAACGGATCTGGCCACGCTCGTGTTTAGAGATGAAGAGCAACTTCTGGCAGGCGCCTCTAATCCAGAACAGTTTTACAGAGAGCAAGTGCTGCCCGTTAAGTTGCAGCTCAATCTAAAGTACCTCACACGCCGTGATTTCTCCACGGACATAAAGCTTATCTTCACCACGGCTTGGTATTGTCTATTCCCGGCTAAGTTCAGGGCGCACCGAGTATTGCTTCGGTTCGCGGACGAACGACAAAAGTAACCCATCTACAGAACATCTGCACGATCAGCGGGCGACCGAGTCCGCATATTCGCGAGGTCAAAGTGACAGCCGACCATTTCATTCCTTTTTTTGTCCCTTCTATTGAAGAGAATGCGATTCGAGAAGTCGTGGAGACGCTCCGCTCCGGTTGGATAACCACCGGACAACGTTGTTTCCAATTTGAAAGGGAGTTTCAGTCTTATGTGGGGGCTCAATCGGCATTGGCCGTCAGCTCGTGCACAGCCGGCTTACACCTGGCTCTTGCGGCGCTGGGTATCGGGCCGGGGGATGAAGTAATCACGACGCCGTTGACGTTTTGCGCGACTGTTAATGTTATCGTCCAGACGGGCGCGAAGCCTGTGCTGGCTGATATTGGGGACGACCTGAATATCGACCCCGAGGCGATTCGATCACGAATCAATCGCAACACGCGCGCTATCCTTCCGGTTCATATTGCCGGGCTGCCGTGCGATCTACAGGCGATCTGGGGCTTGGCGCAGGAATATGGCCTGAAAGTCGTGGAGGACGCGGCCCACGCCGTGGGAGCACAGTATCAAGGCATGCAAATAGGAGCGGGCAAAAGCGATGCCGTGGCCTTTAGCTTCTACGCAAACAAAAACCTGACAACCGGCGAAGGCGGAATGATCACAAGTCCGCTGCCCGATCTGACTGAGCGGATGCGGATACTTTCGCTGCACGGAATTAGCAAGGATGCTTGGCGGCGGTACAGCAAAGAAGGCACTTGGTATTACGAGGTAACTGACTGCGGATTTAAGTACAATTTGCCGGATATATTGGCCGCTATCGGGATTCATCAGCTCCGCAGGTTGGACGAGATGACGGCGCGGCGCATTGCCATCGCGCAGGCGTACAACTCCGCTTTTAGCGAAATGCCTGAACTCGAATTGCCTCCCGATCGAGCGGATTCCAGGCACTGCTGGCATCTGTATATGCTCCGGCTCGACTTGGACAGATTAGAGGCGGACCGCGACGCGTTCTTCTCGGAAATGCGGGCGCAAGGCGTAGGGTGCAGCGTTCATTTTATTCCGATTCAAATGCATCCTTATTACCGGAAGTTAATGGACTCAGATCCATGCCCACGATCGCTGGCCGAATACGATCGCCTCATTTCTATTCCGTTGTATCCGGGCATGACAGATACCGACGTAAGTTGCGTGATCGCGGCGGTAAAGAACGTGGTGGCTAAGTTTAGAAAACGAAAATGCGTCGTCGTTCCGGAATTGTTGGAGCAGACGCTCTTTTAGGTGATTACCGTGGAAATTACTTATTCCTTGCGGCGCTTTCATCCGCATCCGCTCGTCGAATGGACACTTCGCTGGGCTACACAAGTGTTTATTTTCGTGAGTTCCGGCCTTGGCGCTTTTCTGCTCCGATTCGATTTCAATGTTCCCACGGATGAATGGGTTCACATTGCTTGTGCAGTACCGATCTGGGTGGCGGTAAAAACCGGGGTGTTTCACCTGTTTCATCTGGATAACCGATCATGGCGATACATCTCAGCGCCTGAACTGTTGAACATCACGTGGCTGAATCTTCTGGCTTCGTGCGGCGGGATGGTGACGATTTTGCTTCTCGCTCCTAAGGGGTTGCCCCGTTCGGTCTACGTTTTGGATTTCCTGCTCTGCGTTTGCGCGACAGCCGGGATTCGGGTCGTGACCCGTCTGTGCGGCGAGAAAGTCGATCAGCCCGGTCGCAACAGACCGTCAAAGCGGGTGCTGATTTATGGCGCTGGAAACGCCGGAGTGTGCCTCCTTCGAGAGATCCGCATGAGTCCAAGACTGGGTTGGAGGGTCTGCGGGTTTATCGATGACGATCCGGGCAAAAAAGATCTTCTGATCCAGGAAATCGCGGTTTTTGATAGCCGCCGGGATCTCGCCGGTTTGGTGAGAGAAGCGAAGATCGACGAAATCCTGATTGCGATTCCGTCGGCAGCCGGTCCACAGATGGTGCACATCCTCCAGCGATGTCAGAAAGCGGGCGTGCCGTTTCGCACCATACCCAGAATCGCGGACATTATCGAAGGGTCCGGTCTGACTACTCAGATTCGTAATGTGGCCGTCGAGGACCTGCTAGGTCGAAGACCTGTGAATCTGGACGAGAGCGCGGTCCGGCGCAAGGTCGACGGCCGCGTGGTCCTAATTACTGGAGCAGCCGGCTCCATTGGGTCGGAGTTGTGCCGGCAAGTTGCCCGGTTTCAGCCGGAGCGGATTGTTGCGGTCGAAATTTCAGAGACGGCTCTGTTTCATTTGGAGTCCGAGATGCGCGTTCTGTTTCCTGGCGTGCCATTTCATGCGGAGATCGGCAATATACAGAATTCGCTACGCCTGGACGAGCTGATGGATGAGTATCGACCTAAAATCGTCTATCACGCCGCCGCTTACAAACACGTTCCGATGATGGAAAGCCAGATCTTCGAAGCGGTCGAAAATAATATTCTCGGGACCTGCAACGTTGCGCTCGCGGCGGCGCGTCATGGCGTTTCGGATTTCGTGATGATCTCTTCGGACAAGGCCGTACGTCCGACCAATGTCATGGGCGCGACCAAGCGAATATCTGAACTACTTATTAAAAGCCTGCATGAAAACGGAACAAGATATGTCTCTGTCCGTTTCGGAAATGTCCTCGGCAGCAATGGCAGCGTGGTCCCAATCTTCAAGAAGCAAATAGTCGAGGGGGGCCCAGTCACGGTCACCCATCCGGACATGCGGCGTTATTTCATGACGATTCCCGAAGCTGTACAGCTAGTTTTGCAAGCATCGACGATGGGACGAGGAGGGGAGATCTTCGTACTCGATATGGGAGAGCCGGTAAGGATCGTCGACCTTGCCCGAAATTTGATCCTACTTTCGGGTCTGCGTCCCGATGAAGATATTCGTATCGAGTTTACCGGTATTCGCGCTGGGGAAAAGCTATCTGAGGAGCTAAGCGGATATGACGAGAACACGACGGTCACCGATCACGCGCAGATCAAAATATTGATGGGCAGCGGATTGCCCTACGAAGCCATGGCAGCTTACGTCCGCTGTCTGCGGGAAGCATGCGAGAAGCGTGATATCGGAGATCTGCTTCTGTGCTTCAAAGAGATCGTACCGGACTACAACCCAAGTTCGGCAATCCTAAAAAGCTGCCTCGAGGTTGAACACAGCCTCGTTCACTCTTCGGTTCCAGGGATAGGACTGCCGATCGCCGCGACAGCAGTTCAGTGAGCGAACCGTGAGTTGCAGGCCGATGAATCGTGTGTTTATGGCAGTCAGGCGTGGGGAGCTCGGCCTCTAATCATGACAACAGCGCAGGCCGTAAGCTTTGCAGGCTCGCATCAATCCAAATGGCCCGAAATGGTCCGGAACGGTGCGATCGTTTGCACAGTATTGAGCACGCCGTTTATCTTTGTGTTGACACTGGCGGGAAGAGAAACCGCACTTTCAGTGTCCGACATTTCCGTGGTCCTGGGCTGCCTGCTGCTAGCAGGCGATTTGTTTGCAGGCCGCCTGAGGTTTCCGTATGCCGCCCTCTGCTTGCTGAGCCTTGCGACAATTATCCTCTCGTTAGTTGTCAACACCGAACAGGTACTTCTCAGCAAAGGACCGCTTGGGGCGGCGGCCGAGATTCCAAAGAATCTCATCGTGTGGCTTCATTTCTATGTGCTCGCGAATCTGGTTCGAACTCGGCATCAGTTTCTGCTTGTACTGAAAAGTTGGCTTATAGCGGCCGTGATCGACGCTTTGCTTGGTGTTGGCGGATCTCTTGCGTATCAAATCGCGGGCATAGAGAGCAGTTTTTCAATGATGTTCCGCGCTCAGGGGACTCTTGCCGATGCTAATCTCTTCGCGGCGCATCTGGTAGTGAGCTTTCTCCTGGCTGTGTTGTACTGCCGGATGACGGGCAAATATCACTTCTGGTTTATTCCCGTGTCGTTGGTCTTCGCCGCAGGAATCTTCTTTTCGGCATCGCGAGGAAGCACGATGACTTTTGGCATTTGTCTCGTGCTTCTTTGTTTAGTTAACTGTTCCTGGCCGGCGAGGCTGGCCGCTCTAGCTTGCCTCGGCGTGCTTTGTCTACTGATAAGTCTCGCTCCGATAGAGGGAACGGGAACATCGAATCCCTTCTTCAGCCGGCTGAGCACGACCACCGTGTCGCTGGACGATGAGGGAGCGGCAGACCGGAAGCGCCTCTGGGACAGCGCCTGGCAGGAGTTTGCGGCGTCTCCTCTCTTCGGTGTGGGGCGAGGTAACTTTCGGCCTCTCGACGAGCCCGATGTCACGAAGACAGGGCAGATACATAACACATACCTTGGTTTATTGTGCGAGGTCGGAGTGCTCGGTTTCCTGGTATTGATTACTTTCCTGGTGTGTTATCCGCTCAAACTAGCGCGATGGCCCTCACGCATTCCAGTGCTGCGAATGCCGACTCGAATATTACTGCTTTCGTTTTTGGCGGTTGGACTCTGCGGACTAACTATTTGCATCGAGAATTACCGGGGCTTATGGGTCCTGATTGCGACGGCGGAAGCCTACGACCGGCTGTATCTCAGAGCGATTGTATGACCACTCAGGAGGCGCTAGTAACTGAATTGCCTGAGCAAATGGGCGGGGAAGGGCCCATGCTGGCAAAACCGCTGCGAGACGCGAAACGGCTCACGTCGAGCGTCGCTGTCACGCTGGCGTTCACCTCCATCAGATCGCTGTTCGTATTCCACATACTCGGCCCGACTCTAATGGGCGCGTGGAGATCCGCGGCGACGGTGGACACAGTGCACGAGATCGCGCGCATGGGGGTTGTGAGGGCCATGACCATTCGCGTCCCGGTGCTGGATGGAGCAGGCCGAAAAGGCGAAGCGGACGAGATCATTGCAGAGTCGGGCTCATTGATGCTGTGGCTAGGAGTGGCACTGGCGATCGGCATATTTGCTTCGAGTTTTCTGATTGTCAATCGCGACCTCCGCCTGGCTATGCAGTGGATGTCGCCACTTGGCCTAGTGACAGAGCCCTATGTGTTTTTGCGGGAGCTGGCCGCCGCTCGCCACAGGTTCGACTTGCGTTCCAAAGAGACGATGTTTCGCGGACTCGTGGAACTTGCGGCCGCCGTGGCGCTTTGTGGAACATTTAAGTTAGCCGGATTAGGGACCGGGATTGTGTTGTCGGTTGCCCTCACCGCGGCGTATCTCTATCACCGCCAGTCAGTACCGTTTCGGTTATGGCCTCGACCTGGCGTCATTAAGAATTTGATTCGTACCGGCGCTCCATTTTCGCTCAGCGAAGGCGCCTACGAGTTGATACGCCGCATCGACGTGATGATCATGGCAGTGCTGCTCGGCCCGACCTCTGTTGGATATTACGCTGTCAGCCGCTTGATAACTGACTTTTCCACGCTCTTCTGTCAAAGAGGCATCACGCCGGTGCTTTCACCTCATTTGTTGCATACCTACGGACGCACGGGGTCTGTGAACAAGGCTGCGGTTCTTTTTGAGGAGCCGGCAAGGCTGTTGTGTTACACGGTCCCACCGCTCGTAGGAGTGGGAACGGTACTTTGCGGAAATTTCATCCAACTGCTTCTGCCGCAATACATACCAGGAATCGCCGCGGCGCAGATCACCTTATGGTCCGTTTTCTTCGTTGCTCTGCATTCGACCGTGGGGTCATTTATCGTAGCTGCCGGGATCGTGCCAGCGGTTCTGCGGATGTATGCCATCCTGATTCCGGCTGGCGCGGTTGCGGAGTATGCAGTCCTGAAAGCAAATTTTGGACTGCAGGGGGCCGCTTGGTGCACGCTAGCGATTTTGGCGATTATCGGCGTGGCCGAAATTGTGATCGCGAAGCGAAAATGCGGAGATACGTACCGCGATGCGTGCCGCTTCGTCTCGTTACTCTATCTCCCTGTTCTCTACGCAATTTCTTTGAGATACCTGCTGGAAACGGCCGGCGTGAGCTCTTGGTTTTTGATCAGCCACAGCTCGTTTTTTGAGCCTTTGATCAAATCGCTTATTTTCCTGTTGCTGTATGCGCCTATTCTGGCGATCTACGAGAGCAAATTCTCCTTGCTCCGCGTGCTCCGCCAGGCTTCTTAAAGAAAGACATCTCGATGAATACGCCATTGATAGTAGACTTATGCGATCGCTCCGCCCAGCCTTTGTCGCTAGTGGGTGGAAAAGCGAAGAACCTGATGCGCCTGGCGGAAACGGGAGTCTCCGTTCCCGCCGGATTTTGTATTACGACACAGGCTTACCGCTCATTTGTCGCGCGCAACGGCTTGGAACGCCTGATCGCAGATTCACTTCTCGAGATTCAGGGCGGCGATGAGAGCGCTCGGGCGGCGGCATCGAGACGCATTCAGCAGGCTTTCCTTAGCGGCATTCCGCCAACCGATGTAGTCGAGGCAGTTCGGAAACATTATGAGGAGCTCTCGCGCCAATATGCCGAAGATTTGCCCGTCGCTGTCCGATCTTCAGCGACGGCGGAAGATCTCACCGATGCGAGTTTCGCCGGCGTGCAGACAACAGTGCTCAACGTGCGGGGGCTTGCTCCTCTCATAGAAGCGCTTCGAAACTGTTGGGCTTCACTATGGACGCAGCAAGTCATCAGCTATCGCTTCCGCAAGGCGATCACCGATACCGATCTGGCGATTGCGGTCATTGTGCAGAGGATGATTCCTGCGCGGGTCGCGGGAGTGCTGTTCACGATAGAGCCTGTGACCGGAGATCGCGGTTGCTTGACGGTGGAAGCGTGTTGGGGTTTGGGGGAAGCGCTCGTCTCGGGCAATACAATTCCTGATCATTACGAACTCGATCGTCCTACCTTTCGTCTCCGGAATCAGATCTACGGCCGCCAGGATCAGGCCGTCGAGTGCGCCAAAGAAGGCGGAACGCGCACTGCCCGGGTCCGGCGATCGGAGCGCCGGGCCCCTTGTCTCACCGCGGAACAACTCGCGTATCTAGCGAGGACAGGACTGGCGATCGAGGAGCATTTTGGGTCGCCGCAGGATATCGAATGGGCGATCGACGGAAATCCCGCCAAATCGCCCTCCGGTTTCGAGAACATTTATTTTCTACAGAGCCGTCCGGTTACGGTTCTCCGTCCTAACGCGGGTTCTTCAGCCGAAGCCGAACCTTGGGAGAGCCCGGTGGTGGGTGCGATCTGGGTCCGTCAAAGCGGAGGAGTGGTTGAGCATCTTCCGGCGCCGGCTTCGCCGCTGTTTGCTACCGGGCAACTTCCAATGATATGTGATCGTCTGGACGCGCAATGCCCTGAGATGGGCGTCGTCACTCCGGCGCCTACTTACGCGCTGATTAACGGTTACTTCTATAACCGCAGCGATTATCGGGTAGGTCTTGGCGCGCTATTGCTTCCCCTCAACTATTGGAGAGCCGCGCGAAAGGGAGCCCGGGATTGGCGCAAGCGTTATCTGCCGGGTCAATTAGCCGCCGTTGCCGCAGCCTCTCGCTTTGACCTGCCGGGCGCTAGCATCTCTCAATTGCTGCAACACATACAGACATTGTTTTCGATGAACGCCAAGGCTTGGGATAACGCCGTTCGGGCGTCGCGAACTTACGTCTTAACCGAGCCGCTGTTCCGCCGCCTATTCGAGTCGCTCATTCGGCCAATTACAGGAGGCGATGCTGTCACCTATCTGCGCGGCTTTGAAAGCCAGACGATGGCAGGCGAGCACGTTCAATGCGAACTAGCCCGCTCCGCGCGGGAGCTGCCAAGAGTCAGCGAGCGAATCCGAAGATATCCAGCGGAGGAAGCATGGCAGCGAATCGCCGCCGATCCCGCGTGCCGTGGCTGGGCGGAGGAGTTTAGCGAATTCTGCGAGTTATACGGCCATGCGAACGCAAGCCACGACTACCTTCACCGAACGATGGCCGACGATCCCGCTAAAGGGCTCCAGTCGATTCGCATCCGCATGGAGTCGGAATCCGAAGACCCGCAGCAACGCCAGGCCAGGCTGGCGCTCGAACGGGAGACCACTACCGCTCGAGCGCTCGAAAAACTTGAAAAACATCGCTTTCGAAAAGCTCTCTTTCAATGGGTGCTCGCCTGGGCGCAAGAAGGCGCTTCAACCAGAGAAGACATTTTCTTCTTTGCGCTTCGTGGCTGGCCACTGGCCCGTCGAGCCATTGTCCAACTCGGAAAAGCTCTGGTTGAAGTTGGCGTGCTCGCGTGCCGCGAAGATATTTTCTTTCTCACCTGGGACGAGCTGCAGGCGGCTGCCGCCAGCGAAGGTTCCGGAAATTGGCAGGCCAAAGTAGCCGAACGCCGCGCCCGGCAGGAGTTCCGAATGTCGCTTACTCCGCCGCCGCGTATACCCGCCGGGCCGCCCTCAAGCTTGCGAAAGAGGGTGACCGCGCGCTTGAAGAAATACATTATAGGCGGCAGCACATCGAGTGGCGATGGGTTTTTATGGGGTGCGCCGGTCAGTCCTGGCGTAGTGACTGGCCATGCGCGAATCATCTGCTCCGTCGAAGAATTAGGCAGGCTAAAACCTGGCAATATTCTCGTCACGCGGGCAGCAACGCCCGAATGGACATCGACCTTCGGTGTCGCGGCTGGCGTCGTCACCGACGTTGGAGGTCCTCTAAGCCACAGCAGCATTATTGCTCGCGAATTCGGAATCCCGAGCGTTATGGGTGTACGCATCGCGACGACAGCCATTGCAGAAGGACAGTTGGTCACCATCGACGGCACAAAAGGTTCAATACAGCTTCACTAGGGGAATTCATGAAAAGACAACAGCCATGCTTCGAACGCGGGGCCGTGGTGATCTCAATTGACACCGAACAGATATGGGGGCACTTCGATATCACGCGTGAACACGACTTCTGCAAACGATATCCAAACGCGCCGGCAGTAAATGACCGGTTGTTGAACTGCATGTGCTCAGCGGGGCTGAGCGCCACCTGGGATGTAGTGGGTGCACTCTCGCTTCCAGGGAGTGACGGAGCGGCCGATGCGCGCATGTGCGGCTTACCGGAAGAATGGATCGCACGGATTCCGGCGGGCGACGAGACAGCAGCGCCTTTGTGGTACCGGCGGCGTTTCGTCACAGCCATTCGGGATGCGTTTCCAGCTCAGGAGATCGCTCTCCACGGCGGCCTCACTCATATGGTTTGGGGAAATGGATGTAACTCCTCACGGACTCTCCGCCTTGAAATGCTTCGTGGAATGGAAGCGCTCGACGAGATCGGCATCCGGCCGCGCTCATTCGTATTCCCGCGGGATCTCGAAGGACACCATGAAGTCTTAGCTAAAGGGGGCATTCAATGCTACCGCGGACGCGCACCGATCATGTCGGAACGGCTCGGGTACAACGCAGCCGGGTCTATCACGAGGGCGATTGAAGAAGTGGCTCGGCTCACGCCGCCTCCCATATGGCCGACCGAAGTCATGCCGGGCTTGTGGAACATTCCCGCTTCGCTGTTTATCTACTGCATGGGCCGCGCTCGCTCGCGCTGGGTACCGCTCCATCTACGCCTCGAGAGGGTCCGTCGCGGAGTGGAGGCCGCTATCCAGTCAAAAGCCATTTTCCATTTGGGGCTGCATCCCGAAAATCTGGCGGAAGCGCCGGACGCCTTCGGTACGTTTGAAGCGATTCTTTCGTACCTTGCCGGGATGCGAGAGAAAGGCGTCGAGATATTGACAATGGCTCAGGCGCTGGACCGTGCCAAAGCTTCCACTGAGAGGTCATGAAATATATGTCTGGAGAGTTCTTCGCACAATTCATGCAACTGCGCTGGCCGCCGGATTCTAGAATTCGCCGGAACCTTATGGTACAGCGCGAACATGCGGATCTACATGAATATTCCGTTTCATGAGCCGCTCGATCTACCTCGGGCCCGATTGGCGGAGATGATGCGCAAGGCACATATCCTTGGGGTTCGATATCCTTCGCTGCACCGTGCCGGATTGCCGAGCGGCGCATATGTTTTCCGGCAAAAGCACTACGATCTTTCAACGATCCATCAAAAGCAACGTGCCCACGTCCGCCGCGGTCTCGAGGGGTGCGAGGTGCGGCAAGTGGATGAGGCCGAGCTGCTCGTTCAAGGTCTCAAATGCAATCTCGATACGATGGAGCGGCAAAACCGTTTCGACAGCGAATTTGGCGATCCCCGGCGGTGGCAGCGCCTCGTAAAAGCGGCGTGGCGTTGTCCCGCGGTCCGCGTGATCGGAGCATTCGCGGACGGCCGCCTTGCCGCGTATGCCATCACATGCCGCGAAGATGGTTGGGTCCAACTTCTGCACCAGATGTCTCGCACCGACTCTCTCAATTTTTTTCCTAACCATGCACTCACCTACACGCTGACAAAGGCCGCCGCGGAAGATTCGAGCGTGGAGGCGGTTTGCTACGGACTCGCTGGGTTGAGCTCAGGAGGAGGGCTTCATCAATACAAGCTTCGCTTTGGCTACGAATTGCAACATCAGAATTCTGTGTTCTTATTCCATCCTGGAGTTGAGACCCTGCTCAGCAGTTCTTTCATAGCTAACGGAGTTGGGCTACTGCGGAGAGCGCGCCCGGAAAATCAAGGATTCAAGCGGATCGAATCCGTTCTCACCGGGGCCAGGATGACGCGGTTTGGAGCTGCCGCCGTCAATCTTTCGCCTATTTCCGAATAAGGAGCGACAATCTATGCGTTCTCACCGGTTGATTCCGCCCTTGGGCGTCCCCTACAGTGTCGGCGATTATATCGCAGGCGCGATAGCATCTTTTCGCCAGGCGCCAGCCCCACCGGATGTTCTCAAGGAGCTATTCGGCGATCGACCGCTGTTTTGGACCGGCAGCGGACGACAGGCACTGTGGCTCATTCTGCGCGCGTTGAACCTCCCCGCGGGAGCCGGTATCGCGGTTCCATTATTCGGCTCGACTTCGGTCGCGCTTACGATTTCGAGCATGGGTTTTGAGCCGATCTTTCTCGACGTGCGGAAATCGACGTTGACGGTCGATCCTGCTGAGATCGGGCGCGTCAGACACCGAATCTCGGCCATTGTGGTGGAACATCTGTTCGGGCAGTTGGCCGATATGCCCCAGATTTTAGAAGTAGCGCGTGGAATCCCCGTAATTGAAGATACAGCGCAAGCACCCCTGAGTTTCCTGAATGGGCGTATGGCCGGAAGCTTCGGCGTGGCGTCTTTCTATAGCTTCGCGTCTTCTAAATATCTGCCCGCCGCGGGTGGTGGTCTGGCTGCCATCAACAGCCCTGAGCTGGAAATCGAATTCGCCCGGCAAGCGCGCCAACTGACACCTCCCCGGCGAATAGTTGAATGGCGCGGCGGCCTCATGCAGGCTGCCAAAGCAGCCCTGTTTCGGAGGCCTCTCTATGGTCTCGCCGGGCATGCCGCCCGTTCATCGACCAAACCGCGTTCGCTGTTCACGGCAAATCTAGACTTGCAGGCCATCGCTCGAGGCAGTGCCGCTGTTGTATTGCGCCAGGCCGCTGTTTTCGCGGCGCGTGTTCGAGAACAGCAATCGAATAGTCTGTTTCTGCTCGATCAACTCGCCGGAATTCAAGACATTGAGCTGCCCTATCAACCGCGCGGCGCGACGTATAACCGTGCGCTGTTCCCGGTGCTGGCCGGCGATAGTAGAGAGCGCGACGCCGTGAGAGCGGGAATGCGCAAATGGGGCGTTGACACGTCCCGCTTACATTCCAATTCGCCTGAATGCGCGCAAGCGCTTGGCTACGAGGGCGGTTGTCCCGTCTCAGAACAGGTCGCATCGACATTAGTTGTGCTTCCCAATCAAGCTGGTCTTACCCGCGAAGATCTCAAACGTGTGGCCGATTCATTTCGGGCAGCGCTCGAAGCACACCGCTCTTCGGCCAAGCGCTCAGACCGGCTTTTTCGAAGCTACGCGGGCGGCTTTCATAGAAAGCAGTCACAAATGGTAAGGGAAAGGCAGTAACTTCATGAAGGTATTTCAGGTACTCAGCGGGGGCGCATGGGGAGGCGGCGCGGTTGTTGTACTGGCGATTACCCGGGCCCTGCTCAATCGCGGCGATCAAGTGTGGGTTCTTTGCCTGGACGAGGGCGTCGCCAGCCGTTTCCGGGAAGCCGGTGCGACCGTCGTAGCCTCGCCGCTTTGGTTCCATCCGATTAACCCGCTCGATCTCGTACCGTTCGCTCAGCTTTATGCGTTGTGCGTCAAAGAACGGTTTGATCTCGTGGCGACGCACACGTCAAAAGGAGGATTCCTGGGTCGTCTTGCGGCGCGATTTGCCGGAACGCCGCACATAGTACACCACGCGCATGGGTTCGCTTTCCGCGAATGTAATAGCCGGGCGGTCCGGCGATTTTATATAGCGTTGGAGCGGTTGGCGTCCGGTTACTGTGATTCCATCATTTCCGTCAGCGAAGATCACAGACAGGGTGCGATTCGCGAGGGCGTCGCGAGTGCCACTCAGGTTCAGACAGTGCTGAATGGCATCGACCTTCTTCCGTTTGGAGAGATAGATAGAGCCGCCGCGCGCCGTGCTTTCGGCTTCCGGGAAGAAGACGTCGTGCTCTGTGTCGGAAGCAGGTTGGCGCCAAAAAAAGGGCTGGAGTATCTGATAGCGGCAATGCCGGCGGTGATCGCGCGATATCCTTCGGCACACCTCGTCCTGTTTGGGGAGGGCCCGTTACATGTAGAACTGCTCCGCCAAGCCGAGCAGCTTCATATCTCGAGACATATCCACTTTCCAGGTTTCCGCAAGGACATTTCGCAGTTACTGGGCGGGTTCGACGTGGTTCTTCAACCCTCGTTGTCCGAGGGATTATCCATATCCATCCTGGAAGCAATGGCTGCCGGCCGCCCCATTATCGCGTGCGATATTCAGGGCAACAGGGAAGTGATCCGGCACGGAAAAAACGGCCTGCTGGTTCCGCCTGCCGATCCCGCCGCTCTCTCCGAAGCTATCGTGCAGGTCCTTTCCGATCCTGCCGTGGCGAAAACCATGGGCGAAGAAGCGGCGCGTGACTGCCGGACACGCTTTTCACAAGATCGCATGGTCGATGAGACGGTGGCCATCTACGATCAGGTGTGCGGGCGTTTGGTTTCGGCCGAGATCAAACCAGAAGCGCTACTGCGCCTATAGGGGATTCCGATTCTATGTCAATACGATGGAACGGCGTGAGTACTCCTCGTCTCTCCCCGTCGCTTAAACGATCTCTGGCCATCATCGTTCCAATCATCGTTCTGGGCGCCGCGCTGGTTTTGTCGCGCCCAATCTCACCCAGACCGAGCCGTTCGGCCGCCCTTGCCGTTTGGACGGCTTCCAGTCTGCAGCGAATCAGTCCGACTGACCCGCCCGGCGCTGAAAGACAAGTTCAACTGTCCGCAGCCCTAGGCGAATCGGAATCGTTTCAAATTATCACGGGAGCTCCCGACGCGAACGATCTTCAAGGACTAAATGTTGCGGTTTCCGATCTGATCGGTCCGGCTGGTCAGGTAATATCGAAAAGTAACTTTCAACTCTACCGCGAGTATTATGTCTACATAGGCCCTAACCAGGGCAGCGCGAATTGGCGCGGCCCTAACCAACCCCTAGGTCCTGGATGGTATCCGGACGGCTTAATTCCTTTCGTAGATCCTTCAACCGGGGCTCCTCTTTCCGGCGCTAAGCTTACGGCAGCGCCTTACAATGTACCGGCCGGTAAGAATCAGCCTATTTGGGTCGATATATCTGTTCCACGTACGGCCGCGCCGGGCCAATATACCGGCACTTACACAGTCACAAACAGCAACCTGACTGTTAGCGGCCGTATCCTAATAACTGTCTGGAGGTTTGCGCTGCCGCGACAGCCTTCGCTGATGAGCAGCTTTTTGATATCAAAATCCAGGAACGAAGCCACTTTCAAGGAATTGCTTCGTCACCGGCTTATGCCGGACAGCGTTCCTCCTCAACTCGAACCAGAGTTAATCGATCAATATGGACTCGGCGCCAGCAGTATCAACTTATGGGGTGGAGCATCATACGGCCATTGCAATATGGCACCGCCACCGTCGGTCGAAACGATTCAAAGGGCGGCTGCCGCTCAACACCCCAATCTCCTTTTATATGATTACAGCGCCGATGAAGTCGATCGTTGCGAAAAACTGTTCCCGTCTGTCAAGCAGTGGGCGCAGAACTTACACGCCGGGGGCGTCATGAACCTGGTTACAATGGGCCCGGTACCGCAGCTGTTCGACGACGGAACGCAAACCGGGCGTTCGGCGGTCGACATCTGGCCCATTCTTCCAGAAACATATGACAGCGATCTCGCCAATGTACAACGCGCTCTTCAGAAGGGCGATCGTGTCTGGTCCTACAACACGGAAGTACAGGACCCTTATTCTCCAAAGTGGGAGATCGATTTCGCTCCTATCAACTTCAGGGTTCAACCCGGCTTTATTAACCAGAGTCTCCATCTGACTGGGCTGCTTTACTGGTGCGTGGACCGGTGGTCATCCGACCCATGGAACGATGTCGTGTTGAAGGATGGCAACGGCACTTTCCCGGGCGACGGCGAACTTGTCTATCCCGGCTCTATCGTCGGTGTCGCAGGAGTGGTTCCTTCCATGCGGCTCAAGTGGCTGAGGGATGGCGCGGACGATTACGACTACATTCAGATGCTGAAACAAGCGGGTTATGGACACTGGGCAATGCAGATCGCCAGGAGTGTCGGTCCTGACTGGACGCACTGGACCCGCGACCCAAACGCGCTGGAAGCGGCACGATTGAAACTCGGGCAAATGCTGGACCGCTTGGCTACGCAGCCGAACGTACAGACGGCACGTTCCGACGGCGAAACACGAGCACATTAGCAGAATAGCCGGTTTATTGGGCGCCCATCCGACCTGATCAAAGCCCGGCACGCACTTTCGTTGACCCAAATCACAAGCAACGAAAGCGAAAACCGCGTCACCGCCGCGGCCGTATCTCCAGATGGCAATAGCATTGCGTACGCCCATCCAGACGGCATTTTATCCGCTCCGTTCGCAGCAGCGAAATCCGCGCTCGGCCGCGGCACCACACTTCCGGGCCGCCAAAATCGGCTGGCTTTCCCAGGAGGGTATGCTTCTCGTGAGCGGCTTTGACGTCCTCACCTTGAAACCCTCACTTTGGACAAACCCTCACTTTGGACCGTCGCTGGAGCGAATAGCCCTCTTACTCTCTTTCTTCAGGATGCGGAGGACATCTTCCCTCTGCTCTTCTGGTCAGCCGACGGTAAGGGTCGCTGCTTCGGGCGTCGCCGCTGCACTCCGCTGACCTCCAACACGAAGCCGCGCAACGACCCGTGAGATTTCGGCTTGCTCAACAGCGACGTTGTGTCGAAGGGCTTCTGCGATAACTCAGGTAGCCGCGTGGGAAGTCCTCTATTTCGTCAGTAGCCGCAGGGGTCCATCGGGTGCCACGATCCTTGAGAAAGCGAGGTTCGCCCCGAATCAGCTCGAGCGCAACTCGCGCGCCATACCCTCATAGAGATTAGTGCAAAGAACTTATTTTCGGCAGTTGAGACATATTCCAGCCGCCGCCTAGAGCCTTGATCAAAAGCACACTGGCATCCATTTGGCGGCGCAGGATGTCGATCTCGTTTCGTTGATTCTGGAGAAGTATGGTTTCCCCCGTAACCACTTGCAGATAGGGGTCGGCGCCTCCTTCGTACAGGGAGGTGAAGAGCTCGACATCGTGGTGAGCCTCCGCCACGGCCTGCTTTTCCTGAGTTACTTCCTGCGTCAGGATTCGAAGCGCGGCCAGGTTGTCTTCTACCTGCTGGAACGCTTCCAGCGTTGTTTCGCGATAGGTCGCGACAGTCGCGTCGTAGTTAGCCTGGGCTTGTTCGGTACCGGCTCGACGGCGGCCGGCGTCAAAGATGGTCTCGGACGCGTACGGGCCCGCGGCCCAGACCCGGCTGGGCCAGGTGAACCATTTCGAAAGCGTAGCGGATTCCAGACCAACGTCACCGCTGAGGACGAGGCTCGGGAAATATGCGGCGCGCGCGATGCCGATGCCTTCGTTCGCCTCCGCAACGCGACGCTCTGCGGCTGCTATGTCGGGGCGGCGCTCGAGTAATTGGGAGGGCAAGCCAACGGGAATGGCCGGCGGCTCGAAGGCTCGCAATTGAGGAGCTATGGCAAACTCTGCCGGCGGCTTGCCGATCAGGATGGCGATTGCGTGTTCATACTGAGAGCGCATCACCTCGATATCAGTATCCTGGACGCGTGTGGTATCGAGCTGCGTTCGCGCCTGCACCAAATCGGACTCTGGCGCTGCACCACCGTTGAACAGGGCTCCAGTAAGCTCGACCATCTCGGTGTACGTCTTCACGGTGTCGTCCAGCAGTTTCTTTTGCGTGTCGGCGCTGCGCAATTCGAAGTAGTCGTACGCAAGTTCCGCCTGCATACTGAGCGTCATGGTTGCGAGATCGCCGGCGCTGGCCTGAGCTTCCTCGCGGGCAGATGCCACGGTGCGCCGGATGCGGCCCCATAGGTCCACTTCGTAGGAGAAATCAAACGGAAGATAGAACTCGGGGACGGAACTGACGCCGACACTGGTGGACGGAAAGTAAGGTTGATTGGGTGAGTAACGCAAGTCTTGAACGCTCGTCCCTACCGATATAGTGGGAAATTCCCCCGCGCGATAGTAACGAACCGCGGCGCGAGCCTGACGAAAGCGCGCCTCCGCCGTCTTCACATTCTGGTTAGAGACCTTGACTTGTTCTTCCAGCTGGTTGAGTTGAGGATCGCTGAAAACCTCCCACCACATGCTCGGCAGAGCTTCGGCGTCGGGATGAGCAATCTTCCATTCATCCGATTCCTGCAGTTCTTTATAAGCCTGAGGCACGGACGCAGGCGGCTGCTTGTACTTTGGGCCTACCATGCAACCGGCAAGCAGAAACACGCAAGCAAGCGGCAATAGAATGCGAGACTTCATTGGTCGGCGCCTGTTGCGCCTCGCGTGATATGAACACGCGTGCCGCTGACGAGTGAGTCGGGCGGGTTTTCGATGACTTCGTCGGTGGAAGTGAGCCCGGAAACCACTTGCACAGTTTCTCCGTAATCAGTGCCGATCGTGATAGGAAGGAGCTGCGCAACATTATTGCGAACGACTCCGACGCGGAGACCTTCTGTACGAAACAGAAGCGTATCGGACGGGATGATGACCGCAGGAATCTGTCCGGGCAGCGCAAAATGAACCTGGACGTAGGCTCCTGGAAGCAGCAGACCTTTCGAGTTATCGATGTCGACCTCCGTGTTGAGAGTGCGCGAAGCCATATCGATGGAACGCGAAGTGCGAGTGATTCTGCCCTGAAAAGTCTGGTTCGGGTACTCGTCGAGCGTAAGGCTCGCTCTTGCTCCCACGCGAGCAGAGCGCCAATAGACTTCAGGAACGGACACGAAGACACGCAGCGTGCTGATTTGCCCGATTTGAAAGAGCTGTTGGCCAGGCGTGTTCTCACCGGCGCCAATCAGCCAGCCGTTGTCGGTGTTGCGCGACGTGATTACACCGTCAAAAGGCGCGTAGATTTTTTCAAACGAGACCAGGTCTGCATAATGACTCTCGTTTGCGGCGTATGAACTCATTGACCACTCGGAGGCCAGTTGATTGTCAACTGCCTGATCAGTAGATTGTTTGGAGACAGAGCGCGTCTTGATTAATCCTTGCCAACGATCGGAGGTGATTTTAGCCAGGTTGTTATTTGCCTTCGAACTTTCCAGATCCGAGTGCGCCTGTGCGAGTTGCTTGTCGAGCTCGGGCGCGTCGATGACGGCGAGCAAATCGCCTTTCTTCACGCGGGCTCCGATGTCGTGGTACCACTTGACCAGGTAGCCGCTGGCGCGCGCATACACGGGAGAGTTGATGTAGGGCTGCGTGGCTCCGGGCAGGACGACGTCGTCGGTAGGAGCACTTGGTTTCGGGTGAATCGTGCTGACTTCTTGAACGGCGGCTCCGTTCGTGCTTTGCCGCAAGTTGGACTCCGCTCTTTCGCGTTGATAAATGCCATGGATAATAGCAACCACGAGGACGATGGCCATGATTGTGATGACCACCCAGGTCAGCCGGAGGGCGCGCTGGCGGCCACCATTTTTCTGCGGGGCGGCGGCTTGACCGACCTGTCTGTCTTTATCATCCATGCTTACCTCCGTTCTGAGCAGTGTTGCGAGACCGATCAAGGCGTGCGCTGTGCAGAAGCGCAAATACTGTAGGCACGAAAATGAGAGTGGCGACGGTCGCGCAGAGCAAACCTCCAATGACCGCGCGGCCAAGAGGCGCGTTTTGTTCGCCTCCGTCCCCTGCGCCTATTGCCATTGGGATCATGCCGATGACCATGGCGAGGGCCGTCATCAGCACAGGTCGAAAGCGCGTGAAGCCAGCCTCCGCGGCGGCTTGCACGGGATCTCCGCTTTCCGCCATCCGCTCCGTAGCGAAGGCAATGACAAGAATACTGTTCGCGGTAGCAACGCCCATGCACATGATGGCGCCCATCAAAGCGGGCACGCTGAGCGGCGTGTGAGTTAGGAACAGGAACACGATAATGCCGCCGAGGGCCGCGGGCAGAGCGGTGATGATGATGAAGGGATCCAGCCAGGATTGAAAGTTGACGACGATGAGCAGGTAGACGAGAACGATGGCGGCGGCCAAGCCTTCCAGCAACCCTGAATACGAGGTGCGCATGGTTTCAAGTTGGCCGCGTATGCGAAAGAAGCTGCCACGCGGAAGGAGTTTGCGATCGTTATCGACGATGCGAGTGATGTCCCGCCCGACAGATGCTAGATCGCGATCCTGGACGGAGCCAAAGATATCGATGACCCGGCGGATGTTGTAGTGATCGATCGCTTCCATTTCATCGCCGCGGCGCAGCGAGGCGACCTCGGACAGGATTTCAGGACGAATCATCGTTGCCGAAGTCAGGGGTATGTTTCCCACGGCCTGTAAGGATTGAATCCGGTATTGCGGAGTTTGAGAAATCAGTTCGTACTGCACACCGTTTTTCCAATTCAAGAAGAAGGAGGGGGTGGTCTGGAAACTGCCGCTCAGAGCGACCAGCAAGCTGCCGGTGATGTCGCGATCGGTGTAGCCGCCTTCGGCTGCCTTGGTTCGATCCACATTGATGTTGAAGGTGGGATAGTCGAATGGCTGTTGAATGCGGAGGTCGGTGAGGCCGGGAACCTGACGGAGTTCGCCTAACACGCGGTTGGCCAATTCATGGTTAGTGGCCTGGTCCTGGCCTTCTATCTGGACATCCACCGGCGCGGGTAACCCAAAGTTCAGGATTTGCGTGACCATATCGGCGGGCAGGAAATAGAACGTGGTGCCAGGGAATTCACGGGGCAAGATCGTGCGCAGAGTTCGGACGTAATCGGCAGTCGGGTGGTGTTTAGCGTCTAATGACACGAGCACGTCCGCGTCGGAGGCGCCGATCACGCCCGAAGTGCTGTACATAAAATTCATCTGGCTGTAGGGCAGGCCGATGTTGTCCGTTATGTTCGTGAGTTCCTGCTGCGGTATCTGCCGGCGAATCGTGCCTTCGATGAGGTCGGCCAGCATGGCGGCGTCTTCGATGCGGGTTCCGGTTTTGGCACGGAAATGGAGGATGAACTGGCCGGCGTCGGTGTTCGGGAAGAAGTCCCGGCCGAGCCAGGGAATGAGAGCCGCGGCAGCGATGCACACGAGAAGAAAAACCGGGACAAAAATGATTCGCCTTATTACAAGTGTTCTCAGCAAACCCAGATAAGCGTGCCGAACCTGTTCAAATTTCCGGTCGAATGCTTTCTGCATCCGAACCAGTGGATTGCGCGATGGCCGAGGGTTATGTTCGGGCACCCGGAGGAGATACATCGCCATGGTGGGCACCAGCGTTCGCGACAGGATGTAGGAGGCAATCATGGCGAAGATGATCGCCTCTGCAAGAGGCGGGAACAGATAGTGCGCGACGCCTTGCATGGCGAACATCGGCATAAAAGCGATGCAGATGCAGGTGGTGGACACAAACGCTGGGATCGCAATCTGGGCGGCGCCTTGCAGAATGCCCTCGTACAGCGGTTGACCTTCTTCTAGATGACGGGCGATGTTTTCAATCGTGACGGTGGCGTCATCCACCAGGATGCCAACTGCGAGCGCTAATCCTCCAAGCGTCATCATGTTGATGGTTTCCCCTATGGCGCTCAGGACGATTATCGAACTAAGAATGGCTAGAGGAATCGAGACGGCGATGATAACGGTGCTACGCCAGCTGCCGAGAAAGAACAGAATCATAAGCGCCGTCAGGCCGGCAGCAATGACCGCTTCGCGAACCACGCCTTGGATAGCTCCGCGAACGAACACAGATTGATCCGCGAGCGGCTGAATGTGCAGTTGGGGAGGAAGTGTCTGCTCGACGCGCGGAAGCAACCGGCGAATTCCATTGACCACGCTTAGCGTAGAGGCATTCCCAGCCTTGATTACCGTAACCAGGACGCCGCGGCGCCCGTTGTGACGAACCATGTTGGTTTGCGGGATGTAGCCGTTGGCGACGTGCGAAATATCCTTCAGATAGATGGTTGAGTTACCCACAACCTTAACGGGTAAGTTGTTTAGCTCGTCAATTGTTCTGGGCGCCGAGTTGGTAGGGAAGTCATATTCAAACTGGCCGATTTTTGCGGTGCCCGATGGCGCAATCACATTCTGCGTGCTGAGCGCATTAACGACATCTTGGGGTGAAATTCCCTTGGACTGTAGAAGCGTGTCCTGAAGATTGACCATGATCTCGCGCTGTTTTCCGCCGTACGGGTACGGCACGGCAGCACCGGGAACGGTAACAAGTTGCGTTCGAAGGAAGTTCAGAGCCAAGTCGTTCAGGTCGGCTTCACTCAGTCCCGGACCCGACAGAGAGAGCTGTAAAACAGGCACATTTGAAGCCGTGTAGTTGACGATCTCGGGAGGTAGTGTGCCGGGGGGCAACTGGCGCAGGATACTCTGCGAAGCAGCAGTGACCTGAGCGTTCGCCCGGTCGACGCTGGCGTTAGGTTGCAGAAAGATTTTTACCCTGACCAGGCCGTCGATGCCGACAGTTGTCGATTCAATATGCTCAATGTTGTCGACCAGCGTTGTTAGAACTTTTTCGTACACCGTCGTGAGCCGCCCTTCCAGCTCTTCTGCGTTCATGCCGGTATAAATCCACGAGACTGCGACCACGGGAAGGTTGATAGTGGGGAAGATGTCGGTAGGCGTGCGCAGAATAACAATCGGGCTTATAAGCAGAATGAGCAGCGCGAGAACTACGAAGGTGTAAGGGCGATCGAGCGCGAGCTTAACAATCCACATAGTTGAAAACTTGTTCTAGAACCGCGTGAGCTCACTATCGCAAGTGAGCTTGGTGAAAGACAGTGTCAGGCGAGCTGAGGCATATCGCTTCGGTAAGCAGAGCATCGTTCATCACTCTGGTTGCATTTGCCCTGCCAACGCCGGATTCCGCCTCGTACGACACGCACAGCGCGCTGAGGGCGCGCTTTTGTACGTAATGTTCGCACCTAGTTAGACACACAACCATGACGAGCATGCGACAGTGTCGATCTGAAGACTCGGCTGTCCACGTACATTTGACGGTAGTGTCGTGCTTTCGACAGGCCTTGGCTAGTAGAAGACTCAATTCCACAGCAGTGCGGTGAAGCTACGGGCGAATCGATAAGGAGATTTACCATAAGCGCTGCGGTCGCCGCCGGGAGGAACGAGACGTGCTCTGAGGAGAACGGATGTTCGCGGACTTGCTGCCGGGATGCCACTAAAATGGCTGGCGGGATTCTTGTATTCGATCTCAGGAGGATTCAATGCGTCTGCTCGACATAAATCGAACTCTGTTGTGTTGCGTTGCCGGGTTCGGCCTGCTTGGTTCCATGGACCCGGCTCGGAGTCAATCGAATTCTGCGACGGACAGGAAGAGCTCATCGTGCGCGAATGATAACGCCGGGCTAAGATTGCCTCCTGGCTTTTGCGCGACCGTGTTTGCTGACGGTATCGGTCACGCCCGGCACCTGGTGGTTTCGCCAAGCGGAGTGGTTTTCGTTAACACCTGGTCGGGTAGGTACTACGGCAATGAGCCTCCACATCCAGGCGGATTCTTAGTAGCCCTGCGGGACAGCGCCGGTGCGGGAAAGGCCGATGTCATCAAGCGCTTCGGTGAGACCCCTCAGACCGGGGGCGCCGGCGGCACGGGCATCGGATTATATAAAGGCTGGATTTACGCGGAGATCAACGATCGAATCGTGAGATATGCGCTCCCGGCTGGCTCCAGTGTGCCACAAGGCGCTGCTGAAACGATCGTGTCCGGTTTGCCTCTGGGTGGCGATCATCCCATGCACCCGTTCCTCATCGATGAAAGAGGATGGATGTATATAGACGTGGCCACCGCCACCAACGCCTGTCAGCTGCAAAATCGCCAACCGGGATCGGCCGGCGCCAAGCCGTGTACTGAACTTGAGACTCGTGGCGGCATCTGGCGTTATGACGCGAATAAAATGAACCAGAAGTTTTCACCGGCCGCACGTTACGCGACGGGCATACGTAATGCTGAAGGTTTTGCGTTGGATTCCAGCGGCAGGCTATTCGTGACCCAACAAGGACGAGACCAATTACACGAGAATTGGCCCAAGCTTTACCCGCCCACTCAAGAAGCTACTTTGCCTTCTGAAGAGGTCCTGCTGTTGAAGGCCGGCGGCGACTATGGCTGGCCTTATTGCTATTACGACGGTGTGCAGCAAAAGCTCGTCCTTGCGCCCGAATACGGCGGTAACGGCGGCAAACTGGTTGGTGTTTGCGCGAGCAAAATCCCTCCGGTTGCCGCACAGCCCGCTCATTGGGCTCCGAACGATATGACGCGCTACGACAAGGAACAATTTCCAGCCCGCTATCGTAACGGAGTTTTCATAGCCTTTCACGGCTCATGGGATCGTGCGCCCTATCCGCAAGGCGGCTATAACGTTGTGTTTCAGCCAGTGGCCGGCGAACGTGCATCCGGCAATTGCGAGGTTTTCGCCAACGGTTTTGCGGGGCCGGCTCAGACTCCGGGGGGCGCCGAACATCGTCCCTCCGGTCTTGCAGTGGGCCCGGACGGGGTACTGTATGTTTCCGACGACATACGTGGCAGGATCTATCGGATTGTGTACCAGGGCGGAGCTGGCAGCGGCGCGGCATCGGTCACTCCTTGCCCGAGCGCGTCAGCGCCGGCCGGTGAGGTGGTGGAAGCGATCAGCAAGCCGCCCGAGGGAACGCATCCAAACGCAGGCGCAGCCGCCAACCTTCCCGTTCCCCAAGGAGCGACCGCAGCCACGGTTGCCCTGGGCGATCGCATTTACCATGGCGAAGTAGGCGGAGCTGGATGTGTGGGCTGCCATGGCGCGGACGCGGCGGGCTCGCCTTTGGGTCCTAGCCTTACCTCCGGAAAGTGGCTGTGGAGCGATGGCAGCTATGCCGGACTCTTGAAAACGATCAAAGACGGAGTGCCGAACCCGAAAAACTATCGCAGCCCGATGCCGGCCATGGGTGGAGCGCAACTTACTCCCGACCAGCTAAAGGCGGTTGCCGCATATATCTGGGCAATTAGTCACTAGACTGCTGAATTATGCGCTTGGCGCTATCGGCGTAAGCGGCGGAGCTAGAGACCAGGACCGGGCCGTAGCGGAGGCTGGCGCTCAGGCCTTTTAAAACTGTTCTTACTGCGATCTGTGATCAAGACGATTGGAAGAAAGGAGATGGTATGAATGTTTAGCGCTTCGCGCGGTAGGCTCCGAAGGAAGGTAACAACTTTCGGAGTAGACAGGTTACAGGCTGCATTGTGTTTTGAGGCTTTGACCTCGTAAAGGAGATTGGTCAGACCTGTAGCCGCAGCGCCACCGTAAGGCTCGCAAGGGACCTTGAATAGGAGAATGGTGACCGCCGAAGAGCACGTCTACTCCCGCTGATAGGAATTTCAAACGGGAGAAGAAATGGAAACCACGCGATACATAGGAATCGATCTGCATCGAAACAAATTCACATGTTGCATGCGATTGGAGAACGGACGGGAGTACTTGAGCGAATGGAAGCTGGAGGATTTGGAGCGCTTCACAAAGAAGCTGCGTCCGGGCGACCAGCTTGCGGTGGAAGTAACGAGCAACACTCGGTTGTTTCATGACGCAGTAAAGCCGCATGTGGCGCGAGTGGTGGCGGTCGATCCGAATCAATTCAAGGTGATCAGCCACTCGGTAAAGAAGACAGACCCGAACGACGCGCGGAACCTGGCGTTGTATCTGGCCAAGGATTTGCTGCCGGAGGTGAGGATGAAGGACAAGACGCAAGCGCAAGTGGCGAGCCTGACGCAGACCCGCGACACGTTGGTGAAGCTGCGGACCGCTCTGAAGAACAAGATCAACAACATTCTTTCAGCGCATGGAATCAATCTGGCGAAGGAAGCGCTGTCGAGCGAGAAGGCGCTACAGGAAGTGCGGGCCATGAAGTTCGACCCCATGGTGGAGATCGAGTTGAAGGTGATCGTGGATCAGATTCGCAGTCTGAACCAGAGTATAGCGGAACTGGAGAAAAGCATCACGGAGGAAGGCAGCAAGCTGGAAGGGCACAAGAACCTGACCAGCATCAAGGGCATCGGCCCGCTGACCGGCAGCATCCTGCTGAGCGTGATTGGCGACATCGACGACTTCGCCGATGAAGGCAAACTGGCGGCTTATTTCGGGATCGTGCCGCGCGTGTCGAACTCCAACGAGACCGAACACTCGGGCCGCATCACCAAGCGCGGCAGTAAGCTGGGCCGGACGGCCCTGGTGCAATGCGCGCTGATCGCACAACGCTACAGCCCGTATCTGAAAACCTACTACGAGAAGACCAAAGCGCGGCGCGGAACCGGCAAGGCGATCATCGCCCTGGCGCGCAAGTTATTGGGAATCATCTATCGAACCCTAAAGAACAACTGGGTCTTCGAAGACTTTCCAAACTTCGTGCTAGCGGAGGAGTCCTGAATGAAGCCAAAGATTCAGGGCTTGCTGCCGCGCGCCTACCACGCGCGCGGTAAGGTGCGCGGGGCGCTGCCCCGGACCCCCGCCAGGGGGACACCCCCTGAGACCCCGCCGCCTTCCCCTTCCACTCCTACCTTCCCGAACGGTCCTCGCCGTCAAGGGTCCGCTGCGCCGAGCAAAAGACGCTCGCCCTTGACCGCTCCGGGCCGTTCCCAAGACTGGCCCCTAAGAAGGGAAAGGCAGCTAATGCAAAAGCCAAACCCTTCTCAGCTTGCGGCTCTACACGGCCTTCCGTTGGTCGGCCCCCGAGCTGCTCAACAATTTTCGAGTAGACAAAACATCATAGGAGTAACATGCAATGCCAACAAATCGTGGTGTAGCGTACGGGGGAACAGGTAAGGTCGAGGTTCATAACATCGACTTCCCTAAGTTGGAGCACAATGGACGCAAACTTGAACACGCAGTTATCTTAAAGCTCGTCGCTACCAATATTTGTGGAAGCGATCAGCACATGGTCCGCGGCCGGACGACCGCTCCTCTGGGAATGATTCTCGGACATGAGATCACAGGCGAGATCATCGAGAAAGGAGCCGACGTCGAATTCCTTGAGGTGGGCGATCTCGTATCGGCTCCATTTAACATCGCGTGCGGGCGCTGCCGGAACTGCAAAGAAGGAAAGACCGGGATATGCCTAAACGTGAATCCCGGACGTCCAGGCGGTGCCTACGGGTATGTCGATATGGGCGGATGGATCGGCGGCCAGGCCGATTATGTGATGTGTCCCTACGCCGACTTCAACCTGCTTAAGTTTCCGGACAAAGCTCAAGCAATGCAAAAGATGAGGGATCTGGCGCTACTTTCTGATATCTTTCCGACCGGCTATCATGGCGCAGTGACTGCGGGTGTAACTACAGGCTCGACCGTCTACGTAGCGGGTGCAGGTCCGGTAGGTCTTGCCTGTGCGGAGGCTTGTCGCTTACTTGGGGCCGCTGTCATCATTGTTGGAGACCTCAATCGTGACCGGCTGGCGCAAGCGAAGAACATCGGCTGCGAGACGGTCGATCTTCGGCAGGAAGGTCGTCTCGGCGATCGAATTGCCCAGATTCTCGGCGAACCCGAAGTCGATTCTGCGGTGGACTGCGTCGGATTTGAAGCCAAAGCGGAGGGTCAGAAGGGCGATGAAGCACCAGCGACGGTTCTCAATGGACTCATGGAAGTGACCCGCGCTGGAGGCGCGATTGGCATCCCGGGCCTTTACGTTACCGATGACCCGGGCAGCAAAGACCCGAACGCGCAACACGGCGTACTCGGTCTTCGTATCGGCCTTGGCTGGGCGAAATCCCACATCTTGAGCACCGGTCAATGTCCTGTCTTACGCTATCATCGGCAACTCATGATGGCCATCCTGCACGACAAAACTCATCCGGCCAAGGCCGTCAATGCCACTGTGATTCCGTTGGAGGATGCGCCTCAGGGCTACAAAGACTTTGATAAAGGCGCTGCAAGGAAGTTCATCCTCGATCCCCACGGCATGCTCAAAGATGCTGCCTGATGCAGTCGCTTTGGCAACGCCCGGCTTGTCCGAAACCTTTTCGAGCACGTGCAGCAGGAACACGCGAACTGGCTCTCATCTGTGAATGAGCCAAAGCGAGACCAACTGCTCACCGTCGAAGCTGTCGACATTGAAGGGGCGCTGGCGGCAATTCTCCCGCTGGCCGGGGACGAGGAATCAAGAAAAATTGATGGCGGCTAGAAGAAAGCCTAAGTACGTCGTGGGATTTATCGTCCTTTGCTGGGTCGGTATAGCTGCCTCGTGGGATCTTTGCCGGCCTCGCTCATTTGTTGAAGAACACGACTGCCACGATCATTGTCTTCCAGCTGGTGATTTATACTTGCCTTTTCGGATTTCTCGGATCGCAGGTATACAAATTGAAAGACGATCGCCACGAATGGCGCTCGGAAAACGTGGAGATCGCGCGTTGGGACGATCCGATAAAAAACGATGAGACGACCCTGATGAATCCGACTCAACGGTACATCGGCATGGAATTCTGGTCGGACGGCGGCCATTGGCGCTGCACGGACGTAGGCAAAAGGACCGTAATTTGCTATCAAACTCAATCAGGAAGATTCCAGGAACTACTCGGGACCTCCTTACGCGGTAGCTGAGGATGCACTGGACGAGTTCGATCTGCATACGTGTTACGGAGACGAGGGAAGAGCGCGACAATAACTTCGGTGATGTCGACGACGGGCCCGATGTCTCCGATGTGGTGACTACGACTCGGATCGGTATTATCGCCGTGGCAGCCTGGCATAGTGCCGGATCGATGGATCGAGCATCGCTGGATCTTTCACCCATACCTGATCGGGCTCCCCACGCTTGCCCATCCACAGCCGGTTGGGTTCTTCCTGCAGCCACTTCAGGCTGGCCGTCGAGCCGTGTACCTCAAATCGTAAGTCGTTTTTGTGGCCCGCGCAGAGCGAACTGACGAGAAACGTTCCGGTCGCGCCGTTCGAGAACCGCAGAAGCGCCGTGCCCACATCCGGAACGCGAACCTCGTGCGCTTCGGTTATGTCACTACCCTGAGTTTGAAAAGCTTCGCGAGCCTTTACCGGCTTTCGCCGGGTCTTGATGACCGTCGCGAGCTCCGCAAGCACGCTCCGGATGCGTAGCCCCGTCACGTGTTCCACAAGATCAAACCAATGGGAACCTGCGTCCGCGAGCATTCCGGCTTCACCGCTCTTTTCCGGCTCGAGCCGCCACGAGAAGTCGGATTCCTCGAGCAGCCAATCCTGCAGGTAGTGGCCGTGAACCAGGTGTATCTTTCCGAGGCGCCCCTGCTCAATCATTACGCGCGCCTGCTGAACCATCGGATTGTAGCGGTAGTTGAACGTGATTGCATTGACAACCCCGGCGCGATTCGCGGCCTCGACAAGCTCCGCCGCTTCCGACACGGATAAAGCAAGCGGCTTATCTACAATGACGTGTTTGCCGCGCGCTATCGCAGCTAGCGCCACAGGCAGGTGAAGATACGTCGGAGCCGCTATATCGACCACCTCGATATCGGCGTCCTCCAGCAGGTCCTCGTAACGCCCGTACACTTTAGCGATGCCGAAGCGCTCAGCCTTGGTACGCGTTCGCTCGATGTCCGGCGACGCGACTGCGACGATCTCTACGTTTCCGAGCCGCCGGATCGCATCGGCATGATGAGGTCCAATGAAGCCAAACCCGACGATGCCGCAGCGAATTTTGGGCGGGTCCGCGTTCATGGACTCGTGGAACTTTCCGGACCGATCACCACCTTGATGTGGTAATACAAGGCCACCACTAAATCCGTTGCGCTAAGGCTGCCTCGGGCGTGGCCCGGTTGCGCGCCCGTCACCATTCCAACGATACTTGCGCGAATTTCGCGAGCCTTTTCCCTCAGGCGCGCCTGTGTTTCATCGTCAACCATTCAAATTAACAGTACTAACAAAGCTTTTGGGCGAGCAGCTCTAAAACGCACTGAACGTCGCAGCCCGCGCCTTGGGCCGATTATGATGAAGTGTGGATCTTCGCGGATTTCTGGGCTTTAGCGATCCGATTGGCTTTGCGATTTGCCTGGCCGGATTTTCAGCTCAGCTCTGGTTAACCCGGAAAAATAGGTGGTTTTTAGGGTTGAGCGCGGTTTTTGCGCTATTCTTTCTCCTATTTTTCGAAGCACTTACCGAGGAATGGCCGCGCTGGGTCATACGGCATGTCGGAGAGTGGCCGGCGCAGTGGATAACCGCGTTGATCGAGCTATGGTTTCTGTCGGTCTGTGCGGCGTGGGTGGTGATCGAGGCCCGCAGCCGCATTCCGGCATTCAACTCGAACCGCCGGGCCTTCTTCCGGGCGGGCACAGCTGCCGTCTGTGCGGCGCCCGCGGCAGTGCTTGCCTTCGGCATTCTTTCGCGTAAGAACACAGTTGTCCGGGAAGTCGATCTCAAACTGCCCGGGCTACCGAAGGACCTGAACAATTTGCGGCTGGTGCAGATCAGCGATATCCACTTGGGCGCGTTTTATTCAGAGAAAGACTTGGTCCGAGTAATTGACGCCGCCAACGACTTGAACGCCGATCTCGCCATCATGACTGGCGATTTGATCACTGCGAAGGGCGATCCGCTTCTCGCAGGAATTCGCCAACTCGCCCGGCTGAAGAACACATCCGGCATCTGGGCTTGCAATGGCAATCATGAACACTTCGCCGGCGTCGAAAGTGCTGCTGCGGAGCTTGGAGCCAAATGCGGCGTTAACTTCCTTCGGTGGGAGGCCAGAAATCTTAAGTTTGGCAGCA
This sequence comes from Bryobacterales bacterium, assembly GCA_963722585.1. Lineage (GTDB taxonomy): Bacteria > Acidobacteriota > Terriglobia > Bryobacterales > Bryobacteraceae > KBS-96. The sequence goes on along the minus strand of CAVRNU010000042.1, from coordinate 4,873 downwards.
GCTCTTTGAATCTCGTAGGTGTCGATCATCAGTCAATGCATTCGCCTTATTTGGTTGGCGCCGAAGAACTGGTCGAACCCGGACAGTTCAATGTTCTGCTGTCCCACAATCCGGATGTGTTTCCGGTAGCCGTCGAAAAAGGGTTTGACCTCGTGCTTGCGGGACACACGCACGGCGGCCAGATCAATTTCGAAATTTTCGATAAGAATGTGAATATCGCCGACTTCCTCACTCCCTACACGAAGGGGCTCTACAGGGGAGCAACTTCGGCGATTTACGTGAATTCCGGCATCGGAACCATCGGAATGCCGATCCGGCTGGGAGCTCCGCCCGAAATTACGCTCATTAAACTGTGCGCTTCCTGATTTTAAGTGATCTGCACGCCAACCTCGAGGCATTGCAAGCAGTGCTGGCGGACGCAGATGGAAAATACGATCGAATTGTGTGCTGCGGCGACCTGGTCGGCTACAATCCCGATCCCGCCGCGGTGGTGGAATGGACGGGGGCGTCTTGCAATGCGGTGATTCGCGGCAATCACGATAAGGCGATTGCCGGCATAGACGATCTTGACTGGTTCAACCCTGCGGCACAGGCTTCGGCCCGGTGGACACAAAAACAACTCACTGCCGGACAACTTCGATATTTGCACGAGTTGCCAAAAGGCCCCATGGCTGTGGACGGCTTTGAAATTGTTCACGGCGCGCCATTCGACGAGGATGAGTATGTTGTCTCGCCTGATGCCGCCGCCGAGAGCTTCTCGACGCTCGACTGTCCCATTGCATTCTTCGGCCATTCTCACCTGCAAGGGGGATATTTCGAAAAGCGGCGGCGCCTCGGCCAAATCAGCCGGATGCGGCTCGAGGAACGCGAGCTGACGCTCGAACTCGAACACGACACGCTGTACCTGATCAATCCGGGATCGGTGGGGCAACCCCGGGACGGCGACCCACGGGCAGCTTATGCCCTTTACGACGTGAACGCCCGTTGGGTGCAATTCCGGCGCGTTGTTTACCCGATTGAATTGACCTTAGAAAAGATTCGTTCGGCGGGATTGCCCGATGTGCTCGGGCTCCGGCTTTTCCAGGGTCAGTGAGGAGTCAATCTCGAGCCGGTGCGCCTCGGGTTTCAAGCAGTACGGCGATTTCACTTAGGCCTTCATAGCGTGCGATTTCGAACAGCGAGCGGCCGTCCGGATGGCGGGCGGAGGTATTCGCGCCTTGGTCGAGCAATAACCGGACCGCGTCGTTTTTGCCGCGAACAACCATTCGGACCAGAGGCGTTTGCCAGTCATCGGGTTTGGGCGGCCGTGAAAGACATTCAGCGAAAGAACGCTCGAGCGCGCCGGGATCGCGCGCCAGAATATCGGGAATGCGATCGAGCCAGTCGTAGTCGAGCGCATCGAACAGGCAGATCCCGGGTTCGCTAAGCAGCTTGTCACGCAGATCGGTGTAGTTGAAAAAAGCGGCCCATCCGATCCCCGTGCTGTCATACCAAGGGTCACGCAGCGTCAGAGACGCGCCATGGTCCAGGAGAATGCGGAGGATCTCATCGCTTTCGGCGAGGACCCCGGCATGGTGGATCGCGGCGTTATCTTCTACGGCATTGGGATCAAAGCCCAGATCTAGCGCGAGTTTGACAGCTTCCTTTCGTTTCGTCCAAACGGCGCGATGGACCAGGTCTTTCGGGGCGCGCGTCGCGAGGTCTGGAGCCTGCTCGAGCATCGCGCGGGCGCCGCGCTCATCGCCCGCCATGCACAGCGAAATGAATCTCCCCACGTCGTCCATTTCCGTAACCGGCGCGCCGGCTTCTTCGAGCAGCCGCGCGACTTCCAGGCGCCCAAGCCGCGTCGCATGCTCCCATGGCAGTTTGCCATTGAATTTCTCGTCAGCCCGGGCGCGATGAGCCAGCAACAGGCGCACCTGTTCCACATCACCGCGGCGAGCCGCTTGCGAAAGCGCGCGTCCCATGAGGGTAATTCCATCCGAGCCGATGACATCGGGCTTCAATCCGTATCGCAGCAACATTTCGAGGCACGCGTCTTGATTGATTGAAAGCGCCTGCTCGTCGGCGGCATTCGCGCCGCGAGTGAGCAGTATCTCGGCCAGTTCGCGCCAACGTGGATGCGGCGGTTGATTCGCCAGGCCGGTTGAGCCGCCTCCAAACAGACCAGTCAGCGCCGTTAAACGACGTTGGGTCTGGTCCAATCTGTCGTCGGCGTTGCCTTTCATTGTGTAAGAGTTCGGGTCGGCGCCACGGTCCAGCAGGAGTTTGGCTACATCGAATGTAGAGTGCGCGGGGCTCAACGGTTTCACACGCGAATAGCAAGCACAAATCAGGGGCGCCCATCGATGCGTGCCATGACAATTCACCAGGTCAGGTTGTTTTTCAAGAAAGGCTCTGACAGCGTCAGTGTTTCCCGCGGCTGCCGCGCTCCAGATGTTGGCCTCCGATAGCCACGGTTCATGACGCAGCATCTCATGGGCACGGGCATGAAACGAGCGATGATCGTAATGCGGATCGTCGTAGCAGAGGCATGCCAGTTCTACAAATTCATCCGCAAGATCCTGGTTCTCGGGTAGGGAGTTGGCCATGGCGACTTCTATCATGGGTTCTCAGGCCATCGCGCGTCAACGTCGAGATCGCCCCTTCCATCAAACTTCAGTAGGTTCAGGAGCGGTTTCCGACAGAGACTCGTTTAAGATCAGAGGCTCGGACTTCTCCAAGGTCAGCGAGGAGTCGATCTGCACCAACGGAATACTTTGGAGCGACGTACCGATGTGCTCTCGTACGCGCCGTGCTGCGGGAATTCCCACCGCCTGAATCAGCTCCTCGTCGGACGCGATCTTGATCCGTTCCAAGCTACCGAACCGGCGCAGTAGTTTCTCGACAGTCCTCGGCCCGACGCCTTTCACTTCGTGCAGTTCCGACTTCAGGCGATTGGTGTCGCGCCGGTTCCGGTGGAAGGTGACGGCGAAGCGGTGCGCTTCATCGCGAATGGTCTGGACCAGGTGCAGCATGGGTGAAAACTTATCGAGAATAATTGGCTCGTCTTCCTGCCCGTACACATAAATCCATTCCTCGCGTTTAGCAATCGATGCAAGCGGCTGGTCGGTGACGCCGATGGCTTCAAGGGCTTCGGCCGCTGCATGCAACTGGCCCAGGCCTCCGTCGACCAGCACCAGGTCGGGGAACTTTCTCTTTTCCTCCTGTAAGCGGGAATAGCGGCGCGTTACAACCTCTCGCATCGAAGCAAAATCGTCATTGCCTTCCACCGTACGGATGATGAACTTGCGGTAATCGGACTTCTTCATCCGGCCGTTTTCCCAAACGACCATGCTGGCGACTTTGTCGGTGCCCTGGATGTGAGAGATGTCAAAGCACTCGATGCGCTTGGGAGCAGCGGGCAGATTCAGAGCCTCCTCGAGGGCTTCCTCGATGACCTTGGAAGAAGGTTTCAGAACCCGGAAGCGCTGCTCGAAGCTATGCTTGGCGTTGGTTTCAACGAGGGCTAGCATGGCTCTCTTTTGTCCGCGCTGAGGCAAGACGATTTCCGTTTTCCGGCCGCGCTTTTCCGAGAGAAGTTCTTCCAACTCCGGGCGGTCGTCGAAATCCACAGGGACATGGATCAATCCCGGAATGTACGGTTGATTCAGATATACCTGCTTCAGCAGAGCGCCGCAGAACTCGCCGGGGTCGAAGTCCTGCTGATCTTCCCAGAACAACTCGCGGCGGTCGACAATGCGGCCGTTCCTCAGATGAAAGAGGTTCACGGCGACCAGCGGTGGCTCGGCATAATAAGCGAAAATATCGATGTTGTCGCCTTCAGCGGCCGCGATCTTTTGCTTCTCCTCTACTTCGCGAATGGTCGCAATCAGATTTCGCAGGCTGGCCGCTTCTTCGAAACGCATATCCTGGGCGGCCAGCGTCATCCGCGTCTCGAGTTCGCGAGCCAGATCGCGATGGCGGCCCTCGAGGAAGAGCTTAACGTCGTGAACCGCGCCGGCATAAGCTTCGGCGGTAGTTAAACCTTCCACACACGGCCCGAGGCAGCGGTGAATGTGATACTGCAGGCAAGGATGCGTATGCTTGCGATTGAAGTCGATCTTGCATGAGGCGACCAGAAAATGCCGGTTGATGAAGTGCGCCAGGCGGTGCGCTAAAATTTCCCGGGAAATACGGCCCGTAATAGGTGGAACCATCCCTGAGGAGCCGGCGCGTTACGTAAACTCGCGGGTATTTCTCGCTAGTCAAGCGAATATACGGGTAGGTCTTGTCGTCGCGGAGCAGGATGTTGAAGCGCGGCTTGTACTGCTTGATGAGGTTGTTTTCAAGCGCCAGAGCTTCCTTATTATTGTCGACCTCGATGAAATGGATATCGCGGGCGTCTGCGATCAGGCTACCTGTCTTGGCTTCGGCTAAACGATCCTCGGAAAAATAACTGCGCACGCGGCTCCGAAGGTTTTTTGCCTTGCCGACGTAGAGCACCTTTCCGTCGCCATCTTTGTACAGGTAAACACCGGGCGCGGCGGGAAGCTGCGCGACTCGCTCACGAAGGTCCATGGCAGCTTATACTTTGATTGTGACACGCACATTAGGGAATTTGCTTGCTTGCGGCGTGTTCGCCACATACAGCGCCCTTGCGGGTCCAAACCCGCAGGTGCCGCCTCCACCCCCACCGCCTCCCGCCCAAGATTCACCCTCAACCTCGACTCCACCACCGTCGACGGTGCCCGACGAAGGAAGCCTTCCGGACGAGGACGACTCGGAACGCAAGCCAACCGAGTACCATTTCAATCCCCTTGAGCCAAGAAAGAGCTCGATACGGGAATGTTTTATTCGCACAGAGGGGAGCTATCGAGCCGGCGGGCCGGTT
>CAVRNU010000041.1:0-86788 GCA_963722585.1 Bryobacterales bacterium | reverse complement strand
AATACTTCCGGGCGATAATAAACCTCCGTTGGCGGGCAATGCAGTTGAACGAGATCGAGCGCCTCGCGCTCGAGATTTTTGAGACTTCGTTCGACGAACGCGGTTATGTTTTCCCGGTTGTACCCGTCGGCGTTATGCGGTTGCAGCCGCCTTCCCGCCTTCGTCGCGACGACGATGGCTTCGTTGCGGTCGCGTAACACTTGCGCGATGAAGCGCTCGCTGCGCCCGTCCCCGTACACATCGGCGGTGTCGAAAAAATTGATGCCCGCATCGATGGCTTCGTGAAGCAATCTAATGGCATCGTCTTCAGAGACATTTCCCCAGTCTGCGCCGATCTGCCAAGCTCCCAGACCTACTTCCGAGACGCGATATCCGGTTCGACCTAGAGTTCGGTAGTTCATAGAACATTTCTGGCAATCGTGACTATGCGAAAATCGCTGTCTATGTTCCGCCCCCGGCGGGTTCGGTTCGCCATTGAGGCGTGGGCGGCCGCTGTGTGTGTGCTCGCGGCGAGCTGCTATGGCCAATCAACATCCACTTCGGAGAATGCGGACGGCGCGAACGGAGCACAGGTTGCGGACTGGCGTTACTATGGCGGAGATGCCGGTGGTTCACGTTTTTCGCCTCTCACGCAAATCAACAAGGAAAATGTCCACAAACTGAAGGTCGCCTGGATTTATCATACGGGCGACGTTTCGGACGGCTCCAAATATCCGCGCAAAAGCGCGTTCGAGACTACGCCAATTCTGGTAGACCACACGCTGTATTTCAGTACTGCCTTTAACCGTGTGATTGCTCTTGACCCGGAGACAGGCACCGAGCGTTGGGCCTATGATCCGAAAATTGATTTGAACACCGAGTACTCGGAAGGACTCACGAATCGCGGAGTCGCCAGTTGGGCAGATAGCAAGGCCGGTAGCGTTCATAAGAGACGGATCTTTATCGCCACTATCGACGCGCGCTTGATCTGTCTGGATGCCGCGACCGGTAAGCCTTGCGTCGGCTTCGGGACGGCAGGCGCGATTGACCTGCGGCAGGGGATTAAGAACATCATCCGCAAGGGTGAATACGAGGAGACGTCTCCCCCGGCGGTCATAGACGATTTAGTGGTCGTGGGCTCCAGTGTGGCAGATAACGATCGGGTAGAAAGTCCAAATGGAGTGGTTCGTGCGTTCGATGCCCGGACCGGTGCGTTGCGATGGAGTTGGAATCCCATTCCGGAGAATGCTCGCGATCCCGCGGCTAAAACGTGGCAAGGGGAAAGTGCGTCAAAAACGGGGGCGGCAAATGCCTGGTCGGTCATCGTAACCGATCCTCAGCGCCACCTCGTTTTTGTGCCCACCGGAAGCGCGAGTCCCGACTACTATGGCGGGATGCGCAAGGGGGATGACAAGTGGGCGAACTCGGTGGTCGCGCTGCACGCGCGAACGGGCAAAGTCAGTTGGGGATTTCAACTCGTCCACCACGACCTGTGGGATTACGACACGGCCTCACCGCCACTGCTCACTACTCTCGTCCGGAACCGCCAGAAGATCGCGGTAGTGGTTCAGGGCAATAAGGCCGGTAATCTTTTCGTGCTCAATCGGGACACGGGAAGGCCTGTCTTCGCAGTCGAGGAGCGCCCTGTTCCGCAAAGCGAAGTACCCGGAGAACAGACCTCGCCTACGCAGCCGTTTCCCGGCGCTCCGCCCGCGTTGACATCTCAGCACGTCAGTGCGCTCGATGCCTGGGGCCCCACGGCATCGGATCGTCAGGCTTGCCGCGATCGCATGGAAAAACTGACTTCCATGGGGATTTTCACACCGCCCACGATCGCAGGCTCGCTGATCTATCCGGGCAACATTGGGGGCATGAACTGGAGCGGCTACGCCTTCTCCCCGGATGCGGGGATACTGGTAACCAACACGCTGCGCATCCCGTTTGAAGTGCATCTGATTCCTCGGGATCGGTATCTGCCAATCGAGCGAGCTTCGAAAAATGGTCAGTTGCGGGCCGAGGTCTCTCCGCAACACGGCACGCCTTACGGAATGAGCCGCGAGCCAATATTTTCTCCGTCGCATCTTCCTTGCGTTGCGCCGCCATGGAGCGTACTTACCGCAGTCGACCTGAGCAGTGGACAGATTCGATGGGAAACGCCGCTTGGAACGACGGAGGGGACGCTCCCGATAAATCCACCAGCTCGCTACGGATTGGCTGGCTTCGGCGGAGCGATTATCACGGCTGGCGGGCTAGTGTTTGTAGGGGCGGCGTGGGATGGCTATCTTCGAGCGTTCGACCTCGGGACAGGAGCCGAATTGTGGAAAGGGCAACTTCCGGCGCCTGGCGAGGCGACGCCAATGACCTACCGTATGCGTCCGAATGGAAACCAATTTGTGGTGATCGCCGCCGGCGGGCATGGCAAGCTTCCCGTGAAGCTCGGCGACTCGCTCGTAGCATTCGCACTCCCATAAATGCACTCCTCCGTCGTGCTGTGATAGAGTTCCATGATGATTACGGGAGCTCACTTTCTGCTCTATAGCAAAGCACCGGAAGCAGATCGAGCGTTCTTCCGCGACGTATTGAAATTCCGTTCCGTCGAAGTGGGTGAGGGCTGGCTGATCTTTGCTCTGCCGCCGTCGGAAATCGCGGTGCATCCGGGCGGCGGCAATTTTGTGCAGGTTCACGCGGAACACCAGCTTCTTGGGGCAGTACTTTACCTGATGTGCGACGATCTGCATTCGTTCATCCGCTCGCTTGAAGGCAGCAACGTTGTATGCGCACCGGTCGAGGAAGCGCCGTGGGGAATTAAGACGACTATTCGCCTGCCCAGCGGCGGCGAACTCGGCCTGTACCAACCCGCGCATCCGACGGCTATCTAGGCGATTCTGGAAGCGCTTGCACCCGCACCCTCATTGTCAAAATTCGATACACTAGATTCCGCTGAACGTTGCTATTAGGGGCAGTTATGGACAGTGCACATTTGAACCTCGTAAGGATACCGGTGTGTCTCCTAGGATCTCTATTGGGCGGCTCTTTTGCCTTCGGGCAGGCCGTCGCCGTGGCCAGTGTGAGCGGTCAGGTCACCGACCCTACCGGCAGCGCTATCGTCAACGCCAACGTCGTCATAACGGAAGTAGAAAAGGGCGTCGCGAGAACAGCCATCAGCGATTCCGCGGGCCATTACACTTTTCCCGAGCTTCCGGTTGGCCCATACCGCCTGGAAGTGACAGCACAAGGTTTTAGGAACTACGTTCAGAATGGAATTGAGCTTCAAGTCGGCAGCAACGTACAGGCAAACGTCGTCATGCAGCTTGGCAATGTGTCCCAAACCGTAGAAGTACAGGCGAGCGCGGGAATGGTCGAAACCAGAGAGAGCACGGTTTCCCAGGTGATCGACGAGCGGCGAATTAACGACCTGCCGCTGAACGGCCGCCAGGCTACTCAATTAATCCTGCTTTCGGGCGCGTCGGTAACCACTCCTGCTGGCGATATGACGGGCAGTAAGAATTTCTACAGCTCGACAACCATTTCCGTAGCCGGCGGACAGGGCAATGGGACGAATTATCTTCTCGACGGCGGCTACAATGTGGACACTTTCACCAACGTGAATCTACCGTTCCCGTTCCCGGACGCTTTGCAGGAGTTTAGCGTCGAGACCAGCAGTCTGCCGGCGCAATACGGGCAACATCCCGGGGGCGTCGTGAATGTGGTGACGAAGTCGGGAACGAACGGCTTTCACGGAGATCTGTTCGACTATTTGCGAAACGGCGATTTCAACGCGCGAGGCTATTTTGCTACAGCGCGGGACAGCCTGAAGCGTAATCAGTGGGGTGGTACGCTGGGTGGCCCAATCGTTAAAGACAAGTTGTTTTTCTTCGGCGGTTTTCAGGGCACCCCTACGCGCAGCAATCCGCCTCAAACTATTTCTTATGTGCCGACGCAGGCCGTAATTGACGGCAATTTCTCGCAAATCGCCTCCTCGGCTTGCACATCGAACCATAAGAACGTGCAGCTCAAGAATCCGTTCACGGGCGCACCGTTCGCCGGCGACCAGATTCCCGTCTCAATGTTCGATCCGGCGGCGATCAAGCTCTTGAATTATCTTCCCGCGGCGACGAATCAGTGCGGAGAGGTGATCTACGGCATTCCCGCCAATAACAACGAATATGAGACGATTGGCCGAGTGGATTGGCTGATCAGCTCGAAGCACACCCTCTTCGCACGGTACTTTATCGACGATTACACGCTGCCCGCGACCTTCGATTCCACAAACGCGCTGGTAACCACTAATCCCGGTAACGACGAACGGGCGCAGACCATCACGCTTGGCGATACCTACACGCTCAGCCCGCAAACGCTCAATTCGGCACATTTCACCTTCGCACGACGGCGCGACGACCGTGGCCCAGCATCCGAAGGTATCAGTCCGAAAGACGTCGGCTCCCAGGTGTTTTCGCAGAATCCTAATTTCCTTGAACTGACAGTAACGGGCTATTTCAGCACGTATTGCGGAACCTGCAACCTGGCATACTTCAACACAAACACCTGGTCGTATACCGATGACATGACGCTTATTCGCGGACGCCATCAAATCATGTTCGGCGCCGACATCATCCGTACCCAAATGAACTCGGACAATAACTATGAGCTAAACGGAGACTACGGTTTTACACAAAGTCTTAGCGGCAATAACCTCGCGGACTTCATGCTCGGCGATCTATCTACTTACAGTCAGAGCAAAGCGCAACAAACCGCCAACCGGCAAACGAACCCCGGAGTTTACGCGCAGGACACGTTTCGAGTGAACGACCATTTCACGGTGACCGCGGGCATTCGCTGGGAGCCGATGCTATTCCCGCAAGACTACTTTGCCCGCGGCAGCTCGTTCAACTTTTCCAATTTCCTGAATGACGTTCACAGCAACATTTACCCCAACGCGCCGGCGGGAATGCTTTACTTCGGCGACCCGGGCATCCCGAAAGCGTTCGTTCATAGCAAACTGCCTCTCTTTGCGCCACGGCTGGGGTTGGTGTTTGCGCCGGGTAAGAGCGGGCACGACACATTCCGTCTGGGCGGAGCGATCCTCTACGACACGGCGGAGATGTTCTTCGATGAGCGTGTACAGTCGAACCCGCCCTTTGTGAACGAGATTGACGAAAACTTTACGTTGAATTCCAAAGGCGTCTTACCCACTACGGCAAACGGTTACGGAACTCTGACCAATCCCTGGATCAGCTTTCCGGGCGGCAATCCGTTCCCCAGCAGCCAGGCTTTTTTCCCGCCGTCGGCGGCGCTATATGTGACCATGCCGCTGAACCTAAAGCCGACATACCTCAGCACCTGGAACGCCAGCTATCAACACCAATTCGGCAGTAGCTGGCTGGCGTCCGTGAATTACATGGGCAATAAGAGCACCCATATCTATATCGGCCAGGAGACCAACCCGGCGGTTTACATCCCGGGAGACTCGGCGAGTACACAAAACCGCCGCGTGCTTAGCCTGATCAATCCTAACGAGGGAGCGCCGATCGGTTCCTTGCCGATCGCTTACGACGGAACAAACGCGAGCTACAACGCACTGCTCACCTCGTTACAACACCGGTTCAGCCATAGTTATACGCTGCTGCTGAACTACACGTACTCCCACTGCATCAGCGAGGGCGATTTCACGGGAGAGATTACAGGACCGAGCTTTGAAGATCCGTCGAACCTGCGGCTGGATCGCGGTAACTGTAATTTCGATATGCGGCATAACTTCAACGCCTCGTTTGTTGGAATTACTCCGAAGTTTGGCAATTCCTTCTGGTCGCCTATCGTGGCCAACTGGCAGTTCGCTCCCATCATTTCAGCCCATACTGGATTGCCGATCAACATCACTTCGGGAGTCGATAATTCGAAGACGGGTGTCGGTCTCGATCGGCCGAACCAAATGTTATTGGACGCTTATAATTCCAACTGGGGTCCCAGTCTGCCGCAGTATCTGAATGGCGCGGCTTTCGTTCAAAACGCCGTCGGAACTTTCGGCAATGTGGGGCGCGACTCCGTCTTTGGTCCGGGGACATTTGAATTCGATGCCGCTCTGAGCCGCATCTTTGCAATCGGTGAGAGGTGGCGTTTGGAAGTGCGCGCCGAAGGCTTCAACGTCATCAATCACACGAACTTCAATGCGCCAACAGGTAACTTGAGCAGCACACAGTTTGGCCAGATTAACTCCGCGGCATCGAACCGCATTCTTCAGTTTGCGCTGAAGCTACATTTTTGAGCCGGCTCGGCGCATTGTTAATTAGCTTTGGTACCAACTCCGCCCATCGCGTTTGATGAGCTCGTCTGCCTCTTTAGGTCCCCATGATCCGGACGGGTAATTGGGAAAATTTCGGGGCGGCAGAGCTTTCCATACATCGAGAATCGGTTCGACGACGCTCCAGCCGGCCTCGACCATATCGGCCCGCTGGAACAGTGTCGCATCGCCGATCATGCAATCGTAGAGCAGCCGCTCGTAGCCGGTGCTCGCCTCGCTTCCGAAATAGTCGGTGTACTGGAAATCCATATCCACCGATCCCAGTTTTACGATAGGTCCGGGAATCTTTGCCCCAAACCGCAGCGAAATGCCTTCTTCCGGCTGGATGTGCATCACCAAAAGATTGGGCGCCAGTTGTTCGACGGGCGTTTCGCGGAAGAGGACGAATGGAGCGCGGCGGAATTGAATCGCGATCCTGGTGGCCCGCTTATTTAGCCGCTTGCCGGTACGGATGTAGAACGGCACATCGGCCCATCGCCAGTTGTCGATGGAAAGTTTCAACGCTACAAACGTCTCGGTATTGCTCTCGCGATTCACGTTGGGTTCAGCGCGGTACTCCTCGACCGGGCTTCCATCTTCGTGGCCATCGCCGTACTGCCCGCGCACGGCCCGGATGAGCACGTCTTCCGGTGTCATTTGCTGGATGGCATGAAGAATCTTGGCCTGCTCGTCGCGAACTGCATCTGCTTGGAACGAGATAGGCGGTTCCATGGAGGTGAGCGACACTAATTGCAAGATATGGTTGGGAACCATATCTCGAAGGCAGCCGGCCCGGTCGTAGTATCCGCCTCGCTGCTCCACTCCCAGACTTTCAGCCACAGTGATCTGAATATGATCGATGTAACGCCGGTTCCAGATTGGCTCGAAGATGCCGTTCGAAAACCGGAACACCAAAATGTTCTGCACCGTTTCCTTCCCGAGATAATGATCGATGCGGTAGATCTGGTCCTCAGCGAGAACATTCTTTATTTCCCGATTCAACGCCTTCGCCGACTCGAGATCGCTTCCAAACGGCTTTTCGATCACCACCCGGCGCCAGTGCCCCTCGGACTCTTTCGTCAGTTCGGCCGCGCCCAGTTGCTTTACTGCCTCCCCAAAGAACTGAGGAGCCGTGGCGAGGTAGTAAAAATAATTACCGTCCGTTCCGTGCTTCTGGTCGATAGTACCGAGCAACTCTTTTATGCGCGCGTAGACCTTTGGGTCGCGGAAATCGCCGGAAATGTAGTATAGCCGTTGGATGAGCCAATCGCAAAAGTCGCATTGGTCCGGCGCCGCCGCGAACTCGTGAAGGTCCTTTCGAACCTGTTCCCGGAACACATCTTCGCTAATCTGGTCAATCGCGAGTCCGACCAGAGCGAAGTTGCTGGGTAAGAGCTTCTTGCGAGCCAGGTTGTAAAGAGAGGGCAATAGTTTCCGCTTGGTTAAGTCGCCGGATGCTCCAAATATCACCAGAGCGCAGGAGTCTCCCGGCCGGCCTTGCTCATCGATGGTGGCGTGCGCTGACATGTGTCCCGTTGTTCCTTTTTGCGTGTTACGTCTCAGCGTACCAGTATGCTCAGCTAGAGATTGGATTGACATGAAGATCGCGATTTTATCCGACATCCACGACAACCTCTGGAAACTTGACGTGGCCCTCGCTTCCATAAAGGAATGCCAGGAGACGATCTGCTGTGGAGATCTTTGCTCGCCATTTGTGATCGACGAACTCGCGGGCGCCTTCTCTGGCCCGATTCATATTGTGTTCGGCAACAATGACGCCGATCTATTTCGCATCACGGCCAAGACGCGACGCTTTCAAAATGTACACCTCTACGGCGAGTTCTGCGATATACGATTGGCGGGGAAGCGCTTTGCCGTAAACCATTTCGACTATATCGCCCGCCCAATTGCCCAATCCGGTCACTATGACGTGGTCTGCTTCGGACACAATCATGAATTTGAGATTACGCGGTACGGCGCGGCGCTAGCGTTAAATCCTGGGTCGATTCTGGGAGTGAAGTTCGGAAAAGGGCGCGAGGATTCGGATTCGACGTTCTTAATTTACGATACTGACTCAAACCAGGCTCGTGGGTACAAGATTGACGTCGCGAGTGGACGCTCACTCGAACTGACCTCGCCAGCGGATTCTTAGCAGAACTTCGTCACTAAACCGCTTGCTAAACGCGCGCGGTTCTGTAAGTTATGAATCAACCTGCGTTTCGGAACCGCGACCGTCAGGGAGCGGAGGTGATGAAGTTCGGTCAGCAGCCCTTCGAACCGCGCGAAATAAATCTCGAAAGAAAAACAGCAATCAAGCTCACGGCGAATCCTGCTACGGTGTCAGCCGCGTAGTGATAACGGCCGTAAACGGTGGCCAATGCTACCGATGACGCGTATATCAAAAAGATCCATCCGTACATCTTGCTCTCGGGCAAGGCAAGGAACATTCCCCAGGCCGCCGAAAATGTAGACGACACGTGAGCGCTCGGGAAAACACCAGAATGGATTCCCGCGCCGGAAAGAACAACAAGATTCAGTTTTCGAATCGCGGTTGAAATCTGCGGCATGTCCGAGCTGGGGAAAGCGATGCGCGGCGGCTCGAGTCGGAGAAAAGGGACGAGAGCGTAGGAAAGCAAAGTTCCCAGGACATAAATCAGCAGGAAGCAGTCGCAACGGTTGCGCTTTCGATACAAATAGAGAATTGTCAGGGCATAGCAGCCTGTCCCTGATGTGAGGAAATAACAGCTCTCGAAATAAGCTGGGAGAACGGCACCGCAACTTTCGATTGCCTGGCGCAAATGCCATCCTTCAAGCAGAAAACGATCGGCGCCCTGCAACGAGAGCTCGAGACTCAGTTGATAATGCCCGGGCGAAAATAAATCGAGCGTCCGGTAGGCGGCTAAAACCAGCCCTAACGCAGTCCAATCGCGCGCGATGCTGAAACCTTGCTGGTCGACTGTCCGTTCCAACCATGCAAGCGCCACAACGATTCCCGTGAGAAGCATGGCGACGCCGAAAATCCGGATGTCCGCGCGCGGCCTATCGCGCAGCAGGAGTGTAAGCGCCGAAAGATAGAAAAAATAGACCAGCGCAACAACTTCAGGTTTCCGGAGGCAGATACGCGAAGTAAGATTCGTAGTTTCTGCCCGTTATTGATGGCGGTCCGGTTTAAGTACAAAAACTCCAAGCGGCGGGATAACGAGTGCGGCCGAGGCTTGCCGTCCATGTGACGGAACTCCTTCCGCCGTGACGTATCCGCCGTTTCCCATGTTGCTGCCGCCGAAAATAGCGGCATCGGAATTGAAAATTTCACGATAACCGATGAGTTCAGGCATGCCCAACCGGTATGCCGGATACGGTGTAGGCGTGAAGTTGCACACGAAAATGAGATAGTCGTCGCGATTCTTTGGGCGGCGGATGAAGGCGATTATCGAATGTTCGTAATCATGAAAGTCAATCCACTCGAAACCTTCCCAATGAAAGTCGACTTCATAGAGCGCCGGCTCACTCCTGTAAAGTTCGTTCAAGGCCTTCGAATAGCGCTGCAGTTTTTTGTGGATGTCAAACTGGAGAAGCCACCATTCGGCCTGAACTTCGGAATACCATTCGGAAGTTTGACCCCACTCCGAGCCCATAAAGAGCAGCTTCTTGCCGGGGTGCCCCCACATATAACCCAAAAACGCCCGCGCGTTTGCAAAGCGCTGCCATTCGTCTCCAGGCATTTTGTCGAGCAGAGCGCGCTTTCCGTGCACGACTTCGTCGTGCGAGATGGGCAGAATGAAATTCTCGGTGAACGCGTACACCATGCTGAAAGTGATGTCGTTCTGGTGATACTTGCGGTATATGGGATCAAGCGAAAAATAGTTGAGCATGTCGTGCATCCACCCCATATTCCACTTGAACGTGAATCCGAGTCCGTTCAAGTAGGTTGGTTTCGAAACGCCGGGGAATGCAGTCGATTCTTCCGCCGCGGTGATTACGCCCGGCACCTGGTGCACTAATTCGTTCGCTTTCTTCAGCAGGTCGATGGCTTCCAGGTTCTCGTTTCCGCCGTAGACGTTCGGCAACCATTCGCCTGCCTCGCGCGAATAATCCAGATACAACATCGACGCGACCGCATCCACTCGCAACCCGTCAAGGTGATAGTGTTTCACCCAAAAGAGCGCGTTCGAAATCAAGAAATTCCGAACCTCGTTGCGGCCGTAATTGAAAATCAGCGTGCCCCAATCCTTGTGCTCGCCCAGCCGCGGATCGGCGTGCTCGTAAAGCGCTGTTCCGTCGAAATAGGCCAGCCCGTGCGCATCTTTGGGAAAGTGGCCCGGAACCCAATCGGCGATCACGCCAATGCCCGCTTGATGGCATGTATCTATCAAATGCATGAAATCCTGAGGCGAGCCAAAGCGGGCGGTAGGAGCGAAATAGCCAACCACCTGATACCCCCACGAGCCCGAGTAAGGGTGTTCCATGGGCGGCATCAGCTCAATATGCGTGTAACCAAGCTCTTTCACATACGGAACGAGCTCGTCGGCAAGCTCCCTGTAGCTGAGCGATGTGCCGTCCTCGTGCTTCCGCCACGATCCCATGTGCAGTTCATAGATCGAGAGCGGTTTTTCCAGAAGATTGGTGTTGGCTCTGTGCTGAAGCCACTCCTGATCGTTCCATTCGTAATCGTGGATATCGGCAACGACCGAGGCGGATTTCGGCGGCGCCTCCGTGGCGAATCCGTAGGGGTCGGCCTTCATCTGGAAATAGCCGTGGAAGCGGCTTTTCACTGCATATTTATAAGCCGTGTCAGGACCCAGCTCCGGAATGAACATCTCCCAGATGCCGCCTGTCCGGGCGCGCATGGCGTGTACGCGCGAATCCCACCCGTTGAAATCGCCCACGACACTGACAACCAGCGCATTTGGCGCCCATACAGCGAAGCGTGTTCCTACGACACCATCGACTGTTTCGGGATGCGCGCCCAGGGTCCGGTACGCTTCATAATGCGTTCCTTCACCGAAGAGGTGCAGGTCGAAATCGGTCAGCAGTGGGGGGAAGCGGTAAGGATCCTCAACCTCAACGACGGTGCCTTCATGTTCGGTGACACGCAAACGATAGTGATTGGGGCGGTCTGGAAGGGCCGCCACAAAAAGACCGTGGGGGTGAACACGCTTCATGGGCACAGTGCCGGACGAATTCACAACTGCCACTTGAGTCGCCCGCGGAAGAAACGCTCGAACCTCCCAATTCTTACCGGCCTTTTCTTCTTCCGATGGATGCGGCCCTAAAATGCGAAAAGGGTCTCCGTGGAACCCCCCCGCAATGGCTTCTAACTCTTTATCCGTCATCGCAGATTTATTATGGCAGGGGCGGCTGGTTGAAACCTGTCACTGCATCCCCGCTCCTTCCTAGCATGCATGTTCACTGAAACAATTCCCCGGCAAACCCTTCGCGACTTTATTCAGGATCTGCCAAAAGCTGAGCTACACCTCCATCTCGAGGGATCGGTAGAGCCCGAGACTATCGAGGAGCTTGACCCTAGCCTGAGCCTCGATCAAATCAAACGTCATTACGAATATTCCGATTTCGCTGGATTCTTGCAATCGTATGTGTGGATCAACCGCAGACTCACCACGCCAGAGACGTATGGCTTTGTCACTCACAAACTACTGGACAAGCTAGCGGCGCAAAACGTAACAAGCGCCGAGATAACGGTGTCGGTAGGCATGATTTTGTGGAAGAAGCAGGATTTCCACGCCATCTTCGCATCGGTTCTGGACGCCGTCCGCAGCCAGTCCGCTGTGGAAATCAAATGGATTTTCGATGCCGTGCGCCAATTTGGAGCAGCAGCCGCTGCACCCGTATTTTCACTTGCGCAGGAATACCGGAATCGTGGCGTTGTTGCGATAGGGATTGGCGGCGACGAGGAGAAAGGCCCGGCATGGTGGTTTCGTGATTTGTACCGGGAGGCGAAATCTTCGGGTCTTCATCTGACTTGTCACGCCGGCGAGGTTACTGGTCCCCAGAGCGTTTGGGAGGCCCTTGAAATCGGCGCGGAACGCATCGGGCATGGCATCCGGTCCGTCGGCGACCCACGTCTGCTAGCCGAGCTTCGCAGGTTGGATCTGCCGCTCGAAATTTGTCCGTCGAGCAACGTTTGTACAGGCACCGTGCAGAAGCTGGACGGCCATCCGTTTCGGCGGCTATGGGATGCAGGCGTTCCGGTGGTACTCGGCACGGACGATCCAGCGCTATTCCACACCAGCCTGGTCCGCGAATACGAGATCGCTGCGGTTCACTTTGGCTTTAGCAACGACGAACTCAAGCACTTGGCAGACAACAGTCTGCGCTACCGATTTCGTCCCAGTTGACCCTTGCTAACCCCGGCCCTGGGCGACCCGTTCCTCCAGCAGGAGCCGGATGAGGGCCTCCAGCTCATGGATTCGGTCGTTTAGTTCTTCGAAATCTCCTTCGTCCTGTTCAGCGGAGGCGGCAACCCTGTCATGATCCAACGGACCCATCTTGGTGCGCGTCCTTACAATCTTTCCAGGAATTCCAACCACCGTCGAGTCGGCCGGGACGGAGTGCACAACCACGGATCCGGCGCCGACTTTTACATTATCGCCAAGCGTAATATTGCCAAGAACCTTCGCACCCGCTCCCAGAACGACGCCGTTCCCGATAGTAGGATGCCGTTTTCCACATTCGAGTCCCGTGCCGCCGAGCGTAACAGCTTGGTAGAGAAGTACGTCATCGCCTAGTTCGGCGGTTTCGCCAATCACTACCCCCATTCCGTGATCGATAAAGAGACGCCGCCCGATCCGAGCGCCTGGATGGATCTCGATTCCCGTCACAAACCGGGCAAACTGCGAAATGAGCCTCGCCAGTACGTATCGGCCTCGTAGGTAGAACCAGTGGGAAACGCGGTGAGCCAGCACTGCGTGCAGCCCCGGGTAGCACAGAACAATCTCGAGTGCGCTCTTCGCGGCGGGGTCTTCCCGCCTGATGGTCTGGATGTGCTCCCGAAGAGAGGCGAACATTCGGCTATTATCTCGCGAGGCTTTTTGGATGCGCCGCGAGGATCGCTGGATTCTCCAGAAACCGTCGGTCTTCCTCCTAGGGTCCTTTTGCGAATCTGACACAATATACTTTTGATGTCCGATCAGCCCAACGGTAACTACGACTGGCGCGAGCAGATGCGCAAAAATTGGGAGGACCATGATCGGATCTGGCGAAATCTAGAAGTGCTCACCAACGACATAACGGCTACGCACGCGACTTTAAAGGGTCTGAAGGAGAATACTGACAAGCTCGTTACGGCTATCCGCGAGCTGATTGATCGCATCCCTCCGGAAAACCTCCGCTAGCCAATTCCACCTCTATCTCTCCTTTTCCCCACACTGTGTGCCTCCCCACGCCTATCCATTTGGCCGCCCGCAGATAGGGAACGAACTCCGCCAAATCTCCTTCATATTCGGCGACGCCGGTGAAGCCACCGATGGCGTGAATCTGGCCGGTTCGACTGCTGCGGCGCTTTACCTCTATGTGCTCGATCTCACACCGAGTCATTCGGACGGCTGCTGCGCGTTCACCGAATCTACGAAAGTCGATAGGCAATGAGCCATCCCCATACAGGCTTCGCAACGTGCTCAGACGATCGCGAGTCCTTGCCGCAAGGACGCCGAATTCAGGTCGCTCCACTAGTTGATCCCCAGCCTTCAACTCGGTAGGGGTCATAAAGTGCACACGCACGCGCTCCACTCTTTGCTCCAGAGGGACCAGGCTAAGCGTTACTGGCGGCGTGGCTTGTAACAGAGTGGACGAACTACGGTCATAGATAGACGAGACAGGCTCGCTGTCCGCGCCGAGCTGCATAACTTGCTCCAACTCAGCACGTCCTCGTCCCGGTCCCAGGCCTTCACGCGCCAGTTGCGCGAAGGTCAACGCCAGGGAGGCGATAGTGGAATTTGCCAGATCGAAGAGGTTTATATCGAACCAGAAGCTCTCGCCGTATTTCACCGTCCGATCATCCAGGTGAATGGCTCGAAACACGAAGGGACGCGGCCAGTCGGCCAGGCCGCTCGGCCCGTTGCTCAACGCCGATGGCTCGAACAGGCGCGCGTACGGGCACGACTCTCGCAGTTCGCAATGCCGCGCATCCGAGCAGTGCGGCATACACGCGATGCGCCGGAATGTGAGGCCGAAAGCGCCCCGCAACAGATTGGCGGACTTTTCCGGCGGGAACCGGATCGATTCGCGGGCGGTGAAGAAAAACCGCAGCGGATAAAGCTTGAAATACAACCTCAATTGTCGACTACGGGAAACGGAAGTAGACATTCTACAGGCCTTGTGATAGTAGTAGAGTGTCTACTTACTATTATGGCCGGCAAAGAGCGCTATCAGAACCGAATCGAGGTCCTTCAGGGGACGCTCGACATGCTTATTCTCAACACGCTGCAATGGGGATCTCAACACGGCCACGGCATCGCGCAAGCCATTCGCGCAAACTCGGGCGAACTGTTGCAAGTCGAAACCGGCTCGCTCTATCCGGCTCTACACCGGCTTGAAAGGCAGGGCTGGCTTTCCTCGGAATGGAAAATTTCCGGCAACAATCAGCGAGCGAAGTATTACCGCTTGACGCCCGCTGGAAAAAAACAACTTTCGCGAGAGCAATCGAAATGGCAGCTATTTCTCCAGGCTGTCTCGGGTGTCATGAATCCGGAATCGAGGTGAAGAATGCGACTGAGTTCGGCGAAATTTTTCCTCCGACGCCTTTTCGGCAGGCGCGGTCTCGAGAACGAGCTTCAAGAAGAGATTGAATCGCACCTCGCGATGGACGACCAACTTCGCTTGGAGCGCGGTGAAAGGACAAGTTCCGGGCACGATGCAAGTCTTCGCGAGTTCGGGAATGTGTCCCTCATTAAAGAAGTGACGCGGGATATGTGGGGCCTTAGTTGGCTCGAGCAGGCATCGCAAGACGCGCGATTTGCCGTCCGCACATTTCTAAAAACTCCCATCTTCACGCTCGTTGCTGTGGCTGTTCTAGCGCTCAGCATCGGCGGAGCCACGACAATCTTCACGGCGGTTTATTCTATTCTGCTGCGCCCGCTCGCTTTTCCAGCTCCCGGCCAGCTCATGACGATGTGGGAAATGCCGCCTCAAATAGGAAAGCCAAACCCAGTGGCGCTGAACAATTTCGTCGAATGGAAGCGGGACAGCCATTCTTTTCAATCGATGGCCGCATTCGTGCACACTCCTATGAATGTCCTGAGCGGAGGCGACAGCGAGCAGGTTCCCGGTCTTCGCGTGACAGCCGATTTCTTTGAAGTGCTGGGCACGCCGCCTCTGTTCGGCAGAACATTTCGTCCCGGCGAATATGATCGCGATGCTCCGCGCGAGGTTATTCTCAGTTACGAAACGTGGCAGAGCCGTTTCGGCGGGCGCCGCGATGTGATTGGCAAACGAATCTCGATCGACGTTAGCCATCATCGGATCATCGGCGTCATGCCTCCCGGCTTTGGCATTCCGGGCATACCGGTTAGCTTGTACGTGCCCCTCGCAATCGATCTTCACGAACAAGGCCGCAACTACTCCGTCATTGGGCGCCTTCGCCGCGGGATCTCGGCCGGAGCCGCAAAGTCCGAAATTGCCGCTATCGCTGAGCACACTGCCAGAGAGATTCCGGCGCTGAATGCCGGTTGGAGCGCGACTGTCATTTCACTGCTCGATTACGCTGTTGGCTCCGTTCGGCCCGTGCTGCTGATTCTATTTGCGGCGGTGGGTCTGTTGCTGCTGATTGCGTGCACCAATATCGCAAATCTGCTTCTGATGCGCTCGGCGCACCGCACGCGCGAGATCAGCGTCCGGCTGGCGCTCGGGGCCGGTCCGGCGCGTATTGTCAGGCAACTGATTGTCGAAAGCCTGCTTCTCTCGACGGTAGGCGGTTTATTCGGGATTGGCTTGGCGTTTGTTTCCGTCCGCCTCATGGCAGCCAGCCTGCCCGCGAGTCTGTCGATCCCCCGCGCACATGAGATTCGAATGGACGACACAGTGTGCGCGTTTTCGATCGGCGTCACGTTACTCGCGGGACTACTTTTTGGTTTGGCGCCTGCGCTCCAGACGCTCAAGACGAACGTGCTGAACAATCTCGGGGCAGCTAGTCGCTCCGTCACATCGGGAGCGATGCTGCGGCGGTCGCTGGTCGTAGCTGAAGTCGCTTTCGCTTGCATTCTTATGGCGGCAGCAGGCCTGATGACACGCAGTTTCCTTCGATTGACGCGAGTCGATCCGGGCTTTCATCCCGAGCATGTACTCACTGTACGGATGCTGCTATTGCCGGTCCGCAAGGAAGAGTGGCATGCGGAAATGGTGGATCAAATGCTCCAGAAGATTCGGGTGCTGCCGGGAGTATTGGCTGCCGGTTCGATAGGCATTTTGCCGATGATGGGGAACTCGGGCACGTGGTATTCCCGCGCGGACCGGCCTGAGCCTCCGCTGAACCGGCGGCCCGTAACCGATGTTTCCATCATCACGCCTGGCTATTTCCGCGCGATGGGAATCCTGATTCTCGAGGGCAGAGACTTTGATGGGCGCGATCGGACGGGCACGCCCAGAGTGGCGATTCTGAATCAGACCGCCGCTCGTAGTCTGTTTCCTGGCGAAGACCCGGTGGGCAAACGAGTGCGGGTGTGGTGGAACGATGCGCCGCCGCTTGAAATCGTTGGCATAGCCGCCGATATCCGGCACAGCCAACTGAACACGCCACCCGATCCTTGTCTTTTCATGCCGAACGATCAGGCTCCGTTTCCTTTTTCGTCGCTTGTGATTCGAACAGTCCGCGATCCGGGAAATCTTGCGCCGGCGATTCGGGAGCAAATTCGGCAGGTGGATGACGATCAGGGTGTTGCGGAAGTCGAGTCCATGCGCCAGCTTGTCGCCGATTCGGTAGCTCGTCCGCGCCTCGAAACTCTGTTGCTCAGCGGGTTCGGGTTCGGCGCTCTTTTGCTCGCCTGCATTGGGACCTATGGTGTGATTGCCTATTCAGTAACCCAGCGAATGCGCGAGATCGGCATCAGGGTAGCTCTGGGAGCAACGCGTCTTGCGGTGTTTCGCATGGTTGTCGGCGACGGAATCCGCCTGACCGCGGCCGGTGTCGTCATCGGATTGTCGGGTACCGCACTAGTCACTCGTTACTTACGGGACCTCTTATTCGAGATCCAACCGGACGACCCGCTTACCTTATTGGCTGTAGGCGGTCTGCTAGCCTTGGTAGCGCTTGTTGCGTGCTACTTCCCCGCGGCACGCGCCATGCGAACAGATCCGGCTGTCGTCTTGCGCGAGGAGTAGCATCACAACGTTCGCAAGTGGAACCCGCCATCTACGTTGAGCACTTGGCCGGCGCAGTAATCCAGAAGGCCATCGGCTATGGCTCGAACGGCTCGCGCAACGTCGGCCGGTTCGCCCATTCGCCGCTGGGGAAGTAATCCGTTCGCAATCCGTTCGTCGTATGCCGCAGCCACGCCCGCGATCATATCCGTCCTGATAATCCCGGGCTGAATCTCGAAAACAGTTACTCCATGCGGAGCCAGCCTTGCAGCGAACAGTTTCGCAGCCATGCTTAAACCAGCCTTCGAGATGCAGTAATCGCCCCGGTTAATCGAGGCTGTGAACGCCGAGATCGAAGTAACAAATACGATGCGCCCGGCGTTCTTGCTTACCATTCGGCTGGCGACAGCCTGCGTGAGGAAGTAAACACCCTTCAAATTCGTATTAATCAGCTCGTCAAAGCTGCTCTCCTCCGCATCCAGAATGTCCGCCCGGACCCTTGGAGCCATCCCGGCATTGTTGACCAGAAGATCTATTTCGCCAAACCTTTCCCAAACAGCTCGAAGCAGTTCCTTGCGCGATTCATTGTCGCCAAGCTGGCACTGCAGAATCGCAGCGCCCGTCTTCTCAGCGAGTGAAACTGCCGCTTCGCGGTTCGAGTTGTATGTGGCAATCACTTGGTGTGTCCGGACAAGTTCCTCCGCGATGGCGCGTCCGATGCCGCGGCTGCCGCCCGTCACTAGAGCGATGGGTTTGTTCACTCGTCCATCATGGCTCAGAAGGGCGACCGCTCAGAACAATCCTTTACACTCCGCCTGGAGCATCCTGTAGCGCTCAACACACCACCTACATGAAACGGGAGGCTCCTGAAAATGACGGAACGGCAGCGCGAGATCCTCAACATGCTGGTTCAAATGGACAAGCAGTTTGGTAAGGGCTCGGTTTTGATGCTTGGCGACCAGGCGGTGCAGAATATATCGGTCATACCGACCGGCTCCATCGCAATCGACCACGCTTTAGGCGTAGGAGGCTTCCCGCGGGGCCGCGTTATCGAGATCTTCGGGCCAGAATCGTCGGGTAAGACCACCCTCGCTCTCCATTTGATCGCCGAAGCTCAGCGTGCCGGCGGCGCCGCGGCATTCGTCGATGCCGAACACGCGCTCGATCCGACCTATGCACGGAACATCGGCGTCGATATCGACGCCCTGATCGTTTCTCAGCCCGACTACGGCGAGCAGGCTCTCGAGATCACTCAGGCTCTGCTCGCATCGCACACCCTCGACGTAGTGGTGGTTGACTCGGTCGCCGCGTTGACGCCCAAGGCCGAAGTGGAAGGCGAAATGGGTGACAGCCACATGGGCCTGCAGGCTCGAATGATGTCCCAAGCTCTCCGCAAGCTGACAGTGGTAGTCGCCCGTGCAAACGCCTGCCTGATTTTCATCAACCAGATTCGCGAGAAAATCGGCGTGATGTTTGGCAACCCGGAAACCACCACCGGCGGCCGGGCCCTGAAATTCTATAGTTCCATCAGGGCAGAAGTTCGCCGGAGCACGCCGTTAAAGGAAGGTGAGACGGTGGTTGGTAACCGGACCAAAATCAAGATAGTCAAGAACAAGGTTGCCGCGCCGTTCCGCGACGTTGAGGTCGATATTCTTTACGGAAAAGGGATTTCACGTGAAGGCGATTTGCTCGACCTGGGCGTTCAAAAGGCGCTAATCGAGAAAAGCGGATCGTGGTTCAGCTTCAAAGGAGAACGAATTGGCCAGGGACGGGAAAACGCGCGCCAAACTCTCTTGGATAAGCCGGAACTCTACAAAACGATTGAGGCGGAATTGCGGAAGGTTCTGGGACTAGCGCTTGAAGCCGAACCCGCAGCCGAGAAGCAGTCGCCAACGACCTCGACCCGGCAGAAGGTGCTTGCGAACGCCGGGTAAGCTATTTGCCCGGTTATTTGAAAATCAGGCCTGGAATGAACTGCCGCAACCGCACGTGGATTTCACGTTCGGATTGTTGAACTTAAAGCCGGAACCTTCCAGAGTCTCGACGTAATCGACCTCAGCGCCGTCGAGGTAGAGCATGCTGGCCTGATCCACAAACACCCTAAGTGGCCCGAAACTATAGGTCTTATCGAGCATGCCAGGCGCTGTCTCAAAGGCCATGGAATAGCTGAATCCGGAGCAGCCTCCGCCAACCACAGCGATGCGCAGGCCCGCCGGTTTGGGTTCCTGCATATCCAGGATCTCGGTCACTTTGTCAACAGCCTTTTCGGTAAGCTGAATCATTTCTTAACTCCTCTTGAGGAAAATGCCCCAGTCTATTTCGAGTGTACTATCAGTCTATTTCGAGTGTACTATAAGGTTCGACGAGCCGCTTCAGTTGCCTTGCCCACTCTTTCGATGCGGCCAGCCCGGCTGCCGTTGCCCCATCCTCACCCGTACACCGCCATATCCGTCTACTATTAAGATTAGCAACCCGGATCAACGGCCTGCGACGCGCAAATTGCCCCCGATTTACGCAACCGGCGCGTAAAACATTACGTCCCTAGCGATGTATGGACGGGTTGAGCGTGACAATACCGTTTCCCGCCGTTGGGGAAGCCAGCCGGACGAAGACCAGAGTGGATCACCGCACAACGGAAGAGGCTGCTCTTGTCCGACGCATTCAAGCGAAGGACGAGATAGCGTTTCGCGAAATCGTGGAACGCTATCAGACCAAGGTCTATTCCATCATTTACGGCATTCTGCGCAATCGGAACGATGCTGAAGACATCGCCCAGCAGGTCTTTGCGAAGATCTACTTCTCGATCAAAAACTTTGATTTTCGGAGCTCGCTGCTCACCTGGATCTATAAAATCACCGTCAACGAGTGCTACGATTACCTGCGCAAGAAGCGGGTTCGCAAGCTGGTCTATGAAAGCGATTTTACGGCGGACGATTCGCTTCTGATGGAGAATTCCGAGCCGGCCATGGATCAAGGCGCACCTGTGGATACGCAGCTCGCGCAGCGCGACCTGGTGATGAAGCTCTTATCGAAGATTTCGGAGGAGGATCGATCGCTGATCCTTCTGAAAGAGGTCGAAGGACACTCGGTCGAGGAGCTTTCGCAAATGACGGGAATGAATGAGAACACGATTAAAGTAAAACTGTTCCGAGCCCGCCAGAAGCTGGTGAAGGCGGCTCAGCGATTAGGAAAGCTTCCAGGAACGGCAAAAACAGTCTAAAATCTGTTTCATGTAGAGCTAAATAAGCGGACGATAAGATCCGCAATGAGATGTAAAGAATTTTTGAGGGAAATATGCACGGGCCTATCCGGGATAGATTAGAGGAACTGTTGAGTCCGGATGCGAGGCAGGAAGAGATTGCTCGTCATCTCGCCTCCGATCCTGGCTGCGCAGGAGAGTTCGATGCCATGCGAGAGCAGGCGGCACTTTTGCGCTCCCTTCGAGCGCCGGCGGAGGCGGAACCCGATGCAGGGTTCTATGCCCGAGTGGTGCAGCGTATCGAGGAAAGCGGAGTTCGTTCCATCTGGTCCGTCTTCACCGAAGGATCATTCGGAACATGGCTAGCGTACGCTTCGCTTGCGCTGGCGCTGCTGATTGGGACCTGGTTGGTTGGCATCGAGCGCGCCGATGGTCACCTGGGTAATTCGGCGCCTGTGATTGCCCACCAATCGCCGAGCGAAATGCCGGTAACCGGCGATCAAGCGCATCAGCGAGACGTGGTGCTGGTGAATCTTGCCACCTATTCCGACCAATCCAACTAACCTGGCCCGAGCGCGTGCGCTGGCCCGGGACGACGTGGGATGGGCAAATCCCAAAGTGATTACCATCCTTGCGCTGGTGTTCCTGTGTGGCTCGGCGTTTGGCGCTGCCGCGATGCGCGAGTATCTGCACTACCGGTTTTTCATGCCCGCGGCCCACGACTTTGTCTATCACGGGCACCGGCTCGGGTTTAGCACTTTGAAAAGCGATTTAGGCTTGACTCCGGTCCAGGAACAAGCGGTGAAGCAGGTATTAGACGATTTTGCGAAGTATTACCAAAATCTCGAGGAGCAGCGGGAGGACGTAACTGAGTCGGGGAAAAAGCGCATTTACGCGGTGCTCGATCCTCAGCAGAAGCAACGATTCGCCGAATTGCTGCACGAGCCGCCACCGAAGAGTTGAGAAGCTATAAGAGAGCCACGCCCTGCGGTCGCGGTCCTGTCAGCACTCGGGCGTAGCCTGTTTCCCGCACTTTTCGGACATCTTCTTCTCGATGGCTTCCATTAAGCGGGACTGCACGTCACGCGGCAGCGGCTGAGCTTCCATTCCTTTGTAAATGCGAAGGGTGCGGCGCGTCGTGTCGCAGACAACCCAGCAATTCGGGCATTCGCTCACATGCTTGCGAATCTCCTCGCGGGATTCGGGATCTAGGACGTCTTCGAGGTAGTCGTTCAGCTCATGCAGAAACTGCTTACAGGTAAGCAAGGGCATCGTCCCCCTTTCGCTTAAACTGGCGCGTCAGCTTCTCCCGTAGCTGAAGGCGCGCGCGCAGCAACCGGCTCTTTACCGCGGAAATAGATAGATTCAATGCTTCTGCCGTCTCCTCGATCGACATTTCTTCGATGTCGCGAAGAATAAAAACGGTTCGGTAAGCTGGCTTAAGGCTTTGGACGGCCTCATCCAGGATTTTCCCCAATTCTTCCCTCGAGTAACTATCCTCCGGGTTCTCGTCCCAAACCGCAATCTCACGGGCCACTACGTCCTCGCCGGTGTCAATCGGATCGTCGAGGGGAACCGTCTTGTCGGACCGCCGCTTCCGAAGCTTCATCAAAGCCTCATTCACCGCGATTCGCACGAGCCAGGTATAAAACTTTGAATTGCCCTGAAAATCATCGAGATGCGAGTAGGCCTTAAGAAAGGTTTCCTGCAATACATCTTCGGCATCTTCGTCGTTTTGCGTAATTTGCTTCGCCATCCGGAAGACACGCCGGTCGTAGTGGTTCACAAGCTCGGCAAAGGCTGCGGCATCTCCCGCTTTGGCCTTAGCCACCAAGGAAGTTTCATCAAACGCCGGCGCTATGGTTGAGGTGCTCACGAAAATAGAAGACGGAGTTGGAAGGCTTATGTTCAGTGTAACAGCGCAAGGGAAGCACTTTGATACGCTCAAGTCTAGCCCCTCGTCATGAGCACCATCGCAAGCAGTTTTAGAGTGATATTACCCGACGGCGGCGAACAAGCCGTACCCCTGGGAACCCGGCCTGCTGATGTGGCACAGAAGATCAGTTCGCGGCTTGCCTCCGATGCGATTGTGGCCAAAGTAAACGGCGAGCTTTGGGATTTGAACCGGCCGCTCGAAGGCGACGCATCGCTCGAAATTCTCACGTCGAAATCGCTTGAAGCTTTAACTGTTTATCGCCACTCGACCGCCCATCTGCTCGCCGCCGCGGTGCTCGAATTGTTCCCCGAAACAAAGCTAGGGATCGGGCCTCCGACCGAATCCGGTTTTTATTACGATTTCCAGCGCGAGACTAAGTTCACACCCGAGGACCTGGAGCGGATCGAAGCCAAAATGTGGGAGCTGCAAAAACAGAATCTTCCCTTTGAGCGCAAATTGACCCGTAAAGAAGAAGGGCTTCGGAAATATGCGAACGACTGGATGAAGCGGGACCTCATCACCGAGAAGGCTGAAAGCGTTTTTTCTGAATACACGCTCGGAGAGAATTTCATCGACTTCTGTCGCGGTCCGCACGTTCCCTCGACCGAGAAGCTGAAGGCTTTCAAGCTGCTTTCGATTGCCGGAGCGTACTGGAAGGGGAATGAAAAAAATCCGCAACTGCAGCGCATATACGGTACTGCGTTCTTCAGCAGAAAAGAGCTGGAAGATTATCTGAACCGGCTGGAAGAAGCGAAGAAGCGGGACCATCGCCGGATCGGGAAAGAATTAGAGTTATTCACGGTCAATGAGTTGGTTGGCGCGGGATTGCCGTTGTGGCTGCCGAAGGGTGCGACCGTGCGGCGAATTCTTGAAGAATACATCCTCGAGAAGGAGCGCCTGGCTGGCTATCAACACGTCTATACGCCCGTTCTCGCGAAAGTAGAGCTTTACGAGCAGTCGGGGCATTGGGAGCATTATCACGAAGATATGTTCCCGCCGATGAAGCTCGAGACGGAACAAATGGTGCTGCGGCCAATGAACTGTCCGCACCACATGCTCGTATACAAGTCGAAAATGCACAGCTATCGCGATTTGCCAGTGCGGATCGCCGAGCTCGGCACCATGTACCGTTACGAGCGTTCCGGCGTGCTCAGCGGATTAAGCCGCGTTCGCTGCATGACGCTCAATGACGCGCACATCTTCTGCCCTCCCGAACAGATTAAAGAAGAATTTACGAAGGTGATGCAGCTGGTAGAAGAGGCCTACCGCGACCTGGGCATCACGCAGTACAGCTACCGGCTTTCGCTTCGCGATAAGGCGAACACTGAAAAATATGTCGCGAACGACGAGATGTGGTCGCTCGCGGAGCGTGTTCTTCGCGAAGCGCTTAATTCGCTCGGGTTACGCTACACGGAAGCGCCCGGCGAAGCGGCCTTCTACGGACCCAAGCTCGATATTCAGCTCGCCGATGTAATGGGCCACGAAGAGACTTATTCGACGATCCAAATCGATTTTCACCTGCCCAACCAGCTTGATTTGACATACATCGGGGCGGACGGCCAGCACCACCGTCCGGTAATGATGCATCGTGCCATCGTCAGCACGATGGAGCGGATGATTTCTTACCTCATCGAGCTCTATGGCGGCGCCTTCCCGGTGTGGCTCGCGCCGGTCCAAGCCGTTGTTTTGCCACTGACAGACAAGCAGAACGATTATGGCCGCCGAGTTTTGGACCAACTTCGGCAAGCGGGTCTTCGCGCCGAAATCGACGCTCGCGGCGAAAAAGTAAATCTGAAGATTCGTGAGGCGCAGCTTCAAAAGATTCCCTACATGCTGGTTGTCGGGGCGCGCGAAGAGGAGGCTGAGCAAGTGGCGGTGCGCAACCGGAAACATGGCGATCAGGGCGGGAAGCTCATTTCAGAGTTCGTTTCCGATATTCAGCGGTTAGTCACGGAGAAAGTGCCGTCCGAGTGATCGCTGGCGAGATCGCATTTGCCCTGTGCTTACTGGGAGCCTGGGTTTATTGCCTGCTCGGCGCGATCTCAGCGATACGGCATAGCCGTCAGCGGTTGGTTCTGCGAAAACCTGAGTTGCCGCGCATTTCAGTCTTGAAACCGCTTGCCGGATACGAGCCTTCGCTCGAGGCGAACGTCCAATCGTTCTTTGAACAGGATTACCCTTCGTTCGAACTCCTGTTTGCCGTTCGCGCGGAAGACGACCCCGCCGTTCGCACGCTCGAGAAGCTCCACGAAAACTATCCCGATGTACGCTCACGCCTCTTGATTACCGGCGACCCGCCCTATGCGAACGCGAAAGTGTTCAGCCTGTCGCATATGACCGCGGCGGCAAGCTACGACTGGCTGGTGATGAGCGACAGCGATGTGCAAGTGTCCAAAAGTTTCCTGCGACGCCTGTCCTACGAACTGGTGGCACACGACTACGATCTCGCCACTTGTCCTTACCGGGCCGTGCCTGGCCGCAATATCTGGTCCCTACTCGAGGCCCTCGGTTTGAATACCGAATTCTGGTGTTCGGTGCTGGTAGCGAAACTCATGGAAGGAGTGCGATTCACCGTGGGTCCCACTGTGGTAGCCCACCGGAAAGTATTTGAAGCGATCCCCTGGGACAGCCTGAGCTCTTATTTGGCGGAGGATTTTGTGCTCGGCCGGCGGGCAGCTGAACACGGATTTCACGTCGATCTATCGAAGGTGATCGTCGAGCACCATTTGAGCGACGAATCAATCGCGGAAAACATGAGCCATCGCCTTCGCTGGGCTCGCAGCACGCGCCGCTCGCGTCCTTGGGGATATATCGGCCAATTGTTCACGAATCCCATTCCACTCGCCCTGATCTTGTATCTGATGAACCGGCGCCTCTGGCCCGTATTGATTGTCAGTATCGTCTTTCGGGTGGTGGTCGCTTACGCGACCGCCTCTGTTGTTCTAAAGGACCGGCTGTGGATTCGGTATTCACCTCTGATACCGGTACAAGACATATTGAGCTTTGTGTTCTGGATCCTAGGCTTCACTGGCAACAGCATAGCCTGGCGCGGCCGGCGGTACAGAGTGAACCGCGACGGCACGTTCGATCCGATTTCGTGAGATCGGGTTTCCGAACTTCGTCAGAAACGCTCCCTACGGTCGCGGTTTCAGAAAAAACGCACACATTGGTTCATAAAAGCTTACAGAACCGCGCCCGATAGCAAGCGCTTGTAAGGCCGGGCTCTCGCTTCCGGTTCCTTAGCGCGGCCGAAGGCAGAAGCGGGGTTCGATTGGGGGTGCTGTTGCGCCGGTTACTCGGGCAGCGATGTACTCCCCTACCGCAGGCCCGTGTTTGAAGCCGTGGCCGGATCCGCCGCCGGCGATCCATACATTGTCGAACGCCGGGTGACGGTCGATTATGAAATCGCTATTCGATGTGTTCTCGTACTGGCAGACCCGCGTTTCGACAATGGGGCTGTTGGCGAGTGCGGGGAAGTGGCTCGCGACGTAGTCGCGGGCGGCAGAAATTTTTTGGGGACTCGGCAAGCGGCTTCCGGTGTCGGGGTCGAATGGCGGGCCATGTAGATCGAACGCAACTTTGAATCCACGTCCGTCGATGGCGGGGAGCCCGTACGCGCGGCAGTCATCTTCAAAGTCGATCCAAATGGGCATTTGGGGAGGTTCGAAGCGGCGATCGCCAGGCGGCGTGCCGAAGAAAAAGACTTCCTGGCGCGTGGGAAAAATGCGATTGCAAAGAAGATCGGGAAACATTTTCGGAAGCCAGGGACCGCAGGCGAAGATGAAATCAGCGGCAGCGACAGTTTCGCCAGCAGCGGTAACAATGCTTGAAAGATGGCTCGGTTGCTCCGAAGGAAGTACAAGTGCCTGCAGGTATGTTCCGCCATCGCGGACAAATTGCGCAGCAACCTGCTGCACACATTGGCGGGCCAGGAGCGCGCCGCCTTCGGGCTCGAAAATGGCGCAGGCATCGTAATGGATTTGAGGATATCGGTGCTCGATATCAGAGGCCGATAGGTCTTCGAATGCGACGCCCACTTTCCGCAAGACGTCGCGGTTCTCGTCCAGATTGGCGCTCGCCGCCTTCCCTAGCCACAGCACCCCGGTGCGGTGAAGCAGCGGGCGGCCTGTGCGGACGAAGAATGCGTTCCAAAGGGCGAGCGACCGTACCGCCATGCGCGTATAGATCTCGTCTTTGCCGTAAGAGGCGCGAATGATACGTGTCTCGCCGCCGGAACTCGAGCAGCTATTGCCTGGGCCGTAGGCATCGAGCAGCGTGACTTGATGGCCGGCTTGGCGCAGATGGTAGGCCGTCCAAGAGCCGAAGACACCCGCTCCGATAACCGCGTAAGTTGGCATTGCTTTAGATAACATAGCGTCGAGGCGAGCACTCGATGGGAATGTGGATCCAGAATTTTCGCTACGCATTGCGGCGGCTGCGGAGGAGCCCTGGCTTCGCGTGCACTGTGATGTTGACGCTTGGGCTGGGAATCGGCGCGAACACGGCGATCTTTTCGGTTGTTTATGGCGTGCTGTTGAAGCCTTTGGGCTTTCCCGATGCTCAGCAGCTTGTAGCGATCCGGGAAGGGATCGCAACTTATGAGCGCGACCTGCCAGTGAACGCGAACCATCTCGTGTTCTGGCAGCGGAATGCGCGGTCGCTTTCTGGGATAGCGGCGCTGCGGACTGGAACGATGCCGTTGGGCGGCGCGCAGCCGGAAGAGATCGGTGTGGCGCAAATAACTGCGAACCTGTTTTCGGTGCTGGCCGTGCAACCTCGCATGGGCCGCGCTTTCGCGCCGGAAGAAGCAAAGCCGGGCCATAACGATGTGGTCATTTTGACCGATGGATTGTGGAAGCGCCGCTGCGCGGCCGATCCCTCGATTGTGGGCAAGGCGGTCGTGCTCGATGGGAAGCCGTACCGCGTTTCGGGCGTTCTGCCCGCGAGTTTCTCGCTGCCGCGTTCGAGCGTGCTGACTGAGAAACCGGTACAGGCGTTTGTTCCGTTCGGATGGAGCGCGGATGTGCTCGAAGAGATTGAGGGCGACCACAACTATTTCGCGATCGGGCGGCTGAAAGCAGGGATAACGCCGGGGCAGGCAACGGCTGAATTGAACGTCTTGCAGCGCTCAATTTCCGCGCGGAGTCCGGATAAAGTTCCGTTTAGCGCGGCGATCGCTCCCTTGCAGGAGTATCTGACTGGTTCGAGCAGGCGCTCGCTCATTCTGCTGCTGGCGGCCGTTGGCGCAGTGCTTCTGATCGCATGCGTCAATATCGCGAATCTGCTGCTGACGCGGGCCACGGGCAGCGGACACGAATCGGCGGTTCGCATGGCGTTGGGAGGAACGCGCACGCAACTGCTGTGGAGCGCACTGGCCGAGCCGCTGATGCTGTGCTTGGGTGGCGGCATTTTGGGCGTGGTGTTCGCGGCGCTGGGTGTTCCTTTGCTGATCCACAATACGCCGGCGGAGATGCCGCGACTGGATGAGATTTCTGTCAACTGGGTGGCGCTGGCGTTTGCGGCCGGCATCTCGATGCTGGCTGCGTTCGTGTGTGGAATCCTTCCGGCATGGCGGTATGCGCAAGCCGAGCCGGAACGGGCGCTGCGAGGCAATTTGAGAACGGCGAGCCAGTCGCGCGGCGGCAAGCGGCTGGGGAAGGGATTAGTAGTGGCCGAAGTGGCAGGCAGCGTGGCGCTGGTGGTGATTGCCGGCTTGTTCATCACGAGCATGTTCAAGCTGCTGCATGTGAACCGGGGATTTGACGCAGAGCATGTGCTGAGCGCGGAAGTGGTGCTGCCGGACCAACAGTATGGCGAGAGTTCGGCGCGGAACGCATTCTACGAGCGGGCACTCGTCGAACTGCGGCAGTTGCCCGGTGTTCAAGCCGCCGGAGTTACCAGCGTATTACCTTTGGATGGAGATTATTGGGGCGACCTGATATCGCGGATTGGGGACACCAGACCCCTTTTCGAACGACCGAGCGCGCACTTCCGCTGGATCAGCCCCGGCTATTTTGAAGCGCTGACGGTCCCGTTGATAGCCGGACGGTTTCTCGAAGAGAGAGACAAGGGAAAGAATGTAGCGGTCATTTCGAAGCGTGTCGCCGATGCTGTGTGGCCGGGCATGAATCCGATTGGGCAGAAGTTTCGGCGCGGCGACCCGGACGAAGCGCCATTTGAAGTAATCGGCGAGGTTGGGGAAATCAAAACGATTGATCTAAGCGAAGAAGCGCCGCCGATGGTGTATGCGCCGTATTGGTATCGGAGCAGGGTAGTGGGATGGTTTGCCGTGCGCACGCGGCAAGATCCAGAAGCATTGATTACCGGCTTAAGAAGGGTGATGCGCTCGATTGATCCGCAAGTGCCGATACCCTCCATCCGCACGATGAACACGGTGGTCAATGGATCAGTTGCTGCGAGGCGTTTCGAAATGCAGTTGCTGCTCAGTTTCGCGATCGGAGCGTTGCTGGTGGCCGCCGTTGGAATTTACGGTGTGGTTTCTTACTCGGCGGCGCAACGCACCCATGAGATAGGAATTCGGATGGCGATTGGGGCGGGAAAAAGCGACATCTACCGGCTGATCGTAGGCGAGGGAGTGGCTCCGGTTCTGGCAGGCACAATGATCGGCGTTGCTCTTGCATGGGCCGCGGGAAGGCTGGTGACCAGTCTTTTGTTTCAAGTTAGCCCGCACGATCCAGAAATCGCGGCGATCGCAGGAGCGGTGTTGCTGGCGGTTGGCGTCGCGGCGTGTGTTGTGCCCGCACGGCGCGCAGCGAAGACGGAACCCGTGCAGGCTTTGCGGTATGAATAATTTCGGCGAACTGAACTTCGCCGCTGGACGGCCTAAAAGGCCGCCGCAGGTCGCGAAGGCCTGCCCACTTGGCGGCCTCAGGTGCTAGTGTAGGTCGACCTCCACGTTCACAACTTCAAAAGCGAAGCGCTCGGGAGGTAGTGAAGAAATAGGCCGGGGTGTCATCCCGGACCAGGTATGGTAGGCCACGGAGCCAACGGAATTATTTAAGTAGAAAAGGAACTGGTCGGAGCAGTACCGGATAGGCGGCATTTGACGGAATGTCAAGCGAAGACCCACAGCACGTTCCAGATCTACACCATCGGTATTCACCGCCTTATCTTCGAGCAGGGTGACGAAACTGCTTCGTCCGGCATGGGGCCAGACGTCGTTCTTCAGAAGATTCCTAAGCTCCTGCCGGGAGCCAAACGTGATTTCGCACTGTCGGATCCATTCGAGAACACAGTCGCCCCAATGCCAATGGGCCAGGATGCCCATATATTGGTCGATCAGGTTCAGGGCGAGATCCATCTTACGCCGTTCGCGATCCTCGGGCGGCACAGCGGGATCGCGGGGGACAGCGGCCAGCATGTCTTCCTTTTCGATGATGTCGTTGGCAATGTCCATCATCTTGTGCAGATTCTTTAAATTATGAACGCCCCGCAGCAGCAGAGGCGGTAGTTCGTGCGTGCCTCCGCCAGGCACGTCAACGAATCTTCGATCCCCAATAATATCCATACCGCTCCTCTCTTCTCTCCTATCGACCCAGGCCGAGAATCTTCGCGGTCTCTACCAGGTGAGACGGCTAATGCCCCCTTACAAGTTCCTTAGCACGATTCGGACCATTTCGTTCACAAAATTTTTCAAATATGTTTTATTCAATAACTCTTTTAGCAGCAATGAGAAGGGAGTGCCAACAGCCCTGGTTTCGCCTAAAATACGCCCAACACCATGATTATGCTCTGAGCCAGATTGGCACCCATGGCAAAGAGTCTCGGTTCAAAACGGAAAAACATCCGCATCCTCTCTATAGATGGTGGCGGTATCAGAGGAGTTGTCCCAGCCGGAGTACTGGCTGAAATAGAACGGCGGACGGCGAAACCAGTTAGCGCTTTGTTCGATCTGCTGGCCGGCACGTCCACTGGCGGCATCCTGGCGCTGGCAATGGCGCGGCCTGCAGCGGGCACAAACCATGCGGCGCACCGTGCCAGCGACATGGTCGAGTTCTACGAACAGCTTGGTCCGGCCATTTTCGGCAAGCCTCTGCTCCACGTTTTGGGAAGCGGCGACGGGTTGATCCGCTCGAAATATTCGGACGGCCCCATCGAGGATGCCCTTCAAAGGTTCTTCGGGAATACGCAGCTCAGCGAGGCTCTCGCTTCGGTATTTGTGCCCAGTTATGAGTTGATTCAGCAGACTCCGTTTTTCTTTCGCAGCGCGAGGGCCAAGCAGGATCCGAAGTTCGATTACCCGATGCGCACCGTGGCGCGCTCGACCTCCGCCGCTCCCACTTATTTCCCCCCCGAGCGCATTTCGATGCCGGGCACAAACCAGAACTACGTGATGATTGACGGCGGCGTGTTCGCGAACAATCCAACAGCCTGCGCACTGGTCGAGGCGCGAGTTCAATTTCCGCAAGCGGTCGATTTTACTGTGGTTTCGCTCGGGACGGGATCCTTTAAAGAGCCGCCTCTGATGACCACGCCGGAAAACTGGGGTATAGCGCAATGGGCGCGGCCGCTTCTGAACACGGTTTTGGACGGGGTGGACAGCACGGTCGATTACCAGATGTCGCAATTGCTCGAAGCGAGAGAGGATGGGACGGCGCGGTACTATCGGCTTCAGCCTGCGTTGACCTCGAGCAATCAGACGATGGACAATGCGGACCCCGAGGCGTTGAATGAGCTGCGGGCCATCACGGCAGCCTTGGTCGAGCAGCGCAGCGCCGACATCGATCGACTGTGCGACCAGCTTGTTTGCTGAAGGAACGGACTCATCTTCCGGTCAGCTTCCGGCTGAAGAAATCGGCCGAAGCCGAGTACGCCTTAAGCCAGGAACGGTACAGCAGAAAATCGTGGACTTCGTTCGGCAGAACCATGAGTTCGAAGTAAACGCCCTTAGTCCGAAGCGCTTCGACGAGCTTGATTGTTTCGTCGAAAGGCACGTTTCGATCGTCGTCGCCTTGAATAAGTAAAACCGGAGAGCGCCAGGTGTCGATAGAGGACATCGGAGACGATTCGAACGCCAGTCGCGCCGCTTCCGATTGCGCTTTCGCGTCGTATGCGGGAACAAAGTTATGGATCACGTTATTCCAGTCGTGCACTCCGTGAAAATCCACGCCCGCTTTAAACAACCCGGACGCCCTGGCAAGGCCCAAGGCCGTGAGATATCCGCCATATGAGCCGCCCCACAACCCGATGCGTGCGGCATCCACATCGGATCGGCCGCGGAGGTACAAGCCCGCGCCCATCACGTCGTTGAACTCGCTCGCTCCGGTGGCGCCGTAGTTGAGAGCTTCCCGGAATTCCATGCCGTAGCCGATTCCGCTGCGATAGTTAACCGAGAGCACCAGATATCCTTTGCTCGCCAAATATTGATTCATCGCGTAGGCGTTCGAGTAGTACTGCATGTAATGGAAGCCGAGCAACATCTGACGCCTTGATCCGCCGTGAAAGAACACGAGCGCCGGAAGTTTTCCGCCGTTAGAAGCTGCCTGGAGGCATGAATAACTGGGCGTGAATCTTGAGTCCGTCGGAGGCCGAAAGAATCACTTGTTGCGGCGTTACGAGTTGATCGGCCGGGAAATCGGACGGAACGGTTTGGGAGGCAAGGTCTTTCAGTTGTCCAGCCGCAAGGCGGACCATAGCGTGCGAGGTATGGCGGGCATCAGAGGCAAGAAAGGCGAGAGCGCCTCCGTTTGCCAGCGGCTCCGGCGCCCACTCGATGCCATCACCGGACGTCACTTGCCTAGGCCACGGCTTGACCTCGCGTCTGTGTTCAGAGGCGCTTGCCAAATGTGCCGCCGGTCGATGTCGTCTTTGTTCGTCGAGTAGTAGACCGTCGCGCAATCTTCAGACAACGCTACATGCTCGACTTCGGCTTCGCCGGGCGTCAGGACCCTCGCCGGACCGCCCGCGATCGGAACCGCGTAGAGCACTTTCCAACCGGTCTTCTCCCATGGAAAAACGATTTGATCGCCTGCGCCCCAGAAGATTTGGCTCTTCGCGACGACGCCGCTGAAGGCGCTTCCCTTCCCCGAGTCGGCGTGCCAGACTTCGCGGCCTTGTCCTGAACTTAAATCGACGACGCGGATGGAAAACGGTTGCGATTCGCGTACAGGGCCGAACGCGAAGGGCCGGGTATAGGCGGGTATGCGCAGGAAAGCCAGCCGCGAACTATCCGGCGACCAGACAGGGCTACCGTCGTGGTCAACGCCTGGATCGAAATAATGCAGGCTATTTCCGGTTATCGAATAGAATCCAATCAAGCTATGAGTTTGCCGGTCATCAACGAAGGCGAGCTGGCTGCCATCGGGCGAACAGGTCAGATCGCTCGCTTTGCTTTTCAGCGTCACGAGTTGTTTTGGAGGGCTGCCATCCGCTGACATTTGCCAGATTTGGCCGTTCTTCAAATAGAAGACACGATTGTTTTTCGAACAGAGCTCAGGGACGCTGCCGTCGGCCAACTTTTTAGGCGCGGACCCATCCAGGCGCACGACCCAAATGGCCTGCTCCGGCTTGGTGACATCGAGAGCGGGATTGGGATTGTCGCGCTCCATTTCAAAATCGCCGCCGCGCGTGAAATAGAGAGCGGAACTGTCATGCGACCAGGCAAGCTGGCTGATCTCCTGGCCATCGTCCTCATCGAACGCAGTGGCTTTCCGGCTCTGCCACCCGGCAGCCTGGGCGATATAAACATTGCGTTTTCCCTGCTCGAAGAGCACCCACGCGACGGCTTTGCCGTTCGGCGCGGCAGTAAGCCCGGAAGCAAATGGCGCCGACATCACTTGCTCGAGCGTAAAGGCGGCTTTTAGGGGGGCGGTGGCAAGGGCAAGGCAAAACGCGAGAAGGATTCGCCATCCTTTTTTGAAGCGCGCTGTCTGGCGTTTCATGGCGCTGTTGCCGTATACAGATCGTTTTCTACGCTAAAAACTCCGGACGTCCCATTTGCCTGCATTTCCGCTATTGCTGAATCGCTCTCGTTGTTTACGACGCCGCGCAAGCTGACGTTTCCGTTCTTAACAATGATGTGGATGGCGTGATAACCAATCGGCGGATCGTTGGTTATTCCCATTCGCCGCGAGACATTGCTCCACAGACGGGCTCCGGCTCCCCGGTTCGAAGTGTACTTTTGGAGGACCGGGTTGCTGTAAATCCTCACGTATACGGCGGCTCGCAAACGGTCGTCGTTCGGAGAGAGCGGCAGCACCTCAATTTCGTTCTTTACCGTTGACACCCCCTCGACTTTCTGAACCACGCGCTCGGCGGACGACTTGAGAGTTGGCCGTGACGCTTGGCCTCTCAATATCACGGTGCTTCCCTGGATCGCGAAGTGCAAATCGTCGAAGACACCATAATTCGGCAGCGTGACAATCGCCTTCTGGATATCCTTTACCATCCTTAACATCG
The DNA here is from genome assembly GCA_963722585.1 of Bryobacterales bacterium. Lineage (GTDB taxonomy): Bacteria > Acidobacteriota > Terriglobia > Bryobacterales > Bryobacteraceae > KBS-96. Next base: position 52,669 of record CAVRNU010000041.1, on the reverse strand, counting down.
CTTGAGACTGCGGGGCTTCGCTTTGAGCTTTGCCCATAGTCATGGAAACAAGCGCGATCAGAACTACGGTTTCAAGTCGATTTCGCATAAACGGCTACCGTTCGAGATCATAACCGATCCGAGATGGCTCGCTCATTGTAACTCGTTTGCGCTATCAGCCTGTGACAGAAGTCGTCAAATCCCATGGCACAGGCAGGCGAGAGCGCCGCGCTATTTATGTTTCCTTCATCTCGACCGAGGTGAGAACCGCCTTCAGCTTCTCGCCGAACGCGGACGTTGGCTCGGGCTTGGGCGCAGCCTTACTTTCAACGGCCTGCTGAGGCCGCGGTTCGTTCTCAGGTTGGCTTGCGTGCCCTTGTTCCGCCCTTTCAACCGTGCTCGGGGATTTTAGAAACAAATCCTTCTTCAATACGGCGCGTTCAAGAGCCGGTATCCAGCCCGTAAACTCATTTTCCGGATGCCGGTCTTTTTCCACCGCGGTTCGCATAGCGTCGAATTTCGAATCCAGATTGTCGAGATGATGAAAGACCAGCGCTTCCGGAAACGAGGGCACTTTCGGCGATCCGAACTCGAGCTCGCCATGGTGGCTGAGGATGATGTGTTCGAGAAGCAGCTTCAGTTTGGGCGGAAAATCGGGCAGAGCGCGCATTTTCTCGTTCACGATCTGGAGGCCCCCCACAATATGGCCAACCAGCTGGCCCGCGGTTGTATACGAGAAGCTACGGTCGAACGCAAGCTCTTCCACCTTGCCGATATCGTGCAGGATGGCGCCCGCTAAGAGCAGGTCGAGGTCAAGACTCTTGTAATGCGCGGCCACGATGCGGCACAAGCCGCAAAGGGAAAGCACGTGCTCGATGAGGCCGCCGAGACACGCATGGTGGATGGATTTAGCGGCTGGCGCCTGCTTATACAAAGCAGCCAGCTTGCGGTCGGAGAAAACAGCTTCGAGAAGAGTGCGAAGATGCTCGTTCGAAAGCGAGCGAATGATGCCCTGCAACTCCGAGAACATCTCCTCCGGATCGCGATCCGAGCAAGGAAAGTAGTCACCCGTCTCAATCTCGTGATCTTCCAGGCGCCTGATCTTGTGGACGGTAAACTGCTGCTTGTTCTGAAAGGTCTGGGATAGCCCTTTCACTTTGACGAAGTCGTCGCGGTCGAACGTGCCCATGACCTCGGCGACGTTGTCCCACATCTTGGCCTCGATCTCGCCCGTGCGATCAGCGAGCACCATGGTCAGGTACGGTTCGCCCGTCTTCTTATGGCGGATCTCTTTGTAGGTGACCAGGAAATGAGAGGTGACAGTCTCGTTCGGGATCAGGGTATTTACGAATGCCGCTTTCATGCAGCCGCTTAACGGGAAGAACTCTTGCCTGTGACAGTTTCCGATGTGCCAGGCACGGGAATTACCCAGAACAATCGCTTATGCCGCTTTTTCTCCATCACACTGGCCTTGGTTACCGTCTCGGGCTTCAATTGCGCGGGATCTTTCCACGCCGTATCCATGCCGGGCGCCGCGCCGCTGTCAACCCAGCCACTCTTGATTTCGAGAAATGCAGTTTTGCGAAGGCTCGTCAAATATTCTCGAATCTTCGGTTCCATCTTCGGCTCATACAGCTTTTCGCGGATTTCGTCCTGCACCTCGGCCAAGCTTGCCTGGCCCTGTTTGGTGTGCTCTTCCACCTTGAGAATCAGCCACCCGTGCTCCACCTTGAGAGGTTTGGTTACGTCGCCCGGCTGCATCTTCCACACGGCATCTTCGATTTGCTTGCTGAGAGCGCCTTTCTTGAAGCCGCCAAGATCGCCTCCCTGAGCGGCAGTTGTCGCATCGGAATTGTCGCGGGCCAGATCGGCGAATCGTTCACCTTTGCTTGCGCGCGTATACAAATCGGTCGCTTTCTTTTGGGCAGCAGCTTGGGCCGCGGCGCTCTTGTTATCGGTGGAGACAAGAATTTCTCGAAGGAAGACCTGTTCATCGCGCACGAATTCGTTCTTGTGACTGTTGTAGTAAGCCTGGATATCCGATTCAGGGATGCTGATCTTGCTCGCCACCTCGCGCCCAATCACCTGGCGGGTCATCATGCTGTTCTTGACTTCCTGCTTGAAATCCTCAAAAGACATGCCCGTCTGCTGACGGATAAAGTCGTGAAATTTGTCCGGGTCGGCGATCTTCTCTTGCCGTTGCAGGTCCGCCAAATATTTGCTGACTTCACTATCGACGTTCAAGTCGAGTTCCTTTCCCCGCTGCACCAGCAGAAGCTGGTCGATCCGGTTGCGGAGAAAATCCTTCTCGTGTTCCTCGTAGGCTGTCTTCAGGCGGTCGCCCGATAGCTGTTGTTGTTGCTGTAGCGTGGCAATGGTGTCTTTCGCGGTCTTCTGCAGCTCGGTTTGCGTGACAATATCGCCATTGACCTTAGCAACGATTTGATCCACGACGGCAAAGTCGCTATTGTCCGGCGCATTGGCATTGTTGTGCGGGTCGGCCGCAAAGATGAGGCCCGCGCACGCCAGGAGGGCCCCCGTACTACTCCACTTCATTGTCCCCATTATGACAGGATTCCAGAGACCTTTTGGACGCGCGCTGGCGGCGAATTGTTAACATCTGAATTTCCATGAATCGTCGAGATTTCCTCGTTGTTTCCGCCGGCGTACCGCTCGCCGCCCGCGCCCCATTGACCCCTAACGCTTCGTCTTCTCCCATGACCGGCTCACCCTCTTCTATCAAACTCGGCATCGACCTGTTCAGCCTCCGCTCTCAAAACTGGTCGGCGTTTCAATATCTGGATTATTGCGCCGAGCGGAAAGTACAGGTAGTCCATTTCTCTGAAGTGCGCTTCATTGGCGGTCTTCAACCGGACCACCTCAGGCAGGTAAGGCAACATGCCGAATCGCTTGGCATTGAACTCGAGATCGGCATGAGATCCATTTGCCCGACCTCCAAAATGTTCGACCCTAAGGACGGAACGGCGGACGAGCAGTTGTCGAGGATGTTGGATTCGGCTCAGATTGTCGGTTCGAAGATTGTTCGCTGCGTTTTGGGCAGCGCCGATGACCGCCGGCCCGGCCCGATCGAGGCGCACATTGAAGACATGGTTCGCGTTTTGCGCGCCGGCCGCCCCAAGGCTAAGGATCTGGGACTTAAAATCGCAATCGAGAACCACGCCGGTGACATGCAGGCACGGGAACTGCGGATATTAGTCGAGGAAGCGGGGCCCGATTTCGTGGGAGTCTGTCTGGACTCCGGCAATCCTTTGTGGACGATTGAAGACCCGCATCTCACGTTGGACGTATTGCACCCCTATGTTCTGACGAGCCATCTCCGGGACAGTGCCGTTTGGAGAACGCCGCAGGGCGCAGCGGTGACTTGGGTTCAAATGGGCCGGGGAAACGTAGGAATTGACGAGTACGTTCGCAAATACGTGAGTTTGTGCCCGGGAAAGGCGCTCTCGCTTGAATCGATCCTGCTGGGACCGCGGCAATTTCCCTATCGCCAGCCAGCATTTTGGGACCCATACCGAAAGACCCCAGCCTGGGAATTCCAGCGCTTTGTCGAGATCGCGGAAAGGGGCCATCCGTATCGGGATGAGGCTTGGGAGACAAATGATGAAGCCAAGCGGGAGCGCGACGCGCTCGACGAAAGCTTAGCGTATACAAAGAAGATTCTGGGTTTGACGTAGAACAGCCAGGCGAGGCAACCTCGCCCCTACACTCGTTCGCGGGCCTTGTAGTCGGTACCGCCCTGTCCGGCCTTCGCACGCTCACCGCCGGATAATAACCTCTCGAAGATGATCGCGGCTCAGAAAGAACTTCACCGATTGGGTTTCGGAAAACAACCGCTCGACCGAGCGATTGTTAAAGTATTGCACCGGGCGGGAGGTATTGCGAGGGACGAGCAGAAGAGTTTTAGCGTCCTGGATTCGGTAACTGTACACCGGCATGCGGCTAATTTTCTCGTCGGCAGAGAAGAAGGCTAGCAAGACGCCACCGGGGCGCATTACGCTGAGGAGCCGGCCTATAAACTGTTCCAGAAGGGGCGGAGCGAGGAACTGAAACGTGTCCCAGACCAGGCAGCCGTCGAAGTGATGCTCGGGAAAGTTGAGCACCTCATTCAGGAATTGCTCGGCCTTATTAGGAACCGCCTGGTTTTCGAGAAAATCGCCATCACCGAAACACTGGTCCATGGCGCCGAGAATGTCCTCAGCCGATAACCTGTGCCCCATTTCCGTGATAAAGGAAATATTCGCCTGGCTCGCTGTCGCCAAATCGAGTATGAAGAGAGGATCGTCCGACCGCAAGGCGTGAAAGAACTGTTCGCCTCCGCTGCTGTGGCGCGTGATGGATGCCGCCGAGTGATTTGAGCCGGGTGGAAGTCGCGAGCCGTGGCTTGAGGTCGAGGCTCGTTCGGGCGAAGCCGCCCGCGCGTTCCCTGTCTCACCGAAGATATTCTTGAAGCGGTCCTTCCACAAAGAATTTCACCACCAGGCGGGTCATCGCAAAAATGAGCGAGGCTCCTTCGATTACTTATTCCCTGAACCTGCTCCGGAAGCGATAGGCGTCGGCGTGGGCGTGGGCGAAGTGGTTGTGCCGGTGCCTGTCGTGGTCGCATTGGCGGGCTGGGCCGGGCGCTGCGGTTGAGGCTGGGCCTGCGGCGTCTTAGTGATATCGATGCTGCCCTTGAAGTAGGCTCCGTCCTCGATCATGATGCGGCTGGTCTTGATGTCGCCGACAAGTTTCGCTTCCTTCTTAATGTCGATCTTTTCCATAGCTTCGACATTTCCCTGAATGGACCCGTAAATCACGATTTCACGAGCTTTCAGACCGGCGTGGACACGGCCGTTCGGACCGATTGTGAGCCGATGTTCGTGGCACTCGACGGTGCCCTCCACTTCACCATCGATGGTCAGGTCTTCCCGGCTGAAGATCTGGCCCTTTACGCTGACATTTTTTCCCAGTGTGGCTGAACCGCCGATGCGAGGTTCGGAATCAAAAGTTCTGGTTGGCGATGACATGGGGGTGGTATCTCTCCTCTGCGTCTCCGCGGGCTGAGCCGGACTGGGTGACGCTGATCTTTGTGGTGGGACTTCATCTTCTTTTCGTTTGCTCCACATGCGAAGTGGCTCTCTCCTCAAAAGGCTCAAATTAATGGTACTACTTCAGGGCGTTTCCGCTGAGCGCCGCGGCGAAGCTCTGTGATAATGAGGAAGGTGTCAAAGGTCCGGGAACTCGAGCAGCGCCTTGAGCGCGCGGAAGAGCAGCTGCGCGTTTTCCAGCGCATAAGCCGTCTCATGACTCGGGATATGAGTCTTGAGGACGTGCTTCACGCTGCGGTCGATCTGATCGTCGAGTTCATGGCTTGCGATTCGTGCCTGGTATACCTGGTCGAAGATGACGAGTTAATATTGAATGCCTCGAACGCGGAAGGCCGGGGGCATATTGGGAAAGTCCGGCTGCGTCTCGATGAGGGGTTAACCGGCTGGGTGGCGCGCGAGCGCAGGTTGCTCGCGATCTCGCGCGAGGCATACAACGATTCCCGGTTCAAGTACTTTAAAGATTTGCCGGAAGATACATTCGAGGCATTTTTGTCGGCGCCCGTTATCTCGCAGAACCGGGTGGTGGGTGTCATTAACGTCCAGCATCGTTTGACGCACAACCACACGGGCAGCGAGATGGAGCTGCTCACCACTGTAGGCGAGCAAATCGGGTGCTTGCTCGTGCTTTCACGGCAAAGCAGCCGCGAGCCGACCGGCATAGCGGTGTAGCGGATTCGGTCAGCATGGCCGACGTTGCTGACGCTTCCGGCCCTTTATCTGACGAGGGGAGAATCTCATTGAGCGCGCCCAGCACAACTGCGGTAACACCGGAACGGCTCATGCAAATGGCGTGGGGCTACGCACCGCCGCTTATTATTGAAGCCGCGCTCCAGCATCGCGTCTTCGATTTACTCGATGGCGGTCCAAAAACCGCGGGGGAAGTGGCCGCGCTCAGCGGCGCCTCGATCCGCGGCCTCACGAGCGTCATGAATGCGCTTGCAGCATTGCAGCTTTTGGCCAAGAATGCTGGCGGAAGGTACGCGCTTACGCCGGAGAGCGCGGCTTTTCTGGTGAGCACAAAGCCTTCATTTCGAGGCGGTTTATTGAGGCGCACCAGTACCATGCTTCCCAAATGGCTCGAGCTCACCGAGATTGTACTCTCGGGCAAACCAGCCAGAGCGCTCAACAGCGAACAAAGCGGTACCGCTTTTTTCCAGGAACTTGTCGAATCTCTATTCCCGGCAAATTATCCCTCTACGCAAGCGCTGGCTGCCGAGCTCGGGCTCGCCAAAGCCGAGAAACCCGTCCGAGTGCTCGACCTGGCGGCGGGCTCCGGCGTGTGGGGGATCGGTTTGGCGCAGAGTTCTCCCCAAGTCAGCGTGACGGCGCTCGACTGGCCTGGCGTGATCGGTGTGACGCAAACAGTAGTGTCGCGGTATGGCTTGCTCGATCAGTTTCAGTTTGTCGCAGGCGATTTGCAGTCGGCCGATTTCGGAAGCGGCTACGATATCGCAACGCTGGGTCACATTCTTCATAGCGAGGGGCCACGGCGCAGCCGCGTGCTCTTGGAAAAAACATTCCACGCGCTGGCACCCGGCGGCACAGTCGTGATCGCCGAGTTTTTGGTGGATGAGGAGCGCGCGTCTTCTACGATCGGCTTGATCTTTGCCGTGAATATGTTGGTGAACACGGATGAGGGCGACACGTTCTCTTTTAGCGAAATCAGTCAATGGCTGCGCGACGCCGGATTCGAAAATCCGCGCACGCTGGATGCGCCTGGGCCTTCGCCATTGATTCTCGCGAACAAACCTGCGGCTGTGTGAGCCAGGCGCTTCACGGTTGCGGCCCGGACTTTTGCGGAAGCAATGCCGGACGCCGTGCCGGGCGGAAACTTACGAAGTTGCAGCGGCATGCGGCGCAGCGGTACTGGTGGGCGCCGAACGTAATGCGGAGATTCGCCAGGAGGCCGGGGTGGTAGTGTTTGCGTGACCAGGCGGCGAGATCGGTACGAAAGCATCGCGGGCATTTCGCATAAAAGAGTTCTGAAACAAACAGCACGCTCGCGGAAAACCGGTGCTGGCACTCACGGCATCGGAACGGATAGCGTCCGAGCAGCGCTTGAGCAGCTTCCGTAATTCCCTGAAGGCGCGCGCGGCGGATGTTGGCGCTTCCGCATCGTTCGCACCGTAGGGCAAGCGCGTTCACGTGTGAACCGCCTCCTTGGTCATCGCATGATGCGCCGCGTAAGACACCTGATAGCGCTCGAACTCCTGGCTAAGGGCGGCGAGGACAGCGGAGGATTGGCGAAGTCGCCGACCCTCAATCTCGATGACCGGCAGAAGATTACGGGTAGTCGATGTGATGAACACTTGATCGGCTGTCTCGAGTTCCGAGGGTGTGAGACTGCGTTCCCCAATGGAGATGCCTGGAACGTGAATTTCTTCGAGCAAAATGGCGCGGGTGACGCCCGGCAGGCAACCGGAGGTATTGAGAGGCGGAGTCCACACGTTCTCTCCTTCGATAGCGAAGATATTGGCCGAAGTACATTCGCTCACTTCTCCTCGCTCATTGAGAAGTATTACTTCGTCGAAGCCGCGCTCGTGCGCTTCCTCGTTCCAGGCGAGGTTTTGCAGCCAGGAAGTGACTTTGATTGCGGCGAAGGGAGAGGCCGCATGACGGCCATGGGGCACATAGTAAAGTTTTACGCCGCTACCCCAGTCGGTCAGCTCCGTTGTGAAGGCGATCACATCGGCATCGCGCTCGATGCCGGAGGTTTCGAAAGCGCCTCCGCGATTGCGCACAATGGCAACGCGGAGCGTTCCGTTAACGACTGCATTCGCTCCGACGAGTTTCAAGAGCCATTGCTCGAGCTGGTCGGCGGAGATGGACATAGGTACACGCGTCAACTGAGCGTCGTGGCACATCCGGCGGTAGTGGCGTTCGAAGGCGAACAGCACGCCGTCGTATACGCGGAGAGTGCTAAAGACTCCCCAACCATTCATAAACCCAGTCTGTCCGGGCGAAATCAGTGGATCGGAGGCATCGCGGATTTCGCCGTTGTACAGAAGCAATGAATGCATGTCCGTATCTTATCGGAACAGGCGCGCGTGGGTGGTACTACGAGTCGTCCAGTCCGCAGGCCGCGATCCGGCCGAGCAAAGCGCGAAAGGCAAGACCCCGATGGCTGACCTGAAGCTTCTCCTGCTGGCTGACTTCGGCGAAGGTGCGGGAGAACGCGGGAAAGAAGAAGAGCGGATCGTATCCAAATCCTTGATGACCGCGCTCGGCGGTTAAAATCTCACCTTCGACCGAGCCGCGCGTCGTAAACAGCAGGCGATCCTGGCGGGCGAGCGCGATAACGCATACGAATCGGGCGGCACGGTGTTTGACGCCACGTAGGTTTTCGAGCAGCAGAGCATTGTTCTCCGCGTCGGTAGCATCTTTGCCAGCGTATCGAGCTGAATAAACACCCGGGGCGCCCTGAAGCGCATCGACTTCGAGGCCCGAGTCGTCGGAAAAAAGGAAGCCATCGGTAAACCGTGAATAGTATTGCGCTTTGATGGCCGCATTTTCCGCAAATGTCGATCCCGTTTCCGCGGGAGGCTCGATCTCGCTTAAACCAGGAAGCGGCTGGACGTAGAGATCTTTTACGGGCGAGCGGGCGCAAGCCTCGACAAACTCGCGAAGCTTTCCCTCATTCGTCGTTGCAGCATAAAGCAGCATCACTCGCAGGCTTCGAGCGCGGTCTTTTGCGCGGAGAGAAGGGCTTCAATTCCGGCTCTGGCAAGGCTGATCAACGTGGCCATTTCCGAGTCTCCAAAAGGCGTTTTTTCGGCTGTGGCCTGAACCTCGACGAATTTTCCGGCGCCGGTCATGACAACGTTCATGTCGACCTCGGCGCGAGAATCCTCTTCGTAGCAGAGATCGAGCATCGCCTGGCCGCCGACGATGCCGACGCTCGTGGCGCCGACGGAATCAAGAAGCGGATTCTTGGCAATGACCTTGAATTTTACGAGCGTGCGTAGTGCCAGGGCGAGAGCAATGTATGCGCCGGTGATGGCGGCTGTGCGCGTGCCGCCGTCGGCTTGAAGGACATCGCAATCGACGACGATGGCGCGTTCGCCCAAACCGGTCAAGTCCACCACGGAACGGAGCGAGCGCCCGATGAGCCGTTGTATCTCGTGTGTGCGGCCCGACGGTTTCCCTTTTGAGACCTCTCGCGGCGAGCGCGTGGCCGTCGCGCGGGGAAGCATCGAGTACTCGGCCGTGACCCAGCCCTTTCCCGTGTTCCGTAAAAAAGGCGGGGTTGTATCCTCCACGGTAGCCGCGCATAAGACTCGGGTATGGCCTACTTCGATGAGAGCGGAGCCCTCGGCAGTGATCAAATAGCCGGGAGTGATTTTAAGCGGCCTTGCCTGATCGAGGGCTCTTCCGTCCGTACGCATCTTTAGATGGTTTTCAGCGAGGCAAAGAATATAAACGCAAAGATTAGCAGAACGAGCGCTGCGATGATCAGGCAAGGCACGGCGCCTTGCCGGCGCGCGGCGGCTACTTTGTCGCGGCTGGTTTTTTTGGAGATTCTCTTTGAGGCCATTCAGTCAGGATTGGCCGGTGCAATCGCCATGCGCTTACAGTTGTAGCACGGCCGATTGACAATCGTAACCGAGCCGCGACCCGCGAGGGGGGTCCCATGGGCATGTAGAGAATCATCACCGCGTCGCTGGAAGAAATGCGTGTTCTTGTCGATGAGAAGCAATGTGAGCTGCGGGAATACACCTTCGCGTCCAATCAATGGTTTTCGAAAGACGTTTCGCCCTGGCTGTGATGCCTTTTGTCTTGCTTGCTTCACCGATATGGTGTAATGTGGTGAAGACCGTTTAGCGGCACGCCCCAATGAAGCGGAAAAAAGGAGATGGCAAAAAGATGAAGGCGCAAAGCACGGCGGCCATCCGCGCGTCGATCAGTTTTCCGCCGGACGTGTACGAGACCCTCGAAACTATTGCCAAGGAGAAAAAAGTTTCACTGGCGTGGGTGGTGCGGGAAGCGGCCGAGCGTTACATCGGCGACAAGTGGCCCTTGTTCAGCCGGAAGACGGGTGAGCAGCAATGAAAAAGAAGGGAGCGCAACTGAGCCTCGTGATGTCCCGGAACGAGACGCCGCCAGGAAGAATTGAATACTCATGGGCTCCGTTGTCAACGATCGATCTCTTTTGCGGCGCGGGGGGCATCACCGAAGGATTCCGCGAGGCAGGCTATAAATGCCTGTATGCCAATGACTGCATGTCGGAAGCTATTGAGACGTTTCTGTTGAACCACCCGGAGGCCTGGGCGGAGCCGGACGACATTGAAGATGTTGACCCGGCACAAGTGCGCAAGAAGTTGGGTTTGAAGAAGGGCGCTCTGGATGTGCTTGTCGGCGGACCGCCGTGCCAGGGTTTTTCCATAAATGCGCCCGAGCGGTTCCTGAGCGACAAGCGCAACAAGCTTTTCAAGGACTATCTGCGATTCCTCGAAGAGTTCGAACCGAAGGCTTTTCTATTTGAAAACGTTCCAGGTTTGTTATCTCTGGGTGACGGCAAAGTCTTCCGTCAAATCGTCCGGGAATTTGAAGAGCATGGCTATCACGTTACCTCGAAAATCCTCTTCGCCGCCCATTATGGCGTCCCGCAAGAGAGATGGCGCTTGATCCTTCTCGGCTCACGAACAGGTGCGATAGCACCGCCGAAGCCCACGCACTATGCCATGGGCCGAGCCAATTTCCGCAGCGGCGGAACCATGACATTCCAGCTCAGCGCACTGGACAAGAATCGGCTCGTGCCGGCTGTGACTGTCAGAGAAGTAATTGGCGACGGTCTCGGGGCAACAGTCCCGACGAAGGCGACCCAATGGCGGTAGCTCTTCCACCTTTACCAGGACGGGTTGCTCTAACTGTAAGATAACTAGTTGTAATCTTGTGATTTCAGTGTGAGTGACGACGAGGCCTCGCGGTGATGGAGCGTAACGCCAATGAATCCAGTGTTAACCCCAATAGCAATTGTCTAGAGGGAAAGCGCTGTCCGGCATGCGGCTCGTACGGTCCGTTTGAGATCGTGGTTTCAATGCGAGTTCTGTTATATGACGACGGCACCGACAACGCAGAGGACGGCACGACCGAGTACGGTGACGATGCGCCCGCCATGTGTCACGCGTGTCAACACGAGGGGAAGTGGGGCGACTTCGAGGAGTGAGTTCCGGTGATCGACTGGGTGTATTTCCCGAAGTCGTCGCCTCCCCCAGAATTCGGCCTTCTGATCGTCTCACTCTTCGAAGAGGTGGCCGATGCCATCGATTCGCGTACAACGGTGGGCCAGCATAGCGACACCTTTATGGCTCGCCTCCGCCCGGGCCTGGAAAAGCTTGGATTTCGGGTCGAGAGGGGGAAGTCCACAGAAAACAAGATAGTTGTGCCAGTGCTTTTTGGGCGCAAAGGCAGGATATTGAAGTGCTTCAACGCCGATGCCCATGCCGCTATTGAGGGATGGGTGCTGGAGGTAGAGGCAGGTCGGGCTGTTGACAACAATCAATTTCTCAAGGATATTTTTCAAGCGTGCATGATGCATGACGTTCTGCATCTTGCGATAGCTGTCCGCAATACCTATCGCAACTCGGACGATTTTGCCAAAGTGGAAGGTTTTCTTGAGACGCTATACGTCAGTGGGAGACTTCAACTTCCACTGAAGGGCATTCTTCTCATTGGCTACTGAACCCCCATTATGCGTCGCCGCCTTCTTTTGTCTCTTCCGATTTTTGGATGAGCACCCGGAGCGGCATTGGATATCCCCTCTCGGCAAGTCGACTAGCGTTCACCCCGCGTTTCGGAATTGGCGAGTGGTTCGGAAAAGTGCTAACGCAGATGGGTACTGCGGAGCGCCGCTATTACGCGTCCGAAGTCCTCAAGGAAAAGAAACTCCGTGAGAAACAGCCTTGCCCCTTCCAGCCGCGCAAGCAGGATGCGAAGTGTACGAAGGAGGGCGGCGTGTGTTCACTCCGCCTCTATTCCTACAAGGCTGAGGGGAAAACGGCGCGCGCGATGGGCGAGCCCGTGACCGGCCCTCAAGGCGAACTGCGTGCGACATGCCCATACCGCTTCCATGAAGCACTCGACGTCTTCCATTGGGTGGGCGAAACTGTCCTGGGCGACAGTAATCCGAAACTCGTCGGTGAGGTTGGTTTCCTGGAGGCCAGCGGAACAACCGATTCCGAGGGCGGCGATGACGTTGGCCGCATCGATATGGTGCTCGTCAGCAACAAACCCGTTGAAGGCGCGCCGATGGAATGGTGCGCGCTGGAGGTTCAAGCCGTCTACTTTTCGGGCGATGCGATGCGGGGGGAATTCAAAGCCTTTGCTGACGAAACCGTGGATTGGGTCATCTTTCCGGCCGGCCGACGGCGGCCGGACTACCGCAGCAGTGCTCCCAAACGCCTCATGCCCCAGCTCCAGATAAAAGTGCCGATCCTTCGACGCTGGGGCAGGAAGATGGCCGTAGCCGTGGATCGGGCCTTCTTCGATTCAGTCGGCGAAATGGATAACGTCGCAGATATCTCCAACGCAGACATCGCCTGGTTCATCGTCAAGTTTGAAGAAGTGCCTGGAAGCAAGTACAGCCGCATCGTCCGCGATGAGGTGCGTTACACGACTTTGGAGCGGTCGGTTGACGGGCTCACTGGCGGGAAGCCGGTTCCGAAATGGGTCTTTGAGGAGAGAATTTCTGGAAAACTGAAAGCGTCGCCCTCCCTGGAACAGGCTGAAGAGATTGGCCTTCCCGAAATCGGCCTTCCCGATGAGATCGAGGAATCTGGGCGGTAGGAAGAAGATCGTTGAACTCGAATTACGAATTCTGTTCCCGGCCTCGCAACCTTTCCGCAGGGCTCTCCTGTTTGCGGCTCCCGCCATCCGGGCAGGGCTATTTCTTGAACAGGCTGTCGAATGCTGCCCGGGCGTCGTTCGACGTACGCGGCATTACGGCCGGCTTAGCCGGTCCAGTCCCATTCACGGGCGGCGAGGAGGGTAACGCGTCGCGAGCCACCGTCACGCGCGGCGAGAACAGCTCACACTCGTTCGCCTGATCCTTCACCGGTATGCGAACAGGGACGGCCTTCAGGCATTGAAAGCGAGTAGATGGCTCGAAATGAGCGCACTGCTTGCAGCAATGCAAGGCGGCCTGGCATTTCGGGCAATTACCGCCGAACGCGATTCCCGGTGGAAGCGTAGCGGCACAGTTGTAGCAGCGGGTAGCTACAACATTTTGAACGAGTCTGGGGAGTTTGGGTCCCGTGACATCGAGAGGCAGCTTGGGGCCTTGCGGCCTGGGCCTTTCGGACCGATACGTGCCGGAGTGTTCGCGGTCCGTATCCATATACCCACGCTGTCTATATTTTCGATCTCCGTCCATAGTCGTGGATCGACTCCTTTTACAACAAGCGCTTCCGTCTGTGAGCGCCGAGGGAACTCAGGTGAGAAAGCAGAAAATAGTCTTTTGCTAGAACAGTCTAAGCCAGGTACGATTCCAGTGCGATCTGAACGCTTCCCGTTACATCAGGCGCTGGAACTCTCGTTTCGAGATCAGCGGGAACTCAGATTGGGTAGGACTGCCAGGTCGCTGATCCCGCTTGCACCTAGTTAGTTAATAACACGCTTTAGAGAAGCGCGCTACTACATTCTACTAAAGAAAAGTACCTGACTGTATCGATAGTCCTAGTCCCTAAGTATCTGTCGGGGAAAGCACTTCTGACGGATCGGGCAAAGCACAGCCGTGTTCGCTCGGAAAAAACCTAGAGTCCATCCGGCTTGTATTCCGGCTTTAACTTCTATCGTAGCCCACCTTAACCGGCAGATCCCCACGTCAGGAGCGGATTGCAAGGACGTGTAAGCGGGTTTTCAAAGTGATCCTGGCACACCCGCACAGAATAGCCGAGCCGTCCGGTGTGTCGGACTATGTGCTTATTGCAGAAGACATAAGCTTCACCTGCTTGCTCGACGGGCTTCAGCGCAACCGTTTCGAGATTCTCGAGCTGGCCTGACACGCCGATGCGCCCCAGGACGGCTTCTACGCGGACGTCGGCGGGCTCGAGACCCGCCAGATCAACGACGGTGCGAATCTTGACCGCCGATCCGCTCAGAACCTGGCCGGATGGCCCCTCCCCGATGTCGACAAACTTCACTCGTTGCCAGGCTTCGGTAAGCTTGGCGTCCCAGGCTCCTTTGCGGCGGGCCTCGAGGAAATCGTCCTGAGAAATTCGGGACCACAGGCGATGGGCCGGCTCGTAAAGCTCGCGCATATACTCTTCGACCATCCTCCCGGCGCTGAAGCGGGGCGTGATTTCAGAAAGGCTCTGTTTCATGCGGCGCACCCATTCGGGAGGTGGACCTTCGTCGATTGCCTCGTAGTAAAGCGGGACGATCTCGTTCTCCAATTTGGAGTAGATATCGCTCGCGTGGATGTTATCCTGATCCTCGGCGTAGGGCTCCCGGTTCCCTATCGCCCAGCCGCCGGAATACTCGTAGGCTTCGTCGAACCAGCCATCAAGAATACTGAGATTCAGAACGCCGTTCATGGCCGCTTTCATGCCGCTGGTGCCGCACGCTTCCTCGCCGCGGCGCGGATTGTTGAGCCAGAGATCGACGCCCTGGACGAGTTCACGCGCCACGTGGATGCCGTAGTCTTCGACGAAGACAAGGCGCTTGGACACCTCCGGATCGCGCGAAAGGTTGACAATCTCTCGAATGAGCGACTTACCGGGATGATCTTTGGGGTGGGCTTTGCCGGCGACGACAACCTGGACCGGCATATCGGAGTTACACAGGATCTTCTTGAGCCGGTTGACGTCGCGGAACAGCAGAGTGGCGCGTTTGTAGGTCGCAAAGCGGCGAGCAAATCCGATGGTAAAGGCGTCGGGGTCGAGCACTTCGGAGACGCGGCGGATTTCGGCATTCGAGCTGCGCCGCTGGCTCGCCTGAGAGACGCCGCGCTCGCGCACAAACGCTACCAGCCGGCGTTTGCGCTTCCGATGAACCTCCCAAACCTCCTCGCTCGGAATCTCGTGGACGAGTTCCCACATTTTCCGGTCTTCCAGGCGCTCGCGCCAATCGGGCTGCAAATACTGGTCGTAGAGCAAGGCGAGGTCGCCGTTGATCCAGGTAGGAGCATGAACGCCATTGGTAACGGAAGTGATGGGGACTTCCCTGGTGGGGAGCTTGGGCCAGAGATCCTGGAACATGTCCTGAGAGACGGAGCGATGCAAGACGCTAACCGCGTTTCGGAAGGCCGCTGTTTTTAGCGCCAGCACGGCCATCGAAAATCGCTCGCTAGGGTCTTGCATATCTTTTCGGCCGAGCGAAAGAAGCTGCTCGAAGGTGAAGCCCGCGTCGTCGCAGTACCGCGCAAAGTATTCGTAAACGAGTCCGTTATCGAAAAGGTCGATGCCGGCGGGCACGCATGTATGAGTAGTAAAGACATTGCTCAGGCGCGTCGCTTCAAGAGCCTCGGCAAACTTCAAGCCGTGTTCTTCCATCAGCAGACGAACACGCTCGATGGCGAGGAATGCAGAGTGCCCCTCGTTCATGTGATAAACAGTGGGTGCGATGCCCATTTTCTTTAACGCACGCAAGCCGCCGATGCCGAGCACGATCTCCTGCAGGATGCGCTTTTGATGATCGCCCCCATAGAGCTGGTCTGTAATCTCGCGGTGTTCGGGCAATTGATTCTGGGCGACGTTCGTGTCGAGCAGCAGCAGCCGCACCCGGCCGGCGTCGATGTGCCATACCTTAATCCAGACGTCGCCTCCAGGGAGTTGAATGCTGACCAGAACTTCTTCGCCTTTGCCGGTAAGAGCGGGACGAACGGGCAGAGTGTAGAAGTCGTTGGTGGGATTTTTTTCCTGCTGCCAGCCGTCGGGATTGAGCGACTGTTGCAGATAGCCCTTCTGATAGAGGAGGCCCACTCCGACCAACGGAATATCGGAGTCGCTCGCGGCCTTCAGATGGTCGCCGGAAAGAACGCCGAGGCCGCCCGAATAAATCGGCATACAGTCGAGCAGGCCGTATTCCATCGAAAAGTAGGCGATCAGCGGTGAGCCGCTCTTACGCTCGCGCTTGCGCAGGTAAGTATCGTATCTGTCACAGGCGCGCCGGTACTGCGCCAGATATCGAGGATCGCTGGCCGCTTTATTGAGAGATTCCTGCGAGATGGTTCCGAGGAACTGGACCGGATTGTGGTTCGATTCCTTCCATAAGCTGGGATCGAGCCGGCGGAAGACCGCGCGAATAGAATGATCCCAACTCCACAACAGATTGTAAGCGATTTCAGTCAGTCTGGAAATGGCGGCGGGGAGCGCTGGACGCACCATAAATTCGCGAAGTGGAAGGACGGAATACGGCATCGTGTCATTGCCAAACCTATTTAAGATACCAGAGGAAATTCGAGTACAAAAACGTAACGACTCCGCAATCAAAACCGCCGCAAACGCATCTGATTAGCGTGCGTTTCAACTGGCCGCTTCGATCGGCGGCCCCTCCGAGGAGATGAGAATGGCGGTACTTACAGAGGTGAACCGAGCCCATTTGGCGACGGAGCTGCAATCCGGACGCAGGCGGACCGAGGAATTGTTTTCGGTACTGCGCACTTCGCATTTATACGAGCGGCCCATCGCGGAGCGTCATCGTGTGGTCTTCTATATTGGCCACTTGGAGGCGTTCGACTACATCCAGATCTGCCTCAAAGGCCTCGGGCAGCAGTCACAAGAACCGGCGCTCGATTCCCTGTTCGAGGCAGGGATCGACCCGGACTCGAATCAACTTCCTAGCGATACCCCGAACGACTGGCCAACGCTCGAACGGATCCATCGCTATGTTTCCCAGGCGCGCCGGGCCGTCGAAGAAGCGTTTGACTCGGCCCCTGAAGACGCCATCCACATGGTCATCGAGCACCGGCTGATGCACCTCGAGACCTTGGCTTACATGTGGCACAACTTCAACTATGACGCGAAAATCAAACCTGCCGCGGCGGAAACATCTCCTGAGTCACTCCAGCCTCAACCTAACTCCTTGTGCGAAGTGAGGGAGGGTCGCGCGGTGCTGGGCAAACCACGGGATGGATCGTTTGGCTGGGACAATGAATATGACGAGCATGTAGTTCACGTTCCTTCGTTCCGCATTCAGCGGTTCAAGGTGACGAACGGAGAATATAACGAATTTGTTCGCGCCGGGGGACCTGTTCCGCATTTTTGGTCGGAGCGCAACGGCAAATTCTATTTCCGTGGCATGTTTGAAGAGATCCCATTGCCGTTGGATTGGCCGGTCTACGCGACGCAGAAACAAGCGTCGGCTTACGCGGCTTGGAAAGGAAAATCGCTTCCGACCGAAGCTCAGTTTCACCGCGCGGCGTACGGCACTTCGACGGAAGCTGCGCGCTTGTATCCCTGGGGCCCGACCGAGCCAAGTTACCGGTTAGGCAATTTCGATTTCAAGCGCTGGGACCCGGAGCCCGTGTATGCGACGCCCGAGAATGAAAGCGCATACGGTGTTCGCCAACTGGTAGGCAATGGGTGGGAGTGGACCCAAACGCCCTTTCAACCGTTCAAGGGTTTTGAACCGTCTCGGGTATACCCCGGTTACTCAGCCAATTTCTTTGATGGCGCCCACTACGTAATCAAGGGCGGGTCGCAGAGAACGGGGGCGCGGCTTTTGCGGCCATCGTTCCGAAATTGGTTTCGCACCGACTATCCCTATGTCTACGGCACCTTCCGCTGCGTGGAGAACTGAGGAGAGATTCATGCCGGCTGTTTCGGAAGTGCAACTTTCAGGATTCGCGGCGGATGTGGTTACCGGGCTGGTTAAGAGCGCGAGAAAGAAATTGCCGCCTCAATATTTCTATGACGGGCTGGGCAGCAGATTGTTCGAGGCCATCACGCTGTTGCCGGAGTATGGCCTGACCAGGGCCGATCGAAGAGTGCTGGCCCTCTGCGCGAAGCAGGTGGCCGAAAGCTTAGGCTCGCCCTGTTTGGTCGCGGAGCTTGGCAGCGGATCGGGCAAGAAGACCAGCCACATACTGGGGGCGATCGCCGAGCCGGCGCTGAAATACTATCCGATTGACGTTTCCGACGAGGCGCTCTCGACGTGTTCCAACGAACTCGCCTCGTTCGCCAATGTTGAGCCAATTCACGCCGACTATCTGGAAGGCGTCACACTGTTGTCCGGATTGCGTCCGGAACGAGGCCGCTTATTGTTGCTGTTTCTAGGCAGCTCTGTCGGGAATTTCGAGCCGGACCAGCGAATGGAATTTCTGCGCAAGCTCCATTCGCATCTGCGACCGGGCGATTTGTTTCTTCTAGGAGTGGACCTGGTCAAGAATATCGATGCCATGCTGGCGGCATATGACGATCCGCTGGGCGTGACAGCATCATTTAATTTGAACGTTCTCGCAAGAATGAATCGCGAGCTGCAAGCAAATTTCAATTTGAGGGCATTCGAACACCGGGCGGTGTGGAACGCATGCGAGCGCAGGATTGAAATACACCTGATATCGCTGACGCGTCAGACGGTGACGTTCCCTTCGCTCGACGTTTCGGCGGATTTTGCGCCGGGTGAGACAATCTGGACCGAGTCGTCTCACAAGTTCACAACGGAAGACCTAAACGAAAGCGCCGTCGCGAGCGGATTCAAGATGCTAAACACATGGGTGGACGAGGAATGGCCGTTTGCGGAATCGCTCTGGGAGGCGTAGGTTAAAAGCGGCGAAAACTATTTGTTTTTTACCGATGCTGCCATGGGTGCGTAACCAGCCCCTCAAGTTTCGTTTGGGATTTGCCGATACACAACTAGGGAGGTCTAGCCCCTTATGATAACCAGCACGTCGAACAACAGCCTCTCGCCATTGAGCGAGGGTCAGCCAAGTGCGGCGACACGGTCTCAGGAAAATACTTCAAACAGCTCGCCAGAACCGGCATCCGGGTCCGACACGGTCAAGCTTTCCGCCACAGCGCAAGCCATGGCTATGCACCAACAAGGTCTAAGCGTAAACGTAATTGCCGCCAACATCGGAGTATCTACTGCGGTGGTAGATAGCTACTTGGGCATTACAGCTTCCAGCAGCTCGGGAGCCGGCGCTCCTTCAGGTGGTCCAGGCCATTCGGCCCCTACCGGCAAAGCCTCCTCTGAACCCGCCAATTCATCCGTCAAACCAGCGGCGAGCAATTAGGTACAGGCCATCAGAAGCCGGTAACGTATTTCCGCGGTGGGGGGCAGGACGGCACCCTGCGCGGAGTCGTAGGGCGGACCTCCTGGTCCGCGCCGGACGTCCACATCCGGCTTGTTCTTGCTTTCAATGGTTTGATCCAGAGGCCGACGAGGACGTCGCCCGCGGGCGAGGACGCCCGCCTCACAAGACTAAGAGGATTTGTCGATTGTTTGTAAGGTGGAAGCGTTTGGCGCTAACTGTTAAGCTGCTGTTGACGTGCCGTTCCTCTCTTTCCGCGATGTAGAATGCCGGCGCGGCGGCCGCGCGGTGCTCGACCGCCTCTCGTTCGATTTGGAGGAAGGCGAGACGCTGGTGTTGTTAGGCCGGAGCGGGTCCGGTAAAACGAGCGCGATCCAAGTGATTATCCGGCTTCTCGAATTTCAGCGAGGCGAGATTGAGTTTGAAGGGCGGGATCTGCGAAGCCTCGATGTCATTGCGTTGCGCAGGCGCATCGGATACGTGATCCAGGAAATCGGCTTGCTTCCGCACTGGACTGTGTCGCGGAATGTGGCGCTCGTTCCAAAGCTGCTCGAGTGGAAACAGGAACAGATCGAGGCGCGGGTCCGGGAGCTGCTCGACCAGGTGCAGCTTCCGTACGGGCAGTATGCGGACCGGCTGCCGCATCAGCTATCCGGCGGCCAGCGCCAACGTGTGGGGGTGGCGCGCGCGCTCGCCGCGAATCCAGCGCTGTTGCTGTTTGACGAGCCGTTTGGCGCTTTAGACCCGTTGACGCGGCTGGATATGCAGCAGCAATTTCTGTCTTTGCGCGAGCGCTATTCGATTCCAGCTATTTTCGTCACGCACGACGTGACCGAAGCCCTGAAACTTGGCACTCGCATCGCAGTACTGGATGACGGCCGTTTAGAGACGATAGCGGAACGCCGCCAGTTTCTGAACGCGGACACACCGGTGGCTCGGGCATTCCTGGAAACCCTTCCCTCGCGTCAAGGCGTGACCTGATGGACGAGCTGGTTATCAAAACGCTGGCCCGAGATGTTGGGTCGCTGCTCGTCGAGCACATCTGGATTGTGTTGATTTCTTCGGCCATTGCGACTGCGCTCGGAGTCTCGCTTGGAATCTTGAGTACGCGTCACTCGGTGGTGCGGAGGTATGCCATCGCGTTCGCAAACATAGCGCAAACCATACCCAGTCTCGCGATGTTTGGGTTTTTGATACCGATTCCGTTGATCGGCGGGATTGGGAAGCGCGTCGCGATATTGAGCCTGATTCTTTACGCGCTGCTGCCCATACTTCGCAACACGATCGCGGGTATCGCCGGGGTCGATCCCGCTGTGCGGCAATCGGCAACGGCGATGGGCATGACAGACAGGCAGTTGCTGTTCCATGTCGAATTGCCGCTCGCCGCGGCAACCATATTGGCGGGCATACGGACTGCTCTTACCGCGACGATCGGCACGGCCACCATTGCAGCGGCGATCGGTGCGGGCGGACTCGGCGTTTTGATCTTTCGCGGGCTAGCCTCGGTGGATACGGTAGAGATTCTCGCTGGCGCGTTGCCTGCCGCCGCGCTGGCGCTCGCCGCGGATGGAGCCATGTCGATGATCGAGAAGCGCTGGCAGGTTGCCTCTTGACGCGGGACATATTACTAGGATTCGCGACGGCATTGCTAGTCTTAGTGCCTATAGGCTGCGGGCGCCGCGACGCGATTATCGCCGGTTCGAAGAACTTCACTGAACAGATTGTGTTGGGTGAGATTGCGGCGCAGCAGATCGAGAACAGGCTGCATGTGAAAGTCGAGCGGCGTCTCGATCTTGGCGGCACGCTGCTAGCGCATCTCGCATTAAAAAACGGCGAGATTGATTTCTATCCGGAGTATACGGGCACAGCCTTAACAGCTGTGCTGAAACAGCCATTGAACACCGATCCGAACGGTGTGTTCAAAACCGTTTCGTCGCTCTATGAACAGCGGTTTCACCTGCGCTGGATGCAGCCTCTCGGATTTGATGATTCGTTCGCTATGGCGGTGCGCCGCGACGATGCGGCAAAGCTTCGAGCGCCAACTTTGTCTGCCGCCTTCGAGCGTACGTGGCGGCTCGGCGTTGGTTATGAGTTTCTGACGAGGCCGGACGGATTAGGCCGTTTGGATTCAGTGTATCGTTTGCGATGGAACGGACTTCCCAAGACAATGGATCTAGGGCTGCTGTATCGAGCGCTGAATGGGCGCCAGATCGACATGGCGGCGGCGAATTCAACGGATGGGCTGCTCATGTCGAATCAGTACCGGGTTCTGGCGGACGATAAGCATGCCTTTCCGCCCTACCAGGCATGCTTCATCGTTCGCGACGAAATTCTGCGACAAAAGTCGGAGCTCGCAGCCGTGTTGAGCGAATTGTCGGGCCAGATTGATGAGAGGACCATGCGCCAAATGAACGAGCGTGTGGATCTCGAACATATACCAGTTGTGAGAGTGGCGGCCGATTTTCTGAACGGCCTCAACAGGCGCTTGGCCCAGAGAAGAGGCCACTCGTCGATATAATCGGAGTGCTGCAGGGCCCCCTGAGCTCGCCTTTACAAGCTGCGCTTCCCGCCGATGATCAACAAACTGGTTCTCGAAAATCTTAAACATCGATGGGTGAGAACTGTTCTCAGTGCTATCGTAATCGGCGTTCAGGTGACCACCATTCTGACACTTGTGGGACTAAGCCAGGGCATGCTGCAAGATTCGGCGAGGCGGGCGCGAGGAGTTGGCGCGGAAATCTTGCTGCGGCCCGAAGGAGCGAGCGCGTTCACGCTTTCTTCGGCACAGATCAACGAAAAATTCGTTAGCTTGGTCGCGAAACAACCGCATGTTCAGATGGCGCTCGGAGTGGTGATTGCCCAAATCTTCGGGCTCACGACGATGGCCGGCGTCGATCTCGACAAGTTCGTGACCATGAGCGGCGGCTTCAAATATTTGGAAGGTGGGCCGCCCACGAAGCCCGATGACATTCTGATAGACGACTACTATCAGCGCGAGAGCAAGGTCAGGGCAGGTCAGACGATCACGCTTCTCAACCATAACTGGCGGGTGGCGGGAGTTGTGGAAGAAGGCAAGTTGAGCCATTTAATTGTTTCAAAAGACCGCCTGGAAGAGCTCACGGGCAACCGGGGACAGGTCACGCAGATATGGGTGAAGGTAGATAACGCGTCGAATACCCGGGTGGTGATCAGTCAACTCAATCAATTGCTGAAAGGCGACCTGCATGCTATTTCGATCGGCGAGCTGACTTCGCTATACAGCGTAAATAGCTTGCCTCCATTGAAAGCTTTCATCAACATTGTGATCGGGCTTTCGATCGTTGTCGGCTTTCTGGTCGTTTTCCTATCCATGTATACGGCGGTGCTTGAACGGACGCGCGAAATCGGCATTTTGAAGGCGCTGGGCGCGAAGCCGCTAATGATAATCAACATTCTTATTCGCGAGACACTGGCGTTGGCGCTCGTAGGCTCGGTGATCGGCATCCTGCTTACGTTCGGCGCCAAAGGACTTATTATGACGTTAGTTCCGGCGTCAATTCAGGTTGTTGATGTGCCTGGCTGGTGGCCCACCGCGGCCGCAATCGCCATCGTCGGCGCGTTGCTGGGCGCAATTTACCCTGGGATGAAAGCGGCGAAACAGGACGCCATCGAGGCGCTGGCCTATGACTGACGGCGCGCCCATCATCGAAACGCACAATTTGAAAAAGGTCTATCGTTCCGGTGAGATAGATGTGCACGCCCTCCGAGGAGTAGATCTTCAAGTGGCGCGCGGCGAGTTTCTTTCGGTGATAGGCCCGTCTGGCTCGGGCAAATCAACGCTGTTCCATATTCTCGGCGGTTTACTCGCGCCCACCGAGGGCGAAGTGATTCTGGATGGTGAGAATCTTCAAAAACTTTCAGACTCGCAGCGAACCGAACTACGGCAGCGGAAAGTCGGATTTGTATTTCAGAAATACAACCTGCTGCCGACGCTGAGCGCACGGGACAACATCATGATGGCGCGTTACCTCGCGCATAACAACGGACCTTTGCCGCCGGAGTTTACGCGTATCCTCGAGATGCTCAACATCAGTCAACGGCTGAATTTTAAGCCGAGAGCTTTATCGGGAGGCGAGCAGCAGCGGGTGGCGATCGCAAGGGCGATGGTGAACCGGCCGGCAATTCTGCTGGCGGATGAACCGACGGGGAATCTGGATACGGAAAACTCGACCGCGGTGCTTTCACTGCTGCGCGATGTAAATAAGCAGACCGGGCAGACCATCCTCATGATTACGCACAACCCGGAGGCGGCGGCGTTCGCCGACCGGACCGTGGCCATGCGCGACGGCCGCATCGTAACCTGAACCGCTTTGCCTGACAAGGAGCCGGAAGCGTCAGCGACCGGCCTTGTTCAATTGATTGTTCTTCGACTCCACCTGTGGGTCCAGCTTCCGCGCCAAGCGAAGCGCGCGCTCGCCGCCCTCTCGATCGCCTTGCTCGCTGAGCGCGAGGCCCAAGTCGTAATTGAGGATCGCTGAGAGTGGGTCTATCTCAAGGCCCTTGCGAAACGTGTCGATTGCATTTTGAGGCTGACCGCTCGAATATAAGGCTGCGCCCAAGCTTTCGTAACTGGCGATCAGATTCGGATCTAATTCGATGGCGCGCCGGAATGCAGCCATCTGCTCTTCGGAACCTGGTCTCAGCGTCAAGCCGAAATCGAATTGGGTGGAAGCGTCTTTCGGATACGTTTGCGCGGCGAACTGCAAAATCTCAGATGCGCGCCGCCGGTCGCCTGCCTCGCCAAGATTCGTTCCCATGAAAACGAGTGCGCGCAGAAAGTAGGGATAAATTTGAAGCGCCGCTTCGTTCTTAGAAATTGCGCCTTTGAGATCGCCGTGGCTCTTTAGCGCGGAAGCTTGTTGAAACAATTGATCGGCCTGCCACTTGAAATCGCGAGCCATGCGATACAGAATCACGAAGCGATTGCCCAGATCGACCACCGGACTCGTCTCGCCGTACTGCAATTGAACGGCGGCAGCGGCGAGTTTCGGATCCATTTGCGCTACTTCCAACTCGCCGATGTAGCCGCCGCCGGGCGCGGTTGCATCCTCCGAGATTTGCCGCGCAACTGTGGGAAACGCTTCGCCGTGGGCCAGCCGCGCGGCGGCCTGAGCCGTTTTCTGCTGATCTCCTACAACGATAATGCGCAAGAACTCGCGCTTCGGCTGCACCAATGAATGCAGGCTGGCATCGATCTTTTGCGCTTTGATGCCTTGCTCGGGATGAACGCGAATCCAGTGGTCCGTCATCCGGAACGAGCCTTTGTCGATGCCGGGCATGTGGCACCCAATGCACTCGTCCGTAGCGTTTACTGGGCATATGGCCGCATGCTGTTTTACCGAGGAGCTATGGCATTGGAGGCAGGTTGCAATCGACTGCTGCGCTACTCGAGTCGAATCCTGGTGCGGATCATGGCAATTCGTGCACGAAAATCCTTCTCCACTTTGAATGAAGCATTCCGAATTGCGAAGCGCAGGTACTTGATTCGATACCAGCAGATCGTCCGGCAGCGGATCGGACTGTTGACTCGTGCCGCTATGGCAAGGAGCGCACACGTTCATGGTTTCCGCACCGCGTAATCGCACCGGCATGACCGGCCGAACACCGCCATTTCCGCCGGCCATCGAAGCGGCATGATCCGCCGCCGGGCCATGACAATTTTCGCAGCGCACCCCGCCTTGCGGGCCGGAACCAGGCGTCTCGGGCCTGGCGTGACAGGTGAGGCATTTCGTTTCGAAATCGGGATTGAGGACTCTGCCGAGCGCGTCTTCGTAGTTGCGCGGCTTCTCCGTTTCGAAGCCCGGCGAAAGCTCCAGTTTTCCGTGACGTGCGTTATAGGCGTAGCGCGCTTCGATCAACGCCGGGCGCTCGAGCGGCACGCCGTCTACCTGCTCGATACGCTCCAGAAAACTGAGACCGTGGCGTTTGCCGCCCACCATTGCTTCGACAGGAAGCGTTACTGCTCCGCTGTTTGGCACCGAGGTTGAAAAGGCAAGATGAGATGCAGAGCGCCGGACCGCGTATTGCAACGCCGGCTCCGGCCCCTCCTTCGTTTTCGCTTCGAATTCTCGCGGAAACGAGGCCGGAACGGCTCCGTGCCAGGTGTTGGCCATGGCAGTTTTAGCCTGGTTTGCCGCAATTTGCTTGTGACAACCGGCGCAAGCTTGCGGACCGGCGTAATTTGCGGACCCGCGCGCGCAAGCAAGCGGTAGAAGAACGATCATGATTAGGCCTGTGGGGCAGGATGGCATCCTGCCCCACAAGCGTTTGGCGGTAGTTTGCAACGTCACCTTTCCGTCCCAATCGTGATGCCCATAGCGGCCCGGTATTTTGCAGTCAGTTCCTCCGCCTTTATCGACTGGCCTTGCATCTTATAGACGCGGCTCAACAGTTGAACAGCTTGTTCGAGCAGCGGATCGATTTCAACGGCCTGCTCCAACTGCCGCGCTGCTTCGGCGGTGTTTCCTTCGGCTAATAAAGCCGTGGCCAGATTCACACGATATGGCGCATAGTTGGGGCGGAGTTCGAGAGCACGCTCGAAATATTGCCCGGCTGCGGCCGTCTCCTTCGCCGTCAACACGATTGTGCCGAGCGCAGTCAATACGGGCGCATCGTTCGGGAACTGTTGCGCAACCTTGTTGAGCATCCGGTAACCGCGAATGATTTCGTCTCTATTGTTGGTTTCCATGCCCACTGTTACCAAGGCCAAGGCGAGATTCCGCTCGCGCAGCTTGGATTCCGGCTCGCGCCACGCAGCCAGATCTCCCGCCAATACCACTTCGCCTTCAGGCTCCGGCCGCCGGGTGATCCGGTGATCGGTGAATGCGGTATGGCCTCCGTCTTTCGCATTACGCCGAGGCATGTGGCAGGCAACACAATCGCGGCCTGGGGCGGCATGCGATGGTTCGAGCGTAGCCGCATGGCAGCTCAGGCACCGCTCCCGATAATATGCGGCCTTCTGGACTGGAGTCTCATGGGGGTTATGGCACGTGCCGCACCACAACCTTCCCCCGCTCATTCGCGCGCAGGCGCTCTGCGCGAGTTGTTCGGAATGGCTGATTACTTTGATGGTACGTTCCGGACTACGCGGAGCGACATAAACCGTAAATGTATCTTCAAGCGGATGGCCAGGGCGGAAATCGGCGACGCTTTTACCGGGATTGGGAATGCGCGCTTCGCCGGCCAGGTGGCATTGCTCGCAGACACTATCGCGCGTGCTGGGAGAAAGCCGCGCCGGATTGACGATTGTTCCCGGCAGTGGCGACCGAAGATGCGCGGCCGGATCGCCGTGACAGCGCTCGCAGCCGATAGCGGCCGGCGCAAAAAATGGAGCTTCGTAGCTATTCAATGTGTCGGGCTTTTCAAGCGGCTTGCCGGAATGGCAGACAAGGCACTCGGCCGTAACCGGGCGCGAGAAATCTGGATCGGGCGTGTCTTCGTATCCGGGCGCCACATCCCACAAACCGCGATTGGTGTAGTACGCCACGGGAGACTGAAACAAATGATCGCCCACGCGCGCGAGATAGCCGACCGCATGGCGGCCGGAACCGATCGCATATTGCACAGTCAGCGATTCGGTCAGACCAGGCCGTTCGAGCATTTGCCGCACTTCTCCAGCCGCGCTGTTGATCGTAAACTTCGTTCGCGAAAGCTGGTGCTCGAAGGCGCCTGCGGGCGCCCGATCGGCCGGGCTTAGCGAATGCGCCATGGCCGAACGTGAAAAGCCTTCCACTTCCTTCGCGTGGCACGAGACGCAGGGATGGCCAACCTGCGTTGCCGCGGCGGCCATCCAAACTGCAAGTACGAGATGCAAACCGAGAGCGTACCAGAATGGGGCCGCGGGCCGTTCAAAACTGCGAATCGCTAGCTTCGCTTGTTACCGTGCCGAAACAAAGCAGCCTTTTGCTTTCGCCCGGAAAGCAAAAGATAGAGCAAACGTGTGAACTGTACAAAATTTCGCTTGTCAGCCCCGGCGCTATGCGAATATACTCCTAGAGCGGCAGTTAACGGATTTCAATTAGTTGACGCCAGGAAGATTGCAGGGGAGACAAAATGAGGTACAAGGTTGCAACGTTGCAGCACTGGCCGGTGGTGTGCCTGTGCTTGTTTTTCCTAGGAAGCAGCAGCCTGTGGGCGCAGCTCCTTCAAGGCATTTCAGGAACGGTGACCGATGCGACGGGCGCGGTCGTCGCCGGCGCGAAGGTGACCGCAACGAATGACGCAACCGGCGTCGTCAAAACCACGGAGACAAGCTCGGCGGGAACCTACAAATTCACCGATTTGATTCCTGGTACATACACGGTCAAGATCGAGTCCGCCGGCTTTCAAACCTCGGTTAACAACGGCGTCGGAGTCGAAGTGGCCAAGGTTTCGACGGTCGACGCGTCGCTCCAGCCGGGCACTGCGAGTCAGACCGTCGAGGTACAGGCTAGCGTGGTGGCGCTCGACACGACCACTCCCGACCTCGGCACGACGATTGAAAACAAGGTCGTCCAGGAACTGCCGAACCAGATCAGCGGCGGACGCGGGCGGCAGATCGACAATTTCGTGTTTCTTGCGCCAGGCGTGACAGGCAGCTCCTTCAGCAAGCGGATCAACGGCGGGGTTGACTTCGAAAGCGAAGTGGTTTTCAACGGGATTCCGATGGCGCAATCGGAAACGCAGGGCTTTCAGACCATATGGAATCCGCCGTTCGAATTGGTGAACCAGTTCAATGTTTTGCGGTCATCATTTTCGGCTCAATACGGTTTGGCCCAGGGCGTCATAACCTACAACACCGTATCTGGCTCAAACCAATATCACGGCGACGGATTCGAAATCATTCGCAATAATTTCTTCGATGCCAAGGGCGCGTACAATCCGACCGTCCCAATCGACAAGGAAAATAACTATGGCTTCAGCCTTGGGGGCCCGGTCATTATTCCGCATGTTTACAACGGAAAAGATCGCACATTTTTCCACGTCAGCATGGAGTGGTACCGGCAGAATCAGACCGATACAAGCTTCATGTCGCTCCCAACGGCCGCAGAGAAGGCAGGCGATTTCAGTGCATTGAACACGGTAATTTGGAACCCGGCCAACAGCGGCTGCAACGCTAATGGCAATACTCCTGGAACGCCATTTCGCGGGAACATCATTCCGCAGGCTTGTTTCAGCCCGTTATCAGCGAGCCTGCTGCAATACATGCCCAATCCTTCGCTGCCGGGCTTGGTCAACAATCAGCAATCCCTTCGCGGTGTGCTCCCCACGCGGCAAAATCCCTGGGGCTATACGATCGACCACAACCTGACCGACAAGCAATCGCTCCATTGGACGCAGTGGCGCGACAACCAATCGTCTTACGGGACAGAAACAAGTTCTTATTTGCCGACGAGCAATCCGCTCACCAGCAATACCTTCAATCCCGATCTCGGCACGGTCTTCATCGCGAACTACTCGTACACAATCTCACCAAACCTGGTGATGACGGCGGGCGCGAGCTGGCTCGGAGAATTGAACGACCAGATCAGCCAGCGGACCTCTGCGCCCAATTTTTCGGCTGCGCCCGGCGCACCCCAGGTTTCCGAATTGAACTTCGAAGGCCCCAATTCGCCATCTCAGTTCGGCTCGCCCTGGATCGAGTCGATCAACCGCAAGCTGGGGATCGTGGTCGAGAATAACTGGCTCTGGATCAAGGGGAAGCACACGTTCAATATCGGCGGCGAAATCCGACGCACCTATCAGGACGATAACGAATGCCAGAAATGTGCTGGAACGTTTAATTTCAGCAACAACTCGACGGCCGATCCGAACAACCTGAGCAACACCGGAAACTCATTCGCCAGTTACCTCTTGGGTATCGCGGATAGCGCCAACCGCGTCGGATCGCAGGAGGAGAAGCTCCGAAATAGAGACTTCTCACCCTATATTCAAGACGACATCAAGATCAATCCCCGCCTTACCGTGAACATCGGCGTGCGCTGGGACATCATGGTGCCCTTCACAGCGGTGGGCAACTATATCGTCTACTTCAACTCGACCATTCCGAACCCAGGAGCCGGCAATCTCCCTGGAGCGGCAACGAAATTCGGCAACTGCACCGGATGCGCCGGATTGGATCGCGCGGCAATCAA
Source organism: Bryobacterales bacterium (assembly GCA_963722585.1). Classification (GTDB taxonomy): domain Bacteria; phylum Acidobacteriota; class Terriglobia; order Bryobacterales; family Bryobacteraceae; genus KBS-96. The sequence goes on along the minus strand of CAVRNU010000041.1, from coordinate 23,240 downwards.
ATGGGGACACTTCAGCCCGCGCCTCGGCTACTCTTACGAGCTGAATAACAAAACGGTGCTGCAGGGTGGATTCTCGATGAATTATCTCGATGGCGGAGCCTACGAGTATGGCACGAGCAAGGTTGCTGTGAACTACGGCAATTTGCTGCTCGGCTCGTTCAATCGCAATTCCACCGGCTCGACGGTTCCGGCCTTCGGCTCCTGGGATACCAATGTTCTGCCCAGCCCGGCGCCGACCCCGTTCAGTCCATCGCTCGGAATCGGGCAGCAGATTAATGCGTTCGATCCCGCGACCGACGGCATTGCGCCATATGACATCGTCTGGAACATTGGCGTTCAGCGGGAACTGCCCTATCAGATGTTCTTGTCGGCCGCTTATACCGGCAATCGCGCCAACTTTTTGCCTTCGCAATTGAATCCCATCAATCAGCTAAACCCGGCTTATCTGAATCAGTATGGAAGCCTGCTGGGCAATTCCATCACTTCCGTCCCAGGCGTCGCCTTGCCTTATCCAAACTTTGTAAACGATTTCGGATCGAGCGCGACCTTGCTGCAAGCGCTCCGGCCATACCCTCAGTATTCGAACATTTTCAACAATTTCGACAATACGGGATCGTCGTTCTACAACGCGATGCAGATCCAGGTCGAGAAACGCTATACCAACGGTCTTAGCTTTTTGGTCTCCTACAATTTGTCGCGCATGATGTCCAACACAAACTCCGGGTTCACCTCGTTTGCCGCGAATTCACTCAACAAGAACAATCAGGCCTCGGAATGGACGGTTGACAACAACGATCAGACCAACATGGTGAATATCGCCGGAACTTACGAATTGCCGTTTGGCAAGGGCCGAGCGTTTATGAACGAGGGAGGCTGGAAGGATGCGGTATTTGGCGGCTGGCAGATCAGCCCGCTTCTCACTTACGCGACTGGAACGCCGCTGTGGAGCGGCAATGCGGGGGGCTCAGTCTACGTGAACGGCGATCCGCTTGGTAACAATTGCGCTCCTTGCAACCGCGCGAACGTTGTCTCCTACAGCAACATGATGTTCTCGTACAACAACGTGTATCAGGGACTGCCGGTTATCAACAAAGCCGATTTCAGCGATCCCGGACCGTGGGTGCTGGGTAATGCGCCGCGCGTGCTCGGGCAACTGCGGAATCCGTTCCAGGCCAACGAAAACATCGCGCTCGCCAAGTACTTCGCCATTGGCGAGAAAGTCAAGGTGAAGCTCGAAATTGAATATTTCAATGTCTTGAACCGGGTCATTTTCGGCTCGCCCGATCTGAACTACGAAGATGCAAACTTCGGGAGGGTCATCAACAGTCAGAACAATACGCAGCGGCAAGGGCAGGGGTTAATATCGTTCCAATTCTGAAGGCGTCACTCGGAGTGTGCGCCGGCGAGGGCGATATAGCGCTCGCTTTCCTGCTTGGCCTTATCAGCCAGCCCGCGCCTTCGGTACACCTGCGCCAGCATGAAATGTGTGGGGGCATTTTCGGGAGCAAGCTGAACGCTGCGCTCGAGTTCGGCTTGCGCTTTGTCGAGCTCGTCGAGATGCAGGTAGGCTTTGCCTAGCTCGCGGTGCGCGCGCACATCATCCGGCGCGAGCGCTGCTGCTTCGAGCAGATGGGGAATCGCCTCTCGAGGGCGGTCGTTATCGACAAACAGCGTGCCCAAGTCAATATAGGGACTTGAATCTTTTTGCTTTGCATCGGTTTGCCACGCGATGGCCGTGCGAAAGGCCGCGATAGCGTCGTCGAGCCGGCCCAGGCCCTGATACGATAGCCCGAGATTGTCTTCAGCCTTCACGTTTTTCGGATCGAGTTTCAGGCATTCGAGAAACACGTTTACGGCTTCCTCGAAGCGATTTTCGTTATATTTCGTGCGGCCCAAGTAATAGAGAGCCTGAAAATTTCGGGGGTTCCATTCGACCGATTTAGTAAACCACTTGTCGGCGTCGGCGTAGTCGTGAAGCAGAACGTAATCGCCGCCCACAACTTCCAGATCGTAGGCGCTGGGTGTGCGGAATTTTGCGCCTTCGGTGTATTCGGCGAGCGAGGCTTTCGCTTGCTGTTTTTTGAAGAGGATATAGCCCAAGAGAAAGTGGCCGTCGGGCGAAGTGCGATTTGTTGCAAGATAACCCCGGGCTGCGGCTTCGGCGTCGTTCAGCTTACCGCTCGCGGCTAAGGACCGGGCCTCGGCTAAGGCAGGGTCGGGGATTTGTGAGCTCGCGCGAGCAATCAGTACAAGCGGTAAAAGCCACGATAGTCGAGGAAACATTGAGAAACGGAGCTTTGCCATGGTTGTACCACAGAAGACAGGCCGAGCAGGCCCGGCCACTACAACTGTAGGGGCGAGGCCTGCCTCGCCCACGCCGCGCATCGTTATTCGGGTTCGTTCACTTTCACAATCTGGTCTGCTTTCACGTTGGCTAGTGTTTGCAGCTTTCCGCTCGGCCATTGGATGTCGATGCGCCCGGCAACCCTCTCCGATCCGAGGCCGAAGTGCAGCCGCTTATCGCTCGAAGAAAGATAACTACTGGCGGTGGTCACCGTGTCCCACTGCGCGCTTTGCGCCGTACTCACCTTTACGACTGCTCCGATTCCATCGCGATTGGTTTTGTGGCCAATGAGCGAGAACGTCAACCAATGATTTCCGCTGTTGGTCTCGTTATGGATGAGGTGCGCGGCTCCGCCGTTCGTCGTAACAACAAAGTCCACGCGCCCGTCATTATCAAAATCCCCCGTCGCGAGGCCGCGCCCCAGCCATGGCCGTTGAAACACATCGCCCGACTGCCCGGAGACGTCCTCGAACCCTTTTCCTGAGTTGCGCAGAAGCAGCATGGGCTCCCGGTAATGCAGGTGGGGCGACGTTTTTTCGATGGTGTCGAGATCGTGACCCTGCGTGATAATGAGGTCTTTCCAGCCATCGTTGTCGTAATCGACGAATCGCAAGCCCCAGCCGGAGTGCAGCAGCGTGATGTGGCCCAGCCCGGTTGTTTGCGTCACGTAACTAAAACTGCCATCGCGATTATTGCGGTACAGCGCGTATTTTTGATTTGCCAGGTTATCAACGACGATGTCGGGATAGCCGTCGTTGTCGTAATCGGCGAAATCGGTCCCCATGCCCGCATAGGTCTGGCCGTCGTCATCGACAGCCACTTGCGACACCAGCCCCATCTCTTCGAATGTTCCGTCGCCCTTGTTGTGATAGAGAAATTCCATCATCGAATCGTTCGCGACAAACAAATCGATGTGCCCGTCGCGGTCGTAATCGGCAAGCGCGATACCCAGGCCTTTGCCGGGCTTGGCGAGTCCGATCTGTTCGGCAACTTCATGAAAATGGCCATTTCCGTCGTTGTGAAATACGAGCGGAGCAATAGGTTGAAACGTGTCGGGGTGGCAGTAAGCCCGGCCGCCAGGCGTACGCTCGCCGCAATAGATATCGTTGAAATCCCACTTCACATAGCGCAAGACCACTAAATCCAAGCGGCCGTCGTTGTCGAGATCGACCCAGGCCGCGCTGGTGGACCAGCCGCTGCCGCCTGTGCCGGATTCCTTTGTGACATCGGTGAACGTGCCATTGCCATTGTTGTGATACAGCTTGTTGCCGCCGTAGGCTGTGACGTAGAGATCTTCATAGCCGTCGTTATCGTAATCGCCCACGGCGACGCCCATGCCATAGCCCGCGCCCTGCAAGCCCGCTTTCTCGGTTACGTCTTCGAAATTGCCATCGGGCTTCTGGTGATAGAGCCGGTTCCAGGACTCCGGTCCTTTCTTGACAGGTATCGTTCCTAGGGGAGTCGGTTCGGCGAGCGGCGCGCCGTTCACAAAGAAGATATCGAGCCGGCCGTCGTTATCGTAATCGAACAGTGCTACGCCCGAGCCCATGGTTTCAGGCAGATATTTTTTGGATGTATGCGAGGCTACGCCTTGAAAGTGAATGCCGCGCTCAACGGTTACGTCGGCGAATTTTCCGGCGGGGGTCACGGCCGGAAGCGCCAGCCAGAAACCGCACACGACGACGAAGCCTGCGAGGCAGAGTAGAGCTTTCAACTTACTTCGGTTCCTCGATTGTCAGGTAGCGGTTCACGGGCACATCGGTCAGGGTTTGAATCGCTCCCCTCGGCCATTTGATCGTTACTTTATCCACTTTGCCGCATCCGCCCAAGCCAAAGTGTAAACGAGGATCGTTTCGCGAAATGTAGCTGCCGCCGTTGCGCACTTCATCCCATTGCCTTTGGCCACACGCTTCCACGGCAACAGCCGCGCCGATCGCATCGCGGTTGCTTTTTGTGCCGCGGAGCTCTAGCCCCAGCCATGCGTTTTGATCGCTTGTATCGTTTCTCAACAAAACGGGTGAGCCCGAGATGGGAAGTATCAACAGATCCTCTTTGCCGTCGTTGTTATAGTCGCCCGCGCAGCCTCCTCGGTAAGAATTGGAAGGCGTCGCCGGGTACGAATAAATGAGCGACGCTTTGCCGGCCACGGTGCCGAAAATTGTAATCGGCTCAAAATAGCTGCTGTCCGTCGGATAAACATGGCCGTTGGCAGTCCAGAACTGGCGGATTCCGGAATTCGCAAAATCGGTCAAGCCGCAGGCCCAGCCGAGATAGGTTCCGGTTATGGTCGCGAGGCCGGCAGACGAAGCCACTTCGTCGAACATGCCCGATTTGTTCTTGCGAAACAGCGGAAAGTAGTCTTTGTTGAACGTGGTGGTGAGGAGATCCTCGCTGCCGCTTTTGCCGAACTCGCCCACGGCCGCGCCCATGTTCGATTGTGTTCGGCCATCGGCGTTGAATGCCACTCCATGTTCGAGTGCAGATTCTTTGAATGTGCCGTCGCCCTGGTTTAGGAACAGGTAATTAGGATCGGAGTCGTTTGCAACGAAAACATCCAGTTTGCCGTCGCCATTGAAGTCTCCGGTGACGGGTGTGAATCCATGCGCCGGGGGCGCGTTCCCGACGCCCGAAGCCTTCGTAACATCGGTAAAAGTTCCGTTGCCGTTGTTGTGATAAACCATGCTCCGTTCGCCCTTCAGTCCGATCGGGCCACAGAAAACGTGCTGCCCAAAGTAATCGCAGACCGGCGCTGGTTTGTCGAAAGCGAGCGAGTGAATGTCCACGTAACCGGTGATGAAGAGATCGAGATTTCCATCGCCATCGAAATCGCCAAACGCGCTTCCGGTGTGCCAGGCGACGCTCTGAGCCAAACCGGCCTGTTTGCTTACTTCCGTAAAAGTGCCGTTTCCGTTGTTCCGATACAGCAGATCGCGGCCTATGGTGGTGATGAGAATGTCGGTAAAGCCGTCGTTGTCGTAATCGGCCGCATTAGCGCCCGTTCCCCAATAGGGATTTTTAAGTCCCGCGCGTGCCGTGACATCCTCGAATCGGCCGTCTCCGAGATTGTGAAACAGATACACGCCGCCGGGCGAAGGCGCTAGCGTCGAGCCGGAGACAATTCTCCGCAGCTCGTCCATGGTCGCGCCATTTACAATCAGCAGGTCCATCAAGCCGTCGTTGTCGTAATCGAGCCACGCCGCGCCGCTGCCGTTGGCCTCCGTTATCCAGCGCTTCTCGGGTCCTCCGCAGCGCATCGTGGCGCGAATGCCGGCCTGCGCGGCTACATCGGTGAAATGCAGGCCGGTCGCCACAGAGAAAGTAAACATTGCAACCGCATAGATAGGGAGCGATGGAAGCCAACTACACAAGCACTATAGTGTATCCATGGTCGCTTGTTTTGCTTTGCGGCTCGGGGTTTTGTCGTGTGTTCTCGCGGGTTGCGGAGCCCTTTGGAGCCAAACCACTGACGCGCAAGTGGATTCGCTGCATGAGGAGGCAGCGGCGGCGGAGCGATCCGGGGATCTCGCGACAGCAGCCGCGAAATATCAGGAGATTTTGAAGCTCGAACCTCGGCTTGCGCCAGCTTACAACAATCTCGGCGCGCTCTACTTTAAACAGGGCCGGTTTCGCGATGCCGCCGATGCACTTGAACGCGGGCTGAAGATCGATCCGCATATGAGGTCGGCTTCGGCGCTCCTGGGCATGTGCTTGTTCCAGATGGGCGACTATCAACGGGCTAAGCCGCGCCTTGAATCCGCACTTGCCGCGAATCCCGCCGACAAGAATCTCGAGCTTCTGCTTGTGAACGATTTCACTAAGCTGGGCGATTTCCAAGCCGCGGCGACTCATCTGCAGCATCTTGCCAAACTCGAGCCGCAAAATATTCAAGTCTGGTATCTGCTCGGCAGAGTGTACATGCAGCTCTCCGAACAGGCACTCGGGAAGGTGAACGAACTTGGTCCCGATTCCATTTGGTCGCACGAAATTTCCGCCGAGTTGATGGAAAGCATGAAAAACTACAACGGCGCGATTGTGGAATGGAAAAAAGCTGTCGAAGTCGCGCCAAAACAGCCTGGTCTGCATTTCAAACTGGGCGATTTGTACTGGAGCCTGTCGCAATGGGACAACGCGACCCAGCAGTTTGAACAGGAACGGGCGATCGATCCGAATAATTGCATGGTCGAGTGGAAACTCGGAGACATCCTGTTGCAGAAGAGCGTCGAGCCGGAGCAGGCGCTGGCGCACGTGGACAAGGCGCTTGCCGCCTGCCCGAATCTTACGGAGGCCCGCGCCGACCGTGCGCGGTTGCTGTTGAAGCTGCACCGCGACCAGGAGGCAATCGCCGAACTCAAAGTGGTCGAGAAATCGAACCCTGCCGAGCCCAAAACGCATTTCCTGCTGGCGCAGGCCTACCGCGCGACGGGAAGGACGGAAGAGGCGCAAACGGAGATGAAGACGTTCAGCGAATTGGAAGGCAAGGCGCGAGCTGCGACGGCAGAGCGGGCTCAAGAGGTGATTAAGAACGGCGGGCCGCAGTAGGCGGACTGTGAACTGAAGTTCAACGCTGCACGCTAAAGCGTGCACCACACTGCCGATTGTCATCTTGATAGCAGTTCGCGGATTGTTTCGACGACTAGCTCGGGCTCGTCGAGTTGTATCCAGTGGCCGCTGCGGGTTGCGACGCAGCGCACAGCGCCTTCCGGGAAATTGGGGGTCGTGCCTGCGGCGATCAGGGCGATGATCGGGATTCCGGTGGGCCAACCAGCTTCCTCGGCGGTCTTTGCGCTGAGTGGAAGCCGCTCGAGGTACTCTGCCATCGCCGTGAAGCATTTCTCGTCGCTCCAGTGCATGCAGATCATGGGCCAGACTTCGGGCGGCAGCTTCCGGACTTCGCCCGTAATTCGCTCCGTGACCGAAGCGCCTTGACCGGCGCTCCAGCGCGAAATCAAACGCGGTAGACGCCGGCTTCCTGAAATCAACAGAGCAAGCGCGAACCGGACGAGTCCGATTCTGGCGAGAAGAGCGCCGCGCCGGGACAGCATGACTCCTCGCGCAAGCCGCGGCCGTTGAGACTCGGCCATGGGATACCAATCGCGAGCGTCTACAGGGTCGACCAGAACGATTCCGGCAACTTCGTCCGGGTGGAGCTTCGAGAACAGACGGACCACCAATCCCCCGTAGGAGTGACCAACCAACACAAAGGGCTGCCGCGCTTCGATGCGATGAAGCAGAGCGTGCAATTCGTCAACCACGTTCTCGAGCGTGCGCGGTGTGTGAGGACGTGAGCTCCAGCCCAGCCCGGCTCTGTCGTATGCAATGACGCGCGCACATTTTGAAAGCTCGGCCTGAACTTTGAGCCAGGCGATAGAGGTACTGGCGATGCCGGATTCAAGAACGACGGTGGGGCCGGAGCCTTTCTCTACAACATGAAAAGTTTGGCCGCCTATAGTGAGCAGACATCCCGGTGCGGGGAAGCGGCCTCGATCGCGCAGCTTGCCAACGGTCTGATAAATAAATCCGGCGAGAAGGATTGCAACAACGAAACAAAAAACCGCGAGAATTACAGCCATTAGAGGCTTGGCACGGGCTGACCAGCCGCTTCCCGCGCGCCGATGCTTCGCAGGCAGTAGTCGACCCACAGCTTTGTCAGCTTCTCCTGCGCGCCGTTTTGCGAAAGCCGGGAGCGAAGTGTGCTGAACTCAACCTGATCGAGCGGTTGGTCCTGATTGAAGCACGAGAAGACAACGGTTTCCTTACCGGTGATCGGGTCTTTATGTAATTGCAGGCACTGGGCGCAAATCTCCTTCATCATGCACTGCATTGGAGAATTGATGCTGCCGATCGCTTCGTGGTCCGGCTTCAAATAGGGCCGCAGAACCGTGTGCCGCGCTTGCTGAACGGCCCGCATCATTCCGTCTGAGCCGATGACAATCAGGCGGTCTACTGAACTAAGCGGGATTGCGGCTTCGCCTAACTCTCCCCGGCCGTACGCCGCCATCGCTTCGACGATGTTGCCCACAAAGGCGCTGTCCTGAACGCGGCCTGGCGTGAATCCCGGCGCTTCATCGCAGCACCAGATCACAACATCGGCGGCCTTTTCTATTTCCTCAACTTTGTAGCGGTCAACGATCTTCTTGTAACCGGCGAAATAGATGACGCATGAGTGGGAAGCGCGCAGTTGCTGGCCAATGGAGAAGAGTACGGCGTTGCCCAAACCGCCCCCAGCCAGCAGAACCGTTTCTTGCGCGGGTGTTTCGGTGGGCTTGCCAGTGGGACCCATGAGAATTACCGGGTCACCGGGCTTCAACAGCGCGCACAGATCGGATGAGCCGCCCATCTCGAGCACGATGGTGGAAAGCAGACCCTCTTTAAAATCTACCGAGGCTCCTGTCAGCGCCAAGCCTTCCATGGCGAGTACCGTCCCCGCTGTGCGGGCGGAGAGCGTTTCGTAATTCTGAAGACGATAGAACTGGCCGGGCTTGAACGCGCGAGCGGCCATGGGAGCGCGAATGACAATCTCGACGATATTTGGCGTCAGACGAACAACATCCTTAACGACAGGCCGCAATTCGTCGTTGAGGCGGTGAGTCAACGCCTCGGGAGCCGTTTCAGACGGAGCCAAGCGCGAGAGAACTCTCGATACGACCGGGTAACCTTGCTTAGCGCTCGCCATCGCTTTCACGACGTTGCCGGAGAACGACGGATGCAGGTCGCCAAAAAAGCTGATCGCCCGTCCATCGGGGCGGATCGACATGAGGACATACGGCACGTCAGGCTTTGCAATTCGTTCGGGTTTTACCGGCTCGCCGTTCTCGTCGACCGCTTGAAAAAAGCGCCCGTCGAGCTTGATATTCTGCTCGTCTTCGCGCGCGAGCACAGTATTGGGTTGCGTACCGGCGGCAACCAGAATCGTTCTGGCGGGAAGCTCAAGTATTTCGCCTGTGGAATGTATCCCCTCGTTGTCGTCGAACCGGTGCTTGTAAAAGCGCACCGCTTCTGCGCTTCCGTTAGCATCGACTTCGACTTCCTCGGGCACAAGGCACTCGGCGAAACGCACTCCCTCTTCGAGCGCTTTGGCCACTTCCTCATGATTGAGCGTGTAGCTGGGGGCATCGATGAGGCGGCGGCGGTAGGCGATCGTGACGCCTCCCCACGAGTTCAACAGCTCGATGATTTGAGGCCGTCTGCCCTCATGCGCCGCAGCCTCGCGTTCGGCGCGAAGAGCGCGAGCGTGCGACAGGAATTCGGAAGCGATCTCGGCTTCTTCCCCGGTAAATTGCGCCTGAATTTCGCGCTCTCCGATTTCGGCTGCCAGCCGCTCGTATCGCTTCAGAAATTTTTCAACTTGAACGACGTAGTAAGCGAGGGACTCGGTAGCCGTATCAATGGCCGTTAAGCCGCCTCCGATCACGACGATGGGCATGCGGATCTGAAGATTGGCCAGCGATTCGAATTTGGCCGCTCCGGTCAACTGGAGCGCCATCAAAAAATCGGATGCCTGGCGAACACCGCGCGCCAGCCCGTTTTTCATCGGAATCACGGTCGGGCCGCCCGCACCCGCGCAGAGCGCTATGTGATCGAAGCCCATCTCGAAGGCGCTATCCACCGTCAGCGTGCCACCGAATCGCACTCCGCCAAACATATGAAATTCGCGGCGGCGTTCGATGAGCAGCCGGATGATTTTCAAGAAGTTCTTGTTCCAGCGGACCGTGATGCCGTACTCGGCGACGCCGCCAAATCCGGCCATGACGCGCTCGTCGAGGCATTCGTAAATTTCGCTTACGTCGCGAAGCGGCCGGAAGGGCGAGCGCCGCCCATAGGCATCCACGCCTGAAATGTCGTCGGGCAGCGGCTCAATTTTCAGACCGTCAACAGCGACGACGCTGTGGCCATCGTTCATTAAATGATGAGCGAGCGTGAAACCAGCCGGGCCCAGGCCCACCACTAAAATCTTGTAACCGGTTGCGGCTCGCGGGTAGGGCCGCGAGAAGTTTAGCGGATTCCAGCGGGTCAAGAGCGAGTAAATCTCGAAGCCCCAAGGCAACTCGAGAACGTCTTTGAGCGTCCGCGTCTCGACTTGTGGAATATCGACCGGATCCTGCTTTTGGAAAATGCACGATTTCATGCAATCGTTGCAGATGCGGTGCCCGGTGGCCGCAGCCATGGGGTTGTCGATAGTCACGACCGCAAGAGCGCCAATCGGGTTGCCCTGGCCCTTCAGCAGGTTCATTTCCGAGATCTTCTCTTCAAGCGGGCAGCCCGCGAGGCGAACGCCGAAAACGGTTGACTTGAACGTACCATTCTTCTCTTTTAGCCCCGTCGAGCAGCTATCTTTTCCCTGGTTGTGGCACTTGATGCAGTAATGGGCCTGGTCGAGCGCTCCCGTAAGATCGGTGCCCGAGTCGGTCAGTTGAAAGCCTTCGCGATGCCGCCAATGTTTGTGATTGAGCTCCAGATAAACCAGCCCATCGTTCGAAGCGGGCTCGGTTGGAATCAAATGGTGATAATCGAGCTTGTGCGGGACCTTGAATAGCACGCCGCGGCAATGTTTCGCTTGCCCTTCGGGCGCGAGCGTCGCCCAAGCCGCGTATTGAATCGCAAGCTGGATGTGTCGCGCGTGTTCGGCTTCAGACTCGAGCCAGCGCGAGACGTGGTTCGCGAAGCTTGTCTCGGTGAGCTCCTCGAGCATCAGAGTTTCGAGTTCCGCGCCGATAGCCAGCCCATCGATTTCACTCGCTCGCTCTGCCGTATACCCGGTGAGCGCACGGCGTTGCACGAACCGCCGTTTGATCGAATACAGTGGCGCGAGAGCGGAATGACGCGATTGCAACTCGCGAAGCGCGGCTTCTATGCCGAACAGGCGGCCCACGAAATCTTCGAGATGTGGAGCGATATCGACAATCAATTCCGAGCGTTGTTTAGCGCTCAGAGATGAAGGCTGCGCCCGCGCGGCCACGAGCGAGGCGTGCAGCTGCGGGGCCGCATCTCGCAATTCGTCGAGGAAGATTGAGTCGAGTTTGACCAGTGCCTCGCGGCTGTAAAGGTCTTCAAACGCCAGTCCGAACGGCAATACGAGATCCGATCCCTCGCGGATTTGCTTGGTTTTTTCCATAAAGAGGTCGGGCTTCTGACTCGTCGAGCTTGATTATGCCCTTCGCGTCGAGCGGGCTGACTTCCACGAGTGCGAAGATAAAGCGATCCTATATTCATCATAGACGAAAGAGGGTATCTCGCTGGCAACCAACTCAGCCGGCAGAGCTTTCTCATGCTACGTTAGTTCGTGGTTGCGATGGCGTGGTTTACGCGGCAGAAGCCGTCCGTTGAGAATGCACCCGGCGATGCGGAAAAAAACGTCCGCACTGAGGGTTTGTGGCTGAAGTGCGAAGGCTGCAGCCAGGTTATCTGGCGCAAAGCGCTTGAGGAAAACCTTCAAGTGTGTCCCAAGTGCGGCTATCATTTCCGGATCGATGCGGTTACGCGGCTACAGACGTTATTCGACGACGGCCAGTACGAAGAGCACGATTCGAACCTGGCTTCGTCCGATCCTCTCGAGTTTGTGGATTCCAAGCCTTATCAGGAGCGCCTCGAAGCCATGCGCGAGTCAACCGGTTTGCCGGATGCCGTGATCTCGGCAACCGGGAACCTGCTCGGACGCCGCGTTCATATCTGCGCTCTCGAGCTGAAGTTCATTGGCGGGTCGATTGGCGCCGTGGTGGGCGAGAAGATCACCCGGGCCATCGAGCGATGCATTGGCGAAAAAATTCCTTTGGTGATTGTGTCGGCATCCGGCGGCGCGAGGATGCAGGAAGGCACTATCAGCTTGATGCAACTCGCGAAGATCTCCGCTGCGCTGATGAAGCTGGATGATGCCGGCCTGCCTTATGTCAGCGTGATGACCGATCCGACAACCGGAGGCGTCACCGCGAGCTTTGCTATGCTCGGCGACCTCAACATTGCCGAACCCGGCGCGCTGATCGGTTTTGCAGGCCCGCGCGTCATTGAACAGACGATCCGGCAGAAGCTTCCCGATGGCTTCCAGAGAAGCGAGTTCCTGCTGGAGCATGGATTCCTCGACTCCGTCTTGAAACGCGGAGACCTTCGCACCTTTCTGGATAAGAGTTTTCGGTTCATGGCGGGTTGAGAAGCGGCGGTGCGATAAGTTAGATCCACCATGAAGCGATGGCACTTTGTCTGTGCGGCGATTTTCGGAGCCGCTGCGCTTTCCGTCTTGACGAGAGCCGGAATCCCTCTGCCCCGGCCGCTCGTCTCGTCCGCGAAGGAGAAGAGCCTGACGAAGGCCGATGTCGACCGTCTGATGACTGAGCTGTCGAACTGGGGCCGGTGGGGCAAGAACGATCAGATCGGCACCGTCAACCTGATCACTGCCGCGAAACGCAAGGCCGCTTTTGGTCTTGTAAGGGAAGGTTTCACGGTTTCGCTCGAGCGCGACGCGAATACGAAAAAGGAAATCGACAATTCGTCGCCTTGGGGCCACGTGATGACTGCCACCGGGCAGCACCCGGCCGCCGGGCAATTCGATCTCGACACTTACTCGGTTTCGTATCACGGCTATGGCACGACGCATATGGACGCGCTGTGCCACATGTTTTTCAACGGCCACCTGTATAACGGCTTTCCGCAAAGCGCGATAACAGACTCGGGCGCGGGCGAGCTTGATATTACCCATTTTAAGAGCGGCATTTTCACGCGGGGCGTACTGGTGGATATTCCCGTGTTGAGGGGCGTGCCGTATCTCGAGCCCAGTACCCCCATTTATCCTGAAGACCTCGATGCCTGGGAAAAAAAGAGCGGCGTGCATATCGAGAGCGGCGATGTCGTTTTCATCCGGACGGGCCGCTGGGCGCGGCGTGCCGCGAAAGGACCGTGGGATGTGGCGAGCCACTCCGCCGGTCTGTATGCCTCCTGCGTGAAATGGCTGCATCAGCGGGATATAGCGATGATCGGCAGCGATGCAGCAAGCGACGTCATGCCCTCTGGCATTCCCGGCGTCAATCAACCGATTCATCAATTAATGCTGGTCGCCCTGGGCACGCCGATCTTCGATAACTGCGATCTGGAAGCCCTGAGCAAAGCGGCGAATGAGCGCCATCGCTGGACGTTTCTGATCGCCGCCGCGCCGATTTCGATGCCGGGCGGGACGGGATCGCCGCTGAACCCAATTGCGGTGTTCTGAAAGAGCTGTGGAACGAGCGCTCAGCGGAAGTTTTCAACCTGCATGATGCGGCTGACGAGGTCGTCCATCTGCGCGTAAATCACCCATTGTTCGTCCGGTGAAACGGATAGACCCGAATAACCCCAATCCACATCTTTCTCGATACTTCCCAGCTCCGAAATTCGGCCAGTTGCGGTGTTCAGGAACCGGATTGCCGGGTGCGGCGTGGCATCGATTTGCAGAAAACAAATCCCCTCGCGGGTTAGTGTCCAGTATCTGCCGGTCTGATTGTTCAGTATCAACTTCGCGGGTCCGCCCGAAACCGGCATTCGCCAGATTCCGCCGCTCGGTTTCGAATAATCCTGAAATGCGAATTTAACTAAGCGAGAGGTAAGGATCTCTTTGCGAAAACAAGGAGATGGAACGACACGTAACGGACAATTTAATCCCTCGCGAGATGCATGCTCTGTTGTCGAATGAGCGGCTGATTGTGCGGGAGACGCAACGAGCTGTCACGCCGTTTGGCGGGATGGTGGTGTTTGTGGCATATCTTCAGCGGATCGATCTGGTAGGGCGGATTCGACAACATATGCCGATTCGCTGGCGGTCGCACAATCAGATCGATCCGGCAACCACACTGATTTCTTTCCTGATGGCAGTAGTGGTGGGAGCCAGGCGATTTGTGCACGCCAACTGGCTGCGCGGCGATCGAGCCTTACATGCACTGCTCGGCATCACGCGCTTTCCTACCGATGACACGATCCGCAATCTGTTTCGGCGCTTTGGAATGGGAGAAGTTCATCAGTTCTATGCGCCTCTCACGGAGTGGCAGATCGAGCGCTTGCCGGTGCGAAACGAAGGTTACAGCCTGGACCTGGATTCTACCGTATTTGAGCGCTATGGACAGCAGGAGGGCTCGCTCAAGGGACACAACCCACGCAAGCATGGCCGCCCCAGTCATCATCCTTTGCTGGCCGTTCTAGCCGAGGCTCACTTCCTACTCCATGGCTGGTTACGCAGCGGCAACTGCGGACCAGCGCGCGGAGTAGTCGAGTTTCTCAAAGAAGCGCTAGCGCTGTGGCAGCAGCGCCAAACCATTCGTGTCGTACGTGCTGATTCGGGCTTCTTCGATGACGAACTGCTCAGCTTTTTAGAAGAGCGCCGTCTGCCCTACATTGTAGTCGCGCGTATGACCAAGTGGGTGCAGCGCGCCGCACAGTGTGTCGAGCAATGGCAGCCTCTGGATGAGAATTACGCTATCGGTGAGTTCCGCTTACAACTCTGGGGTTGGAAAACCGAGCGGCGCTTCATCGCGGTGCGTGAACGTGTGCGCGAATCACGCTCTAGCGCCGGTCGCAAACTGATTGACGTGCCGGGCTACACGTTTCGGATTTTCGTAACCAGCCAGACGCAAGCCGCCGAGGAAGTCTGGCGGGATTACAATCACCGCGCAGATGTGGAAAATCGAATCGCCGAGCTGAAGCACGATCTGGGAGCCGATGGCTTCTGCTTGCAGAAGTTCTTCGCTACCGAGGCTGCCTTCCGGGCCGTGCTGTTGGTCTTCAATCTCCTGGCGGAGTTCCAGCGCGCAATCGGCTTGCCTAGCTATAAAGAGCCAGCCACGCTGCGCACCCAAGTGCTGACCTGCGGAGCCATTCTCGGTCGTGCCGGCCGACGCCTGGTGCTTCATCTCTCGGAAAGCTGGGGCGGACTAAAAGCACGAAGCGCCTTACTCGACAACATCTTGCGCTGGAATATTCCAACTTCGCCGAAGTTCAATCCAGCCATCGCAACTTGATACCGGTCTCCCCCTACACCAGCTCACTTCCATGCTTAATTTCGGAATTCAGGATAATAGAGCCATTGGCCATCGTCCGATTCGGCGGATTCGAATCCGCCATCTTTGGTCACTTGTTTCGCTGGTCCTCCGTTTAGAGGAATCTTCCAGATCTCCTGTGAGCCACTTCGAGTCGAGCAGAAATAGAGGCTTGCGCCGTCATTGGACCAACTCGGCACGATCTCGTCGAAGTCGCCGCTGGTAACCTGCCTTGGTTCGCCTCCATCGACGCCGATCACAAAGGCTGCGGAGTGGCCAGCAGGGCGCGAGTCGAAAGCGATCCATTTTCCGTCGGGAGACCAGTGGGGCGTCCCGGTGATAGGCCCTCCGAAGGAAGTTAGCTGGCGCGCGCGGGAGCCGTCGCTCGCCGCCACCCAGATTTCGAAAGTGCCTGAACGGTCGGAAGCGAATGCGATCCGCGTCCCATCTGGCGAATAAACGCCGCTCACTTGCTGGCGCGGGGAAGAAATGAGGTTGAATGGCCTTCCGTTCCTTACCGAAGCGCGCGGTCCGGCAGCGCGCCAGATATTGACGGTTTCTGTTTGATGCGTGTACGCGAGCAAATTTCCTTCGCGAGCTACGGCGGGCGCGACTGCATCCTCGCTTGCACCCGCGAGCGGTTCCGTACCGCCGCCCGAAAGCGCGATTTTCCATAGACCCGGCAGGGCGCCGCGCGTGGAAGAGAAGACGATGCCGCGGCCATCCCCGGTCCACGCGATGCCCGCCACGCGTTTTCCATCGTTTGTTAGTTGCCGCGGTTGTCCGCCGGCCAAAGGCTGCACATAGATCTCACTTACCGAGTTTCTGATCCAGCGGATAAACGCTAGCGTTCGGCCGTCAGGCGAAACTTCTGGGTCGCTGTCGCCGGAGTCTCCGGGGCGCGGATATGTAAGCCTTCGCTCTGCGCCCCCATTTACGGGAAGCAAGACAATTGCGGGCGAATCCGCGCCGGCCAAACGGTCCGAAACCAATAGAGACTTCCCATCGGGCGACCACGTCAACACTCTCGAATCCTGATCGGCGATCTCGGGTCGAATCCCAGCCACGCGTTGCGCCGCTCCGCCGAGGGCGGGAACTACGAAAACGTCCACGTGGTCAGAACCATTTGAGTGCGCAACTGCCAGAAACCGGCCGTCGGGCGACCAGGCCGGACTGAAATCGTTCCCTGCGGCGCTGGTGAGAGCGAGCGGAGCGCCAGCGCCAATGAGCTTGACATAGAGGTGATAATCGGAGCCCGAACCGCCATTCCAAACGAAAGCCGCCTGCCTTGCATTAGGCGCGAACGAAAGGTCGTCCTCCAATCCGCCTAGACCCGTGAAGGGTCGAATCTCAAACGGCAGCAGCAGCGCGGCTGACTTCCGCAGCCAAACCGCGCCAGTGCCGCTAATGGCGAGTACCGCGGCAGCAAGGGTCGCGATGACGGCCCAGCGCATCCTGGCTTTCGGTATTGGTTCCCGTTCCGCTGGGGCGGCGGTCTGATCGCTGAGATCGCGCCTCAGCCGTTTTAAGTCGCTGACCGCATCGCTCGCTGCCTGAAATCGCAATTCCCGATCCGGTTCGAGCAGCCGGCCGACTATTTCCCAGAACTTCGGGGGGAACCCCGGCTTCAGGCTCGCCGGAGGGGAAACGCGGCTGAATTGAACGGGCGGGCGGGCACCCGCCGCAGCCTCGTATAGCACGACGCCTAGCGCATACAGATCGCTGCGGCCGTCCAGTTCTTCGCCGGCGGCTTGTTCCGGCGACATATAAAACGCGGTTCCCGGTATTGCGCCCGAGCGCGTTAATCCGACCGTGCCGGACATGTGATCCGCAGCCACACCGTCGTCGAGAATGGCTGACTGCCGACCTGTGTAGGTAGTGGCCAAGCCGAAGTCGAGCACCTTGACTTCGCCTCGCCTGGTCAGAAAGATGTTGGCCGGCTTGATATCGCGGTGTATGATGCCGCGTTCATGCGCGGCTTCGAGCGCCCCGCCAACTTGAATTGCCAGGTCTACCAGGAAACGCACGGAAAGAGACGCGTTTTTCGCGGACCCCATCATGCGGTCGCCTAACGTCGCCCCTTCGAGCAGCTCCATGGCGATAAAGGCGCGTCCCGCGTGTACCTCGACTTCGTAGATGGTGCAAATGTTCGGGTGATTTAATGTGGACGCGGTTCGCGCCTCCTGCTCGAAGCGTTCAAGCGCGATCGGGTCTGATTCAAGTTCAAGCGCCAGAAACTTCAAGGCGACTGGCCGTCCCAGACGGATATCCTCGCCGCGGTAGACGATCCCCATTCCGCCATGGCCCAGAACGCCCAAAACACGGTAATGAGAAACAATCTGCCCAATCGGGTTGCTCCAGTCGAACGGTGCCGGGCAGGTCGGCGAGGGCGCCCGATCGGAAATCGGCGCCGGCGACGGCTTTTGATCCCCTTCGCCCACCGGCACATGAGAGATTCGCTGAACCTGCGCCACGAACCGGTAACCACGGCGCGGCAAGGTCTCCAAATAACGCGGCTCGTCCGACGAGTCGTTCAGTGCCTCCCGGATGCGCTTTACCGCCGTGTTGATGCTGTGATCGAAATCGACGACGGTCTCGTTCGGCCATAGGATGCGGCGCAATTCGTCGCGCATGACCAGTTCGCCCGAACGTTCGGCGAGTGCCGCCAGCACCTGAAAGGCCTGACGCGCCAGCTTGATTCGTATGCCGTTCTTGCGGAGCTCGCCGGTGCGTAGATCGGCCTCGAACGGGCCAAAGCGCAGCAAATCACTTTTCACTTTGGGATTGAGCCTTTATTTTACGTAGGTTTACGCGTTCAGAAAAGATTCAGATCAGATTCACGACACGTGCATGGATAGGTGAGTACGGTACGGGTGATCGTTGTCGAGGCGGAAGGAAAGAACTTCCTCAAGGAGCGCAACCAATGAAACACCAAACCGGATCGATGCTACATGTCAGCGGTCTGAACCCGCAGAGCACGTTTTCGAGCCACGACCATACGACAGCGGATGTGACGGACTTCGGCTACAGCCAATACTGTTCACTTAACAATCTTGATCTGCTTGGAGTGGTCGATTCGGCAAATGCGCTGCGGCTTACGTGGACGCAGCGGATAGCTGCTCATTTTTCGCTTTACCCCGCGAGGGTTGAGGCGATTGCGACTGGAACTGACCCGCTCTTGCAGGATCTCCTGGAGTACAGCTTCATGAAAGGCCTTTCTTTGCCGAGGGGGGAATAGCGGCGAAGCGGGGCATGCGCCGTTGGACGACGTGGACGGCATGAACAAAAGAGAGCCGGTCCGGATCCTCGTCGGCCTGCAGCGCGGCTTCGTGCATCAAGCCGCGAATGGCGAAGTGCGCCATCAGCAAGCCGTAGAATTCTTGTTTCACCAGTTCGGGCGTCTTGCTCCGTAACACAATCTGGGCACCGCGCAAGTGGGTTTTTAATTCGTCCAAGGCGGTTTGTCGGGTAAAGGACTGGCGCGGTGACGATTTCTCGTTCCGTCTCCAATCCCTCCCCATAAGAACTGCTCGTGAGGTTTTCCCTCAAGCAGCTCACCCAGTAAGTTTCAGCAAAAGGGTTATGGGTCCTGTCGGGTTAACAACGACTTTCACTCGAAAGTCTCCACCCCAGGGAGCGGCTGGATTTCCCAGTCCCAATACAGCCCCAGTACATCGTAGAGATACTCGTTACTCCATCGTCGCCAGCCTACGCTCGACTTTCGCCGCCGTTTCCGTCGCGTTAGCAGGGTACGGACCTTCATCTCGACGTAATCGCGAACCTCGCTAAAGGCACGACTGGCGTTACCTACCCTGAAGTAGTTGACCCATCCGGTAAGCGTGGCATTGATCTGCTTCACCACCGCCGGCATCGGGGTTGCACCCCCGCGAGCGATGATGTCGCGTACCTTGGCCTTCACTGCCTGACGGGCTTTCTTTTTCGGGGTCATCAAGACGAAATATCCTTCCCTCTTACCTCGACTTTGTCCAATCAGGCGGCATAACAAAGGGCTTCAGAGAATCGTTCCAGAAGCTGCGAAGGCGATTGGTTGATCTCTGAGGGGGAATGAGAGGTGAAAGAATCGTTCCAGAGATGCTTGCGAACTGCGGCCAAAGCGTCGGAGAAGGTGGGGAGGGATTTCTGATACCAAGCGGTTTGCAAAGGCAAGACTTGGTTTTGCTTTCTCAAACGAGAAGCCAGCAGAGTGACGAGGGAGAACATAGCAAGCAGCAGCGGAGTGCTGCGAGCAATGGCTTTGTCGGACCATTGGCGCTGAGTTTCCAGGCCGAGATGAGCTCGGGATTCCTCGAAGGTGACTTCCACCTGCCAGCGGCAGACATAGGCCTTGATGATATCCAGAGGTGCGGCGGTGAGGTCGGTGGACAACAGGGCCAGCGGATCGAATCGTCGTTGCGGGTCACGGATCAACACCCAGCGGATCTGGGAGGACGGCAGCCCGCCGTGATACCAAATGGCTGTGTCCGAGCAAAACTCGACGGTTCTGCCAGCACGGCCGTACCAGTTCCGGAGGAGCGCTTTCTTCCAACGGGTCTTGGAATCAGCCATACGCTGTTGAAGAGAAGGCAGACGGGCTCCAATTATGCGGGGTCGGCCCGCACGACCGGGTGAACGCGCCGGAGCGGGTTGGTAGAGACGGGCATCGAGGCGGAGTCGAGTGATGCAAGCGATGTTGACTCGGCGCAACTGATACAGAAAATCCAAGGCGGCAAACGCACCATCGGCAACCAACGTTAGCTTCCGCCGCGGCAACCACCGTCGCAATTGGAAACACTGTTGCCGGGCCCAATGGAGCAGTGTCTTCGGCTTCCGGTTTCCGTTCTCGTAGTAGCGCTCCGAGGGCGCCAAACTGGTCAGAACCGGAAGTGCCCAGACTCGTTGCGCCCACCCAATACGGATCAGCAGCATAAGACTAAGCCAGCGCAGGCCGGACGCCTTGACAAAATGACTCTCCGAAGAGCGAACTGGATCCCGATAAATTCCCCGGGCCCGAATCTTGGGACCCCAACGCCGTTCCACTGTGTCGTCTAAACCGAATAACAGCGGACCTTGAGGAGAGAACTGATCTATGAGCAAACCCAACAAAATCCGGCTTCCTTGGCGCAGATCCCACGCCGCGCGATTCAGAACACGATGAAAATTCTGAAACTGCTTCTCCTGGCCTAAGCCCATGATGCGCAAAATACCGCACACCGTCCGTCGGCCTGGCGCCAAAATAGCGCCCACCATCAAAACCACCGCACGCTGCCAGGTGCGATTGAGCATCATGGGTTGAAATGCTAGGATGATCGGAGCGAAGTCAGAGGGGAGGTTGATCATAAAACATTCTCGCTAAGAATTGTTTAAATCATCTCACCCTCCCTTCGTTTCAATTGGACAAAGTCGAGCTTACGCTTGCGTACGCGGCGCAGTTCAAATCCAAGGAACCCGAAAGCTTCCCCTTTCAGCGTATCCACCACGTTGGTTTTCTCCTGGTTCAGTTCCACACCGATCAGTGCAAACTGCTCCTGAAGCCGTTGCAGAGCCCGTTCGGCCCAACCCCGTTTCGTGTGATGGCCGCTGATGGTGATGACAATATCATCGGCGAACCGATGATAGTTCACTGCCTCGTAGCTCCCCTCTGCCGTTTTGCAACGGATCGCGTCGAAGTACCAGTCCACCTCGTTCAGATAGATATTCGCCGCCAGCGGGCTGAACGGTCCCCCTTGCGGGACACCGATACTTCCGCCAGCTTTGATGATCTGCTTTACCAGGTGCAGGACCTGCGGGTCCTGGATTCGCTTCGCGATTTTGTCTAGGAGAATCGACTGCCGAATCGTGTCAAAATAGCGCGACAGATCCACATCGATGACCGTCGACATGCGTCGCATCACACTACGTCTGACTTCCGCCAGTGCGCGATGTGGCGACCGCTTGGGCCGAAATCCATAAGAGTTGGGGCAGAAGTCCGCCTCGAAGACAGCTTCCAGGATTAGCTTCAATGCACCTTGCACTACGCGGTCGCGGATACAAGGAATCTGAAGCGTTCGCACTTTGCCATTCCCTTTCGGAATTTCCACCCGGCGGTTCGGCATGGGTTTGTACCTGCCTGTGATGAGGTCTTCCCGCACTTCCCGGAGAAACGTAGATAGATCATCCGACTCGATGGCCGAGAAGCTCTGACCATCAATGCCCGGAGCACCGCCGTTCCTCTTGGCTATCCGGTAGGCCTCCTCGAGGGTCTCGATTTTCGTGATGTGCACGAACAGACCCCAGAAGCGATGCGTCTTTTCAGACTTCGCCTTTCGATAGATCCGCCGCCGCAGCTCCTGCAGACTACCGGGTGCCTTTGTCATCTCACCCCTGCCTCGCCTTAACGCACGGAGTACTCACCGGTCCGGGCCCTTCCCTCCGGACGCGTTTTGCTGCACGTCCATCGACAGTACTGCGACCCGATCCGTCACCCTGATGCCTATGCACGCACTTCCCGCTCGCGGTTATAGCGAGCATCTCCTCGGCGAGCTTTCTTCGCCGGGCACCGAGGGCTTCTCCAGTTTCCACATCGTCCTTCACACCATGTCGCCGCTGATACCCCGCCGGTGAGAACTGCCGTATCGGACTCGTTTCGGCCAGTTCTTGTTGCTTTCGCGCGTTATAGACCGTCTCAGCCACCGGAGATTCGTGTAACGAGGCTACTTCTACGTTCACTGCACGTTGCAACCTGGTGCGTTGCGCATACTCCTTTCCGAGCATGTTGTCGGAGGGCTCCGCCGTCTTGCTTTCGCGCCACGACGCCTCCCCAGCTACGAGGCCTGAGTCTTTTAGCCTCGGTCGGTCTCTCACCGACTGGACTATGTGTCCTTTTCTGGACACGCCTATTTCCCAGCGCTCGTGATACAAGGCCGCCAGTTCTTTGGCAGGAGCCTGTTTGGGATCCAGAATGGTGGTGATCAATCGATAGACCGGCTCGGCATCCGGCACATCTTTCAAGCGGTACTCGATCACGCGCACGACGATCGCCTTGCGTCGATTCCGGCGATCGGAAATACAAAGATAGAGACGGCTGAGATAGGACCCGTCCGGCAAGCGCCGATCGATCTCCAGGCGCGCATTCTGGCGTATGCGCCACAGTAAATCCGCTCCTGTCTGGGCCGCCGCCTGCCAGAGTTGGTAGCCCGGAAAGAAGCGGTCGGCCAGACACAGCATGCCCTTTTGCAAAGCCGGTATCACCTGCTGAGCCAGCGTGATTTCATCGGTGGCATACGGCGCCACCTGCGCAGCCCACAACACGTGCGTTCCATTCTCCAACAGGCCGACAAAGCGCAGTTTGGGGAAGGCACTCGCTCCGCGACTGGCGCCAGGCCTGCCAAAAGCCGCTTCGTTCTCCGCAGTATCGGCCACATCTAGCGTGCTGCCGTCCAGACTGACCAGCCGCCAGTCGTGATACCAAGCCCCCTTCGTCCGGCACTCGGCCATCGGAGCGACCACCGATTCATACAGCGCCTTCACGGGCTCCACGCCCACCCGGCTGCGCGCCTGCGAAATGCCCGACTTGCCGGCCACCTTCACCGCCGCAGACGGATCCAGCAGCCACTGCACTCCTTCTAACAAACAGCGCAGCACCTCGCGATAAGAGGACTGCATATACAAGGCCAACGCGATGACGTAGTACACCACCACGTGTGCCGGCAGATCGCGTTCCCGCACACTGGCGCGGCCGGTTTTCTCTAACACGCCCCGCACTTTCTCTAGCGGGAAAAACTTGGCAATTACCCCCAGGCTGATGTAGTCGGTAATGCGACTGCCAGCCGGCAACGTTGCGATGGTTCGCGCCATTCCGCACTCTCCTGTCTAAAAACAGGATACCGCAGAAATGTTTGTTAAGTGAACAGTATTGCGGCTAACTCGGA
>CAVRNU010000040.1:0-41243 GCA_963722585.1 Bryobacterales bacterium | reverse complement strand
GCATAGTGCCGGATCGATGGATCGAGCATCGCTGGATCTTTCACCCAGACCTGATCGGGCTCCCCACGCTTGCCCATCCACAGCCGGTTGGGTTCTTCCTGCAGCCACTTCAGGCTGGCCGTCGAGCCGTGTACCTCAAATCGTAAGTCGTTTTTGTGGCCCGCGCAGAGTGAACTGACGAGAAACGTTCCGGTCGCGCCGTTCGAGAACCGCAGAAGCGCCGTGCCCACATCCGGAACACGAACCTGGTGTGCTTCGGTTATGTCACTACCCTGAGTTTGAAAAGCTTCGCGAGCCTTTACCGGCTTTCGCCGGGTCTTGATGACCGTCGCGAGCTCCGCAAGCACGCTCCGGATGCGTAGCCCCGTCACGTGTTCCACAAGATCAAACCAATGGGAACCTGCGTCCGCGAGCATTCCGGCTTCACCGCTCTTTTCCGGCTCGAGCCGCCACGAGAAGTCGGATTCCTCGGGCAGCCAATCCTGCAGGTAGTGGCCGTGAACCAGGTGTATCTTTCCAGGCGCCCCTGCTCAATCATTACGCGCGCCTGCTGAACCATCGGATTGTAGCGGTAGTTGAACGTGATTGCATTGACAACCCCGGCGCGATTCGCGGCCTCGACAAGCTCCGCCGCTTCCGACACGGATAAAGCAAGCGGCTTATCTACAATGACGTGTTTGCCGCGCGCTATCGCAGCTAGCGCCACAGGCAGGTGAAGATACGTCGGAGCCGCTATATCGACCACCTCGATATCGGCGTCCTCCAGCAGGTCCTCGTAACGCCCGTACACTTTAGCGATGCCGAAGCGCTCAGCCTTGGTACGCGTTCGCTCGATGTCCGGCGACGCGACTGCGACGATCTCTACGTTTCCGAGCCGCCGGATCGCATCGGCATGATGAGGTCCAATGAAGCCAAACCCGACGATGCCGCAGCGAATTTTGGGCGGGTCCGCGTTCATGGACTCGTGGAACTTTCCGGACCGATCACCACCTTGATGTGGTAATACAAGGCCACCACTAAATCCGTTGCGCTAAGGCTGCCTCGGGCGTGGCCCGGTTGCGCGCCCGTCACCATTCCAACGATACTTGCGCGAATTTCGCGAGCCTTTTCCCTCAGGCGCGCCTGTGTTTCATCGTCAACCATTCCAATTAACAGTACTAACAAAGCTTTTGGGCGAGCAGCTCTAAAACGCACTGAACGTCGCAACCCGCGCCTTGGGCCGATTATGATGAAGTGTGGATCTTCGCGGATTTCTGGGCTTTAGCGATCCGATTGGCTTTGCGATTTGCCTGGCCGGATTTTCAGCTCAGCTCTGGTTAACCCGGAAAAATAGGTGGTTTTTAGGGTTGAGCGCGGTTTTTGCGCTATTCTTTCTCCTATTTTTCGAAGCACTTACCGAGGAATGGCCGCGCTGGGTCATACGGCATGTCGGAGAGTGGCCGGCGCAGTGGATAACCGCGTTGATCGAGCTATGGTTTCTGTCGGTCTGTGCGGCGTGGGTGGTGATCGAGGCCCGCAGCCGCATTCCGGCATTCAACTCGAACCGCCGGGCCTTCTTCCGGGCGGGCACAGCTGCCGTCTGTGCGGCGCCCGCGGCAGTGCTTGCCTTCGGCATTCTTTCGCGTAAGAACACAGTTGTCCGGGAAGTCGATCTCAAACTGCCCGGGCTACCGAAGGACCTGAACAATTTGCGGCTGGTGCAGATCAGCGATATCCACTTGGGCGCGTTTTATTCAGAGAAAGACTTGGTCCGAGTAATTGACGCCGCCAACGACTTGAACGCCGATCTCGCCATCATGACTGGCGATTTGATCACTGCGAAGGGCGATCCGCTTCTCGCAGGAATTCGCCAACTCGCCCGGCTGAAGAACACATCCGGCATCTGGGCTTGCAATGGCAATCATGAACACTTCGCCGGCGTCGAAAGTGCTGCTGCGGAGCTTGGAGCCAAATGCGGCGTTAACTTCCTTCGGTGGGAGGCCAGAAATCTTAAGTTTGGCAGCAGCTCTTTGAATCTCGTAGGTGTCGATCATCAGTCAATGCATTCGCCTTATTTGGTTGGCGCCGAAGAACTGGTCGAACCCGGACAGTTCAATGTTCTGCTGTCCCACAATCCGGATGTGTTTCCGGTAGCCGTCGAAAAAGGGTTTGACCTCGTGCTTGCGGGACACACGCACGGCGGCCAGATCAATTTCGAAATTTTCGATAAGAATGTGAATATCGCCGACTTCCTCACTCCCTACACGAAGGGGCTCTACAGGGGAGCAACTTCGGCGATTTACGTGAATTCCGGCATCGGAACCATCGGAATGCCGATCCGGCTGGGAGCTCCGCCCGAAATTACGCTCATTAAACTGTGCGCTTCCTGATTTTAAGTGATCTGCACGCCAACCTCGAGGCATTGCAAGCAGTGCTGGCGGACGCAGATGGAAAATACGATCGAATTGTGTGCTGCGGCGACCTGGTCGGCTACAATCCCGATCCCGCCGCGGTGGTGGAATGGACGGGGGCGTCTTGCAATGCGGTGATTCGCGGCAATCACGATAAGGCGATTGCCGGCATAGACGATCTTGACTGGTTCAACCCTGCGGCACAGGCTTCGGCCCGGTGGACACAAAAACAACTCACTGCCGGACAACTTCGATATTTGCACGAGTTGCCAAAAGGCCCCATGGCTGTGGACGGCTTTGAAATTGTTCACGGCGCGCCATTCGACGAGGATGAGTATGTTGTCTCGCCTGATGCCGCCGCCGAGAGCTTCTCGACGCTCGACTGTCCCATTGCATTCTTCGGCCATTCTCACCTGCAAGGGGGATATTTCGAAAAGCGGCGGCGCCTCGGCCAAATCAGCCGGATGCGGCTCGAGGAACGCGAGCTGACGCTCGAACTCGAACACGACACGCTGTACCTGATCAATCCGGGATCGGTGGGGCAACCCCGGGACGGCGACCCACGGGCAGCTTATGCCCTTTACGACGTGAACGCCCGTTGGGTGCAATTCCGGCGCGTTGTTTACCCGATTGAATTGACCTTAGAAAAGATTCGTTCGGCGGGATTGCCCGATGTGCTCGGGCTCCGGCTTTTCCAGGGTCAGTGAGGAGTCAATCTCGAGCCGGTGCGCCTCGGGTTTCAAGCAGTACGGCGATTTCACTTAGGCCTTCATAGCGTGCGATTTCGAACAGCGAGCGGCCGTCCGGATGGCGGGCGGAGGTATTCGCGCCTTGGTCGAGCAATAACCGGACCGCGTCGTTTTTGCCGCGAACAACCATTCGGACCAGAGGCGTTTGCCAGTCATCGGGTTTGGGCGGCCGTGAAAGACATTCAGCGAAAGAACGCTCGAGCGCGCCGGGATCGCGCGCCAGAATATCGGGAATGCGATCGAGCCAGTCGTAGTCGAGCGCATCGAACAGGCAGATCCCGGGTTCGCTAAGCAGCTTGTCACGCAGATCGGTGTAGTTGAAAAAAGCGGCCCATCCGATCCCCGTGCTGTCATACCAAGGGTCACGCAGCGTCAGAGACGCGCCATGGTCCAGGAGAATGCGGAGGATCTCATCGCTTTCGGCGAGGACCCCGGCATGGTGGATCGCGGCGTTATCTTCTACGGCATTGGGATCAAAGCCCAGATCTAGCGCGAGTTTGACAGCTTCCTTTCGTTTCGTCCAAACGGCGCGATGGACCAGGTCTTTCGGGGCGCGCGTCGCGAGGTCTGGAGCCTGCTCGAGCATCGCGCGGGCGCCGCGCTCATCGCCCGCCATGCACAGCGAAATGAATCTCCCCACGTCGTCCATTTCCGTAACCGGCGCGCCGGCTTCTTCGAGCAGCCGCGCGACTTCCAGGCGCCCAAGCCGCGTCGCATGCTCCCATGGCAGTTTGCCATTGAATTTCTCGTCAGCCCGGGCGCGATGAGCCAGCAACAGGCGCACCTGTTCCACATCACCGCGGCGAGCCGCTTGCGAAAGCGCGCGTCCCATGAGGGTAATTCCATCCGAGCCGATGACATCGGGCTTCAATCCGTATCGCAGCAACATTTCGAGGCACGCGTCTTGATTGATTGAAAGCGCCTGCTCGTCGGCGGCATTCGCGCCGCGAGTGAGCAGTATCTCGGCCAGTTCGCGCCAACGTGGATGCGGCGGTTGATTCGCCAGGCCGGTTGAGCCGCCTCCAAACAGACCAGTCAGCGCCGTGAAACGACGTTGGGTCTGGTCCAATCTGTCGTCGGCGTTGCCTTTCATTGTGTAAGAGTTCGGGTCGGCGCCACGGTCCAGCAGGAGTTTGGCTACATCGAATGTAGAGTGCGCGGGGCTCAACGGTTTCACACGCGAATAGCAAGCACAAATCAGGGGCGCCCATCGATGCGTGCCATGACAATTCACCAGGTCAGGTTGTTTTTCAAGAAAGGCTCTGACAGCGTCAGTGTTTCCCGCGGCTGCCGCGCTCCAGATGTTGGCCTCCGATAGCCACGGTTCATGACGCAGCATCTCATGGGCACGGGCATGAAACGAGCGATGATCGTAATGCGGATCGTCGTAGCAGAGGCATGCCAGTTCTACAAATTCATCCGCAAGATCCTGGTTCTCGGGTAGGGAGTTGGCCATGGCGACTTCTATCATGGGTTCTCAGGCCATCGCGCGTCAACGTCGAGATCGCCCCTTCCATCAAACTTCAGTAGGTTCAGGAGCGGTTTCCGACAGAGACTCGTTTAAGATCAGAGGCTCGGACTTCTCCAAGGTCAGCGAGGAGTCGATCTGCACCAACGGAATACTTTGGAGCGACGTACCGATGTGCTCTCGTACGCGCCGTGCTGCGGGAATTCCCACCGCCTGAATCAGCTCCTCGTCGGACGCGATCTTGATCCGTTCCAAGCTACCGAACCGGCGCAGTAGTTTCTCGACAGTCCTCGGCCCGACGCCTTTCACTTCGTGCAGTTCCGACTTCAGGCGATTGGTGTCGCGCCGGTTCCGGTGGAAGGTGACGGCGAAGCGGTGCGCTTCATCGCGAATGGTCTGGACCAGGTGCAGCATGGGTGAAAACTTATCGAGAATAATTGGCTCGTCTTCCTGCCCGTACACATAAATCCATTCCTCGCGTTTAGCAATCGATGCAAGCGGCTGGTCGGTGACGCCGATGGCTTCAAGGGCTTCGGCCGCTGCATGCAACTGGCCCAGGCCTCCGTCGACCAGCACCAGGTCGGGGAACTTTCTCTTTTCCTCCTGTAAGCGGGAATAGCGGCGCGTTACAACCTCTCGCATCGAAGCAAAATCGTCATTGCCTTCCACCGTACGGATGATGAACTTGCGGTAATCGGACTTCTTCATCCGGCCGTTTTCCCAAACGACCATGCTGGCGACTTTGTCGGTGCCCTGGATGTGAGAGATGTCAAAGCACTCGATGCGCTTGGGAGCAGCGGGCAGATTCAGAGCCTCCTCGAGGGCTTCCTCGATGACCTTGGAAGAAGGTTTCAGAACCCGGAAGCGCTGCTCGAAGCTATGCTTGGCGTTGGTTTCAACGAGGGCTAGCATGGCTCTCTTTTGTCCGCGCTGAGGCAAGACGATTTCCGTTTTCCGGCCGCGCTTTTCCGAGAGAAGTTCTTCCAACTCCGGGCGGTCGTCGAAATCCACAGGGACATGGATCAATCCCGGAATGTACGGTTGATTCAGATATACCTGCTTCAGCAGAGCGCCGCAGAACTCGCCGGGGTCGAAGTCCTGCTGATCTTCCCAGAACAACTCGCGGCGGTCGACAATGCGGCCGTTCCTCAGATGAAAGAGGTTCACGGCGACCAGCGGTGGCTCGGCATAATAAGCGAAAATATCGATGTTGTCGCCTTCAGCGGCCGCGATCTTTTGCTTCTCCTCTACTTCGCGAATGGTCGCAATCAGATTTCGCAGGCTGGCCGCTTCTTCGAAACGCATATCCTGGGCGGCCAGCGTCATCCGCGTCTCGAGTTCGCGAGCCAGATCGCGATGGCGGCCCTCGAGGAAGAGCTTAACGTCGTGAACCGCGCCGGCATAAGCTTCGGCGGTAGTTAAACCTTCCACACACGGCCCGAGGCAGCGGTGAATGTGATACTGCAGGCAAGGATGCGTATGCTTGCGATTGAAGTCGATCTTGCATGAGGCGACCAGAAAATGCCGGTTGATGAAGTGCGCCAGGCGGTGCGCTAAATTTCCCGGGAAATACGGCCCGTAATAGGTGGAACCATCCCTGAGGAGCCGGCGCGTTACGTAAACTCGCGGGTATTTCTCGCTAGTCAAGCGAATATACGGGTAGGTCTTGTCGTCGCGGAGCAGGATGTTGAAGCGCGGCTTGTACTGCTTGATGAGGTTGTTTTCAAGCGCCAGAGCTTCCTTATTATTGTCGACCTCGATGAAATGGATATCGCGGGCGTCTGCGATCAGGCTACCTGTCTTGGCTTCGGCTAAACGATCCTCGGAAAAATAACTGCGCACGCGGCTCCGAAGGTTTTTTGCCTTGCCGACGTAGAGTACCTTTCCGTCGCCATCTTTGTACAGGTAAACACCGGGCGCGGCGGGAAGCTGCGCGACTCGCTCACGAAGGTCCATGGCAGCTTATACTTTGATTGTGACACGCACATTAGGGAATTTGCTTGCTTGCGGCGTGTTCGCCACATACAGCGCCCTTGCGGGTCCAAACCCGCAGGTGCCGCCTCCACCCCCACCGCCTCCCGCCCAAGATTCACCCTCAACCTCGACTCCACCACCGTCGACGGTGCCCGACGAAGGAAGCCTTCCGGACGAGGACGACTCGGAACGCAAGCCAACCGAGTACCATTTCAATCCCCTTCGAGCCAAGAAAGAGCTGGATACCGGAATGTTTTATTGGCACAAGGGGAGCTATCGAGCCGCGGCGGGCCGGTTTTTGGAGGCGACGCGCTGGAATCCGGGCTGGGCGGAAGCTTACTTCAAATTGGGCGAGGCGCAGGCCAAGCTGAAACATAAGGACGATGCCAAGAAATCGTTCGCCAAAGTAGTGCAGCTCGATCCCCAGTCGAAGGAAGCGAAGGAAGCGAAAAAGCAGTTTGAGAAGTTGTGAGACGGGCGCGATTAAACGGATTTAACTGCGAATTAAGGACGCTTTCATGGAGGGGTGCCATTATCAAATTGAGCTCGATGTAGCTCAACGTTTGAAATTAGGAGATATCTCAATGAAAAAGATCCTCAGCCTCGCGCTTGGATTGAGTTTTCTGTTCGGCACACTGGCAATTGCGCAAGACACGAGCCAGGGCTCGACCGATAGCTCAAAAACGACAAAGAAGAAGAGCAAGAAGAGCAAGAAGAGCAAGAGCAGCAGCGCACCCAGCGACACCTCCGCTGCTCCCAAGCAGTAACTCTACCGGGTGGGATTCTAAGCGCAGCTCAAAGGACTTGGGCTGCGCTTTTCCGATTTCCGGCTGGAAAACTCAGCTCACGTCAGCCGGAGGCGGGCGTGTGAACGATTAAGGGGATTTAACCTGGCGTTAAGGAAAGCTTCATGGCGTTCTGTCACCATGGACTGAGCTCTCGATGAGCTCCAACGTTGAAGTCAGGAGATATCTCAATGAAAAAGATCCTCAGCCTAGCGCTCGGATTGAGTTTTCTGTTCGGCACACTGGCGATTGCGCAAGACACGAGCGCGGGCTCGACCGATAGCTCAAAATCTACAAAGAAAAAGAAGAAGAGCAAGAAGAGCAAGAGCGACACGAGTAAGATGTCGAGCGACACCTCTGCAGCTCCGAAGCAATAAGCTTTATCCAATCGAAATCTAAAGCGCAGCCGGCAAATAGGCTGCGCTTTTCGTTTTTCAAATCCGCCTCGGTGGATGCTGAAAAGGCAGAACATCGCGTGTCCACAGCAGCTTACGGAACCGCGACCGTCAGGGAGCGGCCTCTTTCCCCCTTTTTCAGCACCCTCCCGGGCGAGCTATTCGGCCCGCAAAACTTCGAGGGGCCTGAGATCCAGCAGCCGCATACTCGCGAGCCATCCTGCTAAATTTGCGAGCACGACCATTCCAATTACACTTGCAATCACCGAGATTGGATCGAAGCGGAACGGAATGTGAATGTAGTGAGTCGCAATAAAGTCTGAGAAGATGTTGGCAAGCAGTCCGCCGATCAAACCCGCCACCGCGCCGAGAATCGTGAACTCGACCGAAAAAATTGTAGTGACTCGCCGCCGTGTGGCTCCCAACGTTTTTAGGATCGCTACTTCACGGATGCGCCGGTGCCGCGTTCCCGCGACGCTCGATGAAAGTATGATGACGCCGGCGAATATGGCGAAGGCCGCGAGAAACCTTATCACGAGCGCAATCTGATCGACGGCTTCCTGCACGCGTTGCAAAATGTCGGCCAGGTTCATTACGGTGATTGTGGGAAATTTTTCAAACAGGGCCCCTTCAAGCCGCGGAATTTGAGCCGGTTTGACTCGGGCGGCGCCGAAATAAATAGCTGGAATTCCGTTCAGTGCGCGAGGCGGGAACAGGATTTCGAACCGGAAAGCAGCTTGTTTGTTGGGATGATAGATCGCGGCGACAGTCGTGTCAATCAACTTGCCGGCCGCCTGGAATTCGAGCCGATCGCCGATTTTGAATCCATAGCGGCGGCCTTCGTCGTCTGATATTGCTACCAGCGGAACGGCCGAATCTGCCGCCCAGAATTGGCCTGACGTCAGATCGAAATCTTTCGGCAAAGTGCCGGCCACCGACAGACGGCTTATTTGCAACTGGTCGCGGCGTTCCCTGCCAAGCGCTAGATCCTGAACGGGGGTGCCGTTTTTCTTCAGCATACGCGCGACAAAATAGCCGACGAGATCCGGCGGGCGCTCGACCCCGGGCTGAGCCGCAATGAAGGCTTCGACTGCGTCACGCTGGGACGGGCGGATATCAAGAAGGAAGACGTTACCCTCGCGAGCCGGAGCGTCCGAACGTACGTCGCGAATCACGGTTTTTTGTATTAGGTATGTCGTGAGCGTAAAGACAACGCCAACGCCCAACGCAACTAGTACGGAGGAAGCATGCGTTCCGGGACGGTACAGGTTGGCGAATCCATGACGGAAGTTTGCAGGTAGTTTCCTGCCTGAACGCGCCACCGTCCATTTGGCGGCGCGGAGTAAGACTATGGCGACGAGCGACAGCAGCACAAGACTACCGGCCAGGCCGCCCGCGAAGTAGGCGCTTACGCGCCACGATCCGCTCACCCACAGCGAGATGCCGATGAAGCCGGCAGCAATTGCGACCACGCAGACCATGTAGGGAATAGATCGCCAGGCCGGAGTGCGCCCTGCATCGTCCATTTCCCGCCGGAAGACTACGCTGGGCCTCACGCGCCAAACGCCGATAAGCGGCGGCAATGTGAACAGAAGCGTGGCGAGGACGCCCAGCGCCAGGCCTTCCAGGCTGAATGACCAGTCCCAGGCGACTTCGGGCAACAAGGCAAACACCTGATGGATCAGGATGGGGAACGCTTTTTGAACCAGCGCGCCGATACCGATGCCCAGCAGTCCGCCCGCGATTCCGAGGCACAGAGTTTGGATCAGGTAGATTGCGGCGATCTGCTTTGACCGCCCCCCGACCGCCTTCATGACGGCGATAGTGTCCATCTTCTGCTGCAGATGAGAGTGCATTGCCATGCCGACGCCAAGCGAGCCGACAATAAGGGCGATGAGGCTCACCAGGCTCAGAAAAGTAGTCGAGCGGTCAATCCCTCTTTCAATCGCTGGATTGCCATCGCGAAAATCCGTGATCCGCGGCCTGACGAGCGTCGACCTCAGATCGTCTTTCAACTCGTCGATATTGACACCGTTGCGGAGTTTGAAGAGAAAGCGCTCGGAGGCGCGGCTGCCCAGCGACACTAGGCCCGTCGAATCCAACGAGGCGCGGCTCATCATCACTCGCATGTTTGGTCCAAACCCGGATGCAAGCCGGTCGGGCTCCGTCACAACCATGCCGGCGATTGTGAAATCCTTTCCACCCAAGCGGAGCGTGTCGCCCGGCTGCAAATGGAGCCGGATCAGCAATTCTTGATTTACGAGCACGCGATCGCCAGAGAGTAAGGTGCTGATGGGTCGATTGGGCTCGAGCGTTAAGCGTCCGTAAAAGGGGTAACAAGTTGGATCGACCGCTTTTACCGCGACCATCTGCGGAATTCGGCCCGGTTGGCCGGCCATCGAGAGGGTTTCGGTCACCCAGGTGAACCCTCCAACGCGCTGGCCGATCTGCCGCAGACGCGTCAATTGATTGCTAGTAGGAACGCCCATGACTTGCGCGGTGAGGTCCGACGCCGTCAACTGCCTGGCGTTTCGAAATAGCATGCTTCGGAATGCAGCGCCGAATCCCTTCACGCCGCTGAGGGCTCCAACACCCACGGCCACCGCCAGCACGACAAAAAGGAATCGCGAGGGAGTAGCTTTCAACTCTCGCCACGCGATGCGGCTCGCTACTCGTAGAAATCTCATTCAGGCCTCAACCGGCTGATCGACCAACCGATCGCTTTGAACTGCTCCGTCGCGCAGCGTGATGATACGCCCGGCATTTGAAGCGATCGGCGAATCGTGCGTCACAAGCACCAGCGTTGTGTTTTCTTCGCGGTTCAGTCTGAGAAGCAATTCCAGAATATGCGCGCCATTGACACTGTCCAGATTGCCAGTCGGCTCGTCGGCCATTAGGATGGGCGGACGTGTGATGAAAGCGCGAGCAAGAGCGACGCGCTGCTGCTCGCCGCCGGAAAGCTGAACCGGATAGTGATGGCCACGGTTTGAAAGCCCAACGCGATCGAGTAATTCGTCTGCCCGGCGCTCTATGTCATCGCCCCATTCTGTGAGCTCGGCTGGCAGCAACACATTTTCGCGCGCCGTCAGCGTGGGCACCAGTTGATACGACTGAAATACGAAACCGATTTTGCTCCCACGTATCCGCGCCATCCGGTCTTCCGGAAGATTCGTGATGTCGATGCCGTCCAGCAGAATTGTGCCGGAGGTGACGCTATCGAGACCCGCCAGCAGTCCGAGAAGCGTGCTCTTCCCGCTACCTGAAGCGCCCATGATGGCGAGAAACTGGCCCGGCGGAACACTGAACGAGATCCCGCGGAGAATCTCGACTCGCGCGTCGCCGTTCTGAATCGTTTTTGTCAGGTTTGACACCTGAATCATGTCTTGTATTGGGCTGGAAACCCTCGGGGAGGTCATCACAGTCGATAAGATGTGGAACGAATGCGGTCTAACGTTATTATTGTTGCAGTTTGGGTTCTGGCGGCCGTTTTCGGAACTTTTGGTTGCGGCAGCTCACACTCTAATGAACGCAAGGAGGCTCCTGCTAGTTCCGAGACAAGAGAGCCGGCTACACCGCAGCGGCCGTCCGCGCCTGTGGCGAGCGATTCTCGTCCCATCATCGTCACCTTTGGCGACAGCCTCACCCAGGGCGTTTCGGGCAAGAGTTATCCCGCCTTCCTACAGGATCTTCTCGACCGCTCAGGCTACCACTATCGCGTGGATAACCAGGGCGTTAGCGGCGACACGACAACCGACGGCTTAGCGCGGATCGACAATGTCATCGCGGTGAAGCCGGCTTTGGTCGTACTCGAATTCGGCGGCAACGACGGGCTGCGCGGAGTTCCGATCGAGGCGACACGGCAAAATCTCGACGACATGATTCAACGCTTAAGGGCCGCCGGCCTTCCCGTGGTGCTCGCCGGGATCACGCTGCCGCCTAACTATGGACCGGATTACGTTAAGCCGTTTACGGCCATCTTCCCGGAGCTGGCGAAGAAATATAAGTTGCGGTTCATTCCATTTCTGCTTGTGCATGTATATGCGGACCCGAGCTTAATGCAGCCCGATGGAATCCACCCCGACCAGGCGGGAAACGAGATTGTGGCCAAGGATGTGTTCGATCTGATCCGGCCGCTGTTGAGACATAGTTAGCCAACAAAGTTGGCTATTAGGCCGGCCACTCGACTTTGGACAGTTCATTCGACGCAATTCAATGAAATCTCAGTCCACCGCTGGGCCGCGCTGTTGTGGGTCGCCAGTCGTGGCGACGAGTTGGCCTGCTGGCGGGCTTAAACCAACAAAGTTAGCTATAGTCGATGCATGGAAGTGAGTGCCGCCTACGCCAAGAAAAATCTAGCGCAGATATTAAGCGCTGTTGAGAGGGGCGAGACGGTCACGATTTCCCGATACGGCAAGTCAATTGCCCAGATAGTGCCAACTCAAACGAAACGCGATGCGGGTCCACGGTTTGGCACCGGGAAAGAGAGAGTAAAAGATTCTGGATCCGCACTGGGACAAAGCGATTGAAACCCAAAAGGAGCTCGACGCGTTCCTCGAGGCCGGCTTGTAGTGCGCCGATGTTATGTGGCGCCGAGCGAGCCGTGCCGCGCTACCATTACTTCAGATGAACCGCCGCGATCTGTTCCGCGCCAGCGCCGCCGGATTGGCGGGCGCTGCTGGGGTGCGTGCCTCAGAGCAGGTCTCTGCCCCAGCCATCCGGGATGACGAATCGCTGCTGGTGGCTCGCGATACGAAGTGGCAGCCTAGAGTTCTCGACGCGCATCAGAACGAAACCATAATTGCGCTCGCCGAGCATATCATTCCGCGAACCGATACGCCAGGAGCGACCGATGCCAAGGTCAACCGGTACATTGATTTGTTTCTCGACCGCGATGAAGAATTGCGCCACACGTTCCTTGCCGGGCTGAATTCGCTCGATGGCCATGCGATAGAAGCGCATGGCGTTTCGTTTGCTCGCTGTACGCCCGCCCAGCAATCGGACCTGCTGGCATCTCTTGAATCAAATTCTGACGATTTCTTTTCCTTCGCCAAGACGTTTGTAGCCCGAATCTACTTCAACACTCCCCAAGGATTTCAGGAATTGAACAAGTTCGGCGTTCCGCGGTCGCCCGGCTGCGAACACGCTTCGCATGGCTGAAACCGCGGCTCACCTCAAGCGCGAGCTGAATCTTCGCGATGTGGTTTTATTCAACGTCGCGGCGCTTGTGAGCACTCGCTGGATTGGTACGGCGGCGCATGCCGGCTCGGGCTCTCTCACGCTTTGGGTTCTTGCAGCGGCGTTCTTTCTCATTCCCTCGGGCGTGGCCGTGGCGCACCTTTCGCGGCGTTTTCCGGAAGAAGGCGGTTTTTACGTCTGGACTCGCGAAGCATTCGGCGAATGGCATGCTTACGTCGCCGGATGGTTCTACTACATCAACAACCTGTTCTGGATACCTGGCGTGCTGGTCGCGACTGTAGGCATGATTGCCTCATCCTACGCGGGGCTCGCTAAGTTCGCCGAAAGCCCCGCCTTCGTGCTGCCCATTGCGTTTGCCCTGCTGATCCTGATTGTGATATCGAATTATGTCGGTCTGCGCGTGGGCAAGTGGGTTGATAATGTCGGCGGACTCGGCGGCTATACAATCTGGTTCTGTCTGGTGGCTGCGGGAGTGGCGGTCTCGCTGAAGCGTGGCCCGGCTACTCATCCGCAGCTCTCGCCAACCTGGGATTGGCAAAGAATTAATTTCTGGTCGCAGATGGCCTTCGGCATGACCGGCCTGGAACTGAGTCCGATACTGAGCGGTGAAATGAAAGATCCGCGGCGGACCATTTTTCAGGGCAACCTGGATCAGCGCGATTCTGGTTACGCTCTTCTATCTTTTCGGTACCGCGTCAATCCTTGCGATACTGCCGCCAGACCGCGTTAGCCCGGTGATTGGATTGACGCAGAGCGGGGTTCAAGTGGCGCGCGATATTGGTTGGACATGGCTGCCTGTGGTGATATCCAGTGCGATCGTGATTAGTCTGGCAGGCCAGATTGGGACTTACGTGGGCGGATGCGCGCGGCTACCGTTTGTCATCGGGATCAGCAACCTGTTGCCTCCCGTCTTCGCGAAGCTCCATCCGCGCTATAGAACACCGTATGTTTCGATCCTGATCTTGGGCGTCGGAGCGGGCATGCTTCTCGCGATCAGCCAGCTCGGCGAAACATTCCGAGCCGCGTACCAGGTAACGGTCGACCTTTCGGTGATCACCCTGTTTATTCCGTTCCTCTATATCTTCGCGTCCGCCTGGAAGTTCGGCCAGCGGTTGAGCGCCGCACTGGGCCTTGGTGTTTCGGCGCTTGCCATTGCGGTTTCGTTCGTGCCAACCGAAGACGTTCGGTCGGTGTGGGCTTTCGAGTCTAAGCTCGTGGGCGGATGCGTCCTTTTGTTTGTGATTGCGCGCTATTTCTTTACGCGTTACCGCAAGCCTTTGTTATGAGCTACCCCGATTCAGTTGCGTTTCTCTACGGGCTTGGCAATGAACTGAAGGCTGGCGCGAAATTCGGCCTCGAGCGCATCCGGACGCTACTCGACGGGCTTGGGTCTCCTGAGCGTAGCTTGCGAATCATACACGTGGCTGGGACCAACGGCAAGGGATCGACTTGCGCGATGATCGCCGCAGCATGCCGGGCGGCAGGCTTGCGGACAGGCCTCTATACCTCGCCTCATCTCGTCAAGCCAACCGAGCGGATCGTCATTGATGGGCAGGCCGTCTCAGAATCCCGTTTTGGCGAGCTTTTCGCAATTGTGCACCGGGCAGCGGAGGCATTGATGAGTGAGGGCGAAATTGACGCTCATCCGACTTACTTCGAGACTGTGACGGCGATGGCGTTCGAGGCATTCAAGAATTCGATCGATGTGGTGGTGCTCGAAGTAGGGCTGGGAGGCCGGTTGGATGCGACCAATGTGGTGAGCCCTGAGATTACGGTGATTACGCCCGTCCACTACGACCACGAAAGTTTCCTCGGAAGCACACTTTCATCGATCGCTTTTGAAAAAGCGGGTATTTTGAAACCGGGCGTTCCGCTTGTTTTGGCGGAGCAGATACCAGAGGCAGAGGCAGTGATCCTCAGCCGTGCGGGAGAGATTCATTGCCCAGTCACAAGAACCGTGGACTCAGCAGTTGAAAATATTGAACTGACCCAGTACGGTTCCCGATTTTGTTTGCTTGGAGAAGAATTTACATGTAGTTTGCCTGGAGCGCACCAGGTACAGAATGCCGCGACCGCGATCCTCGCATGCCGCGAATTCGGCCTGAAAACGGATGCAATCCGTAAGGGCGTGGCCAGCGCGCGATGGCCGGGTAGGCTCGAATATGTTGCGAGGCGCCCCGATTTCATTCTTGATGGGGCGCATAATCCAGCCGGCGCGAGAGCGCTTGCGTCTTATATACGGCAATTCTTTGATGATAGGCCGGTTTGGCTCGTCTATGGCGCAATGCGCGACAAGGCAATTGATGAAGTAACAAGCGAACTCTTCCCGCTCGCCTCGAAACTGATTCTGACGCAGCCCAACTTTCCTCGTGCGCTGCGGCCGGAGGCAATTCGTGAGATGACCGATCATCCGAACGTCGTTATTGCGCCCAACGTCGCGGCGGCCGTGGAGTTAGCAAAACAAGCGCCGGTGGATACGGCAGTTTTCTTTGCAGGATCGCTGTTTATCGTAGGCGACGCGAGAGCGGACATTTGCGGACAATGAACAGTTCCGGCCATTTACAATGGACGCTTGATCGCCCGACTTCGCGCTTACTTGATCTCCGATCCGCTCATCGTTCTTTCCACTATTTTCTTCGGTTCCATCAGCATCGCGGTTTCGTTCTTCGATAAGACGGGTGATACGTCGATTAAAGTGGCGCGGGCATGGGCGCGGTCGCTTCTCGTGGTGAGCGGCGTGCGAGTGATTGTGGAAGGGCTTGAACATATCGTCCCTGAAGGAAGCTACGTTCTTATATCGAACCACTTGAGTTACATGGACACACCGGTCGTTTTGGCGAACATCCCGGTACAGTTCCGGTTCCTCGCGAAGCGCGGCTTGTTCCAAATTCCGTTTCTCGGGACCCATTTAGGGCAGGCCGGTCATGTTCCCGTTCCGCGCGAAGATCCGAGGGCGTCGGTGAAGACCATGCAGACCGCCGCTGAGATCATTCAAAAACGCGGGACATCGATGCTGGTGTTTCCCGAGGGCGGCCGGTCTCGTGACGGCAATTTGAGGGAATTCAAAGACGGCGCGGCGTATATTGCGATTCGGGCGGGTGTGCCGGTTGTTCCCATTGCGATCGTTGGCACGCAGAAAGTGCTTCCGTTCGGTTCAGGGACGCCGAAACCAGGTACGGTGAAGCTTCAAATCATGTGTCCAATTGCAACCGAGGGCAGAAGTTTGAAGGATCGGCGGCAGTTAACGGAACAGGTGCGAAATTTGATCGCGGAAGCGATTGAGAGAGCGTAGGACATCGTCTCGCGAGGATCACCACTGATCTGAAATATCAAAGTTGATGATAAGATCGTCTGGCGT
This sequence comes from Bryobacterales bacterium, assembly GCA_963722585.1. Classification (GTDB taxonomy): domain Bacteria; phylum Acidobacteriota; class Terriglobia; order Bryobacterales; family Bryobacteraceae; genus KBS-96. Next base: position 24,928 of record CAVRNU010000040.1, on the reverse strand, counting down.
GCCGCCCGCTTTGCGATACCTCCACATTTCCCACTTCTCCTCCGGGTGCGAGTCGATCTCATCCGGCGGTCCGAGAACGATGTACGTTCTTCCACGGTCGGTTTGCCGCCCTGGCACGTCGTGCTTGGTGTAATGGTCATTCGCAAATGCAATACGCCGGTAATGTTCTTCTTTAAACGGGTTTTCTTGTGCGCCCGGAGTTGGATTCCGCTTTTCCCAGAACTGAGCGATAAATTTCTCGCGTTCCGGAGCTGACGTAAGGCCAAGAAAAGCCGCCCGCTCTTCCGGTGTAATGATGAGCGCAACATCCTCGTCTAGCCATTTACCATACGGGCCGGCCGGGCCATTGAATACCGTCTCGTTGGGGTTGAGCAGAGCTGTCAAAGCCGAGAGGACCTGCTCGTCTTGAGCTGAGTTGCCGGACATTTTGGCACTCACGAATTCAATGCCCTTCCGCTTCTCGGTCGTTTGCGCGTCTACAACACTTCGGCTCAGGAATCCGCCCGCGATCGGAATCAGAAGAAGAATTGCGGCTGCTAGGCCCAGCAATCTCCGTGGGGCGGGGAAGCGCGATTGATTATTGGAATAGGACATAATCAGGTCCAATCGTTGTTTGAGTTTCCATCCGCCGATGCCTGAAACGCCGGCAAGCGCGTCCGCGAATGCAAACCGGCAGACTTTAAGAATTCCTGAGACATAATCGCGTGGGGTCTCGATTGTCTCGACAACCAACTGATCGCAGGCGCACTCGCAATCAATTAAGAGCTGGCGTTTCATCCACCACAGGAGCGGGTGAAACCAAAAGGCTAAACAAAGTACATAGGCAATACTGTTGACGAGATTGTCGCGGCGCCGCAGGTGGGCCATTTCGTGAAGCATCACAGCCTCCAGTTCGGCGGTGGTCAAGTTCGACGAAAGTCGCCTGGGCATCACGAATGTCGAGCGCACGATGCCTCTGAGGTGTAGTTCCGCAACTTCATCTGAAACCCCTAATCGGATATCGTTGTGGATTCTGAGTTGGTCCTTCGCCTTCTCCAATGCATTTCGTTCGGCGTCGCCTGCCGGCGCGAGCGTAAGGGTCCAGTTGCGAAGGCGCCGAATCCAGTCGCCCAGCAAAATAAGTGAGCCGGTGAGCCAGATCGCGACGACCCACATCGAGAGGTCATGATGAGACATCGCGACAATGATGGTGGGAGTGCGACCAGCTCGAAAGAGCAAACGCGAGAGATCCACAAAAGCGCCGCCAGTCACTGGCCTGAACGGTACTAAAGATGCGACCGATGCCCCGGCCGTGACGAGAAGCGTAGTGGGTATGGCAAACTTGGCGAAGGCCAGAAGCCACAAGCCGTGTCGTGTGGCTGCACGAGAGGCGCCGCGGCGGCGCCGATAAAGGTTGACCGAGCCGACAATTGCCGCAAACAGAGTAGACTCGGCGAGGTGCCTCATAATTGCCGGCATCATGGCTTCTTCTCCATTCGTTCCAGCGTCCTTTCCACCTCGCGCATATCTTCGAGCGTAAGCTTGCCGGTTTCTACGAGGTGAGACACGAGCGTAGCCGCCGACCCGCCGAAAATGTCGAGGAGATCGCTCACGAACCGCCGGTGAACGGCGGTTTGAGTCAGCACAGGCTCGAACACATGCGCGTTACCGATCTTTTTGGCGCGCCGGACCACACCTTTCTCCTCGAGGCGGTAGACCAGGGTCTGGACGGTCGTGTAAGCGGGGCGCTTTTTCTCTGGCAGGCTTTGCTGGATTTCGCGAACGGAGGCACGCTTCAAGCTCCACAGCTGTTCGAGGAGCTGAAGCTCAGCCTTGGTGACGCGGGGCTTGGGCATTGTCGTTACAACCGTAGTCTAATATACGACAGTTGTCGGTGGGCGGCTAATTAATTTTATTCGTTCCGGAGGCTCTCCATGGGATCGACTGTGGCGGCGCGTCGGGCGGGGAAATAGGCTGCAAGAATACCGGCAGCCAGGAATGCCCCAACAAGGCTGGTTATGGCCACGACATCCCGCTCCGGTTGAACAGTGACAACGGAAGCAATCAAACGGTTGGCAGCCCAGGTCACTATCAGACCGATGACCACTCCTCCGGCCAGCATCACAGCCACGCGGCTGTATATGAGTTTAAAGATACGAAGGCGCGTCGCTCCAAGCGCCATTCTTACGCCGATATCGCGCGTCGACATCTCCACTTCGTGGCTGATTAAACCATACATGCCAACTATGGCAAGTAGCGCGGCCAGACCGGCGAACGTTCCAAAGAGCCAATTTTCCAGCCGCTCGAATGTTAGAGCGTCGGCGATTACGTCGCGCATCGTTTCGGGAGTGCGGAAGGGGAGGGTGGGGTCGATTTCGTGGAACACGCGGCGCAGATCGCCTACGACAGCTTCGGGTTTGATGGACGTTCTCACGACGAGATGCATCGAAGGAACGTAAATCGCTCGGAGGTTCGGAGGAATCTGCGAAATCGGATAATCGAATTCGGCAAGCGGCGGGCTGAAGATGTCTTGGCGGATATTGCGGACAATGCCGACGATGGTCACCTTGTCGTCACCGTCCGCGAGTTGCTTGCCGATGGGATCGTCGCCATTCGAGAAAAATTTCTTCACAAAGGCTTCGTTAATGACGGCGACACGCTGCGAGTTTGGAGTGTCGAGTTTTTCATCGAGGAAACGGCCGCGAACGAGTTGGTCTTCAAAAGCGGCATAGTAGCCCGGCGTGACAAGGCGGAGCTCTGCCAGACGTTCTACATTCGGCGGAGGCGGCGGCTGCCCGACAATCTGGATGTCGCTGTTCCAGCCCCAGCTTTGAATAGGCACGATCTGGATCAGCCCGGCTGCTTTGACGCCGGGGATGGCCTGAACGCGCTCGAGCATGGGTGCGTAGAAATCGGCGATTTGGTCGCGATTTTCATAACGGCCCGAGGAGAGGTCGATTTCGGACGCCAGCATGTTCTCGGGATTGAAGCCGAGGCCCGAATTACGAAGGCCGGCGAGGGCGCGCAATAGCAGCCCGGAAGTAACCACCAGCACGAGCGCCAATGCGAACTGCGCGATGACAAAGGCGCTGCGAATTCGATGCTGGCTGCGGTCCATTCCGACGCGGCTACCCGAGCGCAGCGCCAGGTTTGTAGACTCACGAGAAAGCCGCAGGGAAGGCACAAGCCCGGCGGTTACGCTGGTCAGAATTGAAATGGTCAGAGAAGCTGCAAGAACCGAGAGGTTGATGTGCACATCGGCGCCGCGGCTCAATGCGGCAATGAGCAGCGAGCGTGTTGCGCTCAGAAGCAGGTATGCAAAGAGCGTACCGAAGGCCGCGCCACAGAGGGCATAGAGAAGCGATTCGGCCAGCGTTTGCCGCACCAGGCTTAAGCGGCTGGCTCCGAGAACGAAGCGAACGGCTACTTCGCGTTCGAGACCAACGCCGCGGGCAAGCAGCAAACCCGCAACATTGACACAGCCGATCGCCATCAACGCGAGCACAGCGTAGATTAGTAGCCGGAGCGCGGCCGATGCGTTGCCGACTGTAAAGGTGGTCAGATCGATCAGCTTCATTCGGCGGCCTTTCGAATCGGGATAGATCCGCGCGTAATCGGCGAGCAGCCGGTTCATGGAAGCCTGCGCATCGGCCAAGCCCACTCTCGGTTTCAGGCGGGCGACCGTCCACAGCCAGTGATTTCCACGCGCATCTCTTCGCTCTTTCGGAATGTTCAGCGGAGTGTAAATTGCGTTTGTCTCGTTGACAGGAAAACGGAAGCCCGCCGGCATCACGCCGATAATTGTGTACGGCCGCCCGTCCAGCTCTACTTTGCTCCCGATCGCATCCCGCCGAGCGCCGAAAGCGCTTTTCCAAACGTCATAGCTCAGTACGGCAACGGCGTCCCGGCCCGGCTCGTCCTCTCCGCGCATGAATGTGCGGCCTATGAGTGGTTTCACTTCGAAGACATCGAAAAAAGAATCGGTAGTGAGAACCGAGTTGAGCGCAACCGGCCCACCGGGACTTTCGAGATTCGCGCCACCAAAGATCGTGTTGTAACCGGCCAGCGCCGAAAACACGCGGTTGTCGCGACGCCAATCGAGGTATTCGGGAAATGAAGCGGGTTGCGTGTAGCCTTGCGGCGAGTATGGCTGAAGAGCGACGATCCGGTCCGGCTGATGGTAGGGCAGCGGCCGGATGAGAACGGCATCGAGGACACTGAACACAGTTGTCGCGAGGCCAACCGTGAGCGCAAGTGTCGCAATAACGGTAACGCTGAAGGGCACGTCCTTACGCATCTGGCGCAAGGCGTAGCGCAGGTCCGGGATGAGGTTGCGCATATGGCAAGTCTACTGAAATCCTCCGCCGATCAACAAACCATTACATTTTCGTGCGGTTAAGCGCGCGAAAGATACCGTCCTCACATTACATTCCATTCTTGAGGGGAGGAGTCGTGGTCTCGAAGAGGGCCAGGGTCGTTCTTGCGGTCGTGTGTGCGCTCGGTATTCTGCTGGATGCTCGTCTGTGGGCGGGAGATGAAAAACATGATACCCAGACCAAAGATGTCAAGGAACAGGTTTACGAGATTGGCGGAGACGTGCTGGCGCCGAAGCTCATACACGTAGTCGAACCCGAGTTCAATCCAAAGTCCGAAGAGGCGTTTGTCAGCGGAACGATCAAGTTACAGATTGTTGTAACAAAGGAAGGGTCAGTGAAAGATCCCAAGATACTGGCAGGTCCCAATGAACGGCAGGACAAAGCGGCGATTGACGCCGTGATGAAGTGGCGGTTCAAGCCTGGGTTAAAGAAGGGCGAGCCAGTAAACGTGAGAGCCACTGTAGAAGTAAACTTCCACCTGTTATAGCTTTCAAGCGGGCACGGACACGGTGGCTGCCTGGCCGGAGAAGCTTGCGGGCGCGCTCGGCAGGCGAATTTCTACTTCAAGGCCATGAGGCTGCCTGTTTCGGCAGCGCACGGTGCCGCCACAGGCTTCGATGCAACTCCTGACAATGGCCAAGCCTAGCCCTGTCCCGCCAGTTTCACGCTGGCGCGCCAGCTCCGGCCGGTAGAAGGGCTTGAAAACGCGTTCCAGCTCAGAATCCGGAAGACCGGGTCCTTGATCGGCGATGGAAATGGAGACAGCGCCCTGCTCGGTTGCGGCCGAAATCGAAATTGGCCCGGCGTCCCCGGCATATCGAACGGCGTTGCGAACCAGGTTAGCGAGCGAGCGGTAGAGGTAATCGGGATACGCGGCGGCATATATAGCAGCGTCGATATTGATGGCAAATCGAATGTTGCCGGGCGCTTCACGCTGAAGAACCTTGTCGACGATTTCGGCGACGTTGACGCGCTCGATGGCTCTGTGTCCGGTATTGATTTGCGTTTTCGAGAAAGCAAGCAGCTCGTTCACGAGCTCGGACATATGCTCGACTTCTTCCTTGAGATCGGCGACGTACGCCTGGAGATTAGGCTGAGTTCGCTGTTCGAGGATGCCAAGAGCCACTTGAATGCGGGCGATGGGCGAACAGAGTTCATGCGCCACGTCGCTCAAAAAGCGTCTCTGACCGTGAACAAAATCGGACAGCTTCGCCGCCATCTGGTGAATGGAATCACTCAAACGGCCCAGTTCGTCCCGGCGATTTGTGGGAAGCTCAATATCGAACTGCCCTTCCGCAATACGGCCTGTCGCGTTCGTAAGTTGAGAAATGGAGCGGGTGAGATCGCGCATTAAAGGGACCCAGCAAGCGAGCGACACGAACACGATAGCGATGAGAACCGCTAACCATGGAGTGTAATTGAAGAAAAACGGATTGGCCCAAAGCGACGAGAAATTCCAGACCAGCGTACAACGTAAGTGACGCGGCAAAGCAGCATTGCGAATAGGCACGTGAACGCCGGCCCAATACACCGATGGGCTCCCGCTGCGCAAAAGGAAAAAGGGTGGGCCTGGCGGGAAATCGAATTTTGACGGCCCTGTGGGAGCGTGGTCTGGTTTGTCGAAGAAATCCATGCGATCGCCCCGGATCCAATCGAGGAGAGACGTGGGCAGAGTAACAGGATCGCCCGCGATCTGGCGGCCCTCGTTCGTAAAGACGAAAAAGCGAGCGGGATAGCTTTGAGCGCTTCGTGCGAGTAACTGATTCCAGGCTTCTGGACGCGTATCTGGAAACTCGAGAGCGATTAAGCGCGAAACGGAAAGAATACGATCGCGGGCCGGAGCCAGTAAGAACGAACCTGGATCGAGCCGGAACTGAAGCCGCGCGAAGACTCCGAAGACCACTGCCAAGAGGACAAGGTTCAGGAATGCCAGCAGCAGGATCTTCACCGGAATGGATGCGCGCGATTTCATGCAAACGGCTCGGTTCCGGGTTTGCGCATCATATATCCGGCGCTGCGAACGGTGACAATGAACTTCGGCGATTTTGGATCGTCGCGTAATTTGCGGCGAAGCGAGGAAATGTGAACATCGATCGAGCGGTCGAAAACGTCGAAATCGCGGTCGGCCACCTCGAGCAAAAGCTGCTCGCGAGTTTTGACGCGGCCCGCGGCTTTGGCAAGCGACAACAGCAAATCGAACTCGACGGCGGTTAATTGCAGCGGCTCATCGCCGATAGCCGCGGTGCGTGAATGCTGGTTCAGCTGGAGGTCGCCCACACTTAAAGCCGGCGATTCCTGCTCACTTCGCGCATGAGCGACGAGCGATCTTCGAATCACGGCCCTCAAGCGCGCCAGAAGCTCGCGCGTGGAAAATGTCTTCGGAAGATAATCGTCAGCTCCAAGCTCGAGACCCATCACGCGGTCGGGCTCCTCGCCGCGGCCGGTAAGCATAAGAACCGGCACGTGCGAGCGGGCGCGAATTCGCTGAAGAACGGAGAAACCGTCCATGTCCGGGAGCATGACGTCTAAGATGATTGCCGCGAACGGCTCGCGAAGCGCAATTTCGATGCCTGAAGGGCCGGTGTGGACGGCTGAGACTTCATAGCCAACAGGCTCGAGGTAGTCGCGCACCAGGCGGCAAAGCTTCTTATCGTCGTCGATGATGAGGACGCGGGTACGCGCGTTCGCATTTTCCGACACGACTGGCATTCGTAACCATTTAAACACCGCATTTGACGCCGGCGACCACGATTTTCCGCTCGCCTTTACCTTAGGGCCTGCTAAACAATAAACTGTACATTTTGAAGAGGCGTGAGGGCTATTTGACTCTAGCTGTGAGGTAGCAAGGTGTAGTTCCAATCCAGGTGCACTTTATGTCGCTTGAGGCGGATCTGGTCAATTTCTTCCTTTGAGATCTCGACTCCAGTCTCATACTCGCTGGTGTCGAGAACGGCTTTGATCTTCAATCCCGTGCGCGTGCGTGTTCCGCCGATCAGGTTAACGACTGTTTCAAAATTGATGAGCGGCTTTCCTTGCCAGTTTAGGCTGATGAAGGAAAAGAGCCGATGCTCAATCTGGTTCCATTTGCTGGTTCCGGGAGGATAATGACAAACCGTGATGGCCATCCCGGTTTCGTCGCTCAATGCCTGCAGGTGCAGTTTCCAAGCGCGCTGCCGATTCCCGTTACTGCCGCCGCTGTCAGCGCATATCAGTAGCCTTCGTGTTCCCCTGTAGTGACGTTTGCCATCCAGACGCCACCACCGCCGGATGCTTTCAACGGCGAATTCCGCCGTCTCGTGCGTTACGCCGACATTGACAACCGCGCGGTTGCGCGCGATGTCGTAAGCTCCGTACGGAATCGCCTTGCCCTGGCCCAGGTGCGGAAAGTCGTGCACCGTAACTTCATCCGATTTTCCCTGCGGAAGCCATCTCCGACCCGCATTTTTAAAGGCTCCCACGAGTTCTTTCTTCTTTGTGTCCACCGAAATCACGGGGTCTCCCACGCGCCGGAACGCCTTGACCTCCCGGTTCAGATAGCGGAACTGGGCATCCCGATTCGGATGCTGAGGGCCCTCGCGGGTCTTTACGTTGGCCTGCAAGGTGTATCCCATGTCCTCGAGGCAGCGGCCCACCGTGACGCTGCTGATCGGGTGTCCGGAGTGGGTCAGTTCATCGGCTATGGTCCGTGTGGACTTGCTGGTCCACTTGAGCGGACTCATAGGATCGCCCGCTGTGGTCTCCTCCACAATGCTCTTCAGCCGCCGCAATAACCCCTCATCGGTGTGCTCTACTTTTTTGCGGCCGCCTCCGGGTTGTCGCACTCGCCCTTCAGCCGGGCCGCGAACCTTCTCGCTGATCAGTTCCCTCACGCCTTGAGTAATCGTCACTCGTGACATCCCCGTCAACTGTGCCAGGTGACTGATCCCTCCCCGGCCCAGTTGCAGTGCCCTCTCAGCAACCAACAAGCGAGCCTGGTATTCGTTCATCGCGCCCAGAACCCGCAGCCATGTTCTTTCGGCTGAAGTAGCCGACACCCCGCCACCGGGTCTGTAGGTCCGCATTAAATAAAACATAACTGAGTTCGTCTGTTTTGTACAGATTATTGTTTAGCAGCCCCTTAGCTTTACAATTTCGCCACGCGGCTTCACACGCACTTTACAACCGGCTGCTGAACTGAGTCTAACCCAAGCGAAAGTCAACCTTTCACCAGTTTAGGAGAGCCGTGATTCGAAGCGTCATCACCTTGCTAACCGCACTTTGCGTATTCAATCCTGCTGCGTGGGCCCAATCGACGGAAAAGCTGCCAACGAATGGAGCCGCGGTAGTACGCGGCACTGTGAAGGATGCTAAGCGGCGCAGTGATTCCGAATGCCGCCGTCACGATAACAGATCAAGAAGGACGCAAGACGACTACGAAGACATCCGAAGGCGGAACCTATATCTTTCGTGGTGTGGCTCCGGGAATCTATTCGGTTACGGTTGACTTCGGCGGCATGCAGCAATCGAACGCGATCCTGGTGAACGCCGCAGCAGGGCAGCCGGCGGTCGGCAACGTGACCATGACCGTGCGCTCGCAAAAGCAGGAGGTAACCGTCACCGATTCGTCCGGTTATCCAGTGACGAAAGAGGCAGCCAACAATGCCTCGGCGCTGGTACTCAAACAGCAGGATCTGGATGCATTGCCGGACGATCCCGACGATCTCCAAGCCGATCTCGAAGCACTGGCTGGTCCTTCCGCAGGTCCAGGAGGAAATCAAATCTTCGTGGATGGATTTACCGGCGGCCGGATGCCGCCAAAATCGTCGATCCGGGAAATCCGCATCAACTCGAACCCGTTTTCGGCGGAATACGACAAGCTGGGGTATGGCCGCATCGAGATCTTCACCAAGCCCGGCACCGACAAATTTCACGGGCAAGGCTATTACGGCATCAGCGATGGCGTGTTTAACTCCCGCAATCCGTTTCTGACAACGTCGCCGCCCTTCAAGACACAACACTATGGGGGCAACGTAAGCGGGCCGCTCGGCGCAAAGGCCAGTTTCTTTATAGACGTGGACCGGCGCGACATCGACGACAACGGCATCATCAACGCAACGATTCCTTCGGCAAGTTTTCTAACGAGTCAAGCGTTTAAGAGCTATTACTCGACACCGCAGCGAAGAACTACCGTAAGCCCGCGCGTCGACTATCAACTTAGTCCGAATAACACGCTGAGTTTCCGGTATTCGTATTTGGAAAATGATCAGTTAATGACAGGCATTGACGCATTTAATCTACCCACGACCAACATCGGCGACATCACGTTCCCGAGCAGCGGCTACAGCCAGTCTGCCACCGAACATCTTGTTCAACTGGTGGATACGGCGGTTCTCAGTCCGCGGATTCTCAACGAAACGCATTTCCAGTATGCGCGCGATTGGGAAGGGCAGGCGAGCGAGAGCACGGCGCCGCAATTGAATGTGGGGAATTCTTTCATCTCGGGCGGTTCCGGCTATAGCTCATCCCAATACGGCAGCTCATACGATCTTCAGAACCAATATGAGCTGCAGAATTACACTTCGGTCACAAGCGGGGCGCACGTCATGAAATTTGGCTTGAGGATCAGGGCTGACGCGCTGGATGATTATTCCGTCAAAAACTTCAACGGCGCGTACACATTTCAGGGAAACTCCCAGCTATCGTCCATCGAGCAATATCTGACGACGATGCAACTGCTGAAAGAAGGCTACACCAGCCAGCAAGTAACCGCCATGGGCTACGGTCCGTCTTTGTTCACGATGAGCGCGGGCAAACCTTTCATTGGTTTCAGCCAGCTCGATTTCGGCCCATTCATGCAGGACGATTGGCGAGTCAAGCCCAACCTAACATTAAGCATGGGCTTGCGCTGGGAAGCGCAGACGAACATTTCGGATAAGAACGACTGGGCTCCGCGCGTGGGGATCGCGTGGGCGCCAGGAGCGGGCGGAAATTCTAAAGCCAAGACAGTAATTCGGGCGGGATGGGGAACTTTTTATGATCGGTTTCAGGCACTGAATGTTTTGAACGCCTACCGGTTCAATGGCGAAAATCAGGTCAACTATGTTGTGTACAACCCAACGAGTTATAACGAGAGTTTCTCGACGGTTCCCGCGGCGAGCGAACTGGTTGCGGAGAACACAGAACAGCGCTATGAAATCGACAGCCATCTGAAAGCTCCGCGTGTCATGCAGACGGTGGTTGCGGTGGAACGGCAGCTTTTTTCGCATACGACGCTTTCCGTAAACTTTATGAACAGCCGCGGTGTGCATGAGCTTCGGACCGACGACATAAACGCGCCGCTCCCGGGCACATACACAGGCCCCGGAACGGGCATCAGGCCCTACGGGAACGTTGGCGATATCTATCTGTACGAATCGAGCGGCATTTTCAAACAGACGCAGCTGATTACGAGCCTGAACACAATGATAGCGGGAAGCGTCACGTTATTTGGAAGATATGTCTATGGCCAAGCCCACAGCGATACGGACGGTTTGACGACCATGCCCGCGAATCCCTATGATTTTTCGAGTGAGTACGGCCGTTCGTCGCTAGATATGCGCCATATGGTGTTCATCGGAGGGTCGCTCTTGGCACCTTGGGGCATACGGCTGTCTCCGTTTTTCGTGGCTCATAGTGGAATTCCGTTCAACATCACAACCGGCACGGACCTTTATGGGACTGGTTCGTCGACTCCGACCGCGCGTCCGAGCATTGTGAGCGGGCCTGGACCGAACGTCTATTTAACGCCTTACGGTTATCTGGATGTCGATCCTCAAGCGGGGCAGACCCTCATCGAGCGTAATGCCGGCAATGGTCCGGATTTCATCGAGCTGAATCTGCGCTTAAGTAAGACGTGGGGTTTCGGTACCACAAAGTTTCAAGGACCCTCTGGCGGCGCTACGTCCAGACAAGGCGGCCCTCCCGGCGGCGGTCCCGGACCAGGCGGCGGACGTGGCCCCGGCGGAGGCGGACCACCGGTGGAGGCGGACCACCGCCCGGCGGCGGTCCTCCGAGTGAGGCTTCTGAGCATCGTTACAATTTAACATTCTCTGTTTCGGCGCGAAATGCGCTGAATCACGAGAATCTGAATACTCCGAACGGCGCTGTCACATCGCCATTTTTCCTGCAATCCACTGGCATAACGGGAGGTTTTGGACCAGAACAAACCGCGAGCAATCAACGTCGAATTGAATTGCAGCTCCGGTTTTCCTTTTAAGACAATGTTGTGATCTGGGAGGTTTTGTGTGAGTTTGGGGCGGCAGTTTCATCTGTATCTGGGAGCGTTCTTTGCCCCGCTAATTACATTTCTCGTTTTTACTGGAGCTCTTCAAGCATTTCATTTGCGCACGGGGCCCCCGGACCTGTTTAGCCGGCCTCGCGTCTGGTTGCGCACGGGCATTAAGCTTCCGGCGCGCCGGCTGCCTCCGCCTGAGATGGCAGTTCCCGATCCGGAGCCGGACAATCCAGCCGGACTGGCAGCGCGGCGCGATCGTTCAAGCAACTCGTTCAGCTGGTGGGCCATACTGATTGCGGCGATTCTTGTAGCGCCTGGCTGGTACGGGCTATTCACGAGCTTCAGACGCGCCGACGAGTGGCTCATGTTTGGCTCGTTGCTTGTTTTAGGGACGCTGCTGCCGGTTGGGTTGAGCTTTCTATGAATAGCCCGCTACACATAAGGAAACCACGCTCCGCCAATCTCTGGCCGCGGATCGCCCGCTTCGGCAATCCGCTCTATCAGCCGGCTGCGCAATTGTTCAGCGACGCTCCGAGTGTCCGCGCGTCCAGCCAGGTTTGTGTGCTGGAACGGATCGGCGTACAGATCGTACATGATGTACTCCACGTAACTGTCGCTGCGCTCCGCCGGTTTCCAATCGTGCCGCTTGGGCGCGGCGACAGCATAAGTCCACTGCGGCGTCCGCAAAATGCGCCCTGTAACGAACTCCCGCATGCCAATGTAGATTTCGTTCGGCCATCCATCCCTGCTGCCGTCAATCAGCGGGAGGAAACTTTTCCCTTGCATGCTCGACGGAACCGGAACTTTCACGGCGGAGAGCAGCGAAGGAGCAAGATCGACGTTGCTAACGAGTTCTGAGACTTCGATGGACCGGTTGAATTCGCGGCCCTGGACGATCAATGGAACGTGAATCGAGCTTTCGTGAGGGCTGCGCTTGTATTCCGTGTTTCGGGTTTTGAAATGACAGCCGTGATCGCTTGTGAAGATGACAATCGTGTCGTCTTCGAGCCGCTCGTCTTTCAGGGTTTCGAGAAGCGTGCCCACTGCATCGTCGATGCCTTTGACGCATCCGTAGTAATCGCCTAGCTGGCTGGGCCAGGACCCAGGCAAAGGACGCAGATCTTGGGGAATGAACGGATTCCGGAACTGGTTGGCGTATTTCTTTGGAGGGATATAAACATCAAGGTCGTTCTGATGATGCGTTTCGAGATAAGAGACAGTTAGAAAAAACGGCGCTTGGGTTCGTTTCTCTTTCAAGAATCGCACCGCGCGGCTCGTGAGGAAGTCCGTTCGATATGTTCCGGAAAAGGGGAGAGGCCTGCCATCGCTATCGAACATTTCGCCTTCGAAACCGTGCGAGGTGAGCTCGAGCGCGTTGCTCGCTTCCCAAAAATCGCGGAATCCGCCACGGTATTCGAGCGGCACGGCGCCGGCTGAATTGGGGCCACCCGGGCCAAGGTGCCACTTGCCGATATAAGCGGCAGTATATCCGGCATCGCGCAGCGTACTCGCCAGCGTAGTTGCGTTAGGGTCCAACGGGATGCCATTGCGCCATACTCCGTGCTTCTCCGGGTACTGGCCAGTAAACATGGTCGCGCGAGACGGAGCACACACAGGTTGATTCACGATTGCCGATCGGAACAGGGTCCCGCGCTTTGCCATCGCGTCCAGATTCGGCGTCAGGTTCATCGGGTTTGTTCCCATGCAGCCCAGATTGTCGGCGCGAAACTGGTCGGAAATGATGAGCACGATGTTGGGCCGCGATGTTGGGGCGTTCGTTTCGTTTCGCTCGAATGCGCTGGCCGTCGATGAGGCCAGTAACGGCGCAGAGCCTAGCAGCGTCCGTCTTGTGATGTCTGGCATGTGAATACAATCTAGTATCGCGTCTGAGCGCTTGATGAATCGACGTACTTTTCTTACTACCACCGGAGCTGCGATTACTTCTTCGGCTATTGCCGCAGCCACAAGACCACCGAACATTGTGTTCATTCTCTGCGACGATCTCGGCTACGGCGATGTCGGCTGCTACGGATCAAAAATTCGCACGCCGAACATCGACCGAATGGCCGCCGAGGGGATTCGCTTCACGAATTTCGATTCGGCAGACCCGGTATGCTCGCCGTCCCGCGCTGCTTTGTTGACCGGCAGGTATCCGACTCGTGTTGGTGTGCCGCGCGTTTTATTTCCGCAAGACAAAGAGGGCCTGAATCTCGACGAAACCACGCTGGCAAACGTGTTGAAAGCGCGGGGCTACAAGACGGCTTGCGTGGGGAAGTGGCACCTGGGACGGCCGGATGCTTATCTGCCGACGAGCAGAGGGTTTGATTTGTATTTCGGCATTCCCTACAGCAACGACATGACTCCCCGAGTGTTGCTCGAAGGCACGCGCGTTGTCGAGGAACCGGCGAAGCTCGAAACCTTGACCGAGCGTTACACCGAGCATGCGACGCGTTTTATTCGCGAGTCAAAGGGATCGCCCTTTTTCCTGTACCTGCCGCATACGTTTCCGCATATTCCACTCGCGGCGTCGGCCCGGTTTCGCGGCAAATCGCCGGAGGGTCTCTACGGCGACGTGGTGGAAGAGCTGGACTGGGGCGTAGGTCAGGTTCTTTCAGAACTGAAGAACAACGGGCTCGACCGGGACACGCTGGTTTTCTTCACGAGCGATAACGGTCCGTGGTATCAGGGCAGCCCCGGGTTGTTGCGAGGCCGAAAGATGACAACTTACGAGGGCGGGGTGCGCGAGCCGTTTATCGCGCGCTGGCCGGGAAAAATAAGGCCGGGGCAAACGTCTCGCGCTGTGACATCGATGATGGATATATTTCCCACGGTAACGAAGTTATGCGGCGGAACGCTCGCTTCAAAAGCTCTTGATGGCATTAATATCTGGCCTGTGTTGAGCGGAGAACAGGCAAGGCTCGAGCGCGAGGTTCTGCTTTATTTCGATAACTGGGACTTACAGTGCGCGCGCTGGAACAATTGGAAGCTGCATGTTGCGCGTCATAACTCGAGCCCATACAGCGCCCCTCCGGCAGGCGGCCGGCGCAATTACGTTTTGCCGCGTCCGGAGCTGTACGATTTGGAACTGGACCCGACCGAAGGCTACGATGTCGCAGCGGAACACCCCGAAGTAGTAGCCGAGATACAATCGCGAATCGCTAAACTGCTGGCTGGTTTTCCTGAACCGGTGCGGCAGGCGTACGCCGCAAGTAAAGCGCTTCCGGCAAACTTCAGCATGCCCGCCGGGTCGCGACCGCAGCCGCACAATCAATAGCTCGGGAGATCGCCTGCTTACTGGGCAATCCGCGCGAGCGACGCTGCCTTCGGCTGCTCCTCGTGTTCGAGGAGGGATTTTAATTCACTCTCGTCCAAGGTCTCTTTCTCGATCAGGCGTTTGACGATAGCCTCGAGCGCGTGACGGCGCTGGCGAAGGATGTTGGTGACGCGACTGTAGGAGGAATCGATCAAGCTTCGGACTTCTTGGTCGATCGCCTCGGCGGTGTGCTCGCTGTAATCGCGCTCCTCCATGCCGGCTAGCGTCTTCAAGAAACGCTGATTGGGAGGCAATCCATACGTCATATTTCCGAGACGCTCGCTCATTCCAAACCGAGTCACCATCTGTCGAGCGAGTTCGGTTGCCTTTTGCAGATCGTCCGAAGCGCCAGTCGAAACGACGCCATCATACACGAGATCCTCGGCGCCGCGGCCACCGAGCATGACGCAAAGCTGATCTTCGAGTTGAGGCCGGGTCATCAGGTAGCGCTCTTGGGTGGGTAATTGAAGCATGTGGCCGAGGGCGCCCTGCGTCCGCGGAATAATCGAGACGCGATGAACGGGGTCGGCGTGCGGCAGCGAGATGGCGGTTACCGCATGTCCGGCCTCGTGGTAGGCGACGCGCTGTTTCTCTTCCGGCGTCATGACGCGGCTCTTCTTTTCTAACCCGAGCATGACGCGGTCGGTAGCTTCTTCGAGATCGCGTTCGCCCACTTGATCAGCTCCTCGCCTGGCGGCAAGTAGTGCAGCTTCATTGACCAAATTGGCAAGATCGGCGCCGACCATGCCCGGAGTACGGCTGGCGATGACATGCAGATCGACGGCGGGATCTAGTTTTATCTTTTTGGCGTGCACTCGGAGAATGGCGACACGCCCCTCGAGATCGGGCCGGTCGACCACGACCTGGCGATCGAAGCGGCCAGGACGAAGCAAAGCAGGGTCGAGCACCTCCGGCGTATTCGTCGCGCCCATGATGATGACGTCGGTGTTCGGATCGAATCCGTCCATCTCCACCAGAAGCTGATTGAGAGTCTGCTCGCGCTCATCGTGGCTGACAATCATGCCACGTCCCGAAGAGCGGGATTTTCCAATCGCGTCCAGCTCGTCGATAAAGACGATGCACGGAGATTTCTTCTTCGCCTCGTCGAAAAGTTCTCGAACGCGGGCCGCGCCAACTCCAACAAACATTTCTACAAATTCCGAACCTGAGATCGAGAAAAAGGCGACGTCTGCTTCACCCGCAACGGCTCTCGCGAGAAGGGTTTTGCCGGTTCCGGGCGACCCGATAAGAAGGACGCCTCTCGGAATGCGGCCGCCTAGGCGGCGATATTTGGCGGGATGCCTGAGGAAATCGACGATCTCCTGCAGTTCGGCTTTGGACTCGTCAATTCCGGCGACATCGGCAAACGTTACGCGAGTTCTTGCTGTTTGATCGTAAATTTTGGCGCGGTTTTTCCCGAACTGGAGCGGTCCTCCCATGGCTTGTCTCGAGCGCCAAATGCCATAGCCCATCAATGCCATCAGCAAGAAAAACGGCAGCCAGGCAACTAACACGGACAGAAACGGGTGCGAGGATTCCATTTTGCCCACGATTTTTACCTTGTGCGATTCAAGCTCATTTAGCAGCGGCGCTTCGCTCATGCCGGGCAGACGTGTCGCCGTGATGAACTGAGGCTCCGCCTTCTTTTTGCCTGGTTGCGATTTCAGCGTGCCGATCAGCTCCGACGGAGTAATCTCGACCTGGCTGAGGCGATTGTCGTCGATCGCGGCAAGAAAATCGCTGAATGAGACTGTTCGAGTTGCAAGCGTCTGCGATTGGAAGTATGGCAGAGTCAGGAGAATGAGTAGGCCGATCAGATACGCAACGATATAGATCCTCGAAGATTTGCGAGGAGGCCGCGGAGGCGTAGGAGCTGTTGGCGTATCGGTGGGAATAAGACCTCCACTTATCTAGACGACTAAAACGGGGAATGAGATACTTCTCTTGCCGCGAGCAGCGCGCTGGCGCGGGCGTTACGCGATCCAGCGACCGATAGCGTTGCTGCCAGAGTGCATCGTATGGCGTAATAAGCCCGGTTAATTTGAAAGAATTGATACGAAAATGATCTCGAACGATCTGCTGTACGCGGTTCGCGCTCTGCGAAAGAGTCCCGTCTTTACTCTGACTGCTGTCCTGACGATCTCGCTCGGTATCGCAGCCTGCACGGCGGTCTTCAGCGTAACTCATGCCGTTCTACTTCGCCCGCTGCCCTACAAAAATCCGAGCCGCCTCGTACTGGCGTGCGGAGAAATGCGAAGGCGAAACGTCACAGATCTGCCATTTTCAGATCCGGATTTCTTGGACCTGCGGAACGGCGCGAAGGCCAGCTTTCAGGATTTCGCCGCAGTTTGGACGGGCGACACTATTTTCCCGCGCGAAGATAGGTCGCTCGAGGAAATTCGCTACGCTTCAGTTACCCCGAACTTTTTCCGGCTGCTCGGCGGGAGAATCGCCATCGGCCGCGATTTCATTGAGGCCGACGGACGGCCGCAAACGCCCGGAGATAATAGGGCGCGCGGCTCGAATTCTTCACAGCGCCTGCCAACCATTGCAATCTTAAGCTACGACTATTGGCAGCGGCGTTATGGCCGAAGTACAGCCATACTTGGGCGCGGCATGTTCAATCGCGGAAGCGGCGGACCTCAGATTGTGGGAGTGCTTGCGCCGGGATTCGAGCTTCTCTTTCCTCCAAGCCTCAACGTCGAGCGCTTGCCCGACATCTGGCTCGCCGCGCGGCTCAATTACGACAATGCGCAACGAAAAACGTTCACCCATCGGGTCATTGGCCGATTGAAGGACGGCGTAAGCCTCGCGAGCGCTCGCAGGGAAACTGAAGGTGTCGCGGCGGAGTTGCGGAAGAACTTCTCTCTTTGGAATACATCCGATTTTCACATCCGGCTGGAATCCATGAGCGAATATCTGGTGGCTCAGGTTGAACCCGCCATCCTCGCGTTGATGGGTGCGGCGGTATTTCTTCTGCTCATCGCTTGCGCAAATGTGGCGAATCTCTTATTAGTACGGGCTTCTTTGCGCGAACGTGAACTCGCCGTACGCGCCGCGTTGGGTGGCGGGCGCTGGCGGCTGATTCGCCAGATGCTAGCAGAAGCGCTTGTGCTCGCAGGCTTCGCGACCCTTCTTGGTCTCGGACTGGCATGGGCCGGTATTCATGAACTACTCGCGATCGCACCGGCAAATGTTCCGCGAATGGATTCGGTCGCAATCGATCCCACCGTGATTGCGTTTACCGGACTGGCCGGGTTGTTGGCTGCCGGCATTTTCGGCGTCATCCCGGCCTTGCGCGCCTCGCGTCCCGATCTAATGAACGTGCTGCGCGCGAGCGGGAGGGCTACCGGCATGGGAAGCGGCAGGTTGTTGCGCAGCGGCGCGGTGGTTGCGGAAATCGCGCTTTCTTTTGTGCTGCTCATCGGGTCGGGTCTGATGCTACGAAGCTTCGTTGCGCTGCAACACATCAACCCGGGTTTCGAGTCCTCAGGCTTGCTCACCTTCGAGTTACTCGCACCCCGGCTTCCCGCCGCTCAGCAGCGAGGGGCGTTCATGCGAGAAATTCAAGAACGGCTACGTTCAATTCCCGGCGTCGAAAACGTGACCGCTGCTTCCCCGTTTCCTCTGGCCGATGAATTCTATCCCATACGCTGGGGTACGGCGCAGGCGCTCGCGGATGCGAGCAAATTTCAAGCTGTCGATTCTCAGCAGGTGCTGCCGGGTTATTTCGAAACGCTCCATACTCCGCTCCTGGCCGGCCGGACATTCACGGATGCCGACAACGCGCCAGATCGAAATATAATCGTGGTCGATCAACTTCTCGCCGCCAAAGCGTTTCCCCACGAATCGGCCGTAGGGAAGCGCATTCTCATACGTATACGCACTCCGGAACCCGAATGGGTCGAGGTGATCGGAGTCGTGGCTCACCAACGTGAAAGTTCGTTAGCCGAGTTGGGCCGCGAACAGATCTATTTCACGGATGGCTTTTTGGGGCATGGC
Source organism: Bryobacterales bacterium (assembly GCA_963722585.1). GTDB lineage: Bacteria > Acidobacteriota > Terriglobia > Bryobacterales > Bryobacteraceae > KBS-96. The sequence goes on along the minus strand of CAVRNU010000040.1, from coordinate 6,006 downwards.
GCCGCAACACGGTGGGCTATTCGGACGGCAGGGAATCCGGCGAGTTACGCCGGCGCGGTCCGCGAGGCGGTTCGCAAACTCGGGCGGCAGCTCGTCATCACCGAAGTGCAGCCAATGGACGCAGTCGTCGAGCGCGCACAAGCTGCGACCCGTTTCTCACTTCTGCTGATCGGAGTGTTCGCATCCATTGCGGCCGCGCTCGCCGCCGTAGGGATCTATGGTGTTCTATCGACCGCTGTTCGCCAGCGCACGGCGGAAATTGGTGTCCGCATGGCGCTGGGCGCGGCGCCTGGCAGTATCTTCCGTCTTGTGGTTGGCCACGGACTCAGCCTGACGGCGTTGGGAATTGCGGCCGGCGTCGTGGCGGCGCTCGGCCTCACGCGTGCCCTCGCAAGCTTACTAGTTGGCGTGCAATCGACCGATCCGGCCACTTTCATTGTCATGATCGGTTTCTTTCTCCTCATCGCGTTGCTCGCCGCCTGTCTTCCAGCCCGCCGCGCGGCCGGTCTTGATCCAGCCGCAGCGCTGCGGGAAGAGTGACAAGCCAACCGTGAAAACGCCGCCCTCGTCTATTCGTGAGCCACGCCTTCATTCGCGATCGCGCCGTCCGGAGCGCGCAGCTCGCGCAGTCCTTCCGGTATCTCTTTGTGTAGCGATTTCGCTATTGCATCGGCGATCACTCTTCCGTGAAAGCGGCCATTTTCGATGAATACTTCGTTTGTGTGAACGCCCGCCACAATGACACCGGCGAGGTAAAGCCCGCTTCGCTGGCTTTCCAACGTAATGGGATCGGTGATTGGGCGCTGCGAATGCGGGTCGAGGTGAACTCCATGCTGAGCCATGAATTCGAAATCCGGGCGGTAGCCTACCATCGCAAAAACGAAGTCATTTTTTACAGCGATTTCGCCTTCCGGCGTATCGAGCAAGACGTCGTAAGCGCGGATCTCCTTGATACTCGTACCAAAATAGGCTTTCACTTCAGCATTTTTGATGCGATTCTCGATGTTCGGCTTAATCCAATACTTGACGTTTTTCGAGATCCCCGAGCCGCGATGGACGAGCGTGACTCGGGCGCCCGTCCAATAAAGTTCGAGCGCAGCGATAGCGGCTGAATTCTTCGCGCCGACGACGATCACGTCCTGGTTGTAATACGGGTGCGGTTCTTTGTAGTAGTGGATAACCTTCGGCAGTTCCTCACCCGGCACATTCAGGCGATTCGGAATATCGTAATAACCCGTGGCGAGAATAACCTTCTTGGCCGAATAACAGAACCGCGCGCCACGCTGTGTTTCTGTGGCAACAACGAACTTTCCATCGTCGCCGCTGATATGCGTGACTCGTTCGTACTGGTGAACGTTAACCGAATAATGTTCCGCTACGCGCCGGTAATATTTCAGCGCTTCCGTCCGTAAGGGCTTCTCGTTGAGTGAAGTCATCGGAATATCGCCGATCTCGAGAAGCTCAGGAGTTGTGAAAAAAACCAGGTTCGTCGGATACTGATAAATCGAATTAACTACGCAACCCTTATCGAACAGAATGTTCGATATCCCCCGCCGCTTCAATTCGATGCCGCAGGCGAGCCCCGTCGGACCCGCGCCCACAATCGCCACATCGAACTGTTCCATCGCTATCTGGTTGCTCCCGGGTGAAATGGACTATAAAAGCTGCGCAACCTGTTGGTAAACGCCTTCGAGCGCGTTTGACAGAGCGCCTGCATTTTTGCCGGCGCCCTCAGCCATATCGGGACGGCCTCCGCCTTTGCCGCCGATCTGTTTCGCCACCTCGCCGACCAGCTTTCCCGCTTGCACTTTCGCCGTTAGGTCCTTGCTGACCGCGGACACGATTGAAATGTCCGAATCGTTCACAGAGGCAAGAACTATCACTGCGCTGCCCAGCTTGTTTCGAAGAGAATCCGCTAAAACACGCAATTGCGCGCGATCGAGGCCCTCCACTCTCTCGGATAAGACGGTGGTTCCATTCACTGCACGGCCCGTGAGCTTTTCAATCTGCGCCTGAGCCATTTGTGTTTTCAGTTGGTCTACTTGTTTTTCGAGCAGCCGTTGCTGCTCCAACGTTTTTTCGAGCTGGTCGAGGAGTGTGTTATCCGTTGCGCGCAGTATCTCTCCTGCTTTGTGCACAACAGAGGCCGTTTGCTGAAACCGCTCGAGCGCGGCCGCTCCGGTAATCGCTTCGATGCGCCGCACGCCCTGCGAGATACTGCCTTCGTAAATGATTTTGAAGAGTCCGATGTCGCCCGTTCGCTGAACGTGTGTTCCTCCGCAAAGCTCTTTGCTGAAGCCCGGTATTTGAACCACCCGTACCTCATCGCCATATTTTTCACCAAATAGAGCCATAGCACCGGTCTGAAGAGCTTGGTCGAGATTCATCAATGTAGTTACGACTTCGGTATTCGCAAGTATTTGTTCATTGACGAGCCGCTCGACCTCCGCGATTTCGTCGTCGGTCAACTTGGCGTAATGACTAAAATCAAATCGCAGCCGGTTGGGCTCGACAACGCTGCCGGCTTGTTTAACGTGCGTTCCGAGCACCTGCCGCAACGCGGCGTGCAGCAGATGCGTCGCCGTATGGTTCCGCATAGTCGACACCCGCAGCGGCCGATCGACAACGCCAATCAGTTTCTGTCCAACTTTGACCGTCTTGAGGGCATAAATTTTGTGCAAAATGGCGCCCTGCGCCGGCCTGTACGTGCCCTCGACCACGGCAACCTTCTCTCTGGTTTCCGGATCGAGCAAAAGTCCGGTATCGCCAACCTGCCCGCCAGACTCGGCGTAGAACGGAGTTCTCGGGAAAACCGCCTCAGCACTGCCCTTGTGGATCTCAGTTACCGGTTCCTTCTCGGGCGAGATAAGGTGACTCACTTCGACCGGCGCATCGAGCGCATCGCGAAGAAATTCCGCGGCTGGAAGATCTTTATAGACTCCGGCAATTTGGGCCTTGTCAGCTCCCCGCCAGCTCGCTCGCGCCCGGACGCGCTGCTTTTCCATTTCAGCGGCAAAACCCTCGCGATCGATGGCGAGCCCGAACTCGCGCGCCATCTCCTCCTGCTCATCAAGCGCCAGGCCATAAGTGTCATAGAGCTTGAACGCAGACGCGCCGGGAAGCACTCCGCCGGCGGCCGACTTCGCCTCGTCGTGAAAGAAGCGCTCGGCAACCTGGAAAGTGGTCGCATACCGATTCTCTTCGTCGTGGACGACACGTGCCACGCGCTCTACACTCTCGGTCAGTTCCGGATAGGCGCTCTTCATCTGTTCCGCCACGAATCCGGTCAGCTTGTACAGATACGGCTCGGTTGCGCCAATTAGACGAGCATTCCGGATCGCCCGCCGCATGATCTTACGAAGAACGTAACCGCGCCCTTCGTTTGAGGGGAGCACGCCGTCGTGAATCAGAAACGCCGTTGCGCGCGCATGATCGGCGTTGATTCGCAGGCTGATGTCGCTCTTCTCGTGCTCGCCATATTGGGCATGGAGCAGCTCGCCCGCGCGCTCGATAATCGGCTTGATCAGGTCTGTGTCGTAATTCGAGACACGGCCCTGCAGCACCGCGGCCACGCGCTCGAGGCCCAGCCCGGTGTCAATGGAAGGGCGGGGAAGTGGGGTCATCGTTCCATCCGCGGCGCGGTCGAATTGCATGAAAACAAGATTCCAGATTTCGACGAATCGCCCGCCGCCATCTTCTGGAAACTGCTCGTGCTCGCGGCCACGCTCCGCAGCGGCCGGTCCTAAGTCGTAGTGAATCTCAGAGCATGGTCCGCACGGCCCCGTTTCACCCATCTGCCAAAAATTGTCTTTCTCATCCAACCGAAAAATCCGGTCGCGCGGCACGCCTGCCACTGTTTGCCATAGCGACTCAGCATCGCTGTCTTCGCGGAAAATAGTTATGTAGAGCTTGTCTTTGGGAAGGCCATACCATCGAGGACTCGTTACCAGTTCCCAGGCAAAAGCGATGGCATCTTTTTTGAAATAGTCCCCGAACGAGAAATTTCCCAGCATTTCGAAAAACGTATGGTGGCGGCGCGTGTAGCCGACGTTTTCGAGATCGTTGTGCTTGCCTCCCGCGCGCACGCATTTTTGAGAACTTGTCGCCCGGTTGTAGTCGCGTTTTTCCAGCCCGAGAAACACCTCCTTGAATTGATTCATGCCCGCGTTTGTGAACAGCAACGTGGGATCGTTGGCCGGCACTAACGGCGAGCTGCGGACAACGCGGTGGCCATGGGCGGCGAAGTACTCGATGAACTTCGCCCGTATCTCGTTTCCAAGCATGAAGATTTATCTTCAGTTTCGCATCCCATGCTCTGGAGGGTAGGCTTCAGCCCGCGAGGGACTTGTAGTGGCCGGGCCTGCCCGGTCTATCACTCATCCCGCAGCGCGACCAGCGGATCTACGCGGGTGGCACTGCGCGCCGGGAAATAGCCTGCGAGCGTTGCGACCACCAGTAACAACACGCCCGCCGCAGCCAGCGTTGAAGGATCATTGGGCGTTAGCCCGTACAACATGGCTTTCACCAGGCGAGTGCAGCCGAACGATGCGAAGACCCCCAGAATTACTCCTGCCAAGAGGAGCGCCGCCAACTCCCGCAGCACGAGCCACAAGACCGATCCTCGGCCCGCTCCGAGCGCCATGCGGATTCCGATCTCGTTTCGCCGCCGCGCCACTGAATATGCGACCACCCCGTATATGCCGATGCTCGCGAGCGTCAGCGCAAGCAGCCCAAAAACCGTGGCGAGGGTCGCAAGAAGCCTTTCCTGCAAAAGCGAATCGGCGACTTGCGTCGAGAGCAGATGAAAGTCGATGGATAGCCGCGGATTGAAGGTCTGGACCACTTTCTTGGCGTTGGCGATGACGCGACTCGGCGGACCCGCGAACTTCAGCTCATACGTGCCTATCACGGGGAACGGCACAGGAAGCTGAGCAATCGGTATATAAATAGTAGGCGGCGGCGCATCCCGGAGCTTGCGATATTTTGCGTCTTTGGCCAAACCGACAACCTCGACGAGTACCTGTTTCGCCCCACGCTGAGCCAGCGGCCGTTCGTCGTGATAAACGCGCCCGAGCGGATTTGTGCCCGGGAACAATATCCGCGCAGCCGTCTCGTTGACGATCGCAACCAGCGGCGAAGTCTTTGCATCGCGAATCGTAAAATCGCGGCCCGCGAGCAATGGCGTGCCCAGCGTCTGAAAATAACCGGGCGAAACGAGATTGAAGAAGCAATGAACGGATTTTTGCGATCCGCCAGGGGCGTCCACGCGCACATGCCACTCCCAATCCCCGCTGCCGATCGGAGTCTCCGCCGATCGCGCAGCGGATTCGACGCCGGGGATCGATCGCAGGCGTTCCAGCAGTTCGTCGGCAATCACAGGCTGGCGCTCGGGCGAAAATCGGCCGCCACGCAAATCCGGGTCCACCAGCAAAACGCCATTGCGCTCGAAACCCATATCTTGCGTGAGCAATTTCCGCAGGCTTCGGACAAACAGCCCCGCGCCAACTAGCAGAACCAGCGACAGCGCCACTTGCGCTGCCACTAGCATGCGGCCTAAGCTCCATCGCCCGCGTCGGTGCGTGTGGACTCGCGCGCCCTCCTTAAGAGCGATCGAGGGCGACAAACGCGTTGCCTCCAATGCCGGAGCTAAGCCGAACAGAACGCCGGTGAGCGTGGCGACGAAGATCGTGAACAGCAACACTCGTACGTCTGGGGTGAGGTTCAGGAACCGCGGTTCTCGCGCCGACGAGATCAGGTCCACCAGCAGGCGGCTGCCCCAATACGCAAGGATAATGCCGGTCGCCGCGCCGCAAAACGATATCAACATGCTTTCCGTAAGAAGCTGCCGCACCAGCCTCAATCGTCCGGCTCCAATTGCCATCCGCACGGCGATCTCCCGTTGCCGCGCATTCGCTCGGGCCAGCACAAGGTTCGCCACGTTCGCACAAGCGATTAGCAACACCACACCCACCATGCCCATCAGCAAATCGAGTCCGCGGCCGTAAC
>CAVRNU010000039.1:0-80064 GCA_963722585.1 Bryobacterales bacterium | reverse complement strand
TGAAATTTTGTTGAGCCGCCAATCCAAGGGAACGACACCTGCGGTTTCTTTCCCTTGGGAACCCTTTGTTGCCTTGGAATCTTGTAGTCCAGTCAGCCGTGCCCGGCATTTGATTTCCATCGGTCCTCTGTCCGATGATCAGGTTGCGAGCAAGTACTCGAGGAGGACCGATGGAAACCTTCACAAAGCTGTTTGGCAGCCTGCTGGCTTTTGTATACCACTGTTTCGACCGTATCGTCATTCTGGGCCACATTCCCCTGCTGACTCGGCCTGAGAACATCGTCCATTTCTTTCGCGACGTACATCATCGGCCCATCACCAAAGACGTTCTGCGCAAGCGGACCAACGAGTATAACGGTTGGGTGGAGGCCTTCGCCCGCAACCATAAGATCCCCATCGAGTGGGCGGAAAAGGGCGTGCGGAAAGAGGATTATGTCCGCCCCTATCAGCAGCGCATGGAGCGGCAGAATCGTTTCGGCGTCTATTTCATTCTGAAGAGCATGGAGGTCGGACCTTCCTTCCGCTCCACCGCGCCCCGGTTCCCGGTGGAAGATCCGGACTACCGCATCATTGGTCGGCAGCGCTGCCGCTACACCCATTACTACTTCTACATCCGAGATGAAGTGCTGGGACCCATGGCGATGTGCGTGGGCTCCTTCCTGCCCTTCCAGATCACCTACTATCTGAACGGCCACCATTACATCGAACGCGAACTGCTCCGCCAAGAGTTGATTTCCGCAAGAACGATAACGCTTTCCTGGCGGTTGCCGACCCTGCCGCCTTGCAAGCCGCGGCTGACCGACTGAGCGCCGATCTCATCCGCAAGCGTCTGGATTACTGGACCTGGATCGTGGGGCCGAAGTTTTCCAAAACCGATCGACAGGTGATCAACCTGAAACGCCACTATTCGATTCAGCAGGTTGAATACTGCCGGAATCTGATCTTCCGGCGAAGTTTCCCCATCCACAAACTATTCGAGCGTTCCTGCGACATTGGCCTGCTGCGTATGCCGCCGGACAAGATCACCCAGATCTTTGGATTTCGGATCAATAAGAAACTACGCGGCAAACTGCAGAGCGTGCTGGAGAAGGTCGAGCACGGCCATCACGTCTTCCGCGCCTGCGGCAAGAATGCCGTCTTGCGCATGTACGAAAAGTTCACCACCTTTCTCCGCCTGGAAGCACTCAGCAACAATCTCAAAGACTTCGGGCTGAAGAAGTCTCTGGACAACCTGGAGGCCGTCCGCGAAAACTTGCCGCCGCGACGGATCGTTTTGCGGCCTTCGAAGCCGAAGCGCTCAACGTCCATGTCGATTTTCCGCTCTTTCAGCGCCTGGCCCTGCCCATCACGTCCGGCCGTACTCGCGTGCCCGGCATCAAGATCCACGACACCCGCATGATTCGTCTCATGGAGGTCCTGCTTCATTCCGGAACCAAACTCGGCGGCTGGCGCATTGCGCAGATTCACCAGGCCATTCTGACTGCCTTTGGCCTGAAGGCCGGAAACTACACCCTTACCCAACTGCGCTACGACCTTCGCAAAATGAAAGCTCACGGCCTGATGGAACGCGACGGCAAGCGCTACTCCTATCGACTACGCCAAAGGCAACAAGGCTGCGCTCCTGTTCGTCCTGTTTCACAAACGCGTCTGCGGTCCCCTCGCCAATAGTCTGTTCAACGCGCCACCGCATCCTGAACTCAAACCCGCCACCAAAATCGAGACCGCCTACCGCAAAGCCGACCATTCCATTCAACGGATTCTCCATCTCCTGGCCGCCTGATTATGTGAGAGAAAAATCCTCAGATTAAAAGCTCAAGAATCTAAGTGGCATTGGGCTAAAGCTGGCTCTTTTTGCTCGAGAGAACATTGCTCGCGACGCAACAATCGCGCCTCATCTGGAGTTTTACTAGGTTAGTACCAGCTCAACGATCGCCGAAGCGCTGTGCCACCCGAAAAAGTAAGCGCGGTTTGGTAAGCGCTTAGATACAATCCCCAGCGAAGACCTTTCAGCTGTAAGCTGAATTGGGGGTGAACAAGATGTTGAACCGATACCGTTCACTAATTCTTGTCTCATGGATTATTCTCGCTTGTGCCTTGCAACTGGCAGCTCAATCCATTACATCCGGCGATGTCACGGGTATTGTGACCGATCCCGGTCACGCGGCAATTCCGAATGCATCCGTCACGCTCAAAAACGTCGATACGAATCTGCAACAAACGACAACCACAAACGAGCAAGGAACGTACCGGTTCGCTTTCGTTCAGCCGGGCACCTATAACGTTTCGGTTTCTGCGTCTGGATTCGGCGCACAGGAACACGGAGGGGTGATTGTAACGCCCGGGCAGCCTTCAACAGCCAATTTTCAGCTGCCGCTCGCCGGTGTTTCGACAACCATAGAGGTTTTGGAATCGCCAGCAGTAATCCAAACCGAGAACGCTGACGCAACGACTCACTTCGCCGCCCAGCAGATTGAAAACATGCCGAACCCGGGAGGCGATATCACCTATGTTGCCCAAACGGCTCCTGGTGTCGTGATGAACACTCAGGCCGGGTATGGCAACTTTGTGGCGGACGGGATGCCCGGCACTTCTAATTTGTTCACGGTCAATGGAGTGAATGACAACGATCCGTTCTTCGGCATCAATAATAGCGGCGCATCTAACCTTCTCCTGGGCTCGAACGACATCGCTGAGGCCAACGTGATTAACAGCCCGTATTCAGGACAATACGGCCAATACGCGGGAAGCCAGATTACCTATGCTACAAAATCGGGAGACAACGCATTTCACGGGGACGCCATTTACAACTGGAACGGCCGCGCCTTGAATGCCAACCAGTTCTTTAGTAATTCGACCGGGCTTGGTAGACCCTTCAATAATTTCAACCAGTGGCAGACCGGCTTCTCGGGTCCTATTTGGAAGAATCACACTTTCTTCGATGTCGATTACGAAGGGCTGCGGAACCTTCTGCCCGCGGCCGCGAACCTCAATCTGATTCCCAGCCCGCAATTCCAGGCAGCGACTTTGGCGAATCTGTCTTCGAATGGCAACGCTGCGGAAATTCCGTTCTATAAGCAGCTCTTCGCGGTTTATAACGGCGCGCCCGGAGCGGCGAGCGCGACGCCTGTAGCAGCGAATGGCGGATGTCAGGGTTTTACCGATTTGCCGGCCGGCGTTCCCTGCGCTCTCCAGTTCCGCAGCACTCCCGGAAACATCAATAGAGAATACCTTTGGTCCGCACGCGTCGACCACACGCTGAGCGCCAATGATCGCTTCTATGTCCGCGTCTCGCGCGACAACGGTTTCCAGCCGACCTATACCAGTCCTTTTGGCGCGACCTTCAATGCTGAGAGCAATCAGCCCCAAATGACCGGCCAGATCTCCGAAACGCACGTCTTCGGGCCAAACACAGTGAACGAATTCAAGGGATCCGCCCTCTTTTACGCCGCCGTTTTCGTTCCATCCGATCCCACTGGAGCGTTAGCGGCACTGCCCACGTTTATGATCTTTTCCGGTACCCCATTCACTCCTGTGGGCGCCTGGGGACAACCCGGGCCCTTCTACTACCCGCAAGGAAGACGAGTGTTCCAATACCAGGTCATCGACGACCTTTCTCATGTCCGGGGAAAGCATACCTTCAGAGTCGGCTATAGCTGGCTTCATGACAATGTGACCGATCTGGATTTTGAGGGCGTTGGTGGTCCTCTGCACGGCGCGATCACTACCAACTTGACCGATTTCTTTAACGGGGGCGGTCTCAATACGTCCCTGCTCCAGGCCTTTCCTTCGTCGCCTGAAGAGGATATCCGGTTAAACACCATGGGTGGTTACGTAGCCGACGACTGGAAGGTGAGCGACCGGCTCACTGTTTCCCTCAACCTGCGGCTAGAGCACTATGCCAACCCGACCTGCGGCGCCAATTGCTTCTCGCGTCTGACAACAGCTTTTACTGGTACTCCAGACCCCAGTGCAACGTCAGTGCCCTATAACCAATTCATCATCTTCGGTCAGCACAACGCCTATGCCAACACTCAAACCGCAATCTGGGAACCCCGAGTCGGGATCGCATGGAGGCCCTCCAACTCGAACAAAACGGTTATCCGAACGGGTGCCGGCATCTTTGCGGATCAACTGCCGGGAGGTTTGACCGAGGCGGCGGCATTCAACTCGCCCACCTTTAATGCGTTCACTATTGGAAACGGTCTCCTGGCGCCCGGCGTTCCCGGAAGCCTCTTCACTACCGCTGCGCAGGCAAATCAGGCGTTGATCTCGCAATTCCACTCCGGCGGCAGCTTCAACTCCATTTCTCAAAGCGTACCTGGATTCGCGCCGCCGAATTTCACCTCGTTTCCGAACACGTTCTATCAACCGAAGTACTACAAGTGGAATTTCGAAATCGAGCAGCAACTGTCATCAAAGATGTTGCTAAGCATTAATTACTCCGGCATGCATGGCTCGCATATTCCCGTGGGCGACGAAGGACTGAACGCCTACTGTCCTCCTGCGGCATGTCCGAATGGCTTTGTCGGCCTGCCCGCCACCCAGGCAAACGCCGCGCTCGCGCAAGTCACGCAATACCTGTCCGCTGGCTCGGCGAGCTACAACGGACTTACCGTCAGTTTGCAGCGTCAACTGGCTTCCGGAATTGCCTTCAACGTGAACTACACCTGGAGCCACGCGCTCGATGACGTTTCAAACGGCGGCGTCGTCAATGAGCCTTTTGGTATTTTGGACACAAACCCAAGTATCACTGTTCCCCAAAATCCGTTTAATATTCGCAGCAACTACGCAAGCTCCGATTACGACGTTCGCCACTACTTCAGCACTACCTTGCTGGTCTCCGATATGTTTCGCACAGCACGGTTTCATTGGGGGCCGAACCGCCTCTTCGGAGGCTGGACGCTCTCGACCAATTGGATCTTCCGTACCGGGTTACCTTTTACTGTGATCGATCAGTCGGCGACCGGTACACTGGTGGGCTTCAACTACGGAAGCCTAGGCCAGACAGCGGTTTTTGCCTCGCCGGTCGCGAGCATTCCGGGCTCCTGTGGAAACGCAGTCAATACCCCGTGCCTCACCACCTCGCAGTTTGCTCCCAGCGCCGCTGCTACCGGATTCCCGACCGGGTTTGGAACCATAGGCCGCAACAGCATCTATGGACCTCACTTTTTCGACGTAGATATCGCGCTGATGAAAAACATAGCAATCGGCGAACATGTGACCTTCTCCTTCGGGGCCCAGGCATATAACGCGTTCAATCACATGAATTTCGACCAACCCGTCGCTGACATCTCTAACCCGCAATTTGGCTCGAGCATTGCCGCAGTCGGCCCTCCAACCAGCCTTCTCGGCTCGTTTGTCGGGGCAGGCAGCTCCCCAAGATTCCTCGAGATCAGGGGCGTGCTTCGGTTTTGAGCGAAGCTCATCTCAGTCGCGCAGGCGTCAAGGATCAGTAGCCCCCGCGCCGCGGCGCAAGTGTGAAAGCTCGATAGTTGAGTGAGGATTGAAGTTGCGACGGCGCCGCGAGCCAATGGGCCGACAGTCTTGGATCCAAGCCGAGCCTCTAACGCCCGATGCAGCGCTCGACGTCGAAAAAGAATTCATGTGCACGTTTCTGTCATTTGCACTCACTGCAGCGAAGCCGGTCAGTGCGCAGACGTGCCCAGATTCTGGTAGTTTCGTGTTGTGATCAATGCAAGATGGCGGACTTGGTCAAGACTAAAATGAAAACCCGATTGGTTCATGCTTTCGTAATCGCTGCGGTTCCAGTGAGCCTTCATGACCCGGGAGGTGTATGAGCTTCCCCGAGCAGCAGATGCCCGATGACTGCCCGCGTAAGCGAGCACCACCATCCAGGGTACGCTCGCCTCTGAAGCTTGCTGCTGCGCGGCGTGAAGGAACACGGTTGCATACCTTCCTCGTCCGCTACGAAGGAACACTTCGCCAGGAATTGGTTGTGCTCCGGTCTTATTCGGTGCATCGGGCAGAATCCGGACTTGTAGAGATCGCGTCCTTCCGTGTGATCTCGTGCATCGTGAGGCCGCGCTTGTCGGAGAAGTCATCACATGAACCAATTCGTTTCCGCTGGTCAGGATGTGCTGCATCGAGCCTGCAAGCTCGTGTAGTGAGTTGCGGCTGAGGTCGGCGTAGTCCTGGATATCGATTTCCACCCGTCCAACTTGCGCAAAAAGAAGACGCGGAGCAGGCACCAGCATTAGAGAGGCGAGCAGGTAAGTCCAGGTCACCTTTACGACCAGCGTGACCTGGTTCTCTTAAATTGGCTTAAAAATGGCTCCAACGCTTCAAATGATCTGCAGAATCTGATCCAATGATTCTCAGGTGAGATGGGCCCGCGCCCCTCAGCGAGCCGAAGATTCAAAAGATGATGCGCGTCCTGCTTGTTGACGATGACCGTGAGGTAGCCGAGTATATGCGGCGGGAGCTTGAAGAGGAGTCATTCACCGTCGCGGTTGCGCATGATGGCGGGTCGGGGTTGCGGTTGGCCGAGTAACAAGTCTTCGACATCCTCGCGCTGGACGTCATGATGCCCTTCACGGATGGCCTGCAGTTACGCGAAACTTTCGCAGACAGAACATTCATACCCCGATTCTTCTGCTTACCGCACGCGATGCTCCCGAGGAGATTGTGCGCGGGCTGGACGCAGGCGCCGACGATTACTTGACGAAGCCGTTTTTGTTCGACGTTCTTCTGGCACGAATACGCGCTCGCACGCGAAGGCTCGACCAGAGGAACACCCAACTGCGCTTCGCCGACTTGACCCTTGACTTGGGCGAACATAAAGCTTGGCGGGGGAAGCGCGCCATCACTCTGACACGAACGGAGTTTGCCATACTCGAGTGTCTGTCACATTCCGCTCCCAGGCTGGTTACGCGGAACCGTCTCATCGACACGGTTTGGGGCGATCGCGAGGTAAGTGAGAACAATCTCGATGTCTTTATCAAATTTCTTCGTTCAAAAGTCGACGTGCCAGGCGCGTCATATCATAGACAAAGAACTCATCTTCCGCTCTCCTTTCTCCTCGCTGGCACAAGTCGGTTCTTGCGCATATTGCAAGCTTGCCGTAACTACCTTAAGATCGTCTTAAATTCGAAAAGCAACGTTACCACACTAAACCCACTGCTCACTCGACGTGTGTATTGTTGAAGGCTGTTCGCCGGAGCGCCGAAACCGGACTGTGAAAGTCGATCCTTGCCCAACTGAGCTCTCCACCTTAAGCGTTCCGTGATGGCTTTGCACAATTTCACGAGCAATCGCCAACCCTAATCCTGTTCCGCCCGCATCTCGCGAGCGCACCTTGTCGGCCCGCCAGAAACGGTCGAAAACAAACGGCAGCTCGTCCGCTGGAATGCCCGCGCCAGTGTCTGCAACGGCGATCGCCACATTGCTATCGTCCTGAATTACACTGATCGTGATACTGCCAACCGTCGGCGTGTACTTGATTGCGTTGTCCAGAAGGATCAGTAACATTCGCCGAAACGCGGCCTGATCGAATTCGGCCCGAATCGGCCCTTACGGCAAGCTGGTCGAGACGCTTAGCCCCTTATCAGAGGCAAGCATTATCATCTCGCTTACAACCTCTCTCACCAAGGCGGCAACATCGGTTGGGACTGGTTCAATGGGTCCGCTCCCCGCATCCGATCTCGCAAGCCAAAGAAGTTGGTTAATCAGCTCCATGCATCGTTTGGCTTCGCGCAGGATCTTGCCTCAGTTCATGCGAAGCATCAGCGGTAAACTGACGCACTTGCCGTAGCGACTGCTCTACCCTACTCAACATCTGGTTGAGTGTCTCCGAGAGCCGCATCGCCCGAGGCGGGAACAGAGAGTCTTGCCGCAAGGTTTGTCGGATTAATGGCTTGAGCCTCGCTAATAATTCGGTTCCAGCCGGCTTATGCACAGGATTGTGAGGCCCACCGCACCGCGTGAATGAGGACCCATTTGGGGATCCCGAAAATCCCGCGGTAAAACAGAAGAACCGCGAAGGGCGAACTTCGCGAGTTAAGTTTCGGGAGTCACCCAAACGGTGATCAATAAAAGAGAGCATAGCGTCAAAAAGCCCGCCAAACAAGGGCTTGGTGAAGTGATTTCGGAGCCCAATAAAATCGGTGCTTCGACGGCTTATGATTTCGAGGCGAAGAATCTGACGGCCTATGGGGGCCTGTTGCCGGCAGCGACGATGCTGGAGAAGCTGGGATTCCAGCAACAGTTGGAAGAGACGCTGACGGTAAAGCGAGTCACGCGGGCCATGAGCATGTATCAGTTCGTGCTGGCCCTAGTGTTGGCGTTGTACGTAGGGTTTTCCCGTTTGTATCATCTGCGTTTTTTGAAGCGGGAACCGATGCTGACCGGCATCCTGAAGGTATTGCGGCTGCCGCCGCAGTCTACCTTTTGGCGGTTCTTGGCGTCGCTGCATCTGGGCGTTGCGCGGCAACTGCTGGAGGTGTAGCAACGGATGCGGGAACGGGTGTGGGAGGCGGCCCATGTCAAGCTGGCGGCCGTCACGCTGGACACCGATACGACGGTGCATACGTTGTTTGGCAACCAGATGGGCGGGCGCAAGAGCTACAACCCCAAGAACAAGGGGAAGAAGAGCTATCAGCCGATTCTGACGTTTCTGGCTGAGACACGAGAATACATCAGCGGCGAGTTGCGCAATGGGGATCGGCCTACGGGCGCGCAGATCGCCCGGCATCTGGAGAGCGTATTGGCAGCTCTGCCGCCGCAGGTACAGACGATCTATGCCCGCGCCGATTCGGGCTTCTACTGCGGGGAGGCAGTGGAAGCTTACGAACATCAGGGCGTGCAATTCATCATCTCGGCCCAGAAGACCTCCCGTCTGGTGGAGGAGCTGAAAGCGGCGGACTGGAAGCGGTCGTCCCGCACCGACGCCGACGGGCAATGCGAGTTTCGTTATCAGTCGGAGGGCTGGGGGAAAGCGTATCGTTTCCTCGCCCTCCGCTACCTGAAGAAGCCCCAGCCGAGGGAGACTGACCAAGCGGAGCAGTACCAATTGTTCGATACCCCGGAGTACAGCTATCGCGTGTTCGTGACCAGCATGAAAGACGCCATTGATGCGTTGGTGTGGTTCTACAATCAACGCGCGGGCGCGGAGAATCTGATCAAGGAAGCGAACAATGATGCGGGTCTGGCGGCGCATCCCTCGGGTCGCTGGATGATGAACTGCAATTACTTCCAGTTGGCGATGCTGGCCTACAACCTGAACTGCTGGCTGATGCTGTTCCATCGAGAGGAAGAGGCCAAGGTGGAATCGCTGAAGCACACCACACTGGCCACAGCCCGCTTGCGGTTTCTGTTTTTGGCGGCCAAGATCTGGCGCCATGCCGGGAGAGCGGGCGTCAGCTACAGCGATCACTACGAAGAAAAAGGCATCTTTCGCCGCCTGATAGACCGGCTGCGGGCGATCGCGACGATGGACGACGATTCGCCCCAGTACTGGTAACCCCGCTGACGGGATAATCAGGGACGCATAGAATTTTATGCACGATAGACCCAAGCAATCCAATGGAATGGAAAAAGTCTGAAAAGTGGAGGGCGATCAGGCGGGTAAGACTCAGTAAACGATATCAAGCAGCAGACCAATCGCACCGCATCAAATTCGGCACGCGTCCCACTACGTGCATAATTCAGGTCTCATAGATGTGAAATCGCGGAAAGACACGCAGCAATTGCGAGTCTCCGAAAACAGCTGCGCGGCACGTTTTCAGCTACTTGGAGATCTGCAACGAAATGCCGTAACGCGTTTCACGAGCCGTTAACCCCTCTAATTATCAGTTGATAGTCGTTTATACATCTGCCGTGAGAAACCTTGCCGGGCTTCGTGCCGAGCCGCCGACTCGATCACCTAGTCGATAGACTCGCGTCTGACAACCACCACGCGGCCTCCGGGCGACATCGAGGCCGAGATGGATATTACTTGTGTGCGGTCAAACAAAGTTGCGTTCAGATCAAGGCCCCGGCGTTAGTTCCAGCTCGTGAAAAGCTCGAATCGCTTCGTGAAGGCTATCAAAGATGCGATTCTGGCCGACTGTCTGCGTAAGGTGGTGCCGATCCAGATCTGGCTTCAGGTCCGATTGTACGTGTGCGAGAACCAATTCGATATCGCGATGGGCCAGCTCTTGCTGAAGTTCCCGCACCAAATGCGCCGCCGTGTAGTCCACATTGGTAATCGCTCCAGCATCGATAACCAGCCAGCGCAGAGACGAGGGCCCTGGCCCTGCAAGGATGCGAATCTGGTCCGTAAACATTCCGGCATTCGCATAAAAAAGCGCCGCGCCAAAACGATAGACCACCAAGCCCGGCTCTGTTACTGCTCCGGGAACCACAGGAGTTAATCGCCACAGGCCATTTTGGTTCTGAACGAGGACCGCCGTATGAGGGCGGTAGCTGTGCCGCACGACGCGGAGAAGAGACAGAACCATCGCGAGGAGGATTCCCTGTTCGACGCCAATCGATACAACAACGGCTGCCGTAGTGACCGCCAGTGCATATTCGCCAGGGCTTTCCTGACGGATCTTCCGCAATCCGCGCAGGTCTATCAGGCGGATGGCCACAACAAAAACGATGGCGCCCAGCACGCATCGCGGCAAGTACTGAAATGGACCGGTTAGAAAAACGAGGACAAGCGAAACTGCAACTGCTGTGCCAACATGCGCCATCTGACTTTGACTACCCGCACGCTCTGACATGGCCGTTTGAGTGGGGCTTCCATTCACAACGAACGTCCCGCTCACTGCCGCAGCCGCGTTCGCCGCGGACAGTCCAACGAGGTCTGCGTTTTCATTTAGACGCTGATGGTGTCGCAGGGCGTAAATGCGCGCAGTCGCCGCACTCTGTGCAACGATCATCACGAAGCACGAACCAGCCACTGGGAACAAAGGCTCGATGTCCTTCCAACTCACGCGCGGCAACTCGGGGTGCGGCAGGCCGCCGACAACCGGCCCGATGATACTAATACCGTGTCCGGCAAAATCCCACGCTGCGCTCGCCGTTATCCCTCCGACTATCGCGATGAGGGAACCCGGCACTCTCGGCGCAAGCTGCTCGAGCGCAAGGACGCCGCCTACGACCAACAGGGACAGCACTAGAGATGGTAGGTGAACCTGAGCCAGCCTTGGGATAATCTCAGCAAGTTGTCCAAGCGTCCTATGGGAGTGAACCTTCAGCTCGAGCATTTCGCCCAGCACTGCGATTCCGACCTGGAAGCCGACTCCGGTCAAAAAACCGACCAGGACTGTGCGCGAAAGGAAGTCCGCCAGGAAGCCGAGCCGGAGAAGTCGAGCCAGCAGGAGCAAACCCGCGGTCAACATCGCCACCACCCCTGCCAAAGCCACATAGCGCGGGCTGGCGACTGGTGCCATCTTCGAAATACCCCCCGCGAGAATGGCTGCGGTCGCCGAATCGGCTGCGACCACGAGATACCTTGACGAGCCGAAGATTGCAAAGGCAAGAAGTGGCAGGAACAATGTATAGAAGCCGGTAACTGCTGGCATGCCGGCAATGCTGGCATAGCCGAGTGCCTGTGGGATGCTCATCGCTGCCAACCCGATTCCAGCCAGGCTTTCGCGAATGCTACGAGAGGCGCCGAATCGCAGCATCTCGCGGAATACGCCCGAGCTTTTTTGCTGGGCACGTCCCGATTGATCTAGTGTGTCGGGGTTCACCTCTGCATCGTCCTTGTGAGCATCATGTCACCTCCACCTGGGCACAAAGTACGCAGACAAGATTTCGAAAAATGTGCGGCGAGATTCTCTCCATCCGATCGCCGCAGCCGCTTTTTCGGAGCTCGGGCGTACAATACAGCGACTCTATCCATCATCCGACAATGTTGAAAGACGACTGCTGACCGTAGTTACGCTTTTGTGATTTTGGTTGGCGTCCGCTGATGGCAGGCGGCCCATTTCCTGCAGCGCATTGTGCCCATGGGCGAGGAGGACGCGCGGGAGGAGCCCGTCGAGATGGGTGAGTGGCCGGGCCAGAAGATTTCGTACCAGACCGGAAAGTTACAGATTCTGTAAATGGCGGCAGACGCTCGACCGACGAAGTTGCGTCCGCCATCGCGACAATCGTATTTTCAGGCCATTCCTAAGGCGCATTCGGCCAACCGGGTGCCGGCGACGCGCGCTGCGATTTTTCGAAATGCGACATCACGCGAGGTCGATAGATCGTCGGCGAAAGGCGCGAACCCGCAGTCGTCGGTTGTTCCTAGTTGATCGATCCGAAGGTACGAAGCAGCTTCTAATACACGTTCGCGCACCTCCTCCGCTGATTCAACCTGTGGATCAATGGGGTCGATTACTCCGACAAATACGATCTGGCCCCGCTTCGCATGCACTTGAATCAGTCGAAGAACTCGCGCACGGTCCGGTTCGCTGGCAAGCTGAACGTAGAATTGGCCTGCATTGAGCGTAAACAACGAGGGGATTAGCAGCTCATAATCGACCGAGGCGCTGTGCGTGGCGTCCAGGTCCCCACCAGGACAGCTGTGGATGCCAATCCTCGCCTTGTCCTTCTCACAGAATCCGGCAAGAACAAGATTGTTCAATTCAATGAACCTCCTCAGGAGTCCGCCGCTCGGATCGAGTTTCAACGACAGTCTTGCCTCTGTAAAATCAATCTGCACACAGTGTGCCCCGGCCGCCAGACAGCGCTGAATGTCGCATTTTGCTTCGCGAATCAGGTCTTCGACGAATCGCTCATTGGAATAACCGGGAATCTCTTCCTGGTATAGAAGGCTAAGGGCAGAGGCCGAGATGACAGCCTGCTTTACCGGTAGTGAGGTCAGGTTCAGCGCAGCCTTGACATAGCGGTCTGCATACTGCTGATACCGGAACGGACCCTTCACGAGTCTTGAAAGCTGACGATGATGGCCATCCGAGAACTCAATCACTACGCCACCGGATGAAATGTTACTCATCCCGTGCACAGGATAGGTCGCAAAACTTGGCTTTAGCTGCTCTCCATCAGTGATGACAGGGGACCCAGTCTCTTCGAACTTACGGATCGTGTCCCGCACCGCAGAATCAGAGATCTCCGCGAGCTTCTCGACTGAGACCACGCCCCTCTCGAAACCATCAAGGGCGTTCACCAGTTCCGGAGGTCGCGGCAAACTTCCGATCGGCTCGGTTGGAATCGGCATTGGATATGTTGTTGTGCCCCTCGCAGCCGCCAGACTACCGGCGTTTTGCAAGTGAATCAATAGAGTAAATTCGTTAGCTGCCGTTTGCCGGCAGCTCAGCGCCTGGCATTTGCTCCGCCCTGGAGCCTGATGCATAGCGAGGCAGAAGAAGCATGAGAAGCCCGGCGTGTATACGAATAAGGAAGCGAAACTAACGAATATATATGGCGAGGAGGCCAGCGCCGCGCTCCGACCTCGACAGCTAATACTTTTCTCAGCTATCAGACCCGCACCGGTCCGCACTATTTCGAACCGGCAGTCGCGGACTCCGCTATATTGGCCAACTCTTTGCTAACGGCGACGTATCCTTCCGCAGCCACTCTGTGCCCGCGTTGCCTGTAGAACTGCGGGTCTTGCGGCGCGAAGGTCGCCAGCCCGTCCACATAGCGGTTGTACATGCAGAATGCAGCTGCAATAAGAACCGTATCGTGAATCTCCAAATCGGTCGCTCCGTGCTTTCGGGCGCGCTCGATATCGACGGGCGTTACATGCTTCCCGCCTTTTTGTACTTTTCCGGCGAGTGCTAGTAGCGCTTTGAGTTTGTCGGAAATTGCGGCATTTTCAAAATCGCGCTTCACTTGCCGAACCAAGTCCTCGTCGTCACTAAGTTGGGCGGCCGCTATGGCGCCATGGACTGGCTTGCAGTAATAACAATCGTTTTGGGAAGAAACGTATGTAGCGATGAGCTCACGCTCTCCGGGCGTGAGTGTATGAGGGTCGTGGAGCAGAACTTCTACGAGCTCATTCAGAGGCTTAGATGTCTCCGGCCGAAAAGCCATCGGACCGCGGATGCCCGGCAGTCCTTCGGGAAGGTTAATGTGTGGCATGGGTGGCTAACCGAGTAATCGCCTTAGACTAATGGCGTTTCCTATGCCGATCAATAGCGTAATAGCATTAGCCGGGCGGGGATCTTGTTTAGCGCCGGATGTAGCCGTTCTCGGCTGTTCGCGTTGCGAAATGGCTGTGCGCTTCGGCTGACATGGCGCACACCCCGGCGGCGTCTATCCAGCGGTTGTAGAAGTTGAAAAGCGCGCAAACGGAAATCGCGTCATAGATGGCTTCATCGGTCCAGCCCGCGTTATGAAGAGCCTCTATGTCTTCGCTCTCGATTCGCGATGCTTCTTTGTTTACCTTGGCCACGAACCGGAACAGGGCTTTTTCGTTACCGGAAAGCGATGAGGTCTCGAGGTCTTTCAAAACCTCTCGGACCAGCTCCTCGTTACCAAGCAACTGCGCCGCAACTGCGGCGTGATATTTCGTTCAAAACAGGCAGTCATTGCCGCTGGATGTAAAGGCCGCGATCAGCTCTCGCGTCCCAGGACTTATCGGCGAATCGCCGCGCATTATCTCTTGTGTAAATCTGGCCAAGTGTTCGGTTGCTTGAGGGCGAAACGCAAATAAATGCCAAATCTTTGGATACTCGGCAAGGCTCGCCTGCATCATGCGGATCAAATCCGCATGGGGGCTCGGCTGAGGATTATTTTCGACATCCCGTAAAAACATCGGCTTCTTATTGGCGCCTATACTTAGCGCACCGAGCTCTTGAAAATTAGAATTCCTATTCGACATGGAAAAGCTTAGAGCTGCGGAAACGACTGTCAAGGAATCGCCGGCAACCGTGGCTTCTTAGGGTCCGCGCGAGTATGACTGTGCCCAAAAACGGTTGTGTCCGGGTTGTAGTGACGCCAATCGAACCAATAGTCCTTTACGACGTCGACGCGTTCAAGGCACTGTCCTTTCAATTTACCGGAAACCACACATCCCTGAAAATTCCACTGGCTTCCCGTAGCCGAGTCCATTAGCAGGGCGGCGTGGACGGTTACAGCCAGTGGGGCCTTTGAGTTGTTTTCCAAGACCCGATAAAAGTCTGGAGCGCCGTCGATGCCGGCTATCCTTTGTCGAAACGCCCTCACAGACTGTCCGTCCGGTCCCGTCACCAAGATAACTGGCTCCGAGCCAACATGATCCTGCACTAGCCCGTGCTTGAGCACGGTTTCGTAGGGAAAGGCTCGGCTTGTCCCAAACGCCCGGATTCCGAGCATTAAGTCGCGCGGCGCAAGCCCCAGTTCCGCGTAACTCAGCACGGTGGGGGTCTTCTTCATCCGTACATCCCAATCTTTGCGTGCATAGTACTCTATATAACCGCTGACATCGTTCAGGACGGAGCCCTGAGGCTGTTCTACTTTCCATAGCGCGAATGTGAGTTCATCTGACGAGACAAGCTCGAGCCTCCGGCCAGCTAGGGGTCCCGCAATTGCCGCGCCGCTGATCTGTTGCCAGTACGTTCCCGTCTCCTCATCGCGCATCAGGAAGTTTTGGTTGTTAATGCCGGCCAGATGGAATGTTAGCCGCAACCCGTCAACTTCTCTCCGTAACACCAGACCGGTGTGACAGAGCGTTCAATATGTGGCGACAATTGGCACGCCGCCAACCGTGTCGTTCACGATGTGGTGATAGGACATGCTGCGAATGGGATAAGCCCTGGCACTGCTCCCGATATTCACCGCGATGACCTTCTCGCCGCCGTCGAGTTTCGATAATGCAGCGGCGGAGAAAGAAGGATGGTCATCGGGATGAAACATGAGTTCGTACACGTTAATCCGCGAAAGCCACGCGACGCCGCCAACCAGCAGAGTCCCGAGGATAGCAAGCGTTCTGCGCAGGATGCGCGCTTGCTGGTTCCAGTACCATCCGAGCGCGATCAGGCATGCTACTACGCTAACGATCTCGATCCAAGGACTAATTCGCAACACTACCAATGCGGCAGTCAGTTCACGAATGCCTTGCGGACGGAATGGCCGGATGATATAGAGAGGATACGCCACCGCACCCAGCGCCACGATGAAGCAGGCAACAAGCGCGAGCGAAAAAATACGACCGGGACGCTTACTTTCCACCGTCACCTGCCTCCTCTTACGGAATCACCCAATTATACGGATGACCCAACCTTCACACACTACATGATTTTCATTACTGTTTGCTGTTCGCCGGCCTCGTAAGCTTCACAGTTCAGTTCCGGGCCGAGTCCTTTAACCTCAAAAATCAAGAGGAGATCCTTGCATTATTGAAGAAGAAGCAGTTACAAGGGTTCCAGTGGCCGCTATGTATCGACGCGTCTTTCTGCAGACTGTTGGAATGGTTCCGGCAAGCTTCGCAGTTCCGAAATGGGGGGCTCTACTTGGGCAGAGTGCGAATCTGGATAGGTGGCGCGCATTCGAAGTGACAACCAGTATTGAGGTGTTGAGACCTGCCGGCACGACACGGATATGGGTCCCGGCGGCGCTCATCGGGAGCGCGCCCTACCAGAAGACACTCGCCAACCGATTTCAATGCCAAGGCGGTAGCGCAAGAATTTTCGAAGGCAAATGGGACGCCCTAGGAATCATCGTCGCGGAGTTCCCCGCGGGGTCAAGGCCAATGCTGACGGTTACATGCCGGGTAGCGACTAGAAATTGGGCAGTTCTCCTGTCGGAGCCGCGCAACACGCGCAAAACGAGTCGCGCGGAATTAGAGCATTGCCTGCGACCGACAAAACTCCTGCCTACCGACGGCATCGTCAAAGACAGGGCGGTCGCGATCACTAGATCCGCCAGGACAGATACCGGCAAGGCACGCGCGATCTATGAATGGATTGTTGAAAACACCTATCGGAATCCAAAGACCCGCGGGTGCGGCACGGGCAACATCCGGTTCCTGTTAGAGTCCGGAGATCTGGGCGGCAAGTGCGCCGATCTTAACGCACTTTATGTCGGCCTTGCACGTGCAGCCGGCCTTCCCGCGCGCGATGTCTACGGTATCCGCCTCGCCAAGTCAGAGATGGGTTTCAAGAGTCTGGGCAGTTCGTCAGAGAGGATTACGAAAGCACAACACTGCCGAGCGGAGGTATACCTCAGCGAGTACGGCTGGGTTCCTGTCGATCCCGCGGACGTGCGAAAGGTCATGTTGGAGGAGCCACCCGGAAACCGCTCGGCCGCCGACGAAATGGTTAAGAATGCCCGTACACGACTATTCGGGTCATGGGAAATGAATTGGATGGCATACAATTTCGCACACGATGTCGAGCTACCCGGGTCAAGCGGTCCTCCGCTCGCGTTCTTGATGTATCCGCAGGCGGAAACGGCCAGAGGGCGGCTCGACAGCCTAGATCCAGACAGCTTCCGGTACGAGATTCAGGCCAGGGAAATGACGTATATAACGCGCTGACCATATTCACAATTCACACGTCGCAAATGGAAGACTTCTGAAACCGGCGGTGTAACCAGATCACTATCACTCTGAAAATAAAGGAGCCACGGAGGAAGAGGATTCGTTCGTCCTCAACCCGTTGATTCTGCGTAACTTATTGATTTGACAATTTGCATGATTTGCAAAAAATGCTTCAAAAGATAGTTTTTGGCTGCTTTGACACGCAAACTCGCCACAGTGATTTCTCCACCGCAGACGCTTCGTTCTCCAGCGAATTTTGTCCTGCTCCGCCGGTCCCGCATCGCGTGATTCTTTTGCATCGTTATCGCCGACGCCAATCAATCTAAGTCCGTTTGATTCGGGTCGGTTGCTTTGTCACACTTTAGCGAGAGGTACGAGCTCGCTGTCCACGAGGAAGGAATTCGGGAGCCCATTTACTGATAGGCGGCAGTTCCGTTCCGCTGGCTGTAGTCCAAGCCCGCCGGTCTCACGCAAACATCCGGACCGTTCAGGTAGATCAGGCGCCAAGGAGCTCAGCACCAGTCCTGGTTCCCAGCGCTCGGTCGAACGTAAGAAGCTTCGCCCGGTGAGCAATCGCAAAGGCTGACAGATATGCGTCCGTCCAGATATTGGGCCCACCCCTGGAGTCTACTGCACAAGCGCTGTGGTGTAGCCGTGGGCGACGGCCTGGAGCCGTTCGCGCTGGCCGAGACGATCCTTCATTCTAAGAAACGGCCGCTCAATAAATCTCTGAGATGCCATCGCAAGCAGGAGACTTGCGGCCACGTTAACGGGAAAAATTCGTAGACCGAGCCACGGAGGCGACGTGAAAACCGTGAACAGTTGCTGCCATAGATACCATGAGTAGGATATTCGGCCGAACCAGCGAGCTATGGGATGGGAGAAGGCCCGCAGATACGCCGACTCTCTCGCAAGAATCAGATTCAACAGGATCAGCCCAGCGAGGATCATCTGCACAGTGAGATACCAGACCTGAGTGACTGATTCGCCGTATATTGTCCAGACCAGAATCGCCGGCCACACTAGAACCGGCAACGCTACTCCTGACAGGTAGGCTCGCAGCTTCCCGAGATTGACCGATTCACTCAGAATTAAAGCGATTGCGCAGCCGATCAGTATCGAGTCGAACCGGTACCAGGAGCGCTCATAAAAGGCGCCAAGGTTGTAGGGGGACCATTCCAACTTGATCCCCACCATTCGAAAAACGCTAATCGCCAGTACACCCGCCACGGCAATCCGCAGCGCGACGGCCCGGTTTACCGCGCGCATGATGCAGGGCCAGAACAGATAAAACTGCTCCTCAATCGACAATGACCAGATATGGGATGTCGACAAGCCTTGGCCACGTATATTCCGCACGTAAAGGAGGCATGCCGCAACTGTCCGCCACGATGTATCCCTCACGATCCCGAGCACGATCAGCAAACACAACACGGCCAGGAAACAAAACAGGGCGGGAAAGAGGCGCAGAGCACGGCGAATGTAAAACGCTGAAAGGGAGATTCGTTCGGTCTGACGCTTCTCACGTTCGAGTAGTCCGGTGATCAGGAACCCGCTCAGGACAAAAAACAGCAGTACGCCCAGACCGCCCAGGCCGCCGCTTCCGCCAACATGCATTCCCGAACCGAACTGCAACACGTGGCAAAGGATCACGAAGAGGATAGCGAGCCCTCGAAGACCGTCAAGTTGGGGGAAATGCCGAAATGTGAAGGTTTCCCGCTGCAAGGGACGTTCAACCTCCCGGTGCGTTATACGCATCACTGTTTAACACGGTAGAAATCCAAGTATTGCCGGTATTCTCGCTACGTAAAAGTACTGGAACGTCTATTCAGGGGGATCAACCGTGGTCTTTCGATAGGTATTTTTTATACTTTCATTCTCTTGCATAAAAATCGCTTCTAATTTATCCTGCTTAGTAAGGGAACGACTCCAAAGCATACAGCGCTGAGGACGTACCCTAAGCGTGTTATGAAGCTTCTCACTCAGGTAGTCCCCGCGCTCGTCGTCGTGGTCGTAGCCGGAACCGCCTAAGGGATGCCTCATGAAAAAATCGGGGGCCACCGGGCGGTAACCAAGCCTACTGGTGGCCCTTTTAGTTTGCGGGTAACTTCACTGGCCGTATGCTGGCTCAAACCGCAAAAGGGACAGACGAAAAAAATTTCTTTATGTCGACACTTCTTTCTGGCGCGAAGATTCTGCTTGAATGTCTCGCGCGCGAGAACGTAGAACTGATTTTTGGATATCCCGGCGGCGTCACCTTACCCCTTTACGACGCGCTATACGATCACCCCATCCGGCACATTCTGGTTCGCCATGAGCAAAACGCAGCGTTCGCGGCGCAGGGCTACGCGCGGGCTACAGGACGCGTGGGCGTGTGCTGCGCGACATCGGGACCGGGAGCCACAAACCTGGTCACCGGCCTCGTCGATGCCATGATGGACTCCATTCCAGTCGTCGCGCTTACCGGGCAGGTGCCGACAAGGCTGATGGGAACGGACGCTTTCCAGGAAGCCGACACTTTCGGCATCACGCGTTCCGCCACCAAGCATAATTACCTCGTCAAAAACATTAGCGACCTCCCGCAAGTCATTCACGAGGCGTTTTACATCGCATCCACCGGAAGACCTGGTCCTGTGCTTGTCGATGTTGCAAAGGATGTATTCCAGGGTAACGCCCATTACACGCCCGTGAACGAGATTCACTTGCCTGGCTATAAGGTCTATTCGGAGGGGCATGGAGGCCAGATCCGGCGCGCCGCTCAGATGATCTGGGAAGCCGAGCGTCCGTTTGTTTATGCGGGCGGCGGCATTATCGCGGCGAACGCCAGCAACGAGCTGCGCGCGTTCGTCGAAGCCGTCGACGTCCCGGCAGTTTGCACGTTAATGGGTTTGGGCGCGCTCGCCGGCAATCATCCCAACTTCATCAGCCTGCCCGGCATGCACGGAAGTTATGCGGCCAACATGGGCCTGACGCATGCCGATCTCCTGATCGCGCTTGGCGTGCGCTTCGACGACCGGGTGACCGGACGCCTAGCCGCCTTCGCGCCGCACGCGAAGGTCATTCACGTCGATATCGACCCTTCGGAAATCGGCAAAAATCGTCATCCGGACTTGCCCATTGTGGGTGACGTGAAGCGTGTCATTCCAAAACTGATGGCCGAATTGAAAGAACTCGAACCGGCGCTTCGCCGTAAGAACGCTGAAGCGCGGCAGTCGTGGTGGAAGCAGCTACGCGCGTGGAAGGAAGAACATCCGCTTGTTCCCGAAATCTCGTCCACTGAAATCAAGCCTCAGCATCTGATAGCTGAAATCGACCGGCTCTCTGGTGGGGAGGCCATCGTCACCGCGGACGTGGGCCAGCACCAGATGTGGTCGGCACAGTTTATCAAGTTCAGCGAGCCCCGGCTGTGGATCAACTCGGGCGGACTCGGCTCGATGGGCTTTGGCCTTCCTGCTGCCATCGGAGCGCAGTTCGCCCGTCCCGACAAGCTCGTGTTTGCCGTTGTGGGCGATGGCGGATTCCAGATGTCCATCCCGGAACTCGCAACCATCATGAATCACTCGCTGCCCATCAAAATCGTCGTCATGAATAACGGCTATCTCGGCATGGTGCGCCAATGGCAAACCCTGTTCCATAACAACCGTCTGAGCCAGGTGGAGCTATGCTGCTTCCCCGACGTCGAGAAGCTGGCGGGCGCTTACGGCTTCAAAGGCCGCACTGTCGAAAACGTATCGGAGATGCCTCATGCTCTCGAAGAAGCGGTCCGCGAGCCCGGTCCATATCTGTTGAATGTGAAGGTTTCGCCGAACGAGAATGTCTACCCCATGGTGCCGGCGGGCGGAGCAATTAGCGAAATGCTGCTTGGCCCGCCGCAGCCCGTCGCCGTGTAGCGGAGATGACGACGATGCAACAGATCATTTCGCTTCTGCTAGAAAACAAGCCCGGCGCGCTGATGCGCGTCACCGGGCTTCTCGGCCAGCGCGGCTACAACATCGAAAGTTTGACCGTCGCCCGCACGCTCGACCCAACACTTTCGCGGATGACCATCGCCGTCGATGTCGACCCGGCGATCCGCGCTCAAGTCATCAAACAGATGAACAAACTGATCAACACCCTGCAAGCAACCGATGTCACCGAGGCGCCGGCCGTCAACCGCGAGATGGTTTTGCTTCGTGTGCGCGCCTCCCAGCAAAGCCGCACCGCGATCTTAAAGGAAGCCGAGATTTTCCACGCGCGCGTGGTCGATTCCACCGTCGAGGGTTTTGCTCTCGAAGTGACGGGCGACCCGGAGAAGCTCGATGAATTCATCGATGTGATGCGCAGCTATGGCGACATCGAAGTCACACGCTCCGGCATCGTTTCGATGTCACTCGAAAACAAGAAGCTCCGGCTTTCGCCGCCGGTTCCCACTGGAGCCGCCCAGGAAGAGCTTGCGCTCGAAGGAGCGGAATAAAGGATTCCCATGTCAAAACGTTTTTACGAAAAAGACGGCAGCTTGGCGCCGCTTCAAGGCAAGACAGTTGCCATCATCGGTTATGGAAGTCAGGGGCACGCGCATGCGCTGAATCTGCGCGACTCCGGCGTCAATGTCGTTGTCGGCCTCTATCAGGGGAGCAAGAGCCGCGCCAAGGCCGAAGCCGCCGGACTCAAGGTCTTGAGCGTTGCCGATGCGTCTAAGGCC
This sequence comes from Bryobacterales bacterium, assembly GCA_963722585.1. Classification (GTDB taxonomy): domain Bacteria; phylum Acidobacteriota; class Terriglobia; order Bryobacterales; family Bryobacteraceae; genus KBS-96. The sequence goes on along the minus strand of CAVRNU010000039.1, from coordinate 57,964 downwards.
GGCGATTTCATCATGGTTCTGCTGCCCGATCACGTGCAGGGCGATACCTACCGCAAGGATATCGAGCCTCACTTGGCGAAAGGCAAGACGCTGATGTTTGCCCACGGGTTCAACATCCATTTCGGCGAAATCAAGCCGCCCGCCACTGTCGATGTGTCCATGATCGCGCCCAAAGCCCCTGGCCACCGGGTGCGCGAGTTGTTCACCGAAGGCGTCGGCGTTCCCGCCCTGGTAGCAGTTGCGCAAGACGCCTCAGGCAAAGCGCTCGAAAGCGCTCTGGCCTATGCTCTCGCTCTTGGCTGCCTGAAGGCCGGGGTGATTGAGACCACGTTCAGGGAAGAAACGGAAAGCGACCTCTTCGGCGAGCAGGTAGTGCTTTGCGGCGGCGTCAGCGAACTCATCCGCGCGGGATTCGAAACTCTAACCGAAGCCGGCTATGCCCCCGAAATCGCTTATTTCGAGTGCCTGCACGAGCTGAAGCTGATTGTCGATTTGATTTATGAGGGCGGTCTCGGCTACATGCGTTACTCGATCTCCGACACAGCCGAGTACGGCGATTATACGCGAGGCCCCCGCATCGTCACCGACGAAACGCGGAAGGAGATGAAGAAAATTCTAGCGGAGATCCAATCCGGCGAATTCGCGCACGCCTGGCTCAACGAGAACTGGACGGGTCGCAAAAACTTCCTCGCTATGCGCGAGAAAGCCAAAAACCAGCCGGTCGAAAAAGTGGGCGCGGAGCTTCGTTCCATGATGACGTTCCTCAAGAGGCGCAAAGAAGAAGGCGTTCCTCAGGAAGCCGCTGTCAACGCTTAGACGCTTCACAAGCCGACGTTGACACAGGCCGACGGGCTGCTTATGGTGGTCTGTGTGAAGGCCATGCGTCTCGAGGGAGTCATTGTAGCGCTGCTCACGTCCGGAGCGCTGATACCGCTGAGTGCGCAATCATGGACTGCGAACGAGTCCAGCAAGATTAAGCATGTGGAAGGCGCGGTCTACCTAAACGGACATAACGCATCGGAGTCCTCCGGCATTCCAGACAATTCCGTTTTACGTACCGGGGAGGGTCGCGCTGAAATTTTATTAACAACGAGCGTAATTCTTTGGCTCGGTGAAGAGAGTTCGTGTCGCATAATCGTTAATCGCCTCGGCGATATCCGCGTCGAGATACTCGGGGGTTCGGCTTTCGTGGTTGCCGCTTCAGTGCCTAAACAGTTGAGCGTGACGATTGCGTGTGAAGACGTCATCACTCCGTCCGACCAGAGTGTTTCCCGATTTGACGCCAATCCTGCGTGGGCTGCAGGACATAACGTCTGCCGCCTGAAGGTCTACAGGGGCAGCGCAGATGTGCGTTTGGCGACGCTGAACACCGTGGTGACGTGCGGGAGGATGATGAACCTGAGCCGTGAGTGCGCGGACATGATTCCAATCAACGATTTTAATATCGATGATGAGGACCGTCTGGACGAGCGTGGGTTTTTTCGATCCGGCTGGAAACTACGGGCGCAACCAGTGAGTGAGCGGTGAATTCCTAGCCAGCCGATTACAATGCAGCGAACGGGCACACGTCCCAGCCTCGACGTTGCGGAGCATTCGCTGTACATCTCGGATCAGAAAGCAGCGTCGTTGAAAAGTGGGTGAGCTATTCCTCCGATCCGCGAACTGGGGTTGGCCCGTCCATGCCAGGACTATTACAGTTAATCCGGCGTATTACAGAGCATCCCTCAGGAAAGCCTAGTTCAAGGATGCGTGATTGGCGCATCTTGTCGGAAGACTGCCGGCTCGTTTGAGTCAGGTAAGAAGGTTACGATGGATTTGGATAGCGACGCAAAATGGACGAAGAACTGAAGACGTACCTCCAAGGCATGGAAGAACGCCTTGTCGAAAGGATGCGTGAAATGCAGCGGGAACTAGTGAGTGAATTCGAATCCTTTTCCGCCGGTCAAACAGTTCGCCTGCGAAAACTAGAAGAAGATCAATCGAATTTGGAATACCTGGCGCAAAAGCGCCGATGTCCGTGAAACGCGCCGAACACTGTCCCCGTTCAGCGATGTAACGCTCGCCTATTGCTTCGGCGTCCATCGCATTCCGTCGGCAAACTCGACGTACACGATGCGCGCCTTCCAGTTGGTATCCATCACTTCTCCTGCCTTCGTCTTCGTAACAAAACCGCACGTTCCCGGGGGGTGAAGATCTTCCGGGCGCTTCACTTCAGCGGTAATGGAACACGAGAGACTACCTCCGGAACTGGTAGCCGCGACCTGAAACTTCGTGACAGGTGACTGATAGTTGTTTTCAAGCTGGAAGGAAAGGGCCTTGCCATCGACCACTTCAATATGCAGCGTTGCCGGATCGGACGCGAAGGCCGCGGATACACACAACGCCGAAAAGCACAAAAGGCGCACGGGTCAACTCCTTCTCAGATAATATCCGTAATTACAAGACTGGGCATGCCACCATGTTTAGATCTGGTGAGGACGTCGGGATGCGGCACACCATCTCTATTTATCGGCTCTGTTTCAGTGAGCTGAGTTCGCTATATACGGCGCACCATTCCTTTGCGACCAGGTCCGGTTGATACCGTTCGCATTCCCTGAAACCGTTTGCAGCAAGCTGCAGCGCCAAACCCTCTTCTTCGATCAGGCGGAGAGCCGCCGTCGCCAAAGCCCGGTGATCGTTCGGCGGAACAAGCAGTCCGGTTCTTCCGTCTTCGACCATATACGGCACTCCTCCGGCGATGGTCGTGACCAAAGGCACCCCGCTCGCGAAACACTCGAGGATAGAGAGCGGCATATTATCCGCATCGGGACTCATCAAATAAATCTCTGCATCGTCGTACAGATCTCGCATACGGTTCTGATCGACCGCCCCCAGGAACCGCACGTTGTTCAGCCCCAACACAGCCGCCAGAGCCTCCAATTCGCCTCGCAAAGGCCCATCGTGGGCTACGTCAAGCGTTGCGTCCGGATGCTTGCGCTGCACAATCGCAAAAGCTCGCAGCGAACATGCAGGATTGTAATGACGCTCCAGTCCGCGATTGTGCAGAAAATAGGGTTTCACCCTCCTCCGTTCGCGAAATGAAAATTGGGATGCGTCGATCATGTTAAAGATCGGGCGAGCTTCGAGTCCGAAACGAGCGAAAATACCGGCTAGGTAGCCCGAGGGAACTACGATTCGATCCGCCTCGCGAGCCAGCCTGATCGCAAGCTGCGAGCGCTCGAAGTGGCTTTCGGCGCGTCCGTCATGATAATTCAGGATGACCGGCTTCCGATTGGCGCGCGCCGCGGCGAGCAGCGGAACAAACGTCAGAAGAAACGAGGAATAACCCGCTGTAAATGCGTGCACCACATCGGCGGTTCTCAAGCTCGCAAAAAGTTCGGCCGCGTAAACCGCTTCCGTCGCGAGAGTCCGCACATACTTGATCCGCTGCAGCGGCCGGAAGGGAACGCTCAGGCGCGGATTGATCGGCTGAAAATCAACACAGATTTCCGGCCGGTTTCTCAGCGCCTCAAGCAGCCGGAATGCCTGAATGGATTGTCCGCCGACAATCTCCAAAGACGGCGCGGCCAACAGAACCCGGATCGGTCTCATTCGGCTGTCGCCCGTCTCGGGCGAATTCTGGCCTGCGAGCTTGGCACAATAGGAAGTGAACCTAATTCAATCTGACCAGGAGGATCGTTTGCCTTATCCCGAACAGCTTATTGCCATTATGCGTCAAGATCTCACCCAATACGGCGTGAAGGAGACTCGTACCCCGGAGGAAGTCGAGGCGGCCTTGGCCCCAGGCGCCGGCACCGTCTTGATGGTCGTCAATTCGGTCTGCGGTTGTGCCGCCGGAAAGGCGCGGCCAGCGGTTGGGCTCGCTTTGAAGCACGGCACGAATAAGCCGGATTCGGCTGCAACGGTATTCGCCGGCGCGGATTTGGAAGCGGTTTCCGCTGTCCGCCAGAAGCTGGCGGATTATCCCCCCTCCTCGCCCTCGATCGCTCTGTTTCGCGACGGCAAGCCTGTGTTTGTGCTCGAGCGCAGCGACATTGAATCGAGCTCAGCCCCACAGATAGCACAGCGGCTCTTGGACGCGTTCGATCAATTTTGCGTTCCCGCCGGCAGAGCCTCCTGATTTGGAGGCTCCTCTTCGGCTATGAACGGCTCGCTTTGCGGGCTGGAATTGGTCTTGTGCTCCCCAGATCTCCCCTATAAACGTTCGCCACAACTCTGCCGATAACTTGGCAAGGGGATTGCTTAGTCAATCAACTGACGCTCATATGTTTGTCATCATCGGCATTGTCGTGGTTTTTGGCGCTATCGTCGCAGGGTACCTTCTAGAGCACGGAAATCTGCTAGTGCTCATGCAGCCCGCTGAGCTGATCATCATCGGTGGAGCGGCCGCCGGCACGCTTCTTATCGCTAACCCGCTTCCAACGGTAATCAAGATTTTGAAGGGCGTCATGGGCTGTCTCAAGCCCAGCCCGTTTACCAGGAGCTTTTATTTGGATCATCTGAAGATGATGTTCGAGCTCTTCACGCGCGCCAGACGTCAGGGTCTGAGTGCTCTTGAAGCAGATCTGGAAAAGCCAGCCGAAAGTCAGGTCTTCGCCAACTATCCAAAATTTCTCGCCAATCATCACGCGCTCGAATTCGTTTGCGACACGCTCCGGACTCACGTCGCCGGCGCCTCTAGTCCATTCGAGTTGGACCAGCTCATGGAACTTGACCTGGAAGTTCACCATCACGAGAGCCAGGCGCCAATTTCTGCTCTCAGCACGGTGGCTGACTCCTTGCCCGGTCTGGGAATCGTGGCGGCCGTTCTGGGAGTTGTGATCACGATGGGCGCTCTGGCCGGACCACCCGAGGAAATTGGTCATAAGGTAGCCGCGGCATTGGTAGGGACGTTCCTTGGCATTCTCCTTTGCTACGGCCTGATCGGCCCCGTTGCTGGCTACATGGCAAAGCTGAAGGACGAAGAAGACTGTTTCTTCCGATTCCTAAGGGTCGGTGTTTATTCGTTCATCCGCGGCGATTCGCCGATTATTGCGGTGGAATATGCCAGGCGCTCTATTCAGACCAGCGTGCGGCCCAATTTTCAAGACACCGAGGCTCATTGCCGGGGCACGGCGGCAGAGGCTCCGCCTGCCGAGAATCAGGCCGCATAAAAGGGGACCGTTGTGGCTTCCGAACACGCACCGATCATCATCGTCAAAAAACGCGTTTCCGGCCATGGCCACCACGGCGGCGCCTGGAAGGTGGCCTATGCCGACTTCGTAACCGCCATGATGGCTCTGTTCATCGTGCTCTGGCTGCTAAACACGAGCGACAAAGTCAAGAAGATGGTCGGAGGGTACTTTCAGGACCCGCGTGGCGCCGGAAGGGAAACGGGCACCAAGCTGGCCGGCATCGGCGAAGGCATTCCGTTGAAGAAGGACGATCTGCCGAAACTGCGCGAGAAACTAGAACAGGCGATGAAGAAAGTCGAGGATTTCTCGCGTATTCATCAGCAAGTTCAGATTATGATTACCCCGGAAGGGCTGCGGGTAGAGCTGATGGAGACCCAAGGAGGTTTCTTCTTCAAAAACGGAAGCGCGGCTGCGACCGATCAAGGCAAGGAATTGCTGAGCGCCCTTGCCAGGGAGATCGCGAAAGTCCCAAATCGATTGCTGATTGAGGGGCATACCGACGCGGCGCAATACGGCGACAAGAACGGCTATTCTAACTGGGAACTCTCGGTAGACCGTGCCAACTCGGCGCGGCGCCTCATGGAAGAGGCAGGGCTCCGCCCCGAGCAGGTCAGCTACGTACGTGGTTTTGCCGACCGTCAGCTCAGAAATCCCAGCAACCCCATGGATCCGGCAAATCGCCGCGTCTCGCTCGTCATCCAGTATCAGGACATAAAGCCAGATTCGACTGAAAACGATCCGAAACCCAAACCGAAGTAAGCGAAACGAAGCTAAGCTAAGTAAATCGATCAGGCGGCCTGGCAAGGATTGCGCCCCTTCTTGCGCATACTGCTGTGAGGCTCGCACTTTATCCTATGCGCTGCGCCTCCGGTCGAAATCCATAGCTAATGCTCGCTGAACATCGGATCAAAGATCGGTGTCAGCACTTGCAACAACATCTGCTGAATCAGCCGGTCCATCACCGTCGGGATGCTCAGCATGTGCGTGCCTCGAAGATGACTCTCCAGTTCCGTCGTCTGCACATTAGTCGATCCTCGGAGCGCCCTGATTGCACTTCACCGCTTCCAGCTCTTGCGCCTGGCTCTACTTGATGCGCGTTGTTGTTCTTTGAACTTCGCTGTTCCCAGCCAGCCCCGCACCCGGCTTCACTGCCAGTTCGAGTTCCTACGGTAGAGAGTTTACTATTCACCTCGCGGCTTACGGCTTGCGGTTCACTACGGTAGGTCGCCAGTCGTGGCGACAAGCCGGCTGCCCGGCTTCGGGCGGATTAACAAATCGGCGGTAGGTTTGCAACGCCACACAATCAAAGCACACAATCGCATAGTCAAAGATGTGGTCAAAACACAATCTTGGCTGAGACCTGGATATCCCGCGGGTCGCCCCGGCCGGTGGCGCCGGTGCCCACCAGCGTCGTAATCACGCCGAAATTGCTGAGAGACAAGTCTGAATTGGGCGCGCCATATTGAGCGCGATTCAGGACGTTGAAGACATCGGCCCTCAAGCGAAGGCTAGCGCGTTCCGTTATCGAAATGTATTTCGACAACCCAATATCAATTTGCGAAATTCCTGGAGCACGGAAGGCGTTGCGGCCCAAGTCTCCGAATGTCCCATTTGCGGGCGTCGAAAACGCTGCGGGATTTATCCACTCGTTGGGCGTCTGTCCGCCCGGCGGGACAAGCGAAACACCGGGAACGAGATTGGGGCGTTCTTCTCCGCTGATGGAATACAGACCGGGGACGGCACTGTTGGGACGGTCAATCGTGATGTTCACGGGCAGTCCGGTTTGCCAAGTCGCGATACTGCTCAGCTGCCAGGCGCCCAGGAGAGCCCGGGCCACGCCTGGACTGCTGACCAGACGCTTACCCGCGCCGAATGGCAGCTCATATACGATTGACGTGTTGAACATTTGGCGGACGTCGTCGTCGCTGCTCCCCTTGTCGCACGATCTGCAAAAGGAATTCTGCGGCGTGTCAGACTCCCCGCCACCGATGCTGCCATCGTTAATGGAATGCGACCACATATAATTCGCGGAGATCAGAAAACCGTTCTGAAACTGACGTCGAGTATTCAATTGCACAGCATGGAAAGTGCTATTTCCTACATTACCTCGCCAAGATACCGGACCGAAGCCCGGATATGGAGCAACGCCAGTCGTTGGATTTACTAGATTCACATAAGTAGTAGTCAAGAGGTCTGTACCCTTGTTACCTAAGTAAGTCACCGTTGCAAGCAGCTTCCCGGGTAATTTGCGCTGAACCGACGCGGTCCAAGCCGCGACGTATGCATCCTTCCTGTTACGATCCAGGTCGCGAGGCGACAGCACGCCTTCGCCGAGATTTTCCGCATAATCCAGGAATGGCGTCAGAGGATAAGCGAGCGTCGGGAATTGAGTGCTACTGAACGCATATCGCGCAACGTCGTTCGAAATGGGGAGATTTTGATCGTCTTCCTGCCCGTCCGTGTGATAAATCCCGCCACCTGCTCGCAGCACTGTATCACCGTGCGCCCAAGCCACGCCGATGCGAGGATCGATGTCGTTATAACGTGGCTTGCTAAACGAGGCGTAAGGAGAGCAAAATCCGCCACAAGTGGCGAAATCGAACGGAATTGCCCGATGATCGACCTCATGGAACACATTGAAGAAGTTGTAGCGGACGCCTGCCGTAATGGTCAGATTCCCTGTCGCTTTCCACTCATCTTGAACGTAGCCCCAATATTGCGCCTTTCGTTGACGCTTCAGCGGCAGGACCGCCATATAAGACGCGCTACCCATCTGGTTTTCAAGGAAGCTGTTGAGGGAGTTGTATGTTACTGTACCGCTTTCCGAAGTTCCCTGGTTCATCAAAAGCCACCTCGTTTCGTAGCCGGCCTTCAGTGTATGTTTGTGCTTCACCCAAGCCAAATCGTCGGTAAAATCCAGAGATTTCGATGGGTAGTCGGTTGTCGATGAGCCGGTCAGGGCGCTGAAGCCGCCGGTTGGTCCTGAAATAGAGACGCCGAAGGGAACCGGCGATAGCTTAGCCGTGTGATAGATCGTCTGGTTTGCTCCGACTTTGGCTTCGTTCACCAGAGTTGGTGTGATAACATTCGATAACTCGACGACGCCATTTTTGAACCGTGTATCATATTTAGTTAGAGAATTTAATTGACCGGTCGGTATAGATTCGACCGCGTCGTCGGCGTTATAACGAACGAAAGCGGTGACACGATCCGAGAAATGCTGGTCGAAACGAATCATCCCCGAATCCTCGTTATCCACTTGGCGAGCCAGCGCGACATAATTGAAAACAGCTGGATTGCTGGTGGGTGATGTGCCTTGTGGATAAGCCTCGATAATCGGCAGAAGCGCCGGTGACGCGGCCGCAACTTGCGAGGCAAACGCGGGACTGGGCACAATTCCGATCTGAGTTTGATCGAGGCGCTGCCGCAAACCCTCGTAATTGGCAAAGAAAAATGTTTTGTTTTGGACGATCGGGCCACCCAATCCAGCGCCAAACTGATTCAGAAGAAACGGAGCCGGAGAGCTTCCATCGAAAGGCGATCGGGCATCCATTACATTGTTGCGGAAATAGTCGAACAAGTCGCCATGAAAGTCGTTTGTGCCAGAGGGCGAGACCACTGCCACCTGACCACCTGCTGTTCCCCCCTCGACGTCGGCTCCGAAATTCTGTGATTGGACTTGAAACTCGTCAATGGAATCGAGCGGGATATTCAGGCGCATGTACTCACGTTGCTCCTGGTTGTAAACGGCGGTGGCATCGACTCCGTCCAATGTCAGATTGTTGTCATCAAGGCCGTGACCCGCGAAACGTATGGTGCGCTGATCGCCTCCACCGTTGTCGATCGCGCCCGGCACAAGAGCTGTGAGATTGGCCCAATTCCGGCCGCTCAGAGGGAGTTCGCCGATCTGTGTCTGCTCGATCGCCGCGCCCACAGTAGCGTTCGTCTTGTCGAGCTGGATCAGCGACTCCGTCACGCTTGTTTCTTCTTTGCTGGCTGCGAGCGATAACTGTGCGTCGAGCGTTCTCGTTTGACCAACCTCTTCCTCCACGCGGTCGACGCGAAAGGTCGCGAATCCCGGCTTTGAAAACTCGACAACGTACGATCCGACAGGAAGATCGGCGAGAAAGTAGACTCCCTGCGAGGTAGTCGTCGTGAGGCGCTCGAATCCCGTGGAAGATTGGGTGACTCGCACGTTGACACCCGGTATACGGCTTCGTTGAGAATCGACGACTACGCCGGTCATCGACGATAAATCGACTTGGCCGATACCAGCACACGCGCAGACGAGCACACCAAATAGAGGGGCCAAACAGCTGAAAGGGCGTATGGTCATGTGTTCCCGTAGATGGCCTCGAAAGAGCAGAAGGCCAGCGCAAAACGAAAACACTGGCCTTGCTATTTTAATATTTTTTAGTGTTGCTGAAGTTAGTTTAGAAGCCACCCCCGGACGTCTCTGCTAGCGCCGAAGCATGATGGCGCGCCAACAGGCTATCGCGATTTTTTCGAAGATCGAGGCCCGTGGGCTGCTCAGGATAAGGTTTGTCACCCATAATTCCTTTCCAGATGATGTGATTGTATCTGCCGAAGTCGATTCGATCTTCAGCACTGAAATCCATGCCTTTGGTGGCTTCGGCCCAGTATTGGGCGTCGTGCGTTGGCTTCATTGGCTTCATATGAGCGAAGAGGCTCGCCGGAATGGGAAGAGTTGTGTTGGCGAGCAGAGCCGAAGGTGTCGCGGTGTAGGTCCAGTTTTGCAAAGTCTCATCGAAGACATCGGTCATGGGAACAGCCAGCGAGTCGTTCAGGTTCAGGGGTTTGAGGCCCAGAATTTCCTCGATCGTCCGAACAAAGTCAACCGTGTTGTAGGCGGTCGATACGACTTGACCCTGTTTCACATAAGGCCCGACGATGAAAGCAATGCTGCGATGGCTATCGACGTGATCTCCACCATCTTGGGAATCGTCTTCGATAACGAGCATGAGCGTATTGTTCTTGTAAATACTCTTTGAAACTTTCTCGACCAGGAGGCCAACGGCGTAATCGTTGTCCGCTTCGTCAAGCTCTACCGTGTTCACGCCGTCAATGGCAGTACTGAAGTTTCCGGTATGATCGTGCATGAAGCGGACCAGCTCGAGATTTGGCAATCCGCCATTGGCGTAGTTCGCGTCAAATTCGCGGGCCCATTCTTGGTAGCGCCAGTAATCGGGGAACGAATTATCAAAGCCGCGGAAATAAATATCGGTGAAAGGACGGAGCGCGTTACTGGTCGAATAAGCCACCTGCGTCCTTGTGTTGTAAGGCATTTCAAGCTCGGGAATCTGCACCGATTGGTATTCCGCCGGTAAGTTATAACGCGCCAGATCGATGAAGAACCCATAGTTGCGCAGGCTGAGACCACCGCGCAAGGCGTCATTCCAGAGGTAGCCGGTATTGAGTTCGTGGTCCGGTCCATCGGGCGCCGCCGCACTCGTCGTGCCAGGAAGCACGTTGGGATCGTTTGGCGTGAGCGGGTTGGCCGCCAGACGCTGGGCGAGGGTCGGATAAGAAACGTTGACATTGCGATTCGTGCCTTCTGAATCGTTGGTCAAGCCACGGCCCGCATAATTCACCGTAACCTGCCGCTCGACCACGTCTGGAGCGCGCGCCGAGGTCGTCCATGGCCAGCCGTCCATACTCACTTCGCTGCGGTCGTAGAAATTGTCAAGATCCACAAACTGCGTCGCGAAGTTGTGCAGGTTAGGAGTCGTTGCCGCTCCAAATTGCACGATGTCGGGGTCGCCATTGCCGACCGGCAAGTCGCCGAGAATCTGATCGTATGTCCGGTTTTCCTTGATAATGAAGATGACGTGCTTGATTTTGCTGCGCAGAAACGCCACCTTTTCCTGATCGCTCGTGGAGACAGTGCGGGTGAAGTGATTGTTTTCCGCGACAATCCGCGTTAATTGCGCCAGCTCGCTCGCGCTTGGCGTCGGGAAGGTTTGGAAGCCGGCTTTGATCAACTGTAGATCGTATCGATTCGACGCATAACAGGCGTTCGACTGATCGGTCGTCAACCCATGACAGTACTCTGGATTCGGACCTGTTACCGATTTATAGTTCACGACATACATATAGGACCCGTCGGCGTTCAGGCTGACCGAGTTCGGATACCAGCCGGTTGGAATGAGGCCCAAAACGGACGGTACGCCATTTGCGGTTTGCAAACTTACCACGGCGACATCGTTCGTATTGCCGTTTGTGACGTAAAGTGTCCTTTCATCCGGGGACAGCGTGACACTGTTGGTGTTATTGCCTGTGTATTTCGCGCGTGACGCGGATAGAAGACCGGCCGGAGCGCCGACTGGAATGGTCTCCGCGACCTGATTGGTTCCCGTATCAATCACATCTACGGTGTCGGTCTCGTCTTCAGCGACAAAAAGCTCGGTCTGGGCTCCATTCAGAACCATTTTGTTGGGCTGCCCCACGACCTTTATCCGCGTGGTAAGCGTGGCAGGAGATGAAAGGTTGATGACGTCGATCTCGCGATCGCGAATGCTCGAAATATACGCCGTGTTGTTTCCTTTAATAGTCACCCAGAAGGGGTACTCGCCGCCCGGAACGCCCGAGGCATTCACAGGATCGATCTTCCCGGGGCGCAAGTCTAACTCGTCTGTCTTCGACCAAACGCCATTCTTGTTAGTCAGAATCGAGATCGAATCGTTGTAATAGTCGTCCACGACCAATATCAAGCCATTTGCGCTAATCGCAACGCCGGCGGCCGCGGGCTGCACTTGCAATCCCACGCCCGTCTTTTGATGGCCAAGCGCAATCGGACTTCCCGCCCGCTCAGCCCAAACACCGTTCGCCAGATCAAAGATGTGCACGTTGTCGTCAACGCCACCCGACACGTAGAAGGTCTTTCCTGAAGGATCGAAAACCATTCCGTTATAGGTGTCTGGAATCTGCAGGACCTGCTTTTTCACAGGAATCTTGTTACTAATATCGAAAACGAACACATATTCATTCGAGCCGGACGGATCAGTCTGCCCGATATTTGTTCCAGACGGGTAGCTTAATTGGTTATAGCCCGACGTCAGAATAAGCAGTGTATTGTGGTCCGGGCTTTCAATTGTTGTTACGGCTTGACCGGCAAGGTAATCCGGGTACTTCGTCAAACCAGGATTCAACGGCTCAAAACGCGCACCGGTCGGCGCTGTCGGCGTGATGAGTTGCCCCGTGTTCGGAATCACCTGAGCCGTTGGTTCGTCGCCGTCGGATTGCGCCATGGCGGGGTGCCACGTGGATAAAAACGCGACCGCCAAGGCGGCCAAAACGACTGCTGATCTCGTTCGTTTCAAATTCATGGTGTGCTGCTCGGTACCTCCGGCTGGATAGTCGCACGTGAATACTACGAACAATTGACGAACAGATCACAATTCGTTTGCTCTTTAGCCCCGTTCGGACTGCGAACATTGCGGGGAGAGAATCCTTGCGGCAAGCCAACGTAGAATTTCGGAAGCTACGCGATCAACTCAGAACTGCGCTCCACGAAAGGTTTAATGCGCCGCTCGAAGAGAAAAAACGGATCATTGCAGTCCTTCGCCGGTGCGGACGACGAGATTCGAGGCACACCTACTCATGGCTGACGAGATATCCGCGAGTGCGGCGCAAGAGACTGCCATCCTTTAATAAGGAAAAGCCAAACGGGGGACGGACCCCCCAGCGGCAGATTGACGACGCGGACTTCGCGAGGCTCTCTTTCCTGGGTAAGCTGAAGAGCCGCACGCATCGTAGGCTATCCTCTTACCCATGCTGATCTCTGCCGGGCATGCGGACTGTGCGTAGTGGCGTGCCCTGAAAAGGCAATTTAACTGATCGAAGCCTGAGCTGGTCATTTGTTCCTCACTCTGAAAACTTTACTGGACACATCCCTGTCCCTCGAGAGCGGCGGCCCAGGCAATCGCGCCTTCCAGCTCTTTCAAGTGCAAGGGTTCCGAATATGTGCTCGCAGAATGGCCGAGTGCGGAATAGAAAACACGGCCCTCCCCCACGCAGTGCTTCCAGATGATCGGATGGTCACGCCCCATTCGGATGTCCTTCCAGAGCATTTTGGGGCTATAAGTATTTTCGTCCAACGTTGCAAGCACATGAACACCGTTCCCTCTGGGGCTCCTCTCGAACGAATACCACTCGTCTATTCGTGTCCACGCCTTGCCGAGATCGCGAGTCGCAGGATCGTCCCGATCTTCGATATCTATCGTTGCCCGCTGAAATTGAGGGTCTAAAGGATGCCCTTTGAACTGCGCTCCAATCAGTGTTTCCACATACCAACGCCATTCATACCGCGGATCCCCGCCCGCCCCGTGAATTCCAACGAAACCGCCGCCGCTCTCGATATACTTCCGAAACGCGGATTTCTGCTGAGGCGTTAGCACATCGCCGCTCGTGTTGTTCCAGACAGTGGCCTTGAAGCGACTTAACACCGCCGGAGTGAAGGCGGCGCCGTTTTCCGTGAGGAATGCGGACCAGCCGCGGCTCCTGGCAATTGCGGAAAGGGCCGCATTCGCGGCCCTAACGGCATCGTCGTCTCGGAAACCATTGGTTTTCGAAAAGATCAGAATCGCGGGTTCGTGTATCTGAGCTGGTATTTGAGGCGGGACTGTTTCGTACACGTGCTTCCCGTAGTAAACCCTGTACGTGATGAATCCAACATAGCTGGCGAAGGCAAGAATCAGGACAGCCAGAGCGAGCGAGAACCATTTAACAATTCGCTTCATGACGCCTGCTTTCTGTCGGGTCTAAATTAATTCCGTACATTGTACGAATATGGTATACACTGTACTGATTGATCTCGAAAATGTCAAAGAAAGTTCCCAGGCGATCGAGCCAGCGAAAGGTGGCCGCCTTCTCGACTTGGAATACGATTGTCCAGCAGGGGGCCGGTAATGGTCTGACACGCGAGCGAATTGTCGCCGCGGCAGTAGCCATTGCCGATAAGGACGGCTTGGCTGCTGTGTCTATCAGGAACGTCGCAGCACAGCTGGATTCGAGCGCAATGGCGTTATATCATTACGTTCCAAGCAAGCGCGATCTTCTGAACTTGATGTTGGACGCTTCTTACGCGGATTTCGAGTGGCCCGCGGAGGTTATCACCGACTGGCGCGAGGCGCTGAGCCACTTTGCATGGGAAAGCCGCCGGTGTTTGAAGCAGCACTCATGGGTAAGCCTTCTCCATGCGGCTGATCCTGAATATGGACCCGAGTGTATCCGGAATCTAGAGTCGATGCTTGCCAGTCTCTCGCAATTCGGCGTGGATGTGAGAGCCGCGATTCGAGTCCTCGGAGTTTTGTTCGTCTTTGTGAATGGCTTTGTTGCAGCGGAACGAGTCGAGCAGGCGAGGCCAGGGTCCAAGGAAAAACGTCGACCAAGCCGCCTGCAGCCATCTTTCTCGAGAGCGATTCTCGCTACCGGAAAGTTTCCTAAGGTTGCTCGCTTTGTTGAAATGGGCGCTGAACTTCCTGACGATCGAGCATTTGAACGCGCGCTTAACTGGATATTGAACGGCATAGCTTCTGATATACAGCTTCGCGCGGGAACTTACGGCACACCACGCCTGAAGAAGGCGCCATTGAATTTCAAAAAGCGGATTAGATAACATTTCCGAGATCAAACATGTTGGAACACACTTCTCTCGCAGAGCTTTCCTAGAAATATCAGGAGTTTCTTTCGCGGCTTCACAATTCTTACTCGAGACGAAATCTATGAATGCAAATCCCCTGGGCCTGCCAATCGGCCTTCAGCTCTATACCGTCGGCAACGAGATGGACGCCGATCCTGCCGGCACGCTGAAACGGATCGCCGCGATCGGCTACGAAGAAGTCGAATTGTCCCCAATAGGCAAGACTTCCGCGAAGGACCTGCTGAAAGGGCTCCAGGATGCCGGCCTGAAGAACCCTTCCGGACACTACATGCTGCCGGATCTTATGAGCAATCTTCAGCCGAAGATCGATCTGGCGAAAGAGTTCGGGGAAGAGTACATGATCGTCACCGTGCCCTGGGTTGCCGACCCCTCACGCTTCGGTAGCCAAACTGGAAGTAATCAGATGGCCTTCTTTCTATCGCTCATACAGGGCCTCACGCTCGACGACTGGAAGTGGAATGCCGAGCAGTTCAACAAGATCGGGGAGCAGACAAAAAAATTCGGACTGCAGCTCGGCTATCACAATCACAATTTCGAATTTAAATCCTATGGGAGGGTGACGGGTTACGATGAATTTCTTCGCCTGACCGATCCCGAACTGGTGAAGTTAGAACTGGATTGCGGCTGGATGACTGTTGCCGGCCACGACCCGGTCACCTACCTGACTAAATATCCGGATCGCTATCGCCTGCTGCACATGAAGGACTTCCAGAAAGGCTTCACGCCACGTACCACTTTAATGGTCAAGGACCCCGGCGCGCCGGTTCCAACCGAATTAGGGCGCGGAGCTGTGGACTACACCAGAATCTTCGCCGCCGCAAAAAGCGTGAAGATTCGCGCCATCTACGTGGAGCAGGAACCACCCTTTACCGAGATGCCGGCCTTAGAAGCAATCAAAGTCGATTATGACTATCTCAAGAACCTGAAAGCTTGAGAGAAGGACCCGAGCAATATGCAGCATCATTTCAACCGAGTGGTGGCGCTCATGGCGCTTGCGAGTGGCCTCGCCTGGGCACAGGATCAGGCGGCACGAGCGCAGAAAAAGCCCGATGCAGGCGCGATGTTTGGTGGGCCGGAGAAGATTGATACGGCGGCGGCAGCGCGGGGACAGAAGATTTTCGCGCCAACGTGCGGCTTTTGTCACGGCGCAGACGCGGCCGGCAAGAGCGCGCCGGACCTGATTCGTTCGCAGTTAGTTCTGCACGATGAAGGCGGCAGTCTCATCGGACCGGTGATTCATAACGGACGCCCGGATCGCGGGATGCCTGCGTTTCCGGCGCTCACCAAGGAACAGATTGCGGACATCTCGGCATTTTTGCGGCTGCGCAAAGAGGAGACGTCGAACCGCTTTGCCTACGTGATTCAGGGGCTGCTCACCGGTAACGCGAAGGCTGGCGAAGCCTACTTCAATGGCGAGGGCAAGTGTTCCACGTGCCATTCTCCGAGTGGAGATCTGGCGGGGATTGCGAGACGGTTTGAGCCGGCGGATCTGCAGCGGCGCTTTCTGTCGCCGGGGCCTTCGCTGTTGGACACGTTTATGGGCAAGGCGAGCAAGCCGCTTCCTCCCGCCAAGGTAACAATTCGATTGCCCTCCGGAGAGACTGTCTCGGGGATATTAGTGCGCGTTGATGAATTCAATGTGGAGATGAGAGACACCGCCGGATGGCATCGGTCGTTCCCTCTGGACGGTGCGCATCTCGAGATACAAGATCCGATGAGTTTTCACCGCGAGCAACTCGCGAGATACAGCGATAGCGATATGCACAATCTTTTGGCGTATCTGGAGACTTTGAAATGACGTTTGGGCGAGTATGGCTGGCGGCGCTTTGCCTCAGCTCTGCGATTTTGGCGCAGGAGCTGAATCCCGATATATTGAAGAATCCGCCGCCTGATGCTTGGCCAACGTATAACGGAGATTATTCGGGGCGCCGGAACAGTCCGCTAACGCAGATCGACAGATCAAACGTGAAAAATCTGGCGTTGCAGTGGGTTTACAGGTCGAGTAACCCAGGAATTACCGGCTTTGCCGGTTCCATTAAGTCAACGCCACTGCTCGTGAAAGACGTGTTGTATTTTACGATGCCGGATAATGTCTGGGCCGTTGACGCGCGCACGGGAAGCGAGATATGGCATTACAAGTATCCGGACAACCCGGGCGTGCATATCGGCAGCCGCGGTGTGGGCATGTATGGCGACTGGCTGTACTTCGAATCGCCAGACTGCAACCTGATATCGATAAATGCTAAGGATGGCACCGAGCGCTGGCGAAAGACGATTGCTGACGTGAAAGCCGAATATTTCTGCACCATGGCTCCGTTAGTGGTGGGCAACCGAATCATTGTGGGCGTGGGTGGCGATTCACTCGATAACCCCGGATTTCTGGAAGCTCGCGATCCCGAGACAGGCGCGGTCCAGTGGCGCTGGGATACGGAACCGTTGCCCGGCCAGCCGGGATCGGAGACGTGGCCCGGCACGGAAGCGATGCGGCATGGGGGCGGCATGACGTGGATGCCTGGAACTTATGACCCGGAGCTTCACCTGCTGTATTGGACAACCGGCAACCCCAATCCCGTGCATGCGGGGGCGGCGCGAAAAGGCGATAACTTGTGGACATGTTCGATTGTGGCGCTCGATCCGGACACGGGAAAACTCGTGTGGGCGTTTCAACCTTCGCCCCATGATACGCACGACTGGGATGCCGTGCAGACGCCGGTATTGTTCGATGGCGAGCTGAACGGAGTGCATCGTCAGATGCTAGCGCAGGCGAGCCGCAATGGGTACTTCTTTGTGCTGGATCGGAAGACGGGCAAGAATTTGGTGACGGCTCCGTTTATGGAGAATAACTGGGCAAAAGGCGTCGATTCACGAGGGCAACCCATTCCCAATCCGAAGAAAGAACCGACGCGAGACGGCACACTGGTGAGTCCGAGTTCAAACGGCGCGACCAACTGGTTTGCGCCAACTTACGATCCGTCGAAAGGCCTGTTTTACGTCAACGCTTCACAGAACTATAGCGTCTTTTACTACACGGCAGTGGGCAAGCCCGAAGGCTACGCGGGGCGCGATGATTTTTTAACCTTCTCGAGCGTACTGCAGGCGATTGATTACCGGACCGGCCAGGTTAAGTGGCGACATGACATCAGCAGTGCCGGCGCAATGAGCTTTGGAGGTTTGTTAAGCACGCGGGCAAGCCTTCTATTTGCGGGCGACACGTCGGGTAACTTGCTGGGGCTCGATTCGGATACTGGTAAGACGTTGTGGCACGTCCGAGTGGGGCAGAACACTACGAATGGACCAATCACTTATATGCTCGACGGGCGCCAATTTGTGCTGTTTGGAGCGGGTGACTCGCTGTATTCGTTTGCGCTTCCCAACAGCGCCGGGCAATGAGAGTAAATGGCGCCGCACTGGAAGCGGAACGCAAGTATGATAGTGTGAGCCGTTTGAGAAATGATCACGCTTAAATTTGCTCTCTTGTCCGCGTTTTGCAGCGCTTTTCTACTGAATGGCCAGAATGCGGTCGATGTATTTTCGTCCGCCGATTTGAAACAACTTGCCGCCAAGCTGGGTGCCGAAAGTAAAAAGAAGGGCGGCGCGTTCGCCGGAGAGACGCTGACGCGCTACGGCAATAGCCTGACGATGATCGCTCACCGGGAAGCCACCGGATCGTCGGAGCTTCATACGAAAGATGCCGACGTTTTCTTCGTAGTGGAAGGCGATTGCTCTATTATCACTGGCGGCAAGATGGTGAAGCCCCAGAACACTCAGCCTAACGAAGTGCGCGGAACCGGCATCGAGGGGGGCACAACGCGGAAGCTCGGCCCGGGCGACGTGGTTCACATTCAGCCGAACACGCCGCATCAGATGCTCATCGCACTCGGTCACAGCATCACCTATTTCGTCGTGAAAGTAACCGAATAACGGCATTTTGTGGGGCAGGCTGGCAGCCTGCGGCGGGTTGTCAACCCGCCAGTAAAGCACGCTCCGTCTGCTATTCTGAACCCGAAAGTGTTTGCCTATCAACGCAAAAAGGTTGGTCTTGCTCTTGCTCTAACCGACCTGGCGCTCGTCAGCATCGCTTTCTTTCTGGCATATGCGACGCGCTTCAATCTGAGCCTCGAGCGTGAATTCTTCCTGTCAATCGAGCGCCGGGTCACTCTCTTGGCTATCACAATTTTGTCGTGGCTCGCTATCGCGGTATCTTCCCGCATATACGAGCATCTCGATTCAGCGCAATGGACACGTATAGTCCGCGCAACGGTCCGGCAGTGCGTGCTCGGCACAGCGTGTGTCGTGCTTTTTGAATATTTCGCACGTTGGGACCTAAGCCGCAGCTTCCTGTTCTTCCTGTTTTTTTATGCGCTCATCCTGTTGGGCCTATTCCGCATTAACTCCAAGCGCATCGTACGCCTCTTTCTTCGCGAATTTGGCAGGCCCTATCACGTGATAGTCGTCGGGGCCGCCCCTTCCGCCGCTCAGCTCGGAGCTCAACTCGTTGAAGGCTCGCCCTTCCGAATTCAACTGGCCGGCGTTTTTACCGCCGAAGAGTGCGGAAGCCGCCTTCCAGTCCTTGTCCAACGGCAGATAATCGATGAAGTGATCTTTCGCGTGAATAGCGAAAGCTTGCCCAGCCTGGAAGACACTTTCTTGCTTTGCGACGAGGAGGGCATACGGACGCGAGTTGCCGCCGACTTTTTCCCTCATGTTAATAGCCGCATGACGCTCGACCGTTTCGGAACAGCCCCGCTCCTCACCTTCTCCGCGGCGCCGGACGATGACTTGCGCCTGGTCTTTAAGCGCGCATTCGATATCGTAATCTCGTTAGCAGTTCTCATTGTCTGCTCGCCATTTTTAGCGCTCATTGCCATCCTGATACATCTGACATCGCCAGGCCCCGTCATTTTCAAGCAGCTTCGCTGCGGGCTCAACGGACGCCATTTCCAGTTCTATAAATTCCGCTCGATGGTACGAAATGCCGAGGAATTGAAAGCTGAAATCGCACATCTGAACGAAAAGACAACGGCTTTCAAGATCCCACACGACCCCCGCTTTACTCCCATCGGGAAATGGCTCAGAAAATTTTCCATCGACGAGCTGCCGCAGTTCTTCAACGTTTTTCGCGGAGACATGTCTATCGTTGGCCCGCGCCCTGCAGTCCCTTCCGAAGTCGATCACTATGAGCGCTGGCAGCGGCGGCGCCTGCGCATGCGTCCCGGCCTCACTTGTTTGTGGGCTGTCCGCGGCCGTGACAAGCTCGATTTCGACACGTGGATGAAAATGGATATGGAGTACATCGATAACTGGTCGCTGCTGCTCGATCTCAAAATTATTTTGAAAAGTATCCCCTATGTGCTGACTGGCCGGGGCGCTTATTAGCCGGCTCTTATGAACCTCATACCTTCAAACGAAGATGTCGTCGCGCTGCTCAAAGAAACAGGCGCTTTGCGCGATGGACATTTCGAATATCCCGACGGAATGCACGCGAACGAATATTTACAGGTGGCGCTCGCCTTCCGCTATTTTCAAAACGCCAAAATCTTAAGTGTCGGGCTAAGCCGCCGTCTACGGGCCGACGCGGAACTGCGTGCCATGATCAAGGAGCTTTCAATCGTATGCCCTACAATTGGCGGACTCCCCATCGCTTACGGACTTTGCGAGGCCCTGCGCGCTCACCAGGTTTATTGGGCCGAGCAGGCCTCTCCCGATGGATCGCTCCGCTTCCGGCAGTTTCTCGAACAGATTCCCGGAGAGAAAGTTCTTCTGGTCGACAGCATTCTGCGCACCGGCCGTCGGATTGCTCAGCTCAAGCGGTTGGTCGAGTCCAATCAAGCGAGCGTCGTCGGAATCGCAGTAGCCGTTTACCAGCCCAATCCGTCGGTGGCTACTTTTGGTTCCATTCCGCTTGTCTACCTGGCGAAACTCGACGCAGTCTACTATCGCGATGCCGCAAGTTGTGATTTATGCCATCGCGGCGTCCCGCTGGTAAAAATATGGACGTAGTAGGCGAAGCTTTTGCTCGCGGCGTCGCCAAACACGAAGCATGGTTGAAATCCGACAGTTGACGAAGCACGGCGAATTTGCGAACGCAATCGACCTGCAGAAGGAAATCTGGGGATTCGCCGACGTGGAGCTTCTGCCTCTGCGCCTTTTCGTGGTCGCGGGCAAGATCGGCGGCCAGGTGCTCGGCGCTTTTGACGAATCAAAAATGGTGGCTTTTTGCCTCGCTATTCCAGGACTGAAGCCTCGCGGCAAATACTACCTTCACAGCCATATGTTGGGAGTGCTTCCCGAATACCGCAACGGCGGCCTGGGACGGCATATGAAACTGAAACAGCGCGAGGAGGCTCTCGAACGCGGTATCGATCTCATCGAATGGACCTTCGATCCACTGGAATTGAAGAATGCCTACTTCAACATCGAGCGGCTTGGGGCGATCGTGCGCCGCTTCGTCCGCAACCAATATGGATCGACCAGCAGCCATCTTCACAGCGGGCTGCCCACCGACCGATGCACGGCTGAATGGTGGATTAACTCCGATCACGTTTGTAGAGTCTTGAGCGGAGAGCCCGACGATTCCATCGCAATCAAGGGGACTGTCGCCGTACCTGCGAATATTGCCGAACTGCGCCGCGCCGATCCGGCGCGGGCCAGGCAGGTTCAAATCGACGTTGGCGATTCGTTTAACAAATTCTTTTCGCGGGGACTGTCAGTCGTGCGCTTCGAAACAACAGATGAAAACGGAAACTATCGTTTGGGCGAATGGGCTATAGAGTAGAGCAGGTCAAGCTGCGGCATATCAAGATGCCGCTCGTGCACTTTTTCGAAACAAGCTTCAGCCGCACCTACGAGCGCGACATTATGCTTGTCGAAGTCGTTTCCGGCGGCGTTTCAGGATGGGGCGAAGTCACGGCCGGCGAGAACCCCTTCTACAACGAGGAGTGGACTGGGTCCATTTGGCCTCTGCTGGTCGATTACGTGGTGCCCCGCATTGCTGGTGCCGTGCTTGACTCGGCTGCGGATGTCTATCCAAGATTGCAGCATATACGCGGCCATAACATGACCAAAGGTGGAGTCGAGGCGGCGGCTTGGGATCTCCAGGCCCGGCTCGAGGGCAATCCCCTCTGGAAGCAGATCGGCGGCGGCGCGCGCCGCGAGATTCCCTGCGGCGTTTCGATCGGCATTCAGGATACGGTCGAGCAACTGCTTGAAAAAATCGAAACTGAATTGGACGCCGGCTATCGGCGCATCAAGATGAAGATCAAACCAGGCTGGGACGTAGACGTCATTCGCAGAGTCCGCGAACGATTTCCCAATATTCTCCTGATGGCCGACGCCAACTCGGCCTACACGCTCGCGGATGCCACTCATCTACGCCAGCTGGACGATTTCAATCTGATGATGATCGAGCAGCCGCTCGCGCACGACGACATCATCGATCACGCGAAGCTTCAAGGCTTACTCAAGACGTCAATTTGCCTCGACGAATGCATTCGCTCGGCTCGCCACGCCGAACAGGCAATCGAGCTGAATGCCTGCCGCATCGTGAACATTAAGCTCGGGCGCGTTGGCGGCTTCGCCGAAGCCAAGCGAGTCCACGATATTTGCCAAAACCATCAAATTCCAGTGTGGTGCGGCGGAATGCTCGAAAGCGGCATCGGCCGCGCGCACAATATCGCCCTCTCTACCTTGCCGAATTTCACTCTCCCGGGCGACGTATCGGCCAGCAAGCGGTACTGGAAGCAAGACATTATCCAGCCCCCGGTTGAAGTCAGCGCGAATGGGACAATCGCCGTTCCGAACGGAGTCGGCTTCGGCTATGATCTCGATCGCAACTATCTCGAAAGCGTCACCGTCCGCACTCAAGCGCTCCCCTGACCAGAACCGCGACTGCACGCGAGCGGGAGCGTCACCTGAACCCGTAACCCCCATCGCGTACGCTGGAATCAGCATCCATTTATGCGCAATCTGCCCGTCTCTTTTGGCCGCCTTGCGTCTGCCATCTCTATTGCTGTGCTGGAGGTCTCGTTTTGCCTTGCCGCCGCTCCGCCGTCCACCCAAATTCCTGGAAAGGGCACCCTGCAAGAGATCACAGTTCATGGCGCATCCCTCGAAGGCAATCTCGATAACGACCCGGTAGACAGGCAGGTCTCCGTCTATCTGCCGCCGAGCTACAATCGCGAGCCAAAACGGCGTTATCCGGTCGTCTATTTTCTGCACGGTTTCACCGAGACAAACGCGAAATGGTTTGGCGCGGACCCCAAGTGGATCAATTTGCGCGAAATGCTCGATCGCGGTATCGCGAACGGATCGGCGAAAGAAATGATTGCCGTCGTTCCAAACGCCTACACGCGATTTGAGGGCAGTTTCTACTCGAACTCCATCGTTACCGGCAATTGGGAAGATTTCATTGCCATCGACCTAGTGCGCTACATCGACGCCCATTACCGCACTTTGGCGGCAAGGGAAAGCCGCGGGCTGGCGGGACACGCCATGGGCGGGTACGGCACAATCCGCATCGGAATGAAGCGCCCCGATGTGTTTGGCAGCATTTATGTCATGAGCGCCTCATGCCTGATGTGGGGCGCCGATTTTCAGCCGACCGGAGCTGTCGGGCTCAAGATTTTCACGATTCACACCGACAGCGCCCTCGAACAAGCAGACCTGGCAACGCACAAATATTTTGCCGAAGCGGCCGCATGGTCGCCAAATCCGGACAACCCGCCGTTCTATATCGACTTCCCTTCCGCATCAACCCAGCAGCCGCGCCCTGAAATTGTCGCAAAATGGTCGGCTAACCTGCCTCTCGCGATGATCGATCAGTACCGGAAGAACCTTCAGCGTCTTCATGCGATTGCTATTGATGTAGGCGATCAGGACGATTATGCGCACGTTTCGCTCGGAGCGAAGATGCTCGATCAAGTCCTCACCGAATATCAGATTTCACATACATACGAGGTCTACCCGGGTACCCACACGAGTCAGATTCCACAGCGCCTCCAAACGAAGGTGTTGCCCTTCTTCTCGAAAGAACTTGTCTCCCCGGGGGCCGAGAGGACGGCAACTAAATAGACAAATCTCAGCCAGAATCGCGTAACACCGCCATAGCAGCATTTCGCCCATTCACCGCGATCACGCTTCCTCCCGGATAGGTGCACGCCCCGCACAGATACATGCCAGGCATCGGTGTTTTCGCCCTCAGCCGGTTGCTCCACATATATGCCGGGAGGCATTCGCCTTGAAAAATATGGCCTCCCGTCAAGCCAGTCTTGCGCTCGATATCTGGCGGCCCCATGGCTTCGACGGCCTTCACTGCGGCAGGCATGTTGCTCGCAAATCTTGCAATCGAATACAACGCGAGTTCTTTCGCTTCTTCCCGCCGCGAATCCCAATCCCCCTGTGCAAATTTGTAGGGAACGTATTGCGCAAAGACACTCATCAGGTGACTGCCTTCCGGCACGACGCTCCGGTCGTATACGCTTTGAAAATAGAGTTCGGTCCATAGGCGGCGCGGAAGATGCCCGGAGAGCGCAACCGCATGACCCGACTTCCATTCCTCCTTCGATAGCGGAGTGTTGATCTGGCCTCGATGATGCGGCTCATCCGTGCCTGGCCGAGCGCGGAAGTCCGGCAGTTCTTTGAGAAGAACATTCATTTTTAGCGTGCAGCCTTTGATCGGTATTGCTTCGACCCGCTCCCGCCACGACGCGTCTGCCGCGTTTCCTAGAAGCTGCAGGGTTGTTCTCGGATCGGCGTTCGAGACCACAATCGGGGATGCGATCCGCTCTCCACCTTGAAGCAACACGCCGTCACCGGGCAGGATGGCTGCCACCGGAACACCCGATGCAACAACCGCGCCAGCGCGGCGGGCTATATCGCATAAGTAAAACGAAACCATCCCAACGCCACCCTTTACATAGCCCCATGCTCCCGGCAAGCCGCCCAGCCGGCCGGAAGCGTGATGAAACCGTATTGAGGCGGTTCCCGCGTCGAATGGACTCGCGTTCGTACCGATAACGCCTTGCCCAAGATATCCACTTCGCAAGCGCTCGTCCTGCAAATAATGTTCGACGAATTCGGCCATCGACCAATGGAACAGAAGCTGCCGCGCTTCCTCATCGTTCCCCAGACGCTCGTCCAATTCGTCGGGCGTTGGCGCATCACCCACCCACAGGTCGTGTCCGACGGCCGGACGCACAGCGTCGCGAACACGGGCGATCAGTTCGCTCATGGCCCGCCATCCCTCCAGATCCTTTCCCGAAAAGCGCGCGATCTCAGCCTGGCACCGTTCGTCGTCGTCATAGAGCTGCACACCGCTGCCGTCCTCGAAGGGAATGAACATACCCTCGCTCGCGGCATGCCAGCAAAAACCTTCAGCTGGCAGATCCAGCTCTTTCACAACCAGCGGATGCAGCAGTCCGGCAAGATAGGCGCAAGGACCCACACGAACTCCTGGCCAGGGCTCTTCCACCGTGCACGCGCCGCCTATGCGCTCGCGCTCTTCGAGCACAAGAACCCGCTTCCCCGCCCTCGCCAGGTATGCGGCGCAGGTGAGACCATTGTGACCCGCGCCCACCACAATTGCGTCCCACGTCCGGGATCGTAGCTCGTCAATAGATGCCGGCAGGCCGATTCGCCCGAGGCACGCGGCTGCGGAAACCGCTCCGTTGTTCATCGATGAAACTGACCGTCCAGGTTCAGTTTCGCACCAACGGTAAAATGAGAAGCTTGTGGCCAGCCAAGACCTCGTTCAAATCGACGCGCCGGCGCACCCGCGCCTTCCTCCTTGGCTTCGGAAAAGTCAAACTCGTTTTGAATCGGTCCAAAGGCTGAAAACGGAGCTGCGGCGCCTGGGGCTGCATACGGTCTGCGAGTCCGCCCGCTGCCCCAACATTCATGAGTGTTTCCATCGCGGCGCAGCGACGTTCATGATCCTCGGAGATTTGTGCACACGCGGATGCGGATTTTGCTCCGTACCCAAAGGATCTGCCGCAAAACACGAATTCACAATCGACTCGAACGAGCCGCGCCACGTCGCGGAGATGGCCGCAATAATGAATCTCCGCTATGTTGTGATCACATCTGTTAATCGCGACGACCTCGATGACGGCGGCTCGCATCATTTTGCCCGCACGGTGCGCGAAGTACGCAAGGCTCTGCCCTCGTCACGCATAGAAGTGCTGACACCCGATTTTGAAGGGAATCTCGATGCCGTGGCCCGTGTGATTGATTCTGGACCGGACGTATTCAACCACAACATGGAAACCGTCCGAAGACTTTACAGGCGTGTGCGCCCCCAGGCCAGGTACGAACGCTCGCTTCGCGTGCTCGAGTTTGCAAAACGCCTGGCGCCGAATGTCCTCACTAAGTCCGGCCTCATGGCGGGACTTGGAGAAACACCGGACGAAGTTCACGAATTGCTTCGCGATATACGCCTTTCCGGAACCGATGTTGCTACCATCGGCCAATACTTGCAACCCACGCGCCGCAACCTCGCAGTTCGCCAATACGTAACGCCGGAACAGTTCGACTCGTACCATCGCTACGGCTTGTCGGTTGGTTTCAAAATGGTGTTCAGCGGTCCCTTTGTCCGCAGTTCCTACATGGCCGATCTCGTGAATGAACAGGCTCGAACGGCGCCGGAGGCATAAAGGTTGACCGCGCCCCGGACGCGCTGGGAGTTGCCGCTGCATGTTGCGCTTTCACTCCTTACAGGTGTCTTGCTCCGTCTGATATTCCCGCAATTCGATATTCGCTGGCTCGCCGCTGTAGCTTTGACCCCGCTGCTTGTCGCCATAGCCCGTGAAGACCGCCCCGCTGGGCGTTTCCTATACGGATGGCTGGCAGGCGCGGTCTACTGGTTCACCCTTTGCATCTGGATACGGTTTGTCCTTGACGTGCATGGCGGCATGGGGCGCGCCGGAAGTTGGGCATGCTTCTGCTTATTCACGGCGCTCAAGGCCATTCATCTCGGCGTTTTTGCGTGGCTCGCAGGACCGCTCATGTGGCGCGCCTACGCCATTCCGGCCATCGCCGCGTTGTGGGCGGGCCTCGAACGGACGCATGCCACCTTCGGCTTCGCGTGGCTCGATCTTGGAAACGCGGGCATCACAATGTCGCTCCCGCTCCGCCTAGCTCCTCTGACCGGCGTTTATGGCCTATCGTTCGTATTTGCCATGCTTGCTGCAGCGGCTGCAGTTGTTGTTCTTCGTTACCCGAGGCTCTTTCTTCTTCCGCTCGTTTCGATTGCGGGCTTGTACCTCCTGCCGAAAATTCCTCAGGATCGTTCCCTCCTACAAGGCGCGGTGACCGTTCAGCCTAACTTCGATCCCGAGGAGAACTGGACCGAGGCCAGCGAGCAGCGGGCGCAAGACGATCTCGCCACAATTTCAAACGCCTGGCCCGCCCCGCTCGTGGTATGGCCCGAAATGCCCGCTCCCTTTTATTTCTACGACGACCCGTTATTCCAGGAGAAAGCGGAACAGATTGCTCGCCAACACAGCTACTTTCTATTCGGCACCGTCGCCTACACCGCCGCGCACCAACCGATGAATTCGGCCGTCCTTCTCGGCCCCAAAGGAAACGAGATCGGCCGCTACGACAAAGTCAACCTGGTGCCTTTTGGCGAATTCATTCCACCGCTGTTCGGCTTCGTCAACCGAATCACGCAGGAAGCGGGAGATTTCATTCCCGGCAGCGGAGCCAAGGTGCTCGTCGCCGGACCTGACAAACTCGGCGTCTTTATCTGTTACGAATCTGCATTCCCCAATTTCGTCCGGCAATTTTCGCAAAAAGGAGCAAACGTCCTCTTCAATCTTTCAAACGACGGATACTTCGGCCACAGCGCCGCGCGCGAACAACACTTGCTCTTAGCCCGCATGAGGGCCGTCGAAAACGACCGCTATCTCGTCCGAGCAACCAACGACGGCATCACCGCCTCGATCGATCCGGCAGGCATCATCATCCAGCAACTTCCACGCTACAGCGAAGCCGTCGGCCTCATGCCTTTCGCCACCATTTCAACCGTCACGCCCTATGCCAGATATGGCGACTGGTTCGCCTGGACCTGCCTGGTGATCAGTGTACTTCTCTCGCTCGAAACCCAGCTCGCCTCCCGCGTCCGATCGAATTGAAAGCCGCCGTGTCGCGCAAGGCCACCTCATAGAGATCGTTTACCTGAGAATGCCTGGCCTGAATGCGCCCCAGTCGCCGCTCCATCTTATTGCGATCCTTCAGGCGGCCTGTCTCGATGGTTTTGGCCAAGCGTTTCAGAGCATCTTCCATACGAGCCGAGAAGCGACTCCGAATAGCTTGCTCTTTTTCCTTGCGGCCCGCCGTGCGGCACAGAATATAAGTTTCCTCGCCCTGCGGGATCGCCACTTTCTTGACTTCCACATCCGGGCGCATCTGAGTCCAGTCGTCTTTTAACAGCTCTTGTTCAAACTGCTTCATCTGGCTGCGCGGCGTGCCTACCAGGTACTGGCCGCCGCGCTTGCGAATCGCAGCCAGATTCTCTTCGCTCACGATGCCACGATCGAGCACCCAGATCCGCCGCGCTTGGCCGTACTTGCGCTCCACCATGCGCAGAATCGTCTCCATCGTGGATACGTCGGCGCGGTTGCCGTCGAAGGTTTCATAACTGAACGGAAAACCCTCACTGTTGACGATGAGCGCGATCACTATCTGTTCGCAGTCGGGGCGATGATCGCGCGAGTAGCCGCGACGCATCATAGGATTCTTCTCCGCTGCGCCTTCCACGTACATGCTGGTCAGATCGTACAGCAGCACGTCGAACTCAGCGCCGAATAGCTCTCCATAGCGCTGCTTGAGATGCTGCTCCAGTTTCGTCTTGTGCGGCAGAATCCGGTCCAGACAACGGTACAGCCGCGTGTCGTTGATCTTGCCTTCTGCGATGCCCAACAAATCGTCCAGCGCCGTCGAGGGATACCAGCGCTCTTCGATCGCCAACTCGCTGCCTGGCGCGCACAGCCGGTTGATGGCCAGCAATGCCGCCACGCGCGACCACGGCACATCCGCCTCCTGATCATCGACAGCCTCTTCAAAGAACCGGTCCAACTCCAGGCGTTTCCACAACTGCAGACCCAACCAGCAGGAGCCGAACTGCCGCGAGCGCTCCAGGCGCACTTTGTTCAGCAGCACATGCGCTACTTGCGGATCACCGGGTGGCCCTGCTATCTGCGACGGGAAGAGCTTCAGTTGCTGCTTTTCGCCCCCTGCTCGTTGAAGACTTCAATGGTCTTCAGCCAGCGGGTTTGCGCAGAACCGTTTAACTCGCCGAGGTAACACAGTGTTCTCTGCCGCGGACCATCTGGCGTGCGCATCGTTTCTACCAGCGACCAGTAGGTGTGATCTTTGCCGTCCTTCCGCCGCTGGTGCGCACGCAGAAACATTCTTGCCCGATCTTGTCATGAGGCGGCCGCAGTCTTCAAGAGGCTTGGTCTGCACTACATCGGCTTTCTGGAAACCCTTGTTGCAGCTAAAACACTTACCCCCAACTGAGCCCCTGAAAATTGTCAAAAGCAGCGGGCTGGTGACGAAGTTGGGTTAGAGCTGGGTTAGAGCAAAGGTCGCCGCAGCCGCTCGCCCTGAGAATCACTCGCTTACCGTCGCGGCGCGGGCGTTTTTTCAATGCTTCTCATCGATTCGGGCGAGGTTGTGGGCCAAAGCGAATTGCGGTTGCTGTATTCTTCTCGAACGTGACTTCTCGGCCTCGGGCAACGACGTTTGTGTAAACCGACCACGCCAATCCGTAAAACCCAAGCGCCGACCCGACAAAACGCGGCCCGAGAGTTGCCGCCGTACCGAAAAGGCCAAATCCCGAGAAGCCGCCCATGCCGCGGCCGGAGTAGTTTGCGTGCCCGGCGGTTCCCTGTTTACCGGCGTCGTTATCCATCGTCCGGGCCGCGACCAGACCCGCTATCGCTGGCCGCAGAAAACGCGTTTTCGACTCGGTTGCTTTCGCGGTTCCTTCTTCGTCGACGTTCACCGGGCCCGAATCCGATTCAGCTTTGGTAAGTTGTGCCTGTGTGCCGTGAGCCTCCGGAACGGTTGCGGCAGCCAACTCCGGCGGTTCGACTTCTTCGAACGTAAACCGGAGTTGCCCGCCACGATGAAACATACGCGCGCGCCGCGCCATGGTGACCTTGCCCTGCACTTCGGTACCCTCCGGCAAAATCAGCTTGTGGTCAGCGGAAAACAACGGTTGGGACAGTTCCCCCTTGACCGGGTCGCCGACTTTCGAATCCGAAGAGCTTAGGGCTGACAACAGACGGACGGAAGCCGTCTGATCCGCCGCTGGCTGTTTGCCAACTTCGGCAAGCGTGGCTTGAGGGATGTTGACCTTGCCAAAGTCGACTGGCTGACCGAGCACTGCGTCGAAACGTGTTCTCGACCGATACCATTGCGGATGATAGGGCAGCTTCGTCCAGAAAAAATTTTCGAGCCATTCGCGCCTGTTCTGCCCGCGAACCAGATCGACTACGCCTTGTGTCTTGGCGTTCCACTGGTTCTGTGCCTGCTGCTTGGCAAGCTCCTTCAACTTCGCCGCTTTCGAGTTTGAACTCGACGCGGGAGCGGGCGGCTTCTTGTTCTTGGGCGGCTTAGGAGGAACATAAATGCTCGATAAACCGGCGGAGGGCTGCGTGTCGATCGCAATCTCACGTCCCCCAGGTAAAACGATTCTTGAAAAAGACACTTTTGCAATTTTCAGAGGCGTAAAGTCTCCACGAATCATGGCCATTGCACGTTGAGTTTTGGGAACTGGACTTGCTTCGGCGAGTTTACCCTCAACGGTTGTACCCGCCGGAATTACGATCCTGTCGAACGCCCATACCGGTTCCACAAGCTTTGCCTCGACCGCGGAATTCTTCCGGTAGGACACGCGTTTCGTAATGTACAACCGCAGCGGCGTTCCCGCCTCGACAACTAAATCGACGGGAATCTTGGCATTATTAGGAGCGGGCTGCTGTGCCAGAAGTGTAGTTGGCAGGGCCAGAAGAGGTGCGAACCGCCAAAAGCTCAACAGGTTGAGACGTAATATCGAGCCGCGCCCTCGCATTCCAGCGCCCTCCAGAATCTGACGCAGGCGTTGCGCGAGGCGTGTCAAAAATTAGCAACTATTTACTTAAAACGATCAACTTGAACGACCCGGGCAGTATGGTGGGCCGAGGACGCGGATTCGCCGCGCTTGCGGCCGACGCCGGACCGAAACTCGCCGTCGCGAGATAAATTTTGTGCGTCGTCGTATCGAGCGCCATCGTTCGCGCGCCTCGCGCGGTGGGTACCGTCTCGGCAACGGAATAGCTATCTTTTCCGCTTTCACTCACAACAGTGAGCGTTCCATCTCGCCCATTCGAGGAGAATGCGAGCTTTGTTCCCGGATCGAATCCCGCTGCATCGGGCCCTTCGCCTATTGCCGGCGTGGCAACCACCTTGCCCGAATCAGCATCCACAACTGCCATCATCTTGTTGTCGCAGACCGCGAATAACCGACGGTTCGCTGTGTCGATTGCAAGCCCCGAGGGCGAATCGCAGGGCGAGATAGACCAGGTGGCCTCCACCTTCAGGCTCGTTGAATTAATACGCACAATCTCACTCTTGTCCTCGATATTGTCGTAAACGCTCCCCTTGCCGTCGCTGACCGGAAACTCCGGCTTGCCGTCGAGCTTGATCGTACCCGCTACAGTACCGCTGGTTGCGTCAATGGCAGTCGCATCCTGGCTGCGCCCGTTGAATGCGAACACGCGCTTTGAAGCGGGATCATAAACAATTCCATCCGGGTTCGTTCCCGCAGCCACTTTTTTCTGAACAGAGAGATCCTTCAGATTGAACATGACCACGTCATTGGCGCGGCCATCGCTGATGAACCCGGTACCAAGATCGTCCGCGATCGCTATACCGTGGATGCCTTGCATCCCGGAAATGCGGCCCACGGGCTTTTCGGAATCGAGGTCGACGACAACCACCTCCGTGCCGTGAGACACGTAGAGCCGCCGGTTGGTGGAATCGGCGCTGAGATAGTCCCAGCCGCCGGTCCCTCCGATCTGTATCGAGCCGGCGACTTTATATCCTTGCGCCAAACCGGACACCGCAAGCAGAAGAAGCAGAGGAGCGAAAGAAAAGGTGGCTTTCATCACAGAGGTCCAAAGGGAAACGGGCGATACCAAGTTTATTCCCGGA
The DNA here is from genome assembly GCA_963722585.1 of Bryobacterales bacterium. GTDB lineage: Bacteria > Acidobacteriota > Terriglobia > Bryobacterales > Bryobacteraceae > KBS-96. The sequence continues at coordinate 25,912 of CAVRNU010000039.1, read as the reverse complement.
TTCTGAAAAATCGCTGAAATTTTGTAGTATGCTAACTGCCGAACAGCCGGAACCCACGCTGTCGAAGCCGTCACGTCCAAGAAGCCGTAGCGCCCAAGCTGCTTCATACTTTTGTCACAGTCGTGGTTTACGATATGCCTAATTCAGTTTGCTTGAGGGGACGGCTTTGATTCTCAAAAACGAGACGCCTATTTTCGTTGTTCTTCTAGCGTCGTGCGTGCCGGGTTTTCTTGCGGCGCAACAAAATCTGGGCGCGATAACGGGAACTGTAAAAGATCCAGCGGGTGCGGTGATTCCGGGCGCATCCGTTAAAGCAAAAAATCTATCCACTAATCTTCAAGTGAGTGCCACCGGCCAAGGCAACGGATCGTATCTTATTCCGAATCTGCCTCCTGGAACCTATGAGCTCTCCTTCGCCAAGGAGGGTTTCGAAACCGAGAGCCACACGGAAATTATCGTGGAAGCGGACCGCACGACCCGTGTCGATGGCTTGCTCAAAATCGGGAAGACGAGCACAACGATCGAGGTCACAGGCACACCGCTTGCGAACCAGATCGACACAACCAATGGATATGTCGTCGATCAATCGACAATTCAAATGACGCCGCTGGGGACCGGTAGCTTTACCCAGTTGGCAATTCTTTCTCCAGGCGTTAATGCCGCCTTCCTCGGCGGATCCGGATCGAATGCGGGATTAGGAAACCAGGCGATTTTTTCGAACGGGCAGCGCGACACCAGCAACAGCTTCTCTTTGAACGGCATTTCAACCAACAACCTGTTCAATGGTAAGTCGACCAGCCAAGTGGGTGAGAACCGGTTTGTGCTTAACACCGGAGAAAACTTCGGCGCGGGCGGCGACATTCAGACCAGCACTTCCGTCTACGCAGCTATTGGTCAGGCGTTGCCCACTCCGGCGCCCGAATCCGTTCAGGAAATTCGAGTGGATGCGGCCAACTATGACGCAACCCAGGGGGCAAACAGCGGCGCTCATATCGGCGTCATTACTCAATCCGGTACAAACAGCTTTCACGGACAGGTCTACGAGAAATTTCAGAACAGCTTCTGGAACGCCGCTCCCTTCTTTTACAATGCCGATCCCTCGATCACGCAAAAAGTGCCAAAACTGAACCGCAACCAGTTCGGCGCAACCTTTGGCGGTCCGATTATCAAAGACAAGCTCTTCTTTTTTACTTCCTATGAGGGCGTTCGCGTTGCCGACGCATTGCTCGGCACGCAGGAAGTGACAGTACCTCAGGAATTGACGAACGACCGGAGCGCGGCGGCGCTCGCCGCCGTAGCGAATGAAAGCTTCGGCACGAGCATCACGCCGTCGCAAGTCGATCCGGTTGCGTTGAAGCTGCTGCAGACCAAGCTGCCCAACGGCCAGTACCTGATTCCGAGCGCCAACATCCCCGCCAACACCGCGAGCGTGCTGGGCGCAAACGCAATCGTGCAAGGCCCGTCGTCGATATCGAATGTCGATCAGGGAAGCGCCAATATCGACTACAACGTCAGCTCGATGGACCGCTTGTCGGTCAAGTACTACATCCAGAACGATCCGACTACCAATCCGTTCGGCGCATCCAGCAACGCTCTGGGTTTCACTCAACAACTGAATGCAGGCAGCCAGGTGGGTTCGATCGATAACTCCGTCATCCTGAGTCCCAACGTGACATGGGAGCAGCGCATCGGCTTTACCCGCATGCGAGCTTACGCCGGAACAGCGCAGCCGTTTACCGCGGGCGATGCCGGAATCAACGTGTTCGGCTCGACCAGGTTTCCGGGAATCACAATTGATTCGAACGATGGCACGCTCGGCAATACATACGCGTTTGGCCCGGTTTCCAATTTCTCGAATGCCGGCATGTTCCAGAACCAATGGGAATACGCTTCCACTTTAGGCTGGGTGATCGGGAAGCAGACTCTTTCATTCGGAGCGCAGTGGGATCACACTCAGTTGAACATCGTCAACCGCAATAACGATACCGCTTCGATAACCTTCGCCGATTTTCCAAGCTTTCTGACGGGCGACGTTAAGACGGGCTCGAGTTCGGAGCTGTTCAATGGCGATAGCAACCGCTACTATCGCTCCGAAACAATCGGTGCATTTATCAACGACAACATTAAAGTCACCAGCAATCTGAACATCACGGCCGGCCTGCGCTGGGATTACGACGGCCCGCTCTCCGAGAAATACGGACGGCTTACCAATTTTGACGGCAATCTGTATCAATACAACGCGGCTACAGACACAATCGTCAACTCGGGCATCGTGTTCGCGGGCAACAACGCGCAGTTTCATACTCCCGGCGTCAACAGTTCGACGATGTCAGCCAATCAGTGGGGCTTTGCTCCACGAGTCGGCATGGCTTGGACGCCCTATTCGAAGCTAACCGTTCGCGCGGGCGCGGGTATCTATTATGACCGCGGTCAATTCTTCTCGGAGTTTTCGCCGAGCGCCGGCGGTGGGTTCAACGGGCCGTTCGGCGTCACGCTTGCGCCTCCGTTTGTAACCCCCGTCGTGGCGCAGAGCGGCGCGACATTCGAAAATCCGTTCGGAACCACACCGCCCGCGCCGCCGCCCGTCAGCGCAGCGGCGTTTCAGGCGCTTCTGCCGAATGCCGCGAGTTTACAAAGCGGCAATTTTCCGGCCGGCAATCACTTTGGTCCGTTCCTGTTTGGCGGCTACGATCGAAATTCGAAATTACCCTATTCTGAGAATTGGACGTTCGACCTGCAGTATCAGCCTGTTAATAATCTCCTCGTGAGCCTCGGATACGTAGGGAATCATGGAGTGCATCTTGTTTTGCCCGTGCCGTTCAACCAGCCTGGGATCGCGACGCCGCAAAACCCGATCAATGGGCAGATCTACTCCTACGGCTACGACATCAACGCCTACGAAACCATCAACACAACCACCGGCGGCAACACCGATTTACGTGTTCCCTATTTGGGATACAGTCCCAACTCGGTTCTCTACAAAGCAGAGGGAATCTCGTGGTACAACTCGATGCAGTTTCAAATACGCAAGCGCCTTTCCTCTGGCTTGCAGTTCACCGGGTCATACACCTGGTCGCATGCGACCGATGAGCAAAGCGGCTTAGGTCTCTTCTATACCGGAAACAATCCGTTGGACCCGAAGTCGGGTTATGCCACAGCCGACTTCGACCGTACGCACGTCTTCCTCATCAACTACTCCTACGATCTGCCCAGTCCCATCAAGCAGCATCGCATGGCAGGAGCGATGCTGAACGGCTGGCAGATCGGCGGCCAGACCGTCGCCGAAAGCGGGCAGCCCTACAGCGTTTACGATTATTCGGGATCGATTGCCAGCATCTATTACAGCAGCAACGACTATATAACTAACCCGATCGTATCTCTTAAACCCGGTGTAACGGCGGGACAGGCGCAATTGCAGGGAACGACAGGCGTCAACGCCGGCCAACCGGTTCTGAACCCGAACGCGTTCTACACTCCGTTTCTCGCTCCGGGCCAGGAAGGTGTGCCTCCCTGCGACTCGAGCGGCGTCTGCGACGCGTACGAATCGGCATATGGCAACGCGGGGCGAAACCTATTTCGCGCGCCGTTCCAGCTGCGCTTCGACAGCACCATTGGAAAGGAATTCCACATTTCCGAGCGTTTCCATCTCCGCTACAACTTCGACGCGTTCAACCTGTTCAACCATCCGAGTTTTGACGCCCCCAACAGCGACGTACAGTTCTTCAACTACGGACCGCCGCTGCTGAACCCACCCCGCGGCAGCCTCGGAATCATTCAACATACGATTGGAAGTCCGCGCTTCCTGCAGATGGGCCTGCACCTGACGTTTTGACCCGGAGCACGACTCGAACCGGTGGAGCGGGCCTCCGGTCTGCCATGCCGCCATTCCTGGCGGCATTTTCTTTTGGGAGCCACACGCTAACCAACCAAAAGCGCAAACAAGCCCACGAACGGATCACGGTTAAATAACATTTCGGTGTTATTCTTTTGTGGATAGCCATACCGTTGTTTATGGAAGCCCGCGCTAGCGGAGAAGTCACTGTGCTTCTGCAACAGGTCAGGGCCGGGGACTCTGGCGCTGCCGAGAAGCTAATTCCGCTCGTTTTGAACGAGTTGCGCGCCTTGGCGCGGCTGCAGTTGCGACGCGAGCGGCCTGGACATACACTACAGCCAACCGCCCTCGTCCACGAGGCCTATTTGCGGCTGGTCAACGATCAGGCAAGAGACTGGCAAAATCGCGCTCACTTCATCGGCGTGAGCGCTTCCATCATGCGGAGGATTCTGATCGACCACGCACGGCGCAAGCAAGCGCTAAAACGAGGGGCGGGCGAACAGGCCGTGGCACAAGCCGAGGATTACGCCGCGATTTCGTTCGAGCAGGCAGACGAACTCATTGCACTGAATATCGCGCTCGACCGGCTCGAGGAAATGAACCCGCGGCAGCGGCAAGTAGTCGAGATGCGCTACTTTGGCGGACTGTCGCTTGAAGAAACCGCCGAGGCCCTGAGCGTTTCTCCGATCACCGTAAAACGTGATTGGATAGCGGCCAGAGCGTGGCTAAAAGGGCAGGTACGGCCCCAAACGCTTCGCTAGCAACCGGCATGGCACCCACGGAATGGAATCAGATCTTCGAGCTGTTCCATGCGGCGCGCGAGAAATCAGGCGGCGAACGTGTGATGCTGCTCGATACGGCTTGCGGCGAGAATACTCTACTCCGGAGAGCCGTTGAAGAGCTGCTGAGAGAGGACGAAGCCGCCAGCGGTTTTTTAAGCAAGCCGCTATTCAGCTCGCTAACTGGCAAACTCCTTGCAGCCCGTATTGTCCCCGGTCAACGCTTCGGACGTTATGTGATTGGCGCGCTGCTCGGACGGGGCGGCATGGGCGACGTGTGGTCCGCGCACGATACAGACCTGGACCGGCGCGTTGCGCTGAAATTCCTGTCGCCGGAAGCGCTCGTGGTTTTGGACACCCAGCATGCCATTCGCGAAGCAAAGGCGGCGTCCGCATTGAACCACCCAAATATTGTGACGATTCACGAGGTAGTGCAAGCGGAATCTACTGTCGCGATTGTTATGGAACTTGTCGAAGGAGAGTCGCTGCGCGAGGTATGCGGCAAACCGCTTTCCATCGCCGAAGTTCTGGCAATCGGCGCTCAGATAGCTGAAGCGCTGGCCGCGGCCCATGCCGGCGGCACGGTTCACGGAGATATCAAGCCCGAGAACATTTTGTTGCGCCAGGACCGGTACGTGAAAGTGCTCGACTTTGGCCTGGCGCGCAAAGTCACGACGGAAACGATAGCCTTAGCCAGCAGCCCCGCCCTTGGCACCTTGCGCTATATGTCTCCGGAGCAGGCCCGGGGCGAACCTCTGACGCCGGCTAGCGACATATTCTCCTCCGGCTTGGTGCTCTACGAGTTGGCGGCCGGGCGCCATGCATTTCCGGCGGCTTCAGCGCTTGATACGACCGAGGCCATCCTCACAAAAGAGCCGCCCCCGCTTGCATCCGTGAATCGCTCGATGCCGCCGCGCCTGGGTTTGCTGATTCGGTCGATGTTGGCCAAAGAGCCCGAGGCGCGTCCCAGCGCAAGAGAAGTTGCGCGAACGTTAAATGACCTGCAGCAACCTGGAAAGATTTCGGCTAATTTGGGTCCCGGTGTTTGGAAGTGGGTCATCACAGCGGTAGTGTTTCTTGGGGCGTGCCTGGCCGGGTGGCGCTGGACGCAAGCACGAGCGGGACGAGAGGCGCCTTCGTTCCGTCAGATCACGACGCTTGTGCCCGAAAACCGCGCCACCGCCGCAGCAATTTCGCCGGACGGTCGGTTCGCCGCTTACGCCAATGCCGATGGAATCTTTGTTCGTCGGATGAACGATGGCAGTACACGTCCCGTGGCGGGGCCGCGAGATTTTACGGTAGACCGGATCGCCTGGTTTGGAGATGGCGTCAGGCTGGCTGTCAGCGGCTTCTCTACCGCGACCAACTTACCGGGCATTTGGATCGTCTCTCTCTCGGGCGCAGCCCCGCGCCTGCTTCGCACGCACGCTCGAGAAGCAACGCCCTCGCCGGACGGAACACGCATCGCCTTCATCAGCCAGGATTGGTCGGAGATCTGGTCGCTCGGCGCGAACGGCGAAGATCCGCAGCGGATCGTCGCCGGTCCAGGCACAGACACGTTTCCGCTGGCGTTCTGGTCACCCGATGGGAAGCACGTGTTTTATCAGCGGCGCCGCTATTCGAAACAGAATCATCGGAGCTGGGGGCTCGACCGTTACTATAAACGGAGCTATGAGTCGGTAAGGCTCGATACGAGAAAAGTTGTCGCGAGCATTCCCGATTTGTGGATTAACTCGGCAGCCGCTCTTCCCGATGGCCGTGTGCTCTTTCTGCGGTATGACCGGCCAGGCTCGATGTCTGCCGATCAACTTTGGGAGGTGAGGACCGATCCAAAGACAGGCGCATTCCGCAGCTCGCCACGCAAAATCGCAAGTCCGGAGATGCCGAATGAAACCCACATCTACGGCATGACCGCCACGACGGATGGAAAGCAAGTGATGGTTCTCAGACAATCCGATCAAAACAGCGTGTTTGTCGGCGACTTTGATGCCTCAGCACCGCGCATCGCCAATATTCGGCGCTTGACGCTGGACGAGCGGACGAACTATCCTCACGCGTGGACGGCGGACAGCGCCGCCGTCATTTTCGAGTCGAATCGCAGCGGCGACCATGCCAATTTCGACCTCTTCAAACAGGACGTAAACCAGCGCACGGCCGAAACCATCGTCGCCACGCCTGTGGCCGAGGTGCTGCCGCAACTGGCGCCGGATGGCCGTTCGCTGTTGTATGCGGCCGGCACCGTCGGCCTAGCCTCTTCGGACTACAAATTGATGCGCGTTCCGATCCAGGGAGGAACGCCTGAGGAAGTTCCCATTAACGGCGCGCTCGACGAATTTCGTTGCGCTCTTTGGCTTGGGACGCGGTGCGTACTGCGAACGACCGTTCCGGGCGAATATTATGTGTTCCATGAGCTCGACCCAGTCCGCGGCGAAGGGCGCGAGCTGGCGCGCACGCGATGGATTCCGGGGATTCTGGGCGACTGGACCATTTCTCCCGACGGCAAGTACGTCGCAATTCCAAATCACGATCCGCGCGATGCGCGAATCCGGTTGGTGGCTCTCGAACCAAAAGGAAACGAACCACGAGAGCACGACGTAGTATTGGACGCTCTGACCGATTTGAGAGGTATCGCGTGGGGCGCCGACGGTAACGGATGGTTTGCGTCCGTGGATACGAACATCGGCAATCGACTACTATACGTGTACCGGGACGGGCGATTCCATTCACTGGGAGATATCCAGGGCTGGGCCGTTCCGTCTCCCGACGGCCGCCGTGTCGCGTTCCTCGACCGTATCACCGCCACCAACGCGTGGCTCATAGACCGCCGCTAAGCGAAAACGATAAGGAGCCCGGCTCTGAACCGCGACCACAAGGGAGCGTCTCTGACGAGGTTCCGCTACCGCTGCTTACCGCCTCAATAATGCGTCGATTCCCGCTTGTGCAATCGCCTCGTCGATCTCCGATTTAGCGCCGCTCGCGGCAATTGCTCCGATAGTTTGTCCGTCCACCTGAATCGGTAATCCGCCCTGATTCGGAAAATATTGGGGAAAAGCAAGCACTGCGAGATTTCCTTTCTTCAAGGCATCGGCTCCATCTCTCGACGGACTGCGATAAAAAGCCGAGTGCCTCGCCTTCTTCTGCGCGAACTCGATAGTGTTGAGGGCAGCGCCGTCTGCCTTCTCCAGAAAGAGTAGGTTGCCGCTTTCGTCGACTACACAAATTGTCACCTGCACATTCCTCCTCGCCGCCTCTGCTTCCGCGGCATCCACCATCACTTTGATGGCACCCAGGTTTAGGGATCTCTTGACAGAAAGTTCCGCTGCCGGCGTGGCGCTCAACCCGATCAGCAACAAGCAAAGTATTTTGAGCATGGGCAACATGGTATCAGCCGGGGCCAGCAACTAAACGCGGCTGGACGCCGCGGCAATATGAGGAGTGGGTGGCTAAAGCGTTATTGGAAACGCTGGGGATAAGCGCTGATTCTAACGGAGTGGAGGTCCGTTTTAGATTGATCGCGGCTTGGCGAGGATCGCTCGTGCGCCTGCGAAGACTTTCTCACGTAGCTCCACTGGCTCGATTACGTCGATATCGCCACCAAAGCTAAGGGCAAACTGTACGGCTTCGTCCTCGATATCGAACCGTATCCTGAGCCGGATGCGATCTCCTTCAGGCGCCTCGTCGCTCAGGCGCCAGCCGCGATATCGCACCCACCGCATCACAGACGGGTTCGCGAGGAAAGTTGCGTAGTAGCGCGGAAGCTTTTCGCGGAACTCCATCGCCGAGCGCTCCCAATATGCGGCGAGATCGAAATCCGCCGGGTATTCCGCGGCCCGTTCGAGTGCGGCTGCCACACGAATGCGCGATACACGATACGTGCGCGTCGCACCTTCGACATTGGCGACTAAGTACCAGGTACTTCCCTTGGCAACCAGGCCCAGCGGATGGCCGATCCGCTCCGCCGGTTCACAAAGATCGCGAGCATAAAGAAATCGGACCCGTTTGCCGCGCCAGACCGCGTCGAGTAGAACGGGCAGACAGGGGATCGATTCCGCCGGGTCCCGCCAGCCGCGCGAGTCGATGAGAATACGATGGCGCGCCAACTCCGCTTGTTCGCGGACGGCGGCCGGCAGCGATGCCTCGAGCTTGATCAGCGCTCGTTCCGATTCGCGCTTTAATCCCAGGTCTGAGATGAGCCGAGCCGGGCGAGCAAGAAAGAGCGATTGAATTTCGGCAGGATTCAATCCGGTGAGCTTCGTCTGATAATCATCGAGCAGCGACCATCCTCCGCCGTTCCCCCGTTCGGCCACAACGGGAATGCCGGACCCGCTCAGCGCGTCCATATCGCGCAAGATCGTGCGCTCGGAAACCTCGAGACGCTGGGCCAACTCTCTGGCAGTGATGCGGCGACCGTTCTCGAGCAGAAGAAGGATCGACAGTAGCCGGTCGGCCCGCATAAAGAGACTTTAGCAGCGAAATATGACATAAGGTGTCAGGATTCAACCCGCACACTCATTCGCATGAACTCTCTAAAAGGACAGATAGTGCTGGTGGCAGGAGGCAGCCGCGGAGCGGGGCGTGGCATCGCCCTCGCCTGCGGTGAAGCCGGGGCGACGGTCTATGTTGCAGCTCGAAGTTCTAGAAGCGGTCCCAAACCGCCTGATGGCGCGCCCGGTACCGTCGAAGATACAGCCGAAGAGGTGTGCGCGCGTGGAGGCCAAGGCATTCCGGTTTGCACCGACCTCAGTGACCAGGAGCAGGTCTCAGCCCTATTCCACCGCATCGAACAGGAGTCTGGCAGGTTAGACGTTCTCGCTAATGGCGCCTGGGGACCGAACGTCATGGCTGAATGGTCGAGGCCGTTCTGGGAATTGAGCCCTCCGTTATGGCGTGAGACACTCCAGACTATTGGCGTGTGCTGGTTAACCAGCGTTTATGCCGCAAGGCTGATGAGCCAAGCGAAACGTGGACTGATCGCGCATGTTACCGACAACTATTACGTGCCCGAAGATGTGTCTTCCGGCGGCCCGCATCCCGATCCATCCGCGTGGCGCGGCCAGATCCTGCACGACCTGGGACATGAATGCATCAACCGTCTCATCTTCGGAATGAGCAAGTATACGAAGAAACGCAATGTCGCAGTGGTGGGTCTCAATCCAGGTTTCATGCGGACCGAGCGGGTGCTGATGCACATGAAAACCGACGCAATCAAGAAGCAATTTCGATTCGACCTGAGTGAAACGCCCGAGTACATCGGCCGCGCGGTTGTGGCCCTAGCCGGTGACAACGACGCGATCAAGAAGAACGGCAAGCTGCTCTGGGTGTGCGACCTGGCGCAGAAATACGGATTCACGGATACGGACGGCCGGTACATTCCGCGCTTCGATCCAAAAGCCCCGATGCAGGCGTTCCCGTGCTGAAGCCGGGTGCGGCGTTCGGATTTCGGGCGCACTCGGGATGGGCGGCTATGGTCGCGCTGGCTACGCCGGTGACTGGGCCGCTACTCATACGACGATGCCGCATCGAACTCGCCGATCGTGACATCCCAGGCTGCGTACAGCCATATCACACGGCCGCGTCCATGCCATTGAATGATGCCGAGACATATCTTCGGAAGTGTTCCGATGCGGCGGTCGCGATGGCGCACCAGGCAGTCCGGGATGCGTTGGCGGAATTGGGCGATTATCAAGTCAAAGGTGCGTGCATACTTTTGGCATCGGGGCGGCCGTTACCCCCTTTGACCGGCATTCTTGCTTCACACGCGCTGATCCATACCGCGGAAGGCGAGTTCTATCGCGCCGTGCTGCGCGAGGCGTGCGAGTGCTGCGGTGTGCCTGAGATTGGAATCAAGGAGCGAGACCTGGCGCTGAAAGCTGCTCAGGCGCTTCGGCGCTCTCCTGAGAATTTGCAGTCGGTAGTCGCCGGGTTCGGGAAAGCGGCCGGCTCACCGTGGAGGCAGGACCAGAAATTGTCCGCCCTGGCAGCATGGCTGGTTTTAGCCCAACGCACGTGAAGTACCAACTTTGAACGAACCAGACCCAGCGGGAAAACGTGGATAAACTGGAAGTTCCCGCATGAAGGCTTCGGAGACCAGTAGTATCGCCGTGCTGGCCGAAAAACCTTCCGTCGCGAGGGATATCGCCCGCGTGCTTGGCGCGAGCAAGCAGGGCGAGGGCTACCTTCAAGGCAACGGATACGTCGTCACTTGGGCGATCGGCCACCTGGTTGGACTCGCCCAACCGCACGAGATCCATCCCGAATGGCGCCGCTGGAGCAGCGATCTGCTGCCGATGCTGCCTGACCAGTGGCCTCTCGTGGTTTACGAGAAGACCCGAGACCAATTCGAGATTGTGAGGAAGATCCTCAACTCGCCGCGGGTTTCACGCGTCGTCTGCGCAACCGACGCGGGACGCGAGGGCGAGCTCATTTTCCGCTACATCTACGAAGCGGCGGAATGCGAGAAGCCCTTCGACCGCTTATGGATCTCGTCCTTGACGCCGGATGCGATTCGCAAAGGGTTCGACGCTCTCCGGCCCGGCTCCGACTACAATCCGCTGGCGGACGCTGCTTGTGGCCGCAGCCGTGCCGACTGGCTTGTCGGAATGAACCTTTCCCGCGCCTACACTCTCGCGTTTAGTGAAGAATTGTCGGTCGGCCGCGTGCAAACTCCAACCCTGGCGATGGTTGTCGCGCGAGAGCTTGCCATTCGGAATTTCGCGCCGGAAGATTACCTCGAAGTCGTCGCGACCTTTCATCCCACCGAAGCGCCAGAAGATGTGAAGTATCAAGGCATCTGGTTCCGCACGCGGCCGGAAAACGGCAGCAGCAAGGAGACGCTGCAGCAGGCCATGCGCCTCGCGGCGGATGGCGTCGAGGCGAAGGCAATTATTGAACGCGCCAAGACCGGAACGGCAAAAATTGAATCGGTTGAATCGGAAACCCAGCGCATGTCTCCGCCGCTGCTGTACGATCTTACAGAGCTACAGCGCCACGCCAACCGCTTGTTCGGATTCAGCGCGCAAAAAACGCTCGACATTGCGCAGAATCTGTACGAACGCTACAAACTCATCAGCTATCCGCGCACCGACAGCCGTCATCTTTCCGAGGACGTTGCGAAGACCTTGCCTCGAGTCGTTCAGGCGATCAAGGCGCCTTACCTTAAATACATCGCGCCAGGCACCGGCGAGCGCCCGCTGGGCCGCCGCTACGTGGACGATTCCAAAGTCAGCGATCACCATGCCATCATTCCGACCGCTGTGTCCGCGCAAAACACCGCGCTTCCCGCCGACGAGCGCAAGGTCTACGATTTGATCTGCCGCCGCCTGCTGAGCGCTTGGCATGACGATTACATCGTCGCTGTGACGACGGTGATTACGGCCATCAGCAATGGCGAGGCGGTCGATCGATACCACACGTCCGGCACCGCCGTCCGGCAGACAGGCTGGAAGGCCCTCGATATTGCGCCAGCACGCAAGAAGAGCCTGAAGAACGCCGGCGAAGACGATTCCGAGGAGCAATCCCTTCCTCCCGATTTGGCAGAGGGGCAGCTACAGCAAGTACTCGATATCGCGGCCGCAAAAAGGAGAACCCGCCCGCCACGGCGCTTCACTGACGCTACGCTTCTGACCGCCATGGAGACCGCGGGCAAAAGCCTCGAGGAGCGCGAGCTCTCGGAAGCGATGAAGGAATCGGGTCTGGGCACGCCGGCCACGCGCGCCTCCATCATCGAGGTTCTTCTCAAGCGCGAATACGTTGTGCGCAAGGGCAAGAGCCTCGAGGCGACCGAAAAAGGCGTTCGGCTCATTGAAGTGGTCCATCCCGAGGTGAAGAGTCCGGCAATGACGGGACAGTGGGAAGCCTATCTTCAACGCATTCGCCGCGGCGCTGCGCAACTTTCGCCTTTTCTCGATGGGATTGAGAATTATGTGCGAGAAGTGGTCGATAAGGTCGGGCAGAGCCCGCGCCCCCAGCGCGCGACAACGACGGTTGACGAAAATAATCCGCCGCCCATGGCGCCCACCACAGCCAAATTCGCTGCCGTGCCTCCCAACGGAGAGGGTCAGGCGCTGCCTCAGCTTCTCCACGACGCTTTCGGCTTCGCTTCGTTCCGCCCGAATCAGGAGCCCGTTTGCCGCGCCGTCATCGAAGGGCGGGATGTACTACTCGTTATGCCCACAGGTTCCGGCAAATCGCTCTGTTATCAACTTCCGGGCGTCGCACGCGGTGGAACGACGCTTGTCATCAGTCCCCTGATCGCCCTCATGGAAGATCAGGTGGCGAAGTTGCGCCAACAAGGCTTCGCGGTAGAGCGCATTCACTCCGGCCGCGATCGCAATTCCTCCCGGAAAGCCTGCTTCGATTACCTCGAGGGCAAGCTCCAGTTTTTGTTCATCGCCCCGGAACGGTTTCGCGTCAGCGGCTTCCCCCAGATGCTCGCGAAACGAAAACCTTCTCTTGTCGCCGTCGATGAAGCGCATTGCATCTCGCAATGGGGTCATGATTTTCGGCCAGACTATCGCATGCTGGGTCAACACCTGCCCACGCTGCGGCCCGCGCCCGTCATCGCTCTCACCGCGACAGCGACGCCCTTAGTTCAGAAAGACATCGAGAAAGAATTGGGCTTGGCGCAAACAGCCCGCTTCATTCATGGGTTTCGCCGCGAGAATATCGCCATCGAAATCGTGGAGGCTGCGCCGTCTCAGAGAGTTGACCTTGTGCGAGGCATCTTACTCGACCGTGCGCGGAGACCGGCTATCGTCTACGCGCCCACGCGTAAGCAGACCGAAGCTCTCGCTCGCAGTCTGTCCGATATCTGTCCTACCGGGGCCTATCACGCGGGGCTCGATGCGCGCCATCGCGCCCAGGTCCAACAAAATTTCCTCGATGGCCGGATTGAAGTCATGATTGCGACGATCGCCTTCGGGATGGGGATCGACAAACCCGACGTGCGCACCGTGATTCACACCGCTTTGCCGGCGAGCCTCGAGGGCTACTACCAGGAAATCGGCCGCGCGGGCCGCGATGGCGCTCCCAGCCGCGCGATTTTGATGCAATCGTACGCAGACCGCTTTACTCATGATTTCTTTTTCAATCGGGACTACCCGGACGTCGCGGTGCTCGATCAAATATTCAGCCGGCTACGCCCCGAGCCTGTGCCAAAGCCGAGCCTGCAGAAGCAGCTTAAGATCGATCCCGATCTCTTCGAGAAAGCGCTCGAAAAGCTGTGGACACACGGCGGCGCGATCATCGACTTTGAAGAAAACATCACGTGCAGAGACGGACGGTGGCGCGATCTTTATGTTACTCAAGGCCGGCACAAGGCAGCGCAAATCGAGCTCATGCTGCGCTTCGCTCGAAGTCCCCAATGCCGGATGTCTGCCCTTGTAAGGCATTTCGGCGATATGGCAGATGGCCGCGGCGTCTGCGGCATCTGTGATTTTTGCGCTCCGGCTCAGTGTGTTGCCCAGCAATTTCGTTGTGCATCGCAAGCCGAGCAAGCGGCAGGAGTCCGCGTGTTGAACACGCTCCGTTCGCGTGGCGCAATATCGACGGGAAAATTGCATGCGGAGATCTGTCCCAATGCGGAGATGAGCCGCGACGCCTTCGAGGAAGTGCTGGGCGCAATGGCGCGCGCCGGACTTGTCGAGCATCAGGAAGCTGTTTTTGAAAAAGACGGCAAACAGATTCCCTATAGGAACGTCCGTTTGACTCGCGACGGCTACGGCGCTGACGAAAACACGCCCATCGAGTTCATCATGAAGGATTCCGCCCCACCTTCGCCGAAACGCGAAGCTAAGCGGAAGACACGCACTAGGGCCAAGGGACCCGCCAAAGCGAGCCCTGAAACGCCAAACACCGGCAACAACGACCTGCCCCTTGAGCAGGCTTTGCGCGCCTGGCGCTTAGCCGAGGCAAAACGCCTCGGCGTTCCGGCCTTCCGTATTTTTAGCGACCAGGTATTGCGAGGCATGGCTGCCATCCGGCCGAAAACAGACGTCGAATTATTGGCAATTCCCGGTGTGGGAATGACTACGGTAAAGAGATACGCATCTGAAATCTACCGCATCGTCAAGCAGGCAGAGGCTTGATATTCGAACGGGCTTTGCTATGTAGTATGTTATATAGAGCCGTGCCGCTTCCCCTATATATCCACGCCGCCCTCACCCGAAAACCATTTCTACGTTTGATGCGCCACTTCGCCCAGCGCGCAGTCGGCGCGAGCGATACCGCCAGCGAAGTTGACTTAGGAATTGGCGGTGCGCTCGCGATCCTCGCCCTTCCCGGCGCGTTCACCGCCCTCGGTCTCGCCGACAAGTACGGCAGCCTCATGCAATGGCTTCGCGGACAACTGCACTTTGACCCGTATCGCGCTTCCATTACGGACGAATATTTTTTTATCGTGTACTCGATGGCAGTCGCCGGATTTGTCACGATTCTACGCTGGGATCATCTGCTGCCGGGCCGGCGCGATTTCGTGAACCTGGCCCCGCTTCCTTTGAAACTGAGATCCATCTTTCTCGCAAACGCGGCGGCCTTGGCTTCTGCGGCGCTGCTCTTCGCGATTGACGTCAATCTGTTTTCAGGATTCTTCTTTCCCCTCCTGGTTACCATCCAGGGCGGCTCGATTTACGCGTATTTCGCCTATTGCGGAGCGCATTGGGCCGGAGTGATGGGCATTAGCCTCTTCACCATGCTCGCAGTCCTGGCGCTTCAAGGCTTGTTGATGGCCATTCTGCCCGACGCCGCATACCGGCGAGTTTCGCTCATGTTTCGGGCAGCTCTACTGGTCTTCTTTTTCGCGCTACTGGTTTCGGCATTGGTCTTTCCGCTATCCGCCTTGAATTTCGGTTTGGGTTCGCGGATGGCGGGCGAGTGGTGGCCGCCCATGTGGTTTTTATCGATGGTCGAAAGCCTTGTACCCCGGCTCAGACAGTACTCGACGATGGGCGCCGGTTGGGCAATAAAGGCAATGCTGTATGCGCTGGGAATTGCAGCCGTGAGTTTCACGCTGAGCTATCGAAGGTACTTCCTCCGGATTGCCGAACGTCCGGATGGCACGGCCCAACCATCGCGCGCGCGTTTGATCCGGCTCGAGTGGTTCGATCCCGTGCTGAAGCTTTGGTTACGGCCTGGCGTCGAACTGGCGACCTTCCGCTTCATTATAAAGACGCTATTGCGGAGCGAAACTCATCTGCTGTTTGTCGGCCTGTGGGCGGGAATCGGATTGTTGCTCTCGCTCGAGGGTCTCACCGGAGCAAGGGCTGCGATCGAAAGCCCGGGCGCTCACACCAGAGCAATTCTGGCCGCGCCCCTGATTTTTTCCTTCGCGCTCGTAGCTGGGTTGCGATTCGTCTTCGACATTCCCGCGGCGATCGAATCGAACTGGATATTTCGGTTGTCTGCCACCGAAGGTGCAATCCGCCTTGAAGAATTGTCGCGGAAAGCGGTCGCATTCTTCGCCGTTCCGCCGGTTATGATCGTCTGGTTTCCACTCGCAGGGCGGTCCATCGGATGGCTGGATGCCACGCTCGCGTTGGGCATCGATCTGTTGTTGCTTTCCCTCGGAATCGACTTGCTGCTGATGGGTTTTCAAAAGATTCCTTTTACTTGCTCTTTTACGGCAAATCGCGATCGAATGCTGCGGCTGTTACTCACATGCCTGGTAACGCTGGTGTTTGTCATTCCGATTCTGGTGCGCATCGAGAGCTCCATCGTTCTTCATCCTTTGAGGCTGATGATCTGGGGTCCGCTGCTGATTGGAGCAGCCGTCGCAATCCGAACCAGGGAGCATGCCCGCCAAAACACCGCGGTATTTGAGGACCGGGGCATAGAAGCATTCGCATTGCTACGATTATCAGGCGACTAACCAAGCGCGCACGGCTCACCGTCGCCTTGATATGTTATAGAATCCTACATAGCCATGAGCGATGATGTAAAGCTTTCACATTCCGCCGCTCTAATTCTCAGAACCATCGAGTGCGGGTACCGTTACGGGTTCGATGTGATGGATGTAACTGGCCTGCCGAGTGGGACCGTCTATCCGGCCCTCCGGAGGCTGGAGCGGGACGGACTAATTACGGCAAAATGGGAAGACGAGGCGGCGGCCTTCGCCGAACAAAGGCCGGCGCGGCGTTATTACCGCGTAACGCGAAGCGGCAAACAATCCCTGGTCCGGCTGGTCGAAAAGTATCCTCTGCTCGAAAAATTGACCCCCGCGAGGCGCGCGGACTAGGCGCCAACCATGGATTTTCCGCCGATCGCCCTGCTGCCGTGCCGCCTGATGTTGTCCCTTGCGGCGCTGATGGTTCCTCCCGCGGCGCGAGCCGGCTGGATGGATGAATGGTTTGCCGAAATCTGGTACCGGTGGAACGTTCTTCAAGAACAAGACGAGACCGGATATGACGGCTTGCGGCAACTCTACTCGATTTGTTCCGGCTGTTTCCGCGATGGATGGTGGCATTTCTCGGAGAGCGGCGAAGGGCGGCCGCGCATCGTCGAGTGGATGCGCTCACCGCGCTTTTGCCTCATGTCGCTGCTGCTTTTGCTGGCCGCTTTCGCTCTGATAACGGGCTTTTTGCCAGCAACACGAAACGTGGTCGCGCCTTTGCCTTTCATGAATCAAGACCGCATCGCGGTGATTTCGAGGTTCGGGCGGCTCGAGCCCGTGCGTCAAGGCATTCCACAGGATCTTGCCCAGAGGTGGCGGAAGAAGAGCCGGCTCATTCGCGGGCTTGCAATGTGTTCCTTCCCAAAGAAGACCTCAGTCGCCGGGTTGACTGGAAAGCGGCAGGCCGTCAGCATTACAGTTACCTCAAATTTCTTTTCCACTCTGGGAGTGACCCTGCCCCAAGCCTCCGGACAAAAAAGACAAAGCGAAACGAATGGCGTCTGGGTATCGAATCTCTTCTGGCGAAGGCAGCTCCATTCGGATCGAAGAGTTGCCGGCGCCAGCATCGAAATCAACGGCACGGAATTCATCGTCGAGGGCGTGCTTCCCCCGGGATTCTGGTTCCTCTCTCCCACCGTTGCGCTGTATGAGATGGCGAGCGACGCAATCCCTCCGCAAGGCATGTTAGTGGTTCGCTGCAAGGATGGAGTGGTGGCGCACGATCTGGAAGCCGAACTGACGGCCGTTGCCGAACGCGGCGGAATCGAGTTCGCTCGAACGGCACCGCACGCGATGTTTTTGCGGGACGCGGTGAAAACGCCGCTGTGGTTGTTCGGCTCGGCTCTGTTTGTGGCAGTGGTCCTGGTGGTGTTGGCTCATGGCTCGCGATGGATAAGGCTGGACGAAGGCGTCCATCTCGGGTCCTTGAAAAGCTGGAGGTCTTGGGGCTTCTTCTGCCTGAAGACCGCTTTGGCATTGCTGCTGGTGCTGATCGTGGGAACGGAGATTTTCGTCGGCGAAGGCCAGCAGACGATCAGCGAAGCCTTGGGCGGGCCAGCCCTGATTTGGTTTTACATCGTAGGTTGCACTCTCGTGCTGTTCGCGTCAATCTCGGATCAAAAATCGCGATGCCGCGTCTGCCAGCGGCTCCTCGGATTCCCTATACGGATCGGCTGCCCCGGATGCCTGTTTCTCGAATGGGCCGGCACGGAGTTCCTCTGCCCGCAAGGACATGGCGTACTCTACGTGCCGCATCATGTTTCGTGTTGGGAGGAAGAAGACCGCTGGGTTCTGCTTGAAGTTTAGTTCGATCTTACTGCGGCCATTCGATCCGGCCGTTCCGGAAAACCATCCTGAAGCCCTCGGGCGCCGTTTCCGGATTGTCATACGTGGCCGGTGAATCCACTGCCATCGGATCGAACACAACAACGTCCGCATAGTAAGACGGGCGCAGGAGGCCGCGCCGGGCGAACTGGAAGCGTTCCGCTGGTTTTCCAGTGATTTTGTGAACAGCCTCTTCGAGCGGCATCCACTTGTTTTCGCGTGAAATTGTTCCAAGAAGCCGCGGGAATGTGCCGTAGAGGCGCGGATGAGGCCGCCCCTTTACATAGAAACCGTCGCTAATGATCATGGAGAAAGGATGAACGAGGATCTCCCGGAGGTTCTCTTCGCTCTGGTTGAACGAGATCATATTGACCTCGCCGCGTTCTTCAAGCAGAAGATTGAGCATGGCGTCGATCGGTTCTTCGCCGCGCTTGCAGGCTGCATCTTCCAAAGTAAGGCCGATGAGAGACTTATTCCCGGCCGATGAAACGGCGGAGATCACAATATCGCTCCAGCGATGCGGAAGCTTCTCTACCGTTCGCTCGGCGATGATACGACGTTCGCTCGCGTCAGACAAACGCTCCATCAGCGCTTCGATTCCGCCTTCGAGCGCATCCTGCGGTAAGAGCTGTGTCAGAACGGTGCTGCCGGCGACATAGGGATAGCAGTCAAAAGCAACGTCAATTCCCTGCCCGCTCGCCGCTTCGATCTTTTCGATCACCTGATGCTGCCGCGGCCAGTTCATTCGACCCGTGCAATGCAAGTGAGAAATCTGAAGACGGCACCCTGTGCGCCGCGCTAGCTCGAGCTGCTCATCTACGGCTTCGCTGAGATGAAAACTATAGTCGCGCATGTGAGTCGAGTAGATCTTCCCTCTCCGGCTTACAACCCGGCAGAGACGCTCCAATTCTTCAAACGGCGCGCTCGAACCAGGCGCATACATCAGCCCGGTAGAGAACCCCACTGCACCATCGCTCAGCGCCTCATCGAGCATCCCTTCCATCCGCTCGATCGCACGCGAAGACAAGAATCCCATCTTGTTGCCAACCACGGCGATGCGCAGGCTGCCATGTCCAACCAGCGAGCCAACACTCGCATGCTTGGCGCTCCGCTGAACCTCCGACAGATATTCACTTGCCGTGTGCCAACCCCAGGTATCGTCGCCGCAAAAAATTCCGTTTGCAAACTCGCGAAGTTCGCGCCCGTCTTGGGTCATCGGGTAAGCCGAGAAGCCGCAGTTGCCTACCACCTCGGCGGTGACGCCTTGGCACAGTTTTTCGGTTCTTTCGCTCAACACCTGTAAATCGGAATGACTGTGCGCATCAATAAAGCCAGGGCAAACGACCATACCATCACAGTCGATGACACGGGCATCGCCGGGCGGATCGAATGTCCCCACCTCTTCGATCATCTCCGCCGCAATCAGGAGATCGCCTGACTTCGGCGGCGCGCCGGTCCCATCGATCAGCGTGCCGCCTCGCAATAGCACCGGGCCCGTGGTAGTTGACATCGGTTATTGCACCTTGCCCCGTGCCGAAACATCCCAGACCTTCTCGACCATTCCATTCCGCACGCCGTACAGGCGGTCGTGCATGTTCACCGTTGCGCAGACGTGATTCGGGATCACCCGGAGGCGTTCGCCAACTTGATACCTGTGGCCGCTCCGGGCGATATCGACGTGGCCGTGCTCTTCAGAAAGTGCTACAAACACCGCTTCAGGGTCTTCGCGGATCATGCCATAAGAAATTTGATCGCTGCGGGAACTATCAGAAGAGAAAGTCTTCGAGCCGCCATCGAGAATCGCGCGGCCGGGGACCGCATTGCTGGCCACTGTGACAAGAACATGCAGGGCGCAGTCATCGAGCGCCGCAATGCCCATGCGCACCAGATTTGCGTCATTCAGCAAATACATGCCGGGCCGGATTTCGGTAATGCCATGGAACAAATGAGAGCGGTAAGCGGTGGGCGTCGATCCGCCACTGACAACGGGAATCTCAATTCCCGCGCCGTGAAACGCCTGATAAAACGAGTCGAGCGTCTGGTTGACTTCCGCAATGGCCGCGGCCTGTTCGTCCGGCGGTTTCCCAAGGTGCCCCGGATAGAACATAAGACCTAGGAACTCGAGACGTGGAGACGCCAAAGTTTCCCGCGCAAGAGCAACGGCCAGTTCGGGCGTGGGCACGCCGCACCGATGGAAGCCCACGTCGATTTCAATCAGAACTCCGATGCGCGAGCCGTGCCGTTGCGCCGCGGAATCGAGGGCGCGGATCGCCTCCACCGAATCGAGCGATACGCGGAGTTGGCATTCCAGCGATAGTTGCGCGGCTACATCGGCTTTCTTGGAAGTCACAAGCGGATACCCAATCATCAAATCCCGCACGCCGCCGTCAACCATTACACGGGCTTCTCCGGGTTTAGCGACGGTGATGCCGCCCGCTCCCTTCTTGATTTGAAGCCGTGCAATTTCGGGAATTTTGTGCGTCTTGGTATGAGGCCGAAGGTTCAAATGATTGCCAGCGGTGTATTGAGCCAAACGTGTCAGATTGCGCTCCATGATATCGAGATCAATGACAACGGCTGGAGTGTCGAGGTCTTCAACTTGCATATGCCTGTAGGGCAGTATCGCACCGTCCGGAGGCACGAATCGCCGCTACTGGCCCCGGATGATAGCTTCGCGCCTCGGAAGATCGTTGGATTCCCATCCGCCCCCCAAGGCCTGCACCAGCAACACGCTCGATGTCATGCGGCGTGTTAACAGGTTGACGGCGGTCTGCTCGTTGGCGAGCGCGATGGCCTGCGACGTAATTACGGTGAGATAGTCGGCCGTACCAGCTTTGTATTGATCGGTTGAAACGGCGAGCGCGCGTTCCGAAGCTTTCACAGCGAGATCCTGCGCGGTCGCTTCCTTAGCCAGTATCCGTAGAGCCGCCAGGTTGTCCTCCACCTGTTGAAAAGCCGTAAGAACGGTTTGCCTGTACGTCGCAACCGTCGCATCGAAGGTATCCCGCGCCTGCATCACTAGAGCATGCCGCCTCCCGGCGTCGTACAGCGTTTCAGAAAACGTCGGCCCAACTGACCAATATTTGCTGGGCCAGGTAAACCATTGCGAAATCGTGCCGGTCTGCAGTCCTGTTGTTGCGCTAAGGCCCACAGTGGGATAGTAGGCTGCCTTGGCGATGCCGATCTGTTCATTCTGAGCGGCCATGAGGCGTTCAGCCGAGGCGATATCAGGCCGGCGCTCGAGCAACACGCTCGGCACCGAAACCGGTATGGGCGGAGGAGGCGTGGTCAGAACCTGGCGCGGAATCGAGAACCCGGACGGCGGCCTTCCGAGCAACACGGCGATGGCGTGTTCGAATTGCGCACGGGCAACGCCGAGATCTACTAGCTGGGCATTGGTTGTATCGAGCTGGGTTTCGGCTTGCGCCACGTCGAGATCCGAAGCAATTCCCGCGTTGTACCGGTCCTTTGTAAGTTGCAGATACTCGACGTAGGATTGTGCGGTTCGTTCGAGCAAATCCTCCTCTCCATCAATCCCGTGAAGCGAGAAGTAATCTTCAGCGAGTGTCCCTTGAAAAGAAAGCCGGGCGTTTTCAAGCTGGGCTGCGCTAGCCTGCGCGCTCGCCACGTTGCCTGCGACGGTGCGGCGTATGCTGCCCCAAACGTCGGCTTCCCAGGACAAATTGAAAGGGATCGTATACGTTGTGCGCTGCTGCACGAAGTTACCGAGTGAACTTCCATATATCGTTTGGGACTGGCGGGAATTGATGATCGACGTCCCAGCCGTTAAGGCCGGGAACAGGCTGGAACGGGCGGAAGCTACGAGGTCGCGAGATTCGCGGAATTGGGCCGCCGCAACCAGCACGTTCTGGTTCGAGATAGCCACCTGTTCTTCGAGCGCGTTGAGGGCCGGATCGTTATAGATTTCCCACCACTTGCCGCGCAGCACGGCCTCCCTCGGCTGAGCCTGCTTCCAACCCTGATCCTCTTTGTAGCCATCAGGCAGCGGTTCCCGATACGTTTGAGGTACCGGCGCGGCTGGCCGTGTATACTTCGGGCCGACCATGCACCCGCCCAGAACCAGAGCGCACGCGGCGAGCAGCAAGCCCGAAACCGATTTCTCGCAACCATTCCAACTACGTGTTCTGTTCATGTTTCACTTCCCGTAAAATCCAGTGCTCGAGATACGAAGGGCAGTCAACTAGCTCGATTCCCTCGTCCATCTGCTCGGCGAAGAAGCGCGCCGAGCCGCGATCGATGAGCGTAACTTCGCTCAGATCGAGCATAATCCGCAGCTTGCTTTGTTGTCCGCGGCCGATCAGCCGGCAAATTTCGGGCAGTACCTCCTCGCTGACCGAGCCCGCGAGCGCGAGAGTGACACTACCGTTCGAGTCTGGAACTGCTGTCAACGAAAACATAGTAAAGCGGTTCCGGAAAATAGCTAGGCTTCGACCTCGACTGGCGCAGCAACGGGCCGCTCTCCTTTGCCAAGACGCCTCCACCACCAGTGCTGCAGCCGGTCGAGGAACAGATAAACAACCGGTGTGGTGTAAAGAGTCAACACCTGGCTGACAGCCAGCCCGCCTATGATGGTGATGCCCAGCGGGCGCCTCAGCTCCGAACCCGTCCCCGTTCCGAAGGCGAGCGGCACTGCGCCCAGCCCGGCGGCCATGGTGGTCATTAAAATGGGCCGGAAACGGAGCAGGCAAGCCTCAAAGATGGACTCTTCCGAGCTCTTACCCTCATCGCGCTCAGCGGCAAGCGCAAAATCGATCATCATAATGGCGTTTTTCTTAACGATGCCGATCAGCAGAATGATTCCGATAATGGCGATGACTGTCAGCTCGGTTTTGAAAACCATTAGCGCCAGCAGCGCGCCGATGCCCGCCGAGGGAAGGGTCGAAAGAATCGTGATGGGATGAATGTAGCTTTCATATAAGATGCCGAGTACGATGTAGACGGCGCCCAAAGCGGCGGCGATGATGAGCGGTTCGCTGCCGAGCGAATCCTCGTACGCCTGAGCAGTTCCCGCGAAAGCAGTGTGGACCGTGGCTGGGAGACCCACCTTCAGTGCGCGGGCCGTGATCTGGTCTACTGCTTCGCCCAACGCCACGCCGGGTTTAAGATTGAACGAAATCGTGAACGCCGGGGACAGGCCCTGGTGCGGAACGGCCAGCGGCGCCGTCAAGGGAGCAAACCGGGCAATCGCATCGAGCGGAACCTCGGGGCCGGTAGGCGACTGAACATAGATGTCGTGCAGGATCTCAGGATTCTGCCAGAACTGGGGCGCAGCTTCCATTACCACGTGGTATTGATTCAGCGTCGTGTACATGGTGGAAACCTGGCGCTGGCCGAAGGCATCGTACAGGACGTTATCGATGAGCTGTGACGAAATGCCAAAGCGTGCCGCAGTGTTCCGGTCGTAAGTCACCATCGATTGCAATCCGTTGTCCTGCTGATCGCTGCTGACGTCCGTGATGTTCGGGACGGTGCGGAGTTCCTTCAGCATTAGCGGTGCATATCGCGTAAGGTCTTTCAGGTTGTCGCCGCGCATGGTGAATTGATATTGAGCATTGCTTTGGCGGCCGCCCACGCGCACATCCTGAGACGCCTGGAGATACAGCGTGCCGCCGGGGATACGCATCAGCTTCGGTCTCAGCCGGGCAATCACGTAATCGACGCTGATCTTGCGTTCCTCGAGCGGTTTCAGCATTATGAACATGCGAGCGGTATTGATGCTGCCTCCGCCGCCGCCGCCGCCGCCGGTAAAGCCAGTGGCGGTCGCCACGGCCGGATCGGCGGTAACAATCGTGATCATCTGCTTCAGCATGCGATCCATCGCCTGGTACGAAGTATCCTGATCGGCTTGGATGGCTCCCATCAACCGGCCATTGTCCTGCTGGGGAAAGAATCCCTTCGGTACCCGAACGAAGAGATATACATTTAAGGCAATGGTGCCTAGCAAAATGATGAGCGTGACGGCCGAATGCCTGAGCACGACACGCAGCGTGCGGCCATACGTGTGAATAATCCAGTTAAAGAATTCTTCGCTTTTGCGGTAGAGCCACCCGTGCGTTTCGTGAGTCTTCAGCAGGTACGCACACATCATCGGCGTGGTAGTCAACGAAACGAACATCGAAACCACGATGGCGGTAGAGAGCGTCACCGCAAATTCGTGAAAGAGCCGGCCGACAATGCCGCCCATCAACAGAAGGGGAAGAAACACGGCAATCAGCGACGTGCTGATAGTCACTACCGTGAAACCCACTTCCCCGGCGCCTTTTAGAGCAGCCTGGATCGGGCGCATTCCTTTCTCGAGATAGCGCGTAATATTTTCGATAACGACGATGGCATCGTCGACTACAAAGCCTGTACAGATGGTGAGCGCCATCAGCGACAGATTGTCGAGGCTGTACCCACACAGGTACATCACTCCGAACGTTCCGATGAGCGAAATTGGCACGGCAACGCTCGGGATCAGTGTGGTACGCACGTTCCGCAAAAATGCGAAAACTACCAGGATCACTAGAACGACCGAAATGACGAGCGTTTTCTCGACTTCGCGAACGGAAGCGCGGATCGTGATCGTCTGGTCCATCTCGACAAACATATCGATCGATTGAGGGATGGACGCTTTCAGTTGCGGTAAAGCGGCGCGCACGCGATCGACGGTGTCGATAATGTTCGCGCCCGGCTGGCGGAATATAACAAGCAGTACCGATGGCTTGCCGTTCGAGTACCCGGAATTGCGGATATCTTCCACCGAATCGACTGCCTGGCCTACGTCGGAGACCCGGACGGGCGCGCCATTCTTATAGGCAATGATCAGCGGCGCATAATCCACCGCCTTGAAAATCTGATCGCTCGCGCCGACTTCCCACATGCGGTTGGCGTTCGAGAAGTGGCCCTTAGGCGTATTCGCGTTGGCCCCGCTCAGCACGCTTCGAACCTGCTCCAGGCCGATGCCGTACTTGTTGAGCATCAGGGGATTGAGCTCGATCCGGACGCTAGGCAAAGCACTGCCGCCCACCATCACTTGTCCCACACCGCTCACCTGCGACAGGCGCTGGGCCATGATGGTCGAGGCCGCATCGTACATCTGGCCTTTCGTCAGAATGTCGGATGTAAGGGCCACAATCATTATTGGCGAGTCGGCGGGATTTACCTTGCGATAGCTCGGATTACTAGGCAGATTCGTCGGCAGATACCCGCGAGCCGCGTTAATGGCAGCCTCGACATCGCGGGCGGCGGCATCGATATTCCGATTGAGGTCGAACTGGAGCGTCACGTTGCAAGAGCCCAGTGAGCTGCTGGAAGTCATTTCCGAGACCGCCGCGATTCGGCCGAACTGGCGCTCGAGCGGCGTCGCCACCGACGATGCCATGGTTTCCGGACTGGCGCCGGGCAACTGGGCGCTGACCGAAACCGTGGGAAAGTCCACCTGCGGCAGCGGCGAAACGGGTAGCAGCCGGAAAGCAGTCGCACCCGCCAGCGCGACGGCTATCGTGAGGAGAGTCGTGCCGACAGGCCGTTCGATGAATGGGGCGGAGATGTTCATCGGCTTACTCCGCGGGCAAAGGTTCGGTCCCGATG
>CAVRNU010000038.1:0-112852 GCA_963722585.1 Bryobacterales bacterium | reverse complement strand
TAGGATTACAGACGTCCTCCTTTGACGCTCGCCCTCAATGGGCCGGCGGCGCTAATATGGTACCCGAAAATGGATTATTTGCCTCCCCAGCCCGTCAAGGATCCGCCCAACCTGGTTCGGGCCGGTCCTTTCTCTCTGGATCGGCTGCTAAGCCACATCAACCCCGGGGCAGCAGAGGAATCCGAAGAGTTTGTCCGCCTCATCTATGAGCAGCGCCGCATTGAGTCTCCCGCCGACTGCGACGCCGAGACTGGTTGTTGACACAGATGTCGCCAGTTTCATTTTCAAGTGGCATCCTGAGTTCGCGCCTCCCTACGTTGCCATCATGCGCGGTTCCGAGTTGGTGATCTCATTCATGACTCTCTCCGAGATGCGCCAAGGTGCTTTGGATGCAAATTGGGGCCAGAAGAGACGCGACGTCCTGGAAACCTATTTAGCTGACTTTGCAGTTCTTCATTCCGACGGTCTGCTGTGCGCTCGGTGGGCTGCCATTCGGAATGAGAGCGCGCGCAAGGGACGTCAAATGAATTCAGCCGACGCCTGGATCGCGGCCACGGCACTCATTCTGCCGGCACCGCTTGTGACGAATAATCCAAAACACTACCGCCACCTGGACACGCTCCGTCTTATTTCCGCGGCCGGATAAGCTGAGGGGTTCAACGATCGATGGCCTGGCAAGCGATCAGCGGAGCTCGCTCGCGATGCTACGATATTCCCGCCCATGCCTGTCCGCAATATTGAGCGCGAGTTGGAGGCACTCGTAAAGCTCCGCAGTTCTGAAGCGGACGAGGCGCGCTCTCGCGGTCTTCGGAAAGCGCTCGGCGACAAGGTCAATGTGATTGTTGCGAAAGCCGCCGCACTGACCGCCGAAATGCAGGTGCGTTCACTGATCCCGGATCTCTGTGCGTCCTTCGAGCGCCTGTTGATCGATCCGCTTAAGAGCGATCCCAAATGCTGGGGCAAAGAGGCGATCGCAAAGGCTTTGAAGGACCTCGGACATGCGGAATCTGCCGTTTTCCTGAAGGGTG
Organism: Bryobacterales bacterium; assembly: GCA_963722585.1. Classification (GTDB taxonomy): domain Bacteria; phylum Acidobacteriota; class Terriglobia; order Bryobacterales; family Bryobacteraceae; genus KBS-96. The sequence goes on along the minus strand of CAVRNU010000038.1, from coordinate 111,824 downwards.
TTCAGCATGTGCAACTGGAACCTGTGTGGGGAGGAGAAGAGGATACCGCCGCCACCGTTCGCGCCACCTGCGCGCTTGCACTGCTTGGCTGCACCGATCTAACCCGAGAGGACAAGCTTTGGCACATTATGCGGTTGCTCACCGAGACGTCGCCCTCTTTGCGAAAGGACGCCGCGCTTGCACTAGAGTCCTTGGAAGGCCGGGAGGCTGCCCTGCTGTTGCGAATTAAGGCCCGCATGGGCGATGTCGACGCAACCGTTACAGGCCAGGTTTTTGAATCGCTGCTGCGCGTGGAAGGCGAAGCAGCGGTCTCGTTTGTAGCGGAATTCTTACGAGCTACTCCGGCCGAAGTAAGAGAAGAGGCGGCGCTTGCGCTGGGAGCCTCGCGCCTCACAGGTGCGGTAGCGGCCCTGAAGGCCGCACTCGCGCAAAAGCACCCTCTGCTCGAGTACGAAATTATCTTCCGTGCGCTGAGCATTTCGCGCCACGAAGAAGCGGTTCGATTCCTGTTGGAAGTGGTCCGAAGCCGCCGGTCCAGCGAAGCGATCGCCGCCCTCGATGCTCTCAAGTTATATCGGGATTCGAACGACATTCGGGATAAGCTCACAGACGTCGTGGCGCGTAGGTCTGAGGCCGAAATTCAGCACGAGTTTCAGCGCCTGTTCCAGAACGTGTAATGCCTTTGGAACGATTGCGGTAGTAAACTTTTAGTGACTCCCTAACCCGGGCCGGTGGTCCGGTCTCAATCCGCAAAAGGAGAGAATTTTTAATGTCCGAAGATGTCGATCGCCGAGGTTTCCTGAAACGAGCCGGAGGCGTGGCTACCGGTCTTGCCATGGCTGGACGGGCCTTCTCCCGAAGTAACAGCAAAACCAACACGTCCCGCGTTTTAGGCGCAAACGACCGAATCAATGTGGGACTGGTCGGTTGCGGAGGGCGTGGCACATATGTCGGCAAGGCGTTCGCGAAGTATGCCGAACAGAATAACAACGCCTGCCAGATCGTTGCGGTTTGCGACGTTTACACAAAAAGGCGCAGAATCAACGCGGAAAATCACCAATGCCAGGCATTCGCCGATTATCGGGAGCTGATTGCGCGTCCTGACATCGACGCGGTGATCGTTGCAACGCCCGATCACTGGCACGCCAAGGTCGCGCTCGAAGCGATGGATCAGGGTAAAGACGTTTATCTCGAAAAGCCGATGTGTCACACCACTGAAGAGGCGAAGAAACTGGTGGACACGGTAAGAGAAGGCAAGCGCATCGTTCAGGTGGGCTCGCAAACCACCTCCGCCGATCAATGGTGGAAAGCGAAGAAAGCGATTGCCGATGGCATGATCGGCAAAATGATCATGAGCCAGGGCTCGTACCACCGAAATTCCATCGAGGGTGAGTGGAACTGGCCCATCGATCCGGACGCGGGGCCGAACGGCAAGGGCGACGATTACGTGGATTGGGAAACATGGCTGGGACCCGCTCCGAAACGCCCTTGGGACGCGGACCGTTTCTTCCGCTTCCGCAAATACTGGGATTATTCGGGCGGGATCGCGACCGATCTTTTCTTCCACGTTGTGGCGCCGCTCAATATCTGCTGGGATAAACCGCAGTTCCCAACTCGCGTTGTAGCCTCCGGCGGCATTTATGCCTTTCCAGACCGCGAGGTACCCGACACCTTCCATCTTCTAGCCGAGTATCCGGAGGGCCACTCGCTGGTGCTCAGTTCGTCGATGGCCAACTCACAACACATCCCCGGATTGATTCGCGGCCACGAAGGCACGCTCATCATGGTGGAGCATGGACAGTTCGAGCGCTACAGTCCGTACATCACCGTTAAACCGGAACTCGTGAGGATACCGGGTTCGCCGGAGCGCGGTTTGTTCCCCGATTACAAATTTGGGAAAGAAGAAATCCAGATCCCAGTCGAGCAAAGCGACATGATGATGCTGCACGTTGGCAACTTTCTGTCGTGCATGCGTTCGCGCGAGAAACCTCACCTCGATGTGGAAACAGCGGCCCACGCCCAGATCCTGATCAACCTGGCGGTGGAATCGTATCGCATGAACAAGGTCAGATATTGGGATGCAGCAAACTGGAAAACGAGCGATCGTCCCGTAACGGCGTAGCCCTATTTCGGATCCGAATTTTTGAGGTTCGGAAAAATCTTAGGGGAACCGGCAAAAGCCGATACGGTGCCGGCCGCCGAGAAGAATACGCATAAAGCACGTCACCACTCCGCTCGCTAACGCGCGCGGTTCTATAAGTTCTTATGAATCAACGTGCGTTTCTGAACCGCGACCGTAAGGGAGCGTTTCTGACGTTCGGTTATCTCCTTTAGCTCACGAAAGCCCTTTCAGTACTAGGCCTGTCCCGCCTATACCTTTTCCACGGAATGGCCGATTGGCTAATTGGAGGGCATGGCGCGACAAGGTATGAACTCGAGGACATTGGCCCTTGTTGTCGCAACCGCCGGCGCTCTTCTTTCCCCATCCAGTCTCGTAGCCGGCTTAGATCCCGCGAAGGCTATTACCCAATATGTCTACGACCGGTGGACGGCGGAAAGCGGATTGCCGCAAAGCTCCGTACTGGCAATCGCGCAAACTCCTGACGGGTATCTCTGGCTGGGGACCGAAGAAGGCATTCTCCGTTTCGACGGCGTGCGGTTTGTCAATTTCAATAAGCGAAACACACCTGGCCTCGAGAGCGAAGAGGTAGACGCTCTTCTGGTAGACCATCGCGGGAACTTATGGATTGGCACGCGCGGTGGCGGGCTGACCTTGCTTCGCCACGGCGTGTTCAAGTCCTTCACTACACGAGATGGCCTCTCGAACGATTCCGTGCAGGCGCTCTACGAGGACAAGCGCGGAGACCTGTGGATCGCGACGGATGGCGGAGGGGTTAATCGTCTTAGAAATGGCAGGTTCACAGCCTACACGAGTCATCAAGGATTGGCCGACAATGCCATTTTCTCGATATGCGGAGACGGGAGTGGCGGAGTCTGGTTCGCAACTCACGGCGGCTTAAGTCACTGGGTTCAGGACCGCATTTCTAATCTCACAACGAAAGATGGCTTGCCGAGCAACGACATCCGGTCGCTGCTCGCGGACGGCAAAGATGGTTTGTGGATCGGAACCAATGGCGCGGGGTTAGCGCACTTGACTTCGACTGGAATAGCAATCTTTACTACTCGAAATGGTCTGTCCGATAACCACATTTGGTCCCTGTTCGAGGATTCTGCCGGTTCCTTATGGCTGGGCACGGGCGGAGCGGGCATCGATAGGTTTCGTAATGGCGAGTTCTCACGCTTTACACGAAAAGAAGGTTTTTCTTCCGACGAGGTTTGGGCGATAACAGAGGATTTCGAAGGTAGCTTATGGATCGGAAGCGCGGGCGGTGGACTTGGCCGTCTTAGAAACGCGTCCTTTACCACCTATGGCGCTCAGGCAGGCCTTTCAAGCGACGTTGCACTCGGAGTGTATGAAGACCGCGAACGAGCACTCTGGGTGGGCACCGCGGATAATGGCGTGAACCGCTTCCAGAACGGCCGGATCACGAGCTTCACGATGCATGACGGCCTCTCGGATAATCAGGTGTTTTCGATCGCCGAGGATGGACACGGCGATCATTGGTTCGGCACGCGGCGCGGCCTAAGCCGATTGAGCCACGGTAAATTCACTGTCTACACCACTCGAAACGGGTTACCAAACGATTTTGTCCGCTGCACTTACTCGGACAGCAAAGGCGAACTCTGGGTGGGAACGCGCGAAGGACTGAGCCACTTCGATGGACGCCAATTTATCACATACGGAACTAACGATGGGCTTTCCGATTCTCACGTTCTCTCCATTTATGAGGACCCCAGAGACCGCACACTTTGGGTCGGGACGGGCGGAGGGTTAAACCATTTTGCAAATGGCCGTTTCCGTTCGTACACGAAGAACGACGGTTTGTCTAACGACGTCGTTTGGGCGATTCGTGCGGACGCCGATGGAACTCTTTGGATTGGAACAGACGGTGGCGGACTAAACCGCTTTAAGAATGGACGTTTCTCGAGCTTCACGACGCACGCGGGAATGCTCGACGATTCGATACTCGAGATCCTTGACGATGCGCGGGGAAATTTGTGGATGAGCTCGAATCGGGGCGTTTTCCAGGTATCTAAGAGCCGCCTCGAAGCCTTCGCCGGCGGGGACATTCGTCAGGTTCCTTCGCATACCTTCGGCCAGCCCGACGGTATGGGGACCAGAGAATGCAATGGCGGATTTCAGCCTGCGGGATGGCGGCTCGTCGATGGCCGATTGGCCTTTTCGACGATGAAGGGGGTTGCTATTGTCGACCCCGCTCACTTAGTTACCAACGCGACCGAGCCGCGGGTGTTAGTGGAACGCGTGCTAATCGATAAACGCGAAGTCTCCGGCGATGCGCTGCTTAGCGTTCGGCCAGGCCACGGACAACTCGAATTCCAATATACGGCGACAAGCTTCATCGAACCCTCGAAAATCCGGTTTAAATACATTTTGGAGGGATTCGATAAAGACTGGGCGGACGCAGGGCCTCGCCGTACCGCCTACTATACGAACATCCCTCCCGGCAAGTACCGATTCCGCGTTATCGCGTGTAATGCCGACGGAATTTGCAGTCGGGCTGGTGAATCCGTATCATTTTTACTTCGGCCGCATTTTTACGAGACAGTATGGTTTGCCGCCGTCGCGGGATTGGCGCTGGCTTTGCTCTTTGCCGCCATCTATCAGGCGCGCGTAAACCAGCTGCGCCTCAGGGCAAGGAAGTTGGAGGCCTTGGTGCTCGAACGCACGGAGGCATTGAGTGGAAGCGAGAAGAAATTTCGCCAGCTCGCCGAGAACATTCGCGAGGTGTTCTGGATAATGGATCCCGAAAGCGGCGCACTCTTGTACGTAAGTCCGGCTTTCGAAGACCTTTGGGGATTTTCCGCCGATATTGTGCTTCAAGATCCGGACGCCTGGTTCAACCCCATCCATCCCCAGGACCGCGAATCAATCAGGGACGCGCGGCGGCACGAGAGGACAGGAGCGGCGCGCGAATGCGAGTACCGGATTGTCGATGGCGGCCGGACCCGCTGGCTGTGGGATCGGGCGTTTCCAGTTATCGACGCTCTCGGCCGCTTAAATAAAATTGTCGGCGTAGTCGAGGAAATCACACAGCGCAAGGAAGCCGAGCAAGTGCTGCAGCGCGCGCATGACGAACTGGAGCAGCGCGTACGCGAGCGCACTGTAGAATTGACTGAGCTGAATGACGCGCTTCACGCGGAAAATCGGGAGCGGCGGCGCACTGAGGAGCAGCTCAAAACCGCCAAGGAAGCCGCGGAGGCTGCAAACCGCGCTAAAAGCGAATTCCTGGCCAACATCAGCCACGAGCTTCGAACACCGATGAATGGAATCATCGGAATGACCGGTCTAGCGCTTGAAACCGCGTTTAGCGACGAGCAGAGAGAATATCTGAGATCCGCAAACTTCTCGGCCAACTCGTTGCTCGCAATTATCGACGACATCCTCGATTTTTCTCAAATCGAAGCGCGGAGACTCAGCCTGCAGAAAATACCGTTCGACCTGCTGGGGTGTCTCGAACAGGCTCTCGCGCCGCTATCGATCGAAGCAGCCGGGAAAGGACTGGTGCTAGTACAGTCGCTCGAAGCCGCTGCTTCTGCCGGAGTCCTGTTGGGCGACCCGATACGCCTGCGGCAAATTCTTATCAATCTGGTCGGAAACGCTGTTAAATTCACTTCTCATGGAAGCGTCTCAATCAGCGTCAATATCATTGATCAATCCACCTCCTCCAAAGTGCTGAAGTTCTGCATAAGCGATACCGGCATTGGAATTCCCAAGGAGAAACAGGACCTTATCTTCGAGGCGTTTACACAAGCCGACGGATCGTTGACCCGCGAGTTTGGCGGCACGGGTCTCGGCTTGGCCATCTGCTCCCAAATGGTTGCGTTGATGAACGGAAAAATTTGGGTCGAGAGTGAAGCGGGGCGCGGAAGCAATTTCTATTTCACAGCTAGGTTCGACGTTCCCGAGGGAGCCAGGAACAACAGTCAATGCCCGTTCCCGGCGGTGACCGCCTCAAATGGAGAATCAAAGCAGATTCACATAGACACGCCGCTACACATCCTCGTAGTCGAGGACAACGCCGTCAACCAACGTTTGACGGCGCGCCTCCTCGAAAAACGTGGCCACCGGGTTACTCTGGCTGGAAACGGCCGCGAGGCGCTCGGCACTTTGGAGCGATCGAACTGGGAATTCGATGGCGTGTTAATGGATATTCAAATGCCCGAGATGGATGGGATCGAAGCCGCTAAGGAGATTCGAAGGATCGAAGCCCGGGGCGGAAAACGAATGCCGATTATCGCCCTGACCGCGCACGCCATGGAGCGGGATAAAGAGCGCTGTTTCGAGGCCGGAATGGATCGCCACTTGGCCAAACCAATTCAGACGGAGCTGTTGCTGGCGGTATTGCAGGACATTTCGAACGGCAAGCTCGCTCCGCAGTAGCTCAAGCTAGAGACTAAATGCGACCACGTAGTCGCCGAGTGGCGACAGGTCCGGGATTCCGTATCCTCCGGCGCTTACCACCAGATATTGCTTGCCGTCAGGGCCTTGAAAGGTCATAGGTGTTGCTTTAGCGCTCGTCGGCAAGTCCCCTTTCCATAGCTGCTCGCCGGTTTCGACATCGAACGCATAGATCGCGGGAACGAGTGTGCTGCCGACGAATACGAGACCGCCCGCAGTCGCGATTGGCCCTCCCAATGAGATCGAGCCCCACTTAGCGGGAAGCTTGGGACTGAACTGCCCCAGCGGTACTTCCCATTTTTTGTCTCCGCTTGAAGCGGAAATAGCAACCAACGTGCCCCATGGTGGAGGAGTGCAGGGAATACGTTTCGGACTCAACAAAAAGCGGCGCATCATCCCGTAAGGCGTGCCGCGCTGCGGGGCAAACTCCCAGTCTCCATCCAGCTTTCTACCTCGCGAGCTTCGTAAGCTCTCGTAATCGGCGCGCGGAATGAGGCGAACTTCCGCCCCAATGTGATTGGTCGGAAGGATAAGCAGATCGTGAGTTGGATCGTAGGCCATGCCGCCCCAGTTTTGCCCTCCGACATTACCGGGCACTTGGAATGTGCCTTGAAGGGATGGCGGAGTGAAAATGCTTCCCGTGCGAAGCTTACTGATCTCCGCGCGGCACCACGCCCGGTCCGCTTCGTCAATGCCAAAAGCATCGTTGACGGAAGATGTTTGCGCCGAAACAGGAGCCGGTTTGATAGGAAACGGCTGCGTCGGCGATGAAACTTCGCCGGGCACGTCGCTCTTCGGAACCGGACGCTCTTCCACGCCGAAGATTGCTTGACCTGTCTCGCGATTGAGAATGAAGAGATTGGCAGTCTTCGAGCCGATGGCAATAGCAGGAATCGTCTTTCCATCGCGATGGATGTCGAAAAGCAGCGGCGGCGTGGCTACATCGTAGTCCCACAGGTTATGGTGAACGGTTTGGAAATGCCAGACGCGCTTGCCCGTATCGGCGTTGAGAGCGATTACCGAGTCGGCAAAGAGATTGTCGCCCACCCGCTCGCCGCCATAATAGTCGGGGCTGGCGCTACCAGTTGGAACGAAAACCAGATTGCGAACTGGATCGGCCGCGATCACCGACCAGGCATTTGCCGCTCCAGTTCGCGCCGCGCTTCCGTTCTTCCACGTATCCGCGCCAACGGCGCCAGGATCTTGCGGAATGGGGTCCCAGCTCCATTTCAGTTTGCCGGTAACAGTGTCAAATGCGCGAACTTCGCCGCTTGGCATGTCGGTAGCGCCGTTATCGGCGATGCCGGAACCGACTACAAGCGTATTGCCGATAACAGCGGGCGGCGAGGTTTCTTCGTAATCAGCGAATCCGCGTGGCCTGATCCGCAATCCCTGCCGCAGGTCTACGATGCCGTTATCGCCGAAATCTTGGCACGGCCTACCGGTCGAAGCGTCCACAGCAATCAGGCGCGCGTCAATGGTAGCGATATAAATGCGCCGACTGCCGGAAGGCGATTTCCACGTCGATACACCACGATTCGCGTAATCGCCGTAACCCTTATCTTTGTCGATGTGCGGATCATAACTCCAGCGCTCTTTCCCGCTGATTGGATCGAGGGAGATAATCCGCCCGAGCGGAGTGCCAATAAACAGAGTGCCGTCAACATAGAGCGGCGTGGCTTCGAATTGCGTCGGCTTCGATCCGCTTGGAGGCGTATAGGCATCGCCGGTACGAAACGTCCACGCAACCTTCAGCGACTTCACATTCGACCGGTTAATAGCCGTCAATCGCGAGAAACGCTGGCCGCCAGGATCGTGGCCGTAGGCAGGCCAGTCGCCCTTTCGACCGGTTCCGTAGGCGAATAAAAATAGAGCAGAGAGAAGAACGGCAAACGTGGCGGTGGGCAGCTTCATGGGATTAGTGTGCGGCTTCGTTAGCGACTCGCGAAGCCAATCCGGGACAAGCGGGACTCGCAGCGTTACCAGCGGCTATGCGCGAGTCTGAAATAATCGACGGGGGAGGCCGCCCGTGACAGTCGCTGCTCAAAAGCTGACGCTGGAAGAGTTTCGCGAGAAGTATGCCAACGAGAAGCCCTATTTCGAATACTGGGACGGCGAGGCGGTCCAGAAATCCGTACCCACCCGACTACATTCCAAGCTGCAGTCGCTTATGAGAGACGTGCTCATCGAGATGGACTTTGACGCCTACGGAGAGCTGACGCTTAGAATCAGCGACCGTTGGGAACCGACTCCGGACGTCGTGGCATCGGTCGAACCGCTTACCGGATCCTACCCCACTCAACCGGTGGACATCGCAATCGAAGTGTTGTCGCCCGGCGACCAGTTCTCGCTCGTTCAGGAGAAATGTGAGGGGCTCAGTGATCTCGGGATTAAACACATTCTCGTGATGGATCCCGTGCGCCATAGAGCTTGGTTTTGGCACCCTCAGATGAGGAGTCTTCTGACAGCGAGCGCCGAGTACCAGCTTCCAGGCGGTAAGGTACTCGTGTTCGAGACGGTCTGGGCTCGCCTGAGCCAATAGTCAGCGGAGCAGCTACGCCCGCTCGAGTTCTTCAAGCGACGAAGTACGATAGCGGCGGCTCCAGTTCAATTCTCTGCCTGTCTTGAGAATGACCTTTTGATCGCCATGGAACCAGGAGCGGACCTCGGCGATACGTTCAACATTTACAATCTCAGAGCGATTGATGCGGCGAAACACGGCCGGATCGAGCTTGGCGGCCAGAGACTCGAGGCTGGCGCGGACGATGTACGTTCGTTCGCCAGAATGGATGCAAGCATAATTGCGCGCGGCCTCGATCCAGTCGATGCGGCCGACTTCGAGGAACAAGGAACGGTCGTTCTCCTGGATTAACAGGCGGCGGGCATAAGCCGGATCGGAGCGCAGCGCCTGGACGAGCTCGTCGAGCCGGCTCGCTATATGGCTCGTGGTCGGTGCTTCGACGATGCGGCGGATGCGCGCGAGCGCCTGCGCAAAGCGGCTGGGTTCCACCGGTTTCAGCAAGTAATCGATGGCGTGAACGTCGAAAGCTTTCAGCGCGAAATCGTCGTGCGCAGTGACGAAGACCAGATGGAGACGATCGCGCGATTCTATCGATTCCACCACATCGAAGCCGGTGCAATCCGGAAGCTGTATATCGATGAAAGCGAGATCGGGTTGAAGCCGGTTCAGCAGGTCGACGGCCTCAGCGCCCGAGCCGGCCTCGCCGGCGATCTCGATATCTGTTTCGGGCGAGAGAAGATAACGAAGCTTTCGACGCGCTGGCGGCTCATCATCCACTAAGACAGCACGAATCATTGGACTCCAGGCTCGACTGCCAGCGCCGGAGCCGCATGCGCCTCGTGTTCACTGCTGGCGCGAAACGGTATGAGAATCTCGGCGACAGCACCGCCATCGGGCGCGTTGCGAAGCTCGAAACTTTGTTCATCGCCATACAGCCGCTCGAGGCGCTCCGTGGTATTGCGAAGGCCGATTCCCATCTTCAAACCCTTGGGATCGTCAATGCCCATCCCGTGGTCGCGGATCCTGAGACGCAGTGAGCCTTGCTCAATCCGGCCTTCAATGACAATCCGGACTTCGAACATTGCATCCATTCCATGGCGAATGGCGTTTTCGATCAGCGGCTGAAGGATTAGTTGCGGTACGAGTGCTTGTTTGGCGTCCTCGTCGATATCGATATTCAATTTGAGACGATCCTCGAGCCGCGCTTCCATAATGCGCGTGTAGAGTTGTAAGCTTTCAATCTCTCTCCCGAGAGGAACTACCTGCGAGCGATCGTCTTTCAATAATTGTCGGAGCATGTCGCCCAGGCGGCCGATCATTTCATCGGCGGCGCGGGGATTCTCATAAACCGCTGCCGAGATTGCGTTCAGGGCATTAAACAGAAAATGAGGCTCGAGCTGTAGGCGCAAATTTCGCAATTGCGATTCGGCGAGATTTTTTTCCAGATTGGCTTGGCGGACTTCTCGCTCGCGCGCAAAGCGAATTTCGTGAAAGAAATAAATGAGGCTCACACCGAACCAGTAGTAAATGAAGAGGTGCGAGAACTCCATCGGGTAACGGGCAGGCATATAACCGTACCTCTCATTTTGAAAGCCGAGAACCGGAAACAAAACAAAGCGAAGCATAGCGATCAAGCTAGTGTGGACGAGCGAAATGAGGCACACCGCCAAGAGATGAGCGGCGAGATTCCTGCGCCACTTCGCCGAAAGCAGCGGGAAGCGGATCGCGACCAGGTAGATCAGGGGAAAAACGGCTAATCCCGCCAGACCGCCAATTGCCTCCTCCGCAAAGGTGAGCAACGGCGGCCGGTGATGAGCATTTGCCACATAGTCGAGCTGCCGGTAGAAAAACAGGCAAACGGTGTTGAGGGCAATCAGGCTGACAACGACACGCCAGTCCACTCGACGCAGCGGTATATAGGAGCGTGGGAAGGTCTGTTCCACGATAGAGACTATGCTACCGCGCCAAACAAATGGTTGTTTAGCATGTATACTCTTCCTCCGAAAGGCGAATACCGAAATGAAGGCCCGCTCCTTAAAACACCTCTTACCTAAGCGATTCGCTTGCACCGCAGTTGCTCTGCTGCTGGCTCTTTGTTTTGTTCCGGCAGATCTGCGATGCCAGACCGCGGCGCAAAAAGGTTTCGATGCCATCCACCAGATGAGTAGTTCCTTTGAAACCCTTGTGAAGCGCGTCTCTCCAGCTGTGGTTGAGGTTTTGGTTGCTGGTTACGGCTCGCCAGACGAAGACGATAAGCGGGGATCGAGCGCAATCGGCAGGGAACGCAGCCTGGGCTCCGGCGTCATCGTTGATCCTGACGGCTACATTGTGACCAACTATCATGTGGTGAAAGGTTCTGACCGCGTCCGCGTGGTTTTAACTCCGGCCTCGGCTCAGGAATCGCAGCCTGCGGCTTTGCTGAAATCGCGCGGCCGTGTTCTCACTGCTCGGATTGTAGGATTCAGCAAAGCAATCGACATCGCGATTCTGAAAGTAGAAGCCACCGGATTGCCAACACTTCCCATCGGCCGCTACGAGCGCGTTCAGAAAGGACAGATCGTCCTGGCTTTTGGGAGTCCTGAAGGCCTTGAAAATTCCGTCACGCTTGGCCTGGTTAGCTCCGTTTTGCGGCAAGTGGGTCCAGACGATCCCATGGTTTACGTTCAGACGGATGCCGCGATCAACCCAGGTAACAGCGGAGGCCCGCTCGTCGATGTGGATGGCAACGTTGTCGGCATCGATACCTTCATTTACTCGAACTCAGGCGGAAGCGAAGGCGTCGGCTTCGCTATTCCCAGCGGCATCGTCCGGTACGCCTACGAACAGATTCGGCAGTACGGACGCGTTCGCCGCCGCACGATCGGCGCCGATCTTCAGTCGCTGACACGAGATATGGCGCAGGGTCTGGGGCTTTCGAATGACGCCGGCGTAATTATCTCGGACGTTTTTCCCGGCGGTCCTGCCGAGCATGCTGGGCTGAGGATTCAAGATGTTATCGTTGGCATCAATGGTATGAAGGTAGACAACGTACCGCTCTTTGCCTTGAGTCTCTACTTGCAGAATACAAGCGGCTCCGCAAAACTTCAGATCCTGCGCGGCAGCCAGAGGCTCGACATAGAGGTCCCGGTTTTCGAACCACGGAACGACATTCAGAGACTTTCCGAACTTGGCGACCCAAAGAAAGATCTAATCCCACGACTCGGCATTGTTGGGGTCACCATCACGCCGGCCGTCATGGAGTTATTGGGAGAACTCCGCATTCCGACAGGTGTGCTGGTCAGTTCGATCGTCGCCAATCGATTAGCTGTCGATTCAGGCCTGCTCGAAGGCGACGTGGTTCATTCAATGAATCGCGCACAAATAACCAGCGTAGAAGCGCTGCGGGCAGCGTTCGACCAGCTGCAACCGGGTGATCCCGTTGCGATGCAAGTGGAACGCAATGCCAGACTAACCTATGTGACCTTTGAGGTCGAATAGCTTCGCGCGGAACAGCCGGTCATCCTTGCCCGCGAAGCTCGCGGAATAACCATGCTCGCGCCAGATCCCATTCCCTGTGCACCGTTCGCAAGGAAATCCCCAGAACTTCCGCGGTTTCTTCGGCGTTAAGCCCACCGAAGAAACGCAGCTCCACAAGCCTGCTCTTCCGATCGTCGAACTTGGCCAGCGCCATCAGCGCCTCATCGAGAGCGATGACGTCGGCGCTGCGGTCCGCTGCCGCCTCGGCTTCAGAGAGAGAAACAAGAACAGCTCCGCCGCTTCGCTTTTGCCTGCCGCGGGCGACTGCCTGGTTGACCAATACGCGCCGCATAATTTTCGATGCCACTGCATAAAAATGAGCTCGATTTTGCCACTCGACCGTATTCCATTCAATCAGGCGTAAGTAAGCTTCATTGACCAGAGCCGTAGGCTGGAGCGTGTGGCCTGCCCCTTCTTTACTCAGGTAGACGCGGGCAAGCCGGCGCAGTTCCGACTCTACAACTGGCGCCAAACGCGCCAACGCGTCTTGATCGCCCTTGCACCAGGCATTCAACAAAAGAGTAATTTCGCTCGCCGGAGGATGCATGGATTTCTCGGGCCGCTCCTCAGGACCTTACGGATATCGAACCTGCTTGACCCGAAAGTCCCGCTGCGTCTCGACCGAAAAGCGGTCCGCTTCGTACGCTCAATGGAAATTCTCGATCAGCATCAAATCGTTGACCTCCTGGTCCAGGCGCGCGGAAAGCAATCGATGGCCGTCTCGTGAAAGAGCCACGTCGGGATAGTCCCAAATTGGCTCTTTGTCCAATGTCAGCAGTGGCGTTACTTGGCGTGTAGCAAAACTGAAGAAGCGGATTGTTTGGCGCAGTGTGTCTTGCCTTGACATGAAATAAATTCCGCGATCGACAACACCCCATGAGCGGAAAATTCTGTTAAAGCTTTCGAGCCCCGATAGCGGCTGTTCTGCGCCGCCGCCAACCGGTACCGTCCAGATCGCTCCCCACGCACGTTTCGTGAAATATACGAGCTTGCCATCAGGCGAAGCGAATCCTTCACACGCTCCGCCGCGCGTGACCTGAATCGCAGCTCCACCCGCAGTCTGGATCTTCCAGATCTGATCGCTCCCGGAGCGGTCGGATTTAAAGTAGATCCACTTCCCGTCAGGAGACCAGGAGGGCATGAAGTTACTGAAAGGCCCAGTGGTCAAGCGGCGGGGAGTGCCGCCGTCCGCGTCGCTGACATAGATATCGGGATTGCCCGCCGCGAGCGAGTCGAAAGCGATCCAGGGCCCGTCTGGCGACCATCGAGGTGTTCCCGTCCCTGGACCTTTGAACGAAGTCAACTGTACGAGCCGCTCGCCGTTCCGGTCGCAGACCCAGATCTCTTCGTTACCCGTGCGCTTCGAAACAAAAGCAATCCGTTCACCGTCCGGCGAAATGCTCGGGCTGTCGTCTCTGCGCGAGGACAGAATCAGACCCTTCGCTTCACCGAAGCGGCCGGGTGCCGATTGACTGCCAAAGCCCGGCCCTGCGTAAGCATAGATGTTCGTATCCTTAGATGACTCGGTGTAAAGCAGGCGGTTGCCCTGTCGCGAAATGGAAGGATAAAAGCCGCCCTGCAGTGTAGCCGAAAGCCGGCGGGGAGCACCGCCATTCGCTCGAATGCGCCAGAGGCTCTCGCCCCCAATCCCCCGATTCGACGCGAACACGATTTCGCGGCTATCTGCCGTCCATGCCGCGCCGTATGTCGGTTCGCGATCGAAGGTGAGCTGCCTTGCGGCTCCTCCGCGCGCAGGAATAACGAAAATCTCTCGCGCGGAGAAACCGAAGTCCCGGGTGAACGCGATCCATCGCCCATCGGGAGAGAAGACAGGAAGACTGTCGAAATATGGATGAGGGCTGGTAAGTTGACGCTGTTTGCCATCTTCATACGAAATTAAAGATACGCCCTCTTTCTCGCCTGCCAGCCCGGCAACCGCCAGCATCTTGCCGTCCGGCGACCAGGACACTCCCAATCCGCCTTCCGCGATCTTCCGTTCCTTGCCGCCTGCTGCGGCGATCACATAAATCGCGTACCGCCTGGGCGTGGGTTCTGCGACCAGCGCGCGGCAGAACGCGATGTATCGTCCGTCTGGCGACCACGCGGGTAGCCTCTCGTCTTGGGGCGCGAAGGTCAAGCGGATAGGATCATCGGGTCCGATCTTCTTTATATAGATATTCCGGTCCGGTGTGCCGCCGCTTCCGCCCCTGCCCCCATTCCATGAGAATGCGATCCGGTTGCCGTCAGGCGAGAACGACCCAAAATCCTTAAATCCTGCAAAACTGGTCAGCGGTACTACATCCAGAGCTAGCGCGTCGCGGGAGCCGCCCGGCCTGGCAATCCGCATATACCAAGCCAGCGCAAGCCCCACAGTCAACGCGATCGCAGTTATCAGTGCGCCTCGAAGGATTGGGCGCCGGCGCGAGAATACGCGTGCCCGCTCCCTTGCGCGCTTCGCCTGTACCCTCGCTGCGTCCGGCTCTGGCCGTTGTTCGAAATTCTCCAGGTCAGCCGCGAATTCGTGCATCGTCTGATATCGGGCTTCGCGGTCTCTTGCGAGCGCCTTCGAAACGATCGCGTCC
This sequence comes from Bryobacterales bacterium, assembly GCA_963722585.1. Taxonomy (GTDB): domain Bacteria; phylum Acidobacteriota; class Terriglobia; order Bryobacterales; family Bryobacteraceae; genus KBS-96. Next base: position 96,664 of record CAVRNU010000038.1, on the reverse strand, counting down.
AAATCCTCCGGGATGCCGTCGGCGCATTGCGACGGCGGAAGCGGTCCGGGCCCAAGCAGCGCTGCGAACACTTCGGCGGTGGTTGCGCCGGGAAACGCGGGTTTGCCCGTAGCCATTTCGTATAGCACCGCTCCCAAACTGAAAATATCCGTCCGTGCATCCAGTTTTTCGCCCCGCGCTTGCTCTGGCGACATGTATCGTGGCGTGCCGATCAGAGTGCCGGCTTGCGTCGCTTCCACCGCGGATTCCTCTTGGGTCTCGCCAATCCGCGCCAACCCAAAGTCAACCACTTTCACTACGCCATCGGACCGCACCATGATGTTTTCCGGCTTGATGTCGCGATGCACGATCCTCGCCTGATGTGCAGCCTCGAGCGCCACTGTGCACTGGCTTGCAATCCCGAGTGCCTCGTGTGGTTTCATCTTCCCGGCGGCGAGTTGCTTGCGCAGTGTGACCCCCTCGATGAACTCCATGGCTATAAACCACGTCTCGCCAATTTCCCCAATATCGTAAATCGTGATGATGTTCGGATGACTGAGCGCGGAAGCCGCTTTGGCTTCGCGGCGGAACCGCGTCACCCGCTGACCGTCCACCGTGAACCGTGCGGGCAGGATCTTCAGCGCCACCTGACGGTCAAGTCTGGTGTCGCGGGCCAAGTAAACTTCGCCCATCGCACCGGCGCCGATCACAGAAAGGATGTTGTAATGACCGAGCGTGTGCCCCGCCAGGTCCGGCTCGGAAGCCAGCTCCGCGAGGCAACCCTTCAGATCCGAGGCGGAGAGAAAGTTTCCGGCCTGCTCCCTCGCGTCAAGCAAAGATTCCACTTCGCGCCGCATCTCCTGATCGTCCGAACAAGCTTCATCCAGCACAGCCGTGCGACGCCCAGGCGGAGATGCCAGCACGCTGTAGTAGACCTGTTCGATCACTTTCCAGCGCTCGGAATTCATGTTCGGGGGAGAAAACCGCTCAACACTTTACCAAAAACCGCTCCGCTCGCGCTGACGGCAGTTTTTTTTCCAAGCCGTGGCAGGTTTCACGGGATTTTGTTGCTTCACCCAGTTAGGAGGCCTTCGAGAGCGCAGAAGGAGAGAATATGAACCGCAGAGACTTTCTTAAATCGACCGCCGCCGTCACAGGCGGCGGAATGTTGACCGGACTTCGAAAGGCGACCGCGCAAAGCGACAACCCAGTCCCCGGACCTCAGCCCAACATTTTATTCATACTTGTGGACGAGCTTCGCTACCCAACCGTGTTCCCCGGCCACATAAAAGAACCGGGCGAATTTCTTGCCAGATTCATGAAAAACGTCCACAAGAGAATATGGCGCCCCGGCGTAAAATTCGGCAACCATAACACCGCTGCCAATGCCTGCACACCATCGCGCGGCGTCCTGATCACCGGCCTCTATTCCCAACAGCAGTGGGTGATAACGACAATTCTGTCGACACCGACGAGCCCGCCACCAGCCCACCAACCCGTGCTGAACACGAATTATCCCACCTATGGCAAGCTGCTTCAAGCTGCCGGTTATCAAACGCCCTACACTGGGAAGTGGCACGTTTCTGTGCCCGGGCAACCGACCAATACACTGGCTAACTACGGCTTCGATTATTACCCTACCTATTTCGATCCCACTGGCGACAATCTCCAGGGGACATATGGGGATGAAACGAACGGCTTTCACAACGATGCCTACACGGCGAACCAGGCAATTGATTGGTTAAAGAACAAGAGGCCCGCCAATCAGCCCTGGTGCCTCACCGTCAGTCTGGTTAACCCCCATGACCGGGAATTCTTTCCCGCAGGGACAGAGTTCCAGGGCGTTGCGGACGTGTACAAAGACCCCAAGGCCAACCCGAATTCACTTCCGCAACAACTCCAGTATTCATACGCGGCCACGCCCCCAGCTCCCCCACTTGTGCAATATGACGTAGATGAGTTGAAGTCTCCAATGTCCTACGGATACCCGACCTTACCCCCGAACTGGGAGAGTGCATCAACAATTAATTCCAATAAGCCATCAACCCAGTCGTTCGTACGTGAATTCAGTCAGCTGGTTTGGGGCGGCGCAACCGACGATCCGTCTCAGGACACTGCCACGATTGAGCAGTATCCCAGCACTCCGCTCCAACAGCAGGCACTTGGAGTCGCCAAGATGCCATTCAGCTATTGGCAGCGCGGCTTCGATAGTTACACGCAGATTATGCAGATCGTTGATCAGCAAATCGGGAACGTGCTCGATGCGCTGGACGATCTGCCGAAAGACGTCAGGGAAAACACGGTGATCGTATTTGCCTCCGACCATGGCGAATATAACGGAGCGCACGGTTTCCTCCAGGGCAAAATTGGCACCGTTTACGAGGAAGCTTGGCACGTTCCGTTCGTCGTGGTCGATCCGAGCCACAGATTTACGGAAGACGTAGATGACATCCGCATGGGGCTCACCTCGCACGTTGATTTCGCGCCTTTAATCGCCAGCATCGGCAACCTCGGAAGCCGAAATTGGATGACGAAGGATAATCTCGCCCAAATTTACGCCAAGCGTCATGACATGATCCCGATGCTGAAATCTAACGATGCGCCGGGGCGCTCTTACGTTCTATACGCCACTGACGAAATCGTGCCCGATTACTTCAATTTCGTTTTCAATGGAGCCCCGTTAAACATTTTCGGGTTACGCACAGACGACACCAAGCTGGGCGTGTACGCGAAATGGACACCTCTGACGGCCACAATCATTCCATCCTCAATCGAGTTGGAATTCTACGACTATTCAACAACAGAAGGCCAACTCGAACTGGATAATCTTGCTTTTAGCAATCCTTCTGATCCGCGCATTCAGAGCATGAAACAGCTTCTGCTTAACGACCTCATCCCGAATGAACTGCAGGAAACGCTCCCCGGAGCCTTGGGAGGGGTGCAGGCAGCGTCAAAGCTCGCGCACCTGATTTTCCGGGCATTCATCGCACTCCAGGGGTCCAATATCTGGAAGAACGGCGGTCTCAAGTCGCTGCTCGGCTACGGCGCGGAATTTTAGCGCAGCTTGCCGGGGAACCGCGGTCCTCTCTCGAGGACTGCGGTTCCGCAAAACGTGCCATAATCACAAGACCCCTTTGGAGGATCAAATGAATCCAGTTGTCGCGTTCCCGATTACAGAACGCCAGTTATCCAGGCCCATTCGAGGAACCAGGCAGCCGCGCCGCCTGAGTTCCGCCGAATACAAGCCTGTGCAGGCGATTCGTCAGACCGGTGACTGGAGCCAGCCAGAGCCCTCGAAGAGTCCATCTTCCGATGCCGTCAGAATGCAGCTTTCAAAAATCCTTCAAAGCGATGGTTTCGTTAACGCGGAAAGGATGAGGCGGTTTCTCAAATTTGTCGTCGAAGAGACACTTGCTGGCCGCGGCAGTCAGTTATGTGAATACACGATTGGAGTCTCGGCCTTCGAGCGAGACGAATCGTTCGAGCCCGGTCTCGATCCAATTGTCCGAAACGACGCACGCCGTTTACGCCAAAAACTGCTCGAGTATTATCAGCGATCACGCGACAACGGCGATGAGCAGGTCGGCATCGACATCCCGAAAGGCGGCTATGTTCCAGTCTTCACGTTCAACTCGGCTCCGCAAGGCTCGAGTAACGCCCGGCAATATCGCCTCACTGTCAATTTGATTCGACTCGAAGACGCGACTGAAATTTGCGCCAAGCAATATGACTTCGAGGGCAGCGAGGGCTTTACCATGCACCTCGAAGTCAAGACGCACGCACCAGGCTAATTCACTTGCTGCACTTTTGGCGGCACCCACTGGCCGTTTAGCACCGTTGCGTCGGGCCAGTACATCCGCAGGACGATGACGAAATTGCCCGTGGGTGCAGGGAGCCAGTTTTGATACATGAGCGAATTCGGATCCGGAGGTGCAGCGTTCTGGATGTAGAGATCCAACGAGCCGTCCGGGTTGTGCTGCGGCACGTGGTCTTGGACGAGCGGAATGCCGAGGGCATAGCGGCCAATCGGGTTTGTCACCAGGTTCTCGAGAGGCCGATTATACATTGTCACAGACCAGAAGGCCTTGGGATTGGCGGGCGGCAGTTGACCTGAATCGAAATGCAGCACGTAGTTGTGACCGCCTTCGAGCAGATTCCCCGCATAAACGGCGTCCTTGTACAGGTTCGCGCCTATGCCGCTGTAGGCAACGGCCGCTCTTTCCAGGTACTCGGTGCCGTAGGTGCCCAAGTCGAGAGCCATGATCCAGCCAGTATCGGTCATCGACAGCTTCTGGGAGGCTTTGATTACTGTTTGCTGGCCGACTCGGACCGCTAGTTGGAGCGCCGCCCGCGTCACGGAATCGAGCTGACTGCAGTCGAAGGGCTTCCCTGGGACAAGCCCGATACTCGCGAGCCTCTCGATCGTCGGAGCGTCAGCCGGGACCGGCGGATTCGACATCATCATTGCTGCTAGAGTCCCGAAGAGAGCACAAGCGTCCATATTCGCCACCTGCTTTACAGGTGTTGTCACCGTATCGACTGTTGGATCGACCGGCGAGTCGATAGGAGACGAATAAGGTTTGCCGAACGCGGTCAGCGGTGTCAGAGTCACCTGTGGTTGAAGAGTGTTAACCACAACATCGATATCGTCCTGAGCTCCTGTCGTGTAAATGCGGCCAATGATCCACGCGGTGTTGGTCGAGATCTGGATAACCCGCGTAATCCCGTCTGGCGGTGTCCCATCCCAGTTCGGGCCGGCGAAGGCATAGTCTCCCGCTTGGGTGCCGTAGCGCGTGCCAAGCGAGCAAAAGGCAGGCGGACCGCCGGGACCCGAGGTGCAGGCGTCGTCCGCGCCACCGACATTCGTCCAGGCATCGACCACCTCCATCAGGAAGAAGCGGCCCGTCATGTCGGGAAGATGCAGAACCACGGGTTCCCCGCTTAGATCGAGCCAGGCGAGCGAGTAGAGCGTGTTTACATTAGGGAGAACAACGTCGGTGTACGAAGCGTTCGGCAGCGTCGTTGCGTGCGCGAATTGATTAACGGGCGCACGGCCCAGGGTCTCCGTAGCGTTGTGCGCGTGAGTCGTCACACGCTGCGTCACACCCATTACGACGAGCGGATAACCATAGATAAACGCATCGACACCGACGGCGAAGGCCGGAAGGGTCGTAAGTTCGGGTTCTGCAGGCGTTTGACCGCCACTAGCGGCAGCCGCGCCCGCAGCACTCATCAGTTTTGGCATATCTTTATTTCTCCGCTTGGGCCTTTAATTCGCCCGCCAGTTTATCATCCATTTTTCTTGGTTCCCGCCATCTCGAGTGCCGGTTCCAGCACTGGGCTCGACGGTTCCCATTTCACGATCTTCAGATCGAGCACACAGATGGAGTAGATCACGGGAACCAGAAGTAAAGTGATGAAGGTGGCGGCGGTCAGCCCCCCGATCTGTGCGTAGCACATGGGCTCCCACAGGGGTCCTCCGTGAATGGCAAGGGGGAACAAGGCTATCACCGTGGCGCCGACCGTAATCAGAACCGGCCGTAAGCGCATGATACCGGCGTCAAGCACCGCTTGCTCGAACGGCTCGCCCTTGGCATGCATTTCCTCGATGAAGTCAAAGAGAACGATAATGTGACTGACGATGACACCGACCAGGCTGACCACTCCGAGGAATGCCATGAACCCGAACGGCGCACCCATAATCCAAAGCGCAATCAAGGCCCCGGCGCCACCGTAAGGAACGGCAGCGAACACGATAAACGGTTTGATGGCGCTCTTGAACTGAAAGGAAAGCGCGAGAAAGATAGCCGCCGAGGAAATTAGCAGCACAATGCCCAACTGCTGAAAACCGTCCTTCTGCTTCTCTTCTTCACCTCCGATTTCCAAGCGATATCCGGGAGGCAAACGCGCCGCAAGCGCAGTCAGGTCCGGTTGGGCCTGTTTCATAACCTCTGAAGCAAGTACGCCTTCTTGCGGCGAAGCGGAAACGGTGATGGTTCGGAATTGATTGCGCCGTCGAATCACCTCGTCCTGAAGGCTGTAATCGATGTGCGATACCTGGCCGAGAGGAATTTTTTGCGTGCCCGAACTGGAATAGACATATAGGTTCTGAACATCGTCGAGCTGGGCGCGCTCATTCGGCCTAAGTCGAGAAACGACCGGAATCTGCTTGTCTCCTTCGCGCAAGACGGTAAGCTGGTCGCCATTGATGCCCCCGGCGGAGGCATGCGCCACATCCAGGTTTGTGATTCCGGCAAGATTCGCGCGGTCCGGATCTACTTTGAGCTGCAAAGCAAAGCGATCTTCGCCCCAGTCGTCTCTGACTCTTGTGGCTTGGGGAATTCGCGCGAGAATCGCTTTTACACGGTCGGCAGCGGCACGCAGCGCATCGATATTTTCGCCCGCGAGACGGATCTGAATTGGCAGGCCCACCGCCGCGCCTGTTTCGAGTTGGCGAACATCAATCCTTGCGCCCGTGATTTCACGCGAGAGACGGGTCTGGAGGGCGGGCAGGAGCGGCGCGGTGTCATGCTCGTCTCGAAACGCGAGTACGACCTGGGCATAGTTCGCATGACGTGATTCGGGCGCAAGCGAGTACCAAAAACGCGGCGCGCCGCCCCCAACGAACGTATCGAGCGATTCAATGGGCCGGTGCTGTTCGGCGGATACCTGCTCTACAACGCGCGCGACCGATGAGGCTGTTGCATTGGCGAGAGTGAAGGGCGCGTCCTCAGGCAAATAGACGTTGATATAAGCGAGATGCGAAAGATCCTTCGGAAAGAATTGGAGCTTTAGGCCGGACCCAAGCCAACCCCCGATGCCAAGTACAACGACCGAGACCAGCAGAGCGAGCCACCGATGCTCCATTGCCATCTGTCCGGCACGGTAATACACCGCGCCAAAGCCGCGCCTGCGCCGCTCCTGAATGCTTGGCTCCGCCCGCGGCCGAAGCAGGTAATAGCCGAGGAGAGGAATGAATGTCATCGAGACGATGCGCGAAGCGATCAGTGAACAAGCGATTACGATAGGAAGCGAGTAGAGAAACTTCCCCGTATCGCCCGTCAGCAACAGGAAGGGCAAATAGGCCACGATGTTGGTGACCGTCGCGTACACAATCGCCGTTGCCAGCTTTGTCGGACCCAGCCAGGCCGCGATACGAGCGGTGTGGCCCATTGCGAGATCGCGTTTGATCGCATCACCAGCCACGACAGGATCGTCAACCAATAAGCCCAGCGCGATAATCAATGTTGCAATCGAGACTTGCTGGAGATCGATTCCTAGCGCGTCCATCATCCCGAACGTCATCAGCAGAGTGATCGGAATAGCCAAAGCCATCAGCAGCGCAGAGCGCCATTCCCAGAAGCCGATCAAGGAAACGATCACAACCAGAACGATCGCTTCATAAAGACTGGTCATGAAGAGATGAATGTTTTCGGCGACCTGATCGGCCTGGTTACTCGCGCGCGCGACGATTAGATCGTGAGGAAGCTGTGGCTTCAAATTCGCAAGGCTCGCATCAACACCCGCGGCGAAGTGGCCCACCTTCTCGCCTTTGCCCATCTGCACGCTAATACTGATTGCTCGGGTGCGCTGCCATTCACCATCGGCATCGCGCCAGGAGTAATAGTTGAGGAACTGCGGCGGATCGTCGTAAGCTCTCACGGTATCGACCACGTTGCGGAGGTAAATAGGAGCGCCGTACGGTGTCACGCCAATGGTCACATTGCCAATTTCATCCTCACTACGAAATTCGCCGGAAGGATTGATAACGATACTCTTTCCGCTCACGGTCAACTGTCCGCCCGGTAGCGTGATGTTGCGGGCGTTCAAAGCATTTTCGAGGTTCGACGGCTGTAGTCCGTAAGAAGCCAGCCGCTCCTGGGAATAGAGCAGATAGATTTTCTCGTTGAGAATTCCCGTACGCGTAACCTTCGAGACAAGAGGCGGGCCATCCGGAGTCCGGGCCGTAGCGAGCAGGGCCGTCGCCATGTTGTCCGTAAAGTCGTCCAGTTCGCGATAGCTGTATTTTTCGCCGGCGACCTGCTGCAGCTTCGACGAGATTTCCGAAGGAGCGCGTACCACAAAAGGCGCCCATGCATCGGGGTGGACCGAAGCCTCGCCGTAATTCTGCAATCGAAAGCTGGCAAGCAGACCGAGAATCGCGTGGTCGTCTCGATCACTCTCGAAGTCAATTCCGACAAAACCCGGACCATCGATCGTCCGGAAGTCTCTCGCCGCTCCCAGCTGGGCCAAGTAATCCTGAAACGGAGGGATTGCCAGTAAGATGAGCCGCTTGTCTACCTTAATCGGGACGCAAAGGATTAACGAGACGCGATTGGCCGCGCCTTTCGGACGGACGGAGTTGATGCCTCGCAGAATTGCCGCCGCGCGAAGATCGATTTCCCTCGCGTCTGCCTTCGGGCTTGCGACCGTCAGTAATAGCGTTGCCGTATCGCCAAAATCGCGCTGGAAATTGATGGGTCCAGCGCCTTGCGGCAGGTTGTTGATAGCAGCGAGACGGCCACCGATATCGTCGAGTGTCTGGCCGGTATCCGTCAACTTATCGGACAGAGTTAGGGTGACATAGGAAACGTTCGCGCGGGAGATCGACTCTATCCGTGCGATATTCGAGTTTGAAGCAACAGTCTGCTCCACTGTACGAGTGACAAGTTGTTCCACCTTCTCGGCGCTTGCTCCGGGCCAGTTCGTGATTACCATTGCTTGTCTAGCTGGAATATCCGGGTCTTTGCGCTGTGGCATGGTGGCGTAACCATAGATTCCCCACGCGACCGTGCCCGCCAACAATACCCACGCAATCTGTGGATTCTCGACGAAAAAGCGCGAGGTATTGTGAGTTCCCGCGATCATTTCCGCGTCTGAGCGATGGTGCATGCTACGGAATCACTCTGACTAAGTCGCCGTCGGATACAAACGTTGCGCCGGAGCTTACCACCTTCTCCCCAACTTCGACACCCGTGATCGCGATGCGATCTCCATAAGTGGCGCCGAGAGTCACGGGCCTTCGCCGAGCTATTCCACTATCTACGACGATTACGGCAAATTGAGATGAGTCGTCTGTGCCGCGGACAACGGCATTCAGAGGCGCGACTGCAACTGGTTGCGATCTCGGCGACGATTGTCCGGCGTCCAGCGAGACGATCATTCCAGGTCTGAGCATTGTGCGCTCATTCGGTATCGTCACTTCAACCTGGAAAGAACGGGTGGTCGAATCTGCGACAGCGGCAATCGCGCTCACAAACCCGTGAAATTGGCGGTTCGGAAAGGCTTCCGTATAAACGGATAACGTCGAGCCCTTCTTCAGATGTGCAATGACGATATCCGACACGCCAAATGTCGCTTTCACGGACGATACGTCAGCTAGGACAAATGCAGCCATGCTCGGGCCGGCCAAAGTACCGAGTTCAATAGACCGTTGGACGACCGCGCCCGCAAATGGAGCGGTAAGCGATGTATCGTGTAAACCGAGATTGGCGGTCCCGAGCGTGGCTTGCGCTGTGTTGATCGCTCCAACGCTTGCTTGAACCTGAGAGCGCGCAGCTTCGACTTGAGCGCGTGTTGAATCGCGGTTTGCCTTGGCTGAATCGTAATCTGACTTGGTGAGCGATTTCTTTTTAAATAGCGCATCCGCTCGCTCGAAATCCTGCTCCGCCTTTACTGCCGCCGCCTCGGCCTGCGCCAGTTGTGCTCGGGCAGTTTGCTCGGCTTGATGAGCCTGTTTAGCCTGACCCTCGGCCTGGGACACCTGCAATTCGTAATCCTTCACCCGGACGTGTGCGAGTATCGTACCTTCTTTAACCACGTCTCCGATATCGACGCTGCGTGTCCTCCCATCCGCCCCTCGCACCTGATAGATAGACTCCACAAAACCACTGGTTCTAAAGGCAAGGTTGACCTGCCGGTTCGGCAGAATGGAGGCAGAATAGCGTTGCCCCTGCGAGGGCGTGTACAGCTCGACGGCCGAAAGGCGGACTGGGGTGGCCGTCTTCTCTAACGCACGCGTTTGCCGGTTGCATGAAGCCAGAAAGAGAATCGGAAATAGAAACACTAATCGCTTCATTGGTCCTCGCCGAGAGCATGCTCAAATTCCGCCTTGGCGCTCCAATAGTCAGCCAGCGCGTGTTCGTAGCTGGAATTCGCCTGGGCGAGAGTCGTCTGTGCCTGGAAAACGACCTTTAGCAAGGCAGCCTGGACTTCATATTGGTCCCTGTCAACGCGCAGGTTCTCGAGAGCTGCCCGTTGACTGAGTCTCGCTGCGCGAAGCTTCGACCAGCTCTGTTGCATCTGCCGGTACTTATCGTCCACGTCCATAATCACTTTGCGTTCAGACGACGTTTCAGTGTTCTTGTCTTGTTTGACCGTGTCGCTTTTTTCAGCAATCTCGTTCTTCTTGCGTCCCCAATCGAAGGGTTCCCAGGAAAGGCTCAACCCGACACTATACGTTCCACCCGGCAGAAACGAATTGTAATTTAAAAGCGTGATTGTGTTGAATTCGGCAGAGATGTCCGGAATGTATTCGGCGCGTTTTGCGCGCAATTCCTGCTCGGATTGAAGAATCTTGAGATGCGCCTGTTGTACTTCGGGTCTTTGCGCGAGGGCCTTTTCCCGCGCGGCAGCGAGGTCGATCTCAGAATTTTGAGCTTCAGCTATCTCCGTAACGGTAAACTCGGTTAGTACGTCCCGCCCGAGAAGATCGTTGAGTTGCTCCTTCTGCTTGGCTTCTTGATTAGACAGCGCCAATTCTGACTGTTCGGCATCGGCGAGATTAGCCTGCGCTTGCAGCAGTTCCGATTCAAGCGCCGTCTGTTTCACTACATAGTCGTCCGTAAGCCGCTCGACTTCCTTGTACAGCCGCACGGTTTCTTGAGTGGCAATCAGTGAACTCTGCACCTGTTCGATGTTGTAGTAAAGCTGTTTCACGTTACGAACTACGTCCTGCCGTTTCGACCGCGCCTTCTCCTTTGCTAATTGCGTGGAGAGGTCGAGAGTCTTTAAATTTAGGCGGATACGGTAGATCTGAGACAGAGGCTGAGCGATGCGCCCGACTAGGAAGCCGGTTGGCTGCATCGGCGTGCTGTATTCGGTGTTTTGCGCGGGAATCGGCCCGATGCCCTTGTACGATCCCAAAGTCCCCTCGCCGATCGTGATATTGAAAGGCTTTAACTGCTCGGAGCCGAGAGCATAAAAGGTGGTCTTTGGAAAAAGGTTAGTCCGGAACGCCGCTGAGCGGTCTTTCGTCTTCGAGACATCGAGCACTGAGTTGGCAATATCGACGTTGTGCTCGAGAGCAAGCTGGACAGCTTGGTCTAGTTGCAGCTCCTCGGCCCGAAGGCCGGACCTGATCAGAAGGAGGACTACTACGCCGGCTCCTATCTTCCCCTTCATAAAGAACGAATTTAACTGGTTGATGCGAAGTACTATACGCGCAGATCGAGCGGTCGGAAAAGCATCATACGGTATGTCGTACGGTATAACACTTCGCTCGCATCCTCAAATTTGCAAAGATGGCTGAGGCAATACCATATGAACAATTCCCGTAGAAGCGTGGCTTCGCTTTTTGTATTCGGCGTGTCCGTCTGCACGATACCCCTGCTCGCTCAAATGCCCGTAACGAACCGGACACTCTTACTCACGATGGCCATGAATGCAAAAAAAATGACGCAGTACCAGTGGAAGCAACGCATTACCGTAGTCCGCAAGGGAAGCCCGTCGGAGCCAATGATCGAACAGATTAGCTTTGACTCCAATGGTCACATGCAACGGACGACGATATCGGCGCCGGAGCAGAAGGAAATGCGCGGCTTTCGCGGCAAGATAGCGGCGGGTGTAAAAGAGAACGTAAAAGACATCATGGAGCTGGCCGGCAGCTATAACAAGCCGCAGCAGATGATGGAAGCTGTCAAAAAAGCACAGATCTCGCAAACCCCAGGCGGTGGATCGATTCGGCTTCAAACCAGCGCCCTTATTAAGCCTATGGACGCGATGACCATGCTGCTTAACTCAACCACCCATCTCGCGACCCACCTCGACATCACAACGGATTACGATGGCGGTCCGATGACAATTGCACAGGACTATTCGCCCTTGCCTGGCGGCCCGAATGTGATGAGGAACATGAAAGTTTCTGTTCCACAGAAAAATATTGTGGTCAACGTCGAGTCGTATGATTACACGCACCAAAGTGCGCAAAACAATATCGTTCAATCTGATCAGAGTGTCACGCCGTGAAGTTTGCGATCATTGTCTATCCCATCATTCTGTGTGGCATTGCCTGCGCTCAAGTCCCAGGTACCGGACGAGTTCAAATCAAACCCATTCAATCGTATTCCGGCGCCTCGCCGCTCGCAAAACCAACGGCCATCGTTGTCTATAGCTTTGCAGCCACGCCAGAGGAGGTCGAGCTTAATCACGCAGTACTGAACCGGGTCCGTATGCGCATGAGCGGGGCGCAAGATGACGAAAAAGCAAAATTATCGCGCAAAATCGTGGACGAATTTTCCGAATCGCTCATCAAAGATCTGCAAAAGACAGGCCTGCCTGTATCCAGAGGCATTGCTGGTGAGCTTCCGGCTGATCATACTCTCGCAGTGCAAGGCGATTTTCTGTTAATCGATGAGGGCAACAGGACAAGACGCATGGTGATCGGCTTAGGAGCGGGATCCTCGAAAGTCGAAGCAAATGTTCAGTGCTTTCTCAAGCAGCCCGCCCGCAACGTAGTGGTTACCGAGTTTCGGGCTACCTCACAAAGCTCGCGAAAGCCAGGCGCTGCCGAAACCATGGGCGCTGGTGCAGCGCCCGAAGTAAGCGCCGCAGTGTCGGGAGCGACGGAATTGAAGCAAGGCGCCGAAGGCGACACAGACCGGATGGCCAAAGCGATTGCAAAACAAATCACAAAGGCTATGACTGCTCAAGGATGGATCGAACCGGTCCCTCAATCCGGTAGCAAGGAGAACTAGTCTGACTTCACGAACAACTAAGCTCGTTTTATCGCTACTAAGCCTACTCTTATTTGCCGCAAGTGTCGACGGGCAAACCGCCACGAAACCTCAGCAACCGGTGGACTATAGGTCCAGAACAATTTATTTTCTTCTGCCCGACCGGTTCAACCCGCATCAGCCATACGCCCCTTACGTTGATCCCGAGTATCCTTCGGCAACAAACACAATAAATTGCTTTGTCGAATCCTGCACTGAAGACGAGCAATTCCGAAAATATTGGGGCGGCGATATTCAGGGCATTATTCAAAAACTCGATTACCTGACTGACATGGGCGTATCTGCCATCTGGATAGCTCCTCTAATGGAAAACGTGAGGGCCTACGTTTCGGGCACCGGCTATGGCACGGGTTATCACGGATATTGGGTCCAAAATTATTACCGTGTTAACGCTCATTTCGGCGATTGGGACGACGTAAACGAATTGAGCCGCCAAATGCACGCCAATGGAATGCGCTACATCCAGGACATAACTTTGAATCATTCCAATCCGCTCGACAACCACGTCTACGGCCGGCTATACGAGTCGAGCGCTTCCGATCAGATTTTCATCAACAGCTATGAAGACGATAACGATCCCGCGACTGGAATGCGCTACTACAAGCACCACCAAGGCGATCCGCGATGTCAAGCGGCCATGAACCTGGCCGATTATTACTGGAGCTATTGGCAATTGCATCATTGTTTGCTGGCCGACTTGAGTGGCTATAACCAGAGGGATCCCGCAGTTGCCGATTACTTACTCGGAGCGGGCAAAACATGGATTGATAACGGAGTGGACGATTACAGGCTCGATGCTGTCAAGTTCCCGTTTCCTGAATTCATTGCCACGTTCACCCGCACTATGAACGATTATCTAGCGTCGTTGAATAGGCCCGCGCCATATATCGTCGGTGAGTGGTCTCATGGCGGAGTTGGAGATGCGAAGTCGCTTCGATTCGCGAACGATTACAAGATTTACGGCACTAACATACTCGATTTCCAACTGTCGTACGCGTTGAACCAATTTATCGGCGGCGCCTATGAAGATGTTACGCAACAACTGAGCGCCTTCGATCTCGACAATTTTCTACACGAGCGCGTATTAGCCTTTAACGGCCGAGACACATGGCAAGGCACGTTCCTTGACAATCATGACCAGATCCGAACCTTGGTTCGCTTGCAAAAATTGGGCCTTAATGATGAGACAGAGCGGCAGCAACGGATGGATCTTGGTACCGTTTTGCTCATGACCGTCCGCGGCATCCCAATCATCTACTACGGGGATGAGCAGTATCTTGCCTATTACAATGATGGGCAGACCACTCCCCCGGCTGACGTGAATTCGGGCGACGATGACCCATGGAATCGGCCCGGTTTGAGCCGGTGGGACGAGAGCACAGCGGCATTCAGGATCATCAAAACTCTTGCCAATTTGCGAAAAACGAGCCCGGCGCTGTGGCAAGGAGGGTATGTCACCGCCTATGTGGATAATGACATTCTGATGTTCGAACGTGTATATCGAGGCGAGATCGTCTTAGTTGCGGTAAACCGAGGTGAAGATACGACCATCAGCCTGCCAGGCCGAATTGGCTTGGCAGAAGGTTTGTATAAGGGGTTACTCGCGGACGCAACTGAAGTGAATCAGGGAAACTACCTTTCGGTCACGTCAGGGGGGTGGACATTGCATCTCAATAAACTTAGTTCACTGGTAGTTCATCCCTGAGGCTCCATGTACACCGTTGGCACACGACGCCTGGGTCAGCTGGCGGTGATTTTCTAAACGAGCGAAGATCGAGAAGGCAGACGCGAGAAGTGGGGCGCTAGCCGCGCGCGAAGCCACGGTTAGGCGGGCGGGTGGTGTAGCGATCTCAACTTCTGCATTGCCCAGAGCGGCAGGAACCGGGGCGTTACCAGCAAATAGCGCTGCCAAAGGCGCCTAGGTTCCATTAGAAGGCGGAATAGCCATTCGAGGCCCCGGCTCTGCATCCAGTTTGGAGCTTGTCTTACGCGGCCCGCATGGAAATCGAAGGCGGCTCCCACGCCCACCAGGGTGACACCGGGGAAGGCATCGCGATGCGCATACATCCACTTCTCCTGCTTAGGCGTGCTGATTCCGACAAAGACCAGATCGGCATCCGATTCAATGATGCGCTGCCGGACTCCCATTTCTTCTTCTTCGGTGAGGGAGCGAAAGGGAGGGGCATACGAACCAACGATCAACAGGCCCGGAAATTTTATCTGAAGGCGGCCGGTCAGCTCGGGCAATACGTTTTCACGCCCCCCATAAAGGAAGATCCGCAGCCCGATTTCAGCCGCTCGGCGGCAGATTTCGAGCATCAGAGTCGGTCCATAAACTCTTGGCTGATTGCGGCATCCGAGCGAGCGCAGTGCCCACACGATCGGCATCCCGTCGGGAGTCGCAATGTCGGCGTGATTCAGAACGTTGGCCACTTCCCGGTCGTCCCGAGCCATGATGATGCCGTGTACGGAAGTGACGCAGATGTAGTGCGCTGATGGGCCCGCATCGGAAGCGCGTTCGAGGCGCCACTGCGCGCATAAATCTACGACCTCGGCGTAATTTGTCTGGCTAATGCCGACGCCTAATATGGATACTTTGTTAGGTGCCGTCGCGTTTGGCATTGAGATAACACTCGCTTTATCGCGCGGAGCCCGCGAGCGCTTTTGCACTTTTCGAGAATGTTTCTTCTAATTGCCGGGAAATCCAACGATAGGTTTTCTCGATCCCGTCGCGCAACGCCATGCTGGGAGCCCAGCCGAGCTTTTCGCGGATCAGCCGGTTGTCGGAGTTACGTCCCCTGACTCCAAGCGGACCGGTGACGTGGCGGATTGTGAGCCTTTTGCCGGCGATGCCCATAATCATTTCGGCTAACCGGTTGATTGTGACCATTTCCTCCGAGCCAATGTTCACTGGTCCGGTAAAGTCGGATTCCATCAAACGCAGTACGCCTTCAATGCATTCATCGATAAAGAGAAACGACCGCGTCTGTTTGCCGTCACCCCAAATCTCGATCTCTCCTCCGTCTTCGGCTTCCGCTATCTTGCGGCAAAGCGCGGCGGGTGACTTTTCACGCCCGCCGCGCCATGTCCCTTCCGGGCCGAAGATGTTGTGGAAGCGCGCGATGCGAACCTCGACTCCGCAGTTTCGCATGTAAGCCATGTAAAGCCGCTCGCTGAACAATTTCTCCCAGCCGTATTCGCTGTCTGGCGCGGCCGGATAGGCAGACTCTTCGGAACATGTCGGATTGTCAGCGTCGAGCTGATTGTACTCGGGATAAATACACGCGGATGACGAGTAAAAGAATTTCCTTACCCCGGCGCGCGTACCGAACTCGAGCATGTTCAGGTTAATGGTTGCCGAATTATGCATCACGGCCGCATCGTGCTCGCCTGTAAAAATATATCCGGCGCCGCCCATATCCGCGGCTAGCTGATATACCACGTCGATCCCATCCACGGCCTCTCGAACTACGTTCGGGTCGCGCAGGTCGCCGAGTAGAAATTCGTTTGCCGGCGGCTCGGAGAATTCGTGGCGTTTAATATCGATCGCCCGGACCCAATTACCTTCAGCCCGAAGCCTTTTGATTAAATGGCCGCCGATGAAACCACCACCGCCGGCGACAAGAACTCGGTTCATACACCCTCCATACAGAGACAGTTCCTCTGTGTGTTGACTCGATAGTTAACAAGTAAAACGGAAGAAAACGATAAAGCGACTACGCGCGATTCGCCTGTGGGGCGCCCATCAGTGCCTGTTCTCCGGCGATAACCAGATCTCTACCCAGTTTTGGCCAGCTTCCCGCAAGCCACAGCGCAATCTGAAACGCGCACCGTGTGCGGTCGCTTGAAGTTAGAGGAGCATCGCGAATCGAAGAAATATATTGCTTTGCAATTCTCCACTCGGGGAAATCGATCTTGCCCTTCTTCGCCGGGTCCCACCATTCTGTTGGTGGAAGCGGCCCCGTTCCGATGTAACGGTGAAGCCGGGTGCGGCCGCTTCGGGTGCGAGCGGGCAGCACATGCACCGATCTACCGCCATGATCCCGCGAGAGAAAGAGAACCTCTGGAACCTGATAAAAACGGCCGCGGAGGCTAAGTCTGGCGAGAACTACGCTGTCGGCCCGCGCATAATTTCCCTTGCGAGGAATACTCCGCAGCGTCTCTCCGCGAATGAGGCTGAATATCTCATAGGCTGCGTGAATCCTGTGGTTCGCCCGCACGAGCGAGCCAAACCTCTCCGAGACAGACGGCGAATCGGTCGCGAGCTTATAAGTGTAGTCTTCAATTTCTCCTCCTTCCGAGTCGATGACTTTTACTTTCGAATATGCCAGAACTACCGACGGGTCCGTTTCAAGAACCTCGAGACATTTCTCGAGGAATGTGGGCGCGCAGAGATCGTCGTGGGCAGCCCACTTGAAGTATTTACCTGACGACAGCTCGAGCGTTCGATTATAGTTTTCCCCGGGCCGCAACGACTTATCCGTTCTCGAGTATTTAATCCGCGAATCCCTCCTCGCGTACGACGCGCATATCTCGGGAGTCCGATCCTTCGATACGTTGTCCGAAATGATTAACTCGAAGTCGGTTACTGTCTGAGAAAGCAGCGAGTCGAGCGTCTGCGCTAAGAAAGCCTCGCCGTTGTAGACAGGCAAGCCGATGCTAATACAAGGCATACACCACCTCACTGAACCGCGACCAGAGGGAGCGGAATCTATTCGCGCATGCGCGCGACCCTCCGGTAATATAAAAACGCTGTGATCGCAGAGTAAATCACGCCCGCGCCGATGTTGGCGCCTATGGTCCCCGGCAGCCCGAACCACCGAGTGCCGAATACGTAGAAAAGGACCGAGACGCTGGCTCCCGCAGCGGATGCCGTAAACACTGTCGAAGGCGAGCGCAACGCGCGGAGACCCATGTCAAATCCGTTGATCGGCGCCGTAACCACCAGGCTTAGCGCCGCCCACGGCACAAGATAAGCGACTTCCATGAACTTACCGCCGTAAAGCAGGCGGAAAATCGTGCGCCCGAAAAATATCAGGATGACGCAGGTGGAAGCGCTCATCGTAAAGGTCAACAGGTTCACCTTCGTCACCGACGCGTTCGCCGCCGAGGTCCCGTGTGTGCGTGAGGTCGAAGCCAGGTGCGGCAAAATGAGGCGACGCAGCGCAGTGTAAATATGAGACAGAGGCAGAAACAGAGTCAACAGCGCCTTCAGTTCGCCAACCTCGCGCATACCCAGAAAAGCCGCCGTCAGTGTGTACGAAATGTTCTCCCCGGCCCAGTCGAAACCAGACCTGGCCAGCTCCCAGCGGCCAAACTTCCAATGCTCGAGCGACACTTCGCCAGGACGCGGATCGACGCGCGTGCTCCACTGCGGCGCCAACACGCGCAGAAGATGAGCGCTCACTGCGGCCGAGGCCGCTCCGACCATGAGGAACGCGGAGAACTCGTTCAAAATCCAGAATCGGTGCACCACTGTAATGCCGCCCAACAGCAGCGCGCAATATAACGCCGCCCCTTGCACCACGGGAGTGAGATTAGCCCGCAGATAGCAAGCTCCGCGAGCAAGCCAGAAAACGAGGACGGCCGGCGCAGCAATCGCCAGCCCCGCCAGCGCGCCGGAAAGCGCTGCCTTTCCACCGAACCGTGCCGCGACCAACGAAGCGCAGCCTAGGGCGCCAGCAACAGCGAGTAACAGGAAAAACTGACTGCGCAGTAGAGCGCCGAGATACCGCTTCGGACGGTCCGCGTACAGAATCGGCCCCAGCACCGCCATCGGCTCGAGCACGAGCGACTGGTACATTGCCGTCATCAGCAGAAAGATCGAGAAACCCAGTGCGTATGCTCCGTATTGCTCGGGCCGCAGCCACCGCGCAAGCAGCACGTTCAGCAGGAAATTCGAGCCCGATACCAGACCCTGATCCGCTACCGAGAGCGTGCTCTTGCTGAACCACGACAACCAATGGGCGCGACGGCGCATCCAGGCACTTTCAGGTGCCACAGCAGACGTGGAGAGTGGTTCAGCCGCCATTTGCCGCCCCTACTCCATCTTTCAATGATTTCCCGATACACGCCGCAGCCCGATCCGCTGCGCCTTCTTCCACAACCCCGAGCACCATTGCCAGTTGCCGGACGCAAGCTTCCATTTCCCGGTAGCACTGCCGCACGTCGTCGAGAGATCCGTCGTACGGATCGGCTATATCGATGCTGCCCGATCCCTGCGCCGAGTTCGAGTATGCGCCAAGGAAGAACGTTTTGCCTGCGGCTTCCGGATGAGATACCAGCATTCTCGCCTGATTGAGATGGTCCATTATAAAGATCGCGTCGGCGCGCTCGATCTGCTCGCGCGTCAGGCCTCGAGGCCGGTGATCGTCAAGCGATACTCCAAATTCCGGCGCAACCGTCCTTGCTCGTTCATCGGCCCGGGCCTTCAACTCCGGCGCGAGCCCGGCGGACCAAACCGAGACCCTCAGCTGACCGTCGCGACCCTTCACATATTCGCGCAGCAGCGCTTCGGCCATGGGACTTCTGATTATGTTCCCCTCGCACACGAACAGAACCGATCGTAAAGCGTCGGGATTACTAAGCCGCGGGTAACGGCTCAGTCCCATAGCGGAAAGCGCGCGCAGCCTTAGCAGCGTCCACGTAGTGCGCAAGCCGAGGTATCGATATCGCTGAATCGGGCGCTTCACTACCCGCTTGACTCTCTTCGATACCGCTCCAATCCCCGAGCGAACCTCGTTCCATACCGCAAGCGGATCGGACCAGGACCACATCGCCGGGCACGAGCGAGCGAAGAAATCCCTGCAGAACGCCGCCACCTCGCTTCCCTTCGAGGCCCGGGGAAAACCGTCATCGCCAGGTTCCGTGAGAACCGCGTACAGCCTTCGCAGATCTCCAACCAGCCAGCGGCATCGCATGCCGGCCTCATACGACGATGGCACGCGAATCCGCTCTCCGTGCGCCAATTGCCATTCGTAAAGCGGAAAATCGACACCCGCGTGAATCGCCAGCGGCAAGGAGCCCCAGTACCGCCCATTCACTTCCATCAGGACAGCCGCGCCCGTACTCCGGTCATGGCGAAACTCGACCATCGCCACGCCTTCCCACCCTATCTCCCTCAAAAGCGCGATCGCCTGGTCTCTGAGCGCCGGGTCCACAGGCTCGGCGACGCACACCACTGACCCTCCGCCTGTTGGCGGTAACTCCCTTACGCGCCGGTGTTGGAACAACGCCACTGGTTCGCCCTTGTGCAGCAGGACCTCGATACCAACGCCCTCTCCGGCGCAATACTCCTGAAGCAAATTTGTCGTGCCGAATTGTGGATCGTGCAGAAACGCGCGCTCCACATCTTGAAAATTTGCGAAATACCGGAGCTTGAACGTGTGGATCGTCTCATTCACCTTACTAAGCGGCTTAGCAATTATTGGAAATCGTAATTTCGCTCGTAAGTCTCTCAGCGCGAATACATCGGTTGGAGTGTAAGTCGCCGGAGTAAGAATTCCACACGCCGCGGCAATCTTCATTGTCAGACGCTTATCTAGAACCCGCTCAACTATGGGCGGCGGCGGGCATCCGACATAAAGCAGAGACCGCAGCCGTTCATAGTGAGTCGACACTGCCACCAGACCAGGATCGCTGCATGGCAGGAGAGTGTCGTAACCACCGGTCCGAATCAAGTGCACCAGAGCTTCGATAAACTCTTCCGGTTCATCGAAGCTGCTCGGAAGCCGCAAGGTTCTGCCGATCGCGCGCGATGCGGCAAGGCGGGCACAGCCGCTCACATCCGCAAGCGTCACCTCTATCCCTCGCCGGTGAAGAGAACGGGCCACCGCAACGGAGATGTGCTGTACCGCGTGGAAAAGTAGAACGGGTCTGGTTTGTGTCATCGGCGCGTTGGATAGTCGTAAACGCGAAAGTATTCGCGATCCTGCATGAACCACTCGAGAAATTCGCCATGGCAGACGTCGCCAAGCGTCATGTATCCCGGCTGCGCAACAATCCGTTCAGTCTGCGACCTGTGTTGGGCGATTGCCTCTCGCTTCTCGTCGAGAACGTCCGCGATGTCCACCCGCCGCCGCCATTCGAGCAACGAACGGGCGCCGAACAGCAAACACCCGGAGTTCCACAGTACGTGCTTGGTCCTCGTCAGCGGGCCGGTTTGCCGCAGGCGGACCCACGGCCAGTGGAGCCACGCCCATATCGGATACTCCCACACAGCGACCGGTCTTCCGACACGCTCGAGCGCTGCAAGCACGATCTTTGTTGCCGCAACATGGTCCGCCGCCTGCTTCATCGGCTCGCGGCAATAGGGCACGAACACCTGTTCGGGCTGCATCCTCTCAACAATCTCCGCCACCCGGTTCGTAGCCGGCGAAATGCTGTCCCACAGCTTGCCGTCCGCATATTCGAGAAAAATCGTATCGCTAACGCCCAGAACCCGGGCTGCGCCCAAGCATTCCCGCTTGCGCATCGCCACCAATTCTTCCCTGGCGATGAGATCGGTCGACGCGCCGCCATCCGTCATGTGAACCAGCGTGACTTTCGCGCCCGATCGCATCTTCTTGATGATTGTGCCGCCGCACCCAAGCGATTCATCATCGGGATGCGGGGAAAACACAAGAGCCTGCCGGCTCAGCTCGTCCGGCTTGATTTGCGTCGATCCCAGCCGCAGAAGTCTCGTCGACGCCCGCCCAGCCATTCGCCGCGGCGTCCGCTGTTGCGAATTCGAAGCGGCCAAGGGGACGCCCATTAAACTGGTCTCCGATCGAGGGAAACCGCCAGAACCGGTTCGCTGCCCAGCTCGCTTGTTAATGAGCGATAGAGACCAAGCAACTGTTGGGCCGAAGCTTCCCACGAAAAGAGTTCTACAGCGCGCTTCCTGCCTTCGATTCCCATCGATCTCCTGGCGCCGTCGTCAAGGAGCAGTTGCGTCATCGCTCGAGCGAGTTGGCCGCTATCGCCCCGATTCACCACGTATCCCGTGACGCCGTCCACGACCAGCTCCGCCAGCCCGCCAGCCCTGGTCACGATAACCGGAAGCCCCGATGCTGCCGCTTCCGCCGCCGGAATACCGAATCCTTCGTAGCAGACCGACGGCGCCACCACGATCTCCGCGCGCCGATAAACTTCGGTCAGTTCGCAATTCGGAATTGCACCACGAAATCGCACCCGCCGCGCAACTTCCGGCGCAAGCCGCCGCTCGACTTGCTCGCGATAGCCGGAATCGCCAAAGGAGGCCAGTTCCAACGTGAGGGGGTCGTCGCTCAAGTCGATCAGCATTTGCCGGCCCTGGAATAGCTCGGCGCCAACCAAGTCGAGCGTGGCATCCGGCACGCGCCTCAAAACCTCCGCAAACGCATCCACCAGGACATGGATTCCCTTCTCGGGGCTGATGCGGCCCACATACAGGATGCGCCGGTTTCTCGCCGGCTCCGGCGCTGGGCTGAACTGGTTCGTATCCACGGCGTTGTACACAGTCGCGCAGCGGTCGGCATACTCGGGGAACCGGTCCCGTACCCCCTGCGCAACAAACCTGCTGCATCCCACAATCGCATCCGCATGCCGCAAGCGGTCGCGGAGCATCTTCGCCTCAAACTGTGTCAGCCATTCGCAGTGCATGTGAATCGCGATCTTCGAGTGCGGGCAGGCCAACCGGGCCAACGGTAGAAACTGAGTGAAGTTGTGGACGTGGATGATATCGGGCTTCTGCGTGCGAAGCTCCGCCGCAACCTGCAAATAAAATGTTGCATAGTAAAACCGGCTGGTAAAGATCGGCATGTTCGACTTGGGATACAGCACCGATTCGAAGGGCGTCACCAGCCGGTGGCCGTGCAGAATCCCAAACCGCCGGTACTCGACACCCTCGCGCACCTCCCGCCTGGGAAAGCCCCGCGTCCGGCGTGTGTAAACTGTTACGTCGCAGTCTCCAGAAGCCGCAAGCTGCCGGCTCGCGCCAGCGATCTGCAACTCCACCGAGCCCAGCTTTGGATGAGCCATGTGCTCCCAAGGCTGACAGACAATCGCAACTTTCATAGGGTTATTGTATTTTCCCGTTTCGGCTCCGCCGGGAGCTTACGTCGACCAGCGCAAGATAACTCTCAGCAGCGCGACGCCCCATATGGTCCCATGTCAGGTTCTCGTAAGCAAACGAGCGTCCCCGGTCTCCCATTTCCTCCCACTGCGGCCGCAATCTCATCGCCTCCGCAAATCCGGAGCAAATTGAAACCGTTGACGGCTCAACAAGAACTCCGCAGCCGGCTTTTTCAATCGAGCCGGATATTCCAGCTTCGCGGGACACAATGAGCGGCTTTCCTGCCAGCATGCCTTCCAACGCAACCAGGCCAAAACCGTCGTAACGCGAGCAGAGAAGAAGCATATCGCAGCTTCGAAGCATCTCCCCGCGGACGCCGTCGCTAACCCTTCCCGCAAAACTCACATTCCTATCAATCCGCTCTTCAGACGCGAGGCTGCGAAGTCTTTGAAGATCTCCTCCATCCGGGCCAACGAAAGTCAAGCTGGCCGAAGCTGGCACTACCCCAGTCCGCAAGCTGCGCGCGAATGCCTCAATAACAAGGTCCAGTCCCTTATGGTGCATATCCAAACGGCCCAGGCATAGAAATCGAGGAGAGCCGCTCAGTTGATTTGCTGAGAACGTCTCGAGAGGCGGAAAAAAGGATGCCGAAGCATCGAAGCCGTTCGGAATCGCCAAAATGGCTCCGGAGAATCCAAACTTCCGCACGTAGGCCGCATGTTCCGGAGCAAGTACTTGAACCGCAGCCGCTCTGCGAAGAAGCGGCCTTTCAAAGAGCATGCTATAGGCCAACTTTCGGAGCCGGTTCTTCTTCAGCAGCACAGGATGATACGGGTCATGTGGGCTGACCACATAAGGAATGCCGCCTCTCGCAGCCGCACGCGCCACAGCCACATTCGGCGGATTGAACATCAGGTTGATCACCAGTAAATCGAGCTTCTCTTCGTTTCTTTCGAGCGCGTCCAGCAGCGGTCGCGGAACTCGAAAAGGGTTGGAAGAGCTTGCCGGAAAGAGCCGCACTTGCAACCCGTCGCCGTCGGATACACCTTCCATGTTCTTCGAATTTCCGCAGCCATAGATAGTTATCCGATGGCCCTGCCTCGCCAAAGCGCGAGACAAGCCACGAACGGCCGTCGTGGTGCCGTCCTGCACTGGATAACCCGATTGAAAATAGCCAATGTGCAGTGACATCGGTGTGTCGTGGGAATCGGGATTATTACCGATTTATCTGATGGTCACGTATCACGTAACCTTCCGGAAACCGAAGGACTCGCGGCTCGGTTCCGTCAGATTTGCCCGAGCCCATCGCCCTGACATCTTTACATCACGATTCATGCCGAATTTAAGTAACACGAGCGTCAGGACTTAATTAACGCCGTTTCATTTTGGCGCTCTTTAAGGCCCGGAAATCACGCGCTACGACAGTGGTTGCCCTGCGAGACAAGACCGTCAAAGTGCCACCTGAATTGCGAATAACAAATCGCGGCGCCGTTCCATAAGTTGCCCGTGGCCTTTTATTGCCCGCGCGCCGCTTAATTCCGTTGAGCTTGCCTCCGGCACTGTCGAGGCAATGCGCCGCGTGAAAACCATCGCAGGGAATATTGATGCGTTTAAAAATAAATTCGTCCATTTACAAACACACAAGCCATTTACTCTGTCGTAACTGCGCGGCGTCTGCCGAGTTAGTCAGCGCAACCTGCAAGCAACCACTACTAAGTTTCGCAAGCCTCCGAAATGCCGGCTCAGCTCTGTTCGTATTGCTGTTACTTGCAACTTCTTCCATCAGTCCAATGCCTGCTGTCGCTAGTACAGCTTGCGGGCAGTCGAGCCCCGGTGCGCCCGTCTCAGACGACTTCACCAGTGCAACTCTCAACACCGCTCTCTGGACCGTAGTGGCTCCGGCCGGCGGAAGCGCAACCGTGAGCAACGGCCACGCCTTGCTGTCCGTCCCCGGCGGAAGCAATCACGACCCATCCGCGGGCGGCGCCAACAACTCCGTGCGAATCATGCAAACCGTCTCTAACTCCAATTTTGATATCGCCGCGAAGTTCGATTCCGCTGTCAGCACGGCCCAATACCAGGGTCAAGGCATCCTGGTGCAGCAGGACAGCAGTAACTATATTACGTTTGGAATGTACTCCGACGGCTTTACGCGTTATCTGAACGCGGTCAGCATCACCGGAGGAACGCCTACCAATCACGTCAGCATGTCGGTGCCAAACGCCGGACCGCCTTACTGGATTCAGGTTCAGCGCTCCGGCAATACTTGGACGCTCAGCGGTTCCGCCGACGGCACAACCTATACTTCGGCCGGCAGCTTCACGCTGGCAATGACCGTCGCTCAAGTAGGCCCATTCGCCTGGAATTACAACTCCAATCCCGCCAGTTCCCCGGCTGTGACTGCTTCGATCGACTATTTCTATAACCTGACGGCGACTGCGAGTACTGCATCGACCTCTACTTGTACTCCCGGCGCTCCGGTCTCCGACGACTTTACCGCTTCGTCTTTGAATACCGCTCTGTGGACAGTAGTAGCTCCGGCGGGCGGAAGCGCGAGTGCGAGTAACGGCCAAGCCTTGTTGACCGTCCCAGGCGGCAGCAATCACGATCCCTCCGCTGGCGGAGCCGACAACTCCGTGCGCATCATGCAAGCAATCTCTAACTCCAATTTTGATGTCGCCGCGAAGTTCGATTCCGCTGTCAGCACGAGCCAATACGAAGGGCAAGGCATCCTGGTCCAGCAGGACAGCAGCAACTACATTACGTTTGGCATGTACTCCGACGGCTCTACGCGTTACCTGAACGCGGTCAGCATCTCGGCAGGAACGCCTACCAATCACGTCAGCATGTCGGTACCAAACGCGGGGCCGCCCTACTGGATTCAGGTTCAGCGCTCGGGCAATACCTGGACGCTCAGCGGGTCCACCGACGGCACAAACTATACCTCCGCCGGCAGTTTCTCGCTGGCGATGACAGTTGCTCAAATCGGACCCTTTTCCTGGAATTACAATTCCACGCCTGCAAGCGCCCCGGCCGTGACTGCTTCGATTGATTATTTCTATAACCTCGCTACTACGCCAAGCTCCGGATCCGGCGGTTCGGGCGGATCGGGATCCGGATCTCCGGGAGTCTCGCTAAGTCCGAACACCGCATCCTTCGGCTCGGTTGACGTTGGCTCAAGCTCGGCCTCCGAGACAGTGACGCTTTCGAGCACCGGAACAGCGGACTTGACAATCGATTCGATCTCCATCACAGGAACAGATTCGAGCGACTTCTCCCAAACAAACAACTGCGGCACTTCGCTCAATACCGGCAGCGACTGCACAATTACCATCACGTTTAAACCGTCGGTTGCAGGCTCGCTCTCCGCCACCCTTTCCGTCGCCACCAACGCCAGCGGCTCGCCCGCATCTGTTTCTCTATCGGGTACCGGCGTCACCGTCAGCAACCCCAACCCACCGCCGACTACGGGCACAGGCAAAAATGTCACATATTCAACCGGAGATCACATCTATCCATCAGACATTGGTTACTTAAACGTTGTTACGCCTCCGCCTGGAGTTACATACAACTGCCCTAATGGTCATGCCTATGGAGACGGGATCCACGATGACACAGCGTGCATTCAGGCTGCAATCAATCGGGCTTATCAGGCTTGCGTGGTCAGCAACTACTACGGATGCGTTGAACAAACTGTATACTTTCCGGCTGGTACCTACCTAGTGTCCGGTTCGCTCTTCCAAGGGCAGATACCGTCCAATCCGGCATCAGTAACAGCCAATGTATCGAACGGCTGCATAACCGGACTCAACATATCAAATGGCGGAAGCGGCTATTTCAGTTACAACTCTGGACAGACCGGGGCCTATATATACGGCGGCGGTGGCAGCTTGAATAATGCACGCAACCAGGGGCTGTTCTCAAATTTGAGCACAAATGGTTCCGGGAGCGTTACCGGAATAGATATTCAGGGCGGCTGCCTAGGTCAGGGATATACATCGGCACCCACAATTACCCCTGTCATCTGGCGAGATGGTCCGCGGTTCGAGGGACAAAACAAGTCGAACACTATAATCAAGGTCGCTCCCAACACGTTCACCCAAGGCAACTGCAACATCGAGGAAACAGACTCATATTCGACTGCGCTTGGGACTGTGCAGCAACGATGTATCGCGGTGTTCTTTTTCGGGAACAACGAAGCTAACGATATTATTGGAGGCGGCGGCCAGGCTGGCTATAAGAACGACCTATGGAATATGGCGATAGAGATCGGTTCCGGCAATCCTGGAGCGACCGCCATTGATTACAATGCCTCTAATAGAGGCTCGATTCGAAACGTTAATATTACATTCGACGATGGCAACGGCGGCGCAGGAATTGTCACCGGGCGATCAACTAACATCGGCGGCGGCACGGGCCCAGCGCTCATCAAGAACGTGTCGGTCAAAGGTGGTAGATATTGCCTATACAACGAGGGGACGTCAGACCAAGTGAACATCACTGTCAATTACTTGGACTGCGAGAATCAGAAAACGGCAGGTGTTCGCACCAATAATATTAATCTACAAATCGAGCAGATGAGCGCTACCGAATCGGGTAGTGTTCCCGCGTTTTGGACCGATACTTATTGGGGGAAGGCGCAAGCGTCTCAGTTTCTTTCCGACGCTACATTGACTGGCAACTCTACATCTACGAGTGCGATCCAGATTGACAGCAATAACGGTGCCACATCCACCTTCCTGCGGAACATAACCACGTCTGGTTATCGCTCCGCGCTTGCCCTGGGAACGGCGCATACGGACTGGGGCGGAGGAAATACGATTACAGAGTACTCGACGCCTAACGCTATAAAGATTGGCACGCGGACTGGCGGCACAACGTCTCTGAACATGCAGGCTCCTAACACTCCCGAGTATTTCGACACAAATCTTTCAGACTGGGAGTCGATTTGGAACTTCCCGGCAGTAAATGGCGACTTCACACAGGCATGCAACTCTGCTATGAGTGCAGGGAAGCCGGTCGTGTATTTCCCAGATCAGACTTATATAATTTCAGGGACGTGTCATATTCCAGGAACCGTAAAGTTGGTCATTGGCGCTAATTCCGCCATTAATCGATACTGTACCTCTAACGGTCAAGGTGGTTGCACTAATACCGCACCCATTTTTAGCTTCGAGGAGTCCGCTGGGCAGACTATCGAATTTCGTAATTTCTCCTTCTGCGGCGGTCCCAATTGTTACCCGTCGTTTGTTCACAACGGAAAGGGCACAGTGGTAATAGCGAACGTGTTCAATCCCATTGGATATAGCACCGGCAGCGGGGATGGAGGCACATTGTTCTTTGAAGACGCCGCAATGCCAGGTGACATTGTGCCTACGAATGAAATCATATGGGCCAGGCAGTTAGACGTGGAGGGTGGTCTCGAAATACAGCAGAGCGGCGGTAGCCTATGGATTCTCGGATATACAACTGAATCCGGTCCCTGCCAAAATGCTAACGGGCCGATTGGCTGTCGAACTTTACTTACAATAAGTGGGGGCACAGGAGCAGAAATAATTGGAGGCTTTGAAAGTAATTCTAGCGCGGTGGGCTCACCGCAATTGCCTATGTATGTCTTCACAAATACTCCATTCTCAACCGAAGCAGGCTCTGCACCTGCGAGTTCCTGGAGTGTTCTAGTTAATGATACAAATGGCTCGAATACCAGCACGTCAAATGGATATTCGCTCCCCGGGACAGGTGATAAGGTCTACCCCTTAATTACGGACCACTAATCCGGCTAGCCGGCGGGCACCGTGTGGCCACTGAGTACGGATCACAACTAACTCTATGTCTTGTGGCAGATAGTAAGTAGAACGGGTGAAACAGATCGCCCAAATGAGGATCCTGTTCATATCTTCGAAGCTTAAAACGAACGGCAGAGGGGGCCCCGATCTTCGGTTATCAGCCGGCCTTTGCCGTTCGATTCCCAAGCCTGCAGCGTCGAGTTGCGGCGCGCTGACCGTCGCGATTCGCAAGGGCCGCCGAATCAACCTGGGGCTGGGTAACGAACTTGCTTTCCCGCCACTAGCCAATGGGACGCTCGCATTGGCATCGAACTTTACTGCGGCCACGATTAACCTTCCAACTGCAGATCTGCAAGCTTTCTGTTTTACTTCATAGCTTCCACGATCAGGACGGGCACGCGCTCACCGACGGCGTGCTGTACCTCGAACGGCCCCACCTTACATCTGCCCTGTCCCACCGCGGATCTGCAGCATTCCTTGAAGCCAAGTGACAGAAGCCGTTGCCGTAGTGAGAGCTCATTGTAATGCCACCAATGCCGGTTCTTGTCGCCCTTCGAATACAGTGCAAAAAACTCGTGCAGCCAGGAGTCCGGATCGTTCGGGTCGTACTGCGCGATCATTCCATCAAGATCGGGGACATGAATCCGAAGAACGCCGCCTGGCTTGAGAACTCTGTAGCACTCCGACATGCAGCGCATAGCGTCTTCCTGTCGCAGATGCTCCAGCATCTGCGACGAATAAATATAAGATACGCTCCCATCGCGAAAAGGAAATCGCTTCCTGACATCAAGATATCGAAGCTGGCAAAAGATACCGGCCTTGTGCTGTGCTAGCCGATAATCCGGCATAACACCCAGCTTAGCCATCAGCAGAGCTAACCCTGGTATGCGAGCGATCAACAGATGAGGCGTTATATCGGTATTAATCCAGCCGGGGAAAATCTGATCGAACGCGCCTAAGTGTAATCTTGTGTCGGACATCTTTGTAGTATGCGCAATCGAGCGGGGATTCTATATGGCGGCCCTTTCCATCGGAACAGAGTTTAAACTAATGAGGAACAAATCATGACGGCGGAGCAGCCCTTCTTATTTTCGGCCCGATTCCTGACTATGGGTCAATTGGACCTGATGCCAGTGGGAGCGGCCGGGAAGACCGAATGAAGCCGAGCATGACGTAAGAACGATTGGATATCTCCTTAGCAAAAGCTATACAACCAATCGCCAAGACCGCAAGCACCGTAATCCAAAGGCCCATGCTCTCGTCTGGACCGCGAGGGAAGCGAAGGCTAATATCCGTTGTACCTGCGGGCACGCTTAGCGACATTAACCCGTCAGGGGAAGTTGCCAAACCAACGATCCGGCCATTCTCTGCCTCAGCCGCCCAGCCCGGATAATAAAACTGCCTGACCAATACTTCGCCAGCATTCGCGAACTCTGTCTTGAGCCGGATCTGGCGAGGCTTCCACACAGCGATCGTAACCTTCCCGTTATCAGCAATAACTTTGCGTCCACCAAATTGTGACGCGATGCGCCGAACTCGGAGCTGGCCCAGTTCGCCAGTGGGCCTAGCCTGGGTCCACACAGGAGTCAAATAATCATAATCGGGTGGCCAGACGGCTTCGTCAGATACCGGGCCGTGCTGTGCGGGAATCCAGGGCGACTCCCGATGAACGGCCCAGGCGGCCCCTGCGAACCACGGCAACACCAAGAGGAATGCGGCATATGCAACAGGGGTCCTGAGATCCCTCCTGTTCGTACGAAAGCACTCAACCGTCAACGCCATTAGTGCGATCGTGGCAACTGAAAGTATCGTGTTTAGCCGCCACGGAGATTGTATAAGGCCCAGAAGCGGAGCCTTTTCCCAAATGAATTTGGAAATGGGCAACATCATAAAAAAGCTGCCTGCGGCAACCGATCCCCAAAAAATGGCTTTGTGCCGCACTTCTTTCTCCGAACAGCGGACTGAAGAACAAAAGCAGAGCGCTGCTATAACAAACATCTCGGCTGTCAACCATGAGATATACCAACCAAACTTAGCGGCGGCGAGCGGATGGCGTTCAAATCCATTTGAAAAAACGAAATTATAAGCATAGGTATAATTACTCGGTCCTTGCTCAATCAGCCGTTGCGCCGAAACATGCTTTTCATGAACGAGAGCCGGCAGAAGATAAACGGCCGACAAGGCAGCACCCAGAGCCATCGCTCCGAGGAGACGGCCGAGGATTTTAACCCGGCTCGACGGCGCGCGGAGGTATAGCGCCATGGCTATCGGAAGTGGCGTAAACAAGAGAGTCGTGAAAAGGTGACTAAAGATAAGGCATGAGTATGCAATTGCAATACCCACTGCGGCTAACCGTTCGCCTCGGATGAGTCGTAGCGTGAACCAGAGAACGAATGGCATCCAGGCGAATGCCCAAGATTCGGCAAGTGCGCCGCGAATGTACAGGTCAGCGACAAGATGATACGGCGAGTAGACAAACAGGATTGCACCAACGAGCGCCGCGCGCCTTCCGAACGAATCCCGTAGCCAAAAATAAGCACCAACTCCGGATAGGATAAACGCAAGCACAGCCGAGAAGGCAATCTCTCGAGCGGGACTGATTCCGGCTGACAGCCACAAGGCGAATGGCCGAAACAGGCTTGCAATCCAGAATGGCAGTGGGCCATATACAAACAATGCGGGACTACCGAACCCCGCATTGGCGCTCAGGAGCCAGCGCGGATAGAGATCCATAGTCCAAAACTGCCGCGCGAAGGCATCTTGCCATGAACAGTCTTGCGCCGAGTCTTCGCCGTGAGGGAATCCATATCGAATTAAGGGAAACGTGGCTGTCAGGCAGGCAAGACTAACCAGGGTAAGTTGAAACCACGTTTTCCTATAGAGGCGCAGAATCATAGGCGTCATAATGCTCGTTTAGGATGTGAGCAATAGGCGAGCTTTATACATCGCGCGCAGCAAACTTCCAGCCTGAATGAGCTAAGCTAGCAAGGCGAGAGCGGTAAAGACAAAAGCTACTTTGGAGCTGAGAGTAAGCTCCAGGCAGGACTTCCACCCGGATTGTAGGCTCGAACTGTATTGTTATTAACCGCTCTAACGAGCGGATTCCATCCGTTGTAATAGATTGTAGTGGCCGCGAGGCTAAAGGCATTATTACTGAAGGAATATCCTATGTCGTTACCGTGAAACCAATTCGCATTGTAATGGGCGGCACCGAGTACCTCCACGCTTCCTCCCTTCGCTGTAATCAACGTGCATGGCGGATTGCCCGATTCGGTTGTAAATCCCAGAATCCATGTCGTGCCGCCCGTAATCGAAATTTCAGGATGACCTTCAATGTCAAACTGCCGCGCGTAGACGGTTTCATTGGTGAAATATATGCTACCCGGGATCGCCACGTCTTCGAAGAAGACGGGTCCTGCTCCGTCCGTATTCTTGTAACCCACTGCATTGAACACACTGGCAATAACCAGAGGGCCGGTACAGCTATTGGCGAATGTCGGACGGACTGAATCGCCGCCCATGCTGAAGTTTCGGAATTCAACACTCTGGCCGCTTCTACTGATGCAAGAGAACACCGGCGCGCCATTCTCTTTCCAACGGAAAACACTCGAATTGGCGCCTTCGATCTTCCGCACGGACTTCGGAATGTAGACGGTGCCCATGATGACGTAGTGGCCGAACGGGAAGTAAACGACAGGTTTCCCTGATGACATTGCAGCGCTGACACCGCCTGTCGAATCGTTATACCCGGTCTTATCAGCGCCGTATGCGGTCACATCCGCCCAATCAGACATCTTGCTATCGAAATATTCGGGAGTATTTACCGCAGGCAGATTCAAAGATTTGGAGCCTTTTCCGGTTAAATCGAAGGCTGTGATTGGCGCCGGCCACTCCCATTCAGTCACTGTCGATCCCTCTATCGGTTTGTTGTC
The DNA here is from genome assembly GCA_963722585.1 of Bryobacterales bacterium. Classification (GTDB taxonomy): domain Bacteria; phylum Acidobacteriota; class Terriglobia; order Bryobacterales; family Bryobacteraceae; genus KBS-96. The sequence continues at coordinate 63,921 of CAVRNU010000038.1, read as the reverse complement.
AGGACCGGTGGCAAGCGCAGAGCGGTACCCGCTCGTATGAATGTTTCTAAGGAATGTGAAGCCTGGATTCTTCTCGGTGTCCTGGATTTCGATAGCGCTGCTGTTCCGGGTACCGCCGGTGAGAGTGGCGTCGGAGATAAGGAGGCTTCCATTCTTCGCCCCCGAGTGGATAAATGCAGGTACCGTCTCGCGACTGGAGAATATATGCACGAAAGCAGGGAGGTCACGTGCATAAAACCCGGCCACATGCTGATTCTCGAGGTCGATATACTCATAGGTCAATCCCACTTGGTTCGCGGTTCCCGCGGCATAAACTCCATAATCGAAACCTTGCACCAAAATGTTCTTAAGTAGTGCTGGACCAGGACCAGCGCCGATATTGTTAGATCGTCCGGTTACGATTCCAGCCCGGCCAGAACCATCGCCGGATATCACGTTGACGTTTCTCATCGATGCGCGATTGGATCCTTGGTAGTCGATACCCATAGCCCCGGCATTACCGGCACCAGTGTCTATCGTCAGATTCCAGATATCATTCTTGAAGGCCGTTCCGCCAGTCCCGCCCACCAAGTCGGAAGCTTGGTTATTGGCAGTATAGAAGACCGCGTGGCAAGTTTCCCTGGGCGGACCATCTGTCGCCTCTACATTGCAATTGGGATCTGGCCAGGTATAATCCTTCAGCTTGATGATCGTGCTCGATTTATTCTGGCCCTCAATTCGCGGCCCACATCTCCAATTCACAGCCTCGATGTGTGGCGGAGACTTGAAGCCGGCTCCGACACAAGGTGGATATTGGGGTGTCAGACCAATCACACCTCCATCACCATTAAGGGCGAGGAAGCTATTCAATCCGTTCCTCGCTGTACTGAATACATTCCCCCCACCCCCTGTGACGTAGCCGCCACCCCACCCGGGGCTGTATGAACCATAGCCTCTTCCCGCTCGAATCACGTTTACGCTCGTTATGCAGCCGTTGCCGATGTTAGCCGTCAGTACGGCCGGATCGGAGGGATACTCGGCCCAAAGAATCGTACCTGAAACGATATATGTGCTCGCAGGAAAGTAGACAGTGCGCTCAGTTGGTCCCGGCGCCCCGTAAGCAGCGGCCATTGCTCTTCGAATGGCCTTAGTGTCGTCGGTTCTGCCGTCCCCCTTAGCTCCATAATTCTTCACGTTGAAGTAGCCTATATTCGACGGGTAGACGTAGTCCCCTGTCGGATATGTAACGGCGACAAATCTTGCGGGTATTGAAGACGATACCTTTAACGAGAGCCTTCCTCTCTCTGGACCGACCGTGAACGCACCGAGCAAGAGCGTTACTGAGCATGCTGTGAACGCGGAGAATAAAAATAATGCTAAATTACGCTTCCCAACTCTTAAAAGCAGCATATATCTGTCTTCATACATGATTAAAGCGGTTCTATGCACTGATTGAAAAATTACTCACTCCGGCACGCGATACGCCTGGATCAGATTCATCAAATACCCCGTTCATTTACTCCTGGCCGTTCTACAAGCGAATTGGACAGCGGTATCAGAGGCGGTAACCAGATCGACTCGCGCAGTATTTAAACGCGCAATTGCCTCAAGGTGAGATCCATCGACGAGAAGTTGCTTTGGAAGCCACTCCTCCGAACCAGGTTGGTCAATTAGCAAGAAACGCCTGTGCGAGGAAATAAACTGGCAAAAATCCGGCACACGAATCGGAGCGAATCTCCTCAGATTGATGGCAGTCCGATCAAGAGTGTCGTTTCCAACCCATTTATTTTCGAGGTTTGCGTCCGCCACGTACAAGAGTTCGTGGCCCAGTTTGGCGTAATACTGAAGCTGCAAATACTGATGCAGATTGCTGACAACCAATGGCAGACGGGAAAAATCTTCGGTCGAGTTCGGAATCAATATGAGGCGAGCGTCGCGAAAACTTCTCAGATTCCAGCCGTCACGACTAGCGTATGTAGACGCCACATCACATGCTGCCAAAATTATCAGAATTAGCGCAACAAGAAATATCCGTCTGTGCACAAGCAGTGGCTGAACCGACATCGCACAGAGTGGGACGATTCCTAGCACTGCAGCTACGACATATCTGCTCTCGAAACCACCGGTGGCAACGAACGAGACGGCAATTCCAAACAACGGTAGTAGCCCAAGACTGCCAACAACTATCCACTCGGTCGGCAAGTTACGCGTCCCGTACTTGCGAATCAAGACGATCAGCCCGAGGGCCATCCCCGTTACTACTAATCCTGCGACGAAAGGATGAAATCGTGTCACTCGAGGAGCCATCAGCTGCGCATAGATGTCGACGAGCTGGCTTAGATTCGCCTTGGCATAATACTGTGTCCGGTAGCTGGATGCCGCAGGCAAAAAGGGCAACCACATCGCGATCGGAACCGCCGTACTTCCGAGCGCTGCGCCGATTCGCCAATCGATCGACCTGGTCCTGATCATTCTGACAAGCTCCGCTACTACAAACGGAATCAACAAAAGGATGGCCAGGTAGTGAGAAAGGAGTGCGATCCACAGAGCAAGCGCCAAACCAACGGGTGCCAAACGCGACGATCGATCACGGACGGCACTCTGCCAGCATAAGAGACCGATAGCCGCGAGTCCGAGAAGCAAGCCATACGGACGTGCCTCGGGGGCATACTTGAAGGCAGCCGTGGGCAAAGTCAAGGCAGTGCTGAAAACTGCAAACTCCGGTCCTACGAGGCGGCGGCAGAACAGGAAGAAGCACACGAGCATCGTCAGCCATCCAAGCAACGACGGCAACCGAACGGCAAATGCGTTCGGTCCAAGCAGGCGGATGAAGAGATGAGTGATCAGGTGGTAACCGGGGGGATCTAAAGAGACCGGGTACAGTTGCTGAATGCGAACAACACTTGCCGCGTCTCGTGCGGCACCCGTATACAGGCTTAAGAACTCGTCGTTCCAGAGCGGCTTGTTAGGAGCCCAAGCGAGCCATAGGCCCAGTGCCATTAATAGTATTGCCCCAAGAGCGATGTGGCAGAACCGGGAGCTGACCTGCGCTTCTCGATCGTCCTCTCGTCGCGAATCCGATAAGGTGACGTCATTTGTCGTATTCTCAATGCTTCTGGAGCTTGTCGTCAATTTGCTCCCCCTTATACACGCAGCACAGATTTTTCAACTAGCGGCTAAGCAGCCCGTGCAGACAATCCCTGAGCGGCGTCAACGAAAACAGCAGCGAGCCCGGAATCATCAGCAAAAGGGGCGCTATGAGAATTCGTTTCTTAAACGACGGATATTGAAGTGCGAGCAAAAGCAGCAACGGCGAGAATACCCGGCCAAAATGTTTGACCGACATCCAAAGCCCTGTCGAATCAAAGATCACCGCCGCGGCCGTAAACCCGAGCGCAGCAAGGAATGCGAGGCTGCGGGTTCTGCTCCACATCCACCCCGACATAGTAAACGCCAGCAGTATTCCGGCAACTCCGAGATAGTAGCCAATCTGCATCGCGATATTCTCGGCAAATACCGGCTTTGTGTCGTGATGCAACAAGTGATACCAGAACTTACCTAAGGGCACATAACTAAAATGGTGCACGCTGTCAGGCGGAATACGAGTCCCCACGAAAACGTACCACGTACACGCCGGAATTGCCGTCGCAGCATAACCGAGGGCCCACAACCATCGCTTCCTTGCCAATTCATAGACCGAAGTGGCAACGGAGAAGATCAACCCGGTCTCTCTGATAAGCGGGGCCAACGTAAGAAGCCAATACCGCTTCTTCGTCTCCCCGGTAAGAGAGTAGTAGACGAAACCGATCGTAACAGAGATGAGCGCTACGTCGATCGTTTCTTGTTCAAGGGCTGATAGTACCCCTGGAACCAATAGATAACAACAACTCCATAGGGAGTTGTAACCCCAGAGTGCCAAATATTTAGCTAGCCAGAATACTCCCGACCAAATGCTTATTAGAATCCAAATCAAATATGTAAAATCAATAAACCGCTGTTTTCCGGCGGCACTCACATATGCCAGTAGCGGAACTAGGATTCTGCGATAACGCACTCGCGGCATGTCCATGATCCGGAAATAGTCTTTGCGCGCCAGCGGATCGTGCGCGACCATCCTATAAAATTCCCCATCGTATCCCCACGTCGGAAATACGTACGTGCCCGCAAACACGCTGTCGTGCGGCACCGCTACGTTGTACCCGTGATGGAAGAGAGCTGACCAGTTGCCGTGGTATGCTCCATACACCATGAGAAGCTGCCACGTAAAGCCGATTAGCACGCAAACGCATGCGTAGAGCAATGCTTTAGAGGACTCGGCTGTACCGGCGTCTAAATCCTCTGCTTTCGAGGAAAACACAACGGGCCGCTGGCGAACGAATTCGGTCATTGGAAAATGAGAAGCTAAGCCTTAGCCGCGGCGCATTTATACTTTCGCTACCCTCAGAAGCAGCATGTCTCCATCCGCGTACGTGATTGATGCCACTCCATTCAGCGACCGCAGAACGCTCGGCCAATTGTCGCTTTTATACTTGTTGAGGAGCACGAACGACACACCGTATCGCCGGAGGATCGCGATGCGCTGTTCGGTCGTAGCGTCCGCGAAGAATCGCAGCGAATCGTTCTGAGCCGAGGCGTGATCGACAAAGATCATGACCTGATCTGGAGCAAGTGAAACTACTTTTCCCTCAATAGCAGGAATTTTTAGGCTTGTGGAGAAATCCGAAAGAACGGTATCGTATTGGCCGACTGTATGCGGAAGAAACGCGTAATCTCCGTATGAGTTTTGGAACACGGGGACTGCGGAGACGAATCCCGGCAACATCATGAGGCAGCCACACCCGGCCGAAACGAAAATCAGCCTTCGAAACCACATCCCGCCTTCGGAAAGGCGGCCCATCTCATGGCGTGCGTCGTTCTTGGCAAGCCAATCCGCAAGCGCAAGCTGAACCATGAAGACCGCGAAGAACATCGCCCTTCCAAGAAGAAACTTATCCGCCAAGCCCCCGCAAACATAAACAAGAGTGAAACAAGAGAACATAATGACCACACAGTCGCGGCGGTTCGACTTGAAGCGACCGTACAGAAGAGGCAGGCCGGGAAAAACCAGGAAAACCATCGATATCAGCGTCGTAGTGCCGGGGTATAAATACGCGTTCGGAGCGTTAGGATAATGTCCGCCGCCAAAGATTAGCGCGTAAAACGGATAGTACGGCCACGCAAGCGCAAGAAGGAATCCAACGACGCAGGCCGCTCCAATTCTAAACACCGGCAGCCACCGCGATCGCGCAAAACTGAACGTCAACGCAGCACACCCAATCGCCATGGAACCAGCAGTCATAGGATGTACAAGGAAAACTGTCGTGGTAATTGGTATAAGGAGCAGTAACAGCCACGCCGTCCGGCCCTTGGCCGTCGCTACCGCGATGTACCACGCAACGAATGTCAGGGCAATCGCAAATGTAGACGGATAAGCCGTGCCGCGAATGAGATAGTTCAGATGTAAAAATCCGCTGAGCATCCAGGGATTAACGCCCCAGAGCACAAGCATCAACAATAGCGCATAAAAATCCGTATGTTTCGCCGGGAAAGCGCCTCGAACGAAGGCGCGCAGAGCGAAGAGCAACAAAAGAAGGTTGACAAAGCCCATGGCGATCAACGCGTCTACTGCCGATAATCCGGTGACACGGCAAATAGAAGCGGCGAGCAGGCCATACGGAGAAAAACCCTCATGCGGAGCAGTAAGTGACAAGATAGGATTCTGTGGATGGAGTGGGTGAGTCGCTAATTCGCGGACTACCGCTGCATGGTGCCAAAAGTCGGTACCGTAGATCCCATTGTAAGTAAAGCCAACCACAAGGGCCATCAGAAATCCGCTAAGTACGATATAACGGTGTTCCTTTACCGCCGCCCACCAGCCGGCCGTAACATGGGGGACCGTGAAGAATCCTTCCTCATTCACGCCGTACGACCCTAATTCGCGCCCGCTCCTTCGCAACACTTGTTGACATCCATAGGCGAAAAGACTTCCGGCGGCCAGAATCAGAATCAAGAAAAGAAGAGACCGCCAATCGAAGACCGATTGCTGGCCGATTGCGGCAACTCCGAAGTGCCGAAGAAACGAGATGAGGGTGCGAGACGCAATGAAACTAACGCAGCCTGCAATAACACTGGCCGCTAAGGATAAAGCGACCAGGTTAAGAACGGGGAAATGCCAGCGCGATTTCAAAATCGCAATCAAGTTCGCTACGATCGACCACAGCAACAAGAAGAACCAAAAGGCCAGGGTCACCCGAGCCCCGAACCACTCGACGATCTGACCCCGGACTCGAAAGGTTCTGGCTACCTTGGCCTGACCAGGCGTGAGCAGAAGAAAATCGTTATCGCCGGTTTCGAATGTCGGCTCCCCTAGAAGAGACTTGACCCTGGCCGTCGCGCGGGCAAGACCCGCCTCAGGTCTAATCCGAACAATCGGTAAGAGCCAGCGGACATTACTCGTCCGATCCAGCCAGTTGAATCCCAGGAGATCGGGTTCTATCTGTGTCGAAATCCAGAGTTGTGGATCGCGGTCGATCTCGACCCGTGGGGATTCAGACCCCACTACGCCTCGGACGAGGAAGTCGCGATCGTCTATCGAAACCAGGCGGCCAACAACGCTCGGGTCCGACGCAAAGCGTTGCTGCCAAAGTTGCTGGCTTAACACGGCCTGGAAGCAGCCAGTGGCTGCGCTGGGCTCATTGCAGGATATGCTCTGCCCCGCGACGAAACGCGAGCGGATTACTGTGAAATAACCATCCGTGACAAAGCTCCCGTTGACACGGCTCTCCCAGTTCCCATTCTTGAGTGTAAGCGGCACTGGACTGTACGCTGCGGCTTCTGTGAACTGGTCGTTAGCGCTCTTCAAGCGTTGGATTTCCCCGTACGTAAAGGCTCCCGCTCGCCGGCTGTCCATCTTGCTGTGGAATAGCTCGAAAAGTTGCCCTGATGCTTGGGATACGAGCATTCCGTTGACCAGATTCAACAGCGCCAGGGCTATTCCACATCCAACGCCCAGTAGCAAAGCCAGCACCGTCGCCGTTCGCCAAGGTGCGGACTTCGCAGCGTCGGCTGCGACATTCGGAGTCTCCAGCTTTGTCATAAGTCTCTACGGCCCACAACTGGGATGGGTCCGTCCCATCGAACTTTATCGAAGATAACCACGTCGACGATCCCGAATCGAGAGACAACGATTTTTCGGAAGCCGTCCGCGCGCGCTTGCTCCGAAATCCAGGAAACCCACTCCTCGCCTGAGAACATGTCACGAGCCATAATGGCTACGCTCTTCTGTCCTTGGAGCAGGGTTCCAAGGCGCCGTTTGACATCCGCCTTCTCTTCAGCGCCGAAGTTAAACGGTAGAACGAAGCCTGTTTTTGGAGACAGATCGGGCCGGTACGCAAGCGCCGGAGCGATGAGGAAAGGCCACCGTTGTGGCGCATCTAGCCAATCCAACCGCCGTGTCTCGACCAATCCGGGATAGACAATCAGCGACCCGGCGGTTTTGACTGCGCTCGCAGCGGCTTTCCAATCGTCCGGTTGGTAGTGAGGAATGGGTCCACCGCGTGCGGCGATGAGGGCGGCTAGCAATACTGAGGATAGGAGTGATAACCCCCGCAGCCATCTAGGTCTAACTGACCAAAGAATCAGACCCCACACGATAATCAAACCAGGAGCGGCGGGCAGCAGGTAGCGTGGCACGAACACCGACTCCGTTCCCAGGTGCGAGATTGCAAAGAATCCAAATATGGGGATAAGCATCAATGCAAGGCCCAGCAAGAAAGCCTCGTCCCAACTCCATTTCCTGTTTGAACCGCCTTCCAGAGCGGACACAACCCGGAGAATGACAACGGTCACATGGCTCCGGGCCTGGTCTTGGACCGCCCGATCGCCACCAGAAGAGAGCAGATCCGGCTCGTTCTGCCCAATGCGCTCGACATGCTGGTGGTTTATAGCGAAGTGGGATGCGCCCTCGATCAAGCCATCAAAAATGTCGGCCGCGAATACAAAGACGATTGGAATAAACACGACCGGAACGGCGGTTCTGAAGAGATCTCCCCAGCCCGGGGCTGGCAGCGGCATCGCGAGAAGCTTTCGTTCCCGAAATACCATCAGAGCTTGCGGGACTAGAGCTGTTATTAGCGCAACCGTAACCGTGGCCGAACCCAAAACCACCCAGATGTTCAACGATCTCTTATAGAGGCTTAAGGCAAACACAACGAGCAACTCGATCCCGAAGGCGAGCGCAAATATGACTTGGAAATGAATCGCGACGGCCGAGCACACGGACCAGAGGAACGCATTCGAGGCCCGATGAGATTTGAGCCATTGCAGGAGGAAAAGGAGTGCGGCCGTTTCCGCCAGCAGGCCCAATGGATACGGCCGCGCACTCGGAACCTGCCGAGCCACCTGCGGCAATAAGGCGTAGAGAGTCGCAAAAATCACGCCGCAGTCATGATCAAAGCACTCCAAACCAACGCGATACCAAACATACAATGTGGCTAGGGCCGCGAACAGTGAAGGAAGTCGTAGCAGGATCTCACTCGATATTCCGCCAATATGCGAAACCATCCATTCGATCCCTGAAAACAGAAATGACTGCGGCCACAGCGCGGTGTTGCTCAACGTCTGGGCAAACGTACCTTTGATGAGCACCGCAACCAGCGTCTCATCAAGCCAAAAGCTATTGGCCATCGGCAATACCCAAACCCAGACGATTAGAACAGCGGCCAGAACCTGACAGACGCGCAGCCACCAATCTGTTCCGGGCGTCCCAGTCACAGAAATCGCCAAACTTTTTCTCCAATGGTTTCTTTCACGTACAGCGATTTTCGCGCCCCGTAGTTCGTTTCCATCCATCCCGGTGCTACCCTCCGGCCAGCTAGGAGCTTTGACAACCATGTCTACTGCCAGCCAAATCACTGCCAATCGCGAAAACGCACAACACTCTACTGGCCCAACTTCGCCTGAAGGCAAGGCCACATCTTCCCTCAACGCGGTCAAAACCGGCCTCACCGGACGCACCGTCCTGCTGCCCTCCGATGATGCCGCCGCCTACGAAGCTCATGTCTCGGGTTTCTTTGCGCGCTATCAACCGGCCAGCGATGAGGAGCGCAATCTGGTGCAGTCTCTCGCCGATACCGACTGGCGCCTTAATCGCATTCCCTCGCTCGAAATGGGAATCTTTGCAGTCGGCCGTCTCGAATTTGCCGATCTCTTTCCGCAAGAAGACCCGGATGTCCGCAAGCACCTGATCGAGGCCAAAATCTTTATTGCCTATCAGCGCCAGCTCAACAATCTGAGCATTCAGGAAAACCGCCTCCGCCGCCACCGCGAAAAAGATACGGCCCGTCTGCGCGAAATTCAGGAAATGCGCAAATGCCGCGAGAAGGCCTTGCTTGATAAAGCCGCCTGCGCAGTACATCCTAGGCCGTCCACGAAGGCCGCCACGCCGGGTGGGAGCCTAATGAAAATGGCTTCGAATTTTCAATGGAACAAGTCGAACTCCGTGCCATCGAAATCAAACCGGACCTGTTCCGCGAATGGGAACTAGAAAATCTAAAAAACGCCGCATAAGGCATTCTGTGGCGCACGCTTCAGCGTGCAGCGGTGAACTTCAGTTCACCGTTCGACTGCAATCACCTCCGCCTCAAACCCAGAAGACTGAGGAAGAAGCTCGTTAAACAAATCTCAAAGCCAAGCATCAGCGCCGTTGCGGAAGGCAGCGTAACGCGCAGTGCTTGCGAAGGCACCAAGTGTCCAAAGCCGCTTCGATACCAAGCCCACACGTTATAGACGGCATCGCCCATACCGGCTGCGAACAATGCCGCTCCGGCGAGTAGACCGGACTCGAGCGTTAAATAACGGAACCAGCGTTCAAATTTTGGATCGGCCGGGAGCAGTCCTTGCGAAATGCCAAAGACTTTTGCACTAATAGCGAAGGCGCAGGAATGAAATCCAATCAGGATGCAGGCAGAAGCATAGGCAAGTGTATCTACATCGAAATTGACTCTTCCTATAGTACGTTGTCCGGGCAGCAGCCACGCCACCAGCGCAACCCCGATCAGGGCAAGCAGCACTCCTGGATAGAAAAAGAGCCAGCGCGGGCAATACAGAAGCAGAAATCGAAGATGACGCCAACCGTCATGCCACGTATGGAGGTGCGGAGGATGAGAGCGGCCATCGGGAGAAAGCGTGGTCGGCACCTCGCCAATTCTCAACCGCGCAAGAGTCGCCTTCACGACCATTTCGCTTGCGAATTCCATTCCTGTGGTTTGCAAATCCAGGGCTTTGATCGGCGACTTCCGGAAGGCCCGGATCCCGCAATGAAAATCGCCCACTGGTGCTTTAAAATACAATCTTCCCAGGAAACTTAGCACGGGATTGCCAAGATACTTGTGCAGAAATGGCATCGCGCCTGGCTCAATCCCACCCTTGAAGCGATTCCCCATCACCAGGTCGGCGCCCGATTCCAAGACTGCGAGAAAGCGGGGCAAGTGCGAAAAATTATAGCTATCGTCTGAGTCGGCCATCAGAATGTATTCGCTGCTCGCCGCATTGATGCCGGCCATCAGCGCGGCCCCATACCCGCGCACAGCCACATCCACTACACGGGCGCCCTCCCGGATCGCGATGGCTTGCGATCCATCGGTGCTCCCATTGTCGGCCACGATCACTTCGCCCGAAACGCCTGTCGCATCGATGGCTTTCATCGCTTTGCGAATGCAGACAGCCAGCGTTTCCGCCTCATTTAGGCACGGCATTACGACGCTAATGGATACTCGCTCGGCTGCGCTTGCGGCGGCAACCGAATAACTCTCGATGGCGGGAGCAGTCGCTTCTGAAGTGCTCATTTTGTCATCCTCGAAAATCCGTTGTAGGGGCGAGGCCTGCCTCGCCCGCTTACCTTGTCTTCAGCAGAAGCATGTCGCCATCCGAGTAGACGACTGAACTGCTGCCGCCAACGGACCGCAAGATACCCGGCCACGTGTCGGTTTTGTACTTATTAAGTAAAAGATATGGCGCTCCGTATTTCTCGAGGATGTGCTTCCGCTCCACCTCATTCGTGCTCGCGGCGAAGAAGCGCTCGTCGTCATCGTCGCGCTGCTTAGAATCGACAAAGAACAGAACGTGTACTGGGGGATAGGCGACTACCCTCGGGCCGAAAGCCGGAATACGAAGGCTCGTATCGAAGTCGGACAGGACAGATTGGGTTTCCGAGACGTATCTGGGCAGGAACATGTATTCGCCATACGAGCTCTGAAAGATCGGAATCGACGAAACAAAGCCAGGCAGCATCATCACCGCCCCCAAAGCAGTTGCGGTAAGGATCAGATTCCGCGTCCATCGCGCGCGCCCCGGAGCAGGACCTGTCACAACTGCTTCCGCTTGATAGCGTGCCAGCCAATCCGCCGCGCTTAGCTGGAGCATGAGCACAATAAATGGCATGACGCGGCCCAATGTGAACTTGCCGCTAAACCAGCCGAATGCGTAAACGACTATTAAACAGAGAAACGTTATCGAGACGAAATCGCGCCGGTTTGAGCGGAACCGGAGCAGCAATAGAGGCAAACCGATAAGAGCCAGAAAAGTTGCCAAAAATGTCTTTATCAAACCGACATACATGCCGCTGGTGGCGGCATCGAAATGCCCCGTCTGGCTTAGTAGGAGCGCGCGGATGTTGTAATACGGCCAGGCGCAAGCGAGTAGGAAAGCTGCCGCGCATACGGCGGCCAATCGAAGCATCGAGGCCCACGACCTCCCAAAATCGAGCGTCAGCGCAAACAGCCCTACAAACATCGAGATGGCTGTGAGCGGGTGGTCTAAACACACATCGGCAACGATGAGGGTAAGTGGCGCCAACAGCCACTGGCTTTGGCCTTTGGCCACCCGAATGGAGATGCACCAGGCCAGAAATACCATCCCTGTTGCAAATGTCGATGGATTGCCAGCAACTATGCCAAGCGCGTTCAGGTGAAGAAAGCCGCTAAAGTACCACGGGAATAAACCCCAGAGCACAAGCACAAATAGGAGCGCATAAAAGTCGGTGTGTTTCGCCGGTAAGCTGGCGCGTACAAAAAGACCAAAAGTGCAGACGAATAAGAGAACATTTAGGATGCCCGCCATTCGCAACGTATCCACGGCGGACAGTCCCGTGGCACGCGAAAAGAAGCCGAGTCCAAGCGCATACGGGGAATAACCAGCATGCGGAGCGTTAAGTGGCAGGATCGGGTTCGGCGGATGCATCGGATGAGCCGCTAACTCGCGCACCACGGCCGCATGTTCCCAGAAATCGGAAACGCACAGACCATTTGCCGTGTAGCCGGTTATGAGCACCAGCAAGACCGTAGAGAGTACCAGATACCGGTGATCGCTGATACTTCTGACCCAGCCTGCGCTCAACATCCTCCGCAGCGAATCCTCGCGACCGCCCGGGCTCCTCGATGCAATCTGCGAGAAATAGACAATCAGTCCAGCGCATGCGAGCGCCAGCGCAATGCCGCCAAATATCTGCCAATTGAGCTGATGTTGCCTTGCAAGGGTAGGCGTGCCAAACAGGCTCAGAGATGCATTAAGCACACGTTTGACGATCAAATTCACTACAATGGCAATGATCGTTTCGGCAAGCGCGAGCACCAGAAATTCCACCGCCGAGATTCGCTCGCCAAGTACAAACACCGCAAGCCAGTTCAGCGCCAACGCCAATAGAAATACGCCAGTCCAGAAGGCCGCCGTTAGGAACACGCCGCTGAACGCCTGTACCACGCTTCCACGGACCCGAAAGGCTCGCGCTAAGTTGGCCTGTCCAGGAGTGAGAAAGATAAAGTCACCCGGGTGGGCAAACATGTTGCTTACTGTGCTTTCGGCGGTGCCCGGAGCAATCCCAGGCCTGAGCTCGACGATCGGTAACAGCCAACGTACTTTGCTCGATTCATTAGTCCAGTTAACGCCCAAAAGCACCGGCTCTGTCGATACTGGAACCCAGAGCTGAGTATCCCGTCCGATGTCCACTCTGAGCGTGCTAGCCTCCAAAACGCCTCGCACCGCGAACGTTTGTCCGTCAATCAGAATCGAATGGCCGATGATATCGGGATCGGAAGCGAAGCGTTCCTGCCAGAGCATAAAACCTAAAACAGCTTCCAAACACGGAGTTCCGGCCTCGCACGAGATCTCCCGGCCAGCAACAAACCGGGGGCTTAGGGTTTGGAAATAATTTTTTGTAATGAAGTTGGCATCTACATTCTCCTGCCACTTCCCGTCTCCGACCGTAACAGGGATGGGGCTATACGCGCCTACCTCCGCAAACAAGTTCGAGCTATTTTCGAGCCGTCCCAGCTCTGAAAAGGAAAATTCGCCGATTCGCCGGCTCTCTAACTTACTGCGAAAAACCTCAAATACCTGCCCATTCCCGCTATCTGCCGCCAGTAAGCCTTCGAGTAGGCCGAAAATTGCGCATCCTACTCCTGTTGCCGCGCCTATCAGCAGAGCTAAAAGACCGAGCCATACCCAACGGTTGAATTTGACGGGCGCTATGACGCTCGCTCTCGGTTTGTGAGGGGCGCGTGCCCACTAGATTAGTCATCTGTCAAAAACTTTTACCTGGCGAGGGCGCCGATGGACTGGCAGGCTCGAAGCGCAACAGCTTTGCGCTGAAGAATTGCGCTAGACTTCCTCTCGATTCGTTGCCCGCTCGTTTTGGCGGATTTTCAACGTAGGTCTTTAACGCAGCGGCGAAGGCGTCGACGTCGTGAGGATCGATGCAAATTCCGGGGGCATCGTAGCCCAGAAGGTCGGTTGACGCGCCATTGTAAATGGATAATACTTGCGGCAAGCCGGCGACTGCAGCCTCGAGTGCTGCAAGCGACCAATTGTCGTCGAGTGTCGGAAGGATGAAAACATCGCAAGCCGCGTAAATACGTGGCAGATGGTCTGGCTGCTGAAACCCCAACGTCGACACTCTAACGTCGGAATGGCTTCGCGTCCAGTCCTCGATAACTGTTTGTTCCGGTCCTTCACCGACGAAAAGGGCCGAGAAGTCGGCCGTCGTATTCGAGCGCAAAACCTCCAAAGCTTTCAGGTATTCGATGATTCCCTTACGCTTGACGAACTGACCCGCGTAGAGGAAGACCACTCCGGAAAGCCCAAGCTCGCAACGGGTCTGATCGCGTGTTTTCGTCGCCATATCTGCCTCCGCCTCGAGCCAATGCGTATTGGTTCCAATCATGCCGTTATCTATACACGATGGGTCGGCGCCGTACGATTGCAATAATTGTGAGGACTCGCCGCCGTTTGACCAAAACCGCTGGGCTCGCCGGATGAGAAGCCGGCGTAACAGCTTTCGATACGGCTTTACCCAACCCTCAGTGTGCGGCGTTCCTTCCCACCAGATAATGAGAGGCACTCGATAAATGCTGGCGTACAGACTGGCTTGAAGAGTTCGAACTCCCAGTTCGGCAGATACGATCACCTCAGGCCGAAAGCGTCGCAACGCGAGGAGCAAGTTATAGGGCAGGTGCCGAAATCGCTCGTCCTCAGGTACTGCATCCGGACGCTTTCGCTGATAAGTTATGACATCCCCTTTGAGGTATGTGTACGGAAAAGGTAAATCGCGTGGTGTTGCCCACGATCGGTTCGGTTCCGACGGCGCATCGAAGAACACCCGTAAATCGTGCTGTTCACTTAACAATCGAAAGAACTCTAGCCGGTATGGCGCAGGTATGTTAGTAAGCACGGCGACCCGGCGACGCACACACTTAGAGGTCAAAAGCGTGGTGTCGGAAAGTCGACCTGGGCGAACGGCTGCGCTGGTCATGCTTACTCTCGATTTTTGACAGCCCGAATCTTCACCGCGACACATCGCCTGCGGCGACGTCGAATACCGGTACATCCTGACGCAGTTCTGAATGCCAGTTTGCTGTAGTATTAGCCATTGCGAGGCTACGCGCTTGCCCCAGCGCGAACTCATAAATGCGGCTTAAGGCTTCGAAATTCTTCTCCGGAGTATACCGGGAGAAGTATTCGCGGCGCGCGTTCGAGCCCAACCGGTCAGCGAGCGACGGGTCAGACAAGGTAGTGGAAAGAGCTCCGGCCAGTGCGTCTTCATTGCCTGGTTCAAATTTCAAACCGATCTCCCCATCGCTGACCATTTCATCCATGGCTCCCAGCCTCGAGACGATCACCGGCCTTCCACAACAGAACGCCTCGAGTAGACTACGCGGGCAATTTTCGAAGCAGAGCGATGGCAGAACAATTGCCCTGGCTCTGGCAATTTCGCTCAGTACTTCCTCGTATGGTCTAGCGCCCATGAACTCGACATCATCGGAGCTAAGACCAAGAGAGTGAGAAGCCCTTACCAAATCGCCGCGCGACGGCCCATCGCCGATGATGAGAAGTCGTCCAAGTTTTCTCGCACGAATTCTGCTCCACGCGCGAAGCAGCACGTCGACGCCTTTCTCGGTTGCAAGCCGGCCCACGAAGAGAATCGATGTGGAGGACGAAGGCGCCTGCCGCGGCTCTCCGATATCGTCGAGAAAGTTAGTCTTTACAAATATTTTGCTTTTCGGGATGCCGCCCGCGACAAATTTAGATCTCGAATGTTCGCTGAGAGCAATAAATGCGTTGACTTGCGTGTCCCAGGTATGAGACGTCCGATTCGTGATTATCATTCTCGCGACGACGCTCGAGGCGACGAGCGAGTCCCGGTAACATCGATGTATAACTCCGGGCCAGGGACTTTTCCCGATGCATTCTTGGCAGATGTGACCATGCCGCGAAAGGTCAGCCCGTGCACAGAGAAGCCGGAAGTTATGTAAGGTTTGCACTGTTGGGACGCCCGACTGCTGACACGCTAAATGTACTGAAGGCGATAATCGCATCCAGAAATTGTGTACATGCGCGAGATCGGGCCGCACGACGGCGCAAAGCTGTTTCACCAAGCGATACGAGAAGTCCGACCAGGCGGAGGACAACCCGAGTTGAATGCTCTCTCGCATCCCCTCTCTTTCTGTCTCGTTTGTGAGCTGGCAATCGTAGACCTTAATTCCGTGAGAGCGTAACAAACGGATCTCGGAATCTACGACGGCGTCTTCACCGCCAGCTTGACGATATCGATTATGGAGGACTAGAACGGTCATAAGCTTTCACCGCGGGAATTAGCCGAACTTCGTCACATCCGCTCCCTGGCGGTCGCGGTTCCGATACTGCGTGTTGATTCATAAAAACTTACAGAACCGCGCGCGTTAGCAAGCGGCTTAGTGCCGAAGTCGGATTAGGAACGAACGAATTCCTGAGATTCGGGGTAATACGAACAAGCATGTTTCAGGTTCAGGTCCGGTTCACCGGATGCTGCCTGCTGTGCCCTAGCGCGCGTTCGAGCGTACGCCGGTGGACCGTAATTCCGAAGCGATTCTGGATAATCTGCAGACATTGCTTTGTCGTCGCTCCGGTCAGCGAAGTCTTCATTTTCACGACGTAATCGAGAACGGCAGGCGATAGCTTGTGTCCGCCCTTGAGGCCGCGCTGCTTGGGGAGAAGACCGGATAGTCCCGACTGCTCGAAGGCTGCCTGAGCCTGATAGAACGTAGGGCGCGAAACCCCAAACGCTTGAGCCGCCTCGACGATTGACATCCCCTCGGCATAGTGACGCCGCAACATCTCGTAGCGAATCTGCAAAAGGTCGGTAGGATCGAAGAACGGGTTTCCCTTGAATAAGGGATCAGTTATCGCTTCCGGATGAGGATTGAGCGTGCCTGTGCGGTTCAATTCGGACGCCTTCTGATCGATTTTTCCGATCTTGGCCATCGCGTTAGCAACGGGGTGTTTACTGGGCTAGAATTGCGCGAAAACTAAAACTTACTAACCGAGAGACTATGCTCTGTCAGCCTGAAATCGCGTTGTCTGTTGCGATTTACCTGTGAGGTAAGCGCTAAGCCCGTCATCATCGCGACGACAAGTGTGAATCCAGGCTCCTCCAGCCAAATATATACACCGCCGAGCAAACCCGTCATGATGATGGCGCCTTTCGAGCTCGCAGACTGCCAGTTGCGGTCACGGGACAGACCGGCCCAAAGTGATCGGACCATGGACAAGTACACCAATACTCCGAGACAACCCAAATCTCCGAGAAGTCCAAGCCAGCTCGCGATACTCGAAAAAGCCGAGGAACTGGCGAGATAGCTGGACCTCGTGTCCCTGACGAGTTCCAGCGTAATGGGACTGGTTTTCAATCCAAGAAGCGCAACGGAAGACTTGTCGGACAAGTCTATGTCGGGGGTGAGAAGCGCCACCCGGCTGAGCGTATTACCAGGACCAAGGCCAAAGAGCCAACTGTACGGATGGTTCGAGAGCTTGGAGCTGATGGCTGAAAGACCTGCGAGCTTTTGCCCGGCGCCAGCCGAAAGTAGACCTCTATCTTCAATCTGCCTGAGAGGGGCGTAAAGATTGAAGGCGGCATAGAATGCGATGGCCATAAATAGCACCGGCACTATCAACTTCAGCGGGTTTACCCGCGTGGAACACAAAATTGCCCAAAACACTCCCGGTAAGAAACAAAAGATCGCCTGTTTCGCATCGGCGCGTACCGATAGCCAGAAAAGCGGAACGGCGATAGCAAAGAAAAACGCCTTACTTCGGAGATCCCGCAACACGCTGCCTTTACAAATTGCGATCATCACTCCAAGCAGCGCAACCCCGCCGGCGACGTGGGCACCAGTTCCCGATTCGACGAAAGTACCCTGCACAAAATCGGGATTTCTTCCTTTATGTGTCCATTGCCACGCGCCAAGCGGCACTTGTAGTAGAGCGATTCCGAGGATCAAGTTCCACAATATTCCGGCGATGCGCTCAGTCGGCGGAGCCATTAACATTACGTAGATCAGTGCAAACGGCTCGGCGAACACCAGCGAGTTTGCCACCGGCCGCAGTAACTCGCCGCCATTCAGCGCCCACGAGAGGAAATTGATTAGCAAAAATCCCAACAGCCCGATCCCCAATGGCCTTGCCAGTGACGAATAGGATCCCTTTGCCAGGGCCACCACCAAGCCGCCAATCACTAGGGGATAGTGAAGGAAATTCAGAAAGTGAGCACCCGAGATCGATGCTACAAAACGCGATAGTGTTGCCGCTAAAACCGCGCTTGCCATCCAGTAAACAGGATCGACACGAAGCAACGGAAATCCCATGGCGGCGGCGAGGATAAACCAAGCCTTGATGGGCGCTTTCGCGATCCAGCTGCCTGTCAACATGACAAGTGCGGCCAGACCCACGCCCGGCAAGGCGGCGCTAAGCTGCCGGCGGTGTTGTAAGCTGAGCGTGGTCATTAAGCAGGGTTCTATCTTGTGGATGGTTGTATGCGATTGAATAGAGCCGCGCCAGCACTGGCCCCCGTTTCTCCCAATTGAAGTTCCTATTAACGTGATGGTGCGCCGCTATCGCAAGTCGGGACACGTACTCCTTATTTGTGGCCAGCGTGTACATAGCTTTGGACATTTCTCCGATCGTCTGGTTCGGAGACTCGGGCCGAATTTTGATTCCCACGTCACTTGTCACCTGTAAACCGGGTCCTCCAGTGTCGAGGCAAATGACGGGCCGGCCGGCCGCCATCGCCTCGAGACAGACCCAGCCGCCGGAATCGTGAAGACTCGGATGGACGAGTACATCGCATTCCGCCAGAACTTCGAGTGCTTGCGCTCTCGGCATGCCTCCTAAAAACCGGACCTTCGAGGTCACGCCAAGTTCTTGAGTTACGCGCTTAAGCCGCGGCAACTCCGATCCGTCGCCAACGATCCATAATTCGGCATCGGGAAGTTCCATACTAATTCGAGCGAATGCTCGAATGCCGATTTCAAATCCCTTCCAGTAGAGAAGGCGGCCCATGCTTAGAAACCTAAATGGCCCTCGACTTTTCGGGGCCAGCAGAGCTAATCGGTGGAGTTCCTTTTCAGGTAATCCAGCCTCGGAGACCACACGTATATACCCCCCTCCCAATTTACGAATCCGCGCGGCGGTATCCTCTGTTTTCGCAAGGATGATTTGCGCCCGGCGGGCCGTAATCTTCACGAAGGGATCAGACTCGGCCAAGGCCCGGCGAACAGTTCGGATCGTCTCGAATAGTCGCCCCTTACGGCTCAGTACAGCAGACAGACGCGCGGGAGTTGATTCGCCGCCGCCGACGGGCCCCCAGATGAAAGGAATGGGTAACAGCGCGAGAAAGCTGGGTTTCCAATGCGCTCCAAGCGTGAGGTGATGGACAAAATCGAAGGCAAAACGCCGATGCAGCCGCCGGACAACAAAAAAGGCCAATATTTGCCAGAGGTGGTAATGCAGGTGGTATCTGACCGTCGTCCCCCGATTGCAGGGCCGCATCCAGCGGGGCAGGTCGCAGTGGACAAAGTGCAGATTAGCGGGACCGTCTACATCCTGGTATGTTTCTATGGAGTGCCGCTCGCTCTCGGGCGTCAGTACCCATACCTCGTGAAACCGAGCGATTTGCCGCGACCAATTCCAGCCAACGCCGGGTTCCGAGCCGCGTCCGGGACCACATCCGTAGGCTGAAATTAGAATTCGCAGGCGGGGAGGCAATGGGTACCTAGATTGCAGCGAAACGCTGCCTTACGATCGCGATTCAGAAACACACATCGATCCATAAAAACTTACAGGACCACGGGCGTTAGTAAGCGGTCGGTCGATATCCGAGTTACCGCCTGCCGGGTGTATAGGCCTTGTAGTAGTTGTTGTAATTATTGTAATTTGCCGTTGAGCGGGGATCAAAATCGTTAAGTATGGTTCCAACGATGCGAGCGCCGTCGGCCATGAGGCGCTCGGTGGCAATTCGAGCGCTCTCGCGATCTGTCGCGCCTGCCCGGACCACCAGCACGACTCCATCAGCATGCCAACTGAGGAGTCGAGCGTCGGCGACTGGGAGAATCGGCGGGCTGTCGACTACAACGAAGTCATAATGCTCTCGCAGCAGACTGAACAGATCCGCTATCTGGGTGCCAAAGAGCTGATTCGCGGCCTGTATCCTAACCGACCCGCCGGTAAGTATGGAAAGCCCGGGGACATCAAGCTTCCGCACATAGTCCGACAACTGAATTTTCCCGCCTACGCTCTTCTCCAAAAGGAGGTCGCTCAAGCCGCTCTCATCGGGGATCGAAAACACCTGGTGCAGCCTGGGATTAATGAGGTCCGCATCTACAAGAAGGACTTTTTTCCCCACTGAGGCTAGAGTGACCGCCAAATTTGCGGACGTGGTGGTCTTCCCTTCGCGAGGCGAGGGACTCGTCACAACGAGAATGCTGCTCTTGAGTTGTCCCTCACCGGAGAACACCAGCGACGCAAGAATCGCGCGGAAAGAATGGACAATGAGAGACCCTCCCTGGTTGTTACCAGCGGCCTGCGGCCGAAATTGACCGCGCATCATCGCATGTTCGGCTCCCTTCCTGGCATCTCCATTTGGCAGCGAAAGATTATTCCTGCGCCAGGCCGGACCAACCGCTTCGATCGAAGGTACCGCGCCGAGCTCCGGAACGTGCAAAAGCGATTCGATTTGTCCGGGAACCCGAAGGCTGCTGTCCCACCGATCGCGAATGAAGACGTAGATCACTCCAAGTAAAATCCCGCTCAGAACTCCGATCAACGCCGTAAAGGCAGGTTGTGGTTCAAACGGATGAGTCGGCACTTCCGCGGGATCGAAGACCGCAGCGCTGCCGGCGTGCATCGCCGAAGCCATGCTGACGTTTTTCAGCTTCTGAAGCATGGAATCGTAGAGCTGCCGGTTGCTCTCCACCTCACTCTTCAAGATATTGTAGCGGCTTGCCTTGGCATCCTGCGAGGACACAAGCGCGGCCTGCTGCGAGTAGGCCTGTGAGAGCAGAGCCTCGCGCCGGGCTGCTGCTTTGTAGTCGCTATCAATCTGGCTCAAAACCTCGGTTCGCTGGCTCCTCAGCGCGGATTCCAGTTCGTTGACTTGAGCCTGAAGCTGCTTAACTTTATAGTGATTTGGAGTATATAGGGATTTCGCTTGAGCGAGCTGCTGCCGGACATCGTTCAGCCTCATCTCGTAGTCCCGAACCGGGCCGTTCTCTGTTAACTGAGCCAGCCCTTCGGGGGTGGTTCTCTCAGCCATCTCATATGTCGATTGCCTTCGCATGCGATCGGCTTCTGCTTGCGACAGCTCTGCCTGTAACTGCGTGAGTTTGGCCTCGGCGACGCTATTTTTTTCATCCGTAAAGAGGAGCCCGGCGGATTGCCCGTATTTCTGCAGCTCGTCTTCGGAGGCTTGAAGTTTCGTTCTCAGGTGCTCGGACTCGCGAGTCAGCCACTCCTTCAAGCGTTGAACCGAACTCAAGCGGAGCTCAGCTCCCTGCTCAATAAACTCGTCCGCAAGAGTGTTGGTGAAATCGGCCGCGAATTGCGGGTCATGCGATGTGTATTCGATGGTTACGACGTGCGAAGCTCCGCGACTAGCGGCAATCTCCAAGTTGCCTCTGATCTCGCCGACGGCCATTTCTTTCGGAGTTTCGGGCGCTGGTGGAGGCAGTCCGATTTTTTCCCGCACGTAATCGAGGAAGCCCAGCTTAGCGGTGGGCCGATACTTTTCCACCATGTGCAGACGTGTGGCGACGCGCTCGAGCAGCGCGTTGCTGGTCAACTCATCGAGCTGGGTCTGTAGATACGAGTCTGGGGTAGTTCCGCGACTCACCGGATCGACGTCGCTTATTTGCAAGAAATTGTAATTTAAGGCCTCGATCTCAATAGAAGTTTTCGCTCGATAAAGCGAGGGCTGGCGGAGTGAGGTAAAAAACGCTACCGCTCCGCAGGCTAACCCGCATCCCAAAATGAGTTTCTTGCGAGGCCAGAGTAGTTTCCAAAGGCTGGCAGTTAGATTGCCACCGGATTCCGGGTTAACTCTCGAGTCGAAGGTGCTTGGGCCCCAACTGTTTTCGGCCCGATTCACCGGCAAGCCGTTATCTCGGAACTTTGAAACCTGATTGTTGATCATGGGCTTCCTTGGCTCTTTTATCGCCAGATGAGTAGACCAGTGCCAACGTTTATTCCCTGCTCAATGGCTCTTAAGCTCACATTCTTGGCCAAATTGTTGGGCACGTATAAAATGTCATCTGGCTTGAGAATGGAATCGCCAGATTTGCCGTGGATGACCTGAGTCAGATTGACCGCGATCTGCTCGCGGTCGCGAGCCCCTGGAACGTTGCGTAGAATCTTTGTGTTTTTAAGCGAAGCAAACTGTGTCGCGCCTCCCGCCATGGAAAGCGCTTGCAGCGCCGATATGTTTTCGTTGTCATTGAGAACGAATCCGCCGGGTTTTGCGACTTGGCCGATGACGTAAATCAGTCGCGCGCGCGGAACTTCTATGACGTCATGGGGACAGATCTGGATGTTGTATTCGGGCTTCTTCGCCTCCGCTACGTCGCTTAAACTGACTTTCGCCACGTAGTACTTACCGCTTGCATCCTTCGTTACACCAGGCACCGGAATTGGCCCCCATTGCGCCTCCCGTGTAATGATCGCCGTACTACTCGCGTCGGGGGTCGCTCCTCCAGCCAGCGATAAGGCTTCCATCAGGGATTTGCCACCCTGTAATTGATGCACTCCCGGCTGTTTCACCGATCCTAGAATGGAAACCGGCTGGCTTCGAAAATCCACGACACTGAGTGAAACTTCCGGATCGTTTATGTAAAGCTTCAACTTCTCAATCAGTGCGGCTTTCAACTCCTCGACGGTCTTCCCTGCGGCTAACACCCGCCCCGCCATGGGAAAGTCAATGAATCCGCTGGGACTAACCATAAACTGCTTACCCGAAAATTCTTCCCCGCCAGCGACCCAAGCCGTTACAACGTCGCCAGGACCTAAGAGATAGGATGGATTCAACTCAACCGGGGATTGAACCTGGCTCGGCGCATTTGACGGAGGTTGTGGGTTTGACTGCGATAGCCCGTGGCGGGCATACAGGAGGGCCGAAAGCAAAGCGAATATAACCATCCAATGGCGTTTTAGGAGCAACATAGACTAATTCCTTGACTAATTCCTTCAATAAACCCTCGGCAGAACCCGAGTGGGCGACGGCAGGTCAACTATTTCGTCGTCCAGGCTTCGCGCGGCGGCTGGAATAGGCCTGACGCTTTTCGATAAGCGGTCGAATGTATCGATCAGCGGTGTTAACCAGTTCCCCTCGAGTTCCGCGGCAACGGAGCGTTGCAATAGTTCGATCGACACTACGATCCTGTAGCCACTTCGGAATGCCTCAATAACTCCTTCAACGCCTGCCAAGGGGCCTCTCTCTATTCGCACTTTTTGGCCGAGCCGCAGAAAAGGCCAAGGCTTAACTTGGAATGAGTCGATAAGCGTTTTCAGGCTTTCAATTTCGGCCTCGGGTATAGGAATGGGAGTCATTCCGATCCCGACGAGACGCATCGCCCCAGGCGCTGACAGTGCGGGAATCCGCTCCTGTGGGTTCAGCCGGCAGAACACATAGCCGGGAAAGAGAGGTTGATGTATCTGCTTGATTCGATCAGACCAGGCTCTCGCCCTTTGATACGTCGGAAGGAACGAGTCGAACCCTCTAAATTCTAGTGCTTTAGAAAAACTTCTCTCATAATTCGTCCGCACGCGCATTGCAAACCATTCGCGGCGATTCACGATTTCACCAGTCATAGTATGTACCTCTCCTCCGGTAGGAACAAGTCAAGTGGTCGAAATCAGTCAAACGAAGAATTGAGTCACGAGATTACCTAGGATTATAAATTCACACGGACTTTCGAGAGAGACTTACAACCGCGTCGCGGGAACACCAATCCCAGGTCGCTGGCTTTGGCCAAGTGTAATGAAGGCGACCTACTACAGGATGACTCATATACTGGCGACGAAAAGAACTCGATGGGACCCAAGTTACAGAACCGAATTGCCGTAACAGTTCGATGACTGCTGGCACACCAACTACAAAAAAGAAAAAAATTAGACCAGGAGCGAAAAAACGGCGGCTAAATACGTAGCTCACGCCCGACCGGTCCCAAAGTTTCTATTTCCTCGGCGGCTTGTAAAGCTATACTTTACGGGAACCCTAACCAAAGCCGGACATTCAGCTAACAGTAGATCGGGTTACATTTTGCATTTCTTCTAAGAATCTGTCAAGAGTAAATGCCGCAATCCTGCCGCAACACGCCGCGGCAATTGACGTTTGCGTTCACAGCTCCGAGTGAGGGCAGCGCAATATGAGTAAATGCTGGAAAGGCCCATCGCTCTAGGTAATAGTTGTTTCAAACCGCAGTCGTCATGGAGACGATCGGATTCCGCACATGCGTTGAAGCCGCGACCTATCCCCAGTACTGTTAGTACTATCGTCCGTAGATCGTTTGCCCCTATTCATCAAAGTGGTCGTTGCAAATTATTCCAGAAGCCGCTCAAATACTAAATTAGGGCTCGAGCAAGAATACAATTACCCCAAGCTAAAGTTAACCCTTCTCAGGGTGGGGAGTTGCCAAAAATTGGCATTAAGTGCGCAATTTTGTTGTAAACAGTGCGGCAAAGAAGGGATTACAAACTCTGACGGGCCAGATGGGTGAGCCCGTCCACATATAGGCCCTCGATTCTTGAATGTACGAATCGACGATTGACCATTCCAATTGCTCGAAATCGCCTCGACTGATAATTCTCTTTCATCCAACCTCCTGCCAATTCGGCAGAGAGGGGTAGCTATGCTTTACCAGCCGGCGAGTCCGGATCAAACGCTCGCCGAATGGCCAAGCTTACCTGACGCATGCGAGCAGCAGAGAGTGGGCGCGGCAAACGCTCTACGAGAAGCGATTTCTTGAGCGTCGTGATGAAGTGAGCTTTCAGCCATGATGGCCCTGGCAGTCCGGTTTCGCCTGGTTCGAATCGCAACGTGGTTGGGCCGTCGGCACCTTGGCTGCCAAATGGAACGATCAGAACCGAATCGACTCGGTCGCTCATATTGCGAGAATCGAGCGACACCACCAAAACCCAATGGCGTATGGCTGGGGTGCCCAGCATCGCGGTCCAGATCTCGCCGCGCCGAGGAGGAGCGCTATGGCTGGTCAAACTCCATCTCTTTAGATGCGCCGCTCAGAGCGTCTTCGAGAGCTGACTCTTCCTCAGCGGCTTGAGAAGGGAGACCTTTGAAATAAGCCGCGGTTTGGCGCTCTAACGTTGCCCGGTTGTCCAGCCTGCGGGCCATTTCCACTGCTTTGTCTACCGCCTCTCCGACGCTTTCCGCCTTGCCCGCCTTCACCATATGGCGAAGGTAGGCATAGTTACTGGCGCCGATGGTGGTCGATAGCTTCTTGCGCTGTGGCACATCTCCTATTTTAGGGGATAAAAAGTCCCCTTTGCAAGGTCCCGCATTGGGTCATATGCCGCAGCAATCGTCTCGATCGTCGCTATTGTTACTGGTTGGTCGGAAGCGGAGGTGATCTACGATCGCGCCCGGATCGCCACGCGCGGCGCCGTCAACCGCCTCGCCGCACTCAGCCCCATTCGGTTACCGAGTTAAGTGACTCGACACGGAGAGGCCCGGGGTGGGGCAAACGATTGCAGGTTCGCCGCTTGAATTTTGCGGCGGACGCGTTGGATATGATACTGAGCACAGAACCAATGCCGATTCCTCACAGAATAGCCGGCGCTCATCTCGACCACTCCCTCGCGGTCGTGGCTCGGAAGCTGCAGCTGTGGATTCAGATACTCGGCCGAGCCGCGCGCGTCAGCAAGGGGTCCGGTGGATCCATTTTTGTCCTGCTTATTGCTGCATTGAGCAGTACGACTGCTTCCGCCCAGGTCCAGATCACTCAGGTGGGCGGCGACCACATCAATATCCAGATCGACAACGCCCCATTTACGGACTTCTACATCGGCGCCGCGTATCCGAAGCCGTACTTGTGGCCCTTGCGAACCTCTTCCGGACTGGTGGTAACTCGAAATTTTCCCATGGAGATTGTGCCTGGCGAGTCGCATGACCATCCTCACCATCGCGGACTGTTCATTGGCTATGGCGAGATAAACGGAGTCAATTTCTGGGAGAACGAGAATAGTTACAAGACGGAAAATCGTGGCCGTATTGTGATCCGCAAGATCCAAGACCTCAAGAGCGGAAGTAAAACGGGCACGATAAAGGCGCTGTTCGAATGGCACGACCCGGGCGGGGCCGACATCATGAACGAGAACCGTACGATGACGTTCTATAGCGAGCAAGGCCGGCGCACAATCGATTTCGACATCGTGTTTACGGCCAAAATTAACCTGAGCTGGGCGGACACGAAAGAAGGTTTCTTCGCCATTCGCATTGCCGACTCGATGAACGAGCAGCACGGAGGCAAGATGGTTAACTCCGCCGGAGCCACGGGCGAGAAGAATGTCTGGGGCAAGCAAGCAAGTTGGGTCGACTACTCGGGCCAGGTCGGCGCTCAGCCGGCTGGCATTACTATTTTTGCCAATCCGGGAAATCCGCGTTACCCGCCACGCTGGCACTCGCGCGCCTATGGTCTGTTTGCGGTAAATCCATGGGGCTTGAAGGATTTCCTCGGGGACAAAAATGCGCAAGGCGGCGGTTTGCAGATGACAGCCGGCCAAGCGATGCGGCTTCGTTACCGGGTTATCATTCACAGCTCCGACATCACGCCGCTAAATTTACCCGACATTTTCGCCGACTACGTCAGGAAAACAAAATAATTGTGGCGCACGCTTCAGGGTGCAGCCGTGGGCTTCAACCCTGGTTGGCCAGAGCAAGCTAAAGCTCGTTGCAGCACGCTAAAGCGTGCGCCACACGGCGACACCCTACAATACAGGTAGCGCGTGGGTGCGCCTGACAGGAAATCTTGAATCGCTTTACCGCACTAATCTGCGCCTTGGCTTTGCTCCCGCCCGCCTCGGCAGCCACCGCGTTCTTCCCTCTTCGCGATGTGAAGCCCGGACTCCGAGGCATCGGAAAAACCGTGTTCCAGGGCAGCCGTGTGGAAGACTTCCAGGTCGAGATACTGGGCGTGCTCGAAGACGCAAGCCCCAAGCAGTCTATCATCCTTGCCCGGTTGAGCGGCGGCCCGCTGGACAATGCCGGCGTCATGCAAGGAATGAGCGGCAGTCCGGTTTACATTGATGGCAAGCTCGTTGGAGCTGTTGCTCTGGGATTCCCATTCTCAAAGGAAGCGATCGCGGGCATACAGCCGATTGAGCAAATGGTCGGCAATACCGCACCGCCAGTAGCAGCACCGACCGCACGCCTGAACTACGCACAATCGGCGAAAACATGGTCGCGGCAATTTCAGCCAAGCCCTCAAATAGCGAACGCAGCAAGCTCGCCACCTGAGCTGCGCGCTATCTCGACGCCTCTTGCGTTCTCGGGTTTCACGGAATCGGCCATCAATTTCTTCTCGACGGCGCTCCGTAACCTCGGATTCGAGCCGCAAACCGGAGTCGGAAGTGGCGCGCCCACTACGCGGCAATATGTGGGACACGTCGAGCCCGGCTCGATGATCAGCGTCGAGCTGATGAGCGGCGACTGGAACGTCACTGCTGATGGCACCGTCACCTATATCGATGGGAGCAAGGTGTATGCGTTCGGCCACCGGTTTCTTTCTAGCGGATCGACTGATCTTCCGTTTGCCCGCGCCGATGTTGTTACGCTCTTGCCCAATTTGAACTCGTCGTTCAAAATCTCGACTGCTCGCGAACTAGTTGGCAGCTTAACCAGCGATACAAGCACGGCGGTGGCTGGCGAAATTGGCCGCCCGGCTCACTTAATTCCCATGCATATCGAAGTACGCGACCCGCTCCGGACCAACTCGTACGACATCAACATCATCGACGACCGCCTGTTCACTCCCTTGCTGGCGCAAATGGCGCTGTTTTCAACCATTGACGCGACCGAGCGGAGCGCCGGAGCGGGAACCATGCGCGTGCGCGGCGAGGTAGATTTCAATGGGTCAGTACCACCGCTCCGCTTCAATGACGTTTTTGCCGCCGATTCCAATAGCGCCCTGCAGGCTTCATTCAATCTAGTTGTTCCGCTCGCGTTCTCGCTTCAGGCCGGGTTCCAAAACCTGCGAGTCAAGAACCTGTCGTTCAGCTTTGACGCATCAGAGCAAAAGCGCCAGCTCGAGATTCAGGACGTCTGGCTGTCGAAAACCGAAGCGAAACCGGGAGACACGATCGGCGTGAGCTGTGTGCTTACGGGAGAAAACGGGCTTGAAATAAGAAAGACCGCAAGCTACAAAATCCCGATTGGCGCTCCCACAGGCCGTCTGTTCTTTACAGTCAGTGACGCCAGCATGCTTAACTTCAGCGAGCTGGCTGGATTGAGCTCGTCCTCCGTGCCTTCGGCTCGTGAACTGGTCGGAATCCTGAATGAAATCCGGCCAAACGATAAAGCGTACGTTCGTGTCTGGCGTCAGGAACCCTCGTTCACCTTGCCCGGCGCGGACTTGACCGATCCGCCCCCGTCGGCGGCGCTGATTCTGTCAAAATCGTCCAGCTCGCTTTCCTCAGGTAGCAGCATCCTGCTTTCGCGCGGCGCGCAAGTGGCGGAGCTGCCGATTTCCGCCGGCGATTACGCTGTCACCGGCTCGAAAACCGTTCAAGTGGAAGTTAAAGAGTGATAGGTACACGTTTACCCGCAGTTCTCGCGTTGGCGAGCCTTGCGTATGCCGCAACCACGGCAACTTGGGAGACCAGCTCGACCAGCGATTTTTTGAAAGGGCGTCTGGAAGGACTCTCGCTGACGCCCGACGGCTGGCTGCGTCCGGGTCCAGCCGTTTCCGCGCAGGCTTCGCTGAATGAACCGGTGCTTTGGAGTTTGATTCCCGCCCCGGATGGAGGAGTGTATGCGTCAACGGGACATGCGGGCAAGGTCTACCACGTGAATCGTTCCGGAAAAGCAACGCTCATTTGGAAGGCCGATCAGCCCGAAGTCTTCGCCCTGTGCACCGACGGCAAAGGCCGGCTGTATGCGGGCACATCTCCGAATGGCGGGGTTTACCGGATTGACGAAGGAAAAGCAGAAGAGATTGCCCATCTAAGCGCAAAATACATTTGGGCGCTTGCGCCCGCGGCTGATGGCTCCCTGTTTGCGGCAACAGGCGACCAGGGACGGATCTACCGTGTAGAGGAAAACGGCCAAACCCAAATTTATTTCGAGACTGGCCAGAGCAATGTGACGGCTCTGGCGCTGGGCTACAGCGGCCATCTGTATGCCGGAAGCGAGCCAAATGGACTACTGTATGACATAACGGCCGCGCGGCACGGCACAGTGATCTTCCGCTCGAGCCTACCTGAGATTCACGCAATCGCTGTCAAGAAGGACGGCACTTTGTTCGCATCGGCACTGGGCGGTTCTCTTACCAGCCGTGTCGCGAATGCAACAACTGCGACCGCAGGCGCGGCAGGCGCCGTGGTAGCGAGCACACCAACGGTAATCTCGGTCACCGAGGCAAAAGAGAACGGCGTCGTGGATACGCCTGATCAGAACGCCGACCTCAAGGTGCAGGGCGCCAAAGGCGCTACGTCGCCCGCTCCCGCCGCGCCAGCCGCTACGCCCTCTTATACTGAGGTGCCAGGTGTCGAGAAATCGGCTGTTTACCGAATCAATTCCAACGGCGCGATCGACACGCTGCGAACGTCGAAAGACGAGAACGTCTACGATCTGGCCCTCAACGGCGACAGCATCACGTTTTCAACAGATGTACATGGACGTCTGTACTCGATGATGCCCGATCGCAAACAAACACTGCTGGCTGAAACTGGCAATAGCGACGCAAACCGCGTCGTCAAAACTGCGGCGGGCATCTGGGTGGGTTTGAGCAATTCGGCGAAAGTTGTGCTGATTGGCGGCTCGACAGCAGCAAATGCAGTTTACGAATCGCCCGTGCACGACACGATCTCGCTCTCACGATGGGGACGGCTTTCCTGGCAGGCGACGGAAGCCGGACTCACGTTCCGGACCCGCACCGGCAACTCGTCGAGACCCGACGTGACATGGAGCGATTGGTCGCAACCGATCCGGGCCGAAAATGGCGCGCTAATTACAAGCCCGCGAGGCCGCTATATTCAGTGGCAGGTTGAATGGCCGGCAAAGAGCTCAAGCGAACTCGAAAGTGTTACCGTTCCGTTTCTTGCGCAAAACAACGCTCCGGTGATTCGCAGCATCAGCGTTTCATCCGTCGCGTCGAACGCGCAGAGTAGTAAGTCTTCCAGCGGTTCTTCGGACCAGAGCGCATACACAATTACGGTGACCGACACCGGCGATGCGTCTTCGAGCACAACCGGCACGACCAGCCAGACATCAAACCGCCAAACTGAGAATCAAACTCAGCTTACGTGGCAGGCTGACGACCCGGACAACGACAAGCTTGTCTACTCTGTTTACTTTCGCGGCGAGGGCGAGCGCGATTGGAAACTGCTGAGGAAAGACCTGTCCGAAAACACGCTGCGGCTTGACGCGGACGCCCTCGCCGACGGCAAATATTTCTTTAAAGTGATTGCGTCGGACCGGCCTTCGAACGACCTGCGTTACGCGCAGGAGGCGGATCTTGTCAGCGGTCCGGTGCTTATCGACAACACGCCGCCTTCCGTCACGGCGGCCGCGCCGGAACGCAATGGGAATAAGGTGACACTGAGTTTCAAAGGGGAAGATAAAACGACCCCGCTGCGTAAGTGCGAGTATTCGGTGGATGCAGGACCATGGCAGCCGCTGGAAGCCGCCGATGGAATCACCGACTCGAAAGAAGAAGACTTCCGGCTCGCAATTGACGATCTGCCGCCGGGAGAGCACGTGATTGCGCTCCGTGTTTATGACGGCGCGGGAAACGCCGGCCTCGCGAGAGTTGTCGTTCATTAGTCCAAAGAACATGACTCGAAGAACACTCCTCGAGGCTCTGCCCGCGGCCGCCGGGTTTCGCTCTCTTTTGTCGAGCGCTGTAGCGCCGCCAGCGCCTTATGGCGCGTTGCCTTCATCAAGGCAGTTGCGATGGCACGAGCTCGAAACCTACGGTTTCGTTCATTTCACCGTCAACACGTTTACCGGCAAGGAGTGGGGCGAAGGCGACGAAAACCCGGACATTTTCAACCCCACCGCATTCGATCCGGATCAGATTGCGACGACGTTGAAATCGGGTGGGATGCGCGGCCTGATTCTGACTTGCAAGCATCATGACGGGTTTTGCCTGTGGCCGACGAAGACCACGGAACATTGCATCCGCAACAGCTCGTGGCGCGGAGGCAAAGGTGATATCGTGCGCGATCTTTCAAACACGGCGCAACGGCATGGGCTGAAGTTCGGGGTCTATCTTTCGCCGTGGGATCGCAACAATGCCGCCTACGGCAAACCCGAATACATCGACATTTACAGGCGGCAACTGACGGAATTACTCACAAATTACGGGCCGGTGTTCGAGGTCTGGCACGACGGGGCCAACGGCGGCACGGGATACTACGGCGGCGCTCGCGAAAAACGTGTGATCGATAAAACGAAGTATTACGATTGGCCGAACACCTGGGCGCTGGTCCGGAAGCTGCAGCCGGATGCGGTGATCTTCAGCGATGCAGGCCCCGATATCCGCTGGGTTGGCAACGAAAAAGGTATCGCCGGCGAGACGTGCTGGGAAACCTACGATCCGGTGGGGGAACATGGCGGCCCGGCGGCTCCAGGCGATGTCGATACGAAGCAGTCGCAGCTGGGGACGCGGAACGGCAAGCGTTGGCTGCCACCCGAATGCGACGTTTCCATCAGGCCGGGCTGGTTCTGGCACGCCGAGGAAAACGCGATCGTGAAAACACCCGCCGAATTGATGAATCTCTATTACAAATCAGTCGGGCGGGGAGCCAGTTTCCTGTTGAACATACCGCCGGACCGCCGCGGCATACTCTACGAAACGGACGTAAATTCTTTGCGCGAGTTCGGTAAGCTGCGCGAGCGGACCTTCGCGACGAACCTTGCCGCCAGCGCGAAATTAAGGCCCTCGAATGTGCGAGGCGCTAGCTCGATGTATGGGCCAGCCAACCTGTTCGACGGAAGCCGGGATACCTTTTGGACAACGGACGATGCCGTAACAACGCCGGATCTGACTTTGGAATTCGAACGACCCGTCTCCTTCAACGTCATGCGTCTTCGCGAGAATATACGCCTGGGCCAGCGTATTAGCGCGTTTGCGGTCGAATCATGGTCGAACGGCGGCTGGGAAAGAATCGGAGAAGGAACCAGCATCGGTAACTGCCGGCTGATTCGAACAAACGAACCCATTCGCTCATCTAAAATTCGGCTAAGAATTACCCAATCGCCTGTGTGTCCGGCGTTGTCCGATTTTGGATTGTTCGCCGAACTGGCGATTTAGAGGAATCGTTACTGCTCCACTGCCCAGGCTAGACCATCCGGCCCCGGGCCGGCGTCGATGTGGCCGACGACCTCGAGCGATTTCAAATCAATCACCGCGACGTAGTTGTCGGGTGTACAAGCCACGTAGGCGCGCGTGCCGTCGGGTTGCATCAGGATACCGGCCGCGCCGTGTCCGATCTTCACGCGCTTTTGTTCCGCGCGAGTTTTCGCGTCGAGGATAACAAGATCCGAGCCGCCCAGCATCGAGATGAAGACCAGCTTGCCGTCGGGTGTAAACTTCAAACGGTTCGCGCTCCTAACGTTTGCTTCGAGCGTTTGAACGACCTTTTTGCTGGCAAAGTCGATGACAGACACGGTGCCGTCTCCTGCGTTCGCCGTCCAGATTTCCTTGCCATCCGGAGAAACGTCAAATCCTTCGGAGCCTCTACCGACGGGAATGACGGTTTCATCCCAGTCGCCTCCAGGCGGTCCCATAGGCGGACCGCCGCGGCCAGGAGGCATGCCGGGCGGCGGGCCACCAGGTCCAAATCCGCCCGCGGGCCTCGAGGTCTTTTCGATCATGCTGACGGTGCCTGAAGCGACGTTGGTCGTAACGATACGCTTCATATCGTCTGAAACATAGATCATGTGTGTCCGGTTCTGGCCCGTGCCGAGAATCCAATCGACCTTTCTTGTTCGAGGATCGTAGCGTCCGATGGCTTTGGCTGCTTCCGCTGTAAACCATGTCTCTCCGCCCACAAAAATCAGACCATGAGGGCCGCGCAAAGGCCCAAGATTGATCGACGGCTGCGCCTTCTGTTGTACGAGATCGATCACCGCAAGCGTGTTATAGCGGCCGCCCCCATAATTCGACACGTAGGCAACTTTTCCATCGCTGGACGCGATCACCTCATGAGGGTCCTCTCCAACCGGAGCTTTCGCAACTACTTTCCCACTCGAAGGATCGACGATCGCCAGCGTATGATCCCCTTTCGAAAGCGCTAACAAAGCTTTCTTTGGCGTGCTTTCCGCATATAACGCCGCGGCCGCGAACAAACTTCCGATAAGAACCGCCCATCTCGATCTCATGACAACGAATTATACGGCCTGACGGCGGGAAGTATCGCGGCGATTCGTAAGCTAGACGTATATGCGATTAAGCGAGCATGCCAGCCGCGAAGAACTCGAGGCCCGCGCCCGAAACGTGAAGTTGTTGCTTATGGATGTGGATGGAGTGCTGACCGATGGCCATTTGTTCATGGTTCCTGACGGCCAAGGTGGGATGTGCGAAACAAAAGGGTTCGACTCCCAAGACGGGATTGCGCTGCAATGGTTGAGCTGGTTCGGGATTCAAACGGGAGTCATCAGCGGCCGGAATTCTCCCGCGACCGTCGAGAGAGCGCGCCAAGTGAAGATGACGTATGTTTACCAAGGACATATCGAAAAGATTCCGATTTTGGAAGAGATACTCCAAAAGGCAGGCATCACGGGCGACCAGGTAGCCTATGTTGGCGACGATTTGACAGACACAGTGATCATGCGGCGGGTGGGGCTGACATTTGCGACGGCGAACGCGCGGCCACAGGTGAAACAGGTTGCGATGGCGACCACGGAAGCAATCGGCGGTTCGGGCGCTGTGCGCGAAGTGATCGAATTTCTGCTCGAAGCGCAGGGAGCGTGGCCCGAGTTGCTGAAAAAATACGAAGTGTCTCTCTGATGGCGACTGCTACCGATAAGACTGGGCTCGTGATTGTCGCGTTCAACCGTCCGGGAGTGTTGCACCAATTGACCGGGATCATTGCCCAGCACGAGGGAGACATCCGGTCGGTATCGATCATCGAAGATGCGCCGACAGAGACGCGCATTTATTTCGAGCTCGATCTGCCGGGGCCAGCCGAAACGCTGGCGGCCGATTTGCGAGCTCTGGCCGCAGTTCGTTCGGTTGAAATTGTGCAGACTCTGCAGAAGATTTACGGCAAACGAATCATCATCATCGGCGG
The DNA here is from genome assembly GCA_963722585.1 of Bryobacterales bacterium. Lineage (GTDB taxonomy): Bacteria > Acidobacteriota > Terriglobia > Bryobacterales > Bryobacteraceae > KBS-96. The sequence goes on along the minus strand of CAVRNU010000038.1, from coordinate 29,583 downwards.
CGGTGCGCAGGTTGGCCAAGTGGCGTTGGGAGCAATCTCGGAAGCAGACCGGCACAATATTCGGGGGGAACACATTTCGATTGACACCATTCCTTTGGTGGGAGAGGAAACACTTGCCGCGGCGGTTCGCGCGGTACGGCGCCTTCCCCGCGTGCGAGCTCTCGTTCTTGCCGGGTCGTTGATGGGCGGGGACATTGTGGCGGCTGTTCGCGAAGTGCGCGAACAAGGACTGCTGGTGATCAGCCTCAATATGGCCGGCAGCGTGCCCGCCGCATCCGATCTGGTGGTAACCGATCCAGTCCAAGCCGGTGTCATGGCCGTCATGGCCGTGGCCGACACCGCGCAATTCTCGATCGAGCGCCTACATCGAAAACTCTTCTGAAAATGCAAAAGGGCGGCCCTTGCGGGCCGCCCTTTTTTGAATCCATTTGGTCTGAACTTATTTGGCCTGGAAGGCAAATTCCCGCAGTAGGTCGCGCTGGCCGCTCTTGGTATTTGAAACAGAGTACAGCCGAAGGAAGTAAGTACCTCGGCTGTGCAGCGGCGGCAAAGAAACCTGAGCCGATTCCTGCTTAATAGAGGCCGATCCGTGTGAAACTTCCCGACCCAGGGCATCAACCAGTTGCACACCAACTGCCCCGTCCGGAAGATCAATCGAGTTTAAGTGAACGCTGAGCGGCTGCCGGGATGGAACCGAAACTGATTCCACGCCGCGCCATGCCGCCAAGTTCACCTGTGCCGGCGCCACTGGCCACCGCAAGGCGAACTGCGCAGGAGCCACAATCAAAGCCGCAACCAACACGGCCAAACCAGCCGTCCAGCTCAAACGCATCGGCGTAAGCCAGGCTGCAATTCTTGTGAATAGCGGTTCGCGTTCTCTTGCCGTTTCGTGCTGCTCTTTCCATTCCGCGTACGCCACCCGCATTGTGGCGATGAAGGTTTCCGCTTTCTCGAGACGCACTACGCAATCGGAGCACGCCATGATGTGTGTTTCCACAGTCTCCAACTCCTCGGCATTTGACTGCCGAAGTAAGTAGCGTTCGAGAGATTCTTCGGAGGGATGTTCCCCAATCCTGATTTCCATATAAGTTGTCAGCAAAGTATCGCTGCCTCTCACAACATATGAGTGGGTTTTAATGCTCCTGTGTTCTCAAGAAAACCGAAAAAATTCCGCTAGCGGTCAGCCTTTTCTTGCCGATCTCACCAAACCGGGCCTTTGCCCGCGACTTTAGAAGCCGGAACTGCGTTTCAGTGAGGGACATCTCTTCGCAGATTTTTTCTTGCGGTTCTTCGTTCAGATAGAAGCGAACGAGTATATCCCGGTCTCTTTTCGAGAGACTTTCTAACACAGACTTCATTAATTCTTTCTTTTGCTTTGCTATCGCTTGCTGTTCCGGGTCGCTTTTGCCGTCGATTACTAACACGCCCGACTCGATGTCCGCTTGGTCACGTCTGGTCTGCACGGCCTGATCGATATATGCCGCCACTTGTCTGCGGACTATAGTACGTACGAACCCCATCAGGCGTTCCGGTTCTCTCAAATCGCCTTTTCGGACGGCCTGCACTACCACGAGGAACGTATCATGAACCCGATCGTCGAGTTCTTCCGGCCCGAGATGGCGGCAGAGGTAATACCGTATACCACGGCTGAACTGGCGGTATAGGAACTCGAGCCCGGCATCTTCGCCATTCTTGATCTGTGCCACGAGCGCCGCCCAATCGACGCTGGGTCCGCTGCTGGTATCCGCGGCGGGGCTCTTCGCTTCGTCCTCGGTCTGCTTAACAGCATCCGATGCACTCTGTGAAGCTCTTGCTCGCATTGCCAACATGAAATAAGAAACCTACTCCTTGGAAATTACTGTGTAAGCCGCCCAGAAGGCGGGATCGTGACGGAGTCCATTAGAGGCGCGCATTTCGTTTTGCGCGTCGGCCAGGGCTGAAGCGGCCAAGGCCGGCATCGAGGCCGCCGTTTTGGATTCCGCCTTAAAGTGTTGATAGAACGATCGAAAGAACCTGCCCTCATCGTCCGGCATCGGCCAGGTACTGGCCACTACGGCACTCGCGCCCGCCAACAGCCAGGCGCGGCTTAAACCTTTAACCCCTACGCCCGGAACCGCCCTTCCTTGCTGCGAATCGCAGCCGCTCATGACAACCAGACTGCCCGGAACGCGATACGTCGAGATCAATTCGGAGGTTAGCAGTTCAGGAAACCGGTCTTTTCCCAAGCTGAGCGCCAGGGCTGCCTCTTCTGGACGGTCGGCAGGCGAGACCACGTGCACGGCCAGATGAATGACCGTCGGGTTAGCCTCGAGCAGCTTTTGCAAACTCTCCGTCTTTGCGGCCGGGCCAGTCAGTAGCTCTGCCTGAGGAAACACAGCAGCCGATTCTCGCACTTCTTTTCCGCTGCCAACCAGCCGTGCCAGGGTTGTGGCCGGGCTATAGCTGGCTCGGCTAAACGCAACGGTGCGAGCGCCCTGGTAGCGTTCGTCGGCTATGTTGTACACGGGATCGCCTATACCGGCGAACAGGGTTTTCTGCTCCGAAGGGGCGTGATTGGTCGACAACGAGAACTCGCTGCTTAAGTACCGGATAGTGTGATTCTCGATGAGCGGCGTGCTGCATTCCCCGTTGACCTTCACGGCATGTTCTCCATAGAGGTCCGGCAGAGCCGCAAGCGGTACGTTAAGAAACAGGGTTCCGTCGTTAACAACCAGCCAGTTGTGTTTCTTGAAGATGGACGCGGGAACCTGGGCGAAAAGCGCTCGAGCCAAGTCCACTCCAGGCTGCGCCGAGACGTTCCGGGCGGACCGTATTTGAGAGGCCCACAGCGACGAGGCGCGTTCGAGCGTTCCGCCATCGGGCAAACGATAGAGGTTGACCGAGCGGTTTGAGACCGCCCAGAGCCACGACCGGCGCTCTCCGAGATTGAAGCTGAACAGGGCATCGCTATCCGCCAAGGCGTGCTGGATACCTTCAAGTGTTTTCTGGGACCCAAACGTCTCCCCAGACCCCACAGATTTTTCGGATTCCATGGCCAGCTGCGTCTCCAGCAGGGCCAGATCGGCGCGTGTCTGGCGCACAACGGCTTCCACACCGGCCTTTCGCGCTTCGTCAAGAATAACGCTCGCTTCCGCGGTTCTCAACTGGTTGAGGAGCTGGTAATACCGCGGCGGGAGCCTCCCGTTGCGATGCCAGGCTAAGGTCCGCTGCTCGCGGAGATCGGCGGCACGGTTGGTGGCAAGGATTTCGAGCGATTCACGGGCGAAGGCTGTGTTGTGGGTTTCGACAGCCTGTTCGGCGATAAAATCGCTTGCCCCGGCATAGACTTTGTGAATCTCCTGGACGCTCGCGGCATTGGCGGCCTCGCCCGGTAGCGCTTCCTGCCGCCACTTGGTCGCCGCAGCCACGGCTTTGCGGTACATAAGAAGCGCTTCATCGCGGCGGGACAACGCGGACAGCATCTGGGCGCGGCGGAAATAGACCTGATATTCCGCGAACCCAAGCTGAGAAGGCGACCGGTTGGCTAGGACGGCATCCAGACGGCGCAAGCCCTCAGCCGCGTTGCCTTTAAACCACTCGAGTTCGGCTAGTTTGGCGCGAACCGCGTCGAGCAAGGGATCGTGATTCAGGAGCGAAAGTTCGTAAGCCCTAAGATAGGCCTGTTCGGCATGGGCCCAATCGCGGCTTTCTGCGAGTGCCTGGCCGAGGACGGCCCATGCCAGTGCTTCGCCTTTCATGTCGCCTGCCTCGGCGGCAAAATCGATCGCGTGGCGATATTCGGTTCGCGCGCCGGGGTTCTGGCCTAGGCCTGCTTTGATCGAGCCGAGCTGAAGCTCAGCCCGGCTCATACTGTCGAGCCGCTTGGTGCGCTGGAGGATATCGATCGCGGAATCGGCCTCGCGTTCAGCGCTCGATAAGTCCCCGAGCTGGATGTGCATCTCGGCAAGGTTGACGAAGACAGCTCCACGGAGCCGATCATCCCCAAGTTGAGCTGTCAGGTCGAGCAGGCGCTGGTAGGTTTCACTGGCCTCTTGATAGGCAAAGCGACGCAATTGCGCACCCGCTTTGCCCAGTAACATTCGCGCCTGCTTCGATTGCTGACCCGCATCGCCAGCGCGTTTCGCGAGGCGGTCGAATGTTCGCTCAGCCTGGAGAAACTGCCCGGATTGACGAAGCTTGACCGCTTCCTGAAACTCCGGGTCCGATGACGGGTCGTATGATGTGTTGCCAGGTTGAGCCGCGAGTGCCACGCGGGATTCAGAGCGTTTCAGCCCGAATTTGATGCTCAGACCGGCTGCCATGCAGGCCAGCAGCAAAACGAGCAGCCAACCCGACCAAATCCTGAGTGGCAGATTTTCGATCCAGTGGTTTCGTAACCACTAGTACTATAGCATCGAACGGCCGCCACCCCACCATAAAACTAAGCCCCTGCCGGTAACGCGGCTCGGGGCCCCCGTTTTGACGTTCTACGCGCCGAGGAGAACCCGGATCACTGAAATGACGGTGTCGATGATGACTGGTATGTGCATTTGTCTGCCCTCTGCGCATGAGGCTAGGAGCGCCTCGGTTTTTACATCGGCAGAACGGGCGGCAAACTGTTCAGCAGAAACGACTTAAATTTTCAAAAAATTTGTGAATGGATCGCGGGCGGGTCTGGGAGCACCACGAGAAGGGGTGAAAACAAGCGCTTGGTTCCGCGCAGTTTTATCAGCCAAGTTACATCGCGCTCTTGTAATTTAGGCGAAAGTGCACGATACTGCGTATTCGAGAGGCGGTGACGAGCCTTACCGGCAGAGGCCCAGTCAAAGGCTGAAATATGCAACTCTGGCCGCTCGCTATTTATTTCGCGATTGTCTGCGTCCTGGCGGTTGCCATGCTCGCCCTGTCCTACGTATTGGGGCAGCGGCATCATGACCGCGCCACGGGCTCTCCCTACGAATCGGGAATCATATCGGAAGGCACGGCGCGGGTGCGTCTTTCCGCAAAATTCTACCTGGTGGCGATGTTCTTCGTCATCTTCGACTTAGAAGCAGTGTTTATTTTTGCCTGGGCGGTCTCCGTCCGCGAGGCCGGCTGGCTCGGTTATTTCGAAGTAGTAGTATTTGTATGTATTCTGGTCGCCACCCTAGCTTATTTGTGGCGCGTAGGCGCACTCGACTGGCGATCGGGACAACAGCGGTTTAGAGCACGTTAGATAGAAACGGACGGTGCGGCATGCAGTGGGCGCTGACGAAGCCCGATGCTTCTCCGCGAGCCGGTGACGCCCTCACGGGGCCACTCGACGACGCGACACGCCGTAGCATTGTCCTCGCCAGGCTCGAGGATCTGGTTGCCTGGAGCCGCAAGAATTCCATTTGGCCCTTTCATTTCGGCCTTTCCTGCTGTTTCGTCGAAATGGCCACCAGCATCACCAGCAAATACGACATCTCGAGGTTTGGCGCGGAGGTTGTGCGAGGCACGCCGCGCGAAGCCGACCTCATGGTCATAGCGGGCACAGTCTTCATCAAGATGGCGCCCGTCATCCAACGGCTTTACGAGCAAATGATGGAGCCGCGCTGGGTGATCGCCATGGGAGCGTGCGCGAGCTCGGGCGGTATGTACGACATTTACAGCGTGGTGCAGGGCGTGGATAAATTCCTTCCGGTGGACGTGTATGTTCCCGGGTGTCCGCCGCGCCCGGATGCTTTTCTGGAAGGAGTGTTGCTTCTGCGCGAGGCGGTCGGAAACGAACGGCGTCCGTTGAGCTGGGTAGTCGGCTCACAAGCTGTTGGACGGCCCGAGCCGCCGTCCATGCGCGATCAGAAGCGGGATACGCGGAGACAATTAACCGTCTTGCGATCTCCGGATCATGTGTGAGGAGTGACGGATGACGACAGCCCTTGTGGCGGAAGAAGAAGTCACAATTCCTGGCAGACCGCAGACCACCTGCGACGGCATACCCACCTTCTGGATCGACCGCGACGAAACACACGCTGTGCTAGCCAATCTCCGCTGGCATGTGCCAAAGCCCTACAAGATGCTCTACGATCTGACGGCGATCGATGAGCGGGGCCGTACCCATCGCGAAGACCAGCCGCCTGCAGATTACACGGTCGTCTACCATTTGTTCTCGTTTGAGCGCAATTCGTTCGTCCGCCTCAAAGTTGCGCTCGAAGAAAAACATCTGAGCGTCCGCACCATTTCGGATATCTGGCCCAACGCCAACTGGTACGAGCGCGAAGTGTGGGACATGTTCGGCATTGTGTTCGACGGTCATCCTCACCTTCAACGGCTCTTGATGCCGCGCACGTGGCAGGGCCATCCACTCCGCAAAGACCATCCGGCGCGCGCAACCGAGATGGGACAGTTCCGGCTGCCCAACGAAAAGCAGGATGCCGAGCAGGAAGCCTTGCGATTTCGTCCCGAAGAGTGGGGCATGAAGCGCGGCCGTGATGGTTCCGATTTTCTTTTCCTGAACGTGGGTCCGCAACACCCGGGTACGCATGGCGTTTTGCGCATCATCCTCGAGCTCGATGGCGAGGAAATTCTCGATGCCGTTCCCGATATCGGCTTTCACCATCGCGGCGCCGAAAAAATGGGCGAGCGCCAGACATGGCACACTTATATTCCCTACACCGACCGCGTCGACTATCTCGGCGGCGTCATGAACAATCTGCCGTATCTGCTGGCGGTCGAGAAATTAGCTGGCATAGAAGTGCCGCCGCGGGGGCAGACGATCCGGGTGATGATGGTGGAGCTATTTCGGATTATCAATCACCTGGTCTGGTACGGAACGTTCGCGCAGGATGTCGGCCAGATGTCGCCGGTCTTCTACATGTTCAACGACCGCGAGAAAGCGTTTGGGATGGTGGAAGCCATATGCGGCGCCCGCATGCACCCTAACTGGTTCCGTATCGGCGGCGTCGCACAGGATCTGCCTGACGGTTGGGACGGGATGTTCCGCGAGTTTCTTGCGTACTTGCCTAAAAATCTGGATGAATACGATCGCACGGTAATGCGCAATAAATTATTCCAGGCGCGGACGAAGGGAATTGGCGGTTGCACCGTAGAGGAGGCGATCGACTGGGGAGTAACCGGCCCTAACCTTCGCGCCACGGGCTACGCGTGGGATTTCCGCAAAGAGAGGCCATATTCCGGATACGAGCAGTTCGAATTCGACATACCGGTGGGCAAGAATGGCGACTGCTTCGATCGTGCGGTTGTACATGTCGAAGAGATGCGGCAGAGTTTGCGAATTATCCGGCAGTGTGTCGACAACATGCCCGGCGGCCCTTGTAATGCCGAGCATCCGCTGACGACGCCTCCGCCCAAGGCGCGCACGATGCACGATATTGAAACGCTGATCCATCACTTTTTGAGCGTGAGCTGGGGACCGATCATTCCGCCGGGCGAGGCGCTGGGAGCAGTTGAAGCCACCAAGGGCAGCAATGGCTACTACCTGATCAGCGATGGTTCGAACGGTTCGTATCGCACGCGTATTAGAACGCCATCATTTGCTCACATGCAGATGTTGCCGCTGTTGTGCCGCGGCCTGATGATTCCCGACCTGCTGGCCATTCTGGGAAGCATGGATTACGTGCTGGCGGATATCGACCGATAAGGATGAAACCGTGCTGAGCGAGAAAGAACGCAACGAGATCGAAGTCGAAGCCGCTCATTATCCGATCAGGCAAGCTGTCTGCATTGACGCCATGCTTATCGTGCAGCGGCATCGGGGCTGGGTCTCGGACGAGAGCCTGAACGATCTGGCCGAGTTTCTGAACATGACGACGACCGATCTCGATGGCGTCGCAAGCTTCTATAACCTGATTCGGCGCAAACCGGTCGGCAGGCATGTGGCGATGATCTGCGATAGCGTGAGCTGCTGGATTCTGGGTTACGATCGCATGCGTAATCACCTGTGCGGCCGGCTCGGCGTGCAACTTGGCGAGACAACTTCGGACAAGCGATTCACGCTGCTGCCCATCGTCTGCCTGGGCGCTTGCGATCACGCGCCCGTCATGATGATCGACAACGACCTCCATACGGATTTGAACGAGGGAAGCATCGACTCGATTCTTGAGCGTTACGATTAGCCCGGAGATGGAGAAACCACTGACAAGCAGATTCCGGGCGGATGGCGAGCCGGTCTTTGCCGCCGAGTACGAGAAGGCGGGCGGCTATCAAGGCTTGCGGGAAGCGCTTAAACTCGCTCCGAAAGATGTAACGGAGCTGGTGAAGCGTTCAAATTTGCGCGGCCGCGGCGGAGCCGGCTTTCCCACCGGCATGAAATGGAGTTTCGTTCCGATGGGAGATGGCGCTCCGCGCCCGAAATACCTGGTTGCTAATGCGGACGAGATGGAACCAGGCACGTTTAAGGATCGCGTGCTGATGGAAAACGATCCCCATCAGTTCATCGAGGGCATGATTATCGCGGCGTATGCGATTGACGCGGAGATCGCCTACATTTTTCTTCGCGGCGAGTATCAGGTTTCGGCGCGGCGGTTGACCCAAGCGATTGCCGACGCATACGCGCGCAACTACCTGGGCCGGAACATTCTCGGGTCCGGTTACAATCTCGAACTTCACGTGCACGTCAGCGCGGGCCGCTATATCTGCGGGGAAGAAACCGCGTTGCTGAATGCGCTGGAAGGCAAGCGGGCGCATCCGCGAACCAAGCCTCCGTTTCCGCAAGTTGCGGGGTTGTTTGGCAAGCCGACCATCGTTCAAAATGTCGAAACGCTGTGCAACCTGCCGCATCTGCTCGCGCGCGGGGTGGATTGGTTTCGCGCTTTGAGCAAAACCGACGATGGTGGAACGAAACTATTCGGTGTAAGTGGGAAAGTGAAGCGCCCCGGGCTGTGGGAGCTTCCGCTCGGTACGCCGCTGCGCGAGATTTTGGAAGAACACGCGGGCGGGATGCGCGACGGCTTGCGCTTCCGTGGGTTGCTTCCGGGTGGAGCTTCGACCGATTTTCTGGTGGAAGAGCACCTCGATACGCCGATGGATTACTCGAACGTTCAAAAGGCGGGCAGCCGGCTTGGCACGGGAACGATGGTAGTGCTGGACGACAAGACGTGCCCGGTCGGAATGGTGTGGAATCTCGAGCAATTTTTCGCGCGCGAGTCCTGCGGCTGGTGCACGCCTTGCTGGAGCGGCCTTAACTGGACCGAGAAGATTCTCTTTTCGATGGAGCAGGGCAAGGCCGCGCCTCACGATCTTCAAACCCTGCACTTTCAAACGAAATTTCTGGCGCCTGGAAATACGTTCTGCGCATTTGCGCCCGGCGCCGTCGAGCCGTTGCAGAGCGCGCTCAAATATTTTGCGAACGACTTCGAGCGGCATATCGAGGAACAACGTTGCCCGTGGAGATAGCGGTGGCCAAAATTTACGTTGAAAACAAGCCGTATGAAGTGAATTCCAAGCAGAACTTGCTGCACGTTTGTCTGTCGCTCGGCTTCGACCTGCCCTATTTCTGCTGGCATCCGGCGCTCGGCTCAGTCGGAGCATGCCGGCAATGCGCCGTCAAGCAGTTCAAGGATGAGCAGGATACGCGTGGCAAGCTCATCATGGCTTGCATGACGCCGGCGAGCGAGGGCGCGCGAATTTCGATCAAGGACCAAGAAGCCGAAGAGTTCCGCCGCGCGATCATCGAGGGCTTGATGCTGAATCATCCGCACGATTGCCCGGTATGCGACGAAGGGGGCGAATGCCATCTGCAGGACATGACGGTGATGACCGGCCATTGCGGGCGCGTCTATAACTTCGCGAAACGAACGTTCCGGAATCAATACCTTGGCCCGTTTATCAATCACGAGATGAATCGCTGCATTCAATGCCAGCGATGCGTCCGCTACTATCGCGATTACGCCGGCGGCCACGATCTGAACGCGTTCCGGTTGCGCGACACCGTTTTCTTCGGACGCGCCGCCGATGGCGTTCTCGAGAACGAGTTCAGCGGCAACCTGGTTGAAGTGTGTCCGACGGGCGTCTTTACTGATGCCACTTTGAAGAAACATTACACGCGGAAGTGGGACCTCGAGATGGCTCCTTCCATTTGCGTGCATTGCGGACTGGGTTGCAACACTAGCGTTGGCGAACGATACGGCAGTGTTCGCCGCATCATCAACCGCTACAACGCTGAAGTGAACGGTTACTTCTTATGCGATCGTGGCCGATTTGGCTATGAGTTTGTGAATTCGGCGGATCGCGTCGAGGAACCGTTCGTTTCTGGAAAAGTGGCGACGAAAGAGGCCGCGCTCGACCGGGTGTCGAGCTTGCTTAGTGAAGGCGGCGTCATCGGCATCGGTTCGCCGCGCGCTTCGGTTGAAGGGAATTATGCTTTGCGGCAGTTGGTGGGGGCGGAGAACTTCTTCAGCGGCGTACCGCAGCGGCAGACGGAAGTTGTTCGTGCAATTTTGCGGGTACTGCGTGACGGCCCGGTGGCCTCCGCCTCGCTTCACGAAGTTGAATTGTCGGATGCAGTCTTCGTAAGTGGCGAAGATGTCACCAACGTTGCTCCGCTGATGGCGCTGCGGCTGCGGCAATCCGTTCGCCAGGCGCCTTCGCGCCGGGTCGAGAAAATGGGAATCCCACTGTGGCTCGACCAAGCCGTCCGCGGCGTGACTCAGTGCGAAACTGGGCCGCTCTTCATTGCTTCGCCGTATGCCACGAAACTCGATGACGTGGCGACTGCCGCTTTTCGCGCGGCGCCGGATGATATCGCGCGTCTCGCGTTTGCTGTCGCGCACGAGATCGATGAAAACGCTCCGGAAGTGGCCGCGTTCTCTGAAGAGACGCGTGCGGTTGCGGCCCGAATCGCAAAGGCGCTGAGCGAAGCCGAACGTCCTCTGGTTATTTCGGGATGCAGCTTGGGAAGCGTGGCTGCTGTTGAAGCGGCGGCGCAAGTGGCGTGGGCTCTGAAGGCCAAGGGGCGAGAGAACGTCCGGCTGGCATTTACTAGCCCTGAGTCCAATAGCTTTGGTCTCGGTTTGTTTGATGCGCCGCCTCTCGAAAGGGCATTTGAACGAGCTCGGGCGGGCAATGTCGCGACCTGCATTATCGTCGAAAACGATCTGTTCCGCCGGGCGCCCGCATCTGAGGCAAGCGCGTTCCTCGCAAACGTCCACCACGTCGTTGTTCTCGATCAGCTCCTGACACAAACCGCTGCCCGAGCCGAAGGTCTGCTGCCTGCTGGAACATTCTCTGAAACCGACGGAACGCTCGTAAACAGCGAAGGCCGCGCCCAGCGTTTTCTTCAGGCATTCATGCCCGCGGGAAGCGTTCAGGAAAGCTGGCGCTGGCTTCGCGATATAGCGAATTTTAAGACTGCGAAAGAACAATGCCCATGGCAATCGCTCGACGACGTTGTTGCCGCGGTCGCGACTGAACTACCTGCGTTTGCGCGATTGCCCGAAGCGGCGCCGACGCGAAAGGCGACCGGCAAAATTGCACGCGAACCGAATCGCTATAGCGGCCGAACGTCGATGCTCGCCAACATCGACGTTCACGAACCGAAGCCGCCGGAGGATCTGGATTCCTCTCTTGCGTTCTCGATGGAATCCGGGCCTGAGCCGCCGCCTCCCGCCTTGATTCCGTTCTTTTGGGCGCCGGGGTGGAATTCGATTCAGGCCACAGCCAAATTTCAGAGCGAGGTGGGCGGATCTCTCAAAGGCGGCGACCCCGGCGCGCGGCTGGTTGAACCGCGCCTCGAAGGACAGGGAACCTACGCGGATCGAATTCCGTCCGCATTCAGGCCGGATCATGGACAATTTCTCGTTTGTCCAGCGTTTCATCTCTTCGGCTCGGAAGAACTCAGCATTCATTCTCAGGGCATACGGGAGCTTGCGCCGCAGCCCTACGTGGCCGTCAACCCTACCGACGCGGAGCTTATGGGAATTTCGCCCGGCGACTCAGTGAAATTAGTTCTGCATGAAGAGATATTGACGCTGAAAGCGATCGTTCGCCCTGATATCCCGCGAGGCGTTGCGTGCGTGCCGGCCGGTCTGCCTCCGCTCGAGGCGTTCGCGATCCCGATTTCAGCGCGATTAGCCGAAGTCGGCGCGGACGCCGTGGCCAGGAGGACGAAGTGATTCAGCTCTTTCCTCTTCTTGTCATCGCCGTCGTTCTGTTCATCATTTTAAATCTCGCCGGCGGCTTGATATGGGTTGAGCGGCGGCTGCTCGCGTTGTGGCAGGACCGCTACGGGCCTAATCGCGTGGGTCCTTTTGGATTAGGCCAGGTGATCGCGGACTCAGTCAAGCTTTTTACCAAGGAAGACTGGATACCGCCGTTTGCCGATAAACCGGTTTTTGTTCTTGCGCCGGCGATTATCGTGGCAACTTCGCTCATCGCTTTCGCGGTGATTCCTTTTTCACAAGGCTTTGTCGTAGCGGATTTGAATATCGGCATTCTGTTCCTGCTCGCGACGTCTTCGCTCGGCGTCTATAGCGTGGTGCTCGCGGGCTGGGCTTCGAATAATAAATATTCGCTGCTCGGAGGATTGCGCGCGTCCGCGCAGATGCTCAGCTACGAAGTGTTCATGGGGCTTTCGTTGATGGGCGTCGTGATCATCGCGGGATCGTTCCGCATCACCGATATTGTCAATGCCCAGCACTCCGTGTGGTTTGTGATCCCTCAATTTGCCGGATTCATTCTGTTCTTCATAGCCGGCGTGGCCGAAACGCGCCGCCTGCCGTTCGATCTGGCGGAGGCCGAAAGCGAGCTTATCGCCGGTTTTCATTCTGAATATTCCGGAATGAAATTCGGCATGTTTTTTGTGGGCGAATACATTGGAGTGATTTTGATTTCTTCGATGTTGTCGCTTCTCTACTTCGGCGGATGGCTCGGACCCATTCTTCCGGCGCCTTTGTGGTTCGCGATCAAGACCCTGTTTTTTATTTGCCTGTTCGTCCTTTTGCGCGCCGCCTTGCCCCGGCCGCGTTTCGACCAGCTCATGTCCTGGGGATGGAAAATTCTATTTCCGCTCTCGCTGGCCAATCTGCTCATTACTGGCGCCATCGTTCTGGCGCTCCGTTAATTAGGGAGGTGTTTCATGTTGAGCGTTGTGCGTTCGCTTTGGGAGGTCTTCCTCCACGCGTTCAGGCGCCGCGTCACCATCCAATATCCCGAGCAGAAAGCGCCTCTTCCGCCGCGTTATCGCGGCCGCATTGTCTTATCGCGCGATCCCGACGGAGGCGAGCGCTGCGTCGCATGTAATCTCTGTGCCGTTGTTTGTCCGACGGCCTGCATCGCTCTTCAAGCCACCGAGGATGAACACGGCCGGCGGTATCCCGATTTCTTCCGCATCAATTTCTCGCGCTGCATTTTTTGCGGGTATTGCGAAGAAGCATGCCCGACGTACGCCATCCAGTTGACACCCGATTTCGAGATGGGCGAATACCGGCGCAAGAATCTCGTGTACGAGAAAGAGGATCTCATGATCGACGGCCCTGGCAAATATCCCGGCTACAACTTCTGGCGCGTCGCGGGAGTGGCAATCGGCGGCAAAGACAAAGGCGAGGCGGAGCGTGAAGCGCCGCCCGTCGACGTTCATAGCCTGCTGCCATAGGAGCCCGTATGCTCACAATTTTCTATGCCTCGGGAGCTGTTGCGGTTCTGGCGACAATTTTTACGATCACCCGTCGCAATGCCATACACGCCCTCCTCTATCTGATCGTCTCGCTGCTCGCGATCGCCATCGACTTCTATGTGATGGGCGCGCCGTTCGTGGCTGCGTTGGAATTGATCATTTATGCGGGCGCCATCATGGTGTTGTTTGTCTTCGTCGTCATGACGCTCAATATTGGCGAGCATGCGGCCGACACGGAGCTCGAGTGGCTGCGCCCAAGCTCATGGATAGGCCCCGGTCTGCTTTCCATCGTTCTGCTGGTGGAAATTTTTTCGCTGCTTTCAACACGAGGCGGCGCATATTCAGAGGCTCGTGTCATCGATTCAAAGCAAGTGGGGATGGCACTTTACGGGCCCTACATCATCGGCGTGGAGCTGGCTTCGCTGCTGTTAACGTCGGGCTTGGTTGGCGCCTATCACGTCGGCCGAAAGATTGTCTCGAAGGAGGAAGACGTTCGTGATATCAATACCTCTGGATCACGCGCTGTTGCTCGCGACAGTGTTGTTTCTGCTGGGGCTGACCGGTCTTCTCACGCGGCGTAATCTCATCTTTACGCTGATGTGCGTCGAGATTATGCTCAACGCGAGCGGCCTCGCCTTTGTGGCGGCCGGTTCGCGCTGGGGACAAGTGGATGGCCAGGTGATGTTCGTGTTCATCCTCGCAATGGCAGCGGCCGAGGTGTCGGTGGGCCTTGCGATCGTCTTGCAATTTCATCGAAGGCATCCCACGCTCGATGCCGACGCGGCGAGTGAAATGAAAGGTTGACATGCTGAACCTTCTGTGGCTTGCCCCGGCTTTGCCGTTTTTAAGCGCGGCTGTGCTGGCAACGCTCGGCTCTAGATTTTCGCGGCGCGCTGTCGCGGTGATCGGCGCGGGTTCCATCGGACTGGCTTTTGTCGTCGCGGCGCTCGTGAGTTCGAGTTTCCTCGCGGCTCCTCCGCCTGGAAATTCCTATGTTCTGCCGTTATGGACGTGGATGACGGCCGGCGATTTCCGCGTCGATTTCGGTCTCTATCTGGACCCGGTCTCGATGCTGATGCTGCTGGTGGTGACATTCGTCGGGTTCCTCATTCATCTCTATTCGACCGAGTACATGCAGCACGACCGCGATTACTCGCGCTTTTTTGCGTACATGAACCTGTTCGTGGCATCGATGCTGATGCTCGTGCTGGGAAGCAATTTGCTTGTTCTGTACCTCGGCTGGGAAGGCGTGGGACTGTGCAGCTACCTGCTTATTGGATTCTGGTACCGCGATCCGGCAAACGTCAGAGCAGCAAACAAAGCGTTCCTGGTGACGCGCGTCGGCGACACGGCGTTTGCCATCGGTCTTTTTCTTCTCTTCAAACAACTCGGAACTTTGGACATTCAGCAAGCCATGCAACTGGCTCAATCGCACTGGCAAGTGGGCAGCGCGCTTCCGGTTCTGGCCGCGTTTCTGCTGCTCGGCGGCGCTGTCGGGAAATCGGCACAGCTTCCGCTGCAAACCTGGCTGCCTGACGCCATGGCCGGACCCACGCCAACCAGCGCACTGATCCACGCGGCAACAATGGTGACGGCCGGCGTCTATCTGATCGCGCGGACGCACGTCCTGTTCACGCTTGCCCCGCAGGTGCAGCTTGCCGTTGCTGTGATCGGCGCAGCTACGCTCCTGATGGCTGCGCTCAGCGCTCTCACGCAAACCGACATCAAACGAGTGCTCGCCTATTCCACCATCAGCCAGATCGGTTATATGTTCCTCGCCTTGGGACTCGGCGCGTGGTCCGCCGCCATGTTCCACTTCATGACGCATGCGTTCTTCAAGGCCCTGCTGTTCCTCGCGGCTGGAGCCGTCATACAAGCGCTGCACCACGAGCAGGATATGTTCCGCATGGGAGGGCTGCGCCACGAGTTGCCGGTTGCTTTTTGGTCGTTTGTCATTGGAGGTTCCGCCCTTGCCGGACTGCCCGTTTTGACTTCCGGCTTCTTCAGCAAAGACCTCATCCTGTGGCAATCCTGGGCCGGTCCCAACGGCAACATCGGATTCTGGGTTTGCGGTATGGCGGGCGCGCTGCTGACTTCGCTCTACACATATCGCCTGATTTTCCTCGTGTTCTACGGACCGGCCAAAACTCATGTTGGGGAGAAACCAAGGTTCGCCATGAACTTCTCGCTCATCGTGCTTTGCGTCTTGTCGTTGATCGGCGGCTTTGTCGATACGCCGCCGAATTTTGGAGGCGTGCCCGCGCTATCGAACTTTTTGAACAGCACGCTGCCCGCGCTCGAGGAAGTCCATACAGGACCCATCACGGAGCTGGCAACGGCTCTGTGTGCTTCGCTTGTGTTCCTCACGGGCCTCGCGCTCGCCTTTGTTCTGTACTACTTGCATCATGTGGAAAAGCCATCCGGCTCGGCCCTGGTCGAATTCTTGTTTCGCGGCTGGGGCTTCGATTCTCTCTACAGTGTGCTGTTTGTCCGGCCTTACGTCTGGCTGTCACAGGTCAATCGCGGCGATGTACTCGATTCGATCTACAGCGGACTTGCGGCCTTCGTTCAGGCGTGTTACCGCGGGCTGCGTCTCACGGAAACGGGGCGCGTCCGCTGGTACGCTTCCGGCCTGGCTGTCGGAGCGGCGATCTTCATCGTGTTCATATTGCTGATCAGGTGACAAAACGAGGAAGCTGACATGATTCTACTCTGGCTCATCCTGATTCCTTTTATTGCCGGCATCCTGGCCTGGGCGGTGGCACAGAGCAACCCGCCAGCGGCGCGAATATTGAGCGTTGGCGCTCTCGCCATCAATCTTGCTCTCTCTCTCGGATTATGGGTCGGGCACACCGGTGAGGTTGCTTTCTCTTCAGGGCACACCTGGCTTGCCGAAGTTTCCTGGAACTGGATTCCGCAATTTGGAATCCGCTTTCATCTCGCGCTCGATGGCTTGGGCCTGGTTATGATCGCTCTGACATCTTTTCTAGGCATCATTTCCGTGCTCGCCTCCTGGCACGAGATCCAGACTTCAGTCGGGTTCTTCCATTTCAATCTTCTGTGGGTCCTATCCGGCGTGACCGGCGTCTTCCTCGCCGCCGATCTGTTTCTCTTCTATTTGTTCTGGGAACTGATGCTGGTACCCATGTACTTTCTCATCGCGATCTGGGGATCGGAGAGAAAGATCTACGCTGCGATCAAGTTTTTTCTATTTACGCAAATTAGCGGCTTGCTGATGCTGGTTGCCATCCTCACGCTGGCAATTCAGCACAATGCCTCGACAGGTTCGTATTCGTTTGCTTATGAAGACCTGATGTCAAACGCGCTTTCGCCCGGAATGGCGACGCTTCTGATGCTCGGTTTCTTCGCGGCTTTCGCGGTCAAGCTGCCCGTAGTTCCATTTCATACCTGGCTTCCCGACGCGCATACCGAAGCTCCCACGGCAGGTAGCGTTGTTCTGGCCGGTCTTCTGCTTAAAACCGGAGCCTTCGGCATGCTGCGTTTTGTTTTGCCACTGTTTCCGGGTCCCAGCCGGGAGCTCGGTCCCCTGATGATGGGACTCGGCGTCGCCGGCATTCTCTATGGAGCCATTCTCGCCTTCGCGCAAACGGACTTGAAGCGCATGGTTGCCTACACGAGCGTCAGCCACATGGGCTTTGTGCTGCTCGGCATTTTTTCCGGCAATGAGATCGCGCTTCAGGGCGCGCTAGTGCAGATGGTCAGCCACGGGTTGAGTACGGGAGCGTTATTCGTGCTCGCGGGATCTTTGAAAGACAGGCTGCACACGCGCGAACTGAACTCGATGGGAGGATTATGGGATACCATCCCGGTTCTCAGCGGCTCAGGACTGTTTTTTGCGATGGCATCGGTCGGACTTCCAGGATTAGGCGATTTCGTGGGCGAATTTATGGTGCTGCTCGGCACATACCGCAGCGCCCCCCTTCTCGCTATTCTGGCTTCGCTCGGGATGATAGCTGGTGCAATCTATGGACTTCGCATGGTCCAGAAAGCACTGCTCGGCCCCAATCTTCGCAATTTGAAGTTGCATGATGCGAGTTGGTCCGAGCGGCTCATTTTCGGCTCGATGATGGTGGGCCTTTTGTGGATCGGAATTTATCCACGGCCCGTATTGAATCTGGTCCAACCAGCCCTAGGACCCCTTGCTAACGCGCGCGGTTCCGTCGGCGCTGTGCTCGCACGGAGATAACTATGACATCCGCCGATCTGATCGCTTTATCCCCTCTGATCGTTTTAACAGTCGCCGTAGTTATCCTGATGCTGGTTATCGCCATCCGCCGCAACCATATGGCGGCCGCCGCTTGCACGCTCGTAGGTTTGGCCGCCTCATTTGCAAGTTTATGGTTTGCGTCATCGGCTGCTCCCCACCAGGTTACAGACCTGCTCGTTGTCGACGATTACTCGCTGTTCTACTCCGGCTTCCTGATACTGGCGGCGGCAGCGGTAATCCTTCTAGCGTTCTCTTACATAGAAAATCGGAACGAGCACAAGGAAGAATTTTACATTCTGATTCTTCTCGCCACTCTCGGCACAGTCGTATTGGCCTCGAGCCGGCACTTCGTTTCGCTGTTCCTCGGTATTGAAATCCTAAGCGTTTCCCTCTATGCGCTAGCGGGTTATCTGCGAGCGGAACCTCTCCGCCTCGAAGCGGGAGTGAAATATCTCATTCTCGCCGCCACTTCTTCCGCCTTTCTGCTGTTCGGAATGGCCCTGCTCTATTCGGAGACCGGCAGCATGGACATGACGTCTTTGTCGCGAGTTCTGATGGAGGGCGCACGCGGAGGCCGGACCGGCGTAGAGCTGGCAGGCATCGCCTTGGTCGCAACGGGCATCGGATTCAAGCTGGCTGCCGTTCCATTTCATCTTTGGACACCCGATGTCTACGAGGGTGCGCCGCTCCCAGTCACTGCCTTCATCGCTTCCGTTTCAAAGGGCGGCGTGTTTGCTCTATTGCTCCGCTGGTTCCACTCGGTCAGCGTCCATGTAGGCTCTCCCGCATGGTGGGCTTTCGCCATCATGGCAGTGGCTTCCATGCTTGCCGGAAATCTGCTGGCGCTCCAGCAAAATAACGTGAAGCGCCTGCTGGCCTATTCGTCCATCGGCCACATGGGCTATCTGTTAGTCGCCTTTCTTGCCGCAGGGCCATTCGCGGTACAGGCTGCAACTTACTACCTGGTCGCGTACGCAACAACAATTGTTGCCGGCTTCGGCGTGCTAACTGTGCTTTCCGCGAATGGAGAAGAATGTTGCCAGTTAGAGGATCTGAAAGGACTTTTCTGGACGAAACCGGTGCTCGCGGGGACTTTCGCGGCGATTCTGCTCTCATTGGCTGGAATCCCTCTGACTGCGGGATTTCTAGGAAAGTTTTATGTCGTTTCGGCCGCAGTGTCGAGCGCACTGTGGATTCCCATTTTCGTGCTGGTCGTAAGCAGCACGATAGGAATCTACTATTACTTACGTGTGATTGTCGCTCTATTCAGCGCAACCGGGGAGGGCAGCGCCACGGAACAACTTCACACCCCGCGGGGTGCCGCGTTTAGTTTAGCGGCACTCCTGATTCTAATCTTTATTTTGGGAGTTTATCCAGGGCCGCTTTGGAGCTTGATACAGGGCTTCACGCCGACCCGTTAATCAGCAGGGATATTGCCCGGTAATGTAGTGCTCTAAATGTTCAATATGCTCGTCTTGCGATGAGATGATCCAGTTGACGAGATCGCCAAGCGACAGAACGCCGAGCACCTTTCCTTCACGATCTACCACGGGAAGGTGACGAATGTGGCGCTGGGTCATCGTCTGCATCGCATCGTGTACTGTGGTGCACATGTCGACCGTAACAGGCGATGGAGTCATAATGTCGTGAACAAATGTATCTTTGGATGATCGCCCTTTCAAGATAACCTTGCGGGCGTAATCGCGTTCCGAGATAATGCCAACCAGCCTACCTGCTTCAGTTACTAACAAAGCACCTACCTGTTTATCGGCCATCAATTCGATAGCCGAATAAACAGAAGCGTCGGGAGGGACGGACCATATATCGGATCCCTTCCGGGATAGAATCACATTAATTCGGTCTAAGACCTTCATCTTGCCTCCTGGGCCGATTTGGGATAAGAGCTGCTTTGGAAAAGATAGGGCGAGGAGGAGGTGACTACTGGATGAATCGTCGGAGTGGGAGGATTTAGCGGCGACCAGGAGCAGTGCGACTTCATGGGGCCTCCTCGGCCTGGTCCAAAAAATGAGTTTTTCAACTCACTTTGCCGAAAGTATACGCCTGCTAGCCGGATATTACAAGCGCTTTCTAGGCGTCGGGTTTTCCGTTCTATTTGTCGCCGGTGTTAAATGGGGATGGCGCCAGCGAATCGCTAGCGCCGAGAGGCAGCAGCATCGAGCGTGGCCTCCGGTCGCGGACGACTTCTAAGGCAACTTTCGATTTCTGCGTTCCCTGCTGTTCGAATGCAAGGGCGAGATCGCGGGGACTGGCGATCGGCTTGCCGTCGAATTTGATCAGGATATCGCCTGCTTTCAGTCCGGCACGCTGAGCGAGAGAGCCTGGAAGCACGAAGCGGACGAGAACGCCTTCTTTGACGCCAAAGAACTCGGCCAGTTGAGAATCGACACCCTCGTATTCGATGCCAATCCGGTTGCTGTGCCAGCGGAGCGCGGGGCTAGGCAGATCGGGCATAATAAATCCCGGGGGCGGCAGATCGATGCGCGCCATCGGCTCAGCCGAAGCCGCACTCGATTTCGCGGAAAGAACGGCCGTCATATGGATGGTCTTGCCACCTCGCAGAACCGTCAGGTGAACTTTTCTTCCCGGACGCGTTTGGCTAACCAACGAGCCGAGGTTGGATGCGGCAACTTCTTCGCCCTCGAACTCCGATATGACATCACCCCGCTTCAAACCGGCCTTGGCGGCGGCCGAGGCTTCTTGGACATCGAGTACGAGCGCTCCTCGCGCTTCCGTCATTCCGAGCGACGTCGCGATGCGATCATCTACCTGACCAACGACTACGCCCAAATAACCGCACGAAGGATTTGAGTCGGCGGCCTTAGCTGCGGGCTGGGAGCCCGAGTAACTCGGTCGGCAAAGACAAAACAGGAGGCACCCGGCGAGGGCGAAACGCATAACCAGCACTATATGGTACGACGGCTGGTTGAGGCGGATGTCACGCTCTGATGCGCCTCGCTCTCTGGATTTTGAGAACGGATCAATAAACGTGAACGGAACCTTGAGGAGTGCGAAGTGCCTGACGGCAGCGCATGCGGATGTAGCCGTCGGGATCGGACCGCATCACAGACTCGAGCGCTCCAGCGACCTGTGGGCTCAGATTCGATCCGCCCTGAAGCGGGACAAGAAGATCGATGGCCTGCGTGCGGACGTCCGCGCTTTCATCGCGCGAAAGCACCAACACGAGCGTTTGGCGGATTTCGGCGTCGGGCGGGAACTGGCCCAGCGCTTCGAGCGCCTTCAATCGAACACCTGCATTCGGGTCGTTCCGAACAGAGTCGAGCAGCGCCGTTCGGACATCATCGCTGGGATTATCCTTGAGCAGCTCGACCGAATCCAGGCGGATTGCGGGATCGATCGATTCTTTCGAAGCTTCGAGGAGAAGCTGGCGGATGCGGTCGTCGTCGCGGCTGCCCGTAATGACGTGCTCGCGGACCTCGTCGACAATAATCTGCACGCGGTCGTCGGCCGTTGGTTCAATGGCGCGTACATGAGCCTGGAGTGGATTCAGGACGCTCATTTCCGCAACATTCTTGGCCGGAAAAGACATCACAAGACCGTGATTTTCCATCAACCGGCTAAGCCCAAACCCGAGGCACACCAACAGCGAGGCGGTAGCAATTCGCATGGACCATGCGTTCGAACGAAAACCCAGGCTATCGAGCCAGCGCAGCCATGCCGGCTGCCTGGTTTCGCGTATCACTTCTAACGATTCATGAAGCTCTCGACGGCAATGCGATAGAAGATCGAGCGGCGCCTCTGCCGGTTCAGCTCGGACGGCTTCGTGCCACAATCTTTCCCTCTCAAGCGCCGCACGGCAGCCGGCACATTCGTCCAGATGGCGCTCGATCGACTCCTCAGTTGTGAAATCGAGCTCGCCGTAGACGTAACAGGAAAGGTTCTCGAGAGTCTCGGAGCAGGTCATATAAAATCACCTGACAAAATCAACGGGCAAAATCGCCGAGCGCGCCGCGCATCTTTTGCGTTGCGCGGAACAAGCAGTTCTTGGCCGCTTCTTCGGTCGTACCCAGAACTTCGCCGATGGCGCGCAGCCGCATGCCCTGATAATGGCGCATCTCGAACACCAGCCGTTCGCGCGGACTCAAGTCCGCTAAGGCTATCTTGATGCGGTTGCCGAGCTCAGAGCTGAAAAGTTGCCGCTGCGGATCTGCGCCGGCGCGCTCCTCGGCCACCACAGCCAGACGGTCCACGTTATTGTCGCCGACGGTTTTCGCTGCTGGTTCTTCCTTCCGAACCTTACGTTTCCGGAGCTGGTCCAGGCAAAGGTTCGACACAATGCGGTACAGCCAGGTATGGAAACTGCAATCGAAGCGGAAGGAATCGAGATTCTTATAAACCCGCAGGAAGGTTTCCTGGTACACGTCCCGCGCATCTTCTTGCGAGCGCAATAGGTTATAAGCCAACCGAAGCACGGCGTGATCGTAATTGCGAACCAAACGTTCAAACGCGTCGGTATCGCCGGCTTGCGCCGCCCGAATCAGGGCTGCTTCGTCGGCTCGGCCGACCCCGCCGGTGTGTGGAGCTATCCGGTCAAGCGTCGTCTCAGCCCGTGTATTAAGCACAACGGAATAGACGTGTGAAGTGGGAATTGGTCACGGCGGAACGAGCTGAATTTTGCGAAACAACTTGCGCTTTTTCGCTTGCACGATAGCGAATAAAAGACGAATATATAGGGAAGAGGCCGAAATTCATGCCCTCCGCTGCGGCTCCTGCCTTGATCGGTATCGCCAAATTGGCTGCAGAAGGCCATGTGCTGGATCAAAAGCGTAAGGTGCAGCACCGAACTCTGCCGACACGGAAATGGATTAACCGCTGCGATTCCGAGCGGGTTCCGTTCGATTGGACGATCAATCCGTACCGGGGCTGCGAGTTTGGCTGCAAATATTGTTATGCCCGCTACACTCATGAATTCATGGAGCGATGGGATTCAACTTCGTTCGAGACTGAAATTTACGCGAAAGATTGGGATGCAGGGAAGTTCCTGGAAGAGATGAAGTCCGTGCGGCAAGGCCAATCGCTAGCGCTCGGAACTGCTACCGATCCCTATCAGCCGGCAGAGCGTCGCTACTTTTTGACCCGGAACGTTCTAGGAGTGCTCGCGAAGACTTCGGGGCGGCGGGTGTATTTGACGACGAAATCGGACCTTGTGACAAGAGACGTTGATCTATGGAGCGCTGTAGCGAAGCGGAACCGGGTGGTTATCACGATGAGCGTTACGACAACAGACAGGGTGTTGGCGCGTCTGATCGAGCCGTACGCTCCGCGGCCGGATCTGAGGCTGCGCGCGGTAAAAATTCTTGCGGACGCCGGTCTGAGGGTGGGGGTGATTGCGAGCCCGGTGCTGCCCTTAATCACCGACAGCGAGGAGAATCTCGACTTGATCGCCCAGTCGGCAAAGACAGCTGGAGCCGCTAGTTTCGGAGCAAACGTATTATTCCTGAAGCCCTGTTCGCGCCGGGTGTTTTTCCCCTTTCTCGAAGATCAATTCCCGCACCTTGCGGCGCGTTACCGGGCCAATTATGAGCACGAGGCATTCTTGCGCGGGGCCTACCCGGAACGAGTCCGGGCAATGGTTCAGGCGATCCGTCTTCGGCACGGTCTTGTGGGACGCGATGCCGGCGAGACTCCGCGCGAGCTGGAACCGCAGTTACGGCTTTTCTGATATGTGTCATCGTCCAAATAGAATGCCGTAGAGCAGGAGCGCAAGAACAATTGAGCTGACGGCCACGTAACGGCTGTCGTGGCTGCGCGCAAACGCGTAGACGCAAAATGCAACGCGTGCCACTGGAGTGGCGATCATCAAAAAGGTTCCCATCTGAATCAAGGCCGCGGCCCGGCCATGGAAAGCATCGCGGAAGATTTTTGGAATGCTACGGAATGACTCGGCGGCAGGGTGGAACACGGAGTAACGCGGCTGGGGCTCAGGCGTTATGAAGAGAAGAATGATTCCTCCTATCAACATGACGCCGGCCGCCGTCAACACGCCAACTTGCAGCAAACGGCCCATTCTTCGGTCGATTTCCGGATCGGTCCAAGGCATAACTAGTTAAATCTTTCCTGTCGCGCCGTTGTAAATCATCTCAATGGCGAGCACAAGAATCACGGTGCGGAAGAGGAGTCGCAGCCGTGCTACGCTCGCCTGAACCAAGATTCTGGCGCCCACAAGCGAACCGATCAGAACCCCCAACATAACGGGCATAGCAAGGCCGGGTTGTACATAGCCCCGCCTGAGGTAGATGCCAGCACTGGCCGCGGCCGTAACACCAATCATGAAATTGCTGGTGGTGGTCGAGACTTTAAACGGGATTTTCATGGCCTGGTCCATTGCCAGGACTTTCACCGCGCCCGATCCGATACCCAGGAGTCCCGACAAGATTCCAGCGATGAGCATGATGGCGAAACCCAGCGGCACACGGACGACAGAATATTTGGTCCAGCCGTTGTCCGATGGAAACGCGCCGTTCAGCTTGAAACGCGCTGCGAACGATCTGGGATCTTCCTCTTTTTTGATGCCCGTATCGGCGTGCGGTTTTGACGAGAATGCCGAGTGGAGGAGAACGACCCCGAACAGAATGGCGAGCCCGTGTGTGGGCACGAACGCGGCGATCGCGGCTCCTACGATGGCTCCGAAACTCGTGGCCATTTCGAGAAAGAGACCGATGCGTACGTTCGAATAACCATCTCGCACATAAGCCGCCGCCGATCCTGACGAGGTTGCGATGACGGAAATCAGAGAAGCTCCGATGGCGTATCGAAGATCTACGTGAAAGATAAGAGTCAACAGCGGAACGATGACCACGCCGCCGCCCAAGCCGGTCAAGGCGCCTAAACAGCCCGCGGCGATCGATCCCACAAAGAGAAGGCCGCTAAATTCGGGTGTATTCATGCCGGCTAGAGTTCAGCGTACAGGGTAGTGTCAAGGGCTCTTGTGCTTACGTGGGTAACGTGGCGATTCCTGTATTCTAAATGCATGGCGCCGGGCATCAAGCAATCGCTGCAACAGAGAGGAGTGAGGCTGACGCGGCAGAGGCAGATTCTGCTCGACCTGATTGACCAATCGGCTAAACATCTTGATGCGGACGACCTGTTCCATCTTGCCAAGGAAAAGGATCCCAAAATCAACCGCGTGACTGTTTACCGGACGCTGAAGATGCTAAAGGCCGGCGGGCTGGTAGACGAATTGGATCTGATGCACTTCAATGGCGAGCAGCACTACTACGAAACGCGCATGAAGCAGGAGCACGCACACGTGGTTTGCTTGCGGTGCGGAAAAGTTGAAGAGTTTTTTGGCGAGCCGCTACAGAGATTGCGGCGGCTGGTTGAATCGAACTTCGGGTTTCAGGTGTTGGTTGCCCGCACCGAGATTGGCGGCTATTGCGCGAACTGCCAGGCGATTCGGGCGCAAGAGATGACGATCTCGGAACCGAAGCGGCCAGCGGCGCGGCATCGGACGGCGTAGATCGGTCCTCTCCTTGTCACCGATAGCGGCCAACTTGTTTCGTGAAATCGGAGCGCTATTTTCTTGGGATCGATGGAGGCCAGTCGAGCACCATCGCGCTCATCGCGGATGAACAGGGGCGCGTCGTGGGCCGCGGCGTGGGTGGGCCTTGCAATCATGCAACGGGCGAGGCGGGCCGCACTAAGTTCTTTGCGGCCGTAACGGAGTGCTTGGAAGAGGCGTGCCGCCGGGCAGGTCTCGAGCGGGCGAGCCTGGTGTTTCAAGCGGCCTGTCTCGGCTTCAGCGGAGGCGCGGCGGATAAAGATGGCTACGCGCGAGAGCTCATCGCAAGCAGACGATTTCACATTACGCATGACGCGGAAATCGCGCTTACGGGAGCGACGGCAGGCGAGCCGGGAATCATCGTAATCGCCGGAACCGGCTCGATAGCCTACGGCCGTAATCTTGCAGGGAGGACCGCGCGAGCCGGCGGGTGGGGATACGTTTTCGGAGATGAAGGCGGAGCGTTCGATATCACGCGAAGGGCTTTGCGCGCGGCTCTGAGGCTCGAAGAAGGCTGGGGACCTGGCACGTGCCTGCGCGAAATGCTGCTTGAAGCGACCGGCGCGCCTGATGCGAACGGGTTGCTTCACAGCTTCTACACTCCGGAATTCACCAGACAACAGATTGCAGGCCTATCGAAGCTTGTCTCGAAGGCAGCTGAAGGCGGCGACGAAATCGCTGTTCAAATTCTGCTGGATTCCGCGCTCGAACTTGTGAACTATGCCGAAGGCGTTTTCCGGACGTTGTTTATGCCGGGCGAAAGAGTGCAAGTGGCGCATGCTGGAGGCGTTTTTCAAAGCACGCTGCTTCGCCAGCGTTTTTCCGCGCTGGTTGAAACGAAATTAGGCTTGAGGGCCACAAAACCGCTAACGAGTCCGGCGGCGGGCGCGCTTCTCACAGCGCTGCGCCTGACTGGAAAAGCGCTTCCACTAACCAATCTGCCCGAATCGGAGAAATAGAGCGGCTAGTGCTCGAGAACGGTGAATCTAGAAATGGAATAGCCGAGCGCCGCGCCGAGAAAGACATCCGAAGGGAAGTGAGCGGAGAGGGTCATCCGCGAAAATCCAATGAGGGCCGCCGTCCCATAGGCCACATACGGAACCCAGCGATGGTTTCGGTAACGCTTGGCGAAAACAGTAGCAATGGAAAATGCCGCGATGCTGTGACCGGAAGGGAAACTTCCGATTCCGCTCAATAATCCGGCCTTCACTGAGACGTTCTGTTTGAACCAGGAATCCGCAAAATTACCATTAGGTGGGATATCCACGGGCTGGAGCCTTCTGGTTGCATCCTTCATCGCGATAGTGAGCACTTCGGAATCGAACAGCGCTTCGCCCGCTAGCAGGACCGTGTGCTGTCCGTAAGTATCTTTTCGCAACAGAGAAAGCGCATAAAAGGACGCGGGAACCAAGGCGATGGTTAATCCGGTGTTATTGCTGCTTAAGACCTGGTTGAAGGTGTGGAACGTAGTTGTGCGGCGAAAATAGGGGGCGGTCGACGGATCAAGGAGAACGAGGCCGGTAGTAATACCGGCAGCCGCGGAGGTTGCCAGCAAATGGTCGCCCTGTGCTAAACGGAAAGGGAACGTCCAAATTGTTTTTTGATCGCACAAGATATTCGGAACAACCCGCTTCCATGAAACTGGCCGTTCGCCGTCGGGAGGCAGTGCGGGACAGAATTTTTCCGCGCCCAGTCGCCCCGCGCTCAGCGCCAGGCACCCGAGGACAACCAGAGATCGCGCTTTCCTCGCGATTTCCATGCTCCGGATTTCAAATCTATCACGGTCTCGATGGCTGTTAGGTTAAAGACTGATCGGTTACGAACGAATTGACAGATCCAGAGCTGGACAAATGCCTTACGCTTCATGACTTCGAGATCGTGGCCGAGACGCGTGTTGTGCACGGAGCGTGGGCGCGCATTCAGGGTGGCGCAGCCGATGAAATCACGCTGCGCTGGAATCGGGAGGCCTGGCAGCAAATTCGATTGCGGCCTCGCATTCTGGTGGACGTTTCGAGACTCGATACGCGCGTCAACTTATTGGGCCAGGAATTGCCGTTCCCCGTTCTGCTGGCACCTACGGGCGCGCAAGGTCTAATCTATCCAAACGGCGATCTCGAAGTAGCGGATGGGGCCGCAGCCTCACAGGCGACTCTTGTCATCAGCAGCAGCGCTTCTCTTCGCGTGGAGGAGATAGCGCGCCATGCGAAAGGACCGATCTGGTTCCAACTCTACGTCCAGCGCGACCGCGGCTTCACAAAGGATCTCGTGCAGCGAGCCGAAGACTCCGGCTGCCGCGTCTTATGCGTCACGATCGATTCGCCAACTCACGGAGCCCGCGACCGCGAGCAGCGTGCCAAGGGCGAACTGCCGGTTCGGGAGCTGCCCAATCTTCCCGGCAAGGACTACCTGGATCCCACTGTCACTTGGAAGGATATCGATTGGCTTCTATCGTTCGCCCGCACGCCGGTATTACTCAAAGGCGTTCTGAATGCCGACGACGCGGAGGCCGCTGTAAAAGCCGGCGTAGCGGGAATCGTCGTTTCTAATCACGGCGGCCGCAACCTTGATACCGCCCCGGCAACCGCCGAGACCCTGCCTCGTATCGTTAATCGTCTCGAGGGACGTGTGCCCGTGATTGTGGACGGCGGCATCCGCCGCGGCACCGACGTCCTAAAAGCTTTGGCACTTGGGGCCGCTGCCGTAGAGATCGGTCGTCCCTACTTGCACGGCTTGGGCGTAGCAGGAGCGGAAGGCGTCGCCCGCGTAGTTCGCATTTTGCGCGATGAATTCGAATCCGCTATGATGCTCGCGGGCTGCCCGACTCTTGCGTCCATTGACCGGCCGCTGCTTTGGTAGATTGAGGATCTGGGAGACTACAGGACGAATGAAAATGGCGACGAAAGCAACAAAATCAGCGCCTCCCCCGCGCACCCGGCTCAGCAAGGCCGAGGTGCAACACGAATTCGAACAGATCGAAAGGAGACGGAAGCAGCCCGCGAGTCCCAGCACCCCAAAACCAATCGAAGCAGACCAGCGCGGCTCAGCCGAACTTCGCGCCGCGGTCGAAAATGTTTCCGTTCATCGTAAATCTCCAGGTCATGTGGTCGCACTTCGATGGCTTGCGCTTGCGGATGGCGGCTGAGTTCGAGTGCCAGCCGCGCTAAACGAGGCTGGCGGCGAAGCAGGAATGCGACCGAGGAAGCGCGGGGCGTGAGCGGACGACCAACTGCTTCAGGCGGAATGGAATAGTCGTTAAGGTCAAACCGCACATAGATGGTCTTGTGCGATTGAAGGGCTTCGATACGGTCTGTATTGAACAGATGCAGCGGCGCAGACAGTAGCCGCGGCTGTTCCTCAGCGAAAACTTCGGCGACGGTGCGCCCATCCTCCCAGGCCAGCGCCGTTGATGCGCCACTTCGTCGCGCCAAAGCCAAGCCTGGCGATTGCACTCCGCCAATGTGGTAAAACTCCGGGCCGCCCAGAATGAGTCGCGTACGTACCGAATCGCGCGCTCCACACGGCCTTTTTGATTTCCGGCGCGCACTTGACAAGGCTGCGGCGCGAAGTGATAGTGAGCGCTCAACTCCAGCAGACAAGGATGGAAGAGGATCTGATTGCCGCGTCGTTCCAGCACGACGGACCTCATATTGTCGTAGAGAATGGTGCGCGGTTGTCCGTTCCAGGCCTGAAAGGCATGCGCGTGGCCCCGCAGGAAATTCTCCATCGTCTGGTCGAAGAAGAACTCCAGGTACAAGGCGCGCGCATACGACAAGGTCATCACGAAGCAGGACAAAGCGCGGCGGGCGTGCCCCACCAGAACGTGGCCGAAGTGCGCCCAGTCCACTTGCGCTTGCTCAGCTGGAAAGACATGAAGGCTTAAGAAGGGCTCGCAGATCAACGGGCGCAGCCGCGACACCGCACGCCGCAACTGAATGATGCTGCCGGTGTTGACTCGAAGGCGGGAAGCAGAGTAGAACCCCGTCGTTGGAAGCGGCGGGGTTCCCGAATGGCGACCCCTTGATTCGGGGCAGCTAGTGCCCTCGAATCGTTTTCATGCGGTTGCTGTAACTCGAAGACTGCGGCTGCGTTGTCGGCCATGGCCGCATTCCTTTGATTCGCTAAGCAACTCAATCTGGGTGGGTAATTGGGTGGGCTGTTTTTGCGAAAGCCGTTTGTAAGCTACTGAAAGGAATGGTGGGCTCGAATAGATTCGAACTATCGACCTCCTGCGTGTCAAGCAGGTAT
>CAVRNU010000037.1:0-83159 GCA_963722585.1 Bryobacterales bacterium | reverse complement strand
ACAACGCGAGCTTCAGCGGCAGCTTCTCGTGAAAACGAATCTCGATGCCGGCCGCGCCGTAATCCACCAGCCGGCTGCGATGCTCTTCGTTCATCGGACCGTTCTCAATCAGGAGACGGCAGGAAACACCGCGGGAATTCGCATCGCGAACCAGCTGCTCATCCAAGGGATCGACGGCAAACGGCGGTCTCGAAAACTCCGCATATTCGACTTGCGCTTGACCCAGCATCCGCCGATAGTGAAACGCCGTCTGCGTCGGATCGTTTACCAGGTTCAGGAAATCCAGCGTGCCGCGCCCGCCCTGCCCCTCTTCGAAAGCCCGCCGCAAATCCTCTATCAATCCGTTGGCCAGACGCGCCTGCTCGGCCAGTTCGTTTTGCAGCGCGCGATTCCGTCGCGCCAGATAACCGGGAATGGCAAGACCAGGGTCGACGGCCGAAAACAGTTTCGTCTTCTCTTGAATCACACGCGCGAAGCCCTTCTCGACCAAACTGTCCAGCACTTCCTAAATCTTCTGCCGCGGCACGTGCGATCGCGGAGCGATCCCTCGCCGCCCCAAACCGCTGAACACGAATTAAACCGTCACACTCTCTGCGAAATAAATTCCGCAATTTACCCCTAATAAAACTCCTTACCGCACACATTATTGAGAGGATTATTCATTTAAATCCTCCTGATTTGCGATAGACAGATTACATCTAGTTCATCTGCATCAAGCACTCGGATCGCGTTGATCCGCATCGGAGGGTTTTTGTTTTTCTCACCGCTATTCCCGCAGTCGGGTCGCGCCTGTAGACGATTTGCTTCTTTTCTCCTTTTTATGATCTGCGCTTGCGCCCCCGTCCTTCCGGCGCACGCTGCAACTCGAGGCCTCCGGGTCGACTACGATGGCGACGGAAAGACCGATTACGCGCTCTTCCGGCCTTCGCAAGTAGTCTGGTACGTCATCCCCAGCAGCACCGGCGTCCCGGTCTCGAAGGCATTCGGCATCGAAGGCGATATTCCGATAATAGGAGACTACGATGGCGACGGGAAAACCGATTACGCGCTCTTCCGGCCCTCGGATGGAACCTGGTATGTAACCCTCAGCAGCACGGGCGCAGTCGTTCAGGAGCCCTTTGGCGAGCCCGGCGATATTCCGGTTCCCGGTGATTACGATGGTGACGGCAAGACCGATCATGCCGTGTTTCGGCCCTCGAATGGAACCTGGTACATCCTTCAAAGCAGCACTGGCACAGAAGTTGAGGAGCCGTTTGGTGAGCCCACCGATATTCCGGTTCCCGGCGACTATGATGGCGACGGCAAGACCGATTACGGGGTGTTTCGGCCCTCCAATGGGACTTGGTACATCCTTCAAAGCAGCACGGGCACAGAGATTGAGGAGACGTTTGGCGAGCCCAGCGATATCCCTGTTCCCGGCGACTATGATGGCGATGGCAAGACCGACCATGCGGTGTTTCGGCCTTCGAATGGAACCTGGTATGTCCTTCAGAGCAGCACTGGCGGCGAAGTCATCCAACAGTTCGGGACCTCCGGAGACATCCCCGTTCCCGGCGATTATGATGGCGACGGCAAGACCGACATGGCAGTCTTCCGGCCCTCGCAGGGAATCTGGTACGTCATCCCCACCAGCACCGGCAACCCAATTTCACAGCAGTTCGGCACGGCTGGAGACTTCCCAATGTCAACCCTCGCCCCGGTATTTTTCATCACCGGCCAAGTAACGGCAGGAGGAAGCGTACGTCCCGGCGTGACCATCACCTTGAGCGGAAGCGCATCCGCCTCGACCACAACCGATTCGAACGGAAACTACTCATTTGTTGTTCCGCCGGCCAACGGAACGTACACAGTTACACCGTCGCTGGCTGGCTATGCCTTTAGCCCAGCTTCGCAGACGTTCGGTAACGTAAATGCAAATCAGACGGCAAACTTTAACGCCAGTGGTGCAGAGAATTCGGCCCCAGACCCACCACCAGCATCATACCCAGATTCTGTGGCCGTTGTCCCAATAGCTCCCGCCGGCAGTTGCAATATAACAGGAACATGGGCTGACGGAGCAAGCGGCGCTACTTGGTCAATCGTTCAGACTGGAAACTCAATCGCTGGAAACGCAACTGGGACTCCTCCAGCTCAGTATGGCTGTGGGCAAACAATAACTTGGCAAGTTTCCGGCACAATTGCAGGCAGCGTGGCTAACCTGAACGCGTCCGGTCCATCGCCAGCTGTTCAAAGCTGCAGTTCAGGAGTCCAGTGGACTGCTTCCAATCCACTCACTGCGGCTGTGACCTTCTCGGGTTGCTCCGCGGGATCGGCGAACGAAACAGCTACTTATCCGGCGGGCAGCCAATTTGCGCCGGGAGGAGGAGGCCCCACGACGATCTCTGGCAGCGGTCCGTGGACCATGACCTCTAGCCCAGCGACGTTCACAATCAGCTCTCCTTCGCAAATCGGCGTTCCTGACCTACCAAGTGCTCAGATCGCTCCAATGTCCGTCATTGACAGTCCCCAACTGAACACTACAGCCTCGTTGAGCAACTACTCGTTCACAGTTGGTTACCCGACCACGTTCCTGGGAAACACCGACAGCAATTGTCAGACGAGTCTGTCGATACCCAATGGCAGCAATTCGGCTTCGAGCAGCATTTCCGCGTCAGCTGCAGCCTGCAGTGACGGAAATAGCGACGGAAGCGGGATCTTTACTGCGTATGGCTCAATTGGTCAGTCGAATACGCAGAACGCGCTGTATGTGGTCGTGCCGCCCCTCATTCTCGCCCGAGAGCTTTACGGCGAAGCGCACGGACAAATCGCGGTGGGAGATAATGTCTCGGAACTGGCAATCGGAAACGCAATCCGGAATAGATTTGGAGACCATACCTACTTTCCCGCATTCAATTACTGGCAGAGCATGGCAACTTACGGCGGATTCGACGGGTTAAGCATCTGCAAAACGGGCTGCCTTAATGGAGCAGACCACAGCGCGGAGGTAACCAATGCGGCATTACTCTTCGTCGGCGTCAATACACCAGCAACGGACGTGGATGGCTCAAGATGCTTCTTCAGTCCGACTTCGCCTGACTGGCAAAAGGTCTCCCAGGCTTTACAAAGCCAAACTACGGTGTTCCCGGGACCGCTAACCCAAGACTCGGGCTGCTGGGTCGTCCCCAACAGGCAAATTGTCTACAAGACCTCTGTCGGTCAGAATGCAGATGGGCGGGGGGCGCCAGCCTTCTTATTCGAGCAGTGGAGGCTAAGTTCCGACCCCGCAGTGACTCAAATTCCCTAGGTGTTCCAACATGACCAAACTAATCATACATGTCCTCTTGTTGGCCGTTTTCTCTTGGTCTGGACTCTCCCAGACAGATGATTCCCAGTCTGCCGCTGGCCCTGAAGAGCGGCACCAAGAGTATGTACAGCTCAACCGACAAATCTACGCACGGCATGGCGACCCGGAATCCGGTAAACTAAACGGTGCCGATGACAAAGTCAAATCCACGAGTCAGCAGCTTCGCGGCATGATCTCGCGGGAGATTGAGACAGCCCTGTCCGCGTCTAAGCCGTCCGATGCTGGCATCACCGCTGCAATCTCGAAGCTCCAGGGCGACGACCTATCGATGGCGGGGTGGGCGCCGGACATGAACATACCCTTCGGGAAGCTCTTCACACTCGACGGCATTCAGACGCTTGCTGTGGGGTATGTCATTCTGCAGGGTGGGGACGCTATACCGGATACGCAAGCCTATCTTGAGTTTTACGATAAATCCTCCGGCGTCTGGAAAAAAAAGGCGAGCGCACCAACCAGATCTGATTTCGAACGCCTTACTTTTTCTCTCGCCCAACTGAAGTCGGGCGTACCCGGCGAAGCATGGTTCTTAGCTTGGGGAACGATCATCGGAAGCAGCCACGGATCGAAGAACGTTTATCTCTACGCCTTTGATGGCTCGACGGTTCGGACGATCTGGCAACGCAAACAGCTTCCGGGCGGGACAGTCACAGCGGCGGCAGATTCGGTCACACTGGAGTACGAAGACAATCAGGCCCCTGATGGCCGGGCGCAAGAAGTTTTACATGTAACCGCCAGCGGGCTGCAGTGAGCGCAGAGCACGAGCAGGTAGAATCCTGCTGATAGTCTCGAGCCAAGCACTCTGGGGCCCGTGATAGGCCATCTGTCGCTTAATGGGAGCAAAATTCGTGTCGGCGAGTTGCCCGATTCCTCCTGGAATGGGCGCCATTGAAGACAACACCTATGTCAGGGTAGACTCCACGATAAGCGACACAACTGGATCTTGTAACAGAAAACTTACCTTTGGATCGAGTGTTGCGACCAACCCTTTCCCCAACTCAGGCATAGGCGCCCGGACCTGCTCTGATAGCGTCTTACTTGTCGATGGAAATGACGCTACCGATTCAGTCAAAGCGGTACAGGACACATGCCCGGCTTGCAGTAGCGATTTTCGCGGCCAGAACGCACACATCGACGTATTTAGCTCGTACGCTGCCTGCGGAGGCCACGTCGACGCCTGTGGCAGCCCTATATCTCCGCAACAAGCAACAGCCTCGGTCACAATCTTGAGCTGTGGGCAAGCACAAGCTAAGATCAGCAGCCCTGGCAGTGGAGGAACAGCAGGCCTTCTGGCATCCGGAGGATCGGCAAGCAGTGGCACAACAACATGGTCGGAGACTTCTAATCCGTCTGGTCTTCAGGTGACCGTGGACCTCGCCAATGACAGGGTATGCGCCACGCCAACGACGACTCAAAAGCCTGGCAGTCCGACGATTACTCTTACAAATAGCTCTAATAACAGCTATTCTCTTTCTCAAGCAACGCCTCAAAACGGCACGGCCTGCTCCGGCTCGGCCCTGACGTACAATCTTCAACGCGCATCACTTGCGGCTGGCCAGTATGGCTCCGTAACAGCGACTTGGGATGACATCAACGTCACCGTTCCCGTCAGTTTTAACGTGATCGGAAATACCAGGTTTTCGCAGTACAACGTTCCTTACGAAAGCCAATGCTCCGCGAATCCGCAGCCGGTCTGGGTCGTCTATGAAATTGCCGGTGGTTATTGCTACTATCAATCGGCTTTCATGGGATCCTTGTTTATAACGCAAACAGCAGAAAATGGAACCGGCGTTTCAAATGCCTACGGAATAGTGAAAGGATATGCCGCGGGAGCGAGGAACATTTGCTACCCGGGCGCTAGCGATAATGGAAGTCACACGTTCTTCGCGGTTGATGCCGGGGGAAACACACTTACAAAGATCACAGGAACCTCAACCTGCCATAATACGGTGCTGTCCGACGGGACTAATTCCCCCAATCCACTGGTAAACAACAACCCACCGGCGGGTACACTTGCCACAGACCCCGCGGATTCACGCTATGCATGTTCTGATCAGATCATGATGATCGACCCTGGCAGCGACACCTACGACTTACGGACCGTTCAGGATTCATGTCCAGCCTGCAGTGGTGGCTTCGGACCACCAACGTGGCCCGGTACCGTTGCGCATATCGATACATTCAACTCTTCCGAAACGTGCAACCCGAATGCTGTTGGCGATTACGGAAATCGGGTTGCCATAAGGCTAAGATAGCCATGAAAACTATAATTTCCAATATTTTGTCTCCTTTGTTACTTGCGCTTCCCCTATTTGGGCAAATCAGCCAAATCCATCCCGAGTTGTGCGGCAAGCCGGATGGCGTGGTGCCTTTGCCACCGAACATTTCGGCTACAGTCGACCGTTCTGTCGGCCAAGCGAACCTCTTTATTGGGCCTGGCAACTCCGCACCTAAAATCAGTCTTCCGGGTGTTGTAAACGAGATCGACGAGGTTTGCCCCATCTCTGGGGATCGGGTCGTCATTTTTTCTAGCTCGGGTTATTCGTCTTGGGTGAATGTTGTTGACAGCATGAAAGCATCGTTGGTCGACTCGATCCATGGATTCTCCGCAGTCATGTCCCCGAATCAACGATGGATAGTCTACGGAAAGTTTTACCCCCGATTCACGGAACTTCCTCCGTCGAGCGAATATCTTGTGTATGACTTGACTAAGAGGCCGGCTCAAAACAGGCCAGCCAGCGTAGCCGTTGACGATTACGAGGACGTAGGCGCTGTTATTTTTCCTTTGGGACAGAAAAATCTTCCGTTCGACAATATTGACGTGTCTAAAAACCAGCAGCACCAATTGGCGTCGGAGTCTTTTTACTGGTCCGCGGACGACCGGGCGGTGGTATTTGGGGATCTCCTCCAAGGAAAGTTCTCGGTCGTACTGGTCACGTTGGATGAGAATGGGAATACGACAGCTTCTGTGAGCCCAATTTCGATTTTCGACATCTGCGGCAAGGCCACGGATATCGAGGGTCTGAGACATCTCGAGGCTGCCGAGGTTGGACCCGATCAGAGTGGCGATCGCTCGATACGCCTTGGCTTCAATAATCCCAACTGCTCACCAAAGACGCTAGAGTTTCATCCAAGCGATTTCCAACCAGCGAAACCAGAGGCCCACACACCTATAAAGCCAACTAACAAATCAATTCTCACCCAGTAGAGATGCTGTCACCTGATGCGTCCTAAAGCTATAGGACTCCTGCTGAGTGTTGCTCTCCTTTCGCTTTGACTCACCGTTCACGGTCACTGTTGAAAAGCCTATGAAGTGGAGAATTGTCACCCAACGAAAGATTTAGTGTCAATTGCCATATTATTTATTCCGTCGCTGTTCGGCTTCGTCAGCCGAATCGCCCTGGAAGCCGGAGTTTCGTTCCCGGCAGCGAAGGCAAGGTGCTTGCTGCCCGCCCTCACAAACTCGGCATCTTTCATTCGCACTCTTCTTGGCGCTCGCCCGCGTTTCAGTTCAAAAATCTTCAACCCCTTAACTCCCACTAATTAACCGACTTACGTGCGCCGGCCCGCCACCGCCCTCCCTCCTCCGTGCTACTTCTACGGGCGGACCAATGTCAGCAACAGAAATCACCCCTCCTACTCCGGTCGCCGAACCGGGTGTCTCTACGGGCCCAACCAGCGACAATGGCAAGGCCATCTCCTCCCGCAATGCGGTCAAGCACAACCTCTGCTCGAAAAACCTTACCGGCGCCGATCTCGAAGAATTGAACGAAATTCGCGCCAAGCTCGACAACGAATGGGAACCGCAAACCGAAACCGAGCGTATGCTCCTCGCCCAAATGGCTCTCAGCCAGTGGCGCATGGATCGCGCCCTCTCGCTCGAACTCTCCGCCTTCGATAATGACTCTCTCGACCCAGCCGCTCTCGCCTTAGCCCTTCGCTACCGCACCACCGCCGAGCGCAGCTTCTATAAAGCCCTCGCCGAACTCCAGCGCGTCCAAGCGCTCATCTCCCGGAACGCCGAGCGCGACAAGAAGGAAGCAGAAGATGAGGAAGAAGAAGCCGTGCAGCACGAAATCGAACGCCTCATCATGGCCCCCTTCGCTCCTATGCCGAAGTTCGTTTCGCAAAACAATGCACAAAAGGAGCCGGAAGCGTCAGCGACCGGCCTGCACTTCGTTTCGCAAAATCACCCAGCAACGCCATCGGCGGAAAACGAGAACTCGAATCCCTCCGACAATCCCGCAAAATGAGAGCTTCATCCCGCGTTCGCGCCCAAAATCCGTTCGGCAGGCTCCGCTTTTCCCTTGCTCCAGTAGTTCTCGAACAACCCGCTCATAGCCTCCGCAAACCCGAGATGCTCGAAAATCACCGAAGTCCACGACGGTTTCGTCAGCACCGGATCGAGCAGCGCTACAAGGCCGCACCGGTTGTCGAACAACGCGAGCTTCAGCGGCAGCTTCTCGT
Source organism: Bryobacterales bacterium (assembly GCA_963722585.1). Taxonomy (GTDB): domain Bacteria; phylum Acidobacteriota; class Terriglobia; order Bryobacterales; family Bryobacteraceae; genus KBS-96. The sequence goes on along the minus strand of CAVRNU010000037.1, from coordinate 75,352 downwards.
GAAAACGAATCTCGATGCCAGCCGCGCTGTAATCCACCAGCCGGCTGCGATGTTCTTCATTCATAGGACCGTTCTCAATCAGAAGACGGCAGGAAACGCCGCGGGAATTTGCATCGCGAACCAGCTGCTCATCCAAGGGATCGACGGCAAACGGCGGTCTCGAAAATTCCGCATACTCGACTTGCGCTTGCCCCAGCATCCGGCGATAGTGAAATGCGGTCTGCGTTGGATCGTTCACCAGGTTCAGAAAATCGAGCGTGCCGCGCCCGCCCTGGCCTTCTTCGAAAGCCAGCCGCAGATCCTCTATCAATCCGTTGGCCAGCCGCGCCTGCTCGGTCAGTTCGTTTTGGAGCGCGCGATTCCTCCGCGCCAGATAACCGGGAATCGCGAGGCTCGGATCGACTGCCGAAAACAGTTTCGTTTTCTCTTGAATCACACGCGCGAAGCCTTTCTCGACCAGACTGTCCAGCACTTCGTAAATCTTCTGCCGCGGCACGTGCGATCGCGCAGCGAGCTCAAGCGCCTTGAAACGGGGATGCCCGATAAGCACTAAATAGGAGCGCGCCTCGTATGCATTCAAACCGACTTGCTGAAGTTTTCGCCAGTTCAATTGAAAGTCCGACGACGCGAACTGCTCTAACGCTAATTCCTCTGTTTTCACCAACTCGACTACACATCATACGCCACAACCAGTCGTCTTTTCTGGCTTCAAGTTTGAGTGTGTTGGGAATCTGTCATTCAGCTGCCCGAATCGCCACTGGTAGAATCGGCAGATAAGGGAGACCCTGGTCCCCACGATGCAACACACCGACCTTCCCTCCACCTTGGGCGCGCTTCGAGCAAGCCGTTTCGCGGAGCGTTTGGAACCCCGGCGCGATTTAAAGGAAGAGCTTCGCTCAAATCTGATCTGCAAACTGGAACGTAGTGAAGACTTGTTCCCCGGCGTTATGGGGTTCGAAGATACAGTTGTTCCGCAGATCGTCAACGCCATCCTATCCCGCCATAATTTCATCCTGCTTGGTCTGCGTGGTCAGGCCAAAACCCGGATCGCCCGCATGCTGACACGCCTGCTCGATCCGGTTTCGCCATACGTGGCCGGTTGCGAAATCCGAGACCACCCCTTTCGCCCCATCTGCCGGCGATGCCAGGACCTTGTTGCGGAGCTTGGCGAGAGCACGCCCGTTGCGTGGCTCAATGCCGAAGACCGCTACGTCGAAAAGCTTGCCACGCCCGATGTGACCATAGCCGATATGATCGGCGACATTGACCCGATCAAGGCTGCGCGCCGCGGGCAGGACATTTCAAACGAACTCACCATTCATTACGGCCTGCTGCCACGCGCGAACCGCAGCGTCTTTTGCGTAAACGAGCTGCCCGACCTGGCCGGCAAGGTGCAGGTCGGCTTGTTCAACATCATGCAGGAAGGCGACGTTCAGATCAAAGGTTATCCGGTGCGGCTGCCTCTCGATGTGATGCTGGTCTTCACGGCCAATCCGGAGGACTACACGGCGCGAGGCAAGATCATCACTCCGCTGAAAGACCGCATCGGCAGCGAAGTTCGCACCCATTACCCGCAATGCGTCGAGCATGGCATAGCCATCACCGAGCAGGAAGCGTGGTCGAAACGCTGTTCGCCGATTCAAGTCGAGATCCCTCCATACATTCGCGAGGCGATCGAACACATCGCCTTTTTCGCCCGCGAAGATAAGCGCGTCGATAAGCGCTCAGGCGTATCGCAGCGGCTGCCCATCTCGGTCATGGAGAACGCTATTTCGAATGCGGAGCGGCGCGCCCTGGCGGCAAAAGAGACGGAAGCAGTGCCCCGCATCCTGGACCTTTACGCTGCCCTTCCCTCCATCACCGGAAAGCTTGAACTCGAGTACGAGGGCGAACTCAAAGGCGGCGAAACCGTAGCCCGCGAGATCATCCGGATGGCCGTCGGCAAGGTGTTCAATTCCTATTTCGACGGCGTGAATTTGCGGCAGGTGGTCCAGTGGTTCGAGCTTGGAGGCACCCTGCGCCTCGACGAACGTATGCCGGCGGCGGAGATGGTCCGGCAGCTCGGCCGCATTCAGGATCTGTTCGAATTCACCGGAAAAGTGGGGCTTGGTGAAAGTGAAAGCGATGCCCTGCGCGCCTCGGCGGCCGAATTCATTCTCGAAGGCTTGTACGCGCAGAAGCGCATCAGCCGCAACGAGCAGCAGGCGTTCACAGCCAGCGAACGCCCCGCGCGAACCGAGCGGCCGGAAGAAGATGTGCGCCGCGGGTTTGACATGCGTCGCGGCCAGGGCGGTGGCCGCCGAAATCTAAACTGATTTTTCCTTTCTCCGGCGCCGGCCGGACAAAAGGGCCATATGAAGTGGATCGACTACACGAAATTCAACGAAGACGATCTCGGCATTGACCTCGAAGATCTTCTAAGCGCCCTTTCCAGCTTTTTTCTGCGCAGCGGATTCGACGATCCTTACATGCAGTTCTCCGAGATGAACCGCCAATCTCTGGACGATCTGAAGCAGGCCATCGAGAGAGCCTTACAGAGCGGCGACCTGTTCAGCCCCGAACAACTTGAACAGATGCAGCAGCGTCTTGAACAGATGAGCGCCCAGCAGCGTGAACAGTTGATCGAGCGCCTGATCGAAAAACTGGAACAGTCGGGCTATGTGAGTTTCGAGGGCCAGGAAGCGGAAACGCCAAACGCACCCGGATCAACCGGCGGCAAGGATGCGCCCCAGATGAAGTTCGAGGTGACCGACAAAGCTATCGACTTTCTCGGTTTCAAGACCTTGAAGGATCTGCTGGGGTCGCTCGGAAAATCGAGCTTCGGCGCCCACGACACGCGCGAGCTGGCAACCGGAATCGACGCGAGCGGCGGAGCGAAAACCTACGAATTCGGCGACGTTCTGAACCTGGATATCAGCGCCACGCTGTTTTCCGCGATGCAGCGCGAGGGAATCGGCCTGCCGCTCAACCTCGAATACTCCGACCTGCATGTTCACCAGGCCGAATACCAGAGCTCATGCGCCACCGTGCTGCTGCTCGATTGCAGCCATAGCATGATTTTGTATGGCGAAGATCGCTTCACGCCGGCCAAGCGAGTGGCGCTCGCCTTGTCGCATCTGATTCGCACGCAGTATCCCGGCGACTCCCTGCGATGCGTTCTGTTTCACGATTCAGCCGAGGAGCTGCGCGTCTCCGAGCTCGCTCGCGTGCAGGTCGGCCCCTATTACACGAACACACGCGACGGCCTGATCCTCGCGCAACGTCTTCTCGCCCAAGAGAAGAAAGACATGAAACAGATCGTCATGATCACCGATGGCAAACCCTCGGCCCTGACGCTCGATGACGGACGAATCTACAAGAACGCGTTTGGCCTTGATCCTCTGGTGATCAGCCAGACCCTCGAGGAAGTGGCGCGCTGCAAGCGTCAAGGCATCTTAATTAACACCTTCATGCTGGCCAGCGACTACGGCCTGATTCAGTTTGTTCAAAAGATTACCGAAATGTGCCGCGGCAAGGCGTATTTTACGACCCCGTACAATCTCGGCGAGTATCTTTTGATGGATTACATGAACCGCAAAACCCGCACGATTCACTAGCAATCCTCGTTCATCCGTGTCCATTGGCCGCCCAGCCGCTTGACATCTGCAGGCGAACCGGAGATACTTCCATCGAGAGACGATGGGAACGAAAGCGCGACATTCCATGACTCGCGCCTGGCGCCGGCTGCTCTTTCGCACCCGCCGCGCCCGCTTGTCTCGTGAACTCGCTGAAGAACTCGAGTTTCACCAGTCGCTGAAACAGCGAGAAAGCGAGCTCTTCGGGCTGACTCCCAAAGCGGCGCTCGATTTCGCTCGCAAAGCAATGGGCAATATCACTCTCGCAAAGGAAGATAGCCGCGATCTGTGGAGCTTTATGAGACTGGAACGATTTTTGCAAGATGTGCGTTTCGCTGTACGAACTTTTGGACGAACACCCGTATTTACGTTTATCGCGGTCGTTTCACTAGCGCTCGGCATCGGCGGCAATGCGGCAATGTTCAGCCTTGTCAACGCATTGCTGGTTCGTCCGTTACCGTATGTCGAGCCGGATCGCCTGGTTCGCATTACCGGCACTTATCCACGCGCGGCAATACCCGCGTTCCAACGACAAAGCCGGGCCATGGAGATTGCGGCCGTTAGCATCGGTTCCGAATTCAATCTCACGGGGCAAGGCGAGGCGATACGCGTAATCGGAAGCAATGCTTCAGCCAACTTTCTCTCCGTAATTGGGGCTTCGGTGGCGCGAGGGCGGAGCTTTATGTCGGGCGAGGATTCGCCTGGGCGGGACGGCGTTGCCGTCATCGGCGATTCTCTCTGGAGGAACAAGTTCGGCGGCGATCCATCGATTATCGGTCGAGTGATTACCTTGAACGGCATCAATCGTGAGATTGTCGGCATCATGCCGCCCGGCTTCAGTTTTCCTTCAGCCAACGTGCAACTGTGGGTACCCATGCGCCTCGATCCTTCGAACTTCCTGGAATTCTGGGCGGGCGAGTTTGTGCCTCTCCTCGCCAGACTCCGCCCGGGAGTTACGGTTCAGCAAGCGCAGGCAGAAATCAAGACCTTACTCGGGCAATTCAGACGAACGTTTCCGTATCCGATGGCGCGCGATTGGAACACCGATGTTGCGGCTATTCCGCTTCAACAGGATATCGTCGGCGATATCCGCGGCAAGTTGATCATCCTGCTCTCCTCCGTTGGCATCGTGCTGCTCATTGCCTGTGCGAACGTCGCGAATCTACTGCTATCCCGCGCTACAACCAGGCGGAAGGAGATCGCGCTGCGCGCTGCCTTGGGAGCGGGCCGCGTGCGGATCGTTCGCCAAATGCTGACCGAGAGCATGCTGCTTGCGCTGGTTGGCGGAGTTCTGGGAATCATTTTGGGTATGAGTTCTCTTGCCATTTTCAAGTCTGTTTTGCCGCCCGCAACTCCGGGTCTAGCCGAGGCGAAGATCGACTGGCTTGTCGTCGCTGTGGTGACCGCTCTTGCGTTAGGCACCGGCCTCGCGTTCGGAATTGCTCCGGCGCTGAGTGCTTCGCAAATCGATCTTACGGACTGCATCAAGACCGGAAGCCAGCGCTCAACCACGGGCGTCTGGACGCGGCTTCGGAGCTGGCTCATTGCCGGTGAAGTGGCAATGACCTTGATCCTGGTGGTGAGCGCTGGCCTGTTGATCAAGAGCTTATATAGCCTCACCGAAACGAACCCCGGCTTTACTCCGTCGCGCCTTCTTACCGTCCGAATCAGTCCGAACCAATCGTCCTGCGCGAACAGAGCGGCGTGCATTGCCGTTTACGATCGTCTTCTCGAAAGAACGCGCGGCATCTCGGGCGTTGCTGACGTCGCGATCGCCAACACCGTCCCGCTCGACGGAGAACTTCCGACGCTTCCAGTCGATGTCGAGGATCATCCGCGATCGGCCGATCATCCCTCCCCCATGCTGTGGTTCGGCGCGGTCAGCCCCGATTATCTCCGCATGATGCGCATTCCGCTGCTTGCGGGAAGAGAGTTCATGCCATCGGATGGAGAGCATTCCGCTGGAGTGGTGCTGATCACCGCGTGGACCGCCAAGCATTTCTGGCCGGGCGAGAATCCGATCGGAAAGCACATCAAAGCTGCAGGAGAGCCGCACTGGAGAACAGTCGTCGGTGTCGTCGGCGACGTGCGCCAATACAGTTTGAGCCGGAATCTGCCCGGCTGGCTGGGCGGCGCGATGTATATGCCTTATCCTCAAGCCGTCCGAGAGGATGGGCAGATACCGGCCGCAATGATGTTACTAGTTAAAGCCGGATCAGACTCCGCTCGCCTTAACAGCGAAATTCGAGCGATAGCGCAAGACCAGAACCCCAACGTTCCGGTTGGCCGGGTCGAACCCCTCGAGACCATTGTGGCCGGCTCGATTTCCGACTTCCGCTCGACCATCCAAGTTTTCCTCAGCTTTGCCGGAACCGCCATTCTGCTCGCGGCGATTGGAATCTACGGCCTGATGTCTTATTGGGTCAGTCAGAGAACCTATGAAATTGGCTTACGCGTCGCAATTGGAGCCACCAGGCAGCGCATCATGTCGATGATCCTGGCCCAAGGCCTGCGAGTCGCTTTCTACGGCATCGCGGCGGGCGTAATTGGCGCGCTCATCTTGACTCGTTTCCTCGCGAGCCTTCTATATGGAGTTGCGGCGACCGACCTACTTACCTTTGTGGTTGTGACCGCGCTGGTTCTCCTGGTTTCGGCCGCGGCGACTGCTTTCCCGGCCTGGAGAGCCGCCCGCATCGATCCCGTAAAGTCGCTGCGAGTGGATTGATTCCTTCGCAGACTCAGTCCATCCATCCTCGGAAGCATAAGCGACCGGCCCGCGCGGTCTCGGTTGTCGACTCCCCATCAAAATGTGCAAAACTTCGTTTATGCAAAATGCCGCCCTGCTCCTGCTCAGCGCCACTATAGCCGTGATACCGCTCGCCGCGCAATCGGATAAGCCGCTTCTGTTTCAGAACCCCACCATCAGCCAAACCCAAATCGTCTTCGAGTATGCGAATGATCTGTGGATCGTTTCGCGGCAAGGCGGGGAGGCAAAGCCGTCTCACTACCGGAGTCGGCCGCGAGTTCAGCCCGCATTTCTCTCCCGACGGCTCACAGATCGCGTTCAGCGGCGAGTACGACGGCAATATCGATGTCTACGTGGTGCCCGCAAACGGCGGCGTGCCGCGACGACTGACGTGGCATCCCGGCGAAGATCTCGCCGTCGGCTGGACGACCGATGGCAAACGGATCCTATTTAATTCCCGCCGCGACAGCTTCGCCGATAGCGCCCAGCTGTATACGCTCGCAGTCGAGGGCGGTGCCCTGCCCGAGGCCCTCCCGCTCCCCATGGCCGAAGATGGCTGCTACTCGGCCGACGGATCGCACATCGCATACGATCCCGTTTTTCATTGGCAGGAAGCCTGGAAGCGCTACCGCGGCGGTCAGACGCTGAAAATCTGGCTAGCCGATCTTTCCGACTCGAGCGTGGTTCCGGTTCCACGCGAAAATTCGAACGACTTTAATCCCATGTGGGTCGGCGACAAAGTCTATTTCCTCTCCGATCGCAGCGGGCCAGTCAGCCTCTGGGCCTATGACATCCCTTCGAAAAAGGTTACTGAAGTCGTTAAGAACTCTGGTCTCGATTTCAAGTCGGCCTCCGCCGCTCGTGACGCAATCGTCTACGAACAGTTCGGCTCGCTGCATCTCGTCGATCTCAAATCCGGCAGGACGCATCCTGTCGAAATCACCGTCGCGGCCGACCTAGCCGAAGTCCGCCCCCATTTCGAGAAAATCACGAATCTCATGATTCTGAATTCGGCCATTTCTCCCACCGGTAAGCGCGCGATTTTTGAAGCCCATGGCGAAATTCTCACGGTTCCCGCCGAAAAGGGCGACATTCGCAACCTAACTTCCAGCCCCAGCATTGCCGACCGCGATCCTTCGTGGTCGCCGGACGGCAAGTCTATCGCCTGGTTCTCTGATGAATCGGGCGAATACGCCCTCCATATTCGCGATCAAAACGGGCTCGGTCCCGTCACTAAAATCAGCCTCGGCAACCCTCCCTCCTTCTTTTATGCGCCGGTATGGTCGCCCGACAGCAAGAAAATCGCTTACACCGATAAGCGGCTGAATCTCTGGTATGTCGACCTCGACAAGAAGACTCCTGTGCGTGTCGATACAGATCTCTTCGATAGCCCCGCTTATCAAATAAGTCCGCGCTGGTCGCCCGACAGTAAGTGGCTCACTTACTCGAAGCAGCTTCACAATTACCTTCATGCCGTTTACATCTACTCGCTTGCCAACGCCAAGACCACGCAGGTGACCGACGGTCTTAGCGATGCCTCCGGCCCCGAGTTCGATAAGAGCGGTAAATACATCTACTTCCTCGCCAGCACGAATGTCGGCTTGAGCGGTGGCTGGATCGACATGTCGAGCATCGGCCATCCTGTCACGAGCGCCGTCTACGTCATGGTTCTACGTAAGGACCTCCCCTCGCCGCTCGCACCGCAAAGCGACGATGAAAACGCCGAGACCGATAAGGCCGAGAAAAAGGACGACCAAAAGGATAAAGGAAAAGACGCCGCCAAGGGCCAGACCGCAGCCAAGGATCAATCGAAGGATCAATCCAAAGATCAGAAGAAGGAAAGCGCTCCTGCTGACGTTCGGATTGATTTCGACAATATCAGCCAGCGTATTCTCGCCGTTCCACTTCCCGAAAAGAACTACTACGCCGTTACGCCTGGAAAGGAAGGCGTGATCTATGTTCAGGAGCGTCCTCTTGTTGAGACAAATCCAGGGCCAGCGGGGCCGCCGCTCATTGTTAGCAAGTTTGATTTCAAGACGCGCAAGACCGACAAAATCATCGAAGGCGTGACCGTCTTCACTTTGTCTGCGAACGGCGAGAAAATGCTTTACCGGCAGGGCGAGCAATGGTTCATCACGGGCGCTGAAGCGCCGGCCAAGCCCGGTGATGGAGCCCTAAAAATGGCCGACATGGAAGTCTACGTCGACCCGCGAGCCGAATGGAAACAGATGTACCGCGAAGCCTGGCGCATCGAGCGCGATTTCTTCTACGATCCCCATTTCCACGGGCTCGATCTGAAAGCGGCCGAAACGTATTATTCGCCCTGGGTCGACGGCATTAGCAGCCGTTCGGAGCTCACCTACCTCTTCAACGAGATGCTCGGCAACATGACCGTGGGACACATGTTCATCCGTGGCGGCACGGAACCCAATGTTCCGAAGGTAAAAGTAGGCCTGCTCGGAGCCGACTACAAGATCGAAAACGGCCGCTATCGCTTCGCCAAGGTATACAATGGCGAAAATTGGAACCCGCAGTTGCAGGCTCCGCTCACTCAGCCCGGAGTGAATGTTGTCGCGGGCGAATATCTACTAGCTGTTCGCGGCCGCGAAGTGCGCGCCACTGACAACGTCTACAGCTTTTTCGAAGAAACGGCCGGCAAGCAGATTGTTCTTCGAGTCGGGCCGAATCCCGACGGCAAAGGCTCGCGCGAAGTCACCGTGGTCCCGGTCGAGACCGAAGCGAGACTTCGCCATCTCGCCTGGATTGAAGACAACCGCCGTAAGGTCGATCGGCTCAGCGGCGGCAAACTCGCCTACGTTCATCTGCCCGACACCGCAATGGGCGGCTACACAAGTTTCAACCGCTACTTTTTTGCCCAAATCGGCAAGCAGGGCGCGGTGCTCGACGAGCGTTACAACCATGGCGGCGATATCGCCGACTACATCATCGATTATCTGGGCCGTCATCCCATGGGCCGCATTACGAGCCGCGAAGGCGAAGACGTCACCGATCCGACGCAAGCCATCTACGGTCCAAAAGTCATGATCGTGAACCAGTTCGCAGGCTCGGGTGGAGACGCTATGCCGTGGTACTTCCGCAAAGCGGGACTTGGCCCCCTCATCGGCATGAAAACCTGGGGTGGACTCGTGGGTATCGGCGGCTATCCGCGGCTCATCGACGGCGGTCTCGTCACGGCTCCGCGCTGGGCTTTCTATGGGCTGAAGGGTAGTTGGGAAGTGGAAAACCACGGCATCGCACCCGATGTCGAAGTCGACCAAGATCCGAAGCTCGTCCGCGAAGGGCATGATCCGCAGCTTGAACGCGCCGTCGAGGTAGCGCTCGAACTGCTCGAGAAGAATCCACCCCCGAGGTTTGAGAAGCCGCCCTACCCGAACTACCATCAGCGTTTTGAGGAGCCCGTGGTGCCTACAGCGCGATCTTCGCCGGCGTCCGCTCCCGTGAATTCCAGCCGGTAGGCCTCGCTGCAACCGCACTTGGAACACTGATTCCCAATGAGGAACGGTGAGCATAGTGTTTGGACCATAGCTGCCATCGCGTGCATGGCCTTTGTGATTGCCGATCTGTCCCATGAAGTTCTCGGGCACGGCGTGACGGCCTACCTGCTCGGAGCACGACATCTCCTTCTTTCGTCGACCTATCTAAGCTCGGATATCGATAGCAAGCTGGTGGATGCTGCCGGTACGGTCGTCAATCTGCTTGAAGGCGCCCTGGCATGGCTCCTGCTCCGGAACGGCAAGGGCGGCGTTTACTGGCGGTATTTCCTCTGGCTATTGATCGCGTTCAATCTGCTCGATGGAACCGGTTACTTCCTGTTCTCTGCTGTCTCGAACTCCGGAGATTGGGCTGAGATCATCAAGGGCCTGCGGCACCCAGGGGTCGTGCGGCTTTCCATGGGACTTACTGGTGCTGCAGCCTACGCTCTGTCTGCCTACATCTGCGCGCGCTCTCTGATCCCTTTTTCTGAAAAGTTGGAAGACTTGAACTTGGGGCCATACTGGACAGTCCTTGTCGTCAATTGCGCTGCCGCTGCGTTGAACCCGCTTGGCTTCAAGTATCTTTTCATTTCGGCACTTCCAGCTACGGCTGGAGCCAATGCAGCCCTCATCGTGGTCCCCAAGTGGACGAGATCGCTCAAGAAGGGGAACATGTCGAGCTTGCTTGTCTCCCGCAGTATTGGACTAGTATGGGCGGGTGCGCTCGTAGTCATTCTCTTTGTATTCGTCGTCGGGCGGGGCATCAGATGGAATCGCTAATTCGCATTCCCTAGCCGCAATGCTGTTCACTTAAGGGGAAACCCAAAGCTCCCCATGTCAGAGGCTCCCAATTCCGAGGTCCTTGAATCATCTTCCGAGACGCCGACTCTAAGGACAGGTGCATTCTTGGACGCTAGCGTGTTCTCCGCAATTATCTGACCTCGAGTGCACACGTCTGGAATCATACTCGATGTCAGTCCGGGTGTTCACGTCTCGGTCAGTCAAACAACGTGCGTCTAGAGGGCTGTTCAAACCAGCCTTGCCGTTCCGCGATATCAGTTACAGGCTCAGCTCTGCCGGCTACATCGCGTCGAAGGGCCTCCTCTGCCAAACCAAGCAGTGAGCCTGGGAACATCGTCGGCTGTTCTGCAATAGCCTCAGCGATGGCCAAGGGCATCGCATACCGTTCATTTCTCAATTTGTGAACGGGGATGTGAGGTTCTAACGTGCCAAGGAGATAACACTGCTTCACCGTAGCTAAATCCGGCGACCACTCAGCCGTTCCGAACCTCTCAAGATCCAGAGCTTCGGTCTGAATTTGCTCAAGAACTATTTCGTCGTCCATGAAAGTACCCCGAAGGCGCTTGCGGTACAGGGCATGAGCCGTTTCCGCATCCGCTCGCATCATCAACGCGGCGACCGTACGGGTGGACGTACTCGACATGATCGGGGTCGGATCAAAAGCAGCTAATCGCTCTGATTTGTGAACCTGAAGAGTTCGCAGGTTTCTGTGAACTGCTCGCGCGACGCGGTACCATGAGCGCTGATCTAGTGAAGTTAGGCTGCGCTCAAGTTCCTCATGTACAAGGATCAAAGTTGCTGGGGTAGCCCAGGTCAGGGCCACCAAGCAGAGGAACTCCTGATCTTGGGCAGAACGCGCATTGCCGAACTGTTCCTTCCACCATGCTTTATTACCCGACTTGAGTCTCGCGTGCCGTGCCCGCCTACAGAGCGATTTTGAACAATCAAGAAGATCCGCGTATTCCTTACAGCGCTCAGCATTCGATCTGATGCCTGCTGCAATGTTCGCTATGTATGAGAACACCCAACGGTCTCCCCAGGTCGTGCGGCCCAACTCCACTAGACGATCCCAAGGACCGATCTCACTGGCCCATTCAGCCGCACTTTTTTGGCAAATATCCTGGGCTAGCTCTGCCATAGACACGCATTTCTTATGATCCGAGTATGCTTCAGTATTCGTAGCGAACTCGTTGCTCCACTTCAAGCTGGTTGGGCGGCCTCGTCTCTCCACCAAGCTTACGAGGGGTACAGGAGCGCGCTCCGAAAATGCAAGCGTGTATCGATGAGCATCCAGCGAATGCGCCAGCGCGTCGAGAGCAGATTCGATTCTCCGTTGTGGATGGGCAAGCAACTGGCGATCCAAGATGCCATCCACTGCAGATTGAAAATCTCCCTCCGTACATTCGATAATGTCGAGTCTTCTTGACCGGTAAAGGGGCCCAATCGGCCAGAGTTCTATGTTGGCGTTCTGCAGCAGGTTCTTGAGGCGGTCTGTGTCGATTCGTGATAAAATTCCAAGCTCAACACCGTAGCCCAACCAGGTGTGAGCCTTCGCGCAATATTTCTCGAAATGGCTCGACCAGAGTTGGATTAGCTCGTCGATGCTTGCCGCGTTAGCTTTTGCCACTTCAATGAGCTCTTGGGCATAATCCGGTGCGGTCGTTTGACCAAGCAGATCGAAGCATCGCGCTACGACTTCTTCGCTCCCACAGCGAGGCGGTAACGCTAAGGGATTCCACAGGCCCCGACGCCGACGGCCATATGCACCGGATGCAAGCAGATACCGCAGACCAATACCGTCCAGCAAGACCTCTACGACTTGTTTGACAGATCTGGGGTTCTGAGTGAACACCCAGTCGGACAGCAAAGTCGCTGCCAACATTCTTGGATGAGATGTGTACCGAAAACCTGCTTCAGCTGCAAGCTCCTGTAGCCTCTCTACCAGCGCTGGTAACTCTCCCTTACTGAAGCATCCGGAGTAGAAGCGGGTTACATTAGTCCAATAGAAGTTTCGAGAGAGCGCGTCAAAGCGGTCTGGCTTTGTCCCGCCGCGCTCACGGCCTGGCGGTGAGTATGGAGCAGTGTCGTACAGAAATCTAGCCGCAAAGTACTCTCTGAGTGGCTGCACCTCGAATTCAAACGTGCCCTCAACTCTAGATACGAGCGCAACCACACGCTCAACCATTCCGGTGAACAGTTCTGTGGCGAGACGTGCGTCTTGACCTTCGCGGCTCAAGTATGCCGCAAGGGTCTGCTGTAACCGGTCCTGCGAAATGCTCCCTCTAGAATTACCCTTCTCGGATTCCGACTGCAGGAGCCAGGCCAGATACCTGTGGATATCGATCAGCAATTCGCGATGGTCGCGAACTATTCGGCTTTTTTCGGACTCGCGACTGAAGAATAGATCGATATAGTTGTCGTAGAGAGCGGTCCGCTTGTCCGGAAGTGACGTTCCCCTTGTCAGAATAAGGCTGAGCAGAATTGCAAGTTGCATGGGGTTACGCGCGAGATCCCGCAGATGTGGTTGGTCCAACTTCTCCTTCAAAGCCTTCCTGAAGGCAGCCGCCTCCCGTGGATCTACGTTGCGGGCGCGAAGCCAGCGCTCGGCATATTCGTTGATCAGCGGCCGCGTTAATGACAAGAGCTGCAAATAGGGATACTTGTCAGCAGGCATTCCAGGCGAGTTCGCAAACGCGGCTGGACGGCTAGTCACGATCGTTTGTAACGATGCCGCATTTGCTTCAAGTCGCTGCACGCCCTTAACGATCTCTTCAACGACTTCCTGCCTCCGGCCTATGTCGGCCACCTCGTCCAGGCCGTCGAATATTAGGAGCACTGAGCTTACCTTTACTATGGCGAGAAAATCGTCAGTGCTGAAGTTAGTGCCGCCAGACTGAAAACTAACCAGGGCCGCTATAAACGACTCCAGTGTTTTTCGCCAGCTCGGTGGAACCAGTTTCGTTTCGTCTGTATCAAATGGATCTTTTTTGCCTAGCCACGTTGCAAAGTCGCGAAGATCGATTTTGATTGGTAAGCGAGCAGACGAATCCGGCCTGAATCTCGCCGGAATTTTAGAGAGCGATTCACTGTCATTCAGCACCTTCAAACGGTGCACTTGGCACACGTATTGAGCAATTGTGGACTTGCCCTGACCCGGTGCACCTTCCAAGACGACATGAGGCATTCTCCCCTGAAACTCACGACTGAGCAGCAAAGCCGTCGCACCGATTGACGACTCTGGGTGGAGAAACACCCGATAGTCGTACTCGCTCTCCAGTGAGGCGAAATCATACTCGTCCGGTTCGATTATGCCCGCTTTCGCAAGGCCGTGCGCGATACCGTAGAACAGTTTTGCCTGTCGACGTTCCGTTCGTTGGTCTCGTAACCCAATTGGCACATCTATGAACAGATCTAGAAGGCTGTTTTGTAACTCCACTTGGCGGAAACGAACCTGCTCATCTGCCTTTAGTTGTTGCGCGAGAAAAGCGCGAAGAGCGGACTCCCGCCGATCGCGATCCTCTCTAAGGCCGGATTCCAAGATACAGCGGAGAAAGTCCGGCCCCGTCATGAGGTCTGGGTACGCCCATTTCAGATCCCAAGCGTTATCAAGCCGTCTGTTCAGGTCGTCCCGCCACCAGCACATGAACGGAACGCCCATCTGTTCGCTTAGCATCCGGTTCAGTCGATCAATGCTCCCAATATCGAGATGAGCAGTGCCGTCGATGTTGGTTAACAGGTAAAACTGTGAGGCACCATGAGGAATCAAGCGAGCGAGTTTGGGCGCTTCTTCGCTCATGATCGCTAGCAGCCACTTCTGAGGATCAGGCTCAGAAAGCGGCTTCCGTGAGAACTTCACCTGGAAAACAATGAATTTTGAATTCTGCTGTTCAGAGATGTAGGAAATTGCATCGCGCCCACCATCAGGCTGGGCGACAGGAAAACACTGCAGCTGCGGATGCTCGCGGACCAGCAGAGCTTGACAGAAATGCTGAAAGCGTTCTGGATCAAGATTTTCTAGAGGATAGTTCATTTCCGGCTATTCAGTTGTAAGGGTACAACCCTTACGTTCAACTGGTGTGACGTTTTGGACCCAGCGCCGTCGGCTTCGCGGCCCTGTTCCGCTACCGCGTATGCAGAACCGAAAGCACGAGCAACAAAGCAGGCTCATACATTATTTCCTGAAAAGCTAAAACACCGAGGATATTAATGCGTTTCCGTTTCCTTGCGCCACATTCTAACGAAATCAGAAGCCATTTGGCCGTCTAACGGGCTAGTCGTAGAAGTGAAGTCGCTCGGCGACCCCAACCCGCTCCGGGAGACATGCCATCTTGTGCTCTCGGGGCGTATTCGCGCCGCTCGCGGCGCCCATGATGGGTTAAGTGAACAGCATTGTCCTCAGCCGGAAAGGAGAACACGTAGAAGGAGCCTGGCACTGCCGTGGGACCACCGCCGGGTTGAATCGGCGATCGTGCACAAGCTGAAGGCCGGCCGCTGCTTCCTTGCGCTTTTAGGGAACAGTACCGCAGCTTGACCTATATGCATCAAATAGGCATACTAATGCATATGAGAACGACGCTGATCATCGATGAAAACCTGCTCGATCAGGCGAAGCAGCTCACTGGCATTCAAGAGAAAACAGCGTTAGTTCGGGCCGGTCTGGAGGCTCTGATATCGCGCGAGGCCGGAAAACGCCTTGCGGCGCTGGGAGGGACGGAACCACGGTTGCGCCCGATCCCTCGGCGACGCCCGGGCAGTAAATGATGGTGCTGGTCGACACCTCTGTGTGGATCGAGCACTTTCGCGCGCGTGAGGCCGTGCTAGCCGAGCTCCTCAACGAAGGCTCAGTGCTCGCTCATCGCATTCGTTCGTGGGTGAAATCGCGTGCGGCCACCTGAAACATCGCGCAAACATTCTCGGCAATTTGGAAAGGCTCCCGACGGCGGTGAGCGCCACCCACAGCGAGGTACAGCGTCTTGCTTGAAGAACGGCGGCTCTGGGGCCGAGGCATCGGCTGGGTTGATGCACATCTTCTCGCTTCGGCTCTGCTCTCGAATTGCCATCTGTGGACGCTGGATGCCAAACTGAATGCCGCTGCAGCCGCGGCTGCGGTGAAGCTGCATCAGGTTTGAGCTTTCACCGAACCTGGCCTTCTCCTTCGCCGATTGCCAGCAAAAATTACTCATTTCTGCTAACCTCAAATTGGCGTGGTTTTCTCGGGGCTAACTAGTAATAAGGTTGCGATCGGGCGGGTTCTGCCTGTTTTTCTGGCAATCCTGTTCGTCGGCGGTTCCGACCAAACGCTGTTCGCCGCCTATCCGACGCTTCGACGCACACGCGCGCTGTGCCAATGGAAATCCGCGCTCGAAACGCGCGTTCTATGGCGATGCCCGCGCGGCCTTGTGCCTGCTTCCCGCTCTGCTGAGCGGGAGCTACCAAGCTGGTTCGTCGTCCGCGACGCCGTTTACCTTGCCGCTCCATCGCAGTCAACCTGCGGTTCCGATTTATTACCAAGCTCGGCAAAACACGCGCCAAAAGCATCTTGAAACCCTCTGCCCACTCAACATCTGGCAGCGTCCCCCTCCTTCGGTCTAACTCACTCCCTTGTTTTGGCGCCGGAGCCGCCATCTTCCGAAGGCCCTCCGCCGCAAGTCCCTAAATTGTTGATAGCCAGTTAGACTGAAAAGGAAACAGACGTATGCTCGATAACGCGCTCGCCAAAGTATTTGGCACGAAGCACGAACGCGAGATCAAGAAGATGCGCCCGCTGATTGCGGCCATCGGCGATCTCGAACCACAAATGACATCCCTGAGTGACGCCGAGCTTGCGGCGAAGACTGTCGAGTTCAAGCAGCGAGTCGCCAACGGCGCCACGCTCGACGACGTTCTTGTCGAGGCGTTTGCCGTCTGCCGCGAGGGCGGACGCCGCGTTCTCAACATGCGCCACTTCGACGTACAGTTGATCGGCGGCATTGTTCTTCACCGCGGCAAAATCGCCGAAATGAAAACCGGCGAAGGCAAGACGCTGGTGGCGACGCTCCCGTGCTACTTGAACGCGCTAGGCGGCAATGGCGCTCACGTAGTTACGGTCAACGACTACCTGGCCAAACGCGATTCGGAGTGGATGGGCCGGCTTCACAACTTTCTCGGCCTCACGGTCGGAGTCATCGTTCACGACCTCGACGACGACGAGCGCAAGGCGGCATACGCCGCCGACATCACCTACGGCACCAATAACGAATTCGGCTTCGATTATCTTCGTGACAACATGAAGTTCCGCCTCGAGGATTGTGTTCAGCGCGGCCACAACTTCGCGATTGTCGATGAAGTGGACTCGATCCTGATCGACGAAGCTCGAACACCGCTCATCATCTCCGGCCCGAGCGAAGAGTCAACCGACAAATACTATAAGGTCAACCGCATCATCCCCTATCTCGAGCGCGGCGAGGTGATTGAAGGCAAGGAACCCGGCCAGAAATACACCACCGGCGATTTTACCGTCGATGAAAAGCACCGCGCGGCCGCTCTCACCGAGCAGGGCGTTTTGAAAGTAGAAAAACTTCTCGGTACAGGCAATCTCTACGATCCCGCCAATATCGAGATGAACCACCACGTTCAGCAGGCGTTGCGTGCCCATGTGCTGTATCAGCGGGACCGCGACTATGTGGTTCAGGAAGGTAAGGTCGTCATCGTCGACGAATTCACCGGCCGTCTCATGCCCGGCCGCCGCTGGAGCGATGGTCTGCACCAGGCCGTTGAAGCCAAGGAGAACGTTCGCATCGAGCGCGAGACACAGACTCTCGCCAGCATCACGTTCCAGAACTATTTCCGCATGTACAAGAAACTGGCAGGCATGACAGGAACAGCGGACACGGAAGCGGCCGAGTTCGGCAAGATTTATAACCTCGACGTCACCATCATTCCCACCAATATGCCTATGATCCGGCTCGAAAACCCCGATGTCGTGTACCGAACCGAGGAGGAAAAGTTCCGCAACGCAGCCAAAGAGATCAAGGACTTGTACGAAAATGGCCGTCCTGTGCTGGTCGGAACCATCTCGGTCGAGAAATCGGAGCGTCTCTCCTCGATCCTTAAAAAGATGGGCGTCAAACACGAAGTGCTGAACGCCAAGAATCACGAGCGCGAAGCGGCCATTGTCGCTCAGGCCGGCCGTAAAGGCGCCGTCACGGTTTCTACAAATATGGCGGGCCGCGGCACGGACATTCTGCTCGGCGGCAATCCCGATTTTCTGCTGAGCGAGCGTCTCAAGAAGCAGGGCCGCGCAGCCGCGACGCTCTCGCAGGAAGAACTCGAGCGCGAACTCAGCTCGATCAAGGGCGAAATCGAGCGCGAGCGCCAGGAAGTTGTATCGCTAGGCGGCCTTCATATTCTTGGCACCGAACGCCACGAGTCGCGGCGCATCGATAACCAGCTCCGCGGCCGCGCCGGACGTCAGGGCGATCCGGGCAGCTCCCGGTTTTACCTCTCACTGCAGGACGATTTGCTCCGTATTTTCGGCGGCGAGCGCATGCAAAACCTTATGCTGCGGCTCGGCATGGAAGAAGACGTGCCGATTGAATCGCGGCTCATCACCAAGCGCATCGCGGCTGCCCAAAAGACTGTTGAAGCGCAGAATTTCGCCTCCCGCAAGCACGTCCTTGAATACGACGACGTGATGAATAAGCAGCGGCAAGCCGTCTACGGCATGCGCCGCCTGTTGCTCGAAGGGGCGAACCAGAAGGAGCGCGTGCTCGAAATGGTTCGTGGCATTCTTCAATCGTTCATCGACCAATTCTGCGGCGAAAACCAGCGCGTGGACGAGTACGATCTGCCCGGCCTGCAAAACGCCATCGTGAATCAGTTCGGCGTCAAGATCGAAATAGAAACCATGGCCGGGAAGCTGCGGCAGGACCTCGAGGAGCCGCTCTTCGACTCGCTCGCCGGGCGTTACGAAGAGAAAGAGCGGATGGTCGGGCCCGAGAACATGCGCGAAGCCGAGCGCATCATCATGCTCAACGTCATCGACAACCAGTGGAAAGATCACTTGCTGTCGATGGATCACCTCAAGGAAGGAATCGGGCTCCGCGGGTACGGCCAGAAAGATCCGCTCATCGAGTACAAGAAAGAAGGATTCGAGATGTTCCAGGACATGATGGAACGGATCGAAGACGAGACCATTCGGTATCTTTTCTTCTTGCGCATCGAGATCGGCGGCAGCGAAATTCCGCTGCCATATCCGGAACCAGAGGACGAGGACGAAGACGAGGAAGCCGTTCCGGCTGAGCCGGAACGGGAGCTGGCGGCTGTTGCAGCCCGGCGCGAAGCCGAAAAATCCGTTCTCGACCTCACCCGGAACATTCAGCGAAAAAAGGAAAAAGAACTCGCGGCCTTACAATTTGCCGGCGGCGAAGCAGCTACAACTACCCGAACGGCCAACAATCCATACAAGAACGTGGGCCGCAACGATCCCTGCCCGTGCGGCAGCGGAAAGAAGTACAAAAAATGTCACGGAGCCTGACCGCTCTCTTTGTAATTTGTTTTGCATCGTTTGTCCGTGCCGATACATGGCTACCGAGCCGGATAGGTTCGTTTCGCAGAATCGCAACGACGACTAGCGCTCCTCCCGATCCGACCGTCTTCAAGGAATTTGGGTTCGTTTCGTCAGAGTCCGGCAAGTTTCGCGGACCTGCAGGCAACGGCACGCTAACCATCTACAGAATGCAGGATTCGACCGGCGCGCTGGCCGCCTGGGACTGGCTCCGACCTCAAGATTCCAAACACTGTGCCATGACGGACCATTGCGCCGAAGAAGGGCCGCGAATATTACTTCTAGATGCCAACTATGTGCTTGATTTTGAGGGATTCGCGCCCAAGAAACAGGACTTTCAGGCACTGGTGGCCGGCCTGCCGAACCGGCGTCCTTCGGACATCCCGCCTGTCGTCAACTTCGTTCCGCTGAAAGACCTGGTTCCGAATTCGGCTCGCTACATTCTGGGTCCGGATAGTTTGAAGGCCGTCGCTCCCGAGCTCGCGAACGCAAATCCCGGGTTCGATCAGGGCGCCGAGGCGCATTACACGGCCTATCGGGTCGGAGGGGGCATCGTCAGGCTTGTTCTATTTGACTATCCGAGTCCAGGCATAGCAAGGCAACATACAGTGGCCTTCAAATTGGTTCCGGGCGCTCAGGTCAAGCGATCTACGTTGCTGGTGGCCATCATCCTTCCCGGAGCCTCAGAGGCGCAGGGAAACGCCGTGCTGGATCAGGTAAAATACCAGGCGAAAATTCTGTGGAATGAGCCGCCGCCACCGAATCCCATCCCGACGCTCTACCGGCTGCTGGTCAACATTATCATTCTTTCCGTGTTGCTCTCCGCTCTCGCGTTAGCCGCCGGAATTGTGTACGGTTTAATGCGGCTCTACCGCCGCCGCTATGGCACCTTAGAGGAGGATGAAGCGATGACTACCCTCCACCTCACAGGGGAGAGATGACATTTGCAAGCCTTTTCCACAGGGAGATTTCCACAGGTGGAAAGCCCATTGGAAGAAGGCGCCTCGCGCATTGGACTCCGCAACAATAAGCGGTTTAGCCGTAGGCACTTGCGCAGTGGAAAAGTTTTCCAGGAAAATTCACGCTTGACTTCACCCGTTGCTGGCCCTACACTCCAATCACAAACAGGTTTTGGCGGTTGCGATGCCGTCGGATCTGATTCTCCCATCAAACGTAATCCTGCTTGCGCAGGACTCCTGGAAGCAGGAAAGAGGGTGCTCATTCGCAAGAATGAGCATTTTCTTTTGGCCGACGCTCCTCCCGTTATTCTGACGGCAGACCCGAAAAGATGAGGCCATCCCCGCCCAAACAGGACGAGCTGCCCCGGTCGTGGCGAGACCGTTTTTCGGCGCTTCGCAATGTCCCGCCATTGCTCCGGCTGGTATGGCAGACCAGTCCACGCCTCTGTCTGGCGACGCTTGGCCTTCGGCTCGTGGCGGCGTTTCTACCGATCGCTCTGCTGTGGATTCCGAAACTGGTCATCGATCTTGTAGTTCGTGCGATACGTCACCAGTCTATCGACAAATCGCTGATTTTAAAGCTGCTTCTCCTTGAATTATGCCTTGCTATTCTCTCCGATGCTCTCTCGCGCTTTATCACCTTAGTCGACAGCCTCCTCGGCGATCAATTCACCAATTTTGTCAGCGTTCGATTGATGCAGCATGCCGATTCGCTCGACCTCCAGTCTTTCGAGGACCCGGTTTTTTACGATAAGCTCGAGCGGGCCCGGCGCCAGACTACGGCCCGGCTCGGGATGCTCGCGACTCTGGCGGGGATGGCGCAACAGACGATTACTTTGCTGACGATGATTTCGGCGGTCGTCCTGTACTCGCCGTGGCTGCTGTTGCTGCTCGTTGGTTCCACGATTCCGGTGTTTTTGGGCGAGACCAAGTTCGCCCTGCTGAACTATTCGATCCTCTTCCGGTATACGCCGGAACGGCGGGAGCTGGATTACCTGCGCTACCTTGGCGCCAGCAATCAGAGTGCGAAAGAGGTGAAAATCTTCGGCCTGGGCGGCTACCTGGTGGAAAGGGCGCAGCGGTTGTTTGAACGATTCTATCGCGAGAATGAGTCGCTTGCTTTCCACCGCGCCCTGCACGGGCTTTTAATCGGTCTCCTGCCCACCGGAGCCTATTACGGAGCCTATGTGTTCGTTGTGTGGCGCGCCCTGGCGGGTGCGCTCAGCGTGGGAGACTTGACGCTGATTGTGGGTGCGTTCTCTCGTGCGCGCAACACCATGGAAACCCTGCTGTCGAGCCTCGCTGGGGTCGCGGAACAAGCCTTATTTTTGAAAGATTTATTCGACTTCTTTGAAACCACCCCTTCCATTGTCTCTCCGCCTGATGCCCTGCCCGCGCCGCGTCCGATTCGAGATGGCTTCATTTTTGAGAATGTCTCGTTTGCTTATCCCGAGAGTGACCGCGCGACTCTGTGCGGAGTTAGTTTCCGGTTCGAGCCGGGCGAACGGATCGCCCTGGTGGGCGAGAACGGCGCGGGTAAAACAACTTTGATCAAGCTGATGGCCAGGCTCTACGACCCGACTGCGGGGCGAATCCTGTTGGACGGCGTGGATCTTCGGGAATATAGCGTTGAAGATCTCCGGCA
The DNA here is from genome assembly GCA_963722585.1 of Bryobacterales bacterium. GTDB lineage: Bacteria > Acidobacteriota > Terriglobia > Bryobacterales > Bryobacteraceae > KBS-96. The sequence goes on along the minus strand of CAVRNU010000037.1, from coordinate 53,548 downwards.
CGAGATTGGGGTAATTTTTCAGGATTACATGCGATATGACATGTTAGCTTCTGAAAATATTGGAGTTGGCCGTATCGAAGAGCTTTCCGAGGAGGATCGGATTGTAAAATCAGCCGAAAAGAGTTTGGCGGCCGGCGTGGTCGAAAGCCTGCCGAACCGATACCGACAGATGCTTGGGCGGAGGTTTGAAGGCGGCGCCGATCTGTCGACCGGCCAGTGGCAAAAGGTTGCCCTGGCACGCGCGTACATGCGCGATGCGCAAATTTTGATTCTCGACGAGCCAACCGCCAGTTTAGACGCCCGCGCCGAGTTCGAGGTGTATCAGCGTTTCGTCGATCTGACGGCAGGCAAAATGGCGATTCTCATCTCGCACAGGTTCTCGACAGTCCGGATGGCCGACCGGATTTTTGTATTGGCCGACGGCCGGATCGCGGAGGAAGGGACGCACCAGCAGCTGGTTGCGCTCGGCGGCCAGTATGCGGAGCTGTTCGAAATGCAGGCGGCAGGTTACCGCTAACCGGGTTTCCCAAGCAAAGACTCCGCTCCCCCTTGATTCCGGACATTCGGCAAGCGCAAAGCGGTCGAGTGGGGCAGGCCCCGGGGCCAACACAAGCGCTTAAGAGCAGCGCGAGAATTCAAGCAGATTTTTACTTATCCGATATCCCCTACTTGCTGAGAACTAAAGGCCGACGCTCTGCTGCCAGTAAGACGTACACTGCTTGATTGGTCCGCAGAATCGATCTTTGGCAATTGCTTACAAGCGCTACGGGCGTTGTATCGTTCGGTATTTTAATTTCATGCGGATCTCGCAAGCCAGGTGAGGTGAAGTTTGGTCCGCACCACCTTCTGCGCTACGCGTGGGTTCCCAAGGGCGGCTTCGAGATCGGCTGTTCGGCTGGCGATTCTGAATGCGATTCCATTGAGAAGCCCGCTCGAAAAGTGGTCCTATCAAGAGGTTTCTGGATTGGACAAACCGAGGTAACAGTTGGTGCATACGAGCATTTTGTTCAACAAACGGGCAGGAAAATGCCACCGGAGCCCAAATGGCTAACTCGTTCTCTTAATCCCGGATGGCAGGATGTGGGCCAACCCATTGTGAATGTGACATGGAGCGAAGCACAGGCATTTTGTACCTGGACAGGTGGCCGTTTGCCAACGGAGTCTGAATGGGAGTACGCAGCTCGTGCTGGAAGCACAGGCGCGAGGTATGGCGATCTCGACTCAATAGCGTGGTACTCCGATGACAGTGGCGACTCCCCCTTTGACGGCGAAACGATCATGAGGTCAAATCCCAATGACTATGGGGAACTTCTATATAAGAGCAGTGCGCATCCCCACCGTGTAGGTGAAAAGACCCCGAACCATTGGAATCTGTACGATACGCTGGGCAATGTTTGGGAGTGGACCGATAGTTTCTTTCCAGGACGTGGACAAAGACAGGATGAGGGTAGTAAATTCGTCATTTCCGCGACACAAGGACAGATCTTGCGCGGTGGTGCCTGGGGTTTTACTGCGCGCCTAAATCGAGTTTCGGCTAAGGGTAGTGCACCACGACTGCACCGCAGTACGAGCATCGGTTTTCGCTGCATTCTAAACGGCTCGTAACTCGCCAAACTAGAGCGGCCGGGGCAGGATCGACTCGCCAAAAGCGAAGAGCGAGAAACACTAGCAGGGATTCCGGAAGGTGGTCTTTGGCCGCGAACAGCTCAAAGGGGTCTTGGTAGGTTCTTAAGTAGAAACGCTTAGGGCGCGCGGCGGCCTCCTAAAAGGTTGTCCAGGGATGGCCTTGACGCGGAAGGACACGACGATCAGCAGCAGGCCGATGAGGATGGCGTAAATTCCGATGATCCAGATCACCGATAGCGCGCCCACCGCCGGGTTGGCAAACAAGAGAACGCCAAACAGAACCGAAAGCACGCCCCCAGCGATGAGAGACCATTCGTTCGGAATGACTTTTCGCAGTTGCACCGCGGCAGCGATTTCCGCGGCGCCGCGTACGATCGCCCATGCCGCAATGATGAACAACAGGGTAATGGCGGTGACGCCGGGATAGAAGAACCCAAAAATGCATGCGATAATGCCGATCACGCCCAGAACAGAATGAACCCACCATTTCCAGTGCAGGCCCGCGATGAGAGCGAAGACGCCGTCAACGAAAGCGTACACGGCAAAGAGTGTTGTGAGAAACAAGAGCGTTATGCCCGGCACGACAAAAGCGGCAAGACCAAACTGGATTGCAACAATGCCGCGCAGCAGCAACATCCACCATCTGTGTCCGAGGTTCGGGAACACTACTAAAGCCGCCACAACGTTTGAATTGTTGCACGGGCATCGTCGACAGTAAGGATCTTACAGTTCTTCCAGAACGAATCCATGACGCTGAATGTCGGTGAGATAGGTGGTGGCCATGTGGCCGTGCCGCCGGAATACCTCGGTGAACAAGTTCGTGATGTATTCCTGGCCGCGCTCGAAAAACACCAGAACAGACGGGCCCGCACCGCTCAGAGAACAGCCGAGCAAACCTGGCGCACGCAAAGTTAGCATCTCGTCAAAGCCTGGAATGAGGGGAGCTCGATACGGCTGATGAAGGCGGTCTTCGAGCGCGGCTGAGAACGACTCGGTGCTGCCAGTGAAGAGCGCCGCAATCAGAAGCGCGGATCGCTGCACATTGAAGACGACATCTTCGCGGCAGTAAGTGGTGGGTAGAACGGCCCGGGCTTCAACAGTCGGCAAAGCGAAGTCCGGTACGATCACTGCTACTTCGTAGCTGGCGGGCACATCGACGCGAATCGCATGAGTAACTCCCGCTGTGTCTATGGAGGCGGCGACTACGGAGCCGAGCACGCAAGCAGCGACGTTATCCGGGTGTCCCTCGATCCTTGCCGCTTCGTCGAGAATCCGGCGCCTGGTCCAATTGAGATCGAGCAGTTGATTGGCGATAACGACTCCCGCCGTGAGCGCTGAAGCGCTCGAGCCCAGCCCCTTGCCGACGGGAATCTCATTCTCGATTACGAGCGACACCGGCGGCATCTCCCTCGTTGCGCCGGCTGCAACAATCTGGGCGGTCTGCCAGATCAGGTTGGACGAGTCTGTCGGGATGCATGTGGAATCGATGCCGTGCGTTTCGATACACAGCCGGGCGGAGAGGCTAAAGGTGCAGGTGAGATGAAGATTCAGAGCGAGGCCAAGCGCGTCAAATCCGGGGCCGAGATTCGCGCTCGATGCGGGGACGCGCAGACGCCAGCTCATTGGGAGTTGAGCATTGTTTAATGGACTCCACGCCTAGTTGGGGATTTAATTTTTTAATTTTACCCGGCTGCCGCTGCGGCACGCCGCATATATTCCAAGAACAACTTCGAGGGCCCGGCAGCCTTCTTCACCGGTGATGAGCGGATCGCGCCCTTGCTGAATGGCTTCTCCGAAGTCGCGAAACTGGCGCTCGAACGACGTCAGGCTGATGGCCATCGGGTCCGAAGATCCGGACGCAACGTTTTGCGCGACCGGAGCCGGATCGACCGCGTTGGCCGCCTCATCCGCGCGAACATCCCAGGCGGTGAGCTGATCGCCGGACAGAACTGCCGTGCCCTTTGTCCCATGGATTTCGATTCTTTCGGTGTAGCCGGGCCAGAAGGCCGTCGAGGCTTGAATGACGCCCGTCGCTCCTGAAGCGTATTCGAGCAAACCATTTACAATGTCTTCGGATTCGATCCTGTGCGATGCACCGAGTTGCCAAACTCCCTGAACAGCCGCGATCGATCCGACTAAATAGAGAAGCACATCCACTTGGTGAATGGCCTGGTTGATGAGAGCGCCACCGCCTTCAGTGTGCCAGCTGCCCTTGATCGGGCGGGAATAATACTCGTCGCTCCGGAACCACTTCACATAGGCGTCAGCCTGCAACAGTTTGCCAAGCCGGCCCGCTGGAATCGCGCGCTTCAGAAACATTGTTGAGTCGTCGAAGCGATGCTGGCTTGCCACGCCAAGCAGGATTCCCGCGCTTCGAGCCATCGCCACCATCTTTCTCGCGGTTTCAAGATTCGTGGCAATCGGCTTTTGAACCTGGATATGGCGGCGCTGTTCGGCGCAGATTTCGAGCGGCTGGAGGCGGAAGTCGGGAAACGTGCAAACATCGATGAAGTCGAGGCCTGGATAGCGGCAGAGGGCTTCGTAATCGGCAATGCACTCGCAATTCCAGCGCGCGGCGAATTCGCGCCCCCGACTTTCGGTCTGGTTGGAACAGGCAACCAGTTCATAGCCGATGTTCTTGTATGCCTGGGCGTGCTTATTCGCGATCGCGCCCGTGCCGAGAATGCCAACGCGCATTCCTCTATCTTAGGGAGGCTCTATAAGCGCGAATCGTTCGTCGGAACAGAAACCCGCAAGGCCCGGCGAAAAAAGAGGAGTGCGGCACTTCCAATCCGCACTCCAGCACTTCACAGGAGGAGAGCCGGAACACGCTTTGGTGTTCCGGCCTCACTTTTATGGACGTATGGCGTTGCGATTTGGTCGCCTAAAGTAGCGCTTAAACGAATGTTTTAAGTTGTCCGCTGCGGCGTCGATCTCATGGATTGGCCGGCATTGGGGAAATGCTCCATTTCTGGTTGTCGTTTCCGAGGTAGTCCCATTGCTGTATGACGCCTCCGTCCGACTGAGACCAGGCCCCGACTTCCAGCGCCTTACCGGTCAACTTGTTGATGAATTTCCAGTAATTCCCGTCAACCGGCGTCATTTGCCATTTCTGGCTATCGTCGCCGGTCCAACTCAATTGCTCCATCGGGTTGCCGAGAAGCGGGGAAGCATTGGAATCGGTCAGAGCTTTGCCACTCAGCTTATTGACGATCTCGTAGTAGCTTTCCTCTACTGGGACAAGCTGCCATTGCTGATTGTCGCCGCCCCAAAAGCCCCACTGATGCACGGCGGCATAGTCGGCAGTAGACATGCCGGCAATGTCCATGGCTTTGCCGCTAAATTTGTTTTCGATCGCGTAGTATTGAACCGGAAGCAACTGCCATTGCTGGTTATCGCCGCTCCAATAATCCCATTGGTCAAGTAAGCCGCCATCTGCTATTGAGAGGCCCGCCATATCGAGGGCTTTGCCGCTCAGCTTATTGACGATTTTGTAGTTGTAGCCTTCGATGGCTTCGATTTGCCACTTCTGGTTGTCGCCGCCCCAATCATCCCACTGGTGAATCATCCCTCCATCGTCCATCGAGGAGTCGGCGACATCCATTACCTTGCCGGTAAGTTGATTGACGATTTTGTAGTAGCCACCATCCACCGGGACAAACTGCCACTGCTGATTTGCGGCGCCGCTATAACTCCATTGATCAATCGCCGCGCCTGTTGCCGCCGAATTTCCTTGCGTTTCCAAGACCATTCCGCTCAACTTGTTCACAATTTCGAATGTTCCGACGCCGGATCCGGATCCGGAGAGAGTTACGATTTGTTGGCCGTTGACGGTGATCGTGGCAGTTCGGGTTCCCGTTGCCTGCGGCGTGAAGGTCACGAAGATGGTGCGGGTGGCGCCTGGGGCGATAGCGCCGGACCACTCGGTATCGAGAACGACCTCGAATTCTTCATCTACGTCGTAGATTCCGGGGTCCGCACCGTTCACAATGACCTGAGGGGGATTCGAGGGCAGATTGAAGATGTTTTGAAAATCCGCGATGTCCTGAACAAGCAGATTGGACCGGGCCACCACAGCGATCGTTATCCCTGTGCCGTCCACATTCTGACTTCGCAGCCCATCCAAACCGTAGATTTTGGCGAAATCCGCAGGTGAGAGCGCGTGTCCGCCCCCGAAAAAGTCCGTCGCGGGGCGAATACCGCTTGCCGTGCGCGTGGCCTTTAGAAGATGCTGTGGCGGCACAACGTGAGCCGACTTCGATGCGAAATCATGGAGAGTCGCTACTCCCGCAACCACCGGTGATAGAGCGGCGGGTATTTGAGGGTCGCTTGCATTCCCCCAGTGCTCTACTCCACTCACTAGATATCTCTGGATCTCCGTATGGAAGGCATTTTGAACCTGTCCGGCGTTGCCCGAGAACTCGATCGCACTACCTCCTCTCGAAACATGCGAAACCTGGAATCCATGGCCTTTGAGCCACCCTGTGATCGCTTGAATATCGCTCGCGGCCGGCCCAAATTGCCTGCCAAATTCGTTGGGAGTCAGCCATTTGTGAAAGCGCGCGGATGAGGGGTTTGTGCTGGTCGGAAATCAACTGCTTCAGGGCCATGTCCTGCTCGGAACTCCGCTTCAAAACAAGGAGCATCCGGTTCATTGGCAAGCTCGACGGCGCTATCCCGCGTTCAAATTCAGCGCGGGCCAACGGGTGCGTATTCCCCGGGACTGTGACGAGGCGCGTCTCATCGATCGATGCCAAAATCCGCGGTTTTGCTTGAATAGGTTCCGCGCCGTAACTGGGGCGCGCAAGGGCTGCCGCGAATGCAGCCAATAAAAGAGTGACGATTCTCTTCACGTAAAAGAATTCGGCAGATTGCCGGGCGATCTTTATAGGAAAAAAGGGAGGGCAGACGATTTTGAAGGCTTGACAGGCCCGGAAAATCGCGGGCATACTTCCATCAAGCGTTTATGGGAGCCGGCGGATGAAGCTCAACTGGGCGCACCTTGCGGGAGTGATGGCGCGAGTGATCGAGACGGCGTAAATGAACAGGCTCAAGAAGAAGCTGCGCGCGCTGTGGCGCCGCGGTCAACTTGACCGCGATCTCGAAGACGAGTTGCGCTTTCATCTCGAAATGAGAGCCAACGAAAGCGGAGATTCGATGGAGGCACGACGCCGCTTTGGCAATTCCGCCGCGCTCAAAGAGGCTTGCCGCGAAATGTGGACATTCACAGCCGTTGAAACCTGGTGGCAGGATTTTCGATACGGGCTGCGCACGCTGGCCAAAGCTCCTGGTTTCACGCTTACAGCGATTGTGGCTTTGGCGCTTGGTATCGGAGCGGATACGGCAGTCTTTTACGATCGCAAATGGAGCGTTTTCGTGGAATCTGGGTCTTGACCATATCGACAGAATCGTTTTGGCGATTACGACCGATCCGTCTCACCGCCAGGGACTTCGGCCATTCCTATCCAGATTTTCGAGATCTACAATCGCAGGCGAAGTCGTTCGCCGGCTTTGCCGCGTATCGGTTGGTGCCCGTGAATGTGAGCGACAAGGGTAATCTTCCGGAACGCTATTACTGCGCGCAAATGTCCGGCAATGGCTTCTTTGTATCGGAGCAAAAACCTGCGTTGGGCCGCAGTTTCTCGGCGTATGATGAGCGGCGCGGAGCGGCACCGGTTGTCGTGCTCAGTTACCACGTTTGGCAAGACCGCTATGGCAAAGACAGCTCGATCATCGGGAAGACCATCCGCGTAAACGATGTACCCACGGTTGTTGTCGGCGTGATGCCGCCAGGGCGGCTATTTCCGGAAGAAACGGATTTGTGGACGCCGCTCGTGCCGGATACGCAACTCGAGAAGCGAGACAACCGCGATCTTGCAGTTTTTGGCCGCTTAGCCGATGGCGCCAACCCTTTGCAGCACGATCTGATTATTTATTTGCCGTATGCCGAAGAACCGCGGCGCGAGATGTTTATCGTGTCGCGAACGCGCGTTCCTCCCGCCTCACTTAGCGACGCATTCCGCCGGGAAATTCAGCATGTGGATGCGAACTTGCCTGTCTATGAAGTGCGCACTCTAGAAAACCGCGTGGCTGAAACTCGGTTAGCTGTGAGCCTTCTAGGCGGCATGTTCGAGGTGTTCGCGGGAATCGCGCTCGTGCTCGCTACGGTCGGTATCTACGCTGTGATTGCTCACTCGATCAGCCAGCGCACACAGGAGATCGGACTTCGCATGGCAGTCGGCGGCACGAGCCGTGACATTCTTAAGCTCGCGTTCGCCGAAGGCATCCGGCCGCTTGCTGTTAGACTGGCACTTGGTTTACCGGCCGCATTCGGCGTCACGCACGTCCTCCACATGGTCCTGATCGGCGTGTCACCTGGCGATCCGATCACGTTTCTGGGTGTCGTGCTGGTTCTCATTGTGTCCGGTGCTTTAGGTTGCGCCATCCCCGCACGAAGAGCCATGCGGGTGGATCCGGCCGTAGCGTTGCATGCGATTAGCAAAGCCATTCTCAGCCGCCCGATACATTCGATCGTTTTCTCCGCTCACCCCAATGCCATTCAAAGCGGCTCTTGAAAATGACGCCGGGGCCTCGGTTGCCGAGGTCGAAACCCATTCCGAGATTGATGAGGAATGCCGGCTGAACGCGCCAGTCGCCTCCTAGGAACAGCTGATGCACTTCGGGCTGGGCTCTTGGCCTGACGTTTATGCTGTCGATTTCTCCGTAGTATTCGAGCGAGGGCGAAAATCTCTGACGTTTCCACCGGAGTAGCGCGGCGGGCTCGAGGTTCCATCCGCGCAATGTGCCCGGTCCGTGCAATGCACGTTCAAAGACGGGATTGAACACAACCTGCCAGTGGGAAAAATCGCGATCGAGAATGGGGCGCAGCTCGGCTCTCCGCGAGTTCACTTCGTATCGAGTTTTCTGGAACGAGAATTCCGCAACAAAACCGAGTTGCACCGGCAGATGCCACGATTCGGGAGCGTAGAAATGCGGCAAGACGCGCCAACCTGCAAATTGAGGCGAGTAGCCCGGCTCCCACGCGTTTAGGAACATGAGCCCGACGGCGAAGTTTTCCGAGAGCCCAATGGTGGGCTCCAGAGTCAGGTGTGTCTGATGGTCGGTAGGAAGTAGCGTCCCGACACGCTGCGTAGTCCCCTGCGCATCGAAGTTTAGATGAGCCTCCAGGCTATACTCGCCAAGCGCCATCGGCTCGTATTCGTAGACGTGTATTTCAAACGGGTCCTGAGCGAAAAGGCTGCGGGCGCAGCCAGCCCAGATCAGCAACAGAAGCTCGTATCGCAAGTAGGCGCGATCTGCTCCGCCGGTTACCGGGCCATCTGCACTTTCGGCTCGGCTAGATAGCCGACGATCGTGTCTTTACGAACCTCGTTCACGACGATTTCGGCAGGTTGACGGGACTTTGACAGATAGAACTGGACGGGTTCGTTGATAGTTCTGTCCTTTTTCTCGACCTTCTTGTCGTCGGCAACCACTTCGATGGTGTAGCGGTTGTGCTTGGGATCGGCTTTCTTAAGCTGGACCGTGATATCGCCCACCTTTTGAGGCTGTTTGGATTTTGGAACCGTGAATTCAAAGTAGTTCTTCTCACCGAGCTGCTTCAGTGCCTCCAGTTCCTTGCCATTGGTGGCGATCAGACTGGTGTGGTTATCGACGTCGCCGGAGACCCGTTTCAGATTGGCAACGGTCTGCTCGAGTTCGCTCCTGGTGTTGGTGAGATCGGTCTTTACGGTTCCGACATCGGTGCTGACATTGGTGAGCTTTGTGGTGGTCACGTCCGCGTTCTGCTTCACGGCGTCGATAGCCTGCTGCTGCCGCTGCTGCTCGCTCTGAACTTGTTGTTGCAGCGAGTCGACCTTCCGCTGAGCGTCGATCTTCGCCTGCCCCACGGCGCGGTCTGCGGCCAGCCGCTGGTGTTCGAGGGCTTCCTGAAGTGTTTGAACGCGCTTTGACGCCTGTTGGACGGAGGCGGACGACTCAATCCGGATCTGCTCGACCGTGGCCGAAAGGTCCGAGCTGAGCTTCGACATCTCAGTTTTCGTATCGCTGCGCAGGTGCTCCAATTGCACATACAGGAACACATTAAAGATGACGAGCAGCGCAAGCCCGCCGATCAGCAGCGGCGTCTTCCAGTTAGGCGCCTGCGGAGGAGGGATGATGTAGGTCGGCTGCTGCGGTGTGGTGCTCATAGAAAGTGATGATACTCCTCGAATGCGTCTTTGCGCTGCGTTAGTTTCGCCATTTTATTCAGTATTAAAGACGTACCGGATGAAATTGCTGTTTCACCCGCGAGTTCTTTAGCATGCGGAAGTTATAAAATCCGCCTAATCTATATTCCCACGCCTTCCCGCTTCCGGTTCTTGCGAATGCTTTCCATGTCCTGATTAGGCTCGCCGTCGCACTCGACTTCGAGAACCGTTACCAAAGGGTCGGGCGAATTCGCGGGGAGACCCAGGAACTGGACGCGAAAGTCTTCCTGGTGGAAATCGACGGTTTGTCCGCCGGGATGGAGCTTGGCCGAGAGCACTTTATTCGTCATGCCTCCAATCGAGACCGTTTGCCCGGGCCAGAAGTGGACGTGCACATAGAGCTTGTTTCCGGTCCGTGTAAAATTCGCGAGCTGTGAATGGGCTACCTTGCAGAGTTGCGCCTCGTGGATAACGGGCGCGTGTTGATCCATCCACCGCCCGACGTTTGTGAGGATTTCGACCGACTCGTCAGGGATGGAGCCGTCGCCCTTGGGCCCGATGTTCAAAAGGTAGTTGCCGTAGCCGCGGGCGCATGTAACTAAATTGCGAACGATGGTCTTAGGCGATTTCCAATCGTCATCCGCCGCCTGGTACCCCCAACTGCCGTTCATCGTCATGCATGATTCCCAGGGTTCGGCGAAAGCCTGAATGTGCTGCTCGGGCGTGGTAAAGTCCTCGGGGATCTTGGCGCGGTTGTTAATCAGAATATCCGGCTGAAGCTCGCGCACCATTTTATTCATCTTGACGGATTCCCAGCCCTCGGCTGTGAGGGGCCACGCCACGTCGTACCACAGGATGTCCAGCTTACCGTAGTTGGTGCAAAGTTCGCGCACAAGGCCATGCGTGTAATCGACGAAGCGGCGCCGGGCGGGTTCGTCAGTGGCACACCGCGCGCCGTCGGGATGATGCCAATCCATTAGCGAATAGTAGAATCCCACGCGCATGCCTTCGGCGCGGGCCGCCTCGTAATATTCGCGCACCAGATCGCGGCCGGCGGCCTGCTTGGGCGCGCAATAGTTGGTGAGCTTGGTTTCGAAATTACAGAAGCCTTCGTGGTGTTTTGTGGTCATCACCATGTACTTCATGCCCGCCTGCTTGGCTAACTTGGCCCAGGCTTGCGCCGCATAGGGTTTCGGGTTGAACACCTTGGCCAATTGCTGGTATTCGGCAACCGGTATGCCTTCCTCCTCCATGGCCCATTCGTGACGGCCCAGAACGCTGTACAGTCCGAAATGTACGAACATTCCGAATCTCGCTTCGTGCCACCATTGCATGCGGCGGTCGCGGTCGGCAGGCGTAGACGTAGTGGGACCCGTTTGCTCGGCCTGCGCGAAGAGCGGGACTGGCGCGAGGCGAGAGGCCGACGCTGCGCCAACGGCTCCGAGAAGGCTGCGGCGGGAAAGATGAGCAGTAGAGAGCATGCAGAATGTTGTATCACTTTATCGTTGAAGTAAATATTTTTCCGGGACAAGGCGAACATCAGGTACAATTCACATCCGGAGGGACTTCGCTTTGAACCGTGGGAAACTGCTCGCGCGCGGAGTTGTGGAATTTTTAGCCACGTGGGCGTTTGCTTCATTGCTTCACGCGCAACCGCCTCCCGGTGTCGACCTTTCCAAGGGTGACGTCGATTTTTCCAAACTGGTCGTGGTTGGCGATTCACTCGCCGCCGGCGTGGAGAATGGCTCGCTGGTCGACTTTCAGCAGGAGCACGGCTTTGCAAAAGTCATCGCCCGGCAACTGCGCGTTCCCCTGTCGTTGCCGTTGGTACCGTATCCAGGCGCTCCCAATACTCTTGACCTGGTGAGCGCGCAGTTTCCGCCGGTTGTGCAGCCAGTCCCGGGAAGTTTAGTATTTCCGCGGTTGAACCCGTTTGAAGAAGTCACCGACGTGGCAGTTCCGCTTCAAACTCTTTCCGATGCGCTAAACCGTAAACCCAACCGGAATCTCACCTCGACCGATGAAACGCAACTGGCAACGGATATCGTTTTGGGCTTTCCCTGCCCCATCCTGCTTCCTTGCGGCGCGCGAACGCAGGTTCAGGAAGCCGTGGCTCTTCGCCCCACAGCCATCGTCATCGACATCGGAAACAACGATATTTTGGGGCCTGTCACGGCGGGCCAGATCGCGTCGCTTCTATCATCTTCCACGGCCGAGGATGCCTTTCTTGCCCAGTTTCAGACGAATTATGCGCTGCTTCTAAAAGAACTCGCCGCAACCAATGCCGTTCTGATCATTGGAAACCTGCCGGATGTGATCGAGGCGGCTTATTTTATTCCGGTTCCGAAGCTTGCGGCAGCGTTTGGAGTGTCAGTGAATGAAATTACGGCGCTGCTGGGAGTCGGCGCGACGGATTTCGTCACAATCACCGCGCTGCCCACCGTCGAAGCCATTTTGAGCAACCAGAGGCAAGGTCCGCTGCCGGCCTCGTGTTCCACGACGTCGACGCTTACGCCGTGCTCGGTCAGCGCTCAGGAAGCAGCGCTCGCGCGCCAGGCTATAACGAAGTTGGATCAAATTATCGGCGCTCTGGCCGCTCCCTACCATGCGGTTGTGGTCGACCTATTCACGTTGACCGACCAACTCTACACTAATGGCTATACGGTGGGCGGCGTAAAACTGACAACCGATTTTCTGGGAGGTTTGTTTTCGCTTGACGGCCTGCATCCAACCAACACGGGCTATGCTCTCATTGCGAACCAGTTTATAACCGATATGAATGCCGCGTTCGGCCTCATGATTCCCCAAGCCAACATCGAAGAGATCGCCGAGCACGATCCTCTCGTGCTCACGAAGCCATCGTCGGAATAAAAATAGCGGAATAAAAATAGAAGTTCAAGAGAATGATTTAGTGTGGCCAGATATTGGCGAACGGCGGATCGAACCAGAGCTCATGGACGAAGCTGACCCGACTGTGGCCAGGATGTGTCTTGGCGACCTGGTTCGAATCAATCGAAACTTTGGGGGACATGCGACTGTTTTGAAGCTGCTGGCGCGTGCCGGCTGCGCAGGCGAATCTTTTTCTTTTCTGGATGTAGGCGCAGCTTCGGGAGACGTGGCGCGAGTGGTCAAAGCCGCCTTCCCCAGTTCCTGGATCGTGAGCCTGGATCAGAATGCCGTCAACCTGGAATTGGCCCCCCGCCAGAAGGTTTTGGCCGATGCCTTCCGCTTGCCCTTCGCCTCACGCAGTTTCGATTACGTGTTCAGCTCTCTGTTTCTGCACCATTTTGACAATGAACAGATTGTGTTTCTGTTGCGCCACTTCGCCGAGATCGCTAGAAAGGGCGTTCTGATTTCGGACCTCGAGCGGCATATCGTTCCGTATCTGTTTCTGCCCGCCACGCGATGGCTCTTCGGCTGGCATTGGATGGCGGTACGCGATGGCATGGTATCGGTGCGCGCAGCTCTTACCGCCGCGGAGCTGGCCTCACTTGCCAACCGCGCCGGACTGCGAAACGTAGATGTAGTTGCGCATCGGCCCGCCTTTCGTCTGTCATTAGCGGGAAGTGTGAGCTGAATGGAAGGCGTCGCCCCTACAAAGGCAGACGGCAAGACCGTCCGCCCCACCCACCACACTGAATTAGGTTTTACGGGAAGCCAGGCGACTCGATATTTCCTTGCCGATGCCCCGGAAAAATGGACCGCCGAGAAGACCAACTGCCAGAAGGCCTCCGAACAGAGCGAGCGCCTCATAGCTTTCGTGGCCTTCGCGCTCCCAGTAAACATCTTTCAGATTCAACCAAAGGGCGAACTCATCGAGGGTCAGAGCAGAGGCCACGCCATACAGCATGGATGTGAGACGGCCCAACCAAAGCGAATACCCTGCTTCGCCGGTTCCGAATTCGCTCAGCCAAAGGTAACCCACCAAGAGCAGCAGAAGAATGCCCCAGACGAGGTGATGAATGTGTCTTCCATGAAGGCTGACATCGTGAAAGGGGCCGATATCGTGATGAATCGCGATGGTGATGCCGCGAACCACAGCCGCGGTAGTAAAGAAGCCAACCGAGGCTAGAAAAAGCCGCTCGCGCCGCGTTTCCGGAAACTGACGCTTATAGACGTAACGCAGGCGGCTGCGCGAAACGATGATCGAGAGCAGTCCGAGGACTGCGGCAATGATCAGAGGCAGCAGCCAGAAGCTGCGATGACTCCAGGGCATCCACTGCTTATGGTAGTGGATCGCGCGATGCGATTTATTTCGGACCGCCGCTTATTCTCTTGTAGTCCGAATAGGTGTCGTCCTCCTGAGAATTACGGGTAAACATATGAAGTACTCTGGCGTGTGACTTCATCGAAAAATGCTTGGGCAGCCATATGCCATCCGAGACGGGCATTTTTTCCAGCTCGAATTCCGTACCGGGCTCCACTTGAGCCAGGAAACCCTCGATCGAGACCGGGTGGAGTACGTTTGCAGTTACCTTCACCCATTGATATGTCTCGGTGTCGATCCAAAGCTCGCCCTCCATGCCCGGCAATACCCGAGCGGCCATATTCGGCGGCCGGTAGTCCGGTTTGGGCGTGGCCCGCAAGACGTAGACCTGGCGTGAATTGATCGTCCGCCGGTCGATCAACTTGAACACGAAAGCTGCGGTGAGCTGCTGCATCATCACGTGATCGCGCCGCCGGTCCTGTTCATATTTGGCGATGCGCTGGCGCCGCTGTTCAGCGGATTCAGCCTTTCGCCGAGCAATGACCTGGCTCAGCTTCTCGCGTTCCTTCCCGTCTTGTTCCTTCGACAGGGGTTCGTCATTTACAGCAATAAGTCGCTGGTACGGCGAGCCGTCAATCATCATCACTTCCCAGGTTTTCGACCCATTAGCCGTCAGGTCGCGCTCCCGATACGAGAACTCGGACGCGGCTTTGAAGTCGGCCTGATTCGCCTGAACCGATTTTTCGACGATTGTTTGCACACTTGGATTGGTGCTTGAGGCGAGACCGCGAAAGATGGCGGCTCCTAGAACCAAAAAAGAAAGAGACAGACTTCTTCGAACTAGTCTTATGGTTTTGCGTTTTACGGGCACGCAATGCTGGCTACACGGGCGGCAAAGCATGGAGAACCTCTTCGATGTCATCAGGACTGACGTAAAAGTGGGGTGAAGTGCGGATCCAGCCCTGGCGCGGGGCTGCCGCCACGCGGGATTCGCGAAGGGTCCGGACGATCGCACTGCTATCGATAACCGGGTGGCGGAAACTCACGATGCCTGAGCTTGACTCCGGGGTCCGCTCGACCAGAACCTGGTATCCCTTGGCTCGAACTCCTTCATAAATCTGGCCGGCCAAACCCAAAACCGCCTGCTCAATCGCTTCAACTCCGGCCTCGAGCAGCATTTCGATGGCGGCACGCTGTCCAAAACAGCCAATCGTATTCAGAGTTCCGCATTCATACCGGCCCGCGTCGTGGCGAAGCGTCATGTCGCGAGAAGCGTAATCGGCATAGTTAGCTACGTTGGTCCATCCAAACTCAACGGGCTCAATCTGGTCGAGGAGATCGCAGCGGACGAATAGTACCCCGTTACCTTCAGGACCGAGCATCCATTTGTGCCCGTCGGCGGCGAGGGCGTCAATGTGAGAACGTTGTACGTCGATGGGGAAAGCGCCCATACCCTGGATCGCGTCTACAAAAAAGAAGCAATTGTTACGGCGGCAGAGTTCGCCTATTGCATCAAGATCAACCCGAAACCCACTGAGATAATTGACATAACTGATGGCTAGCAGCCGTGCTCCTCTCACTGCTTCTTCAACGCGTTCGAGCGGATCGTAGATCGAGAGCCACTCGATTTGGACGCCTTTTTCGCGCAGACGGAGCCACGGGAAGTAATTGGCGGGAAATTCCTCTTTGAAGGCGACGATGCGGTCGCCGGGTTTCCAATTGAGGCCCAGCGCGATGGTCGCAATGCCCTCGGACGTGTTCTTGACGATTGCAATTTCGCCCGGCTCCGCGCCAATCAGGCGCGCAGCCGCGGACCGGAGCCCGTCGTAAGCCGCCATCCACTTGTCGTAATGGAGAGATCCAAACTGTAGAGCGTCTTCGGCCAGCCAGTTCATTGCCTCGGCGGCACGGCGGCATAAAGGGGCGACTGCAGCATGGTTCACATAGATTAGACTCTGTGTGACCGGAAACTCGTCCCGGTAAAGTTCGTAGATTGGCCTGGAAGAATCGTTAACCGGTGCGGGAATGAAACCCATAGCGATGAGGATACGTTAATCAAAGAGAGCCTCTTCGCGGGATCGTTCCGGGTCTTCTGTAAAACAGCGCTGGTTGTCGCTGGGCAATTTCAGCCTATACTGTTAACAGCAGAAGGCGTGGCACAGATCAAACGGCCAGGTCTCCTGGAGGTATTATGAGGCGTTTGTTTTTCACATCGCTCCATTCCGAGCTCGCCGGTCTCGCCCTAGGCTGCCTTCTTTGCGCTATGAGCGCGCCCGCGTTCGCGGAAGACCAAAAAAACGATCCCGACGCCATTGGCGATCGGAAAGTCGCCTGCAAAATGAACTGGTATTCGATTGAAAAGGAAATTGCCCTGGGTAAACAACTGGCCCAGCAGGTAGAACGTCAATCGCGCATTATCAGCGACCCTGTGGTTAGCGAGTACGTCAACCGGATCGGCCAGAATCTGGTCCGGAACTCGGATGCCAAAGTCCCGTTTACGATCAAAGTCATTGACGGAGAAGAAGTGAACGCCTTTGCCCTGCCCGGCGGCTTCTTTTTCGTTTATTCCGGCCTTGTTATGAAGGCCGATACGGAATCGGAACTAGCCGGCGTGATGGCGCACGAGATTGCACACGTGGCCGCCCGCCACGGCACCTGTCAGGCAACCAAAGGACAGATGGTAAACCTGGCTACGATTCCACTCATTATGATGAGCGGCGGGATGGCCGGGTATGCGATCTATGAGGGCGCCAGCATACTGGTTCCCATGACGTTTTTGAAGTTCTCCCGTAACATGGAAGCGCAGGCCGATTATCTAGGCCTGCAATACATGTACAAGACTGGGTACGATCCGGAATCGTTTATCGACTTCTTTGAAAAGATCGAGACAATGGATAAGCGCAAGCCGGGAACCATGGCCAAGGTGTTCTCGACACACCCGCCCACGGGCGACCGGATTGTCGCGGCTCAGAACGAGATCGCCAAGATTCTGAAGGAGAAGCCCGAATATGTGGTTACGACTTCAGAGTTTAACGACGTCAAGGCGCGGCTCGCCATGCTTGAAAATCGCCGCAAGCTGACGGATGCCACTTCGACTGACCCGAACAAGCCGACGCTGCGAAAGAACCCGAACTCCACCGGACCAATCGACGACGACAGCGGTAACTCGACGAAGTCGAAAGGCGATGATGAGGACCGTCCGCAATTGAAGCGGCGTCCTTCCGATAGCTCCGACGGTTCAGACACCTCGACGCCGACGAACAACCCGAATAATAATTGAAGTTGAAGTTTTAGGAAGGGGCGAGGCAGGAGGCAGGCCTCGCCCCTACAGCTTTACATCGGTACCGTCCACCGCTCGGCCTCTTGCGGCTCGAAGTCCATTCCGATTGCAGTTCTTGCTTTTTGCGCCAAGGTCTTCAGTTTCGCGTGACGGGGCTTTGAGAGCTTCTTCTCAACACTGCGCCGGGCACGCAGAAGTCGAATGCGAACCGCAGTCTCGGTCCATCCGTGCTGCTCGGCAATTTCCTGCACCTTGTACCCCTCGATGTAATGGCTATGTAGTACGATTCGATCGTTCGGTTTGCAGCCATTCAGAATTCGTTTGGCGTCAATTGCCGCCACGTTCAACCTAGGAGGCGCGGGGAGTTCGGGAAGAGTCGTGGTTTGCGGCTCACGGCGCAGATAAGTTCTGTGAATATTGAGCGCAATGCTGTTAGTCCAGGTTAGGACCAAATTTGGGTCGCGCAATTGCGTGCGGCGCTCCCAGCCCTTTGCCCATGCCGCTTGGGCCGTGTCAAGGGCGGAATCATAGGAAAGCCCGCGTGACACGAGAAAGCGGACCGTTAGATTAAATCCACGTTGATAGGCGTTGCCATATTCTTCTGTTGTCATCGCACCGCTTATTGGGCAGTTTATGGGCCAAGGACGCTGATCTCCTTTCAAGTTATTGATTTAAATGCACTTTATGGCAAGAACCGGGTTTTGACGGTGCTGCCGTCGTCTCATTGAGGACGCCAAATCTACAGGGTCGCCAGAAAAAATTTCGCTCTTTAGAATGAAACTATTCGCGATCCTGGAAATTCTGGCAGGGCGGGAGCTTTTGCGTTAGCGGTTCGCTCGAGCTTGTGCCAGCCCACAAGCCGCCCTCGCAATGCATACAAGAACGACTTGGCGAGTATATAGTTCATCAGCACACGGTAATACAGGCGCTGCGGCACAAAGTAAAGCAGGTCTGAGGAGAGGCTGCCTTCGAGTCCGTACGCGAGGGCGGAAGCGAGAAAGTCGAGCAAAAGGAAGATTACGTAATAGAGCATCACCACGCGCCAGTTTCCCGCAGCAAACGCAAGAATCATCGCAATTTCGGCTGCCGGGGACAGCGCTGCCAGCAGCACCTGAAAAATCCAGATGCTCGGCAGGGCCACAAAGCCGAGGGTGCCGTATCGAGGCCGCAACAGCGCGTCACGATGCTTCCAGGCGGCCTGAAGCGTCCCGAAAGCCCAGCGGAATCTTTGCTTAGCGAGGGCCGCGCTGGTTTCCGGCGCTTCTGTGTACGCTAAGGCCAGTTCTTCATAGCGAATTTGATACCCCAGCCGCCGGATCGCCAGAGTCAGGTCGGTATCTTCGGCCAAGGTGTCATGACGGAATCCGCCCGCTTTCAGGATGAGTTGCTTGCGCCACGCGCCAACAGCTCCTGGAACGACGGTGATCGCATTTACAAGGCCGAGCGCTCTCCGGTCGAGATTGAATCCGGATACATATTCGAGAGACTGAAAATGGGTAAGCCACCCGCTTCGATTCCCAACCTTTGCATTGCCGGATACCGCACCCACCTTCGGGTCGTTAAAATGCCGGACGAGATTGGGGATCGCTTCGGACGCGAGGATTGTGTCGGCGTCGAGGCAGATCAGAATCTCATGGCGCGCTTCGGCGATCGCGCGATTCAAAGCCGATGCCTTGCCGCCATTCATTTGCCGGAACAATCTTACGCGCGGATCGCCCGAATACGTTCTTCCCACGACAGAATTGGTATTGTCAGTGGAGCCGTCGTCGACAACGACGATCTCAAAGTCTGAATAATCAGCGTTCAGCAGCGACCCAATCGTTTTCGCGATGACTTTCTCTTCGTTATAAGCAGCGATGAGCACGGAGACAGGTGGAAACGATCCAGGTGTGAATCGCCTGGGGTTGAGTCGTCTTGATTGATGCCGCAGCTTTTGGACCAGCGCCATTGCGCAATAAATAAGCGAGCGCGCTACAGTCAGGCAAATCGCCAGGGAGAAAAACCAGCCGAGCAGGCGCCTGGCCGTGCCTTTCGTCGTTAGCGCGTCGCCCTCGATGCCCGCCATTCTGGATTCTTGCGCGCTGGGCGATGGCATCAACTGAGAGCGAGTGCGGTTCAGAAGCGCATCCAGGTTCACGAACCGGTATCCCTCTGAACGCAACTTCGCGATCAAAGCGGGCAGGGCTTCGAGAGTTGCCGACCGGTTTCCGCCTCCATCGTGCAACAGCAGGATGTGGCCGTTATCCTTTTCGCTCATGACCTCATCGACGATCTGCTGGGCGGTAATGCCCGGGCGCCAATCCTGAGGGTCGATCCGCTCTCCGATCATCGTGTAGTGGAAGTCCGTTTCAGCTCGCCAGATGGGCGCCACTTCGTCGGCCGTCGTGGGCTCGCTGTCGGCATTGTAAGGCGGACGGAACAGCGTGGTCGCGTGCCCGGTGTCGTTCTCAATCAGGCGTTGCGTGAAATTCAGCTCGAGGCGCAGGCGCTCGGGCGAAACAGTCGCGATATTCGGATGAGAATAGGTGTGGTTTCCGAGCAAGTGGCCATCGTTGTAGATGCGCTTCACCAATCGCGGAAAACTTTCCGCGTTTAGGCCGATTACAAAGAACGTAGCGGGCACCTTCTGCTGTCTGAGAACGTCCAGAATTTTCGGGGTCCATTCGGGATCGGGCCCATCGTCGAAGGTCATCACAATCTGCTTGCCTTCTCCCGCCGCCGGTCCGTTCGCTTCCACTGAGTAATAGCTTGGAAACCGCTCGTACTTTTCGGCGAAATCACCGTCGGATTCTTTCGAGACCTCGCGCGATCCATCGTGGGGTGTATCCACTACGCGCAGAACATCGCCGTCGCCATAGCGATCCACGATCTTCAACGAGCTCATCGAATCGAGAGTTGCTGGAGTGAAGCGTTCATCGGGCCATTTGCGGCCCGGTAAGACGTTCCACATGTCGGCATCTTCGGCGCCCATGCGCCAGATTCCGATACCGCGGAAGCTTTCCCGGTTCACCGCTTGAATCTGGTTCAAGGCAGTGACAGCGTCGAGGAACCAGATCTCATGACGCGTTCCGCTCTGCTTCGACGTGTAGCGCAGAACCGGATTTTCGAGGTTGTCATTCCATAGGACCGCTGCGCCGTTCATCGAGGCTGCCGAAGCAACCTGCTGAAACGAGACTTCGGTCGCCGATTTTCCTCCGATGATCCAGTCGTAGCCGTAGTTGCCGATACCCACTACCGTCTTTGCGGGCGGCAGAATCTTGGCGAGATGATCGAGCTGGTTTTCAAACCAATCTTCGGAAGCAATCGGACCGGGCTCTCCCGATTGGTAATGCTCGTCGTAAACCATGGGGACGATGTAGTCGAGGATTGAGGCGAGCGTTTTCAGATCGTAGGCGTTGTCATCGGGAGGAACCGCTTCCGCGAGAAGCAGATGTTCCGCCTCAAAGCGCTGCTTCGCGTCGCGAACGAGCGATACGAGCTTGTTCCGGTCTTTGCCGCGTGCTTGCTCGAAGTCGATAAACATGCCCGCAAAATGATGCTCCTTGGCGTTGCTCACAAGGTTGTCGATAAGGTTCTCCCGGGCCTCAGGGGAGTTCAACAGCCGTTCGAGATCGGCCGCCTGCCAGCCATTGCGGAAATTCGTGACCAGACCGAGAATGGGCAGGTGGGCGTCCTGGCAAATACGGATGACTTCGGGGTCCGATTCATCGTCGATGTCACCCTTACCATTTAGGAGCGTAAACCATTCGGGAGCCAAGTGAGTCAGGTGTTGCAGGTTGGCGCGCAACGAGGTTTTGCTCGCCGGATCCCAATTGACGTAAAAGCCGACCACGACGGGCTGCTCCGCGACGACGCTTGCAGCGGTTCGTGGATGAACAATGGGGTTAGCCGAACGAACGTATTTGATGCTTTTTCGATCGGCTTTGAACGGCACGTTGATATGGCCGCGCTCATCGCCTAGGATGCTTCTTACCTCGTTGAAGTTACCCACGTGCTCGACGGAATTCAGAGCAAGGCTGGGCAGCGTAGGACTTACGAGGACAGTGGCGGCCGTCACCATGATGAGCGCAATTGCTGCGATAGCGCCGAACTGAAAAAAAGCTCGAACGCGGCGCCAGCGGCGGCCCGTCGGATCGTGGAAAACAAACTTGGTCCCCATGGTTGGCTCTAGCGTCCCCTAACTGTTTAGAGGGACGGCAGTGCGGGCAGGATACGGGGAGCAAGACCGCGAACGAATTAAATCTCTTCCATTAAGTTGGTTTAACGGCCCGCATTCCATGAGAACTGCCCCAACAATTGAAGTGAATTGATAGCGGGATCTCTCTCGAAATACTTTTCGGTGTGGGCGCAGCATCTGGCCCGCGCGCATGAGCGGAACCGTTGAAACGGAGCCAGAAGCGTAAGCGCCTTTTTCGTTCAGGTTTTTCTCAGATCCGTTAACAAGCGATCTGACCTGTTCGTCAACGAGCTCTTAGGCTTGAAGATGCCTGACCGCTTCACGCCTGGGTAGCGGAAGTTCCACCCCGCCCAACGGCGTAACATGCCGCCGAATGGACCTCGCGAAATCAACGCTTCGTGCGTTTTTTGCCGCGAGTCCGGCTCTTAGAATTTCGCGCGCCTCCTCCTCCATGGACCGGCCGTGAGTGGCCGCTCGCACGCGAAGCTTCGCCTTAAGAGATCCATCTAGCCGCCGGATGGTGATGCTCGCCATACAGCAACGATAGCAGTGATGGCAGTGCGATCATCCGCAGGCGGCGCGTTTTTTGAAAGCCTTACTGCCTCGGCCGCGCCCGCGTAAAGACAGCGTTATGTTCCGGAGCGAGGTTTTCGATCAGGACCTCATCTTTTTCCGGAGAGAACCTTGCGCCGCGGCGGCCGAGGCCGGTGCTCTCACTCGCGAAGTAGTAGGTGAAAGTGTCTCCGTCCCAATGGGTGAGCTCGTAGTAGGCTCCACGCGGGGGAAGGCGCAAAATCAGGCGATTCTCCTCGGCAGCGACTTCGAGGATCCCGAAGTATTCATTGGTGTATTTGCCCGCATACGCGCTTAGCGGTTTGGCCGGCACGGGACTCTTCGGCGGCGGCAGCGTCGCGTAATTCGTAGACGCATTCTGCGTTTCCGCCACCATCTGCGCAAACATCTTGGCCACTAACGAAAGATAGTCGTGCCGCGGCTTGCCGTAATGCACGAGGTCGAGCAAGGTGAGGCAGATCGACTCCGGCAGGCCGATGGGCGTGCTGTTGCTGAGGGCAAGCACGCCGAGATGTTCAGCGGGGACCAGATAGACGCTGGTAGCGGCGCCGAGAAAAAAGGCGCCACTGTGGCCGAGCTGCGTATGGCCTTGGGCATCGGTGCCGACGTCCCAGCCAAGGCCGTAGTATTGTCCGCCAGGGCAGTCGTTGGGTTTTGCCGGGTCGGAAGCCGAGCGGCAGATCTGGGCTTTGTGGGTTTCGGCGAGCGCGTTCGCCTCGACGATCTGCTTCCCGTTCCACTTGCCCTGATTGAGCTGAAGCCGGACCCACTCGGCCAGATCGCGGGCGCTCGAGCTGACTCCACCGGCGGGTGCTTCAGCATCGGCCTCGCGCACGAAACGGTTAACAGGTCGGCCGTTGAGAAAGATGTGCAGCGCGGCCTTATTGGCGCGGTTTTCGTAGTCGGAGAAGCGAGAGCTGGTGGACGTCATGCCGAGGCGGGAATAAAGCTGCTCGCCGGCAATCGTCTCCCATGGTTTGCCGATCTTTGTGGCGGCGGCGATGGCTCCGGTGGTGCAGCCGAAGTTGCTATAGGCGTATGTCTTGCGGAACTGGCCAGGCAGCAGCAGATAACGCATCCGGTAGAGGATCTGTGGACGCGAGTAGCCAAGGTCTTCGAGCAGATCGCCGGATTCGGTGGCGAGGCCGCTGCGGTGCGAAAGAAAGTCGCGGATTGTGACCTGGCGAGTTGTTGCGGCGCTCGAAAGCTGGAAGCCCGGGTCGAGGTCGGCGATGCGGTCGTCCCACCTGATTTTTCCTTCGCCAACGAGTGAGGCGACGATGGTGGAGGCGATGGGCTTCGAGACGGAGGCAATTTCAAAGACGGTGTCGGGATCGACCAGCGCGGATTCTCCGGCTTTGCGAGCGCCGTAGCCACGGAGAAACAATACCTGATCGTTATAGACGACAGCGACAGCTACTCCGGGAACTTTAGTCTTACCGAGGCTCGAGCGGATGAATGGGTCGAGCTGCGCAAGCGCGGATTCGACGCTGCCGCGAGAGACGCTTGGGTTCTCCTGCGCTGCGCAGGAAAGTGCGAGCCAGCAGGCAAGGAGGGCAACTTCGGCAATGCGGCTGCGCATACTAGGAATCTATTTTCCCGGCTTAAGATGGTGGATTACTCGACTGGATACAGATTTAGCGGCTTCTCGAGCTGAAACGTAAGCACAGCTTCTGCCGGCACCTTGACTGCCTTGCCTCGAGTGAATAGTTGCAGAGCGCCTCCACCTGCCGCGCCGCTCAGAGCGCCAATTGCCGCGCCGCTCCCACCGCCGGCGAGCGCCCCGAGTATAGATCCGAAGGCCGTCCCGCCACCCACCATCTTTGCGGTCCGCCAATTCTTTCCAATTCCCTTTCGTTTCTGCATCGCATCGTAATCGCCGGCATTTACAAAGTGGCGTCTTCCATTCACGATGACCGATTGCAAATCGAGGACGAGTTCTTTCTTTGGCTCAACCTCCCGGACAAGCAATTCGGCTCTCGCGCCTTTGTGCACCGCTACGTTGCCCGCCGAATCCAGAATGTCCTGGTCGATAGTGCCTGAGTAGACTCGCCCTTCGTCCGCGGTGCGGGAATCGATTGTTTCATTGGCGCGAACCAGAATGTCGCTCCCGGACGGAATGACCATGGCTGGCAACTGCACGCCAAAAACAGCAGTTGCCGTTGCGGCTGCTACAGCTGAAATCAACATCAGGTGCATGGGTTTCATATTTCTCCTGGCTGGATCGCCTTAATTGCGAGGATGGCCGAGACTAGCGTTCAAGTTCGATTTGGGGGGAAAGTGGTCGAACATCTTATCCACCGATTTTCGCACCTGCTTTTCGTCACCCTTCTGCGTTGAGGCGATGCTGTCTTCGGTAGCTTGCCCGCGCCACACTAATCGCTTCGTCTTTGCGTCGACCAGGTCTATGGTCAGGATGCCCATCGTCCGCGGGTGCTCCTCTGTGGTCGAGAAATCGGGACCAACTTCACCACCCCAACCGCCCCAACCACCCCAGGATGCCCAAGGGCCCCAGGGTCCGCCGCCACCCCACTCGAATCCATCGGTGGTTGTAGTGGAATCGATCATCTCTTGTGTTGTGAAGTGATACGCGATCAGCAATGCGGGAGTTTGCGATTCCGAGACTTTCGTCAAGCCCGCTTTCTGCAGTGCCTCGTTCGCGTATTCGACCACAAACTGCTGATAGAAGCTATTATTCTGGCTCGACGAAGTGTGCCAGGCATAGGTTTTGTAGTCTGCAAAGGGCGCTTTCCTTTGCCAATTGACTCGCACCGTCTGTGAATTCGCCGTGAGCGCGATGGCGCTCAGGCACATTGCGCATTTGAGAACTAACGTATTGATCTGCATTTGATTTGACGCTCCGAACCGTGGTTGACCGAAAAGTTATCCGGGCCTGATTATCATGCCCTTCACTTATAAAGCGCAAGAAGGTAGCCGAAGGGTATCACTGGCCGTGATTTCTTATACGGGAGAACGGGCGTCGAAACCACTTGCTCGCGGTCGCGGCTCGGAAGATGCGCGTTGGATCGAAGGCATCCTACCGAGCCGCGCGCGAGTGGTTACAATGGCCTCCTCCAGCAAGGTAAGGTATGGATGCTCGACCGCTTTTGGCATGGGCGCGTCTGGCTGCTGGCGATAATCGTGGAGATGAGTTATGAACGCGAAGTGGCCGCGGCGAAGACCTGGGCCGAAGAAGCGGGTAAGTTGGCGGCGGAGTTCCAGATAAAGGGCGTGACCGCGGAACTGAAAGCCGATGAATCGCCTGTTACAGCCGCTGATCGCGCGTGCGAAAAGCTGATTGTCGAACGCATCGAGCGCGAATTTCCTGGCGACGGTGTATTAGGCGAAGAAGGCTCGAGCCGCGGTGGCTCGAGCGGCCGCAAGTGGATCGTCGATCCCATTGACGGTACGCGCGATTTTGTTCGCGGCATTCCGTTATGGGCCGTTTTGATTGGGCTCGAAGATCAGGGCGAGATTGTCGCCGGAGCCGCCTGCTGTCCAGGACAGCATTCGCTGATTTGGGCGTCGAAAGGCGCGGGAACATGGTTCAACGGCGAACGAACACGTGTTTCCAACCGCTCGGAGCCGGCGCAATCGGTGCTCTCATTTAATGGATTTAATAAGGCAGGAGTCGCACTGTTTGATGGTTTGCTCCCATGGGTTGCGGAGTTTGGAGCCGTTCGCGGTTTAGGCGGGGCTTTCGATGCGACACTGCTCGCAACCGGGCGCGCGGATGTATGGATTGAGCCGAACGCTCAACCCTGGGACTTGGCTGCGCTTAAAATTCTAGTGGAAGAGGCGGGCGGATGCTTTGGCGCGTTCGATGGTTCTAACTCGATTTACAAGGGTAACGCCTGGGCTTGCGCGCCGGGCTTTAAGGCGTATGTGGCGAAGCTCATCCGATTCCCAGGTACGTGAACGGCGGTCCAACAGCAGCAGCTCAGATCACGTAAGGAACCAGCCGCTTCACCTGGCGCCGGTACTCGACATATTCACCGTCGAACAGCTCGACCATAAATTTCTCTTCAGTTCGTGACTTCAGCCACCAGCCTAGGAATGCGAGACCGAATCCAACAAAGTCGCGCCCGCGCCCGTGAATCAGAGCTGTCCCCAAAGCTGCTAACAGGAAACCAGAATAGATAGGATGGCGGACGAAGCGATACGGGCCGTTCCGTACCAACTCATGACCCTGTTTCATGGTCACAGTGCCGCTCCAATTTCTACCTAAAACGAAGCGGGCCCAAACCGCGAACACCAGTCCCGCGAGCGTCGCGGCCAAGCCAATAGCATCCCCTGCAAACGAAGGTGGAACGATTTGTGCGTCCAGCGGACCTAACACGTGCAGGCGAGCGAAAATGAGGAAAAAGGCGGCAATTATCACAATAATGTGAAGCGTTCGCGACCCGCTAGATTCATTCCGGACCGTGGCTTTTACCCGGAGTGAAGCCAGCAGCCAGAACAACGTGACAGCGGCCCACAGATAAGCTGCCCAATCCCGAAAAGCCTCGTGCATCATGTTCGTTGGCTCGTTTCAGCCATGAAAGACGCAGCTGGCGGCCATTTCGTTCGCGCCGTTTGGGCCGGCGGCCTCAAAACATCGGGATTAGCGCGCGGTCGCGGCGGGAACCGGCTCTGCCACGGGGGCCTTTGTTTCCAGCGTGGTCGGTAAAGAAAAATAAAAAGTGGATCCGGCTCCCAGCTTCGATTCGGCCCAGATCTTGCCGCCGTGCCGCTCGACAATTCTACGGGAAATGGTGAGGCCCATACCCGTTCCCTCGACATCGCGGCCCTGAAGGCGCTGGAACAATCCGAATATGCGTTCCGAATAGCGCGGGTCGAACCCTTGTCCGTTATCTGCGACCGCGAATATCCAGTCGGATGAGTTCCGACGGGCGGATATGCGGATGACGGGCGCGCGCTGGCCTCTGTACTTGATGGCGTTCCCGATCAAATTCTGAAAAAGCTGAGTGATCTGTAGGCCATCGACAGCCAGAGTGGGAAGCGGCGAAGCCTCGATCGACGCGCCGCTTTCGCGGATGGCCGCCTGGAGGCACGCCTCTGCATCGTGGAGAAGCTTGTCGAGGGGGATTGGGCCGGCTGCTTTGGTGGTCTTCCGAACGCGAACCAAGGCGAGCAGGCCGTTAATCAACTCGGTCATCCGGCGCGACGAGCTGACGATATACGAAATGAACTCATCGGCATCTTCGTCGAGCTTGCCGCGGTAGCGCGCCGCGAGTAACTGCGTGAAGCTGGTGATGGTGCGAAGCGGCTCCTGTAAATCGTGACTAGCGACGTAGGCGAACTGCTGTAACTCCTCGTTCATGTCCTGAAGCTCGCGCGTGCGTACGTCAATGCGCTGTTCGAGTTCGAGATTGAGTTTCGAAAGCTCACCCTGCGCCGCTTCCTGGCGGTGAATATAGTCGAGCAGTGTGTAGTAGAGGGAAATCAGAACCACGATGCTGACCGCGGTGCTTACGAGAAAGAACAGAAACACGGCCCGGTCGACGCTGCGCTGCCGTTCATGCGCGTTCGATAGCTCATTCGCCAGTTGAACCTGCATGGTGTCGATAGACGAGCGGATCGCGTCCATGGTGTCCTGATCGGTGCCGGTCTCGATGTACTGCAAGGCCGCCATAAACCCGGACGTCCTCTGCAACGTGAGCACCTTCGCCACCTGGTCGAATTTGTACTGAATGCGGCGTATAAGCTGTTCGACACTATCGTGAAGCTCGGGATGGTCTTTGAACAGGTTGCGGCAGAGCTCAAGCTGCGTTTTGATCTGCAGGCTCGCCTGTTCATACGGACCTAAATACCGGTCGTCGCCAGTCAGCAGGAAACCGCGCTCGGAAGTCTCGGCGTCCTGCGTCAGAGCAAGAAGATTGCTCAGGGACGAACGGAGATTCTGCGCGGAAAGAATCTCGATGTCGGTGTTTTCGGCTTGCGTATTGGCGATGAAAAACATCAGGCTGAACGCGAGCGGGACGGTAAAGAGCAGCGCCAACCGTCTTTTGGTTTTTGCTTGAACGGCAAGAGCCATTTATTGGTTTAATTTCATCCTATGCTGTTTTTACTCGCGGTTGGAGAATCAAATTCCACTCGCGAGATAGAATTTGCGTTATGAGATTTTCGCCCCTGGCTCTCTTTGGCTTTCCGATTGGGGCCGCGTTACTGTTGCCGGCATTTTGCCAGGCGCCAACGGCGGCCCGGCATTCTCCCGCTCGTGAGCAGAGGATCGCCGAACTCATGTCGCCATCCGATCAGATATCAACTTCGGCAGGCACGGTCGAGATTACTCCAATTCACCACGCCAGTTTCACTCTGGCCGCCGAGAAAAAGCTAATTTACGTCGACCCGTCTCCAGCGGACTTATTCAGGGGCAAGCCGCCGGCCGACCTCATCCTCATTACCGATATTCATGCCGACCACATGGATGGGGGAGCCATCGAAGAGCTATCGAAACCACAAACGAAGATCATCGCCCCGCCAGCGGTAGCCAAAACTATCTCGCACGCGCAGGTTTTGAGCAATGGCGAAAAGACTTCTTGGGACGGCTGGACCATAGAAGCAGTGCCCATGTACAACCAGAAGCGCGGTCCGTCGCCCGGCCAATTGTTTCACACTAAGGGCCGCGGAAACGGGTACGTGCTGACGTATGGAGGCAAGCGATTCTACATTTCGGGCGACACGGAGAATATACCCGAAATGCGGGCACTCAAGGATATCGATGTGGCGTTCGTGTGCATGAATCTGCCATACACGATGCCCGTGGAAGAAGCGGCGGAAGCGGTGAAGGCATTTCACCCGAAAATCGTCTATCCGTATCACTATCGGGGACAAGACACAAAGAAATTCGCCGCGCTGCTCGAGGGCTCTGGTATTGAGGTACGGCTCAGGAATTGGTATCCGGGGTAGGCTGGATTTCACAACCGGAATGCCGGCACAACGGTGAACTGAAGTTCACCGCTGCACGCTGAAGCGTGCGCCACATCGCGCCACCTGGATACTCTACCCTTTACTGAAGCCGCCCACTGCACCGGCAAATGCTTCAAACAGTTTGAGATCGCCCTCGCTCACCTCGACGCGGTTTTCCGGATGCCATTGAACGGCAAGGACAAACCGTTTCGAGGGCATTTCAATGGCTTCCGTGACACTGTCTTCACTGATGGCGCTCTTGATCGCCCCCGTTCCGAGGTCGGACACCGCCTGGTGGTGTCGGGAGTTGACAACATGCCTGCCTGGCCCGATGGTGCGCGCCAACAGAGTGTCGGGAAAAACGTCAATGGCGTGGACGCCGCGGTGTTTTCCCGGCCGGTCGTCCGGAAACCGCTGCTGATGAAGGGCAATCGACGTAAGATGTTGCTGCAACGTGCCGTGCAGGTGAATGTTCAGCAATTGCATGCCGCGGCAGATGGCTAGAACGGGAAGATCGACTGCCAGAGCTTCGGCCAACAGAGAAAATTCAAGCTCATCGCGGTCATCATCCGGCGCTTGCGTTTCGGCCCGAGGTTCCTGACCGTACCGGCGCGGATTGATGTCTGCGCCTCCGCTCAGAAGTAGACCAAACAGACCGTCCAGGCTGCCGTATTTGCCCGCGGTT
Organism: Bryobacterales bacterium; assembly: GCA_963722585.1. Taxonomy (GTDB): domain Bacteria; phylum Acidobacteriota; class Terriglobia; order Bryobacterales; family Bryobacteraceae; genus KBS-96. The sequence goes on along the minus strand of CAVRNU010000037.1, from coordinate 23,878 downwards.
AGCCGGACTGGCTCAAGTCCTACCATGCGGACGGCGTTCTCGTATGCGGTGATTTTCGCGTCACCGCAATCCGTCACTCCGACTTTCGCCGCCATTTCTTTCAGAATAGCCCGCAACAGGCTGAATGCCTGCCCCACTGTGCTTGCAGCACCGTGGTTGCTAGCGCAAATCCTCATTGTGTGCGATCCCGCATTGTGCGACCATAAGGGAGTCATATGGCGTTGTCGGTTTTTGGCTGGTAAGGTTCCTCTGTTTCCGTTCCTCCCGCAGAAAGCTAGCATCCCGGAAGACGTCGCTTGTCAGGTAGAACCTGCCGGCGAGAGCTGTACCGGAGTCGGGATTCTGCCTCGCGGTTTGACTCCCGGGTCTGTTAAGGAGAGAGAAAGTGTCTAGATTGTTTGTTGGGAACCTGCCGTACAAAGCGACTGAAACGGATCTTCAGTCGTTCTTCTCCGAAGCAGGCGTTCAGGTCGATAGCGTAAATATCATGCGCGATCGATTCAGCGGCGAAGCGCGAGGGTTCGGCTTCGTCGAAATTCACGACGATAACGCCGCCGCCCAGGCGGTTCAAGTATGCAACGGCCGGCAGCTCATGGGTCGTGCTCTCGTGATTAACGAAGCTCGTCCAGCGGAGCGCCGCGAGCGGCCTGAGCGAAGCTTTGGCGGTGGAGCAGGCGGCGGCCGGCAACGTGATTTCGGCGGAAGCCGGAATCGCTGGTAATTCCAACAAACAATAAAGTTTAGCCGAAGTATCGCTCGGTTGAAAAACCACCGCTCCCTCGCGGTTGCGGTTCTGTACCGCGTGCGTGAGCAAGGCGCAGGCGATCATCTATAGCGTCTTCAAAACGCCCAGAATAGCGTCCACCGATCCTTCCACGACTTTGGGCTGGTTGCCAAACGTAGAAGCGAGTGTCTGGCCGCTCGCGGTCTCGAGTTGACCCATGTGATAGCGGTAAATGTAATCCGGGTCTTTGAGAACGTTCCCTGTCAGGATGGCGACCACGCGTGCATCGCTAGATGCAAGGCCGCCTGCAACCATCTTCTTGATTCCGGCAAGTGACGCCGCCGAAGCAGGCTCGCAACCGATTCCGCTGCGTCCGATGATGGCTTTGGCGTCCGCGATCTCCTGCTCTGTTACAAATTCAACAACGCCCTCTGTTTCCTGCAAAACGGCCCACGCTTTCGGCCACGAGACGGGATCGCCAATGCGAATGGCCGTGGCTAGCGTGTCGGGCTCCTCGACAGGAACGAACGAGCTTGCCGCCGGAGCCTTCATGAAGCGGTAAAACGGCGCTGATCCTTCCGCTTGTACGACGGCGATGCGCGGCAGCCTGTCAATCAGGCCAAGCCGGCGCATCTCGAGAAATCCTTTTCCAAATGCGGCGCAATTGCCCAGATTCCCTCCGGGCATCACCACCCAATCGGGTACTTGCCAGTCGAGCTGATCCAGAAGCTCGATGGCCATCGTCTTCTGCCCTTCAATGCGAAACGGATTAATCGAATTGAGCAGGTATACATCCGATTCGGTAGCCACGCGCCGCACCAACGCGAGAATTCGATCGAAATTGGCCTCAACCTGTAGGGTGACGGCTCCATATTCGAGCGCCTGCGATAGCTTGCCGGACGAAATCTTCCCATGTGGAAGGAAGATGACGGCCGTGAGTCCGGCTTTGCTGGCGTAGGCTGCGAGCGATGCCGACGTATTGCCGGTCGATACGCACGCAACGAGCTTCTTACCGAGGCGCATCGCCTGCGAAACTCCGCACGTCATGCCGTTGTCTTTAAACGATCCGGTTGGATTGAATCCCTGGTGCTTGAACGTGATCGAATCGAGCCCCGCGTAATCTGCCGAAACGCGGGATTCGAGCAGCGGCGTGTTGCCCTCGCGCAGCGTCACAACTTCTGAAATGTCGTCGAGGAACGGAAGCGCTTCGCGATAGCGCCAGACGCCGCTTTGATGGAGCGGCGCGTTGTCCATGCGGCGTTCGCGCCACAATTGCTTCCATGCCGAGGTGTTCCACGTATCCCATTCGTATTCAACTTCAAGAAGGCTGCCGCATCGCGGGCATTGATAGACAATGTCTGTGATGGGATACTTCGCGCGGCATTCCGCGTTGAAGCAGACCAGAAACGATTGCATGGGCCATCATTATTGGAGCACACGATTCCAGGAACTCTAATGGAGATTCTCGAACCGCTCGATATCACCTCCTGGCAAGGACCTTTTTCCAGCGAGATCGTGGCGAAAGCCGCGGACGCGCTCGAAACCGGAAAGCTCGTTTACGCGCCTGAACTCCGATTCGAACTAGCCGAGAACGAGCGCCGGTTTCTTTCCGCAGATTGTCTGGATGGCAAATCGAAAAACGTGAGCTCGCGTCCCGGCTCGGACGTTTTGCGGGGCTCTCGTTGCGAGGGGGTCGAGCGAGACGACTTGCTCGGTCTGTTACAGCGGTACTGCCGCCAGGCTTCCGATCTTCTGAAGGCGCTCTGTCCTGAGTATAGCGATCATTTGACGCTTGGATTTACGAGCTTCCGTCCGGCCGAGATCGCCGGTCGGCCTACATCCTGGAGGCACGACGATACCAGGCTGCATGTCGACGCGTTTCCATCGCGGCCAATGCAAGGCTTGCGAATTCTGCGCGTGTTCACGAATGTTAATCCTCAGGCGCCGCGCATTTGGCGTGTGGGAGAAATGTTCGAACAGGTTGCGGCCAAATTCCTTCCTGGAATCCGGCGCCCTATGCCGGGAAAGTCATGGCTGCTCGAGCGGCTGCGGATCGTAAGGGGCCGCCGGACAGAGTATGACCACGTCATGCTTGGCATTCACGACCGGATGAAGAAAGATCAGGTCTATCAGTCTGAAGTTCCGCAAACGCAACTCGCCCTTCCGGCTGGCGCGACCTGGGCCTGTTACACGGATTCGGTTTCTCACGCCGCCATGTCCGGCCAGTTTGCGTTCGAGCAAACATTCTATTTGCCCGTGAGCACGATGAAACATCCGGAACGTTCGCCGTTGCGCGTGTTGGAACGGCTAGCGGGACGCAAGCTGGTGTAGGGGCCGGGGCATGCCCGGCCCCTTGATTCAGAAATTCAATCTCAGCGCAAATTGAACCAGACGCGGGTTATTGGCTATGCTGTTGACCACGCCGAAGGTTGACGTCCCTTGCGTTTGTCCCGGAAGGCCGAACTGCACACGATTGAAGATATTGAAAAACTCCGCCCGGAACTGTATGTAGCGAGCGGTGTTTTCGCCGAACGTGAAGTTCTTGAATGTCGAAAAATCCCAATTCGCGACTCCGGCGCCGCGGAGGTTCGGATCGTTCGGACCTTCACTGCCGAAGGTAAACGGTGCAGGCTGCGTGAAACACGATGTGTTGAACCACTCGTCTACCCGCGCCGAGGCCGAGCCGGAAGTGGACTTATCGCACCCGGCAATCACGTTAGGCCGCGAGTTGCCGCCGAACGAATTGGTCAGGTTTGAGTTAGTGCCGAAGTGGAGCGGGAATCCGCTTTGCACTGTGGTTACGCCCTCCACGCCCCAGCCGCCGATGGTCTGTTGAACAATGCCGTGCGCACTTGATAGGAACTTACGGCCGCGGCCCACGGGGACGTCTAGCACATAGCTGACGACCAGGTGCTGCGGCACATCGAACGAGTTGATCGATTTTTCAGCGCGAAGGTTGTTGAAGTCCTGAATCGTGGACGTTCCACCGGCTTCGAGCCAGCTTGTAATCGTGTCGGCGTCGCTGATCAGCTTCGACCAGGTGTAGGCGGCCAGAATGGAAGCCCCATTCGAGAAGCGCTTTTCGGCCTTCACCTGCAGCGACTCATAGGTGGAATTGCCGATACCCGCGCCAGCGAAACTCATGCCGTTATATTCGGGATAGGGCCGCAGCAGTTGGCCCTCTTCAATCGTGGAGGTGTGCAGCGAGGCCGACGGGGCGAGTTCGTTGTAAAAGGGGTTTGGGACGGTCTGCGTGAGCGCGTTTCCGAGAGACAGATATTGATCGGGCAATTGATCGATCTGAAAGCCATCAATCGGCAGATGCGTGCCTTTCGCTCCGCCGTATGCCACGTCGACAAGAAATCCGTTACCGAATTCCTGCTGAATGTCGGCATTCCATTGCTGGGCGTAGCCGTAGGGATTACTGAGGATCGATTCCGTTTGCCCATTGCCGAGCAGGAGCTGCGCGTAGTTTGAGTTGCGGCCAGGAGGCGCTATTATGCCGTTCGGGAACGGATTGTTGATCGTCGCTCCCGGCACGCCAGTGTAGCCGGAGGAGGGGATGTTGGTGCTGATCGAATTGACCGAATCGTTATTGGGGCTGTAATCCCAGGCCACGTCGTTCGGCAGCCAGAAGATGCCGTAACCGGCATGGAAGACCGTCTTCGAAGCGATCTGAAACGCTGTACCGATGCGCGGCGAATACTGCACCCAATTCGGGGCTATATTACTCCGATAGTTGTCATAGGGCGAGTCGACCAGATCGATATTGCCAGGGTAGTTCAAGCCCGCGGCAGCGAGCACACTGTTGGGCTGCGTGGGATTGAATAACGTCATCCGGTTGAACCGCTCGGTCCACGGTCCGTCGTGCTCCCAGCGAAGACCGAGGTTTAGGGTCCATCGCGAAGTGACACGCCAATCGTCGTTGACAAACAGCGCCGGATAGTATTGCTGTCCCGCAACGAGCGCGGGAGACGAAGCGTTGCCGCTCGAGGGATAGCCGAGAAGAAATGTGGCCAGGCCCGCGCCGCCGACCTGGTTAACTGCGTTCGACGCAGTCAAATCGGGGTTGAAGTTGAATATTCCCGTCGGAATATTCGTCTGCGTATAGTTGTGAGTGATGCGGAGGAACTCGCCACCTATCTTGATGGTGTGATTTCCGGCAATTTTAGTCAGCGTGGATGCGATCCGGTAATTGTCGTTCCGGGAAAGAATCACGCTGCCTGCGCCCTGGCTTCCGAAGGTGCCCGCTGTATCGAAGTTGTTGATGACGGGCACGGGCAAGTCGCGGAACACAGCCTCGGAATTTAACGAAGCCGGCCAGCCGAGCTGAGTCAGATCGTAGCCGAGCGTCTCGGGAGTGCGGTCGTAGATGAAGCGCTGGTAACTCGCGCGAAACTCCCCAACAGTTGTCGGCGAAAACGAATAAGTATCGCTCAGAACGAAATTGTTAGTATTCATCACTTCCGTACAGCGATCCTGGCAGACGCCGTCTTTCAACGGATCGATAGGCAGGTTCAAGTTGCCCCAATAGCTGTAACGGGCGCTGATGTGCTGCTTTTCGGATACGTTCTGGTCGAGATGGGCGACGGTCTCATTATTGTTGCCGCCGACGCTCGCATTTGTCACGTAGTTGTTGGCGTTCGTTCCGGGTAATCCTGCGGTGTTGGGCGCTGGATAGAGGTTCAACATGATCAGAGAGGTTGGATTGATGCGGCTGCTGGGAATGATGTTGCCTGCGAAGGGCTGCCGGCTGTACTGCGCCACACCAGCGCCGCAAGCCGGGTAACCGGGCGCTCCGGTGCCGCAGGTGGTCAGCGGATCGTAGATACTTACGCCGTGGCCAGCCGCGTAGCCGCTCAGATCGCCCGTCCGTTCCTGGGCGGTCGGGACGGTTTCGACAAACGTTTCGCCCTGCCGGAGGCGGAATCCTTCGTAGTTCACGAAGAAGAACGTTTTGTCTTTGCCGTTATACAGCTTTGGAATGTAAACGGGACCGCCAAAATTGGCGCCAAACTGGTTTTGAGTGAAGGCTCCACGGCCGATATCGGCTTCATTGTTGAAGAAGGTGTTCGCGTTGAGATCCTTGTTGCGGAGGTACTCCCATGCCGCGCCATGGATCTCGTTGGTGCCCGACTTCGTCGTGAAGTTGATGACACCGCCGGCGAAACGTCCATATTCAGGCGATAGGTCACTAGTGGCGACTTTGAATTCCGCAAGCGAATCCTGCGTCGGAGTCAGCGCCATGATGTTGATATAACCGCCGTTCACCGGAGAGCCGTCGAGCCACACCATGCTTTGATTCGCCATGCCGCCGCCCATCTGAAAATTGCCCCAGGCAAACGGATTGGTTCCGGTCGGAGTCCCACCTGCCTGGCCCTGCGTAACGACCGATGGAACCAGGGCGGCCAGGGCCATCGGATTGCGGCCATTGAGCGGAATTTCGTTAGTCTTGCGCTGGTCGATCACCTGCCCCAACGAAGACGTTTCCGTCTGCAGCAGGGGAGTCTGCGCCGTCACCTCTACGGTCTGGGTGACGTTGCCAACTTGCAGAGCAATGTTGATGGTTGTTGTAGTTTCTGTTTGCACCGTGACCGGCGAACGTTTAACGCCGTTAAACCCAGTCTTCTGGATTTCGACGCTGTACTGGCCCGGCGGAAGATTTACAAATTGATAGAAGCCGTCGGCATTTGTGCTTTGGGTCCGTTTTTCATTCGTCCCGAGATTAGTCAGGTCCACCTCGGTTGCCCCAATGGCAGCACCGGAGGGATCGGAGACCGTTCCGACAATGGATCCGAAGGTAGTTTGGGAGTAAAGAGATGGGGCGGTAAGCAAGCAAGATGCAATCGCCAAACAAAGAAACCAACGCAGTTTTCTTCGCGACATAAAATTCCTCAACAGAAGATCTGAGACCCTGAGTAGTACTGGGTCAAATTTCATCAAATTTTTGCAGGGAGCGCAACTGAAAAGTGTGTCAGTGCCAACAATGCAGGTAGTTCACCTGGAAAGCGGGCAGGTAACGATAAAGGAAACGAGTGTCCCGCCCCGGCCCCAGGCCTTTGCCCTCATTCGGGTCGTGTGCGCGGGAATCTGCAACACCGATCTCGAGTTGCAGCGCGGCTATTACGGTTTCGCGGGCACGCCTGGCCACGAGTTTGTCGGCGAGGTCGTCGAGTGCGACTCGGAAAGCTGGTTGGGCCGGCGCGTCGTGGGCGAAATCAACCTGAGCTGCGGCCGCTGCGAGTGGTGCCGGCGCGGATGGCGACGCCACTGCCCGCACCGGACAGTTTTGGGAATTGTGAACCACCCCGGAGCGTTTGCCGAGTACGTGTTGCTGCCCGAGCGCAATCTCCACGAAGTGCCGGACGGATTGGCAGACGAACGGGCGGTATTCATTGAGCCGCTGGCTGCAGCTTACGAGATTCTCGATCAGGTGGATTTTCCAGAACGGGCGACAGTCGCCATCCTGGGTGACGGCAAGCTGGGATTGCTGATCGCGCAGGTTCTTCGTGCACACGGCCTGCATGCAATTCAATACGGAAGGCATCCGGAGAAGCTGAAAATATCGGCGGAAGCAGGAGTGGAAACGGTGATTGGATCGGAGCGCCCACAGAAGCATTTCGATTTCGTGATCGATTCGACCGGCTCGAAGGAGGGATTGAAAGAGGCGGTGGCGATGGCGCGGCCGCGAGGAACGGTGATACTCAAGTCGACGGTGCATGGCGAAGTGCCCGTGGATACGGCGCCCGTCATTGTAGATGAATTGACGCTGGTTGGATCGCGATGCGGGCGGTTCGAGCCGGCCATCGCCTTGCTGCGAGCGGGCCGCGTTAAGACGGCTCCGCTGCTTTCGGCTGAATTTCCGCTAGAAAAAGCCGCGGACGCGTTCACCGAAGCGGCAAAGCGGGGCGTGTTGAAGGTGTTATTGCGGCCGTAAAAAACCGGGACGGTTTTCTTACCCCACCTGCGAGGCAAGCGTCGGCGCTTCGCTGTATTTGTTCAGCAGATCCATTTCGAGCACCAGGTCGCCTTCGTCGTCAATCGAAAAAGCCGGTTCAAAATGGGCTCCCCAGACGATTTCATCGTGGCGATAGGAGTAGCGGGTATGGAGTATCTGATAGAACGTGTCGTCGAAAGCTTTGACTAGCACGAGCAGCTCGGCCTGGAGGCTCGAAAGTTCTTCCGGCGTCTTCCCATACAGCGGACTTGCTTCGTCGAGCGGATGCACGATTGTCCAGGTCAAGGGAAGAAACAGAACATTTGGCCGTTCGAGCGTCAGCGCTTGATATCGCCGCTGCAGTTTATCGCCCATCGTTTCCACGGTGACCAGGAGGAGCCGCGCTTCCAGTTCCATCAGGTTATTGGAACGCCGGTTTGCAATCCGAAATTGAAGACTCAGACCGTCTTTATATGGCGCCACAAGCATATGCTGGCTGAAGCCGAGCCGAGCGGCCGGGCGGGAGAAACGGCCAAATAGAAGGCCAGTAGCAAGCGCAAACGTCATTAAGCCGAATAGCGCCTCGATGGCGGCGATCGAATTCGCAATCACGCCCTGCGGCCACATGTTGCCGTACCCCACGGTTGTGAGTGTGTGGGCGCTGAAAAAGAAGACGTTCAAGAACCGGCCAAATGCGGTGGGCGCCTCGGCTCCTTTGATGCGCTCCACTCCGGCGGCAAAGTAGATGGCGGCAAAGCAAATATTCAGGGCAAGATATCCGATGAACACATCGAGGAAAAAGCGGGGCCAGGATGTGTTGATCATGTACAGATAAGGATGGACATCGCGCCAGGTGACGCCGCGCCGCTTTACATTGAACTGCCCGTCTTTGTTGATGATCCGCCGGATGGATCCCGTGTACTTCTGAGTAAGCCCAGGATCGTACGCAATGGTTGTGTCCATAAGAGCCGATGATACGGTATGGATCAGGAGATACCTGAGCTGAACCGCGCCCGAAGGAAGCGGCCTCAGTCCTACGGAAACACACGCTTCACGCGACCGATACGGCTCGCGGATGAAACTCCTCGACGGTAAACGAGCGTCGCACGACTTCTCTGATCTCGTCGAGAGAATTGAGCTCTCCGGCTCCCATCGCCTGCGTAAGCGCGTTGCCGGCGGCGGTGGCTTCCGCCGGGCCCGCGACAACTCGGCGGCCGGTAACGTCCGCCGCAAGCTGATTCAGCAGCCGGTTACGGGATCCGCCGCCGACGATGTGGATTACATCGATCCGCCGGCCGGTGAGCGATTCGATCGTATCGAGAACCTCTTTATAACGGACGGCCAGGCTGTAAAGGATGACCCGGCACACACTGCCGGGATCCTCAGGCACGGCCTGGCCTGTCTCGCGGCAGCGCTGCTTGATGCGGCGCGGATGGTTGCCCGGTTCATAAAAGGCGTCGGGATCGATGACCGTTTCGAGCGGTTTCGCGGCGGAGGCAAGACCCATCAGTTCCGTGTACGTGTACTCGATTCCGTCACGCGCCCAAGCGCGGCGGCACTCCTGAATAAGCCACAAACCGGCGATATTTTTCAGAAGCCTGATCGTTCCGGCCACACCCTCTTCATTCGTGAAGTTGGCTTTCAGTGTTTGCTCGGTGATGAGAGGCGAGTCGACTTCCACGCCCATTAGCGACCACGTTCCCGAACTGATATAGCACCAGGCACGGCCACTTTCCGCCGGTACCGCCGCAACCGCCGAGGCCGTATCGTGCCCGCCAACCGCGTAAACCGGCGTGTCGCTTTCCAGTCCGCTCTGCTCGGCGACGTAAGGCAACACAGGACCCAGGTACGTTCCGGGATCGACAAGATTGCCAAGAAAACCGGCGGCAATACCGAGCCGCCGCAGCATATCGGTTGCGAATGCCTTGGTAATCGGATTGTAGAACTGCGACGTGCTGGCGATGGTTCGCTCCGAACATTCGACGCCGGTCAGGAAATAGTTCAGCAGATCGGGCATGAACAGCAGGCGGTGCGCCGCTTCAAGCAGCCACGGCGATCGAAGATGAATGGCATAAAGCTGATAGAGAGAATTGATCTCCATCACCTGAATGCCGGTTTCCCGAAAAACTTCGCTCCGCGGTATCACTTCAAACAGTTGTTCAGGCATTCCGTGTGTGCGCGAATCGCGATAGTGGCGGGGATTGTCAATCAGCGCGCCGTCAGGCCCAAGCAAACCGAAATCCACGCCCCACGTGTCCACGGCAATGCCGTCAAGTTGGTCGGCATGGCGGGCGCCCAATCGCAAGCCTTCGCACACTTCCTGAAAGATTTTCAGCGTGTCCCAGTACAAACCCGTCGGTAGCGAGACAGGAGTATTCGCGAAACGATGAAGCTCGTGGAGTTCCAACTTACGATCGGCGAGACTAGCGAGCATCGCTCGCCCGCTTTCAGCGCCCAGATCAATGGCAAGATAGCGGCGAATCATTCGTCCTGCGAGTATAACGCCAGGGCGATCGCCCTCTTACGAAGGCCAGATTTTCCTGAAAACGGCCTCATTTACGCTCTGGCACGTTAGTCTGAAAGAGATGCCCAGAATCGCAATCGACATGGATGAGGTGATCGCCGATTCTCTTTCGGAATATTTGTCGAGATATAACGCCGATTTCGGTCAGAATATGACGAAGGAGAATCTCATGGGCCGGCGCTTGGCCGATCTTGTATCACCGGAATATTGGCCGCGCCTGGATTCGTACTTCGACGACGCGAATTTTTTCAAGAACCTCGAAGTCATGGAAGGCAGCCAGGACGTGGTCCGCGAGCTCGCCGCGTCCTACGACATCTTCATCGTGACAGCGGCGATGGAGATTCCCTGCTCGTTCGTTCCAAAATTCGAATGGCTGCAGCGCCATTTCCCTTTCATCCCGCCGGATAACTATGTGTTCTGCGGCAATAAAGGAGTGATCGCGGCCGATTACCTCATCGACGACAACGCCTACCAGCTTCAGCGGTTTGAAGGACAAGGGATCATCTACACCTCGCCGCGAAATATCCATGAAAAAGGATACCTGCGGGTCAATAATTGGCACGAAGTCCGGGAAATGTTTTTGACGGGCAGGAAGGATGGAATCACGCACCGGTTCGAAGTCGGCTCTACCCCTCAGGCTTCCCAAAAAGCCATTTAGTACTTGAGGATTTAGCAGTTTTTAATCCCGACAAGTATGCTTTGCGCCGAGCGGGGCTGTTTTGTGCAGACCCGTTTTACGCCAGTGAAGTACGCGCGAACGCACAGTTAGATTCACCCCGCTCAAGCCAATCCGTAAACCAAGAGTGCTAAAACTGTCATGGCCATGTGACTTATTGACTGTGTAGGGGGTCCACTCTAAGCTCAAGGAACCATTAGCCAAAGCGAAACCGGCGCAGCGATCCCGCACTGGGTTTTTGCTCGGGTGGGTATCTAGCATACTCAGTGGCTTTTGATTTCTGACTTGAGGTGTGCCTGCATGAACTCGTCGAGTCCACGCGTGAGCGTGGGGCTTCCTGTATTCAACGGTGAAAGATTCGTCGAGGCGGCAATCCGCAGCATCCTTACCCAGACTTACGAAGATCTCGAACTGATTATTTCTGACAATGCGTCGACGGATCGGACCTCGGAGATCTGCCGCGATTACGCCGTTGGCGATAAACGTGTTGTCTATCATCGCGAAGATACGAATATTGGAGCAAAGGCGAACTTCAATCGAACATTTGAGTTATCGCGGGGCACTTACTTTAAGTGGGCGGCCGCGGATGACGTCTGCGGTCCGCGATATCTCGCGCGTACGGTAGACGTACTAGACCGCGAGCCGTCCGCGATTCTGGCGCATTGCCGTAGTGCCGTCATCAATGCGGAGGGCAGGTTCGTCGCTCCGCAGGAACTGAAAGACCGGCTGGTGGTTGACAACGGCATTCAATGCAACGTATCGGCCAACGATCGTGAACGCCGGCTGGACAATCCACGCGCCGCAGTACGATTCGGCGAAATACTGCTCGGCACGTTCTGGTGTTTCGAGATATTCGCTCTGATTCGAAGGACGGGAATGCTGGCCACTTATCCGAAAGGGCAATTTTTTGGATCGGACAAGGTAATGCTGGCACAGCTCAGCCTGATGGGGCGGTTCGTCGAGATAGACGACGTGCAGTTCTACCGGCGCGCGCATTCGGATAATTCATGTAATCTTTCCGTTCATGCGCGCGAGGCGTGGAGCCGGCGGAAAGCGAAAAAACTTGTTTTGCCCACCGAGTTTCCTTGCTTTGCGGGTTACACCCGGGCGCTCTGCGCTTCTCCGCTCGGTTTGCGCGACCGGGTTGAGTGCACGTGGGAACTGGTTCGATTTGCCGCAAGGTTCAACAGGTATCCCAAGCTAGTGAATCAGCTCTGGCAAATCGTTTCCGGAAGGCTGGTTGCTCCGGCAAAGGTCATCGCACCCGAACTCACTCAGTCACCCGGGAATGCGGCCGAAGGGGCCTAACTGGACTTCGTGACCAGACCACTTGCTAACGCACGCGGTTCTGTAAGCTCTTACGAATCGGCGTCGGCTTCTGAACCGCGACCGTCAGGGAGCGTTCCTGACGGAGTTCGACGTCACTTTCAACACGAGCACCGTCATGTCGTCGTGCTGGGGCGCGGACCCCGTGAACTGGTCGGCCGCCGCGAAAACTGTGCGCAAAATGTCTTCGGCGGACAGGCCGGCGGCGGTTTCGGCAGCCAGCCTCATTCTCTCTTCGCCCCATTCCTCGTCGCCTTCGGTCATTGCTTCGCTGATTCCGTCCGTGTAAGCGAATAGCACGTCGCCCGTTGCAAGCGTCACGGATTGCTCCTCGTAAGGAACGTTTGGAAGCAGGCCGACCACGGGGCCGCCGGCCTCCAGAAAGAGGTATTCCATGGCGCCGCCGGCATTGCTTCGCATCACGAAAGGCGGGTTATGACCGGCGTTCACGTATTGCAGCTTCCTCGCCGGCGGATCATACACGGCGAAGAAAAAAGTGGCATAGCGGTTTGCGGCTGACCATTCATAAACCAACTGGTTCATTTTTCGCATCAGCGCCGCGAGATCCAGCGATCCCACGAGCGTCATGGTCCGGAGGCAGGCACGGAGGCTTGCCATCAGCAACGCGGCGGAAATGCCTTTGCCGGAAACGTCTCCGATCGCGATGCCTAGCCGGCCATCTTCAACCTCGATCATGTCGTAGTAATCGCCGCCAACGCCCTGCGCCGGGCGGCAGACTCCGCACATGCTTAATCCTTGAATCGCGGGAATACATTGCGGAAACAGGCGTTGCTGCACTTCGCGAGCGATTTCGAGTTCGCGATCCTGCCGCTCGCGCTGCCCTGTCTCTCGCGCAACCGCAGCCGTTAGCCGCGAGACCTCGAGCGCCATGCTGGTCTGCGCTGCCACGGAATTCAGCAGACGCAAATCCGTGCCGGAATACGGCGCTTCCGCCAGTTTCTGACTCAAGCTCATGAAGCCGATCAGCTCCTCCTTGGCTACCAGCGGCAGCAGGAGTTCCGCTTGAAGCTCGGCCAGTTTCTCGCGCTCGCCGGCGCTCATCTCGGGGAGCCGGTAAATCCACGCTTCGGGGTCATCAAAGTAGACGCGCACCGGTTGCTTCTCTTTTTTCAGGAGTTCAACCGTGGCCGCCCGCTCGGGAAACATCACGTTAGGCAGGCTTCCATAACCGATGGCGCACGCGGGCTTATAGGGACTGTTCCCGTTGAGCAGGACGGCTACTCTTGGAACATGCAGGGCCTCTGCTATGCGCCTGGTAACGGTTTCAAGCAGCGGTTGTGTTTCGACGATGGTGCGAACCTGTTCGACTAGTTCACTTAGCATCCGCTCACCGTTGTAGCTGTCGCGAAAGAAGCGGCGGTCAATCCAGACTGCCGCTCGCTGCGCCAGACCGTGGAGCAGGAAAGTGCTCCAGACGCCCGCTGCCAGTATGATGACAGTCCAGATGAGACTGAGAGTGTGAGTGGTCACCAGGCTCGCGACCACAATGAACAAAATGGCACTGAGCAGAATCTGCAGACCAAGGACACCGCGCCGCGCCAAGGTGTACTGCAATCCCTGGCGGATGACAAGGCTCACGTCCATGGCGCGCTGCACAATCACTACGTAAGCGAGACTCAGCGGAAAGAACAGCATCAGAACGGCACTCAAATACCCGAGCCACTGAATGCTGCCGGGATCCGCGATGCCAAACCACGGAAGTAAGCCAAAGATGATCAGCAGGCTTCCATGCCCGACCACTGAACCGGCACACAGCACGCGTACTCGCCGCCGCGCGTCGGGCGCCGATATCGTGAAATATTTTTCGAAAATCGCGATCCAGTAAAGAACCAAACATGAGAGCATGATCCAGAGCGATATCCGGTTGTTCACAGCGTCGATGACGCCCGCATTTGGAATTAGCGACATGTCGTACCATTCGCTGTAATCGGTGGCAAGGCCGGCCCCGAGACCGCACACAAGCAAACCGAGCATTAGCCATTTCAGCCACGGCAATCGGATATCGATTCGCGACCGTTCCGGAAACAGCAGACCCAGCCAAACCAGCGCGACTGGCCCGAGAAACTCCAGTACGAGATGCCAATCCAGCCGAAGCACAAGCCAGATTCCGGGCCACCAGTTATAAGTCGAAACCGAGATAAAACTCTCGGGATAGCTGAGCAAGATCAGGATGAGCCACGCGTTCGGGTCCTTTGGACGCATTACGGCAACCCAATATCCTAAGCCGAGGCAGAAGAACGGGACGACAATTTGCAGGAAGATAACGAAGACCGTCTGGCCGATGGGGGCGTTGTTAGGCGCCTCGGGAACAAGCGGAACGAATACAGTAGCGCGTGTGCCATTGGCCCGTCGAATGCCTACTCGCAGCACGTCGCCGGGATGCGCGTACCATCGCGTTGCGCGCCACAAAGCCTCTCCGTTATAAGGAGCGCCATTGAGAGATTCGATGGTATCTCCCGCGGCCAGCCCTGCTCGTTTCGCTTCTTTCGTGACGCTGGTAATCGCAGGCCGCTCGGAATCGACCCCAAACGGCGCCCGGACTTGATGCCGCAGGTTGAAATAGCCGACGATAAACGAAACCGACGCCACAATCTGATACGTAAGGCTGACGGCAATATAGAGAAATAGAAAGAAGTAGACAGCTCGCGAGCGGAGGTTCACTCGAGCAGGCCCTTTCGTAAACACGCCTCCATTTCGTGCGCGTTAAAATCAAGCTCGGTCAGGCGTGTGCTGTAAAGTATACGCCCGTGTTTATCTAAAACGAAGGCACGGCTTGGCCAGGCCGCATATTCTTTTTCAACCTTGCCGTCCATGCCATCGACGACCGCCGGAAATTTCAGGTTCAGCTTCCGCGTGCACATGGAAGCGTGCTGCTGCTTCTCGGCAAGGTTCGAGGCGTCGCCCATCGTGACTCCGTCCCGCTCGTTGCGCGTGCTTTGCCAGTCGCTATTTCCGTGAGCTTCGCGGATATAAACCAAAAGAAAGGCTGCTTTTTGGCCGTACTTTGCATAAAGCTGGTCGAGGGTCGGTGCGGCCGACCGGAAATTCGGGCACGTGTAGCTGCCGAAGATCAACACAGCGGGCTTCGAGCCGCGGAAATGTGTGAGATTGACGGATGCCGTCGAATGCAGTGCGCTGAGCGTGAAATCGGGCGCCAACTCCTTCACTTTCGGGCCGGGATCGCCGGTTTTGGTATTAAGCTCAGGCGCTCTCTTGCGCTCGCGCGACTCATCCAAAGCGATGCGCGCTTCCGCGGAACCGGGGCGCAGCAGAACGGCCTTTGTGGCATATGGAAGCGCCTCGGAATACTGCTGCCGCTGGGTTAATATTTGCGCCAGTCCGAGATTAGCGGCGAAGTTATTCGGATCGTTCGCAAGCTCGTTTCGAAAGGCGGCTGCTGCTCCATCGGCGTCGCCGGTGAACAGGAGAGACTGGCCGTAATAGGCCTGAAGCTCGGGCAGATTCGCATTCAGAGTAATGGCCGAGGCAAATTGCTTGACGGCGCTTGGATAGTCGCCTGCGGCGAACATCTGGCTGCCTAACAGGAAGCGCGATTCCGCCGTATCGCCGTTCTTCAGAATGATATCGACAAGCCGCTGCCCTTCATCCACTCTCTTCTCGCGAATGAGCGCGGTGCCGAGCATGTAGGCCACCGCGAGATCTTGCGGGTTTTGCGCTTCAAGCGGCTCTAGCAAGGCGATGACGCGGCTGTTGTCGCCTAAGCGAAGATCGCAATCGGCCAGCAGCATCGTGATTTGCGTGTCGCCGGGCTGACCAGCATGGAGCTGCTCCAGCTTATCGCGGGCTTCTTGAATGCGCCCGCTCTTTTCATAAGCGAGCGCCAGGTTCACGCCAATTCGCGGATCGCCCGGCACGAGCTTCTCTGCCGCCCGATACTCGGAAATTGCCTCGTCGTAGCGCCCCAGCTTGCTCAACACAACGCCCAGATTCGAATGCGCTCCCGCTTCGTTGGGCCGAAGCTTTAGAAACTCCCGGTACGCGTCGGCCGCGCCTGCGTAGTCGCTCGCCTGCTGCAGTTCGTAAGCATGCTGCACGAGTGTCATTGGGTCCTGAGCGAGGCACAGCGCCTCCGCGAAGCACAGCAATGCCAAGAACCGCTTCATTCCGGGTACGCCTCGCCCGCGCGCGCAATCCGAATCATATGATCGGTGAACAAATGATGCGATCCGGGCAACTCGACCTTGGGCATGTGGCACGACACGCAGTTTTTCGTCTCCACTTTGCACAGCTTCGCGGAGGCATTCTTGGAATTGTGGCAGGCCTGGCATTTCGAATCGTAGTGGGCCACAACTTGATCGAGCGGCCGATGCGGGTCGTGACAGGCGAGGCAACTGATTCGCTTATCGTCTGTGTCGTAGCATTTGCTTTTAGTCAGGCGGTAGGGTTGAAAACGCAGATTTCCGATATTTCTTGGTCCATCGCGAGCAATCTGCTCCCAGGTCCGGTGGCATTGGCCGCAAAAATTAGAAGTCTCTTCAGTCGTCAGTTGGCCCAGTTTCTTCATTGCAATTGGCTTCGCGCCAGGTTTGCTGAAGCTATCCCTGTGCGCTTCAGCCCCGGCATGACATCGTGCGCATTGAACGCCAGGGACAAGGGTGTCGAATGTCATGCGCCCCTGCGATACCGCATGAGTCGCGTGGCATCCGAAGCACAGCAACTCTTCGGCCGGGCCGATCGTTCTCCCAGCTGCCTCAATCAGGTTTGCAGGCGATGAATCGGTTGCGCCGATCGTCCAGTCGAGGCCGTTCAGATGTTTGTAGTAACTCACGCGACTTTCGTAGAAAGCACCGTCCTTCTCGAAGACGTAGGTCTGGCCCCCACGGTCGACGCCAAACGCCCATGCGAGCGGAACCGAGAGGGTCTGGCCGCCATCGCTGACCGTGTAGATGCTGCGCTCGCCTTGTCTCTCGATCTTGTACGAATACGAATCCTTCTTCACAGCGAGCGACGGGTTCGCGCGGAGGATATCGCATTGCGCGACGGTTTCGAGCGCGTGGGACATTGCATTTCCTGGAAAGGTAGCGGTTTGTCTCGCGTGGCAGGCCGAGCAAGTGAGGGCCGTTGCGTTGGCCAGGTTCGCTCCGGCGAAGCAGAGAAAGAGGCCCGCTCCACCGGTCCACCTCCACCACAGCTTCACTACTGCGCCCTCACGCCCGGTTCTTTAGCCTGCCGCTCGGCAGTCAACTGCGCAACGATTTTTCGCTCTCGATCGCCATCAATTTTCCGCTTCTCGCGGTAGTAGACGGTCGCGAGTGTCACGTGCGCTTCGGTGAAGTTGGGCGCTTCCTTCACTAAGGCTTCGAGCTGCCAGCGCGCCTCCTCGATGTGCGATTGCTCGACCAGAACCGAAGCAATCTGATAGCGTACCGCCATGTCGCCCGGCCGGGCTTTTAGAGCCTTCTCGAAATGCTTCATGGCCCCATCCAGGTCGTCGTCTTGCTTTAGCAGAACGCCCATTTTCAGGTTCGCGTCGAAGTTGCTCGGATTGTTATCGAGCTCTTTTTTGAATGCGTCTTCTGCGCCAGGTTGATCGCCGGTTGCGAGCAGCGCCGAACCGTAATACGAATAGACGTCAGGCAGATTGGGGTTCAATTCTACGGCGCGCTTCAAATCGTCGCGGGCTCCGGCGAAGTCGTGCACCGACATTTTGGTCATACCCATCAAGAGGCGAGCTTCGGCGGAATCGCCGTTTTTCAAAATTGGATCGATGACGAGCTGGCCTTCGGCAGTTTGCCCATCCCGCACGAGTGCCGTCCCGAGCATGTAGGCTACGGCGAGATCGGCAGGATTCGATTTGTACAGCGGCCGGAGAAGCTCGATGACTCTCTTGTTATTGCCAAGCTGCAGATTCGAGTCGGCCAGCAGCATCAACGCCTGGGTATTCGAGGGCAGAGCCTGGTGAACTTTTTCAAGTTCCTGGATAGCAAGCTGGAACTCGGACTCCTTGTAATAGGCAAGCGCGAGATTCAGGCGCACCGTAGGATCGGATTGGATCGCAATTGCCTTTTTGTATTGCTCTACGGCTTCGGCGTAACGCCCGGCTCCGGCCAGCGCGGCTCCCAGATTCGAGCGAATCTGCGGCTGATCCGGGTACATCGTGACAAGCTGTTGATAGTCTTTGATAGCCGCATCCAGCTTGCCGGCTTGCTGGAGTGTTACGGCTTCCTTAAGGAGTTCTTGGGGGGAGCGCTGCGCTTGGGCATACAGCGTGCCGAGGGACAGCAACATCACTCCGAAGCGAGACATCGGCGATTGGGGCTATTATATGACGCGGGGAAGGTGGGGGCCGGTCGCTCACGCTTCCGGCTCCTTGCCGGCTTTGCTTAGAAGTAGAACTTCACTACTAGTTCGACGATGCGCTGGCCCTGTTTAAATTGGGCGTATCCGAAGTTCGAATTCGTCTGCGTGATTGGGCCGCCAGGAGTCGATTGCGTGAAATTCAGCGTCAGGTTGTTTTGGTTCGGGAACGAGTACAGCGGGTGATTCAGAAAATTGTACGCCTGTATGCGGAACTGCAGCTTCATCGATTCCTTAATCTGGAAATTCTTAAACAGCCCCAAATCGGAGTTGAAGAACGCGGGACCGTAGATTGCCGGTAACACGGCTGGAACGCCTTGTCCGGGGACAGTAGGCGCGGCGAAACAGTTCCCATTCAGAAATTGGTGCGGCTTCAGATTCGCCGTCGGATTGCAAGTAAGTACAGGGTTGAGCTGCATGTCACTTGTCCCAAGAATCGATTGATTCGAGATGGCGATGCCGTTGGCGCCACCTCCCGGATTCACGATATTCTGCGTCCCCGGGATGATGGCGCTATTCAATTGCATATTGAAGTTTTGGTTTGTGCTGTTGCCCGTCAGGTCGGCCCCGCTTTGCCACAGCGTGACACCGGACAGCTGCCACCCGTTAAGTACTCCTGCGGCAAACTTATTGCCGTGCACGGGGCTGGGCAGCTCGACCGAGTACGCTGCGTTAAATACGTTGGTTCGGTTATTTGCCTGCACTCCATAGTTGTTACCTAGATTAAATGGATCGAGAGTAGCCTGTAGAGAACTCAAATTCGTGCCGTTAGGACTGATAATGCCGAGCGCCTTTTGAAACGCATAGTTCGCTTGAATGGTGTAATGGCTCTTCTGCCGAGCCCAAGTAACCTGCAGCGCGTTGTAGTTGGCATAAAGGTTATTGGTCGCCAGGTTGAGGTCACCGTACCCTAGATAGGGCCGGTAGTTGTTCGCATTCGCCGTGGCCGGGTTGGCCGCGCTGAACATGGCTCCATAGGGCACAAGGTTAATATTGCTGCCCGCGCCAGCGCTGTTTTGCAGGTCGCGGCTCCGGTTGCCCACGTATGCCACCCCCAACAAACTCGACCAGGGCAGCCGCTGGTCGATCGTGAAGCTGTAGCTATCGGTGTAGGGCTGATTGTTATCGGTGCTGCTTACGGCTGAGGGTGTCGCTGGTGTCGCGGTGAAAGGTATGGTCGACAAGTTGCTTGCCAACAGCGGTTTATTGCCAATGCTGCTTGGGGTCAGGTTAACGGTCTCCGATCCCGCCGATGTATCGAGGCCGCTTGTGAATTGACCCGAATGATAGTAGAACCGCCCCCAACCGCCGCGAAGCACGGTTTGGCCTTTGCCGCTTAAGTCATAAGCGAAACCGAAACGCGGCTGCCAAAAGAGCGTTCGCGTGGGGAACCCGCCCAAGGGAACCGCGCTATCGCGAGCGTGCCACTCGAAGCCGCAGAATGTAGGCCCTGATGTACACGATGAGCCGGCGTATTGCGACGGAATGAAGATCGAGTAACCATAGCCCTCGCGATCCGTCCACGGCGTGAAGTTAGTCATGCGGAGGCCCAGCTCGAGGGTGAATCGCGGCGTCACCTTCCAAGAATCCTGAATAAATCCCTCATATGTGTTATATGAGATATCGTTGATCCGATTGAAGTTGGCTTCCGTGTAATTTGACATGTTACCCGTCAACATGTCGGCATAGGCGTTGCCGAGGGTATACGTGGGATTCGAGGAAGGCACGAACTGCAAATATCCGTTCGTGTCATTGTTGGCGGGCTGCGCGTTTCGAATCCACTCGTAGAAGAATCCCGCCTTGAATGTATGCGTGGCAAATACCTTGGTGAGCGTGTCGCTGACGCTGGGCATGTATTTGTTGGCATATAGCCCGGAAGAGGCTCCGCCTGCCTCGAACCCACCCGGCATAAAGACCAGCGCGGCTTCACCCGCGCCGCCACTCCCGCCGAATGATGGAATCTGCGCCACTCCGTTCTTGAATAACCCGGCGTAGTTATAGCCAACCGTGGAACGGGCCACTTTGGTGGGGTCTTCAAACACGTTCGGGAAGCCGACAAACGTATACGCGATTACCGTTTCGTTGGTCATTGTCGGACTGAAGACATGGGTGAGAGAACCCGACACAGAGTCGGATCGGTTCTTACCCTGCACTGGGGTCGGATAGGGAACTTGATCGGTTTGCCGCCACCACAGACCCACCGGGAACTGCTGCGTCTCGCGCTGCAAGTTATACCGAACAAACAGCTTCGTGTTGTCGCTGATGTTATAGTCGGTGCGCTCCACCCACTGGAGGTTGTTTTGATTGAAAATTTCCGATTGGACGTAATTGTATCCGCCAGTCGCATTTGGGTTGGCGTTCGCAGCGGGATACAGCTTCATCAGCGCTTGCATGTTGGGATCAATCATGTTGGCCGGAATCTGACCGCCGGGGAACTGGGAATAGTTGACTTGCCCTGGAGCCTTCCCGGAAGCATCGATGTTACCCAGCATCGCCACTTCGGAGGGAGAGAAATTGCCGTTCAACATGCCCGAGGTTGGCACCGTGGCTGTGAGTTGCCCAGTATCGAGCACTTGATAGAAATATTCGTAGCCAGTGAAGAAAAACAGCTTCTTGTTGACATTCGTGCCCGGTATATACACAGGGCCGCCGACGCTGCCGCCTGGATAGTAATATTTGTCCTGGGGTTGTTTAATGCCAAGGGCATTCGAATACGCGTCATTCGCGTTCAGCACGTAGTTCCTCGCTGAGAAAAAGGCGTCGCCGTGGAAGGCCGTGCCACCCGCCTTGGTCACCGAAGTTATGACCGCGGGCCCTTTTTGATCTTCCGCGCTGAAATTTGAGGTCAATACCTTGAACTCTTGCAAGAAGTCCGAGTTTGGATTCACAGGCGTGTCGCAGTTGCAGCCCGGATCGGACACGTGCGCGCCATCCGCAACAATGTCCAGGGTATTGCCAGGCAGGCCATTATAAGCAAACGCATTATTCAGCGGGCTTTGGCTGCCGGAATCGCCGTTAGCGTTAATGCCGATCGTCTGGCCGGAGTAATTCTGCTTGTTCGATACGCCGTTGCTGACTGCAAACCCCGGCATGATTTTGATGTATTCCGCCGCGTTGCTTCCGACCTGCGTGTAGTTCTCGAGCTCCTTGGTTGTGAGCGAGGCCGACTTTTCGCCGGAATCGACGGGCGCCAAGACATCCTGGGCGCCCGTGACATCGACCGTCACGCTGGCGTTGCCAACCTGGAGGCTCGCGTTGACGTTGCGTCTCTCACCACCCCCTAGGCTGATTCCTGTAAGCTTATAATTCTGAAATCCGGAGGCTTCTACGCTCAAATTGTAGGAGCCCACCGGAACCGATGCAAACGTGTAATAGCCTTGCGCATCAGTTGTGGTGTCGCGCTCCGAACCCGATTGCGCATCGACTAGTTTCACTTTGGCGCCCGAGACATTCGCGCCGGACGGGTCGGTGACAACACCGGTCAGAGTGGCAAACATGCCCTGAGACCGCATGTACAGGGCAGTGAACGCGAACAACTGTATGAATAAGAGCGTTCGCACAAACACGCGTATTTTCGACATGGAACCCCTTCGCAACGAGAGAAGCGTTTCTCGAAGACCTGTCCGGTACTGTATTCACACTAGGATTGATATGCAAGAGGCTACCGGTTATCGAGGGGCTATTCACCACGTTAACGCTCCAAGTCGTTTGTTTCTAATCGCGTTAATAAACGTTGTGCTTGCCATCTCGGGGGTGTCGCCGCCTCACCATCACATCGATTTCCTTGATATACTTCGCCTAGCCGTATGTCAGTGGGAAATCAGCCACAGCTCGAACGGGCCGAGCTGGAGGCTGTGCTTCAATCCGGCATCTTCAGCCGTGCGCCGAATCTCGCTAGTTTTCTTCAATACGTCTGTGAGCGCTATCTCGAAGGGCGCGCCGACCAGATCAAGGAATACAGCATCGCTGTCGAAGCCTTAGGGCGTTCGCCGGATTTCGACCAGAAAAAGGATTCCATTGTTCGGGTAGAAGCTCACAAATTGCGGAAGCGGCTCGCCGAATATTACCTGGGGCAAGGAGCCGATCATCCGATGCAGATCGTGATACCGAACGGTCAATATGCTCCTCAGTTTGTTCCCGCCGATCGCGGCAGGCCTCCACTTGAATCCAGTCTTGAATTAAGTACGCTCGAACGGAGCGTAGAAGTTGTGCCCGTAAAGATCGATCCGGTCCCGGCATCGGCGCCTCCGTCCTCATCGAGTGGCGTAGGAAACCGCAAACGTTTGCTCATCGCCTCCGGAGCCGCCTGCTTGATTGTTGTGGGCATCCTGGCGTGGAGGGCCCGTTCTACGAAGCGAACCGCTTCCCCGCCCCCAGATGAAGTCTGGGCGGGAGCCGCCGCTCAGCCCCTGCCGAGCGAGGTTCGCATGCTGGCGGGATATCATGGACCGCCATTCCGGGACCGGCAGGGCCGTACCTGGAGCGCGGACGCTTACTTTACGGGCGGCCGTTCCATTCCCGTTCAGACCGCCGTTCCCATTCAAGCCCAACCCGACCCAGGCTTCGTCCGGTCGAAGCGACAGGGCAAATTCCGCTATGACATTCCGCTCCGCGCGGGCGTGTACGAAGTTCATTTGATGTTTGCCGAGACCGACTACGGGATGGGCAACCCAGCGGGCGGAGCCGAAAGCGACCACCTGTTTCGAATCTCGATCAACGACAACTTAAAGGCCGATACTTTCGATGTCATAGCCGAAGCCGGCGCGGCAAACAGGCTGCACGACCAGGTATTCAAGGACATCACCCCCGCGCAAGACGGAAAACTGCATCTTTGCTTCGATCCGATCAGCGGCGCGGCGTTCCTGAACGCGCTCGAGATTTTGCCTACATTGCCGGGAAAAATACGGCCCATCCGCATCGTTGCGCAAGAGACGTCTGTGACCGACGAAGGGGGCCAGGTTTGGGCGGCCGATCAGTACGTGATTGGTGGACGGATGGTCATCCGGCACGACAGTGTAACCAATGTTCGCGAGAAATCGATCTACGATGGCGAACGCTATGGCAATTTCACCTACCGCATACCGCTCGCCCCAGGCAAATATCGACTCACCTTGCACTTTGCCGAAACCTATTTCGGAACTCCGCAGACCACCTATCCGGCCGTAGGATCGCGTTCGTTTAATGTCTTCGCAAACGGAACGGCTCTTCTGCGCGGTTTTGATATAGCTAAAGCGGCCGGCGGCGCGAACCGCGCTATCGAGAAAGCGTTCGACGATCTCGAGCCGAACGCGCAAGGTGAGCTGGTTCTCGAGTTTGTTCCGATCGTCAACTATGCGTGCGTCAACGCGATCG
>CAVRNU010000036.1:0-57093 GCA_963722585.1 Bryobacterales bacterium | reverse complement strand
GATAGATCAGGCAGCAACGTCATGGTGGCGGAAAGTCGATAGGGCAAATGTGTCCTCAGCGCGGCCTGCGGAATTTGCTCCCATCAAACAAAATTGCTCCAATATGTTTCGTATGATGGATAACTGAGCGACGCGCAATCGCGTTGATGTTTTCGCTCATCTTCCGTTGAAGAAGTAGTAAGTATCGTATATCTCATCACTGCGCAGGCACTTTGAGCGGCGGGGGAATCCAATTATCAGCGTGGACACCAAAAAACGAGAACTGGTCGGCAACTTCAAAAACAACGGCGCCAGGTGGGATCGTTCGCCCGTGCGTGTGAACGATCACGACTTTCGTTCCGATGCCATCGGCGTCGCCATTCCTTATGGTATCTACGATCTGCTGGCCAATCGCGGCTCCGTCTTCGTTGGCGTCTCGCACGACACAGCTGCCTTCGCCGCCCATTCCATCGCTGGTTGGTGGCAGCGCGAGGGCGCCACACGTTATCGCCGCGTCCGGCAGTTGCTCATCCTTGCCGACACGGGCGGCAGCAACAGCTGCCGTACCAGCGCCCGGAAAATGTCAATAGAGTGCCGCGTCCCCGCGGAACTACAGACCACCGCTGGTCAACCTTTCTGCGGAATCACGCGCACGGGATCGTAGCTTGCGATTTCTTCGTTTCTGTCACAGCACGCTTCCGCATCCTTTATATGTATTTGTCGCGCTCGAGATCGGATCCAGACGTCTAGTTCACTTCAACGTGACCGAACACCCAACGGCTGAATGGACACTGCAACAGCTCCGGGAAGCGCTTCCTGATGAGGATTGCAAGTTTCTCCTTCATGATCGGCACAAGACCTTCTCCGCCAGTCTGGATGACGTGGTTGAGAGTTGGGGTATCCACCTGTTGAAATCGCCCGTTCGCATGCCAACCGCCAACGCACATTGCGAACGGTTGGTTGGAACGATACGCCGGGGAATGCCTGGACTATGTCTATCCCACTCAACGCGTGTCATTTGCGACGAACCCTTCTCGAGTGGACCTGCCATTACAATGCGGGCCGCCCACATCGGTCCCTAGGACCAGGCAAACTTTGCCGGCACGCAAGCAACCTGATCGGTTGTGCCGAGCTTCTCAAGTGATGGCCAAACCGATTCTCGGTGGTTTGCATCACGAGTATCGATGGCCTAACGCGGCATGAGCTATTTATTGCGGACGTGTTGGCGGGTAACTGGACCTTGCCCCCCGCGGAGTAAGGCACCCACATGTTCTGTAAATTGACCACTGGCGAGTTATTGACTTCCAGTTTCAACTGCTTGCGCAAATCGCTGGCGATCAGGACGCCGTGTGCCGCCGCTTCCAGTCTGGAAGGTTCCTTCACCCGTCTGTGTATCGATTGGAATCTCCTCTTCGGCCGGATCGAAGTCCGTCAAAGACGGATTGTTCCATCACAATCCATATCCTTTCGTTGAGAACAAGAATGGGACCGCGATATTGTGTTCGCCTCCTGCAGGCGAACAGGTATTCCCTTGATGTCAAGCCATCCCTCCTGATGCTTGTGTGTAGTCAAAACCCCGTCGTTTATTCCGATCAACGACTTAGCCGAACTCCGGCGAAACGTTAAAGAGCACGTTAAGCGAACGTTAAGTCTCGATCTTTTGACTGTCGAGACAAACTTAACTGTTCCGAAGCGCAGCGGCTAAACTGATGATTCTAATAAACGGCTGGGGGTTTACTACACACAGCAGTTATTTTCCCTCTGAGCGGCGCTTCCCACAATGGCACACACCAAAATCTTAGAGAGCCTGCGCTTCCGAGCATCGCCAGCTTAACCATCCTGGACGGCGGGATCATATTGCTCGGTTGGGAATGGGGCCAGGCTGGCTCGAAACGAAACACTACTGGCGACGGAAGTCGAACTTTAAAAGAAATGATACGAATTTTGCAGCGTTTGCGCTTTACAAGCCGAGGATCCCATGAGCTTATTCGAGCCACATATCGCAAGAGAGTATGTCGGAGTGGAGCTCGCGTGTCGAGCCGTTCTGATTCAGGCGAGCTGTTTCGTTTACGCTGCCCGAGCAGCGGGAGCACAACTATGAACGTACTAGATTCCAGCGCCGGCCCTGCGGCCTTCACTCCAACACTCGTTTCTAGTAACGATGGGGCGCATACATCAGGCACAACGACCGACAGATCGGGCCCATATGCGCTCGCTACGGGAGCGAAGGCCGTGCGCCGGCTACACCTACTGCATAAAATCTACGCGCCGGCGGGTAGGCGCATTCTGCTTCAAGCAGGCCTCAAAGAAGGAATGCACGTTGCCGATTTCGGATGCGGCGTAGGCGTCGTAACCCGTATGCTGGGGGAGATCGTCGGGCCGTCTGGTTCTGTGGTTGGAATCGACGTGGATCGCGCACAACTCGAGGAAGCTGCGAAATGGTGCTCCCAGGGTGGCCTACAGAACTGCTCGTTTGTGACGGCTAGCGCCGAGAACACCGGCCTGCCGCTGAATTCGTTCGACCTCGTGTACTGCCGCTTTCTTTTACTTCACCTGCCTGACCCGGTTTCCTGCTTGCGGGAAATGCGTGATGTCCTGAAGCCTGGCGGCATTCTGGTTGTAGAGGACGGTGATCTCAAGTCGGCCGGGAGTGTCCCTCCTTCCGCTCACGATGAGTTCGCCAATTTATTCGGGCACTTCGGAGCGCGCCGAGGCCTGAATTACTCCTTAGCCAACGATCTCTATCACATGGTCAAGCGCATGGGCTTCGCCGACCCCAGGCTCGAGATTCACCAACCGGCTCTACTCGAGGGAGACGATCCCCATTTCCTGGAGTGGAGTGTAGCCGAGGCGTCAGCCGCTTTTCTCAATGCGGGGTTAACGTCCTTCGAAGAGTTGGACGTAACTTTGCACGAGATGCGACGGACAATTGAACAGGGTAACGTACTCATCCTGGCGCCGCGGATGTCGATCGTTTGGGCACACAAGCCGGGCCTGTCATAAATGTGAACGCGATGCGAGGCATTGTTTACGACTCCGACCGGAATCGGAACTGGCTGGCAAGCCGCCCGAGTACTGCTTTCTGATGTAGATTGGAATGCTGGCTTTTTCACCAGTTATCTCTTGACCAAGGTTTGGAAAGAAGCAATGTGATGTCCGCCTTGTCGGTAGCTCAAGTTCACGAGAGCACACGCCCCGCAACACTCATCTACGCTGTGGACGAATCGCCCCCGCCGCTGCGGCTGGCCATGTTGGGCGCTCAATACGCGGTCATGTCGGCAATGTATATGGTCCTCGTGGCGATCATTTTACGTCGCGCGCATGTTGCTCAATCCGAAGCAATTGGCCTGATGGGCATTGCATGTGTGGGTCTGGCCATCGGCACAGCTCTGCAAGCGTTACCTCGCGGGCCAATTGGCTCGGGCTTCCTTGCTCCGCCTGTTTTTTCTGCTATTTTCCTTGCGCCGTCGGTCCTGGCAGCTCAGATCGGCGGCATGCCCCTGGTCTTTGGCATGACAGTATTCGCCGGAGCAGTCGAAATGCTCGTCGGTCTCGCCCTCAGACGGCTCCGGTTTGTGATTACGCCTGTTCTCAGCGGCCTCACGGTTTTCATCGTCGGCCTCGAGCTTGGAATAGTTGGAATCGGCGAAACACTTGACATTCGGCATGAAGGACAGCCAGCTTTCCCATCACACCTGGCGGTCGCTATGCTAACTCTCTTCGTACCGATCGGATTAAGTATTTGGGGTCGAGGAGCCTTGAAGCTTCTCTGTTCGTTGTTTGGACTGGCCCTAGGTGTCATCGGTGCATTGTCCATAGGTCTGCTTGGACCCGCGCAGCTTGCCGCTGTAGCTAATGCTGCCTGGGTTGCCTTTCCACGGCCAGCTATTCTCCATGTCGCGTTCGACCTCGGGCTAGTGCCCGCTTTCCTGGCTGCCGGTGTCGCAGCGGCTCTGCGTACAGTAGGAGTGATCACTACCTGCCAGCGAATCAACAATTCCGGCTGGCAGCGGCCAGACATGTTGAATCTCCGGAAAGGAGTACTCGCCGATGGACTCGCCAATATCATCGGGAGCAGTATCGGGGTAACTGGCATGAGCAGCGGTCCCAGCCTGGTTGGCATGTCCGGAGCGACGGGGGCGACTAGCCGGACGATCGGTTTTGCTGCTGCGGTGGTCCTGCTCGCGTTCGGCTTCTTACCGAAAGTGCCAGGCTTTTTCCTTTTAGTCCCTCAGGAAGTAGCCGGATCGCTGCTGGTCTTCACGGCTTCGTTCATGATTACGGGTGGCATGGGGGTCATGCTTTCGCGTTCGATAGACACTCGGGCTGTCTACGTGATTGGTATCTCCACGTTGCTGGCATTAAGCGAGAGCATTTTCCCAGCGTATTTTCGAGATTTGCCCGGAGCGGTTCGAAGCTTTACCAGCAGCCCACTCGCACTCTCGTTGAGCGCCGCAGTCGTGCTTGCATTGTTATTCCGTTTTGGCATGCGCCAGGCTGCTGCCACTGCCTGGAACGATTCGGAAGGTGCGATCGCCTCCGCGATTGCGTTTTTACGCGAAAAGGCCCAGGGTTGGAAAGTTACCAGCGCCCTCATCGAGACGAGTGCTTCCCATGCTGGCGAAGTCATCGACTACATCGTTAGACATCACTCGCACCCCTCAAAAGGCACACTGCGCTGCGTCTATAACGGGCTGGAACTGCGCGTCGACATTAGCTACCGTGGCAGTCCAGAAACGCGGTTGCCAAAGATACGCCAGCTTCACGCCGCGGTACCAGGTGAACTCGAGGACGAAGAGGCAGCCGCTTACGTCGGACTTAGAAACTTTCTGCAGGGACTCGCGGTTGACCGCCAGGAAATCAAGGCAAGAAAGACGGACGTCGTTGTTCGTTTGTTCTACGCCGTGTGAGTCCGGTGCAGGCGCTGATGTTTTGGGGGTGCATCGCGCATCCTCAACTCGTACTGATCTGATCTCGCCGCCTGCCTGAGGGTGGTGGAAATTACCTCGCCACGGGCTTCCGCGACCGCGTAACCAGCCTAACCGCAATTTTTGGAAAAAATAATGATACGGAATTTGCGGCTCTCACGCTGTATCCGGCAGAAGCGCAGATGCACTTTCGGCACTCGCCGCATGTGGGGTCCAGTCTACGTTTTGCAACAAGGAGAAACACTGTGTTTTCTGTGGAACAGAATCAGGATCTGCAGCGGCAGGGCGAGCAGTACTTATTGGGTCACAGCGAAGCTGAAGAACTACGGCTCAGAAAGCAGGCGGAGGAGCTTCGACAGGAGTCGGCTTGGCTGCTTGACCGTACAGGCGTTGCCCCGGGGGATTGGGCAATTGATCTCGGGTGTGGGCCGCAAGGTGTCCTTGACTTGCTCTCGGAGCGCGTCGGATCGACGGGACATGTGATCGGTATCGAAAGAAACCATGACTCGGTTGCGATGGCGAGACGCTTTGTGGCCGATCGTGGGCTGACAAATGTCGAGGTGTTTCAGGGAGACGCCACCGCAACAGAGCTGCCGGCAGCTAGCTTCGACCTGGTTCATGCGCGGCTCGTACTCGTGAATGTACCCGATGTCGAAGCAGTCGTCCGGGAGATGGTCCGGCTGGCTCGGCCCGGTGGCGTGGTCGCCAGCTACGAGGCAGATTATGTTTCACACTTCTGCGATCCTCCCCTTCGTGCCTGGGACCGTCTTTTCGAGATTTTCCAAGGATACGCGTCCGCTAACGGAATCGACCTCTTCGTTGGCCGCCGAACGCACCGCCTGTTTCGTGAAGCCGGGCTGGTGGATATTGATGTGAACCCGGTTGTTCATGTTTTTCCGCCCGGAAACAGCCGACGCGCAATCTTTGGGGACTTCCTCGAGAACGTGCGCGATCGCGTTCTCGAGCAAGAGCTGATCACTGAATCGGAGTTCAGCGAGTTGATCGCTGAATTGAAGGAGCACCTCGATCGCCCGGACACGCTGGTGGTATCACACCTGTTTTTCCAAGTTTGGGGTCGAAAACCGGTGTAGTATGGCCCCATCGTGGCTAGCCGGGCGCGAGCGTGATATCCATCTGATAGAACTTGAACATATTCTCTTCGCCGGGCTAGTCGCATGCTATGGTCCTGTAGCGATCCAAGACATCATTGACGAACGCTGGCCTTTCCGTTTCCGGTAGGAATCGTGTCCATGCGATCGGCATCGCTAAAGAAAAATCGAAGAACGCCTGGCGCGACTTGAAAATCCCACGCCTCCGCCTTGGTGTGAATGCGGCGGACAAGCAGACCGTTCTTCTCGGCCAGCGCTCCGTATTGTTCCGCCGTCAGATGTAGATACGGGTCGCGGAACTCTTGGAAATAACGAGCCGTTTTGGCGAGCGGCGTGTGTCCTCGATCACAAGCTCCAGGCTCGTGCGCTTTCCGTCCGGAACGAGGCGCAGTTGCTCCAAGCCATTGGGTTTCAAAGCGCAACTTATTGAGTGAAAGGCCGCATCTTGTTCGGGAACCCAGCGGAGCGCATTAAGGTAGACAATCAGATCGAACTCTTCGCGAAAGGGCAGGCTACGGGCATCTGCTACCTGGAATCGAAGATTGGATCTGGCTGCGGGTCCGAAGCGGCTCGATCCGAAGGCGATCATCTCATGAGAGGAATCGACGCCTATCACTTCCCCGCGCGGGACGCGGGCAGCAACTTCCGCTGTGACCCTTCCGTCGCCGCATCCGATGTCCAGGACCCGCTCTGTACCTTCGAGATCAAGTAACGCCAGCACCTGCGCTGCCATCGCCCGTTGAAGCCCAGATCGCCGGACATAGGCGGCCGCATCCCAGTCTGTCATCGTCATGCCTGTGTGTCCTAGCTGAAAGCGCAAACAGTTCGAAAGTTGGATCACCCACTGCGATGGAGGGCCACTATTCGGGCTCGCGCTACGTTAAGCCCGACACAAACGCATTTTTTTCACGCGAGAAATGATACGAAATTTGCGGCTCTTTCGCTCTATCGGCAGAAACGCAGTGCAGCTTCAGAAAAGCATGGCCCGCATCAGGCGAGATACCGGGAGCAATTCTGCGCTTCGGCAAGCGAAAGGAGAATTTCCAATGACAGGATCAGTAAGAAGGCATCTCGGGGTACGGAGCGCGCTTAGGGCCGTTGTGATGCTGGCCAGCTACTTCGTTTACATAGATTCGGCCGCGAATGACGGCGTCGCGCTCACGAAGCCGCGCCGCCGCGATATTCGAGTCCCTGGAATGGTTTAGGAGGAATCTATAAATGAATTGCATATCATACAACAAGCCTGTCGCGGCAATGTTAACACTTGCGCTCTGCTTTGCGGCTAGCGCCTATTCCACTTTTGGGCAGACATCCGCAGCGCCGGCGACCGACCCACCCATCCCGACCGAGCCTCTGCACACCGTCATCCCGGTTCATCTCGACCCTGCGACCGGTGACATCAAAGTGGGTAGAACGACTTATCATGGCACCAATCCCGGCCTGCACATGCTCGCCCTCAAACGCCAGCAGGGCCAAGCCTTGGACACTGCGGATCTCATACAGGACCAAGTCTTCACCGATGCAAACTCAGTCAATTCATTTCTTCAGAACGTGCTCGCTAAAAATAGCGACGCATTTCTCATCGTAAACGGCGTTGGGAACTATGGCGTTGCTCTGAGCGAGATAGCCAAGAACCTGGAGCAGTTTGGAGGTCAGGTGGATCTCGAAGCGATCACCAACTCACCACCGTTCATCTTCATCGGCAATGGAGGCCGAAACAAGGGAGGGGCACGGGAACGCGGATACGACACGCGTACTCTTGATGGATATCTGGCAACCGACTCCAACGGCAATTACACGTTTATTCAAACCGACTATGTTCAATACGACATAACCACGGACGGGACGATCAAAATCGGAGGTACAACCTACACGGTGGCGGATTCCTACAAACCGGGATGCAACGGCGAGACATCCAACTCGTTTCACGTGTTGATTGTGGACCGGGAATCGCTTCAACCTATACAGGTAAACAACACCTATTGCACGGCACAGTCTGACTCCGAAATTGGTCGTCTTGCCTCTGACATTCCGCACGTGATAGGCAACAATGAGGGGCTCTTGATCTTTATCGCCAGCAACGGCCATCCGATCCCCGCCAATTGGAATTTCGGGACCGACGGGGATGGGCGAATATACCCCCTTGCTCAGGAGATCGCGCAACTGGGCGGCTATTTCGAAACGATGGTGTATCTCACGCCTAGCGACACTTATTCTTTAGTAGGCGCTCCCGCCCCGCCGAGTTGGGTGTCCAGCGCGTGGTCGAGAGCCCGGGAAGCCAGCTCCGTCTACCCCGATCACCCATCGGGTGGGTTGCATGGCGTCCTGGCGCGAGGCCGCGCAAACTGGTACAGTCCCATCGACGCCGATTTGACCGGGAAGGCTAACCTCGACTTTTACGATCAAGTTCTGGCACAGCAGCCGGCACAGCCTGAGGCCACGTTTCCGCAATATGCGTCCGGTTCGGACGAACTAAAGGCCTTCCAATACATTTCCACTCAGCTTTGCGGGCAGAATTGCAATCCGAGGAATAACTACGAAGACACCAACATCTCGATCCATGACTATCTAACCGAGCTGCAGTCGATTACGGATCCTAATAACAACAACGCTGATTGTACAAAGTCGGCCAACGCAGGGTTGACCTTCTGCCAGGTCTGGCAGCAACTCTCGACCGAGTTTCAATACGTGGATGGCATCCGATCATTTGCGTCCAATCTTAGTCAACTTGGAACGATAAATGGCGTTGACAGTCTCTTCGACCTGATAAGCACCTGGCAAACCGTACAAGCGACTCTGCCTCCGCCGCCGCAGCCTACCGCTCCGAGCCTCGTATCACCCATCGTGAATCTTGTGCTCGGGCTTGGTGTTGCGGCGCCTACACCATTGGCGCCGTTATTTGGCATTGCCGATACCTTCTTCAACTTCGGCATGAGCCTGACAACAGACCAGAGCGGAAACCAGACGGCGTCGCTAGCCACGCCCGTAGCCAATCTGGCGAACCAGGCCCAAGCCAACTTCCATGGGCAACTGAGCACCCTTGGAACTCAGTTCGATCTGATCTACGAGGACTGGGGGAAGATGAAGCCCTTAGGTTCGTTTTTGGCGAGCGGACAGCAGGCCTGGTCTTGGGGGCAATCAACAGCCAGCGATATCTCGCTGCGCATGAATCCTGCGGTCAAGCAGGGAATGTATCAAAGCCTGATGTCAGCCGTGTACGCCATTGGCAGTTATCTGCCGACCACACCTAGCACTGTTTCGAATGGTTGGGGATATTATCCATTGGCAAGGCAGCCTAATGCCTATCGAGTCCTCGTAAACAGATCGTCTCCGTACACACCCCTGTCCCAACCATTTGACATTCCTGCCTATATTCCCTACACCTACCCCACGGATACGGGGAATCAATGGGCAGACGATCCCCGCACCGCCACGCTTTTGTCCGACTACAGCTGGTTGGGCATCAGTGCGATCAACACTCCGGTCACTGGGACCACCGATAATTTCCAATACCAACCCCCGACTGAAGATCTGCGGACCCAACTCTTCAATCCGGTATCGAAGGGGGGCCTGGGCGTCTACCGGCCAGCCTTCTTCCATTCTTGGGCCTTTCCGCGCGTGAACTGCGACCTGTCATTCGGCGATTATAACGGTTATACGCACCCAGGCGGCTGTTTCTGGAATACCGGAACACCGCCTGTGGAAGCGCTTCCTGGGCCGCTGACGAACGTATCCATTAAGGTCGACAGGCTTTGTGGATACGGGAACCGCATGGAGTTAC
Organism: Bryobacterales bacterium; assembly: GCA_963722585.1. Taxonomy (GTDB): domain Bacteria; phylum Acidobacteriota; class Terriglobia; order Bryobacterales; family Bryobacteraceae; genus KBS-96. The sequence goes on along the minus strand of CAVRNU010000036.1, from coordinate 47,296 downwards.
GGCTGGCAATCCGCAACAACGGAACGAACGACATCACCTCGATGGAGATTAGCGAAATCGGGTTGCGCCCTCTGGACGGTCACGGCGACGCGAAGCTTCTCGATTCCTTGCCAATCTACATCGACAATCTCACCCCAAACAAACCCGCAATCGTGGTTTTACATGTGGAAGTTCCGCACAGTGTGGAGAAGCTGAAACTGACCGAGACCGGAACCGTGAACAGCGGCGCCGGTTCGCTGGATGACTTCATCCTCAATCAGGTGATCTCTACTAAAAAGTGCGAGTAACTTAGAGCGGCAGGCCGCACGGCCTGCCGCATCTATGTGGTCAAATCAACCAATTTCTTTTAAACAGAATATTTTCGGACCACAGGTCGTTCCGTTCCACAGCGATGTGGATCACCCGACTGTGTTCTGGATTATGAACGCGTATAACGATTTTGAGTACAACATGGCGGTCGGCGCGGAGACCTGCGGCGCGTGTTACTGGCTCGTGCCCGGATCGATCAGCGGCATGTCGCGGATGCAAACATGGGAGGGTTACGCCTATCGTTTGCCGCCAAACGTCAAACTTATTCCACTGAGCCGCGATCAGAAGAAGTGGTTATCTACGTTCGATTCTGGCATGCTAGTGATGCCCGCTGGCGGCCCGCAGGTCATTCAACTGATTTTAAATGGCCGGATCACTAGCACTGATTGGTCGAACGGTTATTTCACTTCACAACCGCTGCGAGAAGTCCTTGAGCGCCATAAGGAACTGTATTTGGGGCAATTCGTTTGATGTAGAGTGGAACCGCAGAGAGAAGTCATTTTGGGGTTCTTACAAAATCTCTTGTTACATGAACAGTTCCCTTTGTCACTTCTGTCGGAAGGACACAACTGTGACATCGATACATTAACCCGATCTGAAAAGTTGAAAGGGTGACCGGAACGATGATATCCACCTCTATAGTCCGGAGACATTCGAGCGCGTGAATTTGAGGAAGGTTTATAAATCGTTGAGTATCTAGTTGACCTGCTAATTTCGTGAACCCTTCTACTTCTCTTGCGAATTTGCACTCGTTACAAACGACAAGATTGAGCGTAACATTCACAGCATCGACAGATGTTAAATTGAGGATGGAAAATTCAACGTGCACGCTACCATCTGAACTAACTGGTAGGTTAGTGTCGGTGACGGGGACTGGTAGCCCGCTAGAAAGAGGAGGATTCAAAAAAGGCCAAAAAATGAACGCGAGCTTCGCCTTCGGTCCAGGAGCCATCGCCTTCTGCGTATTCACAAGTTCGGTCTGTACGGTATCGAGTTTCTTCTGAAGCGCCTCCGTTCGCACCTGGGTTTTCAAATCGCTCACTTCGCCCGACAGCGCCTTAAACTGATTCAGGAAAAGAACGGGGTTGTCTTTCTGGGCCTGATTCGCAGCGTCAACCTTACCTTGCAAAGCACTGATGGACTTCTATGCCTTCGTCTTGTCAGCTTCCTTTTCGACGTTGTCGTGATAGAGGCCAAAAATCGTTAGTGCACCTACCGCGATGAAAAGAGCTATCACCGCCTGGCGCAGTCGCTTGTTCTTGTACTCCTCGCGCTTCTGATAAAGGTCGATAGCGCCAGCGGCGATTGTCCCGAACGCAAGGAGGTAAGGAAGCCAGCGAAAGAACAAAGACATAGCGGAACTGCTGGTCGCGGGTTCGGGCTGGAGTCGGTGGCAATGGCTTTGCGATTGACGCGGAGCGAGTAGTCCATACCGCGAAGCAGCCGCGCCACCGTATTGGCCGAGATTTCGATGTCGAGGAACTGCAGCAGTTCAGCGATGCGGGCAGGTGTCTTGTGCGTCCAACGAATGCCGGTGATGGGATCGCCGGCCGTGTCGTGCTCCAGCAGGATTTCGATGGCATCGATTATCTCGGGCGTTTTTTTTCCAGCGGTCTGCGCCACCGCCGGATTTGCGCGCCCGGCCGACCTCGACATCCTGATCCACCAGCTGCTGGCGGCCACGGGCAATGGTATGCGGGTCCAGGCCGAGAAACTCGGCCAGGACCGTATCGCCTCCGTGACCAAGCTTCAGCGATTCCAGACCGGCGTACAAGCGGCGCTGCTGTTCATCCAGCACACTTTAGAACAAGATGATGGCTGCTTTCATTTCGTCGGAAGAGACTTCCAGACGAGAAGCGTCAATCACAGTGGGAACGGCCTGGCTGCTGTGCCGCGCGAGGCGTTGCCGTCGGCGCGTTGCCGGGTCGATGGACATGTAGAGGAACAAGCCGGAGATGAGTTCACGCGCGATTCTCTCCTCCTCGACCAGCTGCTTCAAAGCGTCCTGCACTGCGACGTGCAATGCGTGAGTGAGTTCCCAAGCTGGACGTCGCGGGTTCGATCCCCGTCTCCCGCTCCATGCTTTCAATGACTTAACGGCGCAATCCATTCTGCAGACCCGGCTTAACGCTGGGCTTAACGCAGTAATCGCAGTAACGAATAGCTGCAAAAGCCCTATTAAATAGGTCCAAATACAATTGATTGCCAGCCGCGCAGGCTGGCAGTCTGTACGACCTGCAATTCGCCCCAACGAATTGATAGATCTACACATCGCCACAAGCAACGACTAAAGCGCGGGGCTGGTTTCCTCAGGGCGGGCGCGATACGTGGGCTCATTGTCCGGATCGCCGACCGTCCGGACACAATTCGTCAGCATCAGGCCGTAAACTCGCGATCTGTTGTAGCTGTTGACAGTTCAAACGAACCGGCAGCCGGGAGGGATTCGAGACCATGACGTCAAGTGGTTAATTGATTATCATTTCTGGTGGAGAACACTCTCTCTTCAACCATCCGGACTGTTTGGCAAAATGGGCACTGGCCTTCTAAAACCCGTGGCGAAGCAGCGCGCGACGTTATGAAGCCGTGCTTCGCCTAAGCGAGGCGCTTTCTATCTGTCGAGAGCCGGAGGAACTGACGAAGACCCTCTCGGAGCAATTGGGGGAATTCCTCGACTTTTTCCAGTTCTACATCATCGTCTACAAAGAAAATTCCACAGACGTCGAATGGGCTGTGCTGGGCTCAGAGAAGAGCCTCATAAGTGCGTATGCGGATGTGCCAATCGAACAGCGGCCATCGTGGCGCGCGTACGCCACGCAGGAGCCGTTCCACATTGCCGACTGGGACACGGATGAAAGGGTTCCGGCCCGGCTTAAAGAAGGGATAGCAGCCCAAGAGCTAGAAATCGGCCCTCTGGTTTTTGTTCCTTTGACGACGCCGCACCGGCGCCTGGGCGCTTTGGGCATGTCCGGCTTTCCCGGGACCGTTTACAGCACCGATGACATCAGCTTTCTGCGGCTGATTGGCCGCGTTGTCGCATTCGCGATTGACGACAACTTCAATCTCAGAAAAGCTGAGGCAGCGCAGGCAGAATTACAACGACAGAATGACCGGCTCCGACGAAGTGAGAGAGAGCTGCACGAATTCATCGAGAGTATTCCGGAAATGGCCTGGTCCGGAGCCCCCGATGGTTCTTGCACGTTTGTCAATACCCGCTGGACGGAATATACAGGGCTTTCTCTGGAAGATACCGCTGGCTTGGGTTGGAAGATTGTCGTTCATCCCGATGACCTGGAACGTCATCTCCAGAAGTGGCAAGCGTCGGTTGCAGCCGGCGAGCCGTTCGAGCATGAGGTACGGTTCCATCGCGCTGCTGACGGACAACACCGCTGGTTTCTGGTTCGGGGCGTAGCACTACGCGACGACCGCGGCGAGGTCCTGAGGTGGTATGGAATCGCTACGGATATTGAGGAGCGGAAACGCGCAGAGCAAGCGATAAGCGTTCACAACAAACGGCTCCAGCTACTACTGAAGCTTACGAACCAAATCACCTCGAAGCTGGAGCTTCGGGAAGTGCTGCGCGCAGTTTCAGCCAATATCCGTGAAGTCATGCATGGTGACGCCGTACATATCTCGCTGCCCGATGCGGCGTCTGGAAAATTCCGGGTGTACGCGTTGGATTTTCCGGAAGGCAAGGGCTTTGTTAAGGAAGAGATGCTCATCACGCCGGTCGGCGGCGTCAAAAGAGCTCTCGAGAAGTTGACGCCGGCTATCAGAAGCACAGCTGACAGAGACGAGTTCCCTCCCGACTATTACGACTTGCTAACCGCTGAGGGAGTGAAGCGCCAGTGTGTGATACCACTTGTGAACCGGGGTCGAGCGATTGGAGTTCTGGCGATTGCCCGGACCTCGGAGGGTTCCTTTCTGCCTGAGGAGATTCAGTTCCTCGGCGACGCATCAGGCCAGATAGCCATTGCGATTGAGAATTCCCTCGCATACCGCGAAATTAGCGAACTCAAAGAGAAACTTGCCCAGGAAAAACTCTACCTCGAAGAGGAAATCCGCGGCGGGATTGGTTTTGACCAAATTGTTGGAAACAGCCCGGCGCTCAAGCAAGTTTTGAGACTGGCCGAAACCGTCGCCCCCAGCGACTCTACAGTTCTGTTACTTGGGGAGACCGGAACAGGAAAAGAGCTGGTGGCGCGCGCCATTCACGAGCACAGCCGGCGCAAGGAGCGAATATTCGTGAAAGTGAACTGTGCCGCTATTCCAACGGGTCTGCTGGAGAGCGAGTTGTTTGGACATGAGAGGGGAGCATTCACGGGTGCTATCAGCCAAAAAATCGGGCGGCTGGAGCTCGCTAATCACGGCACACTTTTTCTGGATGAGGTGGGTGACATTCCGCTTGACATTCAGCCGAAGCTGTTGCAGGCGCTGCAGGAACAGGAGTTTGAGCGGCTGGGAAGCACGCGTACTCTGAAGATCAACGTTCGCCTGATCGCGGCGACCAACCGCGACCTGGAGAAGATGGTTGCGAGCCGGGAGTTTCGCAGTGATCTGTACTACCGCTTAAATGTTTTTCCGATACGAATACCGCCGCTCCGGGAGCGCAAAGAAGATATTCCCTTGCTGGTTGGATATTTTGTCCAGAAATTTACCAAACAAATGCAGAAGAATATTGAAAGAATTCCCAAGGCAGTAATGAACGCGCTCACAGCCTGGGAATGGCCGGGGAACATTCGCGAATTAGAGAATTTCGTTGAGCGCTCCGTAATCCTGACGCGTGTCAAGTCGCTGGAGGCGCCGCTCGCAGAGCTGCGCAAATTGAAGATAGACGAATACAAGCGGGACGAGACGCAGGGCAATCGAAAAGACATTTCTCGCATTGTGGAAGAAACGATTAAGGCGCTGAGCGACAAGAGTCGCGTTACTGACCACCGTGCCGAGACACAGCGCGACGAGATCGTGCGCGCACTCACTGAAAGCAAGGGACGCGTTGGAGGACCTAACGGTGCTGCCGCGCGCATGGGCATCAATCGCACCACGCTCCTTGCCCGGATGAGAAAATTTGGCATCGATCCCAAGCAGTACGCCTGATACTCGGTTCATTCGCACTGTCAAAATCCTGTTGACAGTCCTGACTCTCGACGGTCTGATTTCAATCTCCTCCTGAAACCTCAAGCGGTTACAGCTCAGAAGTTTTGGTGCATGCGTTGCGGTGGTGGACGGTGAAGGACAAGTGCGCATGTTGAAGATCTCGATTGTCGAGGGTCCGCGTCGACGCCGGCTGATCCTGGAAGGTAAGCTGATCGCACCCTGGGCCGCTGAGCTCACAACCGCGTGCGAAGCGGCCAGAGTGGACTTGCACGGCCGTCTACTCACTGTCGATCTCAGGAGTCTAACCGCGATCAGTCCAGAGGGAGAAAGTGTTCTGATGCAGCTGATGGACGAGAAGATCAAGTTCCAGTGTGGCGTGTTTATGAAAGAGGTCATACGACAATTTGCCCGTAAACGCCACAGAACGTCGCCGCCTACAGCGAATAAGAACTCTGGCGTGGACTAGGGCCTAACGCCACAACACAGTCCGATAGGCGAGTGCGAAGTGTCAAGTTCCTTCTTGACAGTTTTGACACTTATCCGGCGGTCGATGATTGCATTTGCCCACGCGCCCCTAAATATCAATTGCTTACCGGAAATTCCGAGTTGGAACGAGCATTGCGCTCCACTGAGCTGTGAGGGAATCCTGATGCAAACACTTCAAAATGACTACTTTGCTGCCTATCGCAGCCTAAACCTGACGCGCGACACCAACGGTGTGCTGGTTGTAGAATTCCACAGCAACGGCGGGCCGTGCACTTTCTCGGCCCTCCATCATACGGAGGTTGTTGACGCTTTTCACCGGATTGCGCAAGATCGAGCGAACAAGATCGTGGTTCTGACTGGCGCAGCCGGGGACTTCATTATTGGCGTCGATTGGGGATCTTTCGGCGACGTCGCGGATCCTGCTGTTTGGAGCCAGATTCACGACGAAGGCACCCAGGTTTTAGAAAACATAGCCAACATTCGCGTACCGGTGATCGCGGCCATCGAGGGTCGCGCGCATATTCACTCCGATTATGCGCTGCTCGCCAATGTGATTGTAGCGGCCGAGGGGGCGACCTTCGAGGATGTGGGGCATTATGCCGCGGGCGTTGTGCCGGGCGACGGAATCTTTACCACCTGGAGTTATCGCGCAGGAGCAGGAAGGGCAGAGGCGTTCCTGCTGAACCCCCAACCGCTGCCGGCGCGTACCGCCTACGAATGGGGAGTGGTTGCCGAGATCGTGCCGAACGGAAAAGCGCTCAGCCGGGCACGGGAGTTGGCCGAGCTGTACCTGAAGGCTCCGGAGGTGACGCGCCGCGACACACGCGTCCACTTCATTCAACCCTTGAAGGAACGCATTGTGCGGGAAGTTGGCTACGGACTTTCACTCGAAGGAGCGTCGTCGGCCGATCTCGTGAAATCAAAGCAAGCGAAAAGCGAACCTGTCGCTCACAAAGTAAAATCCGCATGAATAGCACAAAGACCAACTCACATGTACAGAAGACGCAGCCGGAAGAATTCGATCTGGTGATTCTTGGCGGCGGCACGGGATCGACCATTGCTGCCTGGACTTTTGCTGGACAAGGACAGCACGTCGCGGTTATCGAACGCAAATACATTGGCGGATCGTGCCCGAATATCGCCTGTTTGCCCAGCAAAAACATCATTCACAGCGCAAAGATTGCCTCGTACCTCCGCAGAAGCGAAGAGTTCGGCATTCCGAATAGAGAGTTCGCCGTTAATATGCGCGCCGTTCGCGAGCGCAAACGCAGGATGGTATCGAGCTGGAATGACGTGTATCTCGGAAATTACAAGGCGAGCGGCGCGGAATTCATTCTCGGTTTCGGGCGCTTCATCGGCCCGAAAACGCTCGAGGCCGCACTCCCTGACGGCACAACGCGTCACCTCCGAGGAAACAACGTGATTATCGATACCGGCACGCGGGCTGCACTTGACCGCATTCCCGGTCTGGTTGAGGCGCAACCCCTTACCCATATCGAAGCGCTCGAACTGGATGAAGTGCCCGAACATCTTCTCGTGATCGGTGGCGGCTATGTCGGACTGGAGCTGGCTCAGGCGATGCGCCGCTTCGGTAGCAAGGTTTCCGTCATCGACAGAAATGACCGATTGCTGCACAGAGAGGATGACGATGTGACCGAGGCGCTCGGCAGTCTGTTTGAAGACGAGGGGATCAATGCGGTCTTGAACGCACGCATGAAACGGATTTCGGGGAAATCAGGGGATTCAGTAACCGTTGCTGTCGAACAAGACGGGGAGCAAAAGAATCTACAGGGCACTCATCTGCTGGTGGCGGCTGGCCGAATACCGAACACAGAAAATATCGGACTGGAGTTGGCGGGCGTTGAATTAACCCACCGCGGGTACATCAAGGTGAATGAGCGCCTGGAGACGACAGCGCCCGGTGTCTTGGCGATCGGCGAGGCGGCCGGCAGCCCCGCGTTTACTCACGTTAGCGAGGACGACTTCCGCGTGGTCCACGACAGTCTTACTGGCGGTAAATGCGTGACGACGGGAAGACTAATTCCGTTCTGTCTTTTTACAGATCCGGAGCTTGCGCGAGTCGGCCTTAATGAGAAGGAAGCGAATGCGCAAGGCATTCCATATCGCTTATTCAAGACTCCGATGGAAGCGGTGTTTCGCGCGACCACGCTATCGGAAACACGCGGGTTCCTGAAGGCTCTGGTCGGGGCCGACGGGGATCGCATTCTAGGATTCACCGGTTTTGGTGTTGGCGCGGGTGAAATCTTGTCATCGGTCCAAATTGCAATGACGGCCGGACTGCCCTATACCGCATTGCGCGACGCTATCCTGACTCACCCGACATTGGTCGAGGGGCTCATATCCCTATTTTCATCAGCAGCGTCAACGCACAACGTTACCGAGGCGGCACTAACAAGAGCTTCCGTGCGTTGAATAAAGGAGTGAAAACATGAGCTATTCTTATCAAAACGCTGATCAGGATGGGTCTCGTCAAGGACGATCTCGATTATCACCTCATCCGCGCATCCATGGTGATCATCTACTTCTTCTTCGGATATCAGAAGTGGTTTGATTACGAAGTAAAAGGCCTCATTCCATTCTTTACGCATGGGCCTCTCATCTTTTGGATGTATCCCGTGTTCGACATGAAAGGCGCCACGTATCTTCTAGGCATTTCGGAATGGCTGTTCGGGGCGTTGTTGTTAGCTGGGTTCTGGAACAAGAAACTAGGTGTACTTGGTGCTCTCGGTTCGGTAGTTGCTTTCATATCGACGGTCACCATCATTCCATTCATGCCGGACGGCTGGGAAGCTTCGGCTGGTGGATTTCCGGCGATGGTCGGGAACGTCGCCTTCCTAATCAAGGATATTGTTCTCCTGGCCGTATCGGTTTATTTGCTCAGGCAGGACGTCTTGAGAGTTGTGTCGGCTGCGCCGGTAGACAAATTGAGGCACGTGCATCGACAATCGCACAGGCCCGTGCTTGATCGGATCGAGACCAAGTATGAATATGAACAGACTATCTGACAAGGTGGCGATAGTGACAGGCGCCTCCAAAGGCATAGGCGGTGGGATTGCAACGGCATTGGCCGCTGCGGGCGCGCGCGTCGCGGTTAACTACTCCTCCGACAAGGAAGGCGCCGAACGAGTCGCTCAGACGATTATCGACGGCGGCGGCGAGGCGATCGCAGTCGGGGCCGACGTTTCCAAAGCCGCAGATGTGGCGCGGCTATTTAAGGAAGTGGATTCCGCGTTCGGAAGACTGGACATTCTCGTTAACAACGCCGGCGTGTTCCGCTTTGGCGCTTTTGCGGAGATTACCGAAGAGAGCTTTCAGCTCCACTACAACATCAACGTACTCGGGTCGATTCTCACTGCGCAGGAGGCGATCAAGCGGTTCGGCGCCGAAGGCGGGAGCATCATTAACCTCAGCTCCATCGTCGGCTCGCATCCCGTCACCGGAGCCCTGCTGTACGCATCCACGAAAGGCGCCATCGAAACGCTGACCAGGGGATTGGCGCTCGAACTGGCGCCTCGAAAGATACGCGTCAACGCGATTGCTCCCGGTCATACGGAAACCGAAGGCAATATAGCCGCAGGGACTTTTGAGGGCGGCGCCGGCGCCGCTCTGGCCGGTAAGACGCCGCTCGGCCGGCTCAGCCGCGTAAGCGATATCGCCCCGTTGGCAGTGTTCCTAGCATCAGACGAATCAGCCTGGATCACCGGCGAGGTCATTCGGGCCGCAGGCGCCTCGTTTTAGCTGCCTGAGTGCAACGTGCTGACTTGGAGCTAATTCAGAGGGCTAGTGCCGCTAGCATTGCGAACCGAAGCAGCTGCAGCTCCTGGATGCAATCGGCGAACGGCGATGTGTAGATCTACGCTGCGCGACTTACGCCGGAGGAAACGGCTAGACATCACGGCTGCGCAGCGGGAACGCTATGTTTTGGCGCGATGTTCACTACATCTCTTTGAGGTACTCATGCACGAACTGGACCGCCATTGCGCCTTCGCCCACCGCGGAAGCGACGCGTTTCACGGACCCCGAGCGCACATCTCCCGCGGCAAAGACACCCGGACGGCTGGTCTCCAGCAGGAATGGCGGCCGTGCGATGCTCCACGATCGCGACTGTGCGAGGACTGTTCCCGTCCGGACAAATCCTTTCGCGTCACGCTCGATCTCCGAAGGCAGCCAATCCGTGCGAGGTGTCGCGCCAATGAAACTAAATACCGCCGGAGTCTCTATAGTTTGCTGCTGCCCAGTCTTATTTGCGATCTCGACCGCCTTCAGATGGCTGTTTCCCATCATCTGCTGGATCTCGGTGTTGCAGAGTAGCTCAATATTCGCGGTCTGCTCAATCCGCCGAACTAAATAGCTAGACATATTCTTGTTGAGGTCATTGCCGCGAATGAGTAGTAGCACCCGGCTCGCGTGCGCCGCTAGAAAAACGGCCGCCTGCCCCGCCGAGTTCCCGCCGCCCACGACAATCACGGGGCGCCCACGGCAGAGCAACGCTTCGGCGGTGCTTGCTGCGTAATAGAGGCCCGTACCTTCGAATCGCTCAACACCTTCGATCTCCAGCCGTCGATACTGAGCACCCGTCGCAATCAGGAGGCACTTGGCAGTTACCGGCTCGTCGCCATTGGCGTTGAGAGTCGCATACCCGTTCTCGAACGATAAACGAGTGGCCGCTGTGGGGATGGAGAGGTGAGCACCAAATTTATTAGCCTGAAGGGTCGCGCGATCTGTCAGTTCGGCGCCAGTTAACCCGGTGGGAAAGCCCAGATAATTCTCAATCCGCATGCTGCTGCCCGCCTGGCCGCCTGGGGCCGTAGAATCCAATACCGCTGTCGTCAGTCCTTCCGACGCGCCGTAAACCGCCGCTGCCAAACCGGCCGGCCCGGCCCCCACGACCAGCAGATCAAAAACCGTCTGCTCCAGTGGTCGATGAATGCCGATTTCGTTCGCTAAGGCCTGATTCGACGGATTGCGCAAAAGGAGCATATGCGCGCAGGCCACCACCGGCGTATCGGCCTCGGTCACACCGAAGTTTTTCAGCAGGCGATCCACCTGCGGGTCAGTTTCCAAATCTACCCAGGTGAAGAGCACGCGATTCCTTGCGAGAAAATCACGTACGCGAAATGTATCTGGGGAATAGCGCGATCCGATGACGCGCAAGCCGACGAAGTTGGGCGACTCGCGCAGCAACTGCCGGCGCGCAATAAAAGCCTGGAGAATAATATCGCTCAGGCCGGGACACTGATTCAGTACATGCCGCAAAGCTTCTCCCGAGACCTCGTATGCTTGGCAGTCGCCACGGGCAATCGCCGTGATAACTGCCGGCGTGCCTGTCAAATGTGAGATGTCACCCGTAAACTGGCCCTTCCGGTGCACGGTGAGCGTCTTCGGCGCGTCGCCAAAATAGTCGAGAATTTCAATCTCGCCCGACTTAACAACAAAAAACTTAAACAAACGATCACCGACGTGGATGAGGGTTTCACCGTCGTGAAATTGTTTTGGCGCGACCGTTGCGCAGTTGGCTAATTGAGTAATCTGCTCCGCATCCAGGACCGGAAAAGCGATGGACTGAAGAGTATGTTCGGCCATGGAAAACTTGCTTACTCCTGCTCTCCAAACACCTTCGCGTAGCTCTTGCCGTAAGGATAGAAGCGATGTTTCTCTCCGCGCTGCCAAGCGGCTTTCATCTCGGGACTACTAATGTCCCAATCCGGGCGACACCTTCTTGAGACTGCTCTTAGATCCTGTCGCAGCTCCTCAAGAGTCGGCCGGCCAAAGTACCAGTAGCCGAGATAGATCTTAAAGACGATGAGTCCAGGCTCGAGGACAATCGTGTGCGGAATCATCGGATCATGAGTCGGATCGGTATATTCGGCGATATCGAGATCCTTCTGCACCTTGCGTTTCGCATCGGACAGGAATGTCCAATGCGCTCCTATGCCGGTGCGGTACTCGTTGGTCGTCGCCAGGTTGTCAGTGCTGATGGTGACCAGACGGCAGTAACCGACGTCCATTTCGCGATGGAGTTCCACCAGACCTTCTGCCTGCCGGCGATCTTTCGGACAAAAACCTCCTCGGCTAAGAACCACGATCATCGGATCGTGTCCTTGCAAATCTGAGAGCTTACGGTGTTTGCCGGTGTGGTCGGCTAACTCATAATCGGGGAATGCCGCGCCCGGCAAAATGTCTGCTCGCATGAAGCACAACCTCTCCTTTGCCAGACGACACGCAGTGCGGCCGGCGAGTTCATTTTATAGCTAGCAGTTCCTTCGATATTTGACAGATGGGGCAAGCAGAAGTGAAGATTCTTGCCAAATTAGCTTTTGGAAAAGCAGCAACGCTGAACGCCGTAACGTATACGCGAAGCATAGCTCTATGCTTGCCGACAACAGCAGGTCCATAGACCGCAAGATGGGTGTCCGAGTCGCCGACCACACTGGAAGTGATCCGGACAGATTAAGAAGGGTCGCCCACTTTGAGAGGCGGAATCTTCGGACTCGAGAAATCAGGAATTAACTTGGCGCACCTTTCGCACCCCGCGCGATGAACCATGCGCCATCTATCGCACGCGTTATGACTTGCCGGTGAAGCAACCCAGTTGCCGTTGGCGGCGAGCGGAAGGCTTGCAACGCCGTACACCTTGGGTTCTTTCTTTTCCGAAGACGTCTTGTATCAACTCCGAAGCGGCGTCAGCTCTGGCGGCGCAGGAAGGTCGATGCCAAGTTCCTGCAGCCGCTGCTCGGCGCTTGTTGGTCGGTATCTTCCCGAATTTCCCGTTTCAATTTTGTATTCATATGGCTCCCTCGGATGTTAGATTCCGCCGTAGCGCGAATATCCAAGTTCGGCCCAGTAGTCTCGCGGCTCCTGCGCGACATATGTCAGCTTGGTAATTGCCTTCACATTCTTCAGGCCGAGTTTTACGGGCACCAGTAGACGGAGCGGGACTCCATGCGCCACAGTAAGGGGTTGTCCGTTTAAATGCGTGGCGAGCAGCGTTTGGGGATGGCGGGCCGTCGCCAGGTCGATTGAGACGTAGTAGGGGTCGGGATTTCCGGAAGCATCGAGATTGATCGACGACTCGACCCGCACCCACTTGGCCTGCGACGCAGGTGGGTAGGCACGAAGCAAATCGTCGAATCTCAGGCCAGACCACCACGCAATCGCGCTCCAGCCTTCGACGCAAACCAGGCGCGTAATCTGCTCGTGTATCGAGAAGCGAGTCATGAGACTGCGGATATCTAGGGCGACGCTCACGCCGGAAGCCAGCCCATCCAAAGTCAGATGCCATCCAGGGATATACCCACGATCGGGCGTAGCTCCGTTGTAGTTGTGCTTGAGCGGAGTAATCTGCGATTTAGTGTAAGTCGGTACCGTACGATGTGGCGAGTAAAGCGTTTCGGCCACATCATCGTCGATACGAAGAGCTCTGTTCAGAAGCCACTCCTTCCCGGGAGAGTTCATATTTCGACGCAGGCCCAGACGGGTGAGCGTATCTTGCGGCAAGAGGGATCCAGCACCCGCCAGCGCTGCCACCGCCCCAGCCCCAAACAACAGAACGTCGCGCCGGGTGCGGCGACGCAGCACCTGAGGATCCACCTCAGATTTTGGGAGAGGCCGCTCTCCAAAGAAGGCTCGAGCCCTATTGTTCATTAGCCGTGACCTCCGACCAGCCTACGATCATGCCGCGAAACGTATCCCACCGTCGGCGAAAACCAGAACCACGTGCGGTACGACGAAAAGGATGAAGACCCACATGAGCCAGAAATGCCAAACGCGCGCTGCATCGAACCCACCAAAGATCGCAGTCAACGAATGGAACTGCATGGGCTTGTGAATCGCCCATCCTGTACCGACTGAAAGACAACCGGCGAGCGGAACAGAGAAGTACGCTGCGCGCTGGAGCGCGTTGTACTTTGTGTGGAAACTGGGATGCATCCATTGGCGGCGCGCTAGTTTGGCCAACGGAAATCCTACGTAGTACCGAAATATCCTGAACGCGTCAAACAGATCGGTCCGGCGGGGCACTAATCCGCGCCACTCCCCCTCCTGCGATCAACCCTGCGACGTACACCGCACCATTCAGCATGAATGCATACGCGCACAGCCAATGGAGGCGCAAAGCGAGAGCCAACATAACCGGCCCGAGGCTCACATGGTTATAAATCCAATCGGGCGGGCTATTGTAGTGATGCAGGCAGGGCACATGGGCGCATATCCAGATTCCAATATCCGCCGCCACATCGAAGTTTCCAGTAAGCGGATCTGGCTTGTGCTGATAGATCGGCGAACTCCAGTAAATAGAGATGCCGCTCAAAATGAGGCCGAGAAGGATCGGCACATTCAGCCAGTGACTCCAGCGCACCAGGAGATGATGCCTCTTGGCCACGAGCACGCCCGGCTGTTCCGGTAGCGTGCTCGTGGAGATCGCTTCTTTACGTGGAGTTGTGGAACGGCTCATTTCCCGGGCCCTACTGCGCCTTGCTGGTGGATGCGGCCACGAATTGAAAGATCTTGTTCGTCGTCAGCGTTCCGTCCGGCAGCTTCTCGGTAGCTGCTTAGATGGTGTCGTCGGCGCCCAAGGTCACTGTTTCTTTTGCAACTAGCGTAACCGGGACGCCCGCAGGTACCGAAATCGTCTGCGAGCCGTCCTGATATCGAACCACCAGAGTGCTACTCCCGCCCTTCTGTACCGTGCCATTCGTCATGCGGGAGTGCGAAACGGCAGGGCTAGAGACGGAGCCGTCTGTCATTCTGTTGTGAGTGGTTGCGCCTGGCGCATCCAGCAGAACGCTACCTTCCGCCGCTCCGCGCAATTCCTCGGGAAAGATTATGACCTGCTTCGCGAGTTCTGTGCCGTCCGCCTGCTGCGCGGATGCCACGCCGACATAAGAGCTTGAGGTGAGGTGGCTCAAATCCGACGGTATCTGCTTGTAGGTTGCGAGGGGCTGCGTGATCGTAACGTGGACGACGCCTGAAGGTGTGGCAACGTCGAGCGAACTGCCGGTAAGAGACTGGACCTTCCCAAGAACACCGGAAAGCGGCGGGGCTGGCTGCGCCTGAGCACAGGCGATGTTTGGAATCGCTTGCACGGCCAGCAAAATGGCGGCTGCGACAAGTAGTAATTTTGTGAATTTCATGTGAGTTCTCCTTTATCGCAACTCCGTTTGCTATTTCCGAGAACGACAGGCCAACATCGAGATCGCAAACAGCGCAAACGCCTAAACGCCGAATGGTCCGCGAGCACGAGACATTGGGCATCAAGTCATTCCACCCGCGGCCACGATCCGCGCGTGAGAGTTTCTCAAGGTGTGTTATTCCGCTCTAAGGGCGCGGACCGGGTCCGCCCGCATTACCCGAAGCCCCGGTATGAGGCACGCCACGATCGCCGTGATCGCCATTAGAGCGAAAGCCGCGGCGAACGCCGCCGGATCGCGCGGGCTCACCTTATAGAGAAGGTCGCCCATGAGGCGCGTTGTTCCGGCAGCGACCCCCGCACCCACCGCGATGCCTGCCACTGCGAGTCCCATGCCGGACCGCATCACCATCACCAGCAGGTCGGAGCCTTCCGCACCGAGAGCCATACGGAGCCCCAGCTCGCGCGTTCTCTGCGACACCGCGTATGACATCACACCGTATAACCCCACCGCCGCCAGCAGCAGCGCCATCGCGCCGAATGTCGTGAGCAGCGTGAGCGCCGCCCGTTGGCTCCAGCTTGTGCGGTCGATCTGCTCGCGCATGGTGATCAGTTCTGAAGGCGCCAAGTTCGCGTCCAACGCCTTCACCTCCCGCGCGAGCGCCTTCGCCGTCGCCCCCGGGCCGAGCCGCGTCCGAATCTGGATTGACTGCCCCGGATTCGAACCTTGCCGGAGTGCCGTGTAAAAGTACGGCTGCCGAGCCTCGCGGAGGCTCCAATACTTCGAATTTCTCGCCACTCCGACCACCTGCAGCCACCGCCCGTTCACCTGAAGCCGCCTGCCGACCGGGTCGGCGCCTCGCCAGAAGCGCTCCGCCATCGTCTGGTTGACCACCGCCACGGGCAGCGCGGTTTCGTTATCGGAGCGCGCAAAATCGCGGCCGGAGAGGAGTGGAATTCCCATCGTAGCGAAATAGTCCGGCCCGACCTCGGCGTACTCCACGCTCGGCTGCTCACCCCGCTCGAACACATACCCGTCCACCATGATCGGCGCCGTCGCGGGGAGCTTGTAGCTGAACGGAACAGTGCGCGTCCACGTCGCCGATTCGATGCCCGCCAAGCCTTTCAGACGCTCGGCCAACTGGTCTTGAAAACTGCGAATCCGCGGAATATCGTATCCCGCCGAAACCATATCGACCCCTGAAACCATTACGTTTGCTGTCGAGAAGCCCGGATCGGTGTCGCGCATGGCTTGGAGGCTTTTCACCAGCAGCCCGATTCCGGTCAGCACAGTGAAGCTCAGCGACACCTGAACCAAAACCAGCGCGGAGCGAATCCACGCTTTCCCGCGACCTCCCACCACGCCGCCGGCTTCTGCTTTTATCGCGCCGGCGAGATCGACATTGCCCGCCTGCCACGCTGGAACCAGGCCGAACAGCACCGTCGCAATCACACATACTGCTGCGCTCAGGACCAGCACACGCCAGTCCATTCGCGCGGGCAGATTGACTACGACGCCGGCGGGCATCGGTCGGAAGAGTAGCCGGATCGCATTGCGGCACGCGTTCGCTACCAGCACGCCGCAACCCGCCGAGACCAGCGAGAGAATGAGCCCTTCGGTAAGCAGTTGCTTCACCAACCGCGCGCGTCCGGCCCCCATTGCGAGCCGCACCGTCATTTCGTGCCGCCGCCCGACCGACCGCACCAGCAGCAGGTTGCCTACGTTGGCGCACGCGATTAGCAGTACCAGGCACGCCATCACCAGTGAGATTCGCAGCGTCGGCAGCAGTGCGCCCGCGTTATTGAATGGCGTCTGCCAGAGGGCATAGAGCTGGAACCCGCGGCCGCGATTTGTCGCCGGATACGCAGCCTCGAGGCGCCCCGCCACCGCCGAAATCTCCAACTGCCCCTGCGCCATCGTGACC
Organism: Bryobacterales bacterium; assembly: GCA_963722585.1. Classification (GTDB taxonomy): domain Bacteria; phylum Acidobacteriota; class Terriglobia; order Bryobacterales; family Bryobacteraceae; genus KBS-96. The sequence goes on along the minus strand of CAVRNU010000036.1, from coordinate 30,334 downwards.
CCTGGCTTGAGAAACGCGAAGCCCTCGATCCATCGCGCGGCGCGATTTTCGAGCTTGTATCCCCCGCTTTCGAATGCCTCCTCCATGGATGCCGGCACCCAGAACTGAAACGAGTACCCGACGAAGGTGCCGTAAAACCCTTCGGGCGTCACACCGATGATGGTGTACGGCACGCCGTTGAGACGCTGCTGGCGGCCAATGATGGCCCGATCGCCGTGATAGCGGTTCTGCCACGCGTCATAGCTGATCACGGTTACCGGATGCGCGTTGCGGCCTGTATCTTCAGACGGTTCGAACGTGCGCCCCAGAATGGGGCGGATTCCGAGAACGTCGAAGTAGTTCGAGGAAACGACGCTCCCGGTGGCTCTTTCGGCCCGATCGCCTATGTTCAGCAACGCGCCGCCGATGTGCTCGGCAATGAACGCGTCCACCAGCTTGCAGTTTTTTTTAAGATCCTGAAAGTCGGGCCAGGAAACGTCCGTGCGGCCGTTGCGGTCGGTGCCGGTTATCGCGGCCATGCGCTCCTGCCGCGCGACCTGCGGGAACGGACGCAGCAGAATGCCTTCGATCCAGCTGAAGACCGAGGTGGTCGCGGCGATTCCGAGCGTCAGGCAGAGCACCGCCACCAGCGAAAATCCCGGACTGCGGAGCAGCACCCGGATACCGATGCGTAGGTCTTGAAACATAATCACATGCTCCTGAGCAGCGCTCGATCCACGCGCGCGGCGACGTGCGTCATCAGGTGATATGCCGAGCCCATGATCAGCCAGCTGGCTGCGCTTGCAACCAGCGCCGACGAAGAGGGATGGAAAAACACGGCCCCCAACACTGCGAGGCACGCCAGCGCGCCCCCAAGACGCAACACCGGATGACGAACGGCAACTTGGATGCCTCGCAGCAAAGCGCCATTCGCAAATCCGAACAGGATATACTGCGGCGGGAGGCCGGCCGCGACAAACACGGCAAGCAGTGCCGCGGCAACCATGGCAAGCACCGCCAGGGGCCGTCCGAAGAATCTTCCCAGAGAGAGCAGCCCTAGGTATGTCGCGGCGCTAGCCAGAATATCGAGCGCCACGACTACGGTGTGCCGTGAACGGAATACGACGCTCGCCGGGGCGCCGAAGCCGAGCATCATTCCCGCCTGCATCGAGATTACCGCCGCCGAAATGACAAGACTCACCACTACAGTGGATACCAGGAACCCGCCGAGATGCAGCGCCGCCCGCTCGCGCCGGTAGACCCACGCAAACTGCCGCGCAATCAGCCGCGGATCGCCGAATCGCTCCAGCAGCAGGCGCTCGATGTCCTCCTCGCCTCGTCCGCTCTGCCGCCCCGCGCTCACGAAATCTTCTACGTGCGCCCGCAACTCACGCAGCACTTCGCGGCGGCGCTTCTCAGACGGAATCCGCGATGCGGCCATGATTTCGTCAATCAACCGGTCGGTAATCGACATCTCACTTGCTCCCCAGCACGGCGTTCACGGCGCTGGTCAGGTGCTGCCATTGCCTTTCGTACTCTCGCGCGGCCTTTTGCCCCTTGGTGGTCAGCGAATAGTATTTACGCTCGCGGCCGTTGTCGCCGGTGCGCCATTCCGACCTCACGAGTCCCTTCTTTTCGAGCTGATGCAGCGCCGGGTAGAGGGTGCCTTCCTTGAATTCGAACGCGTTCACACTACGCACCGCAGCCGCCTGGAGAATCTCGTAGCCGTACATCTCGCCGCGCAAAAGCAGGTTCAACAGCAGCAGACTGATGCTCCCCTTGAGCAGCTCACGGTCAATTTCCATTCCAAGCCCTTATGCCTTGTTATACAAGGTATCACTGGCCGGAAGGGACGTCAACACGCGGGTGGGACCTTTTGAGTCGGTACGGATGACGCGCCAACCGGACAGAATGGCGAGAAGAGGATCGTGTCCGGATGGCCGACCATCCACGGAGTCAACCCGGAAACACACAATTCGCCGTTACCAGAGCTGGTTCTCTATCCACCTAAGTTCGCCGACGCATGTCTGGCTCGACGAATGCTCAGACGATCGATGTGTCGCCGGAGAGCGCCAGTTGCAGCAGTTCACGACCCCGCCTCAGTGTTTCGATTTGCATATCTAGACGAGCGACTTGTTTCGCAAGATCACGTCGCAGCGAGGGACAAGTGATAACTGCTGGCCCTTCTTCCAGCACGCACGGCAACATACGTCGAATCGCCTTCGTGCTCAGTCCGGCAGACAACAGCCATCTAATCCTCTCGATCTGCAAAACAGCGCCTTCAGAATAGTCGCGATAACCGTTTCGACTACGGTGCGGTTTCAGGAGACCCTGCTTTTCGTAGTGCCGAAGAGATCGTGCGCTAACACCTGTCGCTCCCGCAAGCTTATCGATCCGCATATTTTAAGATCTTCGCTTGACATTGACACCAACGTCAAGGTTTACCGTATGTGACAGGAGGACCACGATGCGAATTCTGTCAGCTCGGGATTTGGCCCCTATGAACATGCATCAAACCGTGAAGGTTTGGAGTTTCATTCCGAAATTTTCAGTGTATGAAGAGACCAAGGGAACGTATCTGGAAGCAGTAGAGGAATTCACTCTTGCGCCCGGAATGCGTGCTGAGCCGCATTATCATGACACGCATGAGTTTTTCTACATCTTGGAGGGCTCGGCGATTCTGCAGATCGAGAACGAAGCGCGCGTGTGCCGGGTCGGCGACTTCATAAGAATTCCTCGCAATGCTGTGCACACCGGAAAGGCTCTGGAGGGCGGTGTGCGCGCGCTGGCTTTTTCGGTGAGTTACCAGGAACCCCACGGACTCGGTTACTATCCTGCGGAATTGCCAGAAATCGAACTATCAGATCTGTGAGAACAAACAGTTCAAAGATCGCCTAATCTCCGGGTAGCCGACCGTTCGGAAAAATCACTCAACCCTTGCTGTGAGGCGCGACGCAATGGCGCAACAGTACGGCTAAGCCTGAACGAGGTCGCTCGCTGTATGTTCCAGGAGTTTCATTTCATACGCCGGGAGGGTCTGAGAACCATTCGGCACGCGCATTCACATACAGCGTGGAGTTAGAACTTTAATGCCATAAGAAGGTATGCTCCTCCTTGCTGCTTAGTATCGGTCAAGATCAGTTCGTCCAGGCGGTTTCCGCTATCGTGCGCTGGGCGTGCGTCGGCCTCAAGCAGACCAACCGGCCAGCGCCGCTAGAGCGCATATCTCGTTAATATCGAATCGAAAGAGGAGACATCTCAATGCAGGAATACGATCTTTATATCAATCCGCAAAAACCGACAGTGGGCCTCTACGTGCCTAAAGGGGCGGGTCTTCCCGACCTGGCCGATCCTAAGGAATGGCTATTTGATGGCACTGCGGCTCAAGTCGAATTGCCGCCAGACCTTGTGAAGAGGATCGAAACTAACGGTCACGCCTTTCGCAACATGGATTGAGCTTTAAACGATAGCCTAGCCAAAGATAGACAGACTGAACCGCACCACGTGGACGACGGAGACTTTTGGGCTTGAGGCACGTCGCTCTGGCTGGCCCTGCGAGCATCGCCTATCAGCGTTCGTTGGCTTTCGCCGGCAGTCTGTTGCTAACGTGGCGAATGTAGCCGAAACTGGTCGGTGATCAGCGTCGGCGATAGCATCGCGCGCGTTTTCGGCCTTAAAAACCTCATAGCGGGCGACCTCGTCGAGTTTGGCCCGGAGACCTGCGGCATTGCCCTGAACCCGGAAGAAGATCAGGTGGGAGTGTATTGTGATGGGGGCGACCGGCTGCCGATCCAGCACCCATGCAGTACATCGCCCCATATGCGGGCTGCGCAACCGGCGAATATTTCCGCGATTCGAGACGCCACGTCTTATGTGTCTACGACGACCTTTCGAAGCACGCCGCAGCATATCGGGAAATCTCGCTGCCGCTGCGACGTCCGGCAGGCCGCAAAGCCTATCGGGCCATGTTTTTCTATCTCCACGGCCTCGAAGCCTTCGCACAGTTCGACTCCGATCTCGACAAAGCTACGCAGGATCAGCTCAATCGCGGCAAACGCTGGGTGGAAGTACTCAAGCAGGGGCCCCATTTCGCCGATTCCGGTCGAAATGCAAGTAGCGATCCTCTTCGCTGCCGGTTTCCTGGACGACATCGCCGTCGAAGACATTCGTCGCTTCGAGCTCGAACTTTATCAATTTCTCGACAAAAGCAAGCCGGAGGTTGTGCAGGCGATACGCGAGAAAGAAGAGCTGAGCCACGAAATCAATAATCAGCTCAGGGCGGCGCTCCAAGAATTCAAGGAGTAGCGTTCAAAAAATCTGTCCCGGAAGCCAAAGCGACGCCGAGCCCGCAATACAATACCCACGGCGGCGCGGCTCGCGTGGAACAGGAAACGAAGAATCACGTTCAGGTTTGAATGCCGAGCTTAATCGATCTCCGTTCGAGATACACCACCAGAGGCAGCGCGAACGCGGGGCGAGCTGCGCGTCAGCATTGAGGACGCCGCCCGCCGCCGACTTCCGTTCCGCAGGAAACATTCCCGCAATGGCCTTGATGGTCGCTGCCGTACTCGGTCAAGCCCCACCAGTGAAAACCTGACAAGTGATGATTTTGTCTTTCTGACTCAGTCGTTTTGCACTCTGGTCCATTGGCGAGAACTGGCAGAGCTCTGCACGGCGTCGAGCACCTGCTGCACGATCACGCCATCGCGAAAGTCAGGATGAAATTCTCGACCGAGCGAAACGCAATCAAGAAACTCTGCAAGAGCCGCAATGAACGTATGTTCGTAGCCGACAATATGGCCCGGTCTCCAGAAATTCCCAAAAATCGGGTGCTCCGGCTGGGTCACCATGATGTCGCGAAGACCCTGCTCCTCAGGCGGCTGTTTTGCGTCAAAGAATTCAAGGTGATTGAGGCGTTCGAGGTCGAAGCGAAGCATCCCTCCAGAACCATGAATCTCAAATCGGTTTGAGTTCCGATAACCAATGCCAAAGCGGGAGGCTTCGAAATTCCCCAGGCTGCCGTTCTGGAATTGCGCAATTACGAGAACAGCATCGTCGACCGATCGATCGGAAACGAAGGTTCGCGTCGCGGCGGTCGTCTCACAAATCAAGCCATTTAAATACGTCGCAGTATCAATCAAATGAGCAAGCAGATCGTCTGCAACGCCTGAACCGCCTTGCTTCGGGTCCATACGCCACGTACCGGCTCGAGAACGATCGGGCCCCCACTGCTGCATATAAGCGGCGCGATAGTGAAAGATTTCGCCCAGGCGCCCTTGATCGATAAACTCGCGGGCCAGCGCAATGGCGGGAACGTAACGATAGTTGTACCAGACCATATTGGGCACGTTCTTCGCTGCCTCAGCCATCGCCTTGGCTTCATGAACATTCATCGCGAGTGGTTTCTCGCAAAGAACCATCTTTCCCGTTTCGGCTGCCGCAATTGCGACAGGCGCGTGGAGGTAATTCGGAAGAGCGATATCGATCGCGTCAATATCCGGCCGGCCGACGACCGTGCGCCAGTCTGTTGCAGTCTCTTGCCAGCCCCAGCGAGCCGCCATGCTCGCCAGACCGGCTTGATTGCGCCCGCACAATATTTTTCGTTGAATTCGATACTGCAGATCGTAGAAGTGCTCTACCTGGGACCAGGCGTTTGAGTGAGCCTTGCCCATAAAGCCCTGCCCGAGCAAGGCGACTTGAAGTTCCGATTTCATTCCGCGAAGATCCTAAACGGCCCTGGGCGCGTGGCCATCTTCAAAAATGTCCGCCTGTTTTCCATTAGCCGATTGCTCCTCGCTCCTTGGCACGCTACACCGAGCCGCCTTTGTTGCGAACGATTGCTTCAGCCTGAACAGCCGGCGAGCGCTGCCTTTCCGCGATAATCAAGTACTTTGGTAGCGACCCTACCCGGATCGCGCTGAAGCTGTGGTCTCTTAAACTCACAAAGAGCGCTTACAGTCTACACCCGACATTGCCAACTGTCCGCTCTCATTTGCGCCTTTAACTCACCACGTCACAGACTCAGGATCCTCCACATATCCCAATAGCATTGAGCGAGCAAATAACAAATAGGCAAACAAACACGCTAGCCGATGCAATCCGCCCTTTTTTACTTTCCTTGGAGGATTTCCGGGTGTATACAGGTAGCGAGGGCATCGGCCGATGCATCAGATGGCCAGGCCCAAACTTCGGGCCGATTTACCCCGGAAATTAGATCAAAGCGGAGCACGACCTTATGGCAATCAGGAATTATTACGCCCTTCTGGGTGTTTTGCCGAACGAGACACCCTCCGGCATTCGAGCTGCCTATCGCGATGCTGTGCGGCGGACCCATCCCGATCATACCGGCCCGGAAGGGGCAGCGGCGTTCCAGGAGATTGTGGAAGCGCATTCTGTTCTGTCGGACCCGAACAGGCGGCACGACTATAACCAGAGCCTAATGTCATATGACCGATATCGAAGTCAACCTGGGTTGCTTCACCGGTTTGCGGCCGACTGGGAACCCCGATCGATTTTCGCTGACATCCATTCTGTGCATCCTTCTTACGAAGCCTTGGAGATGCGCCTTTCGCGCAACTTCACAGGACTGGGTATACCCAAGGCGGAAAGGCCCGAGGGATTATCCGTCGAGGTCATTTTGACACCGGAAGAAGCCGCTCAGGGGGGCTTTTTATCCATCGGCATTCCTGCTTATGAAGTTTGCCGAGACTGTGGCGGAACTGGAAATAACTGGCTGTTTCCGTGCTTGCTTTGCAGGGGCGAAGGCACGGTATCGAGAATGCAACCTCTGGACGTCCGTATTCCGCAATCGCTTAAGCTCGGTGTGATGCCCGAGGTATCGCTAGAAGCGCTTGGAATTAATAACCTGTTTTTGAAGATTCGGCTTCGCGTTTCACGGGAGCAATTGCATTAATTGAGCTTGGGGCTTGGAGCGACTCCGACACTCATGTCAGCCGTCTCGACAATAGTGTCGGAGGCTCGGGCGCTACGCAGAAGGGCCACCTTACACTCCCGCCGCCGCCCGCTTCTTATCGGCCGAAACCTCAAACTTCAAACCCGAACCCTCCCGGTCCGCATCGAGCCGGACATCATACCCGTCCCGTACGTCACCCGACAGAATCCGTTTCGCGAGCGGCGTTTCCACCTCCCGCTGAATCGCCCGCTTCAACGGCCGCGCGCCATAGACCGGGTCATAACCCTCACGCACTAGCCGCGTCCGCGCCGCATCCGTCAGCTCGAGCGAGATATTCCGCTCAGCCAGCCGCTTCCGCAAGCCAGCCAACTGAATATCCACAATCTGCTTTAGCTGCTCCTCGCTCAAAGCATGGAAGACAATGATCTCGTCCAACCGGTTCAGAAACTCCGGCCGGAAGAACTGCCGCAGCTCATTCAGCACGGCATCCTTCATGCGCCGGTACTCCTCGCCTTCGTACGCGCCACGATATTCAAGGATGCGGTGGCTGCCGATATTCGAAGTCATGATCACAATCACGTTCTTGAAATCGACCGTGCGTCCCTGACCATCGGTCAAGCGCCCGTCGTCGAGCACTTGGAGCAGCGTATTAAAAACGTCGTGATGCGCTTTTTCGATCTCATCGAACAGCACGACCGAGTATGGCCGGCGCCGAACAGCTTCCGTTAATTGGCCGCCTTCGTCGTAGCCAACATATCCCGGAGGCGCGCCAATCAGCCGCGAGACCGTGTGCTTCTCCTGATATTCCGACATATCGATGCGCACCATCGCGCGCTCGTCGTCAAACAAAAATTCCGCTAGCGCCCGCGCCAGCTCCGTCTTACCCACGCCCGTCGGGCCGAGGAACAGAAAACTGCCGATCGGCCGGTTCGGGTCTTTCAATCCGGAACGCGCCCGCATCACCGCTTCCGCCACAGCCATTACGGCTTCGTCCTGGCCGATGACACGTTTGTGCAGCTCGTCTTCTAAAGCGAGCAGCTTCTTCATCTCCCCTTCGAGGAGTTTCGAAACCGGCACGCCCGTCCAGCGGCTCACGACTTCCGCAATATCTTCCTCATCGACATCTTCTTTGAGCAGCCGCATTCCGTTCTGGTTCGCCGCGGTCTTGGCTTCTTCGGTCTTGAGCTGGTTCTCAAGCTGCGACAGTTTGCCGTACTTGAGTTCAGCCGCTTTGTTTAGGTCGTAGGCGCGCTCGGCCTGCCCAATTTCGACACGCACCTGTTCAATCTGAGTACGCAATCCACGTATACGATCGACCGCCTGCTTCTCCGCGTCCCACTGGGCCTGCAATGCAGAGGATTGCGTCTTTAGCTCGGCCAGCTCTTTCTCGATCTTGCCCAGCCGGGCTTTCGAAACGGCGTCGGACTCCTTCTTTAGCGCCTCGCGCTCGATCTCGAGCTGCATCGTGCGCCGCAGAATTTCATCGAGCTCCGCCGGCATGGAGTCGATCTCGGTGCGTAGCTTGGCCGCCGCTTCATCGACTAAGTCAATGGCCTTGTCGGGTAAGAACCGATCCGTGATGTAGCGGTTCGAAAGCACCGCTGCCGCCACCAGCGCCGTGTCTTTGATGCGCACGCCATGATGCAGCTCATAACGCTCGCGCAACCCGCGCAGAATAGAGATCGTGTCTTCTACCGAGGGCTGATCCACAAACACCGTCTGGAACCGCCGCTCTAACGCCGCGTCCTTTTCGATGTACTTGCGATATTCATCGAGCGTAGTCGCGCCAATGCAATGCAGTTCGCCGCGTGCGAGCATCGGTTTCAATAGGTTGCCCGCATCCATGGCGCCCTCGGCCTTGCCCGCGCCGACAACGGTATGCAGCTCGTCGATGAACAGAATGATCCGCCCCTCGCTCGACTGCACTTCTTTCAACACGGCCTTCAGCCGCTCTTCAAATTCGCCGCGGAACTTCGCGCCCGCAATCAGCGCACCCATATCAAGCGCCACGACCTGCTTGTCTTTCAGCCCCTCGGGCACGTCGCCGCGCACAATGCGCTCCGCCAACCCTTCCACGATCGCGGTCTTACCCACGCCCGGCTCGCCAATGAGCACCGGGTTGTTCTTCGTGCGCCGCGAAAGTACCTGGATCACCCTGCGGATCTCTTCATCGCGCCCGATCACCGGATCGAGCTTGCCTTTCGCGGCCGATGCCGTCAGATTGCGCCCATACTTTTCGAGCGCCTCGTAGCTCGCCTCTGGGTTCTGATTGGTCACGCGTTGATTGCCGCGCACTTCGACCAGCGCCTTCATCAGCCAGTCGCGCGTCGCGCCCGACTCGCGCAGCAGCTTGCCCGCCGCGCCCTGGTCTTCGGTCATCGCGATCAGAAAATGCTCGACCGAAACGTACTCGTCCTTGAGCCGCTTTGCTTCCTCCTCGGCGCGGTTAAACAACTGCGAGAGCCGGTTCGTAATATAAACCTGGTCCGCACGCGCCGCGCCGCCGCTTACCTTCGGGAACTTGTCAATCTCCTCGACAACGCGCTTCCGCAGCGGATCAACCGCCACGTCCGCACGTGTCAGAATTGAGGGCGCAAGTCCGCCCTCCTGATCCAGCAGAGCGAGCAACAAGTGCTCGATATCGATCTGCTGATTCCCATGCTCAACCGCCAACGACTGCGCTTGTCGAATGGCTTCCTGCGATTTTTCGGTCAGACGATTCAAATCCACAGAGAAAACCGCCTCGATGATTAGAGAGTACACCCGATCGCGACCCAATTCACCTCGTGATTTCGATGGAATTGCGTTCGGGTAAGGTGTATTACGATCGCTTTGGCTAAGCGCCAGGAGTCGGTACTATCTTGGCCGCGCCAACGGACGCGTGTCTAATCCAAACACTCCTTCAATTGCCGAAGCTACCTCGGCGGGAAGAGAAATCGAACCGCAGCGGGCGCGAAACGAAGTTCCACCGGATTGATAGTTTTGCAGTTCGACCCCGAACGCCTTTTGCAAGTCGCCCAACCTTCCGCGCAGACAGATCGAGCGAGAGGCCGGATCGGATCGGACAATCGTAAGGTGATATTCGCGGGCGAACGCTTCCACGCGGGTCACGCTTTCGGGAGATGCCCCTCTCAGCTCGGCCAGTTCCTCCTGGCTGAAGTATTTGCGCTCGGAAACAGGCTTCGCCGAGAGCTCGTAGACAAGCTTCTCAATTTCGCTCTCCGGCATTTTGCTCTTCAGGTAGATTGTGACTTCTGCTTGCTGGTCAGGATCGACCGGCCCGCGGTCTTCGGCGTTCGAAACGGGGGCGCGCTCGCTACCTGCCAGCATCATCCGTCCCGCCAGGGCTTGTTCAGGCTGCATAGGTTTCTCCTTCTCAATTATTCCTCTCACCCGCCGACTTCGACTTAGTCCAGTTCTGGATTATCGCCTTTCGTCTAGCGTTTCTGTCTGTTTTGCACCGGGAAGTAGCTCCCTCCGCGCATCAACGCTCAAGCTCACCCGGCCTCAATCACATTTGAACCAGGACCGCGGGGCGCAAGGAGCATCAATGCGAACATCAGATGAGGATGCCCAATGCTCCACTTCCTCAGCCCGTTCTCGCGCCCCTCACCAGCGCAGCGATATTCCTGGTTGTCGGTATTAAGCCGGACCGCGAGAGCTACGCAGCCGTGCGCTCGCTCTGCGCTGATCTTCCGGGAATTTTCCGCGCGGTCGATTTTCGTCGCATAGAGGGAGGGCTCTCGTGTGTCGCGGGATTCGGATCGGATGCCTGGGACAAGCTCTTTGGAAAGCCTCGGCCTCCCGAACTCCATCCGTTTCGAGAGATACGATCGGGGGAACGCCATGCGGTCTCTACTCCTGCTGATGTGTTGCTTCACATCCGCGCCAAGCGGATGGATATGTGTTTCGAGCTGGTTACCCAAATCATGGAGCGGATTGGAAGAGCAGTTTCTGTTGTTGACGAGACGCACGGCTTCCGCAATTTCGACGATCGTGACCTTCTTGGATTCGTTGACGGGACAGAGAATCCCCGTGGTGAGGCCGCTCTTAATGCCGCGCTCGTTGCCGGAGAAGACCCTCAGTTTGCAGGCGGAAGCTACGTCATTATTCAGAAATACCTGCACGACATGAGTAGGTGGAACGCCCTTTCAACAGAGGAGCAGGAGCGGATCATTGGGCGCAAAAAACTTTCCGATATTGAGCTGAGCGATGCGGTGAAACCATCTTCAGCCCACAACGCTCTGACGACCATTGTCGAGAATGGAAAAGAGATCAAGATACTGCGGGACAACATGCCCTTTGGTAAACCCGGTCACGGAGAATTCGGAACCTACTTTATTGGATATAGTCGATCTCCACGGACAATTGAACAGATGCTCGAGAACATGTTTATCGGGCGACCGCCGGGCAACTATGACCGGCTTTTGGATTTTAGCCGGGCCGTCACTGGTAGCCTGTTTTTCGCACCGTCAGCAACTTTTCTTGAAAATCTTGGCGGCCAAGAACCTTCAACATCTGCAAGCAGCCCTCTGCCGGCAGAACCTGATTGGTCATCATCTTCGCCGGTGCGGGACACATCACTCGGAATCGGATCGCTCAAAGGAGCTACAAAATGAATAACCTCCATCGGGAGTTGGCGCCGATCTCAGAAGCCGCGTGGGCGCAGATCGAGGAGGAGACGACTAGAACGCTCAAGCGATATCTCGCCGGCAGACGCGTCGTTGATGTTCCGTCTCCCGGAGGAGTTGCCATGCCCGGAGCTGCAACCGGCCACTTGCTGACGATTACGCCTCCAGCCGAAGGTATTATTGCAAGTCAGCGTGAGGTCAAGGCCCTCATAGAACTGCGGGTGCCTTTTGAGCTTTCCCGCCAAACGATCGATGATGTGGAGCGCGGTTCGGAGGATTCCAACTGGCAACCTGCTAAAGATGCCGCGAAGAAATTCGCCTTCGCGGAAGACAGGGCCATCTTCGACGGCTATCGTGAAGCGAACATTCAGGGCATTCGAGAGGGCACCAACAATCCCGTCAAGCCTTTGCCGGCCGACGTCCGCGATTATCCGGATGCGGTCGCCCAGGCCTTAGACCAGTTATGGCTCGTCGGTGTCAACGGCCCTTACTCCGTCGTGCTGGGAGCGGGTGAGTATACGGAGCTTGCGGAGACTCGCGACCACGGATATCCGCTCCTGGAGCACGTCAAGCGTATTGTCGATGGCGATATCATCTGGGCGCCGGCCATCGCTGGCGCCTTTGTGCTAACCACGCGAGGCGGCGATTTCGAGCTCAACATCGGGCAGGATGTTTCCATCGGCTATCTTAGTCATACGGACTCTGCCGTTCGGCTTTACCTGCAGGAGACATTTACTTTCCGTGTCCTGACCAGCGAGGCGTCCGTCGCTCTTTCACCCTCGAATACGACCCCGGCCTGACATTGCAGCTGAATCCGGGAGGCTGCGGCGCGGCAAGATCCGGGAACGGCGCAATACGCGGATCCGATACGAAATCTACAAAACTTCTAGTACTACTGTGTCATAAAACATGATAGATTGTTTTTGTTGTGAGCGCCAAAGCATCGAGGCCGCCAAGCGCGCAACACAAAAGGTTTGTTCGGTACCTGGACAGCTTAGCGCAAGCGGTCGGACACGCGGACAGGATTGTTCCTTTTAAGGCGTACTGTACAGGACTCTTGTTGCCTGGGGAGCGTAAGAGTATCGAGCCGATGGCAGCTCGGCTGGATCCCGATCATGTGGGCCGCATGCATCAATCACTACATCATTTGGTAGCGGAAGCTCCGTGGGAGCACGAAATATTGCTGGACCGAACACTGGATACAGTGCTGCCCGCGATGTTGCAACAGGCTCCGGTAGTGGCCTGGGTTGCGCACGACACCGGGTTTCTCAAAAAGGGGCGACACTCGGTGGGTGTCACGCGGCAATATTGCGGTCACGTAGGCAAGGAGGACAACTGCCAGGTAGCAGTGACTCTTTCGTTGACCACTGAGGAGGCCAGCATGCCGATTGCCTTCCAGTTATATCTTCCGGAAGTTTGGGCCAAGGATGAACAAAGACGGAAGAAGGCAGGCGTGCCCAAAGAGGTTGGCTTTCAAACAAAGCCCGAGATTGCACTGGGACAAATCGAGCGAGCGCGACAGCGCGGTTTGCCCAGAGGTGTGGTGCTGGCGCATGCAGGTTATGGCAACGACACGCAGTTCCGGAACCGGCTTACCGAAGGCGACTTACTCTACTTCGCCGGCATTCAGAGCGTAGTCAAGGTGTGGAAGCCTGGTGAGCAGCTCAGACCTGCACGGCCAAGCAAAGGCCTGAGTCGTCCACCCAAACTCTTGCAACGGGATTCGGGACACCTGTCACTTACGGTGAAAGAGCTGGCGCTAGCGCTGCGGGCCGATGCCTGGAAGAACATTTCCTGGCGTGAGGGAGTCGCTCAGAAACCCAAGTCCCGGTTTGCTGCTGTGCGCGTTTGTCCAGCGCATCGCGATTACCGGCGCGCGGAACCACACCCGGAAGAATGGCTTTTGATCGAATGGCCCAAGGATGAGAACGAACCCACGACGTACTGGCTTTCTACTCTGCCCGCCGACACATCGCTTGCTGAGTTGGTCTATTTCGCCAAACATCGATGGATTATCGAACGGGATCACCAGGAACTTAAACACGAACTGGGTCTTGGACACTTTGAAGGACGCGGATGGCGTGGATTTCATCATCACGCCACTCTGTGTATAGCGGCTTATGGCTTCTTAGTTTCGGAGCGAAGCCGTTTTTCTCCCTCAACCCGTGCCGGCCATCTCAAATTAAGCCTTCCCAAATTGCCGAAATGGTTCAGGCCGCGAGGCTCGCCGCGTGCTCGCCGAGCGACATAATCCGATTCGATCGTAACCTAAAGGACAGTCATCGCACGCTGATTGCTCAGTGGCCTTCCGGGTTGTCCATTCTGTCCGATTCATTCAGAATCGTTCAAACAAGGTTTTGACACAGTAGCAGTCTTGTGACACAGTAGTCTCAAGTGCGGATTCAGAGTGAAACATCCCTTCGCGATTTGACGTCATATCGCCGCACCGACCGTCGTGCCGTTCAAGAAATAGAGCGGAAGGGCAGTGGCGAGGCTGAACCGGAAGCGTCGAAAAGAGAGTTCTAATGAACTGGGATCGTATTGGAGGTGATTGGAAGAGCGTAAGGGGCAAGCTGAAAGAAAAATGGGGTAAGCTAACCGACAATGATCTCGATGTAATTAATGGCAATCGGGAACGGCTGGAAGGAAAGCTCCAGAGTCTCTATGGTTATGAGAAAGATCAGGTACGTAAAGAAGTCGACAAATGGGCCAAAGAAGCCACTTGGGAGTCAGGACCTAAGTCGACCGTGGCGGGGAACTGAAACGGCTCCTTGTAATTTCCGGATACAATTTTCCTGACGCCCGACTGGACTTTGCTCTGTGAAGGAGGGTTTCAAGCATGGAGCCAACAGCTCACACAGCGTGGCCTGTTTTCGTCGGTGGTTGGCATGAGTACCGCCGAAATTGGGGCTGGTTTCTCGCACTGGGCATCATCTCGATTATTCTGGGCGTGATCGCGCTGGTGGATTCAATCGCGGCGACCATTGTCTCCATGATCTTCTTTGGATGGGTGTTATTGATTGCGGGGATTGTCGAAGCCGTACACACGTTCCGGCATTGGCGCAGTGGCCATGTATTCCTCCACTCGCTGAATGCAGTCCTCTCGTTGGTTGTCGGTCTCATGCTGCTGCGGCACCCTCTGGCGGGAGCATTGGTAATGACGCTGCTTCTAGCAGCGTATTTTACGGTGGCGGGCATCTTCCGCATCATCGCAGCCTTGAGTCTCGTCCCCCACACTGGGGCTGGGCCGTGACGAGCGGTATTATCACCCTGATACTCGGAATCCTGGTCTGGGCGCAGTGGCCGGTATCTGGCTTGTGGATCATTGGTTTGTTTATCGGCATCCACCTGATTTTTGCGGGATGGACACAGGTGATGCTGGCCTTCGGTGCGCGAAGTCTTCCCGCGGAAACAGTTTGAAGCTCGCAGAGGCGGGCACGCCACGGTTGTCGTTCCGAAGCGGGTTGAATAGGCCGCTTCGTTAATCGGATTGATCGTTAAGTAAAAATACGAGGTAAAGTGTCATGGCAAAAGCAGTAGGCATAGATCTAGGAACAACAAACTCTGTAGTCTCAGTCATGGAAGGCGGGAAGCCAACGGTCATCATCAACAGCGAGGGAAGCCGGTTAACGCCTTCGGTTGTCGCGTTTACCAAAGCGGGCGAGCGCCTCGTTGGCCAGATAGCGAAACGCCAAGCCGTGCTGAATCCGGAAAACACAATTTATTCGGCAAAAAGGTTCATAGGGCGCCGCTATTCCGAGGTTCAGTCCGAGATCAAGAACGTCCCGTACAAAGTCGTGGCCGGCCCGAACGATGCGGTTCGGTTCTCGATCATGGGTAAAGACTATTCACCGGAAGAAATTTCCGCTCTAGTCCTGCGAAAGCTGGCAGAAGACGCGGCCAAATACCTGGGCGAAAAAGTTGCGGAAGCGGTGATCACTGTCCCCGCATACTTTAACGATGCCCAGAGGCAGGCGACAAAAGACGCAGGTAAAATCGCCGGGCTGAATGTGCTCAGAATTATCAACGAGCCGACGGCGGCAGCGCTCGCGTATGGACTCGAAAAGAAGACGAACGAGACGATTCTAGTCTTCGATCTCGGCGGCGGAACCTTCGACGTTTCCATTCTAGACGTGGGAGATGGCGTATTCGAGGTCCGTTCGACTGCGGGCGACACGCACCTGGGCGGAGATGATTTCGATAAACGGGTAGTGGACTGGCTGGCAGAGGAATTCCAGCGCGATCAAGGGATCGATCTACGAAAGGACCGCCAGGCGTTGCAGCGGCTGACCGAAGCAGCGGAGAAGGCGAAAATCGAACTGTCGACCGCGCTTGAGACAACGATTAGCCTGCCGTTTGTTACGGCTGACGCTTCCGGACCGAAGCACCTGGAAATGAAGCTTACGCGGGCCAAGTTCGATCAATTGACGGCTGACCTGGTAGAGCGATGCATTGGCCCGGTGAAGCAGGCACTCGCGGATGCAAAGATTACCGAGAAGGATGTTGACGAGGTAATTCTTGTGGGTGGCGCCACGCGTACTCCCGCAGTGCAAACGTTAGTCCGCCGCTTGACGGGCGGGAAAGAGCCAAACCAGTCGGTCAACCCAGATGAAGTAGTTGCGGTGGGAGCCGCCATTCAGGCCGGCGTTCTGGCTGGAGAGGTGAAGGGTGTGGTGTTGCTCGATGTAACTCCGCTCTCGCTGGGGCTCGAGACGCTCGGCGGCGTAATGACGAAACTCATCGACCGCAATACGACGATTCCGGCTCGGAAGACCGAGACTTTCTCTACGGCTGAAGACAATCAGACCGCCGTAGATGTTCACGTGCTTCAAGGCGAGAGGGAGCTCGCGCGCGACAACCGCACGCTCGGAAACTTCCGGCTTGAAGGTATTCGCCCTGCTCCGCGGGGAAACCCTCAGGTGGAAGTCAGCTTCGACATTGATGCCAATGGCATCTTGACAGTCACGGCAAAAGATAAAGAAACCGGCAAGGAGCAGAAGGTCACCATTAGCGGGTCTACTCAACTCAGCAAGGAAGAGATTGACCGAATGGTGTCGGACGCTCAACGGCATTCGGATGAGGATAAACGGCACCGCGAAGAAGTTGAAGTGCGGAACACAGCCGATTCGACGGCCTACCAGCTGGAGAGGCAGATGCGCGAACTTGGGGATCGCGTACCGCAGAACGAGCGGTCCCGCGCGGACCAGGCGATCAGTTCCGTTCATCAACTGGTAAAGGATACGTCGCCCGATCTTGTTAAGCTGCGCCAGCTCACCAGTGATCTTCAGCAGATCGCTCATGCGTTGTCAGCAGCGGCTTACAGTCAAGCAACCGCATCGGATGGCCGTGCCTCGGGAGCCGGCGCGTCATCGCCAGGCAGTACAGGGTCGCGTGATACAGGCGATGTCATTGATGCCGAATTTAAAGAGACGAAATGAGTGTCCTCGGCCAATATGATCGCTGCTGATATGGAAACGCCACAAGACGACGAGATCAGACAACTCAAAGAACAAGTCCGCCAGGAGCACGAATTGTATTTGCGCGCTCTGGCGGACTTTGAAAATTACCGCCGGCGGATCGACCGTGAGCGAGCCAATACCGCGTCTAGCGGCAAGCGTGAGATCATTCTCGCCCTGCTGGAAGTGCTCGACGGCTTCGAGCTGGCTCTTCAGCATGCAGGAGATGGGTCTTCGTCTTTGACCGAAGGGCTTAGAGCAATTTATCGCAGATTTTTGACCTTGCTGGAGCAACAGAAGGTCGAGCCGATTCGGAGTCTTGGCGAGACCTTCGATCCTCGTATACATGAAGCTGTCGATTCGTCGCCGAGCGACCAGTATGAGCCGGGAACCGTGATACAAGAGATCCAGCGCGGCTATCGCCTGGGGGATGAACTGCTCAGACCTGCGCGCGTACGGGTTGCGGCTTAGTTGTGTGTTTCATTGGCCATGCCTCGACGAATGAACCCGAGGCTCATTCTGATCCATGTGAATTCCGATGGCTGTAAAGTTCAGAGACTACTATGAGCTTCTTGGCGTCAGCAAAACGGCTACGGAGGATGAAATCCGTAAAGCCTACCGTAAGCTGGCGCGAAAGCATCATCCGGACGTAAATCCGGGAGACAAATCCGCTGACGAGAAATTCAAAGAAATTAACGAGGCGTATGAGGTCTTATCCGATCCGGATAAGCGCAAGCGATACGATCAACTCGGAGCGAACTGGAAAGCGGGATCTGACTTTACCCCGCCGCCCGGCTGGGAACCTCGGGGCGCGGGATTTGACGGCTTTAGCGCCGCAGCCGGTCAGGGCTCGGCGGGCGACTTTAGCGACTTCTTCGAGAGCCTCTTTGGCAGGCGCCACGGTGCTCGCGGGAGCGCCGGATTTCGGATGCGCGGTAACGATGTCGACGCGGAAATTACACTCAGCCTCGAAGAAGCGCATCGCGGGACAAAGCGTAAGATCAGCTTTGAAGCCACGGAAACATGCCCGACGTGCGGCGGTAGCGGCACGCAAGACGGCAGAACTTGTCCCACTTGTCACGGGATGGGGGCGGTCCTTCGCCCGAAGTCCTTGGATGTAACGATTCCGGCGGGCGTACGTCAGGGCTCCGTGATTCGGTTGGCAGGCCAAGGCGAACCTGGAAATGGGGCTCAGGCCGGGGATCTCTTTCTGCACGTACGAATTCAACCTCATCCACGATTTGAGATTACCGGCGATGACGACATTGAAATGGAGACCCCGGTCGCTCCTTGGGAGGCAGCGCTCGGGGCCGCGATCAACGTACCCACGCTCGACGGAACGGTCGAGATGAAAATTCCGCCTGATACACAAGGAGGTAAAAAGCTTCGGTTACGAGGGCTGGGCTTAAGCAGGCGAAGCGGGGGCCGAGGAGATCAATATGTCAGGCTAAAAATCGTTAACCCACCGGATTTGAGCGCCAAGCAAAGAGAACTTTTTGAGCAGCTTGCTGCCGAGTCTCGTTTCGATCCTCGCAAATCGATGGACAGGCAGTAGGGATAGTGAAGATGCAACAATACGCGATTATCCTCCGCCGACATGAGCGCGAGCAATTGACACTCGATGATCTCGCTGTCCACGCGAATGTCCATCCCGGGTTGGTTGCGCAGTTCGTGGAAATCGGATTGATAACTCCGGTAGCGCAAAACGAAAAAGAATTGCTGTTTGATCCTGCGGCTGCGCCTCGCTTGCGAACCATCGTTCGGCTTCGCCGGTCTTTAGGCATAAATCTCGCAGGCATTTCGGTAGTTCTCGACCTGCTCGACAAACTGACGGCCGTTCAGCTCGAGAATGAGGCATTGCGAAGACGCGGCTAACCTGTTTTGGAGTCCCTTTCCATACCCGGTGTGGATCTGCCGTCTCGTCAACACGAATGTTGTCCGTGCCGGCCAAAAAACCAAATACCCATCGTCACTTGAGAAAACGGTAGTCGGCGTGAATGAAAATGCTGATCTTTGCCGATATTCACGCTGATTACGCCGCTCTCGGGCGGCTGATGGAGATCGAAGCCGATCTTTACTTTGCAGCAGGCGATCTCGTCAACTGGAACCGGAATCTCGAGCGCGCAGGCCCAATTCTGCACGCCGATACAGAGTAGTACAAATGCAATCACGGCAGTTAGGGGAAGGTTAGAGGGTAGAAGACCTTCTCTTAAGCCGCCGTTATTATCACCTTATGTATCCTCAGATAGGGACGGATAATGCCTAACAACTTCAAAGAGATAATAACCAAGCTCGAAAAGCAGAGGGCTGCAATTGAACGCGCATTGTCAGCGTTACGGGAAGTGGATGATAGCGAGACGGTGAAAGCGGCTCGTCGCGGCAGGACTAAGAAGATCAGAAGGAAGCGCACACTGAGTCTTGAAGCTCGTGAGCGAATTTCGGCGGCACAGCGCAAGCGATGGGCGGCTTTGAAGAAGGCGACGAAGAAGGCTGCGTAGTAGGCACTGGGCGGTCAATCGGATAGTTTTTCCGTATACTCGTCTTTGTCGCAGTTGGGAAATCGGCTGGAACCGGTATCGTCACTTGGCCTGTGGCAGCCCATTCGACACCCCGCGAAAAGAGCGTCTGGAAACCAGCACAGTCCATATCGGGATTCGCCTCGTTAGCCCACGTGTGCCCGAGCATGGTGGTATATACGCGACCCTTGCCATAGGACCGCACCCAATCCATAGGTTCGTTCTGGCCTGAGATCTCCGATTTCGCATAGCTCAATACTGTTAAGCCCTCTGCAGGACCATGTTGTCCGTGAGTTAACTGATCCGACGGGTGCATCCACACCGCCGGCATTCCTTTTGTAATGGGATGGCCGGTATTTAGGATATGAATGGCAAAGTCGTGTCGCGGCCCGTGTCCCGGATTAAGACCGGTCCCTTTGGGAATTCTGAAAATCGTTCCATCGTCGCTGACAGCCAATCCAGGACCGAAATCTCGATCGCGCCACCCAAGTCCGATCATCTCGTTGTAGGCTCTCCAATTGCGAAAGGCGTTATTAGCCGCATGCAAAATTACGACGCCGCCACCATCGTGCACATACTCTTCAAAATCTCGTTCTACTGTTGCCGGCCAGCGGATACTGTCAGGCTTATAGCCGCTATTGAAGTTGACGATGATCACCTGATACTCCCTAAATCGAGGTCGCCAGTGATCCCAAGCTTCATTCGCACTATTGGCGGGCGGAGTCGTTGAAACTTCGACTGTAAAGCGTTGGGTCGCTTGCAGGAATTGCCGCACTGATTTCGTCGCCGCGAGCCAATCGTGGTTGTTAATTCCATCTACGATCAGCACACGAATCCTTGATTCGTCCTTAGCTCGGATCGAGAGCACCAAACATACGGCGATGAGCAGCCTTTTCATTCGGGCCATACGTCTATCGAATAATACATTGACACTTTCCGAATAGGGCCGGAAACTGAGGGCGCGGGCGCAAGGCGGAAGCGTAAAAAATTAAATCCTACAATCCGCAACAGCGACTGAAGCGTTGGCGACGCCCATTGTAAATACGACTCCGAGAGTCTATTCGACAGTGACGCGGGTGCCTTGACTCTGTGAACGGGAAAGACGGTCGATGCGATGGTCGATCAGCTCGCGAATACCGCGCAGCACCTCGATCCGGGCTTCGCGGAAATGCTTGCCGGCGGCTTCGGGCGGCGTAACCGCGTCTGAAAGTTTCTCCAAACCTTTGCGGATCAAATTGCAGATTGCGTCAATCTGTTCGGAGTTTCTTCCGCTGCCACGGGGTGCTTGCTCGTGAGCTTCACTCATGCTCTTTCCCTCATTTCTATCTTCAGCTTACCGCCCTCCAAACGAGCCGTTGCCGGAACGAAGCTCACCATGCTGGTGGGTAGACCGACGTGTCGCCGGATAGTGCCGATCTCAACAACAAGCTCGTCGTCTTTCTTGAAGAGGCCGATTTCTGCCTTCTCGGTAAAAGGCATGTCGAGATGCACTTCGTAACGATCGCCCTCCTGCGTGAACGAGTAGGGAGTGGCGCGCCGGGTCACCGCGGCAGCGTCCTCGCCCGGAAGGTATAGCCGCTGGCTCAGTTCTCGAAGACGCGCGTGCCCGAGCACTTCGTCACGAAACATTGGAATGCGCCGCACTGGTACCGGAGCAAAATACTGCTCAATCTCTTCGAGCGTTTTGCGCTGCGACTCCCGCCACCTTTCAAAGAACGAATCCGCTACTTCTTCCGGGATGAGCCGGTTCACAATAATGCCATCTACCGTCAGCCCGTACAACGAAAAGTAAACGAACGCGCGCTGTGTCTCCCGAAGAACCATCTTCTCCGCGTTCGTCACCAACCGAACGCTCGTGATTGCCGCGTCCCCAAGTACACGGTCAAGGCCTTCGATTTTCTCGAATAGGCTTTGGATATTGCGAAAGTAACTGTCGGGCGGCAGTTCCACTGGCGCTACACGATTCGCGAGCGGCCGGACCGCTCGCATGAGCATGCGTTGAAAGCCGAACACATGTTTCATGTACCAATTGAGCGTAGTCGGCAGGCTAACGAAGCGAAGCGATTCCGCGGTCGGGGCGCAATCCAGCACTACGACGTCAAACTCGCAGCTCTTCCGATACTGGTTGACGTACATCATGGCGCTCAGCTCCTCCATCCCTGGGAAAATCGCCATCTCGTCCGCTTCCACCCCACTCAACCCGGTCGTGCGGAGAACTGAAGTGAGGTACGCCGCAATGTCTTTCCAATACACCTTGATCTCGTGATTGATGTTTACTTCTTGAATAAACAGCCGTTCGGCGACTTCAAGCGGCTCGAACGTTTTCCCATGAAAGAGCGCGCCGCCAAACTCGAATGAGTCAGCCAGGCTGTGAGCCGGGTCAACGCTCATAACGAGCGTCTTCTTACCCGATTCCGACAAATGAATTCCAGTGGCGGCGGCGACGCTCGTCTTCCCTACCCCGCCCTTTCCGCTAAATAAAAGAATTCGCAAAGACTTTCAGGTCCTTTCACTGGCCGTTACAGCCTAAAGCCGGTCGTGCTCTCATAGATCCATGAATCGGATCCGGTGCCGGCTGCTTCTTTCATTATTCCTGGCGGCATTTGTGAACAGCCCTCTCGAGTGGGCACAGGAACCCAACCCGGCTCGCATAGACGCTCGAGCACAATGGCAGCCCAGCCCGGCAGTCCTTCAGCAGGTACGCATGTCGTGTCCCAACCTCAGCTTTCCAGCCCTTGGCGAGTGCTTTGCCCGCGCCATGCAGCGATCTGGCGCGTCGCCAGAGGCAGTTGCCTTTGCTCACTTCATCTCGAACGAAGGATATCTTCATGTCTTTGTGCCCGCCGGCCGCGTCGATGTGGCTTTCGTCACCTACCCGTTTCGCGCCAATGAAAATGAAGGCTGCCTCTTGGTAAACGGTACCCCACCACGCATCGACATCGACAATCTGCACGACCTCCCGCAAACGGCCATGCGGCATGACCCCGCCTATCGCGCCTTGGCCGCCTCCTACCCAAACGTTTCCATCTGGCCAGGCGACCGTACCGACCGCCGCACCGTCATAGCCGGAACAACTCCTGATGGCGGACAGCGCTTTCTGGTCGAGTACATGCTCCTCAATGGATGCCATGCCTGCGCCCGAGTTGGATTCCCGCGATTCGCGTTCGACTTCGACGCCGACGGAAAGCTGTTAGGAATCAACTTTGTCGAGTTGCGGCCGGCCAAGCCCAACTGACATTGGTTTGATCGTTCTGCCAAGCCGTGTTGTACAGTACCTCCTATGCGACCTGTCCTGATTTTGTGCTGTTACGCGGTTGCCGCCGGCGCGCAGGTGAGTTCGAACACGCTAACTGTCGTTAGCGAGATAAAAACCGAAGCATTTAACAACTCTCAGGTGATGGATACACTTTCCTACCTGTCGGATATGTATGGTCCGCGTCTAACGGCCTCGCCGGAATTTAACGAAGCAGCCAAATGGGCCATGGATCGTCTGAAATCCTACGGCATCCAAAACGTTCACGAAGAGCCTTGGGGACCTTTTGGCCGCAGTTGGTCCATCGAAAGCTACACCGTCGACATGATGACACCGCGCTATTCCCACCTGGTTGCCGCGCCTCTGGCATGGAGCGGGCCTACGAACGGTCCAGTCACAGGCGATGTGATGGAAGCGCCCATGCCGGCTCGCGAATATAGTCCTCAAAAGCTCGCGACCGATATTCAGGAGTTCAAAACCAAGTGGAAGGGGAAACTGAGAGGCAAGGTTGTGCTGGTTTCCACGCCGCCTCACGAGCCGCCGAGCACCGAGCCGGATTTCCGGCGCTACACCGAAGACCAACTCGCCAATCTCGCCAAAGCGCCGATGCCGGCCGCTAAGAAGAAAATCGATTTTCAACACCTCGATGTGCCGAGCGACCCGGCCGCTCGCCGTGAATTCTTTCAGACGCTCTCCGCCGCCGATATTGATGAACTTTTCGACCGGCTTGATGCCGAACGGGCCAAATTGAATACGTTCTTGCACGACGAAGGTGTGCTGGCGGTTCTGCGGGCCGATCCGCGCGCACACAATGGCCTGGACTTCGCTGAAGCGGCGGGCTCCGAGAAAGCAACCGTTCCGCAGGCGCCTCCAACATTCATCGTTACTGACGAGCAATACTCGCGCATGAGCCGGCTGTTAGCCAAGAATGCCAAAATTACGGTGCGCGTCGATTTGAAAGTTAAAGAGTCGAGCAACAACGAAATGGCTCACAATATTACCGGCGAGATCCCAGGCAACAGCAAACCTGATGAAGTGGTGATGATCGGCGCTCATTTCGATTCCTGGCACACCGGAACCGGAGCCACCGACAATGGAGCGGGCAGCGCCGTCATGATCGAGGTCATGCGCGTTTTGAAAAGGCTCAATCTTCCCCTCAATCGAACCGTGCGGATTGGTCTGTGGAGCGGCGAGGAACAGGGACTCTACGGATCAAAGGCCTACGTAAAACAGCACTTTGGCGATCCGAAGACAACCAACCGCACTGACGAGTACCAGCACTTTGATGCTTACCTGAATCTGGACAATGGAAGCGGCAAGATCCGCGGAGTCTACCTTCAGGGCAACGACGCTGCACGTCCGTTATTCGAAAAGTACCTTGTCCCCTTTCACGACATGGGAGCCTCAACCGTCACGCTCAGAAATACGGGCGGTACCGATCACCTCTCTTTCGATGCCGTCGGCCTTCCTGGCTTTCAATTCATACAAGATCCACTCGATTACGGCACTATCACGCACCATTCCAATATGGATACCTACAGCCACGCCGTGCCGGAGGACCTCATGCAGGCTTCGGCAATCATTGCAACGCTCGTTTACGACATCGCCGATAGCGAGGAAAAATTTCCCCGTAAGCCGCTTCCACAACCCGAAGGGAAATAGCTCCCCGTGCCACTCGTGCCTGCAAGGCACCGTGTGGCGCACGCTTCAGCGTGCAGCGGTGAACTTCAGTTCACCGTGGTCCGCTTCGTCGGTGTTCAGGCCCCGCGCCGCCCATCCTGGCCCGTAGGCGTCGCTTCTTCGACGAGCGGCTTTGCGCTGCCCGTCAGCTCTTGCAGCGGAATGGCAATCCCCGTCCCAGCTGCCTCCACCGCGTCGATCATCTCCAACAACAGCTCCGTTTGCACTTCCAGATAGCGGTCAAACTCCCTCGTCAGCACGTAGGCAAAAATCTCCAGATTGTACGAATACGAGCCGATTCCTGTAAACCGCACAGGCACCCTCCCGACCTCGACCTCTGGATTGTCTTTTAAAATGCGCTCGAAGGCAGCCATTACCGCCCGGACTTGACCTGGCGTCGCGTCGCAGCGAATTGCGAAGGTGGGGTGAAAGAACATCTTGTCGCGGTAGGCAAAGTTTTCGAGCGTCATGGTCGAGAACTGCGAGTTAGGAACAGTCACAAGCGTGCGGTTAAGCGTGCGTATCCGGGTTGACCGAAGCCCGATGTCTTCCACCGTGCCGGTCATGTCCCCAACCTTGCAGAAATCGCCCACCAGCACCGGACGATCGCCAATCACCGAAACGCCGCCGAAGAAATTCTCGAGAGTCTTCTGTGCTGCAAGAGCAACGGCCAAGCTGCCGACGCCGAGCGTGGCCCATATGGTGCTCGTGTTATAGCCCCAGGCGCTCATCGTGGCCAAAATGGCAATCACAAAAATAACGATCTTCGCCACGCGTAGCGCCAGCGGCATGACGGAGGAATACAGCGCCTGCTGCCGCACATCCGCCCCAATATTTAGCCGCCGCGAAAGGACTTGGAGCAGGCGCGCCACAATCCATGCGATCGCCATGAACGCGAGAAACGTAAGCACGCGAGAAACATAGAAGCGCACAAGCGCCGAGGGAGCGACGAATGACAATCCAGCCCAATAGATCGAGACGCCCAACAGCAAGCCAATCGGCCCCACCAGTTCAAGGAGTCCAAAGTTCCCTAACGCCTTCGGTATGCTGCGGACGAGCTTATGAGTCACCACTAGCGCCGCACGTGAGATCAACCGCCCCAGCAGACCCAAGGCCGGCACCAGTAGGATTAACGCAATCCATTTCCAAAGCGCCGTGTCTATGAAAGTGGTCTTCACCAGTACGTCGGGCAGGCGCTTTTCAAATTCCGTTTCGCCCGTCAACGTGTGCAGGTTCGGAATCGACGCAACAGTTTCGGCCGCAAACACCCATGCGTGATCGCTCGGCCTGCGCTGCAATTCGATGTCAACCTTCCTGCCATCGACGTCAATCGAGTCAACCAGCTCGCGATCGCCGTTAGCTAGGTCGCGCGGATTGCCTTCCGGCGCGTCGCTCAGCCTGTCGACATCAAAGTCAGGGTCCTTATTCAGCACTTCGCTGAGCTGAAGCGCGAAGTCCATCGCCATACTACGGCGATTCTTGGCTGGTAGCGCGCTCAGGTCGAGATATTCGGAAGCGCGCAAGTAGTTTCCAGAGCGGCAGGCCTCGAGAAAACCCAAAACCGACCCGCGGGGCGTCGAACGATTCAAACTGTCGGGAGTAGGAGTCTGCGTCGCCGGCGCAACCGCGCCCCCAACGAGCTTCGTCAGTTGAGCCCCAGCGAGGTTGACAACAAAGATAAAAAGTAGCGCGGTGAAACCTGCCCGTTTCAATATCATTGTTTTTCTCTCAACCCCTGTCTCTCTGATTTTTTCACCGCTTCCATCGCCATTACAATAAAGGGGGTGATCCGCCGCTTTAACCCGCTCGTCCGCAATGCTCATTTGCTCACGATCGTTGCCAACTTCTGGCCGCGGGAAATTGACACGAATCGCTTTCCGCCCGTCCGCCAGATTTACTCGACTGATACAAACACGAAGATTCTGGTGCTCGAGCACCAGCCCGGCGTGCCTTCCCGGGGCCAGATCCTGTTCTTACACGGCCTCGAGGGATCGAGCGATGCTGGCTACATCAAAAGCTTCGCACAGGACGCCCTGCTGCGTGGTTTTGGCGTTCACCGGAGCAACATGCGAACCTGCGGGGGCACTGAATCGCTCTCCGACACGATGTATCACTCCGGTCTCACTACCGACACGGACTATATTCTTCGCCAGATCCATCAACGCCACCCAGAACCCCTGTTCGTTGTGGGCTTTTCATTGGGCGGCAATGTGGCCCTGAAATTAGCGGGCGAACTCAAAGAAGACACTTATCTCGCCGGCGTTTGCGCCATTTCGACGCCCATCGATCTGGCCGCTTGCGTTCGGGCACTCGACCGTCCATCAAACCGCCTGTACGCCCGCCGCTTTCTCGCGCGATTAAAGGAGCGCGTCCGTCACAAAGCCCGTCTTTCGCCTCAATTCTATTCCACGGACGGAATCGATTCGGTGAACGGAATTTGGGAATTTGACGATCGGTACACCGGCCCGCTGTTTGGTTTTGGAAATGCCGAAAATTATTACAAAACACAATCCGCCCAGCGGTTCTTACACACTATCCGCACACCGTCGCTGCTGATTCACGCCAAAGACGATCCGATTGTGCCATGGGAAATCTATAATCACCCGGCCTTCCTCAAAAATCCTTCCCTCGAGTTATTGCTGCTAGACCATGGCGGCCATCTTGGCTTTCTTTCGCGCCGCAAGCCGCGATTTTGGGTGGACGGTGTGGTTCTGGATTGGATGGACCGAGTCGTACGACAGTGCCGCGAATCCGAAATCGCTCCACTTCTGGAGCAAACTACCCGAGCAAATCTGGAACAAACAATGGATCGCTAACGTATGTTTAACATCGAATATGCCCCGGAGCAGGACGTTTCGCCCTAGCGCCTCCTTTTGGGAGGCTGCGCGTATTGCGATCGACTCGCTGAGCAAGAATAAACTCCGCAGCTTTCTCACGCTCCTCGGGATCATCCTCGCCACTACGACGCTGATTGCCGTCACTTCCTTTGTCAATGGCATGAACCTGTACATAGCTGACAAGCTTTCCGACATGGGCTCGGAAGGATTCCGCGTAGTGCGATTCATTTTTATCGGAAATTGGGATCCCAAGAAATATCTCGAAATGCAGCGGAAGAATCCACAATTGAACCCCGAAGAATACGAATTCATCCGAGCTCATGCCACTCTGCTGAGTAACATTGGCATGGAAGCCGCCCAAAGCGCGCCAGTCAGCTTTGAGGGCACTACCATTACGGGAGTCGATGTCGAAGGCATCACCGAAGACATTCCAGCTATCAGCAACATTCAGGTTGAATTCGGCCGCGCCATTTCCGAAACCGAGGTCCGCCGTCATGCTCCCGTCGTTTTTATCGGCAACGACATCCGCGACAAGTTTTTTGAGGACCGCGATCCGATTGGAAAGACGATTCACGTAGATGGGGTCCCGTACGAAGTGGTGGGCACGGCCAAGGCGATCGGCAGCGTGTTCGGGCAATCCCAGGACAAATTTGTCATGATCCCGATCCAATCCTACTTTAAGACCTACAGCGCCCGAAAAGGGCTGGAAATCGTGGCAAAGGCGGCCGACCAGCAGCACTTGGCCGAAGCGGAAGATGAAGTCAGAATGCTTCTGCGCGCCTATCGGCACCTCCGCCCCAAAGACGACGACACATTTTCGATCTTTGCCTCCGATACCCTCCTGACTGCCTGGCAAAACCTGACCGGAGCGCTCGCGGCCACTGCTATTGGCGTCGTTTCGGTCTTTTTAGTTGTGGGCGGTGTGGTCATAATGAATATCATGCTGGCGGTGGTCACCGAGCGGACGCGTGAGATCGGCATCCGCAAATCGCTGGGCGCGCGGCGTTCGGACATCTTGAATCAATTTCTGGTTGAATCCTCGACTCTTGCCGGCATTGGCGGATTGATTGGCGTCCTCATCTCCTGGTTGCTTACGGTTCTTGTTCGAAGCGCCACGCCCCTTCCCATGGCCATGCCTATTACTGCCGTGTTCCTCGGCGTTGGGCTTTCCGTGCTGGTTGGGCTCTTCTTCGGCATATATCCGGCCAGGCAAGCGTCCAAACTTGATCCTATAGTTGCCCTACGAGCGGAGAACTAGCCCATGCCCCACTTCGTTGCAGCACGCAATAACACAATGCTCGCGCTCGATACCATCAGAGCGCACAAGCTCCGGACCTTTCTAACGATGCTGGGCGTAATTATCGGCACTGGCACAATCATCGGTGTCGGAGCGATTCTTACCGGCTTCGACGGAGCGATTACGAACGTCTTGAAATCGTTCGGGCCGAACTCGGTTATTGTGTTCAAAACCCCGGCTTTTAGCGATCCGACTCCGGAGGAACGCGCCCGCAAAGATCTCGTTTACGAAAATGTCATCAGCCTTCGCGAGAAGTGCGCTGCCTGCCAAATCGTTTCGCCCATGTTATGGACTAACAATCGCGCCGTAGTCGTGACGCGGTACAAGGGAAACGCCGTTTACCAAACCCAGCTTCGCGGGGTCGACGAAAACTACGGACAGGGCTCGACCGGACAGGTCGAGATGCACATGGGCCGCTTCTTCACAGATTTTGAAGACAGGCATCGCGATGCGGTCGCGGTGATCGGAGCCGACGTGGAAAAGGCCTTGTTTTCCGGAATCGATCCCATCGGGAAAATGATTTCAGTCGATGGACAGCAGGCCGAGGTGATTGGAACCATGCTGCGGCCTACCGCCACCTTCTTCGGCAACTCCGACAATCGCGTAATGCTGCCGTATTTCGCGATGCGCCGCCTGTACCCGAACGCCAAAGACCTGGCGATCATTGTTGTCGCGCGGGAAGGTATGCTGCCGCGGGCGCTCGACGAGATTCGTACCGTTCTGCGGATTGACCGTCATGTGCCCGCCGACAAGCCTGATAATTTCGCGCTTTCTACCTCGCAACAGATGGTCGAGCAGTTCCGCCAGATCACCGCCATGACATTCCTGGTGATGATTATCCTCAGCTCAATCGGCCTGCTTGTCGGCGGCATTGGCGTGATGAACATCATGCTGGTCTCGGTGACGGAGCGAACCAAAGAGATCGGCATTCGGAAAGCGATTGGAGCCAGGCGCGTCGATATCATCACGCAGTTTCTGCTTGAAGCATCCGTCCTCACCGGTCTCGGTGGTCTTATCGGCCTGGGCCTCGGCTGGCTGATCGCCCTGGCGAGCAAGCTCGTCTTCACATCTCTGCCCACCACAGTGCCCGCCTGGGCCGCCATTATGGGTGTCGGTGTATCGGTCGGCGTTGGCTTGTTTTTTGGCATCTGGCCCGCCAGCAAAGCGGCCAAACTCGATCCAGTCGAAGCTCTGCGGTATGAGTAGTAGTAGTGTGCCTGTTGCGGAGCGCGTACAAACGCGCGCCGACTCGCTCCCCTGGTATATCTGGACCGCCTTCCTGGCAACCGCGTGCTCGATTTTCGGCCTGTACTGGGACATCTCCTGGCACATGTCGATTGGACGCGACACCTTTTGGACGCCGGCTCACTTGGTGATTCAATCCGGCGCCGTGCTCGCGGGCTTGTCGTGCGCATTTCTGATTCTGCATACAACCTTCGCCGGCAGCGCTCTAGACAAGCTGGCTACTGTAAATTTCTGGGGCTTCCGCGGGCCTCTGGGCGCCTTCATCATTGCCTGGGGCGGATTCGCGATGATCACCTCCGCCCCGTTCGACAACTGGTGGCACGAAGCATACGGGCTTGACGTGAAGATCGTGAGCCCGCCTCACACGCTTCTACTGTTCGGGTTGGTCGGCATCCAAACCGGCGCGCTGGTGCTAGTTCGCGGAGCAATCAGCCGGGCAGCCGGTGCGATGCGCGTCAAATTAGAGCGCCTGTTTCTTGTGATTGCCGGCCTGGTTCTGATTCAGCTGTGCATGTTCATTCTCGAGT
>CAVRNU010000035.1:0-156058 GCA_963722585.1 Bryobacterales bacterium | reverse complement strand
GTCGGGTTGTCGTAGATTGGCAACCCGACGAAATCGAGCCGCCCGTCAGTCTACGATATTCCGGTTTTCAGCCATAAGGCGGAGCTTCGGTAAATACTCTGGGACGTTGAGGGCGGTATCTCCCGGAACGTCATATCTGAGGTATCAAACGGTCAAGACTCTCCCGGCTTCCGCGAGCGCCAGATATTGATGGATGAACGCGATAGCCATACTTCCTTCGCCAACAGCGCTCGAAACTCGCTTGATGGAGTCGGAGCGAAGGTCGCCGACGCAGAAGACTCCGGGCAGGTTCGTCTCAAGCGAAAGAGGCTCGCGGCCAAAAGGAAAACTGGATACATCGCGCCCGGTACGGACGAAGCCGTTCCGGTCGCGTTCGAGCCCCGCCGGTAGCCAGGCGGTATCCGCGTGGGCTCCGATCATTACGAAAAGCGCATCCGCCTCACGTTCCATGACCTCACCTTCCTTACTCGTGCGTATAGTCTCCAGGCAGTTTGCACCTCCGACAGATGTCACCTGCGTTTGCGGCTCAATGGTGATGTTGCTCCGTTGCACCAACTGATCGATGAGATATTGGGACATCGATTGTTCGAGGCCGGTTCCGCGAACGAGGACCGTCACTGAACGCGCGTAGCTTGAGAAAAACATCGCAGCCTGTCCGGCGGAGTTGCCAGCGCCCACGATAAAGACCCTCTTGCCTCCGATTGTGGGAGCTTCTGTTTTCGTGGCCCCATATAGCACCCCCCTCCCAATCAAGCGATCGATACCATCCACATCTAGCGTTCTCCACTTCACGCCTGTGGCGAGAACAATTGCCTTGGTCTCGACTTGCATATTGTCATCGAGCTTCACGGTATACCCGGAAGAGAGCGCCCAAATCGCCTCTGCCTTGCGTGTCATCACTATGTCAGAGCCGAACCGGGTGGCTTGCTTCAACGCTCTGGAGGCGAGTTCGTCCCCTGATATGCCATTTGGAAACCCGAGATAGTTTTCGATTCGAGAGGATGTGCCGGCCTGGCCACCGGTGGCATTCTTTTCCAACAATAGAACGCACAGGCCTTCGGAGGCGCCGTATACTGCCGCTCCAAGTCCAGCTGGACCCCCACCGACGATAACAACGTCGTATTTGGCCTTCAAGGGTCTCGTGTTAATGCCGAGGGCTTCCGCAACCTTGCGAGCGGTGAGTGGCCCTCCCACGAACACCGAATTATCGAGGACAGCAAAGGCGCCAGTAAAGTTCGGCGGCACAAGGACGGGGACACGTTCTGGCTCCCGGTCGGCATCCACCCATTCGTACGGAATGCGATTGAGAGCCAAGAAGGCTCGGACATCTCGGCACTCCTGACTGTATTGGGAGCCGACAATCAGCACGCGCAAGGAACTGTTCTCACGCATGTACTCACGAATGGCCGTCAATCGTTTCGTCATTGTCTGCACAACCAGGTTTGTGCATTCCAACGACGAACCGATGAGTTCTTTGAACTGGTTTCGGTCCAAACGAATCAGGCGGGACGATTCCGTTGCGCGCAGTGAAGCGATCGTAGGAGAGTCAAGCAACATTGGAGTCTCGCCATAGAAGTCACCGACCTTGTATGTCCCTCTTACCTTACTCGCGCCACCGAATTCCTTCTCCAGATCGAGGGCGCCTTTCAGCAGGACGAAGAATGAAGGCGTCTCCCCCTCCCGAATGATCCATTCGCCTGCCTGGACATTTAATTCCGCCGCGTTCGCAGCAATGCGCTGTCTTTGTGGTTCGCTGAGACAACGGAAGAGCGGAATCGTCGCTAACTCGTCGGCTCGAATCATGCCGCAACAGCCTCAACGAGTACCGGGTTGTTCCCAGTTAGCAGGTGGTGCAGAGCGAGGGCGTATTCCGATGCGGACTGCTGGTTTTGACCCGTCACCAGCTTGCCATCGACCACTACGCATACGCCCCAGGGCTCGACATTAATAAAGTTGACGCCGGCGCGTTCCAGGACAGGTTGCGGAAAGTTTGGAATAAAGTCCTTTCCGAACAGCTTCTCGATTTGTCTATCTTCTACCAGTGAGAACGCTGTCACCCGACAGTCTCGAATGCGTTCTGGATTGTTCGCGAGCGCGATGACGCCGTGGCAGATGGCTCCCACTACTTTCCCCTCTGCGAAGAAGTGCTCAAGGACTTCCGCTACTTCTGGGCTCGGATAGAGATCGATCGCTGCTCCGCCGCCGCCGACCACATGGACGGCATCGTAGCTGTTCAGATCCATAGCGGCCAAAGACAACGTAGTCTCGACTCTTTTGACCAATGTTTGGTCAGAAAGAAATCCTTTGCTGATCAGGTCGTTTGGCTCCAGTGAGTTTGGCGTGGAAGGGTCGCTCTCCGCATACCACGCCGCCTTGCCGCCTTTGGGACTGGCAAAATCCACCTCGATACCGCGTTCAGCAAGTAGATAGTAAGGATGTGTAAGTTCTGAAAGCCAGAAGCCCGCTTTCGAGCCGCTAAGGATAAAGAATACCTTCATGTTTTTCTACCAATTGATGGTTGATTAAGTTAACGACGGCTACGTGAGGTTGTGTTGCTTGGGCGTCAGATAATCCATGGCCGCAAGATTACCTTTTCCAGTCGAGAGGCGGTTTCAACCAAGCGATGACCCTCTTCGGCCGCGTGCGCAGCGGGATCGTTCTGGCGTAAGCGTCAGACACTGTCACGATGGTTGGGCATTTCTTCAACGACCAGAACTTCTGGCCCGCCGGTTCGGTGAAAGCGTACCGTCTTCATTTTGCCGTTGCCCGCCTTGCGAGAGCCCTCTTCTCAATGCTCTTCGCGAAAAGAGGGGTCTCCTGCGCGTTATGAGCCGATGACGCCGCATGTTGAGCGGCTTTGGCAACCTCGAAGGGTATGCCGGCTCTACCGAGCGATTCCCAGTATTCTGGAGTTGCCTTTCCTATGACATGGTTGGTCAACTCGCAACGCTCCGCATCCACGGGCTTCACGCTGAGTTCCCACACGACCCCCGACTTCGTTCGTCCAGTTGACGTGACGACATCAGACGTGGAGAGTAAGCGAACGTGGTGCCTCTCGCCGATGTCCTCCACGTAATGCTGAACCATCAAATTTCCTCCGATCGTCTCAACGTTTAGTGACATGCGGCGGCCGTCGTCGGTGGTTGTGAAGCCGGCTGCGATGTGTGCTGGTGAGCAGCGTTGATACTCAGCATCCGGAAGAGTAAAGACCCAGTCCGCAATATCAACAAACTCGATTGGCGCGTTGACGATGGCTGTGGCAGATGATTCTGTAATAACTGTTTCGCTCATACTATTCTCCATGAATTGAACTTCGATCTCATGTCGTACCGCGTGCGACTGCAACAAATGGTGCACTCAGAGGCGATGGGGTCGTCGGGACGCTCCCCGAGGTGGCCGGGTGAAGGGAATCCGGCGTCTGCTGGGTCGCACTCGCCGTCAGAAAAAGCGGCTGATGCGCGTTTAGCGGAGGCCGCCGCTTGCGTTAACTACAACAGCAAGGATCAAACGGGATTTCGACGAGCTAGAGCGGCGGCGGATAAGAGCGGCGAAGTTGCTCAATCGAGGAGTGCGTCAGGCGGAAGTGGCACGGCAAGTGATGGGCTCATTGTTCATATAGACGCATCTAGCGCGTCTCTTATCACTCTATTTTATGAGATTCAAAAAGTAAGTCGAGAAAGCGTCCGGCGCTGGTCGAATCAGATCGCGAAGCAAGGGGCGGCGGGCTTAAAGAAGGCCGCACGTGCAGGAAGACCGCCCGGCTTGAGCGCGGCCGAACTCAAAGAAGTTGGAGACCCTTTTGCGAGAGGGCGCCGAGAAGGCCGGATTTCCCAATGGATTATGGACGCTGGATCGGATCGCACAGCTGATCCGCCAACACTTTCAAGTAAAGTATCACTCCGGTTATGTCTATCTCGTCAAGTCAGGGCGCTTCTTCAAGCTAGGAAAAACGAACGCGGCCGGCCGAAGGGAATATGAGCTTGGGATTCAGCTCCCTGAAAAGGTTAAAACGGTTCACGTCATCACGACAGACGACGCCGCTGGTATTGAGGCTTACTGGCACAAGCGATTCGCAGGAAAGCCTAAGAAAGGCGAGTGGTTCCAACTCACGCAGGCGGATGTTTCTGCGTTCAAGCGGCGCAAGTTCATGTAATCGTTCGCAGTGCCGCGCGTGGTTTGTCCACTTGTCCGGCACCCTTCCCCGAGATCAATCCTCCCGTTCATCACATAATGAAAGAGCACTCATGAAGGTATTGGCTATCGCTTTCTTATTAATGGGCGCAATGGCGCTCCCTGTTTTTTCGGCGGACGAAGGTCTCGATCCTTCGCTGCTGTTAAAGCCGCCAACCGATACCTGGCCCACCTTTAACGGCGACTATTCGGGCCGCCGCTACAGCACCCTCACTCAAATCAACCAGGACAACGTCAATCGGTTGACCTTGGCCTGGGCTATGCCGCTCGAATCGGTGGGCATCAAGTCCATGGCGCTTGAAGTGAACGGCATCCTCTATTTCACCGTTCCGGATAACGTCTGGGCCGCCGACGCACGCACCGGACACATTATCTGGCATTACAACCGCCCGTCGCAAGGCGATCACATCGGACAGCGCGGCGTGGGCATGTATAAATCCTGGCTCTACTTCGAAACGCCGGATTGCCACCTGATTTCGCTCGATGGCAAGGACGGGAAAGTCCGGTGGGATATTGTGTTGGCGGACCCGAAGCTCGGCTATTTTGCCACCATGGCCCCACTTGTCGTTCGCAATCATGTCATTGTCGGCGTGTCGGGAGATGTGACCGACATTCCCGGTTTTCTCGAATCGGTCGATCCTGATACGGGACGAACGGAGTGGCGCTGGAACACTGAACCAAAACCGGGCGAACCAGGCTCAGAGACCTGGCCTCATGGAACCGATGCGATCGCGCACGGCGGCGGGATGACCTGGATGACTGGAACCTACGATCCGGACTTGAACCAGATCTACTGGGGCATCGGCAATCCGAATCCGGTCCTGAATGGCGATATCCGAAAAGGCGACAATCTTTACACTTGTTCTATCGTTTCCCTGAACCCCGATACTGGAAAACTTAACTGGCATTTTCAACCCTCCCCGCACGACACGCACGATTGGGACGCCGTGCAGACCCCGGTCCTCTTCGATGACGAATTCAAAGGCGTTCACCGGAAGCTGTTAGCGCAGGCCAGCCGGAATGGCTATTTTTTCTTGCTGGACCGCAGCACCGGCGAGCACATCCTGACCGCGCCTTTCATTGCGACGAATTGGGCCAAGGGTATCGACGGCCGGGGAGAGCCTATACCTAACCAGGAAAAAGAACCAAAGCCCGATGGCACGCTGGTTTCGCCCGGCTCCGATGGCGCGGCCAACTGGATGGCTCCAAGTTTCGATCCCACGCTAGGTTACTTTTTCGTCAGCGCCAGGCGCCTGTGGAGTATTTTCTACATGACTGCCGAAGGCAAGCCGGAAGGTTGGGCGGGCCGAGACCGAAACCTATGGGCCAACTCGATTCTTGAGGCAATCGACTACAAAACCGGCAAAATCGCCTGGAAGCACGAGCTGGGACTGGGTGAAGGCGAAGCCGGCATGCTGACCACTGCCGGCAAAGTGTTGTTCACCGGCGACAATTCCGGCAATCTGCTAGCTCTGGACCCTGCCAGCGGCAAAACACTATGGCATGTCGGGCTAGGAGAGAGAATGGTATCCGCGCCATCCACCTATGAGCTGGATGGCCGCCAGTATCTGCTGACGCCAGTCGGCAACGTGATCTATGCGTGGACTTTGCCAAGCCAGCCGCGATAAGCAGTTCCCGATGTGAATTCTTTTCCATTTACATTCGCTGCGCCGCGGCAACGGCCTTCTTGGGATCGATCAGAAACCGGCGCCCGTCCGCGCTTTTTTCCGTTGTCTCGCGGATTAGCGCGATCACTTCGGGCGGCGTGAGTTTGGGGTTGACTGCGAGTACCTTTCCGGCCAGATTAGCCACGTTAGGCGAGGCCATGGACGTGCCGGACATCCTGACGCGATCGCCGCCAGGAATGTAACTCTCTACCTCGTAGCCATTCGCGTGTACCAGTACTGTCGGGCCGTAACTTGTGAATGAAGCTTCGTCGCCGGCTTTATCGACCGCGCCGACGGTAAGAAGGTTTGGCAGTTTCAAGCTTGACGGAATAAACTCGCCGAAGCTGCTATCGCCGTTCGCGTTGCCCGCCGCGGCAATGAACAAAATCTCCGGAGCGGATTCGAACGCCTTCTCGAGTCCCGTCTTTTCGATCTCGAAAAGCTCTCGTGCCTCCTTTTTCCGCTCGTCCGCCGATTTGCCGATGCCGCATTTTTCCATTCCGTCCTCGAAATCCTTTACTGAGCCGCCCCAGCTCATATTCACCACCCGCACGCCGTTTCGCTTGAAGAACTCGACATAAGCCTCGGACGATTCAGCCGCCCGCTCGCTCAGCTCCCGCGAAGGGCAGGGATCGGGGATCAGTTTATAGTCGAAAGTCAGGCGCGCGGTCACCAGGCGTGCGTACGGATTACCCGCCAGCAAAATCCCCGCAACATGTGTTCCATGCGAGTAATTTCCGTAAAGGCCAATCTGTTCGATAAACGGACGTACCTGGTCCGGCTTTAGCGAGGCAATGGTTTTTCGTAACTGCGTTGCTTCCGCACTGTCGACATTGGCCTGCAAATCCGAGAAGCCCTTCAATTCCGACTCCGCATTCTTATACTTATCTTTCTGCTCGGCTGTCAACGGATACAGATTGCCTGTCGTCTTGCGATTTTCGATATCGTAGGCGATCACGGCGGGCGCGCCGGCCGTTTCTTTCAACTGGTCCTTGAAGATTGAGATGTCGACACCGCTGTCCCAGGCAGCCAGCGTAACCGGCCTATAATCCTTGCCGGGTTCGAGCGCGATGTTTCGAGCCGCCCAAATGTCCTTCTTCTCTGCTGTGTGGGCTGTGAGGTAACCACTTAGTGCTTCCGAGATCACCGGCGTCACAGGAAGCCGTTCCACGAGCACCATCCTCGCGCCCGGCAGCCGGTCGGCAAGGTCCGAGCTCAGCGCCCCCGTCTTTTCCACCACCGGATCCATCGTGCTTTGTATCTGCCCGACAATTAACGCCCGCGTTGTAATTTCAATGCCCGCTTTGGTGTATTTAAGATCGTTCTGCACTAACTCGTAATTCAGCCCATCCAACGAGCGCTTCAGCGCTTGATACAAGACCTGTCGATATTGTTGAGAATTCTCTTCAGGAGCCTG
This sequence comes from Bryobacterales bacterium, assembly GCA_963722585.1. Classification (GTDB taxonomy): domain Bacteria; phylum Acidobacteriota; class Terriglobia; order Bryobacterales; family Bryobacteraceae; genus KBS-96. The sequence continues at coordinate 148,783 of CAVRNU010000035.1, read as the reverse complement.
GGCACGCGCTTCCAGAATCGCGCTTGTCACCAGCCCGCTGATTGCCTTCTGTGCTGGCTTGTCCTCCAGAGATTTGATCTCGGCCAGCTTGGCGCGCGCGTCGCCATCGCGCTTTTCGAGAACGTCCAGGGCCACAAGCGTAGCGAGTAGCGAACGCTTCGTCGCTCGATCTTCGACATCATAGTCCCGCAGCACCGACTCAACGTCCCGGCGGATCTGAGCCGCCAGCGGGCGGAATGCTCCCTCCGACTGAATGAGGTCTTCCACCTTGCCGTCGATCTTGTACTGAAAAACGGGCAGATCGGCAGCTCGAGTGATCTTCTTTTTCGGAACTTGCGCGGGAACGAGCGCGATCACGAAAGCAACAATGATGGGTGCGAATAGCTTCTGGGGACTCATAAGTTTGTTGATCGACGGTAGAGGGATTATACAGCGAGTCCCTCTGGTGTTCCCCTTGCCCTTGCTCTCAATCTTTTTTGCGCCATAACGTCCGTGCGATTCGTATTATTATCTGGACGGTCCTTGAAATGCTGCGATTCCTTCCGCTTGCGCTATGTCTCGCAACATGCGCTTCCAGGTGCGCGGGCGCGGGGCTTACGGCCGATCAGATCATGAGCCGTGTCGCCGCCAATCAGGATCGGGCCGTGAACCAGCGCCGCAACTACGTTTATCAGCAGCAAATCAAAGTAGTGACCAGGCGCACCAGCGGAAAGCTGATGCGGGAGGAAACGGCGATCTCCGAAGTGACGCCCACCCCTGAAGGGAACAAAAAGCAACTGAAATCCTTAGCCGGGCAGTACTGGAAAAAGGGAACTTACATCCACTTTCACGGGCCGGATGTGCCGGACCGCGATAGCCTTGATGGGGAATTGGTCGGCGACTTCAGAAACGACCTGACCGACGACAAATCGAAGGACGGGCTCGGCAAAGACCTCTTCCCGCTGACCAGCGAGGAACAGAAAAACTACCGCTTCAGGCTGGACGGCGAGGCTGAAATCAAGGGACGGGCGGCCTATCTAATTTCCTTCGCACCGAGGGATAAGGAAGATTTCACGTGGGCGGGTGAGGCATGGATCGATAAGCAGGAATTTCAACCGATCCATGTTGCGACCAAGCTCTCGCGCCGTATCCCTTTCTTGGTCAGAACCATGCTCGGTACCGATCTCCCTGGCCTGGGCTTTAATGTGGAATACCAGCGATTCGATAATGGAGTCTGGTTTCCCGTAAGCTTTGGCACCGAGTTCCGCTTGCGCGCTGTATTCTTCGTGAACCGGGATATCAGCCTGGCGCTGAATAACTCGCAATTCGCTCGTGCAAGCGTTGACAGCTCCATCCGCTTTGAACAAACGCAATAACCGTCTCAGGCAACGGGTGCAAATTGCTCTTCGCCAGTGCGTTTGCGCGGAATCTGCCGGCGGAGAATTCCCACGAGCTCCTTTCGATCGATGGGTTTCGAAAGATAGGCGTCCATCCCTGCTTCGAGACAACGTTCGCGATCGCCAGCCATCGCATTCGCTGTCAACGCCACAATTGGAACACGCGCTTTCGTGCCGCGCTCGGCTGCTCGAATTATTTCAGTGGCTTCAATACCGTTCATTTCGGGCATCTGTACGTCCATGAAAATAAGGTCGAACGAACCAGTTCGATGTAGAGCGATGGCTTCCCGGCCGTTGGATGCGACCGTGACCTGGCATCCATGTTTCTCAAGAAGCCGCGACGCAACTTTTTGATTAACAAGATTATCTTCGACAAGGAGTACCTGAAGAGCCATGTCGGAGCCGACGGGCCGGACCGCGGCTACCGGCGCGTGCTCGTTGGCGTAATTCGGGAACGGGTTGAGAATCCGTCCGATCGTTTCAACCAACTCGGAATCCTTGGCGGGTTTCGCCAGGAAATAAATGTTTTCGCGGTGCTGCATTATCTGGCGATTCCGCACCGGCGAGTGCAGAATCAGCACGGGAAGGGAATCCAATATGCCGCTGGTCCGTACATTCTCCGCCAATGGGCTTCCGGTGGACCGAGCGGGCTCATCGACGATTACCAGGCCGAAGGGATGTCGCTCCGCTTGAGCATCTTCGATGGCTGCGATAGTCTCGCTAGCGCCGGTCGTCGAGCATGTCTGAATATGCCAAGAATTAAGCAGCCGGCTTAGGATGGCGGCGCTCGTTGGCTTTTCTGAGAAAATCAGAACCCGAGCCGCATTGCCCGGCGGTAACGATCGTGATGCCCTCGATGGCTCTAATGTCTCGAGCCTGATATGAAAGTGAAAAGTGCTCCCTGCGCCTTCGCTGCTTTCCGCCCAAATCTTGCCCCCCATGAGTTGAACCAGGCGCCGGCTGATTGTGAGCCCCAGTCCTGTGCCGCCGTATTTGCGGGTAGTAGAGCCGTCTGCTTGCACGAATGCATCGAAAATTTTGTTCAGTTTCGAAGATGAAATGCCGGTCCCCGTGTCGGACACCTGGAAGTGAACGAAAGAGGCGTCTCCGGGCGCCTCTTCCAGACGAACACTCACCACAACTTCCCCAAAGGAGGTGAATTTAATGGCGTTTCCAACCAGGTTGTAAACTACCTGGCGAAGGCGTACCGGGTCAACCACAATCATTTGCGGGACATTCGGGTCTATGTCACAAAGCAACTCAAGTCCCTTCTGGTGAGCTGCGGGGCACATCGCCCGGAGCCATTCCTGGAGATTGTCTCGAAGCTCGAATCGCACTTGCTCGAGCTCCAGCTTTCCGGCTTCTACTTTCGATAAGTCGAGAATGTCGTTTAGCAGGGATAAGAGCGATTCAGCCGAATTCTGCAGCGTCGTGAGAGAGTCTCGCTGCTCGCCCGTAAGCTCCGTATCGAGCGTCAGCGCAGCCATCCCGATGATTCCGTTGAGGGGCGTTCGAATTTCATGGCTCATGTTCGCGAGGAACTCGCTCTTGGCGAGGTTTCCGGCTTCGGCAAGCTGTTTGGCCGATTCGAGTTGAGCCGTCCGCTGAACAACTCGCCGCTCGAGGTCCTCATTGAGCTCGCGGATCTGGTTTTCCGCAGCCTTTCGCTCCGTTATATCGTACGCATTGACGACAAATCCGCGGATATCGGGATCTTGGCGGCGGTCGCTGGTCGTGGCCGCCAGGATTCGCCACAACCCAGCCGAATGTTTCCAGCGAAACTCCACGGTGCGAAGCCCCTCTTTGTCCGGCGAAGCCGACGTGAAAAAGTGAGCAACCCGGTCCACCTCATCCGGATGCAGAAATTCTTTTAGACTCCGCCCGCGCAGCTCGGCTGCCTCCACTCCCAGAGCTCTCTTTACCGATGGAGTGGCGGAGAGAATTTCGCCTGTCGGAGCAATAACCAGGATTGGATCGCCCGCGTTCTGAAACAATGACCGAAAATGAGCTTCACTTCTTCTCAGCGCTTCATAAAGCTCACACAATCGTGCTGCGGCGAGGTTGAAGGCGTTGCCTACGATCGCCAGTTCGTCCTCTCCCGCCACTTGAACACGGTGCGCGAAGTCGCCCGAAGCAAGCGCCTGCGCAGCTTGGTTCAGTTTGTTTAGCGGATCGGCTATCCTGCGAATGACCCTGAGGCCGAGCGCAATTGTTACCAGGATCGTGACCGAGCCAAACGCAAATAGATTGACGAACGCGCTCCTTTCCGTCTTCCAGATAATGGCTAGCGTGATACGGCGCTGATCCGCGAGTTCACGATCGATTTCTGCAACCGATTGATTGACCATCTTTGCCATCGGCGAAAGTTGTCCGTTTAAGCGCCGATCAATCGCCGGCCAATCGCCCAGTTCGGCCAAACGTACGGTCCTGTCCATGTATTGGGGAAGCAGCCGCCGCCAATAGGCAAACGTCGCGAGCATCGCCGTGTGACGGCTCGCGAATTCCGGCGAGAGTTGCGCCGCGCGCTCGACAGTCGCTATCGCTCTTTCGGTCTCTCGCTTAATATCCGATGTAGCACGGCCGTACAGCAGGGCGTCATGGGTACCCGAAACCACTCGCAGGCTTTCAGCGAACCGCACAATCGAGTGGTTCGCCTCGAGGATGGAGACAATCATTTCATCGAATTCATCGATCCGGCGCACTTGCTGCTGCAAACGGTGGATGTGCCAGAGGGCGAGGCTTCCTCCCAGAATCATCAGCCCGAGAATGACGGCGAAGCTCAAGCCCAGGCGCCTGCCGATTCCGAGCCGCCCCATCTTTCGAAGGGTCCTAAGGCTTAGTTTTCTCGACCGGGCTGTGACGCAGTACTCCATGGCCTCGTTGAACGTATCGGCGAGAGAGCCGCTCAATAAGAGTAGTAGTACGTTCATGATCCGGTTTATTTGGTCCGATGAGTAAAAAGGGCGAGTTCTGAGAGGGCCTGAACGCTTTGATTTACTGCATGGCACAACGCATATTCGGCAGGGCTCAACCGGCTGCAGGCTGTCTGGTTTGGTTGGCGATTTCGCTGAGCATCGGGTGCGGCGGCGGCGCTCGGCCCGTCAGGAATGCGCACCCGGTCGCTCTGACAATGATGGGCAGCGGGGAAAGCCCGCTAGACCTCGAGTTTACGAATCAGGCACTTACGGTCTTCGACCAACAGCGCGGCATCGAAGTTAAGAATCTGGTCGCTTACGACACGATTGACGAGCGTCTTAGCTTGTTTGAAGACCTGTTTAAACGGAAATCGCCGCAGCCCGACATCTGCAAGATAGATACGATTTGGCCTGGCGCGCTCGCCGATGACCTGATCGATTTGCGGCCCTATCTGGACGAAGAACTTACGGCTATCGATCCGCGGTTGCTGCGCTACTTCACAGTCGATGGCAAGCTTGTCGGCCTGCCGGTGACTATCGACATGGGCATTTTGTACTACCGAACCGATCTCCTTCGAAAATATGGCTACCGTAACCCGCCCGAAACCTGGGATGAATTGGAGCAGATGGCGGCAGTTATTCAACGGGGCGAGCGGCGGTCCGGAAACAAGGATTTTTGGGGTTTTGTGTGGCAGGGACTTCAGGCCGAAGCCTTGACTTGCAATGCACTCGAGTGGCAGGTAGCCGAAGGCGGAGGCGATATTCTTCAGAACGATCGAACCGTGAACGTCGCCAACAAGCGCTGCCGCCGCGCCCTGGAAAGGGCCGCGTCTTGGGTCGGTACGATTTCTCCTCCGGGCGTTACTGAATACGACGAAGACGACTCTCAATACCTCTGGCAGACCGGAAACGCCGCCTTCTTACGTAGCTGGGTTGATTTTTACCAAATGGGTCAACAACCCTCGTCGCCCGTTCGGGACAAATATGAAACAGCTCCGCTTCCGGCAGGATCTAGAACTCACGCTTGGACCTTCGGTGGCATGGCGCTCGGAGTATCGAAATTTTCCAGCCATCCCAGAGAAGCGGTGGAAGCAATCCGATATCTGGTTTCCGCCGATGTCGAGCGCCGGCGGACACGCCTCGTGGGGCAAGTCCCGACGCGAATCGCCTTATTGGAAGATCAGGCCCTGCTGGCTGGCACGGCGTTTCACGGCAACTTCGGAAAGCGGTGGCAAGAGGGACTATTTGAGAGGCCTTCTACTTTATCGGGGAAGAATTACGAGCTCGTCTCCCGCGCGTACGCCGAAACTGTCCACAGCATATTGGAGCGCCGACTACCGGCCGCCAAAGCGCTTGCCGATCTAGAACTCGAACTGGCGCGGTTGACTGGCTTTCGCGGCATGAACGAAGTCCCCAATCGCTAAAGCTCACATTTCACGCAGCGAAGACGAGATCGTCCCGCTGGTCCGCGAGGTAGCCGGCGTTTTCGGCGGCATTGACGTTCTTGTCATGAACGCGGCCTGCCCCTGCCCTTATTGATTCACCCGGTATGATCGACCACACGGAGCCATTCTGAACTGTCGCTCGGGCGGAGGGAGATCGGGAGTCGCTTCCGCGTATACTTCAAGCAAGAACTTCTCCGCGTCCTCCAGGTCGGTGAAAACTGCCTCGCCGTGCCGCGGCATTTTCCACGAAAAGTACTCCGCAACGTACGTTTTGCAATCCTCGGTATCGTCCATCATGTCAATGGATGCCCGAAAGAACTGGTCCGGTTTGTACTCTCGAATTGGCATTTCAGGATCATTCTATTCTTTCCGAAGTGAGTGCCGGCGGCGACTTTTTTGGAGGAGTGCGCCACCTATATCTTCTTCTGAAGCTTCGCCCAGGTATCCCGCAACTCGACAGTGCGATTGAAGACGAGTTTCCCAGCCCTGCTGCACTTGTCCGCGCAGAAATACCCAAGACGCTCGAACTGGTAGCGGTCACCCGGCTCAGCCTTCGCGAGGCACGGCTCGGCTTTCCCCTGCACTACTTCGAGCGATTTTGGATTCAAGTGCATTGTGAAGTCGCTGTCCTCCGGAAAATTGTTTGGGTTCTCGACGGTGAACAGCTTGTCATAAAGCCGAACCTCTACTGGAATCGCCTCCGCCGCCGATACCCAGTGAATGGTCGACTTTACTTTGCGCGTCTGCTGACCGCTGCGTGTCTGGGGATCGTACGTGCAGTGAATCTCCGTGACCTCGCCAGTGCCCGGATCCTTCACGACATCGTGACATTTGACTATGTAGCCGTAACGCAGCCGGACCTCGTTCCCAGGATACAGGCGGTGATACCCTTTCGGAGGCAATTCGCGAAAGTCGTCCTGCTCGATCCAGAGCTCGCGGCTAAAGGGCACTGGCCGCGTGCCGGCGCTTGCGTCCTCGGGATTATTGACGGCGTCCATGAACTCCACTTGGCCTTCGGGATAGTTCGTCAGCACCAGTTTGAGAGGGCGCAATACTGTCATCACGCGCAGGGCCGTCCTGTTCAGATCCTCGCGGATGTAGTACTCGAGCTTCTCAAGCTCCGTGGTGCCGTTCGTCTTCGACACGCCGAGGTTCCGGGCGAAATTCCGCAAACCCTCCGGCGAATAACCGCGCCGACGCATCCCGCTAACGGTAGGCATGCGCGGATCATCCCAGCCTTTTACTACGCCCTGCTGGACTAATTGCAGCAGCTTGCGCTTGCTCATCACCGTGTACGTCAAGTTCAATCGGTCGAATTCGATCTGCTGCGGGTGGAAGACGCCCAGCTGCTCCAGAAACCAGTCATACAGCGGGCGATGGCTTTCAAACTCGAGCGTGCAAATAGAGTGAGTGATGCCTTCGATGGAATCGCATTGACCGTGCGCCCAGTCGTACATGGGATAGATGCACCACTGATTAGCCGTTCGATGATGCTCGGCGTGAAGGATCCGGTACATCACGGGATCTCGCATGTTGAGATTCGGTGACGCCATGTCGATTTTGGCGCGTAGCGTGCGTGAGCCGTCAGGAAACTCACCGTTCTTCATGCGCGCGAAGAGTTCTAGATTCTCTTCCACGCTTCTGTCGCGATAAGGACTGTTCTGCCCCGCTTCGGTAAGCGTGCCGCGCGTCTCTCGCACCTGCTCGCTGCTCAAGTCGCAAACGTAGGCCTTACCTTTCTTGATGAGGTCGACGGCCCAAAGGTACAGCTGCGGGAAGTAGTCCGATGCATAGAAGAGCCGATCGCCGAAATCGCCGCCCAGCCACTTGACGTCCTCAATGATCGATTCTACGTATTCAGTCTCTTCCTTAGTAGGATTCGTATCGTCGAAGCGCAGGTTGCACTCACCCCCGAACTCCTCGGCGAGGCCGAAGTTCAGCATGATGCTCTTGGCGTGGCCGACGTGTAGATAGCCATTTGGCTCCGGAGGGAAGCGCGTGCGCACGCGTCCGGCATATTTGCCATTCGCGTTGTCGGATAGAACTATCTCGCGAATGAAATTAGAGGACGGGAAGTCGGTATCGTTCATTGACAATTCCTAGCGCGAAGTCGACGCGAGCCAGCACGGTGTCGCGCCCTAACACTTCAAGCGTTTCGAAAAGTGGTGGCGCATTCTTGCGCCCACAAACAGCGACACGAAGGGGCTGGAACATCTGTCCTGCCTTGAGCTTGAGTTCACCAGCAGCGGTGCGTAAGGCTGACTCAAGTGTTCCGTGTTCGAAGGCAGGCACAGCGGCCAAGACGTCTTTGGCCTTGCAGAGCGCCAGCGCAGCCATGGCGGCATCTCCTTTCTGCGGAATCAATTCAGCAGGATCATAGGGCTTCAGCTCCGTGGAGAAGAAGAAATCGGCCACCGTACCCACGTCGCCTAACAACCGGATCCGCTCCTGAATCAGCGGAGCAATAGCGCGAAGCTTCTCTGGCGTGGCATTCGTGAAGGCAGCTTGTTGAGCGTAAGGCATCAAGCGTTGCGCGAGTTCGTCGAGATCGAGCGACCGGAGATGCTCAGCATTCAGCCACACGGCCTTGGGATCGAAGGGATCTTCATCGGTGAAATTGATGATTGCATTAGCGCGGTTGATGCCTTCGAGCGAGAACAGCTCGAGTAGCTCTTCGCGCGACATCTTCTCGCGATCGTTCTTTGGCGACCAGCCGAGCAGGCAAAGAAAGTTCACGAACGCATGCGGCAGGAAACCAGCGTCACGATAGGTCGTGACGCTAACCACCGGACCGTGCTTGCGCTTCGATAACTTCGCACCATCCGGTGCCATCAGTAGTGGCAAATGAGCCGTCTTCGGCACCTCAACGCCAAGCGCCTCGAAGATCAGCACGTGCTTGAAGGTGTTCGCCAAATGTTCCTGACCGCGTAGGATGTCCGTAATGCGCAGATCGGCGTCGTCGGCGCAGGATGCCATGTGATAGGTCGGCATGCCCGTCGAACGGAGCAGAGCGAAGTCCTCGAGGTCGCTCGTAGCCTTTGTTACCGTCCCGTAGACAAGATCGGGTACAACAACCTCGGTGCGCGATTCGCGCGGCACGCGAAAGCGCAGGACGAAAGGCTCGCCCGCCTTGGCCCGGCGATCGCTTTCCTCGCGAGATAGTTCTCGCATGCCGGGATTGCAGAGCCATCCTTCGCTTGAAGTTTCCAGCGCCTGGTTTTCTGTTGATATCGGTGCAGGTGTGAAATCCCGATAGGCGAGGCCTTTCTCAAAGATGGCCCAGGCGGCTTGGCGATGGAGAGCGAGGCGGTCGGACTGACGGTAGAGCTCATCCCAGCCGAGCTCGAGCCACTGGAGACCTTCATAGATGGACTCGAGCGAAATCTGGGTGTTCCGTTCGACGTCAGTATCATCGATGCGGAGAACTATCACGCCGTCATGGTGGCGAGCATAGAGCCAATTGAAAATGAAGGTTCGCGCGCCGCCTATGTGAAGGTAACCGGTAGGCGACGGCGCAAAACGAACACGTGTCATACCCAAAGCTTAGAGAATAGCTAAATGGTATCGAATGACGAAAGCACAGCCCCCTGACTTGGCGATGGATTGCTCAGCTCGATCTCGCCGTTGCATTGCCGTATCTCCCCATTCCGTACGACCTTCTGCATTCCGCTACACGTTGCGGATTATACGGAGGAACGGACGGCAGGAAATCAATTGATGAGGGCGCAGGCGTCTGCTTTCGGACCAGCGCGGCATATCTTCGGTCAAGCGCCATCAGTTCTTGTGCGTGCCGCGTTCGATGTACGCTTGGCTTGTGAGCGATTGCCCGGGCGATCGCGAGCCGTTGTCTCTCGCCACCTGAAAATCCCCCTCCGCCTTCGGCAACTCCGGTCTGGTAACCCATCGGCATTGCGTCGATCTGCTAGCCGATAGCAGCCATGCGGGCGGCTTCTATAACGCTTTCTCGGGATAGATTCGGCTCATTGAGAGCGATGTTGTTGAGAATCGAGCCGCTGAATAGACCCGGTTGCTGCAGCACTGCGCCGAATTGCCTCCGCAGAGCGCGATAATCGAAATTCTGTAACGGGACGCCGTCGTAGCGAATTTCACCCTCCATGGGCGCATAAAGGCTAAGTAGCAACATGCCATGCGTACTCTTTCCGGATCCCGATGGGTCCACGAGAGCTACTGTCTGTCCAGGCTGGATCGAAATGGAAATGTTACGCAGAGCCCAGGGAGAATTCTTGTGGTAACGAAAGGCGCCTGCCATCAGGCCGGTTTTGTTCCGCGAAAGATACAAGCAACCCGCCTGCTACAGACAGCCTTGTGTCTGGTAGGCGAAGGACTTGGGGTTGCGCTCGTTCCGGAATCTTTCCGCGAAAAGCTGCAGGTCACGGGGCTCGTTTACCGTCCGCTTTCGAGTACCCTGGCAATCGATCTCGTGGCCGTGTGGCTGAACGGAGATCAGTCTTTGCTGGGAGAAACCTACCAACTTCGCTCAGATGGCGGCCCACTTCCCCAATCCCCTGCATCTGGGACCGGTGCTCAGCTTGGTCATCGCGCTCATTTCAGATGCTATCTGTTCCATTCTGGTCCTCTTAGGTCTAGGAACGCGCTGGGCAGCTCTGTACATAGTTTGTAATGTTTTTGTAGCTTGGAGCTTCGTCCATCATTTTCAATTTTTCGCACGAGGAGCGCCGGGAGAAGTAATTGAACTTTATATTTCCGGCTTTCTAGCGCTAGCCATTATGGGCCTTGGGAATTTTAGTCTGGATCACAGATTGAGGATCGGTTGGTTTAGATAAGAGCGCAGTCGTTTGCGACTGTGCGCGGCGTAGGAAATGGCAGCAATTCGTCATACCTTCTGCCTTCTCGAAGGTTACTGCATAACAGAATCGCGCGTAAACGCCTTTGCTCCGGTACTCATCTCAGCGCCGCGCGTTCACTCGAGACGTATGTCCTTCGAGGCTCAGATTCCGAGCGGCCGTCCCAACCTGTAATCACTCGCCGAGCAAGCGGCATACTCGATATGCTGGATGGGCCGGAGCCGGGTGCGCGCCGGGGAGAAAAGCAATGAGTCAAGATCATTCCACAGACCGCAAAGAGGACGCTTCAAAAGTCGTCACCGCGAGCCGCCGCTCGTGGATGAAGAACGTCGGTATACTGGCATCGACTGCGAGCGCTTCAAATCTCCTGGGGTCTTCTGATCCTATGAGTTCCGAACCCGAAACCAAGCCCTCGACTCACGATCGGGTCTTGGCATCGGACTCCAAAAACGTTGTCGAGACAAATGCCGGTAAAGTGCGCGGTTTTGCTCGCAACGGCGTTCACATTTTCAGAGGCATACCTTACGGCGCTTCAACGGGCGGAAAGAATCGCTTTATGCCGCCTCAAAAGCCAGCGCCATGGGCCGGAATTCGAAGCGCTCTTTATTTCGAAGAGGTCTGTCCGTTCCCGCCTCGGACTGGTTGGCACGAGGATGAAAACGCGTTTATGTTTCAGTGGAATGACGGCCAACCTGGAGAGGACTGCCTTCGAGTCAATGTGTGGACTCCCGGTATCCACGACAATAGTAAACGTCCCGTCATGGTTTGGCTTCATGGAGGCGGTTTCGCGAGCGGTTCAGGCCAGGAATTGCTGTCGTACGACGGCGAGAATCTCTGCCGCCGAGGCGATGTGGTTGTTGTCACCCTCAATCACCGGCTCAATACGTTCGGCTTCCTTAACCTCTCGCAGTTTGGGGGCGAGCAGTTCGCAGCTTCCGGAAACGCCGGCATGCTGGACTTGGTCTTGGCACTCGAGTGGGTGCGTGACAACGTCTCGAATTTCGGCGGCGATCCGAACACAGTCATGATTTTCGGGCAATCGGGCGGAGGCGGAAAAGTTGGAACCCTTATGGCTATGCCGTCCGCGAAGGGTCTGTTCCACCGCGCGGCCGTGCAAAGCGGCTCTATGTTAAGAGTTGCGGAAAAAGAAGATTCAACCAAACTGGCCGCGGCAGTCCTCGAGGAACTGAACATCTCAAAATCCGATGTAGCGCAGTTGCAAGCGATTCCATATGATCGACTCTTGAATGCAGCGCTCGCGGCTCAGAGGAGGGTATCCCCACGGCCCTCTGGTCCTCCCGACTTCCGCAGGATGGCAAGATCTCTGGGGTGGGCGCCAGTTGTGGATGGAACGGTGATCCCGCGGCAGATTTTCGATCCCGAGGCCCCATCGATATCCGCGGATGTACCGATGCTGGTCGGAACAGTTCTAAACGAGTTCGTGAACGGCATCAATCATCCCGACGCCTTCTCGATGACTGAGCAGCAGCTTTCCGAGCGTGTTACAAGCGCATTTGGCCCTCGAAGCAAAGACATTATTGAGAGCTTTCGGGAGTGTTTCCCGAAAGCGCAGCCTTTCGAACTGTACTCGGTGATCATGGCCTCCTCAGTCCGCGGAAACGCTGTGAAACAGGCAAAGCTAAAGGCAGCGCTCGGCAAGGCGTCGGCCTTTTTGTACTGGTTCCAGTGGCAGACTCCAATACTCGACGGACGCCCGATGGCGTTTCACTGCTCCGAACTCAGCTTCTGTTTCGATCACACAGATAGATGTGAAACCATGACGGGCGGTGGAAGTCGGCCGCGGACGCTAGCAGCAAGGATCAGTCAGGCTTGGATCAGCTTCGCTCGGACGGGAAATCCGAGCCATCCGGGGCTGCCGCGCTGGCCAGCTTTCGATGCTGAGAAAGTCCCCACCATGGTGTTCGACGATCAATGCCAGGTGGCGAATAATCCGGATGGCCGGCCCCGAGCGTTGATGGGGTCAATCGTTTGATTCTCAAGTCGAGAATCGCGATGCAACGAAGAACGTTTCTGAAAACATCGCTGGCTGCGGTCGCGGCCGCGGACGTTCTTTCGCAAACCAAGTTTGTATGGGGCGGACCCGTATTGGACACTCACCTGCATCTGCGCCGCGATCCCGACGCTTGCTTTACGCACATCCAAGGATGCGGCGTTACAAACGCGGTCTTACTCACAAGGGCGCCGGACGAGGATAAAGCCAAGGCGGAGATGGCTAAGCGGCCGGGTGTGTTTGTCCGTTCTGTCGGTGCGGATCCGGCTCAGCAAGGCGCAGACGAAGTCATTCGCAAAGCAATTCAAGATGGAGCTGTAAGTGTCGGTGAGCTGAAATACCATCTTGCGCTGGACTCTCCCGAAATGCGACAGGTGTATGAGATTTGCGCGGAAATGCAAGTGCCGGTGATGATGCACATCCAGAACTTCCCGCACTTCCCGGGAGAACTCCCATACAACACAGGGTATCCGCAGTTCGATAGAGTTCTCAGCGCTTATCCAAGAACGAACTTTATCGGGCACGGAGATCTGTTCTGGGCTCACCTCAGCGCCGATGTTCCTACCGATCGCGGCTATCCATCGGGACCGATCAAGCCAGGAGGACTAACCGACAAATTTCTCGCTGATTTCCCGAATTTGTATGCTGATATGTCGGCGAACTCAGGGAACAATGCACTTTCCCGCGATGCCGACTTCTCGCGGGATTTCATTGTGCGCCATCGAAGTAAGCTGATTTTCGGTAGTGACTGCGCTTGCGCCGATGGAAAGGGAACAGGCATTTCGCAGGGTAACAACCCGGAAGCAAGTAGACTGGCCGGCAAGTGCGTGGCCCGCGCGACTCTGGGATTGTTGAAAGGCCTGACGTCACCCGAAGTCTTCCGGCAGGTCACTTGGGAGAACGGAGTCAGGGTGTTCAATGTGCGCTTCTCATAAGGAACGCCAGCCCCGATGAAACGCGCGTTAGTGCACGCCGTGTGTTTTCGGAACCCGGAATTTGCCGGTCCGCGTAATTCACGGTAGTCGCAAAGAAAAGTAATGAGCAGATCGTCCAGCGATAAGCGCCCCTGGGAGCGAACACCCAGGCAGGGGCGGGCAGGCGCATCCTTCTTCGGAAAAAGTCGAGTAACCCGAGTTCCCGCTGCACCCAGACGCTTTGCTGGCAGCATTCCCGGCCTCTACTCCCCTCACATCACTCCGTATTTTTCGAATGCGGAGACTGCGCTCGAACCTTCAAGGATTGTCGTGCGCACGAGATTCTCTTTGCTCACCTTTTCTAGAGCGCGGTTCACGACCTCTTCCTCCACAGCCTTCGGGATCACGAGCACGCCGTCCACATCCCCAAACACAATGTCGCCGGGGCGAACGTCTACCTCCCCGATCCGAACCGGCACGCGGAAATCCACCACTTCGCCACGCGGCGCTTGATCCTGTGCATAGCGGCCTCTTGAAAATGTAGGAAAGTTCAGCTTGAGAATGCCCCAGGTGTCTCGAGACAGTCCGTCGACGACAACGCCCGCTGAGCCGAGACGCATCGCGCGGATACTCATCAACTCGCCCCACATCGCATACTGCCCCGCTGCGCCGCCGGCTACGTAAACTTCACCGGCCTTCAGATCGTCGAGCGCTTCGAGCATTAATCCGAAAGGCTTCGATGGCGGCTTTCCGTTCAAGTCGTGCTCCATTACCGGCATCGCACGACCCACGACGATCATGTCGTCTCGCAGCGGGTGAATCTCGTGTGGCAAAAACTGATGCACGAACCCGAGTGCATCCATGACATCGCCCACCGCCGCGGTGAATAACCTCTCGCGTATGGTGGTGAACCGCTCAGCATCACTTGACATCGGCTACTCTGTGATTATTCGCCTGACAGTCCCGCACACACGCTCCAGTTCTTGCGACACGGTCCGGGGATAAATATAGTAATCTTCACTGCTGGCCACAATAGCGCGTACTGGCCCGCGAGGCTGCCGCTGTCCCGCCCCGGGTATGTCATGCCAGCCGGACTAAGATATGAGGCAGGCAAGTTTTATTGTCGTTCATCACTTACTGCAATGCTTCTGCGATGCATCCTGTGCGGCCTGATCTTCACAACCGTCGCTCTTCCGCAAGCGCCTATTCGCATTACCGTTCACGCGAAGAATCCTGTTGGTCAGCCGGTCCCGCCCACGGTCTTCGGTAGCTTCCTCGAGCCGATTGGGAACTCGACGTACAACGGGCTCTGGGCTGAGATCGTCCAGAACCCTTCGTTTGAGAACGGTCTATGGAGTGCCAGCGCTACGCGCGACATTCTCACTGCCGATCCCCAACTCGTGCGTGCTTCGGAGTTGGCCCTCCCTATTCCCTGGGAGCCTCTCCATCCCGAACAGGGCAATCGGTACGAACCGAGACGGGGCGATGCCGCGAACTCGTACCAGTCCATTGCGATTTTTGGTCTTCCGAATCGCGACGTCGGCATTCGTCAGGAGGTCTACCTTCCGGTTCATCGCGAGTTGACTTACCGCGGCTCGCTCTTTGTGAAACATGTCAGCGGGAACGACCTCATCCGCGCTTCTTTGCGCAAACGAAATCAGCCCGATCAAATTCTGGCCTCGGCCGAATTTCATGCGCCCGCGACCGACTGGAGGAAGTATTCGTTCATTCTCTCGCTGAAACGGGACGCGCTTAAACATCTCGAGCCCGCTGATTTTGTCATTGCCGTTGAAGGTGACGAACGGACGATGATCGATCAGGTCAGTTTGATGCCCTCCGATTCATTAGATGGCCTCGATCCCGAGATGGTGAAGATGGCGAAAGAAATGCACACGCCGCTCGTCCGATTTGGCGGGAACTTCACTTCTGCCTATCACTGGCGAGACGGCGTTGGCCCGACGGACAAGCGCATCAGCATGCGTAACGTTGCTTGGGGCATACCGGAAACAAATCAGTTCGGAACTGACGAGTTTTTGAATTTCTGCAAGCTGATCGGGGCTCAGCCGCAGATTGCACTCAACCTCGGCACCGGCACGCCGGAAGAAGCCGCTGACTGGGTGCGCTACGTCGACCAGCACTGGACCGCGCACACCGGGTTGCTGTGGGAGTTGGGGAATGAGCTATGGGGAAATTGGAATGACGGCTATCCAACGATGGATGAACTTGCAGAAAGAACGCTTCGATTCAGCCGGGCAGTGAGGCGAGTCGATCCGAAAGCAAGGCTGATCGCCACCGGTCAAGATCCGGATCATTATCAAACATGGAACGCTCAGGAATTGAAGAATCCGCCAGGCACCTTCAATTTTCTGTCTACTCACTTCGTCGTCAGGACCGATCAAATAGCCGGTGCCGATCGTTCGCCAGATGCTATCGCCCTTGACACGTTTGCGCTGCCAATTGCGCTGGAGCGGAAGCTGCGAGACATGCAGAGGCAGATTGACGATGCGGGGCAGCCGACTACCCATATTGCCTTTACCGAGTGGTTGTTTCACTGCTGCTCCGGAAACGGCGATGACGCGCCAGGATTCAATAATCTTGGAGGCGCCGTCGCGGCCGGCGGTTTCTTCAATATGCTGCTTCGGAATTCCGGTATTGTGCCGATCTCCGACATGACCGGAATCATCGAGTTCGCAGGCATCTGGAAAAAGCGCTCACAGGTGTTCGCCACGCCGGCGTACTACGTATTCAAGATGTTCTCGACTGCGGAGCCAGGCGTGGCTTTCGAGACTGATAACTCTTCGCCCATGTACGATGTTCACGGTGGCGTGTCGCGATTTCCAGACATCTCGAATGTTCCCTACCTGGATGCAGTCGCTGCGCGAAGTGCAAAACGCGACGTCATCTCCGTATTTTGTGTCAATCGCAATCTGCAACAAGATCTGAGCGCCGAGATTACGATTGATGGGGCGCGTGTGTCGCGCGCGGCCGAAGTATGGGAACTATTTGCACCGAGCGTTTACGCAACCAACGACGAATTGCATCCGGCGAGGATTTGGCCCAGCAACTCTACGGTTGAAGTGGAGGACTCGCATGTCAAATTCGTCTTTCGCCGCGCAAGCGTAACTCGGATCGATTTTAGAGTTGACTGAACGAGCTACGCGTGCGGAGCTGGAGGCTTCCTCGGGATTCGATCCGAGATGGCCACAAAACACAGTGATCGCCATGGATGGTCCCCAGCAACAGCGACTCCATGATAAGCGAGTTTGTGAACAAAGGGCGATCAACAGGATTTCAAAAGCCGAGTGCTGCGTGTTCGCAATGGTAAAGCAGCGTTACCGGAGACTCAGTCTGCACAGAACTCGCAAATCTCAGTTTGAAGTCCGCAAGCCTTCCGTTGAACCCAGTCCGTGCTCCAGCCATCCTGGATACCATCGGAACACATTGCCTGTAAGACTTCCGATGAAAATGTCTCCATTCCGCGCGACTGTGATCCAGTGGCCTGGGCTCTCCATAGCACCCAAGATCCTGCCCGTCGCGAGGTCGATATGCATGATGCGCCCGGCCAGCGAGTCGTAGGTCAGGTTCTCAATGTTATTGCGGTGGGTAATGATCCACATATCGTCTTGCGGCGTAATAAAGATGTTCTGCGTGGCCCCCAGGTGCGTCCATTGCCGCAGAAATTTTCCGTCTGCATCAAAGATCTGGATGCGATTGTTCTCACGATCGCTCACATAGACGGTGCCCTTCGAATCTACCGCCACGGAATGCGGAACCTGAAACTCGCCGGGCCCTTTGCCGGGTTTGCCCCAGGCCAAAAGATATTTGCCATCTCCTGAAAACTTCACCACACGGGAGTTGCCGTAGCCATCGGAAACATAAAAATCGCCGTTTGCGGCAAATGCAATATCGGTAGGGCGGTCAAAGGTCTTATCGTCGGTTCCAGCTTTGCCTTTGATGCCCAGGGTCAGAAGCAACTTGCCAGTATTCGTAAATTTCATCACTTGGTGGTCGCCATTGTCGGTTACCCAGACGTTGTCGTCCCGGTCGACGCGTAGACCGTGTGGATTGCCAAACATGCCGCGACCCCACGAGCGCAAGTACTTGCCATGGGAATCGAAGACGATCAAGGGATCGGCATTCTTGCCGCGCTGGAATACGTAGACATTGTTAGCCGAATCAGTGGCAACAGCTGAAACCCGTCCGAATTTCCACCCGCTCGGCATCGTATCTTCCGGTTCCTCACCGAAGCGAATGTTCACGCGGTACTTCAGTAGACCACCTTCGTGGGGATACCAGCCTTGCTGAGCCCCAAGAGCCGCTGCTGCACAACCAATCAATGCGAGTCGCTTCAACATCGACGACCTCCTATCTATCCGCTCTCACTACTTCACTTCAAGCGCCAACTTAGAATGATTGGATGTGTGCGGCCTCTGTGCGATTATTAACGGCCGGATTAATTGATTACCAATCACCGATCTGGACTTCGAATCGCCTCAAATGCCGCACTCGTCCAGAGAAGGGAGTTTCTGCGTGAATTCTTTCTCTCCCCAAACAAGGTCTAGCGTACATGGAACGCTCGCTGGATTTCCATCCTTCCGGCCAGGCGAGAATCTCCATCGGCGACCGACGGAGATCGCCTCGTTTGAGCCCCAACCCCAATGGCTCGATTACCCGCCCATTCGATACTGAACCGTTCGTGGCGATGGTCGCCGCTAAAACGACCGTTCCTTCAAGTCCAGCGATTCGGCCTTCTTGCGAGTATTCAGCAGGCGGATCTCCATCCAGTGCTTTCCGAAACTCGATCGCGGCGGATTGAAAATTGTGCTGCTGAAAATAGAATTCGCCAACACGGAAATGAGCTAGGGAATTGCGCGGATTTCGTAGAAGTTCTTCTTGACACTCTTGGATTGCATCAAATGGTCCTTGTCTGCATCAGTAAGGATGCAGTTGCGGCCGGCAAGTCATAACTCGGCGGTGGTGGAATGCGGAGCGGCAGAACTGCAGATTGATTGCATCGGAAGCGGTCGAGGTTGAATGCGAACGAGCACAGGCGCAAGAAGCTGCTATCGGATAAGACCCTGAACTTTCAGTTCAGCCACACCACACTTGATTGAGCGTTCCCATTTACGGCGCTTACGCTTCCGGCTCCGCTTTGATATCGCAGTCGGCGCACATGTGACAACTCTCCGACTCAGTGTACTGATGCCGGGCGAGTAGGCGGATGCGTATCTGCAATTTTCTTGATGAGAATCTTTTGAATCGTGACGGCGCTAGTCGGGTGATCGTCTGAATCTGTCGGAAGCTCGGAGATTTTGTCGACAACATCCTGGCCCTCGACAACTTCACCGAAGATGGAATACTTGCCTTCGAGCCACGGCGTGGGCGCAGTAGTAATGAAGAATTGCGATCCGGCGCTGTTGGGGAAAGAGTGTTTCGCCATGGCCAGTTTTCCCGGCTTGTCGAAATGCAGATTGGGGCTGACTTCGTCGTCAATGGAGAAGCCGGGACCCCCTTCTCCCGTTCCCAGCGGGTCTCCCGCCTGAATCATGAAGTTCTTAATCACGCGATGAAAAATCACTCCGGTGTAAAAAGGTGTATGCTTTTCCTTCTGATCGCGCGGGTCGGTCCAGGCTTTCTTGCCGGTGGCCAACCCAACGAAGTTGTCAACCGTTTTAGGCGCTTCCGAAGGGAGTAGCCGGCACGTAATCCGTCCGAGGCTGGTGTCGATGTCCGCATACAGCCCCGGCGGCAACTCGGACTTGACGGGATTTTGAGCGGTCTGCGCGAACAGCGCGGAGGCGAATAAAACGGGAAAGAAGCAGTGCGCCGCAGGCCAGCAACTACGCATGTAACCGCGATTATACTGAACGCACGATTATGGGCGGTGCAGTAACGCATATTTCATCAGTCTTTTACAGGACTTTTGCTTAGAGCGGCTATCGTTCTAGGAAAGGCGGGGAAGAGCGTCTATATGCCTTTCCGGAAAACCTCCGTCAATCAGGGACAAGATGCGTCGGCGCTGAACGGTCTGTTTGATTTACAGACTCAGTCTCGTGGTGCCCAGCTTGTGCAGCGTTGCTTAGGCCTGCCCGAATTGGATGAGCTTTACAAGTTGGTTCGCGCCGCGCGTCAGCCGTCCGAGCCATACTTTTCCGCGCTCCTACGCGAGTTGGGAGTGAGTTGGAGCATTTCGCCGCTCGACCTCGAGCGCATTCCAAAAACCGGCGGTGTTTTGGTTATTGCCAATCATCCATTCGGGATGATTGAAGGCGTGGTGATGAGCGGACTACTTCAGCAGCTGCGGTCCGACACTCGCGTCATGGCAAATTCGCTGCTCGCGAGGTTCCCGGAAGTAGCGGAGAACCTGATTTTAGTTGATCCGTTCGGTGGTGGACAATCTGTTGCCTCTAATGGCAAAGGGTTGCGCGAAGCCCTTGCCTGGCTGAAACAGGGAGGCATGCTCGGTGTCTTTCCGGCCGGTGAGGTGGCCAGCCTTCACTTTTCTCATTGGCATGTCACCGATCCAGATTGGAACCAATCGATCGCGAGGCTTGCCATCCTGGCTAACGTTCCTGTTCTCCCCGTGTTTTTCGAAGGCCGCAACGGCATGCCATTCCAGTTGGCCGGATTAGTGCATCCGCGCCTTCGAACGGCGCTGTTGGTGAGGGAGTTTCTGAATAAGCGGCGTAAAACGCTCGAAATACGGGCTGGCAATCTGATTCCTCCACGAAAGCTGAAGGAGTTTACCACCGACAAGGAGCGGATCGAATATTTCCGGCGCAAAACCTATGTCCTTGCAAACCGGAAGGAGCCAAAGAAAGCAACGCCCTTTTTGCTTCCGCTCCCGTCGAGAACGAAGCACGCCGCCAGCGCGCGTCAGGCACGAATCGTGAGTCCGACGGATCCAATCTTGATGGAACAGGAAATCGCGGCGCTCGGCCCGGACGCACTGCTCGCTATGCAGGGCGATAACGTTGTCTACGTCAGCAATGTGAACCGGATTCCGAACGTTGTTCGGGAAATCGGCCGGTTACGTGAACTCACCTTCCGGGCAACGGGCGAGGGCACAGGCCGCGCGATCGACCTTGATAACTTCGACTCCTACTATCTGCACCTGTTCATCTGGAACCGCACGTATCGTGAAATCGTTGGCGCGTACCGCCTCGCTCAATCGGATCTCATTCTAAGAAACTTCGGTCGCCGTGGCTTTTATACAAGCACGCTGTTCGCCTACAAACGCGCTTTCCTCGACCGCCTCACGCCAGCACTCGAAATGGGCCGTTCCTTCGTCAGGCTCGAGCATCAGAAAAGCTACGCTGCGCTCCTGCTGTTATGGCGAGGCATTGGCGCGTACGTCGCGGCCAATCCAAGATATAGCGTCTTGTTTGGCCCGGTCAGTATCAGCAACGAGTATCATCCGGGTTCGAAGCAGCTGATTGTCAGATTCCTGAAGGAGTATTGCCGTGCCGACGACCTGGCGCGCCTGGTTCGCGCCAGAAGCCCGTTTCGGGCGCGGCCTGTTTCGGGCTGGGACACCTGTTCGGGAACGGGAACGGTGTGGGACATCGAGGAGTTGTCCGCCCTGATCGCCGATATCGAGACTGACCAGAAAGGCGTGCCAGTGCTGCTGCGCCAGTATCTCAAGCTCGGCGGCAAGCTGGTTAGCTTCAACGTGGATTCAACTTTCTCGAACGCACTGGATGGACTGATCGTCGTCAACCTGTTAAAAACCGACCGCCGTCTGCTCGAACGCTATTTGGGGAAGGCGGGCGCCAAATCGTTTCTGAATTGGCACAATATTCGGGTATCGGAACACATTTCGAGCCGTTAACCTGCGAAAAGTGCGCATGCGCGCACGCGAAATTCCTTCTATAATCAGTCCGGGAAATCGGAGCTTCAGGGTCTTTGCATGTGAAGCTGAACGTGATTTCACGGCGTATTTCGATTTGCCTGCCTTTCCCGGGCATCTCTGCTTCCCGGATGCGGTCGCAATATCGAGAAGTTCGTCCCTCAATCAAGTTAAGCTCCTGCGCAAGCACTCCTGCACTGTCGCGAAGAACCACAGTCTTCTTCGAATCCCGGTAAGGAGGCAGTTGTGAGGAAGAACGGATGGATACTAACGACGTCGAGCGTCATCGTGCTCGCGTTCGCAGGCGTAGGTTTGATTGGCCGGGCCGATCAGGATTTTCAAGGCGCGGGCGAGTGGCGAGTAGCCGGACATGATCTCAGCAACACTCGGAATCAGCCCGCCGAACACCTGATCAATTCCTCGAACGTCAGCACGCTCAAGCTGGCCTGGACTTTCACTACTGGCGGGTCTGTTTCCGCTACTCCCATCGTGGCCGGTAATGCAGTTTACTTTCCCGATTGGTCCGGTAATCTTTATGCGGTCGATAAGGATACAGGCCAGCTCATCTGGTCCCATAAGATTTCGGACTACGATGGGTTCTCGACTGCCATTTCGCGCGTAAGCCCGGCCGTGCACGGGAACGAGCTAATTTTGGGGGACAACGAAAGCCCAATGACTCTACACGGTGGCGCCAACATGATGGCGGTGGACCGGCAAACGGGCGCACTCGTCTGGATCACCAAGGTGGAAGCGCATGCGGCTGCCATCATCTCGGGGTCGCCGGTCGTCTTTGGCGATACGGTCTATATAGGCGTTTCCTCAAACGAAGAGTCGAATCTGGCGAGCAGCGCTTCATATCCCTGTTGCACATTCCGCGGCAGCGTGGTCGCTCTGGACGCCAACACGGGCAACATTTTGTGGAAGACATACGACATGCCGGATAACGGCGGCGCCACGAATCAATATAGCGGCGGCGCAATCTGGCAGCCGCCTGCCATCGATCCGAAGCGCGGCGTCTTATATATCGGAACCGGTAACAATTACACCGTTCCGGCGAGCGTCGAGGCTTGCCAGAAGGAAGCTGAGGCGAACAATATAAGCGTCGCGTGCGAGGCCTCCGACGACTACATTGACACTGCTCTGGCGCTGGATCTTCAAACGGGCAAAGTGAAGTGGACGCACCGTGCGGACGCAGGCGATGTGGAATGGTTCTACAAGGTCGAGCCGTACGACGCCTGGACAACCGGTTGCCATGCCGTGCCGCCAAACAAGAACTGTCCATCTCCCAAGGGACAGGACTACGATCTGGGAGGCTCCGGGCCAAATCTGCTGGATCATCAGGTGGGTTTCGGGCAAAAGAGCGGCGTCTATTGGGCCTTTAATCCCGATGACGGAAGCGTCCGATGGAACACGTTCGTAGGTCCGGCGGGAACCGGAACGCTTGGCGGCATCGAATGGGGCACTGCAACGGATGGCAACCGTATCTATGCGGAGGTTGCCGATAGCGGTCGCGTCAATTACACTCTCATCCCATCCGGAACTCAAATCAACTGGGGTTCCTGGAGCGCACTGGACGCGGACACGGGAAAGATTCTGTGGCAGACCGCTGATCCCACTTCCGGCTCGGAAGACTTCGGAGCCGTAAGCGTGGCTAATGGAGTTGTCTACGCCGGCTCGCAAGGCGCGAAAGGATATATGTATGCGCTGGATGCCGCAACCGGAAAGATTTTGTGGAGCTTTGCAAGTGGAGGATCGGTGATTGACGGCCCGGCGATCGCCGGCGGATTCGTCTATTGGGGATCGGGTTATCGCATAGGAACAAACAACAACAAGCTATACGCATTCACTTTGCCATAGCCCTACGGCTCGTAATATCCGGTTCGAGTTATTACTCGCAGATTGGCGTGCGAAGTTGTTACTGAAACTTTGTGATATTGATCCAGACCGGACACTGTGTTTTTCGGATAATAGCCGATCAAATACTGCGTACGCAGTTCGCGAAGAATGTCAGTAAATGCGAGGTCGAGCGCGCCGGCTCCTGCCGGGTAGAAGGGCCTTCCTCCGGTCGCCCGGGCCATCGTCACCAGCGCGTGCTCACCTCCCAGGTTGCGCCCCGCATCGTTCTCTATTGGTATAACGACGATCGGATAGAGAATGGCATCGGAGCGAAGCGCGGCCTTCACGGCGTCCGGAAAGTTTTTATAGCTGGTTGTGTCGCCTCCATCGGTAACAACGATCAGTACATGGCGCCCTTCGCGTCCGGCAATGTCTTCCGAAACCAGATACACGGCATCGTAAAGGGAGGTACCTCCTTCGCAGTGCAGAAGCTTGAGCGCATGCTCGGTGCGGCGCTCGCTTCGCGTAAAGCCTACTTCCATTCGAACCTGCCAGTTGAAGCTGTACAGTGCGAGTGCGTCGTCGCTGTTGCCGGCTTGATTTAGCGCCCGCAGGAATTTCAGAATCGAGTTGACCTCGTAGCTGAGGTCCTTCCGTGTGGAAGCGCTGGTATCGATCAAAAGCGCAATCGAAAGGGGAACCGAAGTGTTCCGCTCGAACACCGCGATGGTTTGCGGAACATTGTTGTCGGCGACCGAAAAGTCATTCTTGGCGAGGTCGGTAACTACTGCGTTAGTTTCGTGATCGCGAACGGTAACCAGCAGCCTGACCAGATTCGCGTTGATCGAAAATCGGGGTGTCTGGTTCTCTTGCGGCCACGCGATTCGCGGTCCTAACGCCAGAAGAACGGCGCAAGAACCGACAGCGATCCCCGCGGCGAGCCGCCTAATGGGATGCCTTCCGCAGGCCGGGAAGCTTGTCATCCCACTCGCCTTCCACCCAGACCGCGCCATCCTCGAAGTACTCTTTCTTCCAGATCGGCACTTCCCGCTTGAGCCGGTTGATGCCCTCCTGCGCCGCTTGAAAAGCAGCCTGGCGATGAGGCGCTGCGGTGACGATCGAGACGCTTGCCTCCCCTATCTCGAGCCTCCCAAGCCGGTGAACGATGCCGATGCGGCCGATCGCGTGCGATGCCGCGATCTCCACCCCGATTTGTTCCATCTGGCGTATAGCCATTGGCGCATAGCATTCGTATTCCAGAAACTGCGTTGGGCGGCCCTTCGTGTTGTTCCGTACTATGCCTTCAAATACAATCACCGCGCCGTCTTCGGGCCGCTGCAGCGTTTTGACTAATGCCTGCGAATCAATCGGAAAGCGCGTGAGCGCGAAAAAGTGACCTTCGCGCGCGGCTGTGATAAAGTACCGGCTCTCCTCGCCTGCAAAACTAGCAACTGCCTCCGCGCCCCCACTCACCGGCGGCAGGAAAGCCACTTCATCCTGCTCGGTTAACTCCGTTTCGGGAGCCACGAACTCCTGATTTCGTGCAAACACGATGGACGGACGCGCCCTCTCGAGAGTTTCGAATCGCCCTGCATATTTCCCAAAGAGCGCCGACACGGTCGTCCCTGACGGAATTTCCGCCAGGTCTTCGTCGAGACCGGTAATGTCTCGCAGCATCCCGAAGAAGAGCACCCGCACAACCACGCTTCAATCCTAGCAGCGGTCGTTGAGATATATGAAGAGCGCACAGCCGCTTGGTGGCGTTGTGCGCGACTCAAGTAGAGCGATTATGCTGGCATAGGTATGGCCTCGCACCAAGTGAAGCTTCGCGTCCGCTACGCGGAAACTGACCAGATGGGCGTTGTCTATCATTCAAACTATCTCGTCTGGATGGAAATAGGCCGCGTGGAACTGGTCCGATCGCGCGGTTTTAACTACAAAGACCTCGAGCGTACCGAGGGCCTTCTGCTAACTGTTGTAGAGGCGCATTGCCGTTATCTTTATCCAGCGCGATATGACGACGAGATCACCGTCTCTACCGACATCCTGCGAGCAAACCCAAGAATCGTCGAATTTGGGTATGAGATACGAGCCGTATCCGGGAATCGCCTGCTTGCCACCGGTTCGACAAAGCATTGCTGGCTGAACCGGGACATGCGTCCCGCCCGCCTCCCGGAGCCCTACCAAGCAGTGCTCGCTGCGGGTTGAAAGCGCTCACGCCAGAGCAAGAACGATAGCGCCCGCGGCGATGAGAATGCCTCCCGGCAAACTTCGCCATCGTGAGCCGCTCGCCCAGGAACATGGCCGCAAAAACGATGACAAAAACAACACTGAGCTTATCGACGGGCGCGACTCTCGATGCCTGCCCCAGCTGGAGCGCCCGGAAATAACAGATCCAACTGAGGCCGGTGGCCAAGCCGGAGAGCGTTAGGAAAATCCAGGTCCGCGCCGAAAGCTTTTCAATCGAGACTCCGCCGGCGGTGTACAAAGCGATGAGCCAGGTGAATATCAGAATGACTGTAGTGCGGATTGCCGTCGCGAGATTTGAATCGATGCCCGCGACACCAATTTTTGCCAGAACGGCAGTGGCGGCGGCGAACAGCGCGGAAAGAAGAGACCAGAAGAGCCATTGCATGTGGGGTTTCAAAATAACAGAAGTGAGACACGGAGATCAGGTAGCGAGCGCGAGGCTGGCTTGAGCACGAAGGTCAAATCCGGCGAGTTCCTGGCGCTGCCATTTTGGGAAGGCAGCGGCGGCGATCATGGCGGCGTTGTCGGTCGAAAGAGCGGGAGTGGGGAAGAAGAAATCGAACTCGGGGAAGCGCTGGGTCGCGTCGCGTAGTCCCTGGTTCGACGCAACACCACCGGAGACAATAATCGAGCCCGCGCCGAGCGCGGCTGCCGAAGCAACGGCGCGACATAGAAGCTCCTCGATCACGGCGGCCTGAAAACTGGCGATCAGATCGAGGGTGCGTTGCGGTGTGATGCTGAGCCACTGATCGAGCGTGGGTCGGCCAATCTCCCGCAAAAGTCGGCGCCGGGCTGCGATCTCGTCATCGAGGGCATGCCGTTCCACCCAGCGCAGAACGGCCGTCTTAAGCCCACTAAAACTGAAGTCGAGTTCGTTACCCTTCATGCGAGCCAGGGTGAACCGGACGGCAGCGCCGTTTCCATACGGCGCGAGATTGTCGAGCACGGGTCCGCCCGGGTAGCCAAAGCCGAGCAATTTGGCCACTTTGTCGTAGGCTTCGCCGGCGGCATCGTCCCGTGTCTTTCCAAGCAGCCGGTATGTTCCTTCCTGAGGCAGCTCGAATAGATGAGTATGTCCACCGCTCACAACGAGCGCTAGCGCCGGGAGTGGAATCGTTTTCCCTTTTTGGCGTTCCTCGAGCAGCACAGCGTGAATGTGGCCCTCCACGTGGTTCACCGCAATCAGCGGCAGCTCAGCGGCAAAACAGAGTGCTTTTGCGTAAGTCATCCCAACGAGGAGAGAACCCACTAGTCCCGGACCGGCTGTGACGGCGATCGCGCCCAAATCATTCAGACGACTGTTAGCATCCTCGAGTGCTTGGCGGACCACTGGAACGATTGCGCGGAGATGTTCGCGCGATGCAAGCTCGGGAACCACGCCGCCATATTTGCTGTGAGTATCGAGCTGCGACGCAACAACCGAGGAGAGGACTTCCCGCCCGTCTTCCACCACCGCAGCCGCGGTTTCATCGCACGAGCTCTCAATGCCCAGTATCTTCATCATCTATTTTCATTTTCGTCAACAGCCTTCCATGAGAATGAAGAGTTGGAGCGTGCATAGCAGACACATTGCTGGTTTCCGAATTTGATTTCGAGCTGCCGCCGGAACTGATTGCGCAAACGCCGCCCGCCGAACGGGGAAGTTCGCGCATGCTGGTGGTTTCGAGAGAAAAGCAAACGTTTGAGGACGGCCTTTTCTCCGACTTTCACAAACACGTCGGACCAGGCGACTGCATTGTCTTGAATAATACCCGCGTATTCCCGGCGCGTCTGCGCGGACGGCGCAACGATGTCGAAGGGCCGGAAGTAGAAATCCTGCTAGTCCGCTCCAGACAGCCGGATGAAACAGTATGGAGAGCGCTGGCGCGTCCGGCGAAACGGGCCCGCCGCGGCGATACGATTTTCTTTGACGCGAGCCTAAAGGCCGTAGTTATCGACGATGGCGAGAATGGCGAAAGAACACTCGAGTTTCACTCGCCCGAGCCGCTTCCCACTGTGTTCGAGCGCATTGGGTCCGTTCCGCTTCCACCCTACATACGCCGCACACCGGAGGAGTTTGACCGTGAACGATACCAGACCATATTTGCCGAGAAACGGGGTTCAGTTGCCGCGCCGACAGCCGGTCTCCACTTCACGGACGAAATGCTCGAGTTGTGCCAGGCGGCGGGCGCCGGGATTGCCTGTGTCACCCTGCACGTAGGCCTGGGAACCTTCGCTCCGCTACGAACGACTTGCGTCGAGCAAGTTCGCCTTCATGAAGAATACTTCGAGATTGATGCGAGCAGCGCGGCTGCAATACAGACCGCTCGCCGCCGTATATGCGTAGGAACCACAACTGTGCGCGCTCTCGAGACAGCAATGCTGCGCGGTGGAGTGCGCGCGATGCAAGGCGAAACTAATCTTTTCATTTCGCCGGGCTTTACGTTCCAAGCAGCCGGAGCATTGCTCACTAACTTTCATCTGCCCCAATCGAGCCTCTTGATTCTGGTGAGCGCGTTCGCCGGAAAAGATTTAGTCTTGCGGGCTTACCGCCATGCTGTCGAGGCGCGGTACCGTTTTTTTTCCTACGGGGACTGTATGCTCGTGCTTTAAGGCGAGACCTCTAATCCTTCAGTTCAGCCGCAGACTCATCGCTCGCCTACTTGCTGACGCGCCGCAGCGTGAACGCGTCCGGCCGCATCGTCATATTCTTTAGCTTTCTTCCAGTCGTCGTCGATGTGAATTAGCCGTCCCGTAATGTGATTTGAGTTTTCCGAAGCGAGAAACTCCGCCATTTTCATCTGGTCCTGTGGCGGCGTTCCACCCGTCCGGCGCGTCTCGATGGCCTGTGCCACGAGATTGGGTTCCACGCGTCCGGCCGCTCGGATTATCTCATCGGTCAGGCTGGTATATGCCAAACCGGGATCGAAACAGTTGATTTGCACATTGTGGTCCAGAACCTCGGGCGCAATGGACTCGACAAAACGCGCGACCGCTGTCTTTGCTGTCGAATATGACGAGAGATGCAGCTTTGGCGCGTCTCCGGCATCGCACACGAGCACAATAATTTTGCCCCGCCGCCGTTCCACCATTCCGGGAAGAACCGCGCGGACGGAATTGACCGCACCGAGCAGATTAATGGTCAACGCTTCAGTCCACTGCTTCACTGAGGATTGCAAGAAACTCTGCAGCGGCCCCGCAACACCTGCCGCGCAGATCAATACTTCCGGCACCCCGCCATAGGCCACGCGCACGCGATCGACGGCAACCGCCATTTGCTCGGGATCGGCGACATCGCCCCGGATGCGAAGAGCGTTGCCACCGTTTTGTTCGATTTCGAAATGCGCCAGATCCAGCTCGGCCTTGCTGCGGGCAACCAGCGCAAGCCGCGCTCCCAGGCGAGCGAACCCGATGGCCAGCCGCTTTCCGATACCTCGGCCCCCGCCTGTCACAAGTACGGACTTGTTTTGAAATCCTCGCGCTGAGGTGACCACAACTCCTCTGTTTTGACCAGCCTACAGAAAGATGGAGGCGCTGGTCCGCCGGTTTCCAGGGCCTTCTGAAATCGCCATTCTGCGCTATACTGTGGCCCAGTGGCAATGATGCCACATTCAGGGTGTTCCGCAATTTTCCTAAGATCGCAAAGGGCACAATCCGCAAGGCTCCAACCGGCTCAGGCTCTTTTCCGGCGCGGGAATGGCCCGGTTTGCGCGAGTTCATTAAGAGAGGCGAATGAGTAAAGAAGACAGCATAGAAGTCACAGGCACCGTAGTTGAAAAATTTCCCAGCGGCCTATTTAGTGTTCAGCTCGATCAAGACCGCACCGTTCTTGCTCATCTTGCAGGTAAATTGAGACGCAACCGAATCCGGGTTCTAGCCGGCGACCGCGTCACTTTGGAGATGTCGCCTTACGATTTGACGAAGGGCCGCATCACCTACCGTCACAAATAAGCCATTCGCACCGTTTACGCCGCGTCCTCCGCGCCAAAGTGCGCTCCTCGTCTCTCCGGGCCGAGTAGGATCACTGCGATCGCGAGGACGAACACGGTGACGGCAGTCAACGCCATGGCCGACGCAAAGCTGACATGCTGCGCCAGAACGGCTTCAAGATAAACCACCGATCCTGCGAGCAAAGCCCCGCACTGGTAGCCAAAACCCGGAAGAAATCCGCGAATTGAGTTGGGCGAGAGCTCGCTCAAGTGAGCGGGAATCACCCCCCATGCTCCTTGAGCCATGAACTGCATCAGGAACGCTCCGGCGGCCAGCAGTACGGGGGTTTCCGCATAGGCCCACAGTGGAATCATCACAATCGCCAGCGCTAGCAACGAGGCAAGCGTCCGGCGGCGGCCCAGCCTGTCCGACACCAGACCTGCAGTCACCCCTCCAACGAGGGCCCCGACCATCGAAATTGCCGTGATGACGGATCTCATGCCCGGACCATAGCCCCATTGCCGCTGCAAAAACGTCGGGTACATGTCCTGCGTCCCGTGCGATGCCAGATTCATTGCTGTCATCAACGCCGTTAGATACAGAAACAACTTCCAATGGCCCAGAATCGTTCTGCCAAGTCCGCGCCAGGTTTCTTGCTTCGAACGATGCCACGTTTCCGACTCCGTTACCTTCGTCCTCACATAAACAGCCAGGAGAGCCGGCAGGCCGCCGAGAAAAAATAACGGCCGCCATCCCCAGCGTGGAAACAACGCGAAATACGCAAGCGCCGCCAGCAGATAACCAAGCGCATAGCCCTGCTGCAACAGCCCTGATAATACGCCGCGCAGCCGGACCGGTACTTTCTCCATGGCGAGGCTCGCGCCCACGCCCCATTCGCCGCCCATGCCGATTCCGAACAGCCCGCGCAGAATCAGAAACACCGCGTAATTCGGCGCTAACCCGGTGAGAACCTCGATGACTGAATAAAACACCAGATCGATCATGAGAGGCAAACGTCTGCCGTACCGGTCCGCGATCAATCCAAACAGAAACGCTCCGACCGGCCGGAAGGCGAGCGTGATGCTGATCGATAAGGCCATGTCGGCATCCGACCGGCCAAAATCATGGCCCATCGCCGTCAGGCAAAACACCACAAGAAAGAAATCGAATGCATCGAGCGTCCATCCCAGGAAACCGGCTGTGACAGCGGCTTTGTGGTCCGTTGCTCGAATGGCTGAAGGCATTTATTCCTTATACGCGATACGAGATCATGCCCGCTCAAGACGCAATCGAGCCCGTTGACCTTCCCGTAACGTCGCTGGACGCGGGCGCGTATGCTTAAGTAACTGGCGCATGCGGCACATTCCCGTGGTTCTACTCCTTTCCCTCCTGCCTGTGGCGGCACGAGCGGATTCGTATCAAGTGAGCTTCAGGGCGTTCACGGCGTTTGGAGATCCCGTTGCCATTCGCGTAGTTTCTCTCGCCGATCCGCTTCACCAGCGTGACTTGGCCCCGCACTGTTCCGGCGCAGTGTGCACCGATGTTCCCGAAGGCCCCTACAGCTACTCTGTCTCTATAGCCGAGACGAATCGCCGCGTGGACGGAAGCGCGGTGATCTATCGGACCAACCAAGTGATTCCGGTGGATGTGGGCAGTGCCGCGAGCGATCTGGACGACTCCGACTTTCCGGACGTCGCAGGGAAAGTTCTTCATGTTGCCGATCCCTCCAAAATCTGGGTCCGCCTCGAGCAGCTTTACGCCGACGGTTCAGTCTCGGCACGAATCGAGAAGGACGGAAGCTTTCAACTCGAGCAGGTGCGGCCCGGTAACTGGATGCTGCTCGTCTTCATCGACGGAAAACTGGTCCATTTCGAACCGTTCGTCTGCAAGACCACGGGAAATCCTCCCGTCAAAATCGATCTGTCTCTCACCGAGCCGCTGATTAAGGCGCGGAAACGCCCCTCCCCATTGCCGGGACAGCATTTGACGGGCGTGGGCCAATAATGAATCACCATATGGTACCCTATGGTGGGTGTTTCTGTTATGCCTGTCTACATCGAGGACCAGGAAACCAGTGAGTTGATCGAGCGTTACGCCAAGCTCAAGAACACCACAAAGACCGGCGCGCTCCGCGATCTACTGCGCTCTGAAGTCGCAAAGCTCGACCGGCAGGCGACGGCACAGGAGCGATACGACCGGATCAGGAAGTGGCTTGGACCGCCGCCTGAAGTGCCCCCCGAGCCGATTCCGAAGGAGTACTACGACTGGCTGTGGCACGATGACGCGCCGATGCCGAATCTAAGTCCGGCGCTGAAGAAGGAACTCGGGATCAAAGACGAAGAGTAAATGGTGATTGACACCTCCGCTCTTGTCGCGATCATCAGAAAAGAGCCGGATTTCGAACGGATCCTGAGAGCAATCACAGCAGCTCCCCAAGCGCTGTTGTCCAGTGTCGCGATGCTTGAGGCAAGTATGGTTCTCACTGACGAACTGAGTGATCTGGACCGGCTGATTCGGGACGGCAATATCAGCGTCATCGAATTCGCCGCATCAACGGCATTGGTCGCGCGTGAGGCATTCCTGCGTTATGGCAAACGCCGACACCGGGCTGCGCTGAATTTTGTCGATTGTGCCGTCTATGCCACCGCCAGAGAACTGAACCTTCCGCTGCTCTTCAGAGGTGACGATTTCATCCACACCGATATCCTCAGCGCGCTCGCCTAGTATCGCTCAAACACCGGCATCCAGTATCCTTAAGTGGATACATGCGCATCCGCGCTCCCCACCGTCTGATTAGACTCTTTTCCTTTTTCGCGATTCTTTGGTGCGTTTTCCCGTCCTTTGCCGCGCTCGACATCGATTCGCTGAAGCCGCAAGGCTATCTCAGCGACTATGCGAACGTAGTCGATCCCGCGAGCCGTCAGCAGATCGAAACGTACTGCTATCGCGCCGAGCAGTCGCTGAGTGTACAAATTGCGGCGGTCACCATCCCGTCACTCGATGGCCGCGATATTGAAACCATTGCCAATCAACTCTTCCGGCATTTTGGCGTAGGCAGCAAGCAGGGCAACTTGGGTGTATTGCTCCTGATCTCCGTGAACGATCGAAAAAGTCGAATCGAAGTCGGCTATGGCGTCGAGCAGTATGTAACCGATGCCGATTCCGGCGCGATTCTTCGCTCTGTCCGTCCGGAACTGCAAGCGGGAAGTTATGGATCGGCTATCTTTCAGGCAGTACAAGGGATTGCTGCGCGGATCGCCCAAGGAAAAGGTGTGGCGCCTCCCGCTGTGGCGAGCGTTCCTGCGCCTCGCCCTGTCGCCGTACACAGGCGAGGCATTCCTTTCCCGCTCATCGTTCTTGGAATCTTTTTTCTTTTCTGGCTTTTGAGCCGCGGCGGCCGCAGCGGTCGAGGGGGCGGCGGAGGAGGCGGCGGATTTATTCCTGGAATGATAATCGGAAGCATGCTGGGTGGCGGCCGCTCAAGCGGCTGGGGCGGCGGAGGATTCGGAGGCTGGGACTCCGGCGGTGGCGGCGGAGGCGGATTCGGCGGGTTCGGAGGCGGGAGTTCCGGCGGTGGTGGCGCATCGAGCGACTGGTGACGAAACACCTTGCGGGAGGGGATCTCAGATGCAGGACAAACTTAATGAACTGGCCACGCGTCTCAAATCGACCTTTGGCGATCGCCTGGTCTCTGCCATTCTCTTTGGGTCGGCGGCTTCGGGCGATTGGAACCAAAGAGCGTCGGATCTGAATGTTCTGTGCGTGCTCAGCCAGGTTTCTTCGCGCGAACTACTCGAATCGGAGCCCATCTTTCGATGGTGGCGCGAACAAAAGAATCCTCCCCCGCTGCTGATGAGCGCCGTTGAGGTGCGTACCTCGACCGACTGCTTTCCCATGGAATTTCACGACATGCAGATTCACCGGCGCGTCTTGGCGGGGAGCGACATCATCGCCGAAATCACCGTGGATCGCTCCTTCTACCGAGCGCAGGTGGAACACGAACTGCGTTCGAAGCTGCTGCGCTTGCGCCAGAAGGCCGCCGAGGTCCTGTCGCGGCCGAAGGATCTCATTGCGCTGCTCGCCGACTCCGTTTCCACCTTCTGCGTCGTGGGCCGTCACGCCCTTCTGCTGAGTGGACGGGAGGCACGCTGGGCGAAGCAGGAGGTGGTGGCCGATTTTGAAAAGGTTCTGGGCCTCCCGTTCGACGCCTTCAAAACCGTTCTTAGCCTTCGCGCCTCTGGCAAGCTTTCAAACCACTCCGATGCTGTCCTATTATTTGAAAAGTATCTGAAAGAGATCGAAACGCTTATTACGTTTGTCGATGAGATCGATAAATAGCCCTCATACGTCGTAATGGAGATTAAAGAATGAAAGGTGCATTACTTGTTCTGGGTGTGATCGTCCTCGGGGCGGTCATCGCAGGCAGCTACTTGTTTGGCGTCCGCAATGACCTTGTCAAAGAGCAGAACGACATACAAGGCAAATGGGCGCAAGTGGATAACGACCTGAAGCGCCGTGCCGATCTGATTCCCAATCTGGTAGAGACCGTAAAAGGGTTTGCTAAACAGGAACAAACTGTATTCGGAGACATTGCCGCGGCTCGTTCCCGCCTTTTGAATGCTCCGTCGCCGCAAAAGGAAATCGATGCCAACAATCAGCTCACTGGCGCGCTGGGAAGGCTGCTTGTTCTCCAGGAGCGCTATCCGGAATTGAAATCGAATGAAAATTTCCAACGGCTGCAAGACGAGTTGTCCGGAACGGAGAACCGCATTGCCGTGTCCAGGCGCGATTACAACGAGGCCATCACCAAGTACAACACCGACATCGCGCTCTTCCCCAAAAACCTCGCGGCGAGCTTATTCGGTTTTCAGCGCAACGACGCTTATTTCAAGACAACTGAGCAGGAACGCAAAGTGCCGGCCGTGAAATTCTGATGCGGCCGAGTGTGTCACAAGCGCACGCTACATGTCGACGCGTTTCCGCGTGTGGCGGCTGAGATACCAGCAAGGGCTGTGGCCCCAATGCGGGAAGATTGAATTCACACAGGTTTCCGCGGCTGGCTTATCGAACATATACTCCGTCTTCCCGTCTTTCTGTTTCACCGCATAGTAGCGTTCCACCTGAATCGAGCCAAACGCTTCGGTTCCAGACGCTCTGTATTCGATCCACCCAAAATCGGCGGCATAGACAACCACGAACGCAAGAACCAGGCTGACAATCGCGCGCTTAATATAAAAGATCACGAGTCTCAGTGACATTATTGTAGTAGCTTGCAGTTCGGCCCGATGTTTCTGTCTCTCCGAATGTTCAGGTCCGCGATTCTCATCGCTTTTCTACTGTCGATCGCGAATGCCTGGGGGCAGCGCGCGCCCGATCAGGTGCAGGATCTCTTCCAGTCGGGGAAACAGGCGCTCGAAAGCGGAAATTTCAAAACTGCGGTCGACGATTTCAGAAAAATCGTCAGGCTCGACCCGTCGCTATATCAGGCGCAAGCCGATCTAGGACTCGCGTACCACGCGATGGGCGATTTGCCGCACGCTGTGGAATCGCTGGCGGCCGCCCGCAAATCGAGCACCGAGCTTGGCGGAGCGAACTTTGTGCTTGGATCAGACTATCTCGAGCTCGGTAAACCTGCGCTTGCGATCGCTCCCCTCGAAGACGCGATACGAGACGGCGTCAAAGAACCTGATGTGAGAAGCAAGCTGTGCGCTGCATTTGTAAAGGCCGAGCGGTTTGCCGACGCGGCACGCTGCGGAGCACAGCTTTACGGCTTGCGGCCGGCGGATGCCGATAGTTGGTACCAGCTAGGACGGCAATATCTCGATTCCGCCCGGACTCTCACGTTCGCGATGAGGCAGAGCTTTCCCGCCGATCGCTGGACAAAACGGTTGAACGCGGATGTGGCAGCGCAGAATGCGAACTGGAAACTCGCCGAGCGCTTCTATGGCGAAGCGGCTTCTATCTCTCCTTCTGAGCCAGGTTTTCACGCCGCCTTCGGACTTGCGCTTCTGCACGTTTCGAAATTAAGTGAAGCAGTCGCGGAATTCGACAAGGAGCTTGCCATTGCGAAGCGATCGGAGCCAGGTCTCGCTGGATCGGCGGAAGCGGCCCTGCTCGGCGGAAACCTTGCGATAGCACGCGAGCGCTTTACCGCTGCCTGGGCAAGTAACCCGCGATATTTGGCCGGGAAGGCATCCGAGTTCGCCTCTCTGTTTACGCCTCAATCAGCCAGCTCGGTTCTGGACGCAGGCTCAAATTTTAACGATGC
Organism: Bryobacterales bacterium; assembly: GCA_963722585.1. GTDB lineage: Bacteria > Acidobacteriota > Terriglobia > Bryobacterales > Bryobacteraceae > KBS-96. The sequence continues at coordinate 113,184 of CAVRNU010000035.1, read as the reverse complement.
AGGCAGCCGGTACATCAAGGCGCTTGCGCTCTTGAAACGCGGGAAGGACCGGGAAGCGGCTGCCGTGCTTGAAACGCTTACCGGCGGCCAACCGAAAATGACGCAATCGGCGGCCGCAACAAAAGACTGCGATGCAGGGCTCGACGAGCAATGCATTCGAGCGCTAGACGCCCACGCGAGTGGCTCCGAAATCGCGATGCTTGGCGCGGCCTATGTTCGTGTGGGTGACTTTGATAAGGCTGCGGAAACGCTCGAGCACTCCTCTGAAGTGGCGGCAGCGGAACGTGCCAAATGGAGTTACTGGCTGATTCAGACCTACATCGGTCTGTCCAATCATTGCTTTGACCAACTGCTTGAGCGCTATCCATCGTCAGCGCTGGCCTACCGGCTTCGCGCGGAATACGACGAGATTCGCGACGATTCTCAGGGAGCGATTGAAAACTACCAGCGTGCCTCCCAAATCGACCCGCAAGATCCGACAGCGCGCGCGGCGCTCGCCACGCTGCTGCTCGGTCAGAATCGCGTTCGCGAAGCTTCTACAGAAGCTGAAGCCGCTTTTACGCTCAAACCGAATTCGCCCTCCATTCTGATTTTGGCAGGCAAAATCGATCTGGCATCCGGAAACGAAATCCGCGCTGCGGATCGCGCCAAGAAGGCTCTCTCGCTCGACCCCAGCCTTCTCCCTGCGCACGAATTGCTGGGCAGAATTTTATGGAAACAGGAAGACGCCGCCGGCGCGGCCGCTCAACTCGAGCAGGCCCTCCCTCTCGATCAATATGGCGATCTGCACTATCTTCTCTATCGCGCTTACCAAAAACAGGGCAAAACGGCCCTTGCGCAACAGGCGCTGGCCGAATCGAAGCGCCTCCGCCGGGCATCCCTCAAGTTTGCTCAAGAACAGGTCGCAGCCGGCGCGCCCTCGACAGACAAGCAGTAGCCATGAGTGCCGCGCCATCCGTTATGGAAGATCGCGCATCGCGAGCCGTCTGCTTATCTACCCAAGAGCCACGACTTCTATATCGCCGGTTCGCCTGACAACGTCCACTCCCACGGTTTCTTTGTGCCTGTCGAAGGCCAGATCGACAGAGGCGTCGCCTATTTTCAGATTTTGTATTCGGACCTGCGCGATTGCCCCCGGCAGCGCGGTGTGGCGGAGATATACGCGCGATTCCTTTGCGTCGATCGAGATGCCCAGGCACGCCTGAAGCACGAGGAAGGCAGCCCCGGCGGCCCAGGCCTGCGGCGCGCAAGCCACCGGGTACAACGTCGGAGCCTTTCCCGAGCGCCGCGCGAATCCGCAAATGAGTTCAGGCAAACGATGCAATTCGATAAAGATCGACAGATCCAAAAGACCGGACATGATTCTCAATGCAAGATCCTTCTGTCGAGAATTCAGAGCTCCCAGTGCGATCAGCGCGTTATCGTGCGGCCAAACCGACCCATTATGATACGACATGGGATTGAAACGTTTTTCGCTGGTTGCCACCGTGCGAATACCCCACCCGGAAAAAAACGCAGGCGCCAGTAGCGAATCCATAGTGCGTCGGCTGTGAGCCGGCGAGGCTATGCCCGAAAACAGACAATGCCCCGCATTCGAACTCCGGATACGGCACTGGCGTTTGCTGCCGTCGAGAGCCATCGCGTACATCGACAGCTCCTCCGACCAAAACGCATCCTCAAACCTTTTGCGGAGTTCCTCCGCCTCCGCGTGCAGCTTCTCGCCCCTTCGTTGAAAACCCAGGCTGTCGGCGATGGCGGCAATTCGCGATTTCGCGGCGTATACGTAGGATTGCACTTCGCACAAAGCTATAGGTCCGCTCGCCAGGCTTCCATCATCGTGAAACACGGAGTCTTGCGAATCTTTCCATCCTTGCTGTAGGAGGCCCGTCTCCGAGTGCCGGGCATACTCTACGAAGCCGTCGCCGTCGACATCGCCGAACCGATCGATCCATTCGAGCGCAGCCTCGAGGTTGGGCCAAATGCTTCGGATGAATTCAATATCGGCCGTTCGCTCGTAGTAGGCTGCCGCGAGCAGAACAAATAACGGCGTTGCGTCCACGCTGCCGTAATAACGGTCGAACGGGACTTCTCGAAGCCGGGCCATTTCGCCTTTTCGCATTTCGTGCAGAATCTTGCCAGGCTCGGCATCACGCTCCGGGTCATGGCTTTTCGATTGTGTAGCGGCCAGATAGGAAAGCACGCCTTTTGCGACCGTTGGGGCAAGCCACAGTATTTCAAGAGCCGTAATGATGCCGTCCCGGCCGAACACCGTGCTGAACCACGGAACTCCCGCGTATGGATACGGGCCATAATCGGTAGACGCTATCATCATCTCGAGATCGGCCCGCGAGCGGTTCAGCCAGTCGTTCAATTGTTCGTTCGATGTGAAGATGCCCAAATCGCCGACAGGAGACGAACGACGTTCTTCGTTAATTCGAACTAATGCGTCTTCGTAACTGGCTAGCTTGCGCGGTACGCCGTTGCTCTCGCAGGCAATGTTCAAGAAAAAACAGTGCCCTGCTGAGGTTCCAGACGAATGGGCACCGAGATGCCAGAGGCGTGGACGACACAAGACAGCGCGGAACACTCGATTCGCGTTCGCTGTGTTATGTGGTCCAGACCTTCATAGGCCAGCGTGACGCTCGACTTTTCGATTTCTTCTCGCAGACGAACGCCGCGCCGCTCTCGTTTCTGACCCCGCACTTCAAAGATATCCGCGAAATCCGATTCAAAGGCGAATGACAACTCCACATCGACAAGCCTTTGGCCATAGTTGTGGACGGCTATCTCGTCGAAACACGCGCCATCGCTCAGAAACTTGCGGCGGTAAATATGGAGCGTTCCCCGCTGCAGAGATTCGCCAGGTACGGCTTCTATGTCCGGATTCATCAAGTCGGCCGCAAGCAGGACGTTATCATCGCGAACGGTTGAACTTAGCAGAAGCGGACGAAAACCGGAGACAAGAAGCTCGAGCCGTGAAAGATAACGCGTTTCCTGGTGGAAAATGCCTTGCTGTCCGCTCCCGATAGGTTGAACGTTCCCATATCGGTCGAATACACCGAACGTGTCGCCATGCGAAAGTACGAGAGTGCGGCTGTCGGCGAGCGATGACTGAGCCCGAATGTAGAATTGGTTTCCAACTTCGATTACGTCCGTCGCGTGGACGTTCTTCGACGCCATGAAGCAATTATCTCTGAGCTGGTTTCTGGTGCAAAATCACGCTTGCTAACCGCTCCCTCTGGAAGCGACCTAGGCCACGCGCGTAAGTCCTTCGCGCTTCGGCGTCGCGCCCCGCTCAGGCGTCTGGCCCAGCAACCGGCGGTAGACGTCAAGATAATCCAAACACATCCGGCCCGCACTGAAGCGCTCTTCGAAAACCTGCCGGCAAACTCTTCGATCCAGTGAGCCAATGCGGTCAACCGCCCGCACCGCTTCGTCCAGATTGTTCACAAGGTACCCGGTTGCTCCCTCGTCCAAGATCTCCGCCACCGCGCCCTTACGATAGGCAATGACGGGAGTGCCACAAGCCAAAGCCTCAATCATCGCGAGGCCAAACGGCTCCGGCCAGTCGATTGGGAATAGAAGCGCGTACGCGTTACCGAGGAAGTCCGGTTTGTCGCAATCGCCGATCTCGCCGATATACTCGACCAGCGGGTTATCAAATAGCTTTCTAATTCGTGAATCGAAGTATTCTCTATCCACTGCGTCTATTTTCGCCGCGATCTTGATTGGCATTCCAACGTGGCCGGCAATCTCGATGGCGCGATCGACCCGCTTTTCGGGAGAAATGCGCCCCAGAAAAGCTAGATATTTCCCAGGTGTTTCTCGCGGCTCGTACAGACGCTTGGGCAGGCCGTGATGTACTGTGGCAACCCAGTTGGCCCACGGCATGGGTATGCGCTGCGCATCGGAGATCGACACGAGACTCATGTCAGTGAACTCCCGGTACAAGGGAATCAGATCAGGAATGTCGAGGCGGCCATGCAGCGTTGTTAACGCCGCGCCGCCCTGCCGGCGCGTCAACGGAAAGTGCAGGTAGTCGATGTGAAAATGTATGACATCAAAGTCCAGCGCTCGCTGCGCTACAAGTTCAATCATTCGTATATGGTGTGCAAGAGCATCGACAACATTTCCACGCTCGAGGCGCAACGCGCGGTCGCACACCGCGTGTAAGTTCGCCGCTGTTTTGGAGTCCCCGCTTGCAAAAAGCGTAACATTGTGTCCCTGCCGAACCAGCTCTTCGGTCAAATAGGAAACTACTCGTTCGGTGCCGCCGTAGAGCTTGGGAGGGACACTCTCATACAGCGGGGCAACTTGCGCGATGTTCATGTGTACACTCCTTTGCCAATCGGTTTCCCATTCCCATACACGATCAGATAACTGGCGTTATCGCACACCCGTAACTCAATCAAGCGACCTGTCGCAGCGCTTGCGCCATGTGTCTTTTTCGCAGTTACTCCGAGGCTCTCTTAAGCCACTAATTTTCTTTTAATTCAGAGTAAGTTTTGTGTCAACTCGTTTAAGTCTCAGGGGTGGCGGACAACTGGACAATTCCCTGAAGAGCTGTACTATCGTTTGAACGTGATCACAATCCGATTTGCCTGGGCGAGCAGATTGCTCAATCCGCGGAAATGACTGACCTCTTCGCGATTCCGGCCAGGAATTTGATACTGTGGCTCATCTCCCTTACCTCCATTGCCTTGGTTTTAATCAGGCCGAGGCGGCTGCCGGAAGCCTTGTGGGCGGTGCTGGGCGCGGGGTTGCTCGTCATCTGCAGGCTCGTGCCGCCTCGCGACGCTTTTCATGCGATTGCCAAAGGGACGGATGTGTATCTGTTTCTGGCGGGCATGATGATCATGTCCGAACTGGCGCGCCGCGAGGGTGTTTTCGACTGGCTCGCGATCCACGCCGTGAAAGCAGCCCGAGGATCGGAACGGCGCTTGTTTATTCTGGTTTATGGCGTCGGTATCGCCGTCACAATCTTCTTATCCAATGATGCGACGGCTGTGGTCCTTACGCCTGCGGTTCAAGTGGCGGTGAAGGCCGCCGAAGCTGAGCCTCTCCCGTTTCTGTTCGTTTGCGCCTTCATTGCCAACGCCGCCAGCTTCGTTCTTCCGATTTCGAACCCCGCCAACTTAGTGGTGTACGGCAAAGGCTTGCCACCGCTGGGGCATTGGCTGCGAACGTTTGGACTAGCATCGGTCGTGTCGATCGTGGTCACTTTCCTGGTCCTCCGCCTGCTGTCGCGCAAACTGCTCGAGGGCGGAATGACAAACCACTTGAAGCATCCGCCGCTAAAGCCTTCCGGGAAAGTTACGCTTGCAGGAATTGGTTTCCTAGCCATCGCTTTAATCGTGACATCCGTCTTCGGAAAAGATCTCGGGGCGCCCACCTGCATGGCAGCTCTTCTCGTGGCTATCGCCGTTGCCTTCCGCGACCGCGGCGTACCTGGCGACATTGTCAGAGAAATCTCCTGGAGCGTGCTTCCATTAGTGGCCGGTTTGTTCGTGATTGTCGAAGCGATAAATGGTGCCGGCGCTCTGCAGGCAGCAACCGCGGCGCTGCGCGAGATGCAGAGTTGGGCGCCCGATCGCGCCGCTCTCAGTTCGGCATTCGGTGTTGCCCTCGTTTCGAACCTGATGAACAATCTTCCGAGCGGTCTGATCGCCGGTTCCGCGGTGACTGCCGCCGGAGCTGGGGGACCGCTGCGCGACGCGGTCTTGGTGGGCATCGATCTCGGCCCGAACCTTTCCGCCACCGGTTCGCTCGCGACTATTCTATGGCTCATTGCGATCCGCCGCGAAGGCCAAAAGATCGGTTTCTGGCAGTTCCTTCGATGGGGCGTCGTCGTGATGCCACCGGCCCTTGTGCTCGCTGTATTCGCTCTGTTGTTGGGACCGCGCTCGTGAATGCTCTCAATGTTCGGTTCTCGTTCAAGTTCTTACCAACTCAATTCGACAAGGGAGATTCCCTCGACTGGCAATGGAAACGTCATCTCCGCCGAGCCCGTTATCGTGTTGAGCCAGCGTGGAGATTCGAGTGTCTGTAACTGCCCGGCCTCTTCGAGTTTCCTGTACTGATCGGGCGACGGGTTCTGTGGCGACCCCATCTGCTTCCAAACCGTGTAGGAATTGCTGTGATCCTGATCGATCCGATAGTGCCGCATAAGCACGCGTTTCGCATCGAGCGGAATTCCGGAGATCTTCAAATTGATGCCGGTTGCTTCGCCGCTCACATCGTCGTCCTGATAGTTCCAGACCATGACAGCAATGATGTGATCGGAACGGGCGGCAAGTGCATCGACATCCGTTCGTCCCCTGACACCCGCACTAACGATCGCGCTTGCCGGCATTGCCCCGGTGCTTTCGACCTTCACCAGGTCTCCGGGCATAAGGCCCGCCATCCGGAAGAAGTTGAGCACTGGTTTGTCTATTCCATTTGTCGCAAGCGTGCGGAAACCGTCAAAATAGGGCTGATTTTCGAACTCGAACGCCCATGTCAAAATGCCTTCAAGATTAGCGTGGCCGCGGTTAGCGAGCTCGATGATGGTTTTCATCGCGGCAGCTTCATAGGCGGCATACAAGGCGCCATTACGGTATGCGTTGGGTGGATAGACGCGGGCTGAGCACGCCGCGCAGCCTTCAGGATCGGCTTCACTCAGCACAATCGGCAGTCCCTGAAATTTCGAGAATGAACGAACAATCTCAAAGCCGGCTGCTGCATCTCGCATCTCTTGCGAAATTCCCATCCTTATGTGATTCCCGACAACTTCCGGCCTGCCTTTCGCGTGATAGCTGATGAAGTCGAGCGGCGCGCCTCGCGCTCCGGTAGCATAATTCTTGCCCGTAGAGCAGTGCTCGAGGAACTGTTTCAGAAATGAAGCCGCCTTTGCATTGGCCGGTCCGGTCGAGGCCGGTCCGCCAACCCGCGCTGCGGGAAGGGCGCGCTTTACCGCTAGGGAAGTGAAGTCGTACAACTTGTCATACTCTTCAGGAGTCCCATGCCAATAGGCGATATTTGGCTCGTTCCATACTTCCCAACTCCAGGTCTCAACCTCGGCTCTTCCATATTTCTCAATGCAGTGCGTCACCCATCGGTAAATCAGCTCGCTCCACTTGTTGTAGTCCTTTGGCGGATAGGTCCAGCCCGTGTTGTATCTATCGAATTTGTCACCGGGTTTCCAGATGGGAGTATAGGGGTCAGGGTGCGTCGAGAGGGCCTGTGGCATGAACCCAATCTCGACGAACGGCGTGGCTCTTGCTTCGAGCCATGTGCCAAGAATTTTGTCGACGATCGTCCAATCGTAAATAGGCCTTCCCGACGAGTCCTCCGTGTACGCGTTGGTCGAGCCCCATTTCAGCGCTGCACTTCCGTTACCCGTAGTGAGTAGAAAATGTGTTCGGATGTGGACGGGCGTGTAACTCAAGGCCGCAAGCTCGCCGATGAGCTTGCGGCCGTTCTTCGCATACGTGTAGTTCGCCTCGTCATAACCGAAATAGCTCCAAACCGGCCTGAGTGGACCTTGCTTCTCTGAGGCGTTCACTCGAATCGTGACAGTTTGTTGAGCCAAGCCGGGAGTGGCACAGAGGCATAAAACAAATGTGAAGAGAGGTCGCATCGGAATATTATTGCTTTCAGAAGATTATCGCTTGTTGAATGGTGACTGAATGAGACTTGTACAGATCGCTCGACTTGGCGAGCGGCGCGTCGGATTGGTGGATGGCGAACAACTCAGACTGCTCGACTCGCGTCAGTGCACGGACGTTTATTCGCTCGCGATGAAAGTTACGGAACGAGGCCGAAGCCTGAGTGCCATCGTTCAGGAGATCGCCGGAAGCGAAACGCTTGACTATACACCTATTTACGAGGGAGCCAGCGACTGGCGGATCTTACCGGCCTTCGATCACCCCACGAATCCCGCTCATTGCATGGTAAGTGGCACCGGCCTTACTCACAAGGCGAGCGCCGAAAATCGCGCGGCTATGCACCGGCAGACACAAGCCGAGATCACCGACAGTAGCCGCATGTACCAGATGGGACTCGAGGCCGGCTGTCCAGCTCCGGGACAAATCGGAGTGCAACCCGAATGGTTTTTCAAGGGCAACGGGTCTATTCTCAGAGCGCACGGTGAAGAACTCACAAGCCCGCCGTATGGGTGGGACGGAGGCGAGGAACCGGAGATCGCCGGCGTCTACGTCATTTCACAAGATGGTGAACCCTTTCGCGTTGGCCTGACTGTAGGGAACGAGTTCTCAGATCACCGAATGGAAAAGAAAAACTATCTGTATCTCGCTCCGTCCAAGCTGCGGAACTGTTCAATCGGTCCGGAACTGATAATCGGCGAAGTCGAGTTCAACGATGTGTCCGGAACGGTTTCCATCCTTCGAAATAACGCTCCGCTTTGGAAAAAGAACATCTGGACAGGCGAGAAGAATATGTCACATTCGCTTGCGAATCTCGAGCATCACCAGTTCAAATACCAGGCGCACCGCCTCCCTGGAGATGCGCACATCCATTTCTTCGGAGCGGACGCGTTCAGCTTCGGAGACGGCGTCGTGCTCGAGCCGGGCGATGTCATGGAAGTCTCGTTCCCGCAGTTTGGTATGCCATTGCGGAATCCAATTAAGGTCTGTGAAGGCCCCGAACCGTTTGTCGGTGTGAAAGTGCTTTGATTTCGGCCGAATAGGCGCGTAACGGCCCCTCCGCCGGTCGAGTCCATACTGGTGTTACGGAGAGAACTATGAGCGCTCACGATCACCCGGATCGCCGGGATGTATTGAAAACCATCGCTTCGGCGGCGTTGGCTGGAACAGTTTCCGCAAAACAAACCCAACAAGGCGAGATGATCTACCGCCCGTTTGGAAACTCCGGCGAGAAGGTATCGGCTTTGGGCTTAGGCGGTTACCACATCGGCGTCCCGCCGGAGAACGAGGGCATCCAAATCATAAGAACCGCCATTGACCGCGGTGTTACCTTTCTGGACAATTGCTGGGATTACCACGACGGGAACAGCGAGGTTGTGATGGGTAAGGCGCTTCAAGACGGTTATCGCCAGAAAGTGTTTCTGATGACCAAGTTCGACGGCCGTACCAAGGCTGCCGCCGCCCAGCAGATAGACGAATCGTTGAAACGGCTTCAAACCGACCATCTCGATCTCATTCAATTTCACGAAAACATCCGGATGAGCGATCCCGACCGCTTCTTCGCAAAAGGCGGCTGCGTGGAAGCAGTGACTGCCGCAAAACAAGCGGGCAAGGTGCGTTACATCGGCTTCACCGGACACAAAGACCCGCGGATCCATCTCAAGATGCTGGAAGTGGCCGACCAGCATGGATTTCGCTTCGATTCCGCCCAAATGCCTCTGAATGTCTTGGACGCGCAGTTCCGCAGTTTTGCCCACCTCGTTGTGCCAAAGCTCGTTGAGAAACAAATGGCGGTTCTTTGCATGAAGCCGCTCGGCAGCGGAGCCATTCCCACCAGCGGAGTCGCAACCGCCATCGAATGCTTGCATTATTCCCTCAGCCTGCCGACAACGGTCGTCATCAACGGCTGCGATAGTATCGAGCGATTGAATCAGGCGTTTGAGGCAGTTCGAACCTTCAAACCCCTAACTTCAACGCAAATGACTGCCTTACTCGAAAAAACCAAGGCGGCCGCGCTGTCCGGCAAATACGAGCGCTTCAAGACAAGCACCGATTTTGATGGCACCGCTGCCAATCCTCAATGGATGGGCTAGAAGCGCGAAGGCCACGGCGCGCGGCTCCATCATGCGTCTTCAATGAAGCAGTTTATTTCCTCGCCAGGTAATAGTGAACTGTTGGCGTCACGATTAACGACAGGAACATCGACGCGATGATGCCGCCGATCACTGCGATGGCCAGCGGTTGCAACATCTGCGAGCCGGCGCCGATGGCGAGCGAGAGCGGAATCATTCCGGCAATGGTCGCTAGAGCCGTCATAAGAATGGGGCGAAGACGTCTTTCCCCGGCCTCGATCATGGCGTCTCTCGGACTCGATCCTGCGGCACGGAACTTCTGGTCGGCGTCGAGCAACAGAATGCCATTTTTGGCAACGATGCCGACCACCATGATCAGGCCCATGAACGAAGAGATGTTGAACGTCGTGTTGGTTACAAGCAACGCCAAAACGACGCCGGAAGTTGACAGCAGCGCAGATGACAGGATTGCTATGGGCGCAGCGAACCCGTTGAACTCCACCAGCAAAACGATGAATACGAGAACAATCGCCGCGGCAAGAACAAAAAGCAGGTCGTGGAACGATTGCTGCTGCTGTTGATACAGGCCGCCATACTGGACGCGAATGGAAGAGGGCAGGTGCAGCGCCGCCACTTTCTTCTGAACCAAAGCGATGCCGGTCCCGAGGCTCATACCCTCGAGACGCCCGACCACGGCCACGTCGCGCTGCAGGTTTTCGCGCCGTATCTCAATCTGCCCGGGATCGTTCTGGATCTTAGCCAGCGTGCCGAGTGTCGCTACTTTTCCCGTGGAGCTTACCAGAAGCGTGTTTTGGATTGATTGGAGCGACGCCCTAGTCTCGGGTGGGAAGGTCACGCGCAACGTGTAAGGGCGATTGTTCACGACAACTGGAACCAGAGATGGTTCTCCTTGAAATATTGCGCTCGCGTCGAGCTCCGCTTCCTGTGGAGTAAATCCGGCGCGTGCGGCGACACCCTGGTCCACGACGAATGTGATCGCGGGACCGCTGATCGTGTCTTCGATACCGTTCTTCACATCCTTGACGCTCGGAATGGTTTTAATCGCATCCCCGACTTTGGGCGCCCAAAGCTTCAGCAGATCCAGGTTCTCTGAAAACAGCTTGATCTCGATCGGGTCGGGCGAACTGGTCAGATCGCCAATCATGTCCTCGAGTGTCTGGTGAAAATCGGTATCCAACTGAGGGAATTGCTTGTTCACCTTGTCCCTGGCGTCGGCGATGATTTCGTCTACCCCCCGGCTGCGATCGTTCTTGAGCATGACCGATATATCGCCGGTGTTTGCTTCCGTAACCGCAGCCAATCCTAGCTGAAGGCCGGTTCGGCGCGAAGTGCCCTGCACTTCCGGTATCGAGTGAATGATTTTCTCGACGCCGAGTAATACCCGATTGGTATCGACAAGCGAGGCTCCGGCAGGCATCAAGTAGTCCAACACGAATCCGCCTTCATCCATGGCCGGCAACAGATCGGAACCAAGAGCTTGATAGCAGACGAACGAAACCAAGATGACCGCAACGCAAAATCCGATCAACAGAATCGGCCGTCCCAAAACAAGTTTTATGCCGCGCTCATACAAACGTGTGAGCCGGCCCATTATCCCGGTGGTTGCGATCTCGTTGTGAGTCGATCGGGACATGCCAGGCGTTTGCGCGACATCGCCGGGTGAGCGGAGTAGAATGTGGCTCAACGTCGGCGTCCATGTCAGGGCCAGGGCCAACGAGGTCAAGAGAGCCACAGCTACCGTGACAGCCAGGGCGCGGAAGAACGTGCCCGTAACTCCGGTAACGGTTATAAGCGGCAAAAACACAACGATCGGCGTGATAGTAGAGCCCAAAAGCGGCACACGTATCTCTCGGATCGCGCTCCGTATCGCGTTCGCCCGGCTTTGGCCGGCATCACGGTGCAAAACGATGTTTTCAACTACCACGATCGCGTCGTCGATCACCAGGCCTACAGCCGCGGCGAGTCCGCCGAGTGTCATCAGGTTGAAGCTTTGGCCGATTGCCCGTAGAACGATGAACGTCACCGCAACAGTTACGGGAATCACCAGGCCCGCAACGATTGACGTGCCCCAATCCCGGAGAAAAAGCACCAAAATGATAGCCGCGAGAACAACGCCGATTAGAATCGCATCGCGCACGCTCTTGATCGATTCGCTCACCAGTTGCGATTGGTCGTAGAAAGGTTGAAGAGAGATACCAGCGGGCAGCGATTTTTGGAAATCGGCTATTTTTTGGTGCACTTCATCCGCTACCGAGACCGTGTTGCTATCGGGTTGTCGATAAATGTTTAGCAGAACAGCCGGTTTTCCATTGGCGGTTACGATCGTGTAAACAGGTTTCACCGACGAGCTCACCGACGCGATGTCTCGGATTTTAATCGGAGTGCCTGACGCCGTGGTCTTCACGACGATGCCGCCGATCTCGGCCGGGTTGTGCACCTGTCCGCTCACCAGGCCAAGAACCAACTGATGATTTTGTTCAAGGAGACCAGGCGAGTCGATCAGGTTGCTTTTGGAAATGGCATCCAGAAGGTTTGGGACCGTGACCTGCGATTCGACAAGCTTTCCAGGATCGGGCTGAATTTGAAATTCGGGTTCCTGGCCGCCCTGTACGACGACCGTGGATACGCCATTCAGACGATTCAATTGCGGCTTTACGGTATATGTCGCCAGTTGCCACAGAACGGTCTGCGGTATTGTTTCCGATGTCATGCTGTAGCCCATGATGGGGAAAGCGGCGAACGTCAGGCGGTTGGTGGTGATGGTTGCAGTCGATGGAAGGCTGGTCTGCACGCGCGCAATGGCAGCGTTCACATATTGCAAAGTCTGGAACATGTCAACGTTCCAGTTGAAGAAGAGATCGATTTCGGCAGAGCCGCGGCTGGTGATCGACAAGATGCGATCGAGACCCGGAACTGAGTTGACCACCTCTTCAATCGGCCGAGTGATGGTCACCTGCATCTGGTCGATCGGCATCACGCCGTTGTCCACTCCGACCACGATTCGCGGGAAATTCGTCGAGGGGAACACGGCAATCGGAATATTCAGCGCCAGGTAGACGCCGAATATCGCGAGAGCAACGATGATGAAAATGATCGATTTCAGGAACCGGGCAGTCCAGTGATCGGACTGCTCCGTGGTCTCCGGGCGCGTTTGGACAGGAGACAGAGTGCTCATTTCTTGTCGTCCGAGTCCTTCTGGCCGGTTTCCTCCCCCGCGGCCGGCTTTTCGACTTGAATTTTAGCCTTGTCGTCGAGACCGAGCCCGCCCTCGGTGATGACTTCGTCGCCTTCTTTCACCCCACTCAAGATTTGAACGTCGTCTCCCGACCGAATTCCAACCTTCACTGGATGTTCGTGCGCCAGGCTGTCGGCGCCCGCTACCATCACCTTCTCGCCCCCCTCATCGGAGGCGAGCAGCGCGCTGGCAGGAACAACGATGGTATCCGCTACTTCGCCCGCGTCGATTGAAATCTGAACGGTCGAGCCTAGCTTCAGGCGCTCACCAGGATTGGGGGCTTCTACCCAAATCTGGACAGTTGTCGTGCTGGGGTCCACCGCCGGGCTCACTACGATAACTTTGCCCTTTAGTTCGACGGTTCCGCCCGAGATTGTGGCTGGCCTGCCTACGCGGACCAGAGCCGCTTGTTGCACCGGAACACTTGCCCGGGCGACGACTCGCGACAGGTCGACGATTGAGAACAGCGCTGAGCCGGCGCTGGCCATTTCCCCCACGTTCAAAGGACGGTCCGAGATGACGCCCGTAATCGGACTCCGCACTTCGGCGTAGGATGCCTGTGCCGCGGCGCCATCATAATGAGCTTTCGCCGCCTCGACTTGTGCCTGCGCGTTCTTCAACTGCGCAGCCTGTCCCACTCGTTCGAGCGAGGCCAGGTTTTGCTTCGCGGTTAGAAACTGGCTTTGCGCCTGCACCAGAGCTACTTTTGCATCGTCCACCAATTTCTGCGCCAATGCCCCTTGCGCCAGCAGCGCTTTGCGATTTTCATATACACGCTGCGCGGCGTCCAAAGCTTGACGGGCAGATTCAACATCGGTCTTTGCCTTGGTCATATCATTCGGCATTGTGGCTGCCGTCGTTGACCTGTAGGTGGCCTGAGCCTGCTCGTACAACTGTCTGCTCTCTTGAGCAGCCGCAACCAGGTCGCGATCCTCGAGCACTGCCAGCAGCTGGCCTTCTTGCACGTGATCGCCGCGCTGCACCAGGAAACGGGCGACCGGAGCGCTGATTTTTGGCACCACGTTAGCTTGCTTTAGCGGGTAAAGGACTGCTTCGGCCGTAACGAAGGAGTGAATCGCCGTGCGCTCCGCCTTCGCTACCTGTACGGGAGCGGCCGGCGCATTTTCATCGCTTGCGGCGCCCTCGGCATTGTTCGACTTTGAACACGCGGCGGCAAACAACATCATCGCGAGCGAGGCATACGCAAGAATCTTCATAACTAAAAATTCCCCGTAAGCGTTTGCAAATTAGAAAGGGCGACGCGGTACCGGAGCAGGCCATCGTCGTAAGCGCCTCTGGCCTGGCTCGCGGTCGTTTGGGCGTCCACCACCTCCAACGAAGTCGCTTCTCCCGCTTTATACCGCAGTATTGTGAGGCGAAGACTTTCGGCCGAAAGGTCGGAAGAGGAGCGGAGCGAAGCAACCTGGGACAACGCCGTTTGCGCTTCCTGATACGAGGAGGCAAGATCGGCCTGCAACTGCTTCTGCGTAAGCGTAAGGTCTAATTCCGCCTGATGCTCCCGCAGCGCCGCCTGTTTGACTCTGCTGTGAATGGCGCCCCAGTTCCAGAGGGGCACATTCATGGTTGCTTGCGCCACGTAGCCCAGGTTCTGCCGGTTTGACACCTGGTAGTCAGGCAGCGTGCTTCGCCCGCTCTCGTTGGTTAGGCCGCTTGTTTGGGCGGCGAACTGGTTTGCGTCGATGCCATAAAACACGTCGAGCCCGAACGAAGGCAGATAGGCATATCTCGCAACCGTTACGCCCAGCCGGGCTTCGCTCACGTTCGCCTGCGCCGAACGGACGTCCGGACTCCCTATGTTCGCTTGCGCCGTCAATTCCTGTAATGGCGGGAGAATAGTCACCCGCGAAAGGTCGTCCTCAATCGCATAATTCAACTGAAGGCTAGGGAAAATTAAGACGGCCAACGTGATTTTTGCTTTTTGAATAGCTAGCCCGGCATCCTGAACGTCTCTTTCCCGTTGCTGCACCTGCAATTGCGCTTTGATTACATCCGAGTGCGCCGCTTCACCGCCGTGCTCCTGTTTCTGCGTGATATCCAGAAAGTCTCGAGCTTCCTTAAGGCTTCGTTCCGCATTCTTGGCTTTGCGTTGCGCCGAAGCAATCGCGTAGTAGTCCTGCGTCACGGTGGCCCTGAGCCCGCGAGCGGCAACGTCGGCTTTGGCCCGCGCTACCGCTTCGGCGGCAGCCGCCATCCGCACTTCGCCGCGCCTGACAAGCGACAGAAGTTCCTCGTGTACCTGAAGTTGCTCGTTATAAACGTGTACTCCATCATTGGCCACAAATACGCCTGAGGGCGTGCCGTTGCCCTCCGTATAGATGAATTGGTTGAGGGCGCTCGCGGTGGGAAGAGTGGCGGCCGTTGCCTGTTTCTTATCTTCGTGCGCGAGTTGCGCCAAAATGTTGGCCGACTGAATTTGCGTGCCGTATTTCGCAGCGCGCGCGAGCGCGTCTTCTAAGTTAATCGTGATAAATTCATCGCCATCTGTCCTGACGGGGTTCGTGGTCGACTGTGCCGGAAGATGCGGCGTCCACCAAGCAGCCAGAGCAAGTAAGGTGAATTCAACCCTTTTGCACAACACCTGTATTCCGCTCACCGTTCTATTTCATTGAAACAGCGGAACCTGAAAAAAAGGTGAAAAGAGCCGGAAGTGTCGAAGCGCACAGCCGATTGGTGGCGTTGTGCGCGATCTGAACAAGCCACCGGCCTGGCTGGCCTTGCTGCCTTATACGCCCCAACTGTAATCTTCAATCAGCTCGGCCGGGACCTCGCTTTTCTCGTGCAGGCGGAACACTTCGAGCCGAAGCGCATCAACTAGGGCATGCCAGCTCGCCGCGATCACGTTATCGGAGATACCCACCGTGGCCCAGCTTCGTTGATGGTCGGACCACTCGACCAGCACGCGAACCTTTGACTCGGTTCCACCCTTGACTCCTAGTACCCTTACTTTGTAGTCGACCAGGCGCACGTCGGAAATGGCGGGGTAGCGCGACGCCAGGCATTGCCGGAGGCATACATCGAGAGCGTGTACAGGGCCTTGCCCGATTGCGGTAGCCGATTGTGGATCGCCTTCGACCCTCAGCACAACGCTTGCGGTTGTGACTGTTTCACTCCCCGACACGTACTTTGTGTTTACTTCGTAGCTAACTACATCGAAAGGATGAAATGCCCGATTCGCCGCCTCGCGAACCAATAGCTCGAATGTTCCTTCGGCGGCTTCAAAATCGTAGCCTTGATACTCCATCTGCTTGATCCGGCCCAGGAGTTCGCCTCTCGCTTCCGGATCCAGCCGGTCGGCCAGTCCATGTTGTTTCAGTTTGTAGGTGACGTTGCCGCGCCCCGACAGGTCGCTCAATAAAACACGTTGCCGGTTGCCGACCATTTCTGGACGAATGTGCTCATAAGTAGAGGAATCTTTCAGCACAGCGCTCACATGGATGCCGCCTTTATGAGCGAATGCGCTTTGGCCGACAAACGGTTGATCGCGGCGGAGGGGCAGGTTGGCAAGCTCGGCGACGTAACGGGCTAGGCCCGCGAGATTCTCGAGATTCTCCCGGCCCACCGTCGTATGGCCTAATTTCAATTCGAGGTTCGCCAGTATCGAGCACATATTGGCATTGCCGCAGCGTTCACCATATCCGTTCACGCAGCCCTGCACATGCGTTGCGCCGGCTTCGACAGCCACGAGCGTGTTCGCTACCGCAACGCCCGAATCGTTGTGTGTGTGAATGCCAAGAATTCCATCAAAGCGCTTCCGAACCTCGACAATTGTTTCCTGGAGACGGTTGGGCAACGTACCGCCATTGGTGTCGCACAAACACAAAACGTCAGCTCCCGCGCGCTTGGCCGCTTCCAACGTTCGTAACGCAAAATCGGGATTGGCAGCATAGCCATCGAAAAAGTGTTCGGCGTCATAGATCACCTCGCGGCCGTGCGCTTTTAAATAGCCCACGGTGTCGGAAATCAGCGTCAGGTTTTCCTCTTCGGTGATTCCCAAAGCGCGATGAACGTGGAAGTCCCACGTTTTTCCAAAGATCGACACGGCCGGAGTTTCGGCGGCAATAAGAGCGGCCGTATTGGCGTCCAGTTCCACCGCATTTTTGGCGGAACGCGTCGAGCCGAACGCAGTCAGCCTGGCACGTTTGAACTTCAGGCTTTGGGCGCGAGAAAAGAACTCCTTGTCCTTAGGATTCGACCCTGGCCAACCACCTTCGATGTAGTCGATTCCGAATTCGTCAAGTTTCGCCGCAATAAGAAGCTTGTCATCAACCGAGAAAGAAACGGCTTCGCCCTGCGTGCCGTCCCGAAGCGTTGTATCGAAGGTGAAAATCTTCATAGAAATCCAATTGTGTCTAACTCAGACAGCTATCAATCAAACGAAAAGCCATCAACAGGATCTAAGGCCCCGCTGATGGCTTTTGTCCAGAAACGATACTCCAAAAGCTCTCAAGCGGGGCTTCGAATACCCGCTCGAATAATGCCGCCGATAAGAAGGAAAGCTGGCATGAGGGCGAAATGGAACTAATCTGAGTATAAGCCACCGAATCGGCTCGCGCCAAGCGCCAGCATTTTTTGCGGTTCGGCTGAAGACTAGTGGCCTTTCGCAGAGCGGGCGTTAGTACCGCGCTCCCTAACGGTCGCGGTTCCGTACCAGCCCAACAGAACCGCGCGCGTGAGCAAGCGGGTTGGCGGATACTAACGAATTCCTGGCGACAGTCCACTAGCTGTGTGTTAGGCTGAGCCAACCATCAGCGATATCAGGGAGTCGAAATGCGGGCGTTGTGCCTGACTCTTTTCGCGCTGTGCCTTCCCGTCGCGGCTGTCGCGCAAACGATACCGGGCGGTGCGGCCATCGACGCCGAAGTGAACAAGATCATGACAGCCACCCGCGCCAAAGGCATGACCATTGCGGTCATCGATCACGGCAAGCTCGCTTATGTCCATGCCTATGGCGTGCGAAACGCTAAAGGCGATCCGCTAACGATGGACACCGTCATGTATGCCGCCTCGCTGACCAAGACGGTGTTCGCCTATACCGTAATGCAACTGGTCGACCAGGGCAAGCTCAAGCTCGACATTCCGATCAAGGATGATCTCGACAAGCCACTTCCGGCCTATGGCCCCGATCCGGTCTTCCCGGACAAGTACGGGCCGTACGAGGATCTCGCCAACGACCCGCGCTGGGAAAAAATCACGCCGCGCATGTGCCTGACCCATTCGACCGGCCTCAACAATTTCTGGTTTATCGAACCTGACCGGAAACTGCGCATCCACTTCGAGCCCGGCACGCGGTATAGCTATTCGGGCGAAGGCATCATCCTGCTGCAATTCGTTATTGAACACGGCCGCAAGGTGCAGGGCCTTGGGCTCGATGTCGGCGATCTGACCAAGGCCAATTTCGACCGGCTGGGCATGAGCCGCACAAGCCTGGTGTGGCGCAGCGATTTTGCCGCTAATCTCGCCGACGGCTGGAACGATCGCGGCCAGCCGCAACGGCACGACCAGCGAAGCAAGGTTCGTGCGGCGGGCTCGATGGACACCACGATTTCAGACGTGCCGAAGTTCGTCTCTGCCCTGGTACGCGGCGATGGCCTAAGCGCAGCCTCGCGCGCCGAGATGACAAGGCCGCAGCTGCATATCAGCACAGCCCACCAGTTCCCGCCCTTCGGTCCCGACCTGCCCGCTAATGAGCAGCGCAAGGACATGTATGCCGGCTTGGGCGTCATCGTTTTCGACGGCCCGCAGGGCCACGGCTTCTACAAGGGCGGCCATGACAGCACGACTGCCAACACCATGGTCTGCATCGAGACCAGCCGGCGATGCGTCGTCATCCTTTCGAACGACGTTCGGTCTGAAGTGGGATTCGCCGATCTGGTTAGGTTCATCCTCGGCGACACCGGCGTGCCTTACGACTGGGAGTATGACCACTACGCCGGCAAGTCGTGAGTTTGCCTGGCCCGTGCCAACGTCCACGTCCGGCTTGTTCGCGAATGATATCTTGTGACAATGGCTGACGCGCATCCCTTCCAAGATCCCCTGCGCTTTGAAAGGCGAGTGCCCCCGTGCGCCATAGTTATTTTCGGCGCCAATGGCGACCTCACCAAGCGAAAACTCGTCCCCGCCCTCTACCGGCTGGCCTACGAGCGGCGCATCCCGCAAAGCTTTGCCGTGATCGGCAATTCCAGGACCCACATGCCCGACAGCGAGTTCCGGGAAAAAATGAAGGACTCAGTCCAAAAATTCATCGAAGATTCACCGTTTGATGAATCCGTGTGGCGCTCCTTTGAACAATCGCTGTATTACGTTGCCGGAGACTTGAAAGACCCGAAATGCTATCAGGCGATTTGCGTAAAGCTTTCGGAAATCGAGACCACCCATCAGACCAAGGGCAACGTTCTTTATTACTTATCGACGCAGCCGAGCTACTATGCGACAGTTGTAGCGTGCCTGGGCGCAGCGGGCCTAAACAAGGGCAAGGGCTGGCGACGTATCGTTGTCGAGAAACCGTTTGGCCACGACCTTACGAGCGCCAGAGAGCTCAGTGACCAAATCCACGAGGTGTTCGCGGAGAAAGACGTTTATCGGATCGATCATTACCTCGGCAAAGAGACCGTTCAGAACATTCTCGCGTTCCGCTTCGGCAATGGTATCTTCGAACCGTTATGGAACCGGCGCTACGTCAACAATGTCCAGATCACTGCGGCGGAATCGATTGGGGTCGAAGGCCGGGGCGCATATTATCAAGAGGCGGGCGCGCTTCGCGACATGATCCAGAATCACCTGCTGCAGGTGATGGCCACCGTCACTATGGAACCGCCCTCGTTTTTCGATGCCGATAACGTCCGCGACGAACGAGCTAAACTCTTGCGGGCGATAAGAGTGATGAAACGCGACGAGGTGCCTCTCTACTCTGTTTCCGGTCAATACGGACCCGCGAAGGTTGGTGGACAGGAACTTCCTGGATTTCGGCAGGAAGAAGGCGTCGATCCCCAGGCTCAGACCGACACTTACGCTGCAGTAACCTTCTTTGTCGATAACTGGCGCTGGGCGGGTGTTCCTTTCTATATTCGAAGCGGAAAACGTCTTCCAAAGCGCGTCACCGATATCGCGATTCAATTCAATGCGCCGCCGCTCGCGATGTTCCAGCAGGAGACGCGGCTCGGACCTCGCTCGCCCCGTCCTAACTTGATGGTGCTTCGGATACAACCGGAAGAGGGCATCTCTCTTCGCTTCCTTTCCAAAAGTCCGGGAAGCGGCATGCGCGTCAGACCCGTATCGATGGACTTCAACTACGGCTCGAGTTTCGGCGAGCGCACGCCTACGGCTTATGAGACGCTGCTGGTTGACGCCATGGCAGGAGACGCAACTCTATACACACGGCAAGACATGGTTGAAGCAAGCTGGCAAGTGGTCGAGCCGATTCTCGAGGAGTGGCAAAGCACGAAGTTTGATTTTCCCAACTATGAAGCCGGCAGCTGGGGGCCGAAAGCGTCCGACGATATGCTGGCAAGACAGGGACACGCCTGGAGAATTCCATGAGCAGCAGTCTTATTTCCGCGCAACCCGAAAAAATCCTTCGAGCGCTGGGCGAAGTCTGGACTTCGCTTGGGGAAGAAGAACGCCATCAGGGCAAGCCAACAGTTCTGCGCGCGTGCGCCATGACTCTGATCGTGGTCACCGACCAGGAGGACGAGGAAGGCGGCAGCGTCAGCCAGATCTTAGTGGAATTGATGCATGCGCATCCCAGCCGCGCCATTGTGCTGCGGTCCGATCGAAGCGCCGAAAATGGTCTCTCGGCACGAGTTTTCGCGCAATGCTGGAAGCCTTTCGGAAAAGCGCAACAGATTTGTTGCGAGCAGATTGAAGTAGCCGCCCACCCCGACCGCTGGCCCGATGTGGGACCTACCGTGCTGGGCATTGTAGTGCCCGATCTACCCGTGGTTGTGTGGTGCCGGATGAAATCTGCCCTACAGACCTCTGGCCGAACGGGGCGTCAAGATGGCCTTTCGCCGGTCTTGGGACTAGCCACGAAGATCATCGTTGACACGCGGGGCGCCGATTTAAAGCAGGCCTTGACTGTGCTTCGCGAATGGAAATCGGCTGGGCATTTGATCGGCGATCTCGAGTGGACGCGCACCACTCCATGGCGCGAAACCATTGCAACAGTGTTTGACGAAAATCCAGCGCTGCTGAAGCCGTCGAGCTTTAGCTCTATTGAAATTGCGTATTCGGGAGGAACAGTGCCTGCCTCCGCTCTCTATCTTGCGGCGTGGCTGCAGCAAGGCATAACAGCCAAATCCACTTTTCACTCCGAAGACGGAGTCGAACCGGGCCTGATGCGCGTAACTCTCTCAGGCAAACAGGTTATCGATCTCTCGCGCACGGGTCCAACTTGCTTAAGGCTTCGAGTGGGCGATCAGGAGCAGCGTGTCAGCCTCGCCGGGTCTTCGTTCTATGAATTGATGCATGAGGAATTGACCGTCCTCGGCCAGGACCCCGTTTTCCATGCAGCCTTCGATCGTATGGCCGAGTCGTATCACTGAAGAGTCGGACCGCTCATGACGCATGAAGTCTTGGAAATCGCCGAAAGCGCACAGGCAGCCGCAAACGCGTGCGCGGCCTGGATTCTCGAGGACCTGCGAGATCTGCTCGTCTCGGCCGACTTCGCGCGCTTCGCCATTTCGGGCGGTTCAACTCCGAAAATCATGTTTGAAACTTTGGGCCGGACCCCCTTCCAGTGGGCAAAGGTGCACATCTTCTGGGTGGACGAGCGGTGCGTACCTCCCTCCGATTCGCAGAGCAATTACAAGATGGCTGCTGAGACCCTCCTGAAACCGGCAAAAATTCCCGCGGAGAATATTCACCGCATTAAGGGCGAGATCGACCCGGCGGAAGCGGCCGAGGAGTACGTCCGCGACATTCGCGCGTCGTTCAGTCTGTCGAATGGCGAGATTCCCGTATTTGACCTGATCCACCGCGGATTAGGGCCTGATGCCCACACCGCCAGTCTGTTCCCAGGCGAGCCGTTGATAGGAGATCGCAAAGGTATCGCCGCGCCTGTCTATGTTCAAAAATTGAAAATGCACAGAATCACCCTTCTTCCGGCCGTGTTGCTGGCCGCTCGGAAAACCGCGATTTTGGCAGCCGGCGACGATAAAGCCGAGCCACTTTTCCAGGTTCTTCGCGGGCCTGAGGACCCGTTTCGTTTTCCGTGTCAGCTAGGCACCAGAGGCTCACTCAAGGCGCTTTGGTTCATCGACCGAACGGCGGCGCAAAAGCTGTAGTACACCTTTCTGTTTGAAAACCTACGCAAGTAACGAATCGACTCGTGACATTTCGAGGGATTCTTTGAAAGGGAATGGGGACCTTCGGCGTCTCCAGTTTGAGGTTACTCACACAAAGTTGGATTCAGAGGACGTAATGGAACGAATCAAGATAGTTATTGCTGACGATCACGCGTTG
This sequence comes from Bryobacterales bacterium, assembly GCA_963722585.1. GTDB lineage: Bacteria > Acidobacteriota > Terriglobia > Bryobacterales > Bryobacteraceae > KBS-96. Next base: position 90,733 of record CAVRNU010000035.1, on the reverse strand, counting down.
GTTTTAGAAGCGCTGCTTCTTCTCAGTGAAGGTGCCTTCGAAGTCGTAGGGAAGGCCCGCGACGGCGCCGAACTTCTTGAACTGAGCGGCGAAATCAAGCCTGATGTCTATCTGGTCGATATCAACATGCCTGGACTAGGCGGCTTTGAGGCCGCCCGGCGCCTCCTCGAACGCGATTCCTCTGCCCACATTCTCTTCATCTCGGGCGATTGCTCGGCCCGGTTCGTTCGGGAGTCTCTCCGATCAGGCGGCTACGGTTTCATTTCTAAGCACGCCTCGTATGCGGAATTTGCCTCGGCAATCGAGTCGGTCGCTCGCGGGCAGAAGTTCTTAGACTCATCAGCGAAAGACGCGCTCGAGCGGAATGGCGACTCCGCTTTATTGGCCCTAACGCCGCGCCAGACCGCCGTACTCCAGTTAATTGCCGAAGGCCTGACTGCAAAGGAAATCGCTTCCAAACTCGGTTTGTCTCCGAGGACGGCCGAATTTCACCGCCAATGCATCATGGAGCGGCTTGATCTTCATTCGACCGCGGAACTCACTCGCTTTGCGATCGAGCAGGGCCTCATCACCGGCGTTCTGGACGCGCCCCGCACTATGACCGCCCGGCACGGCGCGTAAGCGCGGCGCCTTATCGTTGCAACTTCGGCCGTTCCGGCGCATCCAACACCCATACCCGCATACTGGACTCTCCTTGCCTGAGAGTCGATTCATTTTAAGTTTCATAATATGAAAGTAGGACTAAGTGCCTAATAATACAGGACTTATTAAACGTTATCTTCTTGTTAGCGACTTCGACCAAACCTTGAGCTTCCATGATTCCGGTTTCATCCTCAGCGAATTGCTGGGCGTCTCCGGCTTCCACGAGCGCGTCGCCGGATTATCGAATATTCATCTGGTCCAGCAGGGCGGCGAACTGACGTACCTTCTTCTGCATGACCCCGAGTTCCGCCGCGTGCGGAAAGAGGACCTTAGCGAGGTTGGCAAGCGAATCAGGCTGAAGCCAAATATCAGCCGACTGCTCGAGCTGCTGAAGAACCTGGATGGCCGCGCGTTTTCGTTTTATGTGGTCTCGGCCGCTCCCGAAGCCGTGATTCAGTCCGCTCTCGAAGGCATCGTGCCGGAAGACCATATTTACGGGACCAAGCTCAACTACGATCCTCGAACGGGCGAGATTCAATCCATTGTCCGGCTGCCCGCCGGATATGGAAAAGTAGCGGTGCTGGATGAGATTCGCTCGAGCCTGCCAATTAGTCACGACCGGATTGTCTACGTCGGCGATGGCAGTTCCGATATCCATGTCATGCTGCATGTGAACCGGCTCGATGGATTAACTATTGCTGTTTCCGAAAACAAGTACATCACTCAAATCGCGCAGCGAACGATTTTGAGCGACGACGCTCTCAGCGTGCTCATTCCGATCTTGGAGGACATATTCGGATGGGATCCGGCCCGGATTCGCACTTTCTTCGAAGCTCATGGCTTTGCGCTGCAGGAGTGGGATAAGGCGCGAACAGATACCATCGTTCTTTGCGCGTCCGGACCCTCGGCCCGGTTGACGCAATAGTTGCTGACGTACAGAGTGTAAGCACCCAGCCTCCATAATGATCAAAGAGGCAACTCAAATCTATACGCCTACGGCGGCGGCAGCCCAAACGCAACCTGTTAGCGGCGCGTGGTGGGCTGTCGTCGCCCGCTTCCTGGTTCACGGACTTGTCACGTCCACGTGGCTCTCGCGCATTCCTGCCATACAAGCATCGCTCCACCTCAGCAACGGCGCCTTGGGTCTATCTCTGTTGGGTGCCGCCGTGGGCTCGCTCACCGGCATCCCGGTTTGCGGATGGCTGCTCCATCGCTACGGAAGCAGCAAAATCACAAACTGGACCGCCGTTGCCTTTTGTCTGGCTTTGATTCTGCCCGGTCTTGCGTTCAATGCGTTCACGTTATTCCTGGCGCTGGTGGTTTACGGAGCGGCGGCCGGATCCAACGATGTAGCCATGAACTCCCAAGGCGTTGCTGTAGAGAACGCGTTGGGAAAGCCCACCATGTCTCGTTTTCATGCCATGTTCAGTATTGGCGGCATGATCGGCGCGGGCCTGGGCGGAGCCGTCGCCGCACGACATGTCGAGCCACTGCCCCATTTACTGGGCGGCTCGCTCGTCTTCCTGTGCATTACACTTTTCACTGCTCCGCTCATGCTCGAGATCCACGAGGCGCAGCCAGGCGCAGCGCACCGTCTCCCATTGCGCTCCATTCCGCCGGTTTTGCTTGCCATCTGCGCCGTCGGCTTCTGCATGTTCCTTTCCGAGGGAGCGATGGCCGATTGGATCGCCGTGTACCTGAAGCAGGTACTACGAGCCGGGCAGGGACTTGCCGCCACTGGGTACGCCGTTTTCTCAGCCGGCATGGCGGTCTTCCGGCTTCTCGGCGATGCCATCACTGCCCGCCTGGGCCCGGCGCGCACCGTTCGAACCGGCGCTCTCGTCGCTGCCTTCGGACTGGCTCTCGCGCTGTTAATGCCATCGCCCTATTGGGCTCTCCCGGGCTTCGCGGTGTCAGGAGCCGGCTTTTCCGTCATCATTCCGCTGGTTTTTGCCGCGGGAGGGCGCGTTCCCTCCGTGAGCCGCGGCGCCGGCATCGCGACCGTCGGAGGCATCGGATATCTAGGATTCCTGTTCGGACCGCCCAGCATCGGATTCATTTCCCAGCTGAGCAGCCTGCGTTACGCTCTGTTCCTGATTGTCGCTTTGACGCTGTTTGCGGCATGGCTCTCCGGCCAGATGGAAAAACTCGGCCGCGACCGCGCCTGAACCGCAGGTTTAGCTACAGAACCGCGACCAGAGGGAGCGGTCAGGGCACGCCAAGGTAACGACTTCGGCTAGTTCAGGAAATAAGTCCGGTACAACGTGTCGCGCTGCTTGGGCACGAATCCCGCATCGCGTATCAACCTTCGCAACTGTTCTTCCGTCGCCCGGTGATGCGTCCCCGCCGCCGACACCACGTTTTCTTCAATCATGATGCTGCCCACGTCGTTGCCGCCAAACCGCAGCCCAAGCTGGCAGACCTTAAGTCCCGGCGTCACCCACGAAGCCTGAATATTCGGGATGTTGTCAAGATAAATGCGCGAGAGCGCGAGCATCTTCAGGTATTCCGCCGCTGTCGCTTCTTCTTTCACGAAGCGCCCGAGCGAGGTGTGTTCGCGCTGGAAAAACCAGGGAATGAAGGCCGTAAATCCACCCGTGTCTTCCTGAATGCCGCGCACAATCTCGAAGTGATTCATTCGCTGTTCAATCGTCTCACCCGTTCCGAACATCATCGTGGCCGTGGTTGACATCCCAAGCGAGTGCGCCGCCCGGTGCACGTCAATCCATTCTTGAACGGAACATTTCAGGCGGCTGATGCGGTGCCGCACGTCCGCGTCCAGAATCTCTGCGCCGCCTCCTGGAATGGAATCAAGCCCCGCGTCGCGCAGGCGCGCAATTGTGTCGCGCAGCGTCAAGCCGCTCACCTCGGCGATGTTAACGATCTCGGGCGCGGAAAAACAATGACACCAGATGTTGAATCGCTGCTTGATCGATCGGAGCAGATCTTCATACCACTCGATCTTCAAATCCGGATGCAGCCCGCCCTGCATCAAAATGCCCGTGCCTCCGAGGTCCATCGTTTCCTGGATCTTATCGAAGATCGTTTCTTTTGAAAGGATGTAGCCTTCGTTGTGGCCCATGGGCCGGTAAAACGCGCAGAAGCTGCAGTATTCCGTGCAGAAGTTTGTGTAGTTGATGTTGCGGTCGATGATGTAGCTCACCACGCCGTCAGGATGAAGCTTTCGGCGAATTGCGTCCGCCTCCATTCCAAGTCCGACAAGATCGTTGCTCGAAAACAGATCGATGGCTTGCTGGCGAGTCATCATGATTACTATCGTAGTTCTTATTATCTTGTCTCAGCGAGCGCCGCATTTACCTGGGGCAGTCCTGCGAGCTCCAGGAAAGCTTCGAGACCTCGCCACTCCCTGTCGCCGATCTCGTAGTGTATATAGCGCGTCAAATACTCGTAAGCCAGGCCGCGCGTAATAGAACGCGCCGGCCATTCGGAATCGGCGATCGTCCCCGTATTTGCCCGGCCGAATTCGTAAGAACCGCGAAGCACTTCGCGCAAATGTTCCCGGTTCGCAACACTCCGGCCCGCCCATAGCGCAAACACCATCGGCAATCCCGTCAGCGTGTACCACTCCGCCCCCAAATCCAACACGTCATATTTGAGGCTGTAGGGATCGATTCTCAAAGCCGGGTCGCCAATCAACAGCGCTGCATCGCATTCGGCCAGCATCGAGTCCAGCGCCGGAGGCCGCACGAAAAATTCCGGCTCCGCGCCATACACTTCGCGCAGCACCACGCGCGCCAATTCGACCGATGTGCGCGAGCTCAAATCCGCCGCAAGCGACTTGATTTCGCGCACGGGTTTTTGGGATATGAGCAGAATGCTCCGCACCGCGCCGTGGCACGCAATGCCATAGCCGGGGACAACCTCGAGCTGCTGCCGCGCGATCTCCGCGACCGGCACCAACCCGAGTTGTGCATCGCCTTTAGCCACGGTTTCGGCGCACGCCGCCGGAATTTCAAAGCTCAGTTCCACTTGCTCCCGCTGCGGGCCGTGCTGCATGCCCCAGATAAGAGGAACCGTATTGAGGTAGCTTACGGCGCAAATACGGTAGGGTGTTTTTGGTGTGCTCAAACTTTATTTTATCTGAATATTTTTAGACGCCCTCGCGTCTCTACTCGCCGATCACCTTAATCAACACCCTCTTCTTCCTGCGCCCGTCAAACTCTCCATAAAAGATCTGTTCCCATGGCCCGAAATCGAGCTTCCCGTTCGTGATCGCCACCACCACCTCGCGCCCCATGATCTGGCGCTTCATGTGAGCATCGGCATTGTCTTCGCCTGTTCTGTTGTGCAGGTACCCGGCTACGGGCTCGTGCGGAGCAAGCTTTTCAAGCCAGCGGTCATAATCCTGATGCAGTCCGGATTCATCGTCGTTGATAAAAACAGAGGCCGTGATGTGCATTGCGTTTACCAGCACCAGGCCCTCCTTTACTCCGCTTTCCCGCACGCAGCCCGCGACGTCGTCCGTAATATTCACAAATCCGCGCCGCGACGGCACCTCGAACCATAGCTCTTTTCTGAGACTTTTCATGTCAGTTTCCACCTTAACTTGTTAAGGCTTACATGCATACTGACGTATGCCTCGACGGAGGCCGCCGTGGAACGATAACGCGGCTCGATCGAATTGCTGCGTGGGTGCTGTGCTCCCTCCTAGCCGCGTATTCTTTCGTCATTGGAGACTATAGTCTCCTCTCCGTCCGAATCGCTTCCAGCTTGTTGTTCCTGGGCGCCGCAGTCTATCTCGCGGCTTCCCGGAAAAGGCCGCTTCACTTCAATCTTCCCGTTCTTTGTCCCTTCTTGATGTGCCTTTACGGCGTAGGTCAAACCATCTGGTCTGACCAGAAGATCGTATTCAATGGCCTCGATAAGTCGCTCTTCTGGCTAACCGTTGGAATCGTCGCCCTGCTTGCGACCCACGCGTGGCGGAAATGGAAAATGGCCGAGCAGGTCCGTCAGGCCGTCGCGATCTTCGGCAGTTTCGAAGCGCTGCTCAGTGTTCTCGAACAGGCTTCGCACACGAGCAAATACTTTTGGATCTTCAATAGCGGCTTCCCCGATGTTTACGGAACGTTTGCTTACTACAATAATTTCTGCCAGCTCATCGAACTAACTCTTCCAATAACCCTGTGGGAAGGTGTTCGCCACCGCGAGATTCGCGTTCCTTACCTCGTTCTTTCCGCGCTACAGGTGGGAGCGGTTGTCGCTTCTTCTTCCCGCGCCGGCGCCGTTCTTGTTCTCGTTGAACTCTTTCTGGTCCTGTTTCTCTCCTGGTTTAAGAAAAGCAGTAGCGTTTCTCTCCCAGTTGTAGGGTTGGCGGTCGTTCTTAGCGTCGGCTTCACATTCGTCGCCGGATTTCATCAAGTAATTGAAAAATTGGAGCGGCCCGACCAGTTATCCAGCCGGCGCCTCATCAATGAATCGTCCATGCATATGATCGAAGCGCGGCCGTTAACAGGTTGGGGCTTGGGCTCCTATGTGCCCGTGTATAAAATGTTCGCGCTGTACGATGACGGCACCTGGGTGAACCAGGCTCATAACGACTATCTCGAATGGGCGGCTGAAGGCGGCATCCCCTACGCGCTCGTCATGGTTGTTCTCATCGTCTCGAATATTCGTCCGGCCTTCCGCTCAGTGTGGGGCGTTGGCGTCCTCGCCATCTGTCTGCACGCCCTCGTCGATTATCCGTTCGCGCGGCTAGGCACATGCGGCTGGTACTTTGCGCTTGCTGCCATGCTCGCCACACAAGGAAGCGGCGATGCCGGCATGCATCGCCGCCGAAGACGAGGCGCGAGCCGACAGCAGTCTTCTACGATCGCGGAGGCGGAACTTGCGCCAGCTCAGCCGGCGAATTGACATTTGTTCTCCGCACTTCTAACGGTCTATCGGCTGAGCGCCGAAGCCAATTGCATCAGTCCCTTGCGAATAGTGATTTCGTCAAAGGCAGCAAAGCCCAGAACCACTCCCTTAGGATCGGCACGTTTTATGGTGAATCGGTCGATGGCTATCGCCTCAACACCTTTCGCCGCCGCTGCCGCCTCGGCTTGTCGCGAAGTCATACCATTCTGTAGGAACGCAGCCGTGTAAAGACCGGCTTGAACACTGGAAATCTCGAGCAGACCTTTCAGGTATTGGCGCCCTCCATCGAGGAGCGCTGCGAGGCGACTGCCGTACAGATCGCGCATTCGCCGGAAATGACGTCCGAGATGTCCGCCTACGATGAAGTCGCATAGCACCGCCTGATCCAAGCTCAGGGAACGCAGGTCGGTTCGGTGCCGAAACGCAAGGAAAAAATCGGCTAAGGACGGAGGCAGCACAACATATCCTAAGCGTAACGATGGGAATAACAGCTTATTAAATGATCCGATCAAGATCACGTTCGAACTGCGATCGAGACTCTGCAAAGTCGGTACGGGCCGTCCTTCGAAACGGTATTCGCTGTCGTAATCGTCTTCAATGACGAAAGCGCCCTCGCCCGAGGCCCACTTCAGCACCTCCATCCGCCGCTCCAATGACATCGTCATTCCAAGCGGGAACTGGTGGGCCGGTGTCAAATACACGCCCTTGGCGTGGGCGCACATTCTTATCCCGGTGGAAACGGACAGCCCGTGCTCGTCAATTGGTACAGGGATGATCTTGGCGCCGACGTTATCAAGCGCTATGGTGGCCCCAAAGTATCCAGGATCTTCCATCCAAACCGAGTCGTCCCGTTTCAGCAGGAGCCGCGTCAGGAGATCCAGCGCCTGTTGCACACCAGAAACGACGATGATCTGATCGGGGGTACATCTCACACCACGGGACGATCCCAAATAATCTGCAATCGCCTCGCGTAGCGGGCGATACCCCCTCCCGTCGTCTTCCGTCTCTAACCACGACCGGAAGTTTCGTGCTCGCCGCGCCGCAATGCGCCCCCAAACCCTTGCAGGGAACTCAGCAAGCGCCGGGTCTCGCATTTGAAAAGGGCGGCCGGCCTCCATGGCGGCCAGGCCAATCCACGGTTTCGGTCGGGTGTAAGCAGCAATAACGCGATGAACATAAGCTGGCGGCGTGAAATCTTCTGGGCGAACGGGATCGGCCGCAAGCACGCGATGGTTCACCCACGTACCCGATCCAACGCGGCAGCACAGGTATCCCTCGCCTTGCAGTCGTTCGAATACGCCCACAACTGTACCCCGCGAAAGACAATACTGTCGGGCAAAGTCCCTTGATGCAGGCAGTCTGGTTCCAGGCCTTAGCCGGCCTTCGAGGATCGCGCTGCGCAATTCCGCGTACAGCCAGTCCGTTCGGGTCTGATGGGGCAGACGACTATTCAGCGTTAGTTCAAGCGAACTGACAGCTTTAGACACACAATCCCAATTGGCCCAGCAATTGCGTCACAAAATGGATCTATGTATTGTACCAATATGATGGTAATCTCTGGATCGGATCTCGACGGGAAACTTTTTGTGACTTTACACGAAGCCTATTGGCGTTATCTTTTTTGGCCGCAGCTCGCCGGAGTCCTTTTTTTTGTCATTGCGCTAGTTTCCGTTCGACGGCAGTTGTCTTTCAAGCTTTTTGATGTAACCGCGTTGGGTCGTGTATTTGTACCTGCTTCGTTGGCCGTATTTGGAGCGGAACACTTAGCTGGGGCCAACTTCATCATGCAAATGGTTCCTGCGTGGATACCGGGACGCCTCTTCTGGGCCTACTTTGTTGGCTTCGCGCTGTTCGCCGCCGCCATCAGTATCGTTCTGATGAAGTATGTGCGCTTGTCGGCTTCACTATTGGGACTCATGTTCGTTCTATTCGTTCTCTTGATCCACCTGCCAAACGTGGTAGGGCACCCAAAGGACCGATTTGCGTGGGCCGTCGCAGTGCGAGACCTCGTATTCGCTCTCGGCGCGTGGGGGCTTGCAGGAACCCTGATCAAAGAACGGCGGGTTCACGCCTCTCGTCGCTTGATTGCCAGCTGCCGGGTAGTTGCCGCCGTGGTGCTCCTGTTCTTTGGCATCGAGCATTTCCTGCATCCCGAATTTACCCCAGGGGTTCCACTCGGACAGTTGACGCCTACATGGATTCCTGTTCGGCTTGTCTGGGGCTATTTCACAGGCGCGATACTGCTGGTGGGTGGTGCTCTTATGTTGATTGACAGACAGGCTCGAGCAGCCGCAACATGGCTAGGAATCGCGATCGCGCTCCTGGTGCCGTTGATTTACCTGCCAATGTTAGCCGTTGCCGCACGGCCCTCAGAAATGAACACGGCGGTGAATTACATCGCAGACACCTTGCTCTTTGCGGGAAGTATCTTGCTTCTGGCAGCGGCAATTCCAGAAACACCTCGTCTGGAAAGAAGTGAAGTAGTTTCAACCCGAGCGCTGACTTGAATAAATAGCGGTGATGAAATCGAGAACGAGACTCGTGACATCCGAGACCCATCCGACGGTAGGGCTAACGGAAGCGATTCCGTCTAATCGCGTCCGTCTCGAGTCTGTCGACATCCTGCGCGGCGTAATCATGATTCTCATGGCGCTCGATCACACTCGCGATTTCCTTGGCAAAACCGGTATGAGTCCCACCGACCCAGCTCAGACCACGATCCCGCTATTTTTTACTCGCTGGATCACGCATTTTTGCGCGCCGGTTTTCTTTCTGCTGACTGGAACCGGCGCGTATCTCTCGCTGCGCAGAAAATCGAAACGCGAGTTATCTCAATTTCTGTTTACTCGCGGCCTCTGGCTGATCTTTCTGGAACTAACGCTGTTCCGCTGCTTTGGCTTCCAGTTCAATTTCGACTATCACGTGACATTGCTCAATGTCCTTTGGGCGCTCGGATGGGCGATGATCGTACTTTCGGCGCTGGTCCATTTGCCGGCGTCACTGATTACTGCTTTCGGCGTTTTGATGATTGGAGGGCACAATTTGCTCGACCCGGTCCGATCCTCGAATGCGATTTGGTCCATTTTGCACTCTCCCAACTTCATCGTCAAAAATCCGCAACATTCCGTTTTCGTCGCATATCCACTCATTCCCTGGGTTGGAGTTACCGCTGTTGGATACGGCCTGGGACAAATCTATGCCTGGACGGCGCAACGCCGGAAAGCCTTTCTGTTGCGTGCTGGAGCGGCACTTATGGCTGCGTTCGTAATTCTTCGCGCCATCAATATTTACGGCGATCCGTTTCGCTGGACCACGCAGAAATCCGCAGCCTTCACTGCGCTCTCATTTCTGAATACCAACAAATATCCGCCGTCGTTGCTGTTCCTTTTGATGACGCTTGGTCCCGCGCTGCTTTTTCTTTGGGCTGTTGATGGCAGAACACCTGAATTTCTGCGTCCGGCGCTAATCCTCGGCAGAGTGCCGATGTTTTACTTTTTGCTGCACATCCCGCTCATTCATCTGCTCGCGGTCGTCGTGTGCTACTTACGTTACGGGCAGGCACACTGGATGTTCGAGTCGCCAAGCGTCGATCGGTTTCCCATCACTGCGCCACCAGGATGGGGATTCTCGTTGCCGATTGTCTACCTGCTTTGGGCATCCGTCGTGATCGCGCTGTATCCGCTATGCCGCTGGTTTGCGGCCGTAAAACAGCGCCGTAGCGATGCCTGGCTCAGTTATCTCTGAACAGCGGTCATGCTGCACGGCCGTCCACTTCGCGGTTTATCGATTGCGCAATTTGCTACTGTAAGGCCGTATGCGAATGCGCTTGAACTGGGCTCTCTGCGCGCTTGCGATAGGCGCGAGCGTAACATTCGCCGCCGACCGGCCAAAACTTGTCGTTGCCATCGCGATTGATCAGTTCCGCTACGATTACCTGACGCGTTTCCGGTCCGATTATCACGGCGGACTCGATCTGCTTTTACGCGGTGGCGCCGATTTCACGAACGCTCGCTACCTGCAGGCGCCGACCGTTACCGCGGTTGGGCACAGCATCTTTCTTACCGGCGCTATGCCTGCCATTAGCGGTATCGTGTCCAATGCCTGGTACGACCGCCAAACCAAGCGCCAGGTCACCAGCGTTTGCGACTGGAATTACAAGATTGTGGGAGGCGAACAGCGGGAACAAGGGTCCAAATGTACCGATGAAGATCCGGCCTCGCCGAAGCGTCTGCTGGTCTCGACCGTGGGCGATGAACTTCGAAACGTAAACGGCGAGTCGAAGGTGATTGGCATCTCGCTCAAAGCCCGGGCCGCAATTCTTCCTTCGGGCCACCGCGCCAACCTTGCTTTCTGGTTCGACATCGGCTCGGGCAACTTTGTAACGAGCACCTTTTACTGCGACCGCCTCCCCGAGTGGGCGTCCCAATTCAATCAAAGAAGCCTGGCCGCCGCTTATCTCGACAAGTCTTGGCCCGATTTTCCGAGCTGGAAGTTTCGCGCCTCCTCGGGGTCTCCAGAGAGGTTCAGCAAAATACCGGCCAGCCCGTGGGGGAACGAGTTGATCGAGCGATTTGCCGAAGCGGCCATCCTTGGCGAAAAACTAGGCCAGCGCGGCGCGACCGATCTGCTGACCGTCTCCTATTCTTCGAACGACTACGTCGGCCACGCCGTTGGACCCGACGCGCCCGAGGTTCGCGATATGGCAATTCGGGTTGACAATCAAATCGGCAAGCTCTTGAAACTCGTCGACGAGAAAGTTGGGTTGAAGAACACAATCGTCGTACTCACCGCCGATCATGGTGTTGCCCCCGTACCTACCGTAAATGAGAAACGCAAGATGCCCGGAACCTATGTTTCCGCGGACCCAGGCGGCATCGTTAAGAGCGCGCTCGACCGGTATTTCGGGCCTGCGGACTGGGTCGAAGAGAGCGGCGAGAACGGCGTGTATCTGAACTGGACAACCCTCGATAGTCTTGAAGGCCGTCACGTTAACCTCGCGGATGTATATCGCATTGCCCGGCACGCGCTCCTAAGCGCGCCTCAACTGCACGTCGCGAGAGTGTACGATTGCGGTCAACTTGAGAATGGCATAGCCGGGGACACGATCGCCTCCGCATTCGTCAACGGATTCTTTCCTCGCCGTAGTCCCGATCTGCTCATCGCTTACGAGCCGTATGCGGTGCCCGGCACTGGCCATGGCACAACTCATTTCTCGCCTTACGGTTACGACACTCACGTGCCGGTTCTGTTCATGGGCCTTGGAATCAAATCGGGCCGCTACGACGCGAACGTTTCCCCGATCGACATTGCCCCCACCCTCGCCACCATGCTTTCGCTCGAGACGCCGAGCGGCTCAGAAGGCCATGTACTCACGGAAATGCTTCAGAACGCTCAGTGAGCCGCGCCGATGCCACGCCATGAGACCCCTTCTTGACATAACTAAACCAAACCGTTTAGTATAGATTGAATTCAGCATTAGCAGGAGCTGGCCGCCCATGACTCCCATGATCCGGGTCCATAATCTCGTCAAAACCTTCGGCGATTTCACTGCCGTCAAAGGTATTTCGTTCGAGGTCGAACAAGGCGAGATTTTCGCTTTCCTCGGTCCTAACGGGGCGGGGAAGACCACCACCATCAAAATGCTCACCACGCTGTTGAAGCCGGCCTCCGGAACGCTCGAAGTCGATGGTCTCGACCCCAGGACGCATCAGCACGACGTCCGCCGGCGCTTCGGGATTGTGTTTCAGGACCCCAGTCTCGACAGCGAGCTGACGGCATACGAAAACATGGAGCTGCACGGCGTGCTCTACCACGTTCCGCGAAAAATTCGCATCGAGCGCACCGAATTGCTAATGAAGCTTTTCGAGTTGTGGGAGCGCCGCAACGATCGCGTGAAGCAGTTTTCCGGCGGCATGAAACGGCGGCTCGAAATCGCCCGCGGCTTTCTCCACACTCCCAAAATCCTGTTCCTCGACGAGCCGACGCTCGGGCTCGACCCGCAGAGCCGCAACCAGCTTTGGACGCATGTCAAACACTTAAACGAAACCGAAGGCGTTACGGTCTTTCTGACCACTCACTATATGGACGAAGCCGATCGTGTGGCGCATCGTATCGCCGTTATCGACCATGGCAGCATTGTTGCCATGGGATCGCCCCAGGAGCTGAAGACCCAGACTGACAGTGAGTCGCTCGAAGAAGCGTTCCTTCACCTGACCGGTTCGACGATCCGAGACGAAACGGCGACTGCCGCCGATCAAATGCGCCAGGTGGCAAAGCTATGGAGTAATCGACGATGAGCGCAATCTTTATTCTCTGGCTGCGCGAGTTGCGCCGCTACACGCGGTCTCGCGCTCAAATTGTGGCTTCACTTGGTCAGCCGCTGCTGTATCTGCTCGCGCTTGGCTTCGGCCTCGGTCCCGTATTTAGAAAGGCGGGGCAGGGAAGTTACCTTCAGTTCGTCGCGCCCGGCGTCATTGCGATGACCGTGCTTTTCTCTGCCACATTCTCAGGAATCGCTCTGCTGTGGGACCGGCAGTTCGGTTTTCTCAAGGAAACCTTGGTCGCTCCCGTTCCGCGCATGCAGGTCATGGCCGGAAAAACATTGGGCGGCGCAACGGTCGCCCTGATCCAGGGCACGCTGGTGATGATTGTCTGTCTGATTGCCGGCTTTCGTCCAGTCCACATGGCTGCCTTGCCGGTTGCTTTTGCGTTCATGGCGCTGGTCGCCGTTGTGTTCGCCGCGCTGGGCACCGCTATCGGCTCCGCGCTTCAAGACATGCAGGGCTTTCAGCTCATCATGAATTTTCTCGTCTTGCCCATTTTCTTTCTGTCGGGCGCGCTCTTTCCGCTGGCGAATCTCCCGCCGGTTCTGAGTGTCATTACACGCGCCGATCCGCTATCTTATGGTGTCGACGGACTTCGAACCACGCTCATCGGCATGTCACATTTTGGAGTCGCGATGGACGCCATCGTTCTCTCGGCGGTCGCCGCAGTATTTCTGGGAATAGGCAGCTATATGTTTTCTAAGATTCAGCTCTAGCGATGCCACGCCAACGAAGTCCGGAAGCGCACCAGAAGGTTTTGGACGCGGCCCTCAGGCTGTTCTCCGAACGCGGCATCGACCGTGCCAGCATGGACGCGATCGCGGAAACGTCCGGCGTCAGCAAGGCAACGATCTACAAGCACTGGACCGATAAGGAAGCATTGTTGCTGGAAGTGATTGCGCATTTGAGCGGCTGCAACGAAAGACCCTCGTTTGATTCCGGCGATACGCGTGCCGATCTCGTTGCGGCGCTTGCGCACAAACCACCGTCCGAGCGCGCGGACAAGCATCGCCAGCTCATGCGTCACCTGATTGCGTATTCGGCGCACAACCCCAAATTCGGCAAAACCTGGCGCGCCATGGCTATCGAACCCGCCCGGCTAGAACTTAAGCAAATTCTCAGCCGTGGCATCGAGAATGGAGAAGTTGTTCCAGACTTGAACCTGGAACTCGCTGTCATACTGCTGCTCGGTCCGCTGCTCTACGCAAAAATTTTCGGCTTGACAGACTCGCCACATTTCAAGCGTCTGCCCGATCAGGTTGTAGATGCTTTCTGGAAAGCGTTCAATTTGAAAGCCAGGCAAGGAGACGATTCGCTCGGATTGGCCGAATTCACAGAAATCGGGCGGAGGCCTTCGAAGACATCCGCCCGCCTGTGAAGCCTGTGAACCGGAGTTCGTTCACGTCCGCTCCCTGGCGGTCGCGGTTTCGACACGCACGTTGACTCATAAGAAGTTACGGAACCGCGCGCGTTAGTAAGCGGCGTGGTGACGAACTTCTGTTAGTGCGAATCGAAGTGCAACCCTGGCAAAACCTGTGTGCCCTCGATGCGGACGGCATCGAGGCTGTAGGGATCGAGCCCGAGCGCCTTCAGGATAGTTGGAGCCACCTGAGCGGTTTCGACCGGCGCTGTAAACGTCCGCGACGGGAAGCTCGGATTAGACACCAGGACGATGACATTGGTGTCGTCGTGCGAAAAGCCGCCGTGCTCGGACAATTTCGTGCTGCTTCCTGTATAGGTGACACCAACATTGGGTGTAACGATAATGTCGGGCGTACGCGGGTCGCCGTCCGGCGGAAGCCCCGGAGCATTGAACATCTGTGCCACCGTAGGTCCGTAATAAATCTGCCCGATTCCAGCTTTCTGGACATTAGCCTCGATCAGCGAAACGGCTGCTTCGAGGTTGCTCGAGTCCGCCAACCACAGTAGTGAAACGTCGTCTTCGGTCGGCCCGATACCTGTCGGGTTGGCAGGCGACTCAGAGTACGGCAGAAACGACTCGATAATCGTTGCCGGCGACTCCCCGTTATTCCCGTTAGGACCCGGAATGGGAAGGTAACGAGTGGGGTCGATGGGCGATTGACCATGTTTCGCGGTGATTACAATCAGCGTCGAAGAATACAGGCCCTGCTTCTTCAATTCAGCCACCATCGCGCCGATCGACGCGTCAACGAACTTGATTTCACCAAGCAGCCCGTCTGATGGCGTGCCGGCTGCGTCTTCGTATCCCCCGGTTCCCACGTTCGGTTCGATCAGTTTCTGTCCGACGCTCACTGCCTGAAAATTCATTCCCAGGATGGTAGGCGTTTTGGCTGGCTTGCCATCGTGGGTCTTGCCGTCTATCTCGTTCAGGATGGCATCGACCTTGATCGTGTCATAGCACTGAATATCCTGGAAGCTGTTAGTCCACGCCGCGGTTTGTGATGGGTCGGGTATGGTGGCGCACGCCAGATTAGTCGGCGTGGTGATGCCCGGCAAATTGACGACCACCGAATTGATCTCCGGCGCGAAATAGTCATCCAAGGAGGAACTCCCGTTGCTGTTCCCGGCTACCGCTGAATAGGACGGGTGCTTGTCGCTCCATGCGGTATAGCCTCCGGCTGCATGTATCACACCAAAAATGGTGTTCGTTCGGACGAAGTTCCATGGGTATACCGGTAGGCAATTGTTCTTGGGATCGCGCGTCAAGCGGCTCGAGTCTATCGAGGCGATTCCCCCGTCCATAAGCGACGCTCCGGGCGCGCCGCCGTTGAGTTTCGTCAGATCGAAATCGATTCCTTCGTCGAATTCGGTGGTTGTCCCGGTGGGAGGGGCATTCGCGGTGCACGTCCCCGCCGCCACGCCGTCGCCCGTGGTTGTCGCGGGCGGGTCCAGCGATCTGTCGTACGCTACATCGTAGAACGCTCCGAAGGTGCGGGGCGTACCGCCAGTAACCAGCGCCATCAATCCGGGAAAGGAGTCGGACGGTTTCGAAGTCGACGTATTCAGGTAGTTGACGCCGGTCTGCCCGAGCGCCGCAAGAGCGGGACAATAGGGCGCGCCATTGTTCACTGCGCTAATACCGGCCGAGCAATTCATGTAATCGACAGCGTGCATGCCATCAATGCTAATGAGCAGGACGTGGCGAATCGGACCCCGACCCCAATCCTGAGATGCGTCTTGCGCGTTCGCGGCCGAAGCCAGCGCCAGGCCTAAGAGGCCGGTTGAGACTGCTATTGCTATCTTGAGCAAGTAAATCCTCCGACATCCCGTTTAGCAATTCCACGTTGCAGACGGATGAATCGGGGGTTCGCGCCGGAAAATTTCTTCTCTGGCAAGGCGGGAACCGGATTTGTGATAAACGTTCGATAAACAAGGGGGGTTCGAAGGATGCTTCGTACGATAACCGCGACCGATAACAGCTACGCGACGACGATTCTTCGCGTGGTGTTGGGAATTGTGTTTTTTGCCCATGGAGCGCAGAAGATGCTGGGGTGGTTTGGAGGCTTTGGCTTCAGCGGAACCATGGGCTTCTTCACAGGGACTATGCACATTCCGGCGGTATTCGCATTCCTGGCGATTGCGGCGGAGTTCTTCGGCAGCCTGGGCTTGATATTAGGTCTGCTCACTCGAATTGCCGCATTTGGAATCGCCGTGAACATGCTGGTGGCGATCGCCTTGGTTCATCGCCATGTTGGATTCTTCATGAACTGGGGAGGAACCCAGAAGGGTGAAGGATTTGAGTATCACCTGCTCGTCCTGGCAATGGCGGTCTACCTGATGGTGGAAGGCGCCGGAGGGGCGTCCGCCGATCGAGTGCTGTCTGCTCCAAAATCGCTGGCCGCTTGAATCTACTGCGTGAAGAAATCGCGCACTTTCTCGAACACGCTCTTCTGGTGAGGAGTGTTTTCCACCGGCAGCAGATCTCGCAACTGCTCGAACAGCTTTCGCTGTTCTCTGGTCAGCTTCTTTGGCACCTGCACATCGATATGGACATAAAGGTCGCCGCGTCCTCGTCCGTTCACTTCGGGAATGCCGAGATTGCGCAGGCGGAAGTGAGCGCCCGATTGCGTGCCCTCCGGAATTTTGATGGGCTGAGGGCCATCGAATGTTTCGATGTTGATATCGGCGCCGAGCGCGGCTTGGGCAATGTTAATGGGAAGTGTACAGTGAAGATCGTTTTCGCGGCGCTCGAAGATCGGGTGCTCGGTTACTTTAATGACAACGTACAAATCGCCGGGCAGGGCGCCTGGCGGTCCGGGATTGCCCTCGTTTTGGAGCCGGAGCCGGGTGCCCGTGTCAACACCGGCCGGAATGTTAACGCGTAGCTTTTTCTCGACCCGCGAATAGCCTTCGCCGCGGCACTGATGGCACGCCTGCCGGATAACCTGTCCCCGCCCGTTACAGGTCGGGCATGTCTTGCGAATGCTGAGAAAACTTTGCTGGTAAAGAACCTCGCCCCGGCCGTTGCACGTCGCGCACCTCACCAGACCGCCGTTTGGTTCTGCGCCCGAGCCTTGGCAGCGCACGCAGGCCTCGAGTCTGGGTACCTGCAGGTCGGCGGAAAGTCCCCGCATCGCGTCTTCGAAGCTGATCTCGAGATCGTAGCGAAGATCTTCGCCCCGTTGGGGTCTCGATCGCCGGCGACCTCCGCCAAAGATGTCGCCGAACCCGAAAAGATCGCCCAGGATATCGCTGAAATCGGCGAAAGTTGTCTCGTCAAAGCCTCCGCCCGCAGTACCGTTGACAGCCTGGTGCCCATAGCGGTCGTAGGCGGCCCGCTTTTGCGGATCGCTTAAGATGCTATAGGCTTCGGCGGCTTCCTTGAACTTTTCCTCAGCCTCCGAATTGTTGGGGTTGCGGTCGGGATGATACTGCAGTGCCAGCTTGCGGTAGGCGCCCTTAAGCGACTGTTCGTCGCAATCGCGGCCTACTCCCAGGACCTCATAATAATCTTTTTTCGCAACGCTCATCGTTTCGTATTGTCTTCGGTCCTGTGGTTCCTTGCTACCGCTTCACGGCTACTTTCACCCGCGCGGGTCTCAGAAGGCGGCCTTTGAAATTGTATCCGCGTTCGTACTCATCAAGAATAGTCTGGTCGGGGTGCTCATCTGTCTCAACCATATCGACAGCATCGTGCAGATGTGCATTGAAAACGGCTCCGCCCGTCGAGATTGGCTCGAGTCCCAGCTTGTGGAGCAGGGCATCCAGGCGTTTGTGAATCAGCTCCATGCCGCGCGCATACTCTTTGTCGGCGCTTTCCACCTTCAGCGCCCGCTCGAAATCGTCGAGAATCGGCAGCAGATTCTTGACCACGTCCATGCTCGCGTACTCGAACACTTCCTTTTTCTCACGCTCGACGCGGCGGCGATAATTTTCAAATTCGGCTTGTCGCCGTTGTAAGAGTTCCTGCAGTTCAGCTTTCTCCTTCGCCAATTGTTCATATTCAGCCTCGTTGTGGCTGGGCGTCTCGGGGCGTACAACGTCGGACGTTGGCGCGGCTTCCGGTTCTGGCGAAGCTTGCGTTTCCGCCGTAGGGTTCACGGTTTCCATAATCTCGAATCGTTAGAAAGTTCGCGTAACAAAAAAGGGGTAGGTGAGTGGGTGTGGGCACACCCTGACACTTTCATTGTAACGTGATTCCGCCCCCGCGCCACCCTAGACGGTCGCGCTTTTGAATGCCTGGCTGACGTGCAGAACGGCGGAAACCGCCCGGGCGTAGTTCATGCGCATCGGTCCGAGAACGGCGACATTTGCCTCGATACCATTGGGCAGTTCGAGACGTAATCCGATCAGCGACAGCTCGCTCATGCTTGGGTGTGCGTCCGCAAGCCCGACATGGATTCCAAGTTCGCCAAGCGGCTGCTCAAGAAAGCGCCCCAGCAACTGCAAAATCCGCTTCTTCTCTTCGAGCGCGCTAAACAGCTCCCGCATCCGTTCCCTGGTTAAGTGCAGATCGAGACCAATCAGGTTTCCAACGCCATCGAAATGCACTTGCGGGACGAGACCTAGATCGAGGAAGCCCCTCGAATACAGCATATTGACGCGCATCAATATTGCGTCGTACGCAGCGCTTTCCAAATCAAACCGGCGTTTGAGCTCGCGATGGATGTCAGGCAGCATCCATCCGCTGAAATGAAAATTGATGTAGTTTCGGATGGCCGTTAGCTCGGTCTGGGTCAGGTGATCGTCTATGGGCACGACCTTGTTCCGCACCATCTTGTCCTGCGTCACCACAACGATGAGGACGCGCCGGTCAGGCAGCAGCAGCAGTTCCACCTGGTCCAGCTTTTGATTCTGGCTCGGGAAAGCGGCCGCGATCCCCAACTGGCGGGTCAGCTCAGTCAGCAGCTTCGACGTTCTCTCAATCCGATCCTCGACAGTCGGCGAGCGCTGCAGATCCGCCTGCAGGCGGTTGAGTTCGGCCTGCACAATGCGGCTTCCGGCAAGCGTGCGGGCGTAACTTTGGAACCCTTTGTCGGTCGGTATCCGCCCGGCGGACGTGTGGGGCTGGCATAAATAGCCGGCCTCCGTGAGATCGACCATCATGTTGCGGATGGAAGCCGCGCTCAGCGTATGAAGGCGCGCAATCGTCCGCGAAGCCACAGGTTCGCCCGCATCGATATACTTCTGCACAATCGCGTGCAGAATTTCGAAGTGCCGAGCCGACAACGTACCTAAGCGCTTCATTTTGCAGCGTAAGCAAAAAACAGACGAAACTTAACTAGAAGTATAAGGCCTTGGCTACGGTAACGCGATTGTCAATAGTTCCCCCGGTTTAGTACTAGAGTTTAACCCCACCTTTCCCGTTGGCGAGGCCGGCCTGCCCCTACAGCCGCTTGCGGGCTTGTGTTTTGTAGTGGCCGGGCCTGCCCGGCCTAGCGCTATTCAAATGGAGTAGTCTTTGCGTGCCGCCATAACCGCTCCAGTTCGTAATACGATCGGGCGGCTTCCGAAAAAATATGAACGAGAAAATCGCCGTAATCAAGCAAAATCCATTCGGCCCGATCATAGCCTTCGGTGCTAACCGGAAGTTCACCTATTTCCTTGAGCCGCTTTCCAATCTCGTCCGCAATTGCCTGGCCCTGCCTCGAGCTGGCTGACGTACACAAAACGAAATAGTCGGTGAAAGACGTCACTTCTCTCAGGTCGAGGACTAGGAGATCCTTTGCTTTCTTTGATTCGGCAACGCGGGCGGCAATCATCCAATTTGGAATGTCAAGGGTGGTTGCGTCGGTGTTGTGAGGAGTGGAGGAGTGAAGATTGAAACTCGTTTTCGCTGGTCTCCTTGCCTCAGCGTACTACAGCCACCGCCGGAATGCAGTTTGTTTCCGCGTGACGGATGCGGCCCGGCTCACGCTACAATCCGGGGAATGTCCCACACCTTGCATACGCTCATCACCGCCGAGCAGATACGCAGCCGTGTGTCCGAAATGGGGCGTGAGATCGACTCTCATCATACGCACGGGCCGATCTATCTGATCTCTGTCCTGAAGGGCTCTTTTGTCTTTCTGGCCGACCTTTCCCGGGCCATGAAATCCTCGGTCCGGATCGAGTTCATGGCGATTTCGAGCTATGGGAAGGACAAGACATCATCCGGTCAGGTGAAAGTGATTAAGGATCTTGACGTCTCAATCGAAGGGCGCGATCTTTTAATCGTCGAAGACATCATTGATAGCGGCGTGACGCTAAATTACCTGATGCGCGTGTTTCAACAAAGGCGCCCGAAATCGATTCGGATCGCAACGCTGCTCGACAAACCGGAGCGGCGCATTCAGCCGGTAACGGTAGATTACGTCGGCTTTGCGATCCCGGACGAGTTTGTCGTCGGCTATGGTCTGGATTATGCCGAAGATTATCGCAACCTGCCGGATATTTGTGTCCTCTCGGGTTTCTAAGCATCCGTCTATCTTTAGATTTCCCCGAATACGACGCCAGCCATTCCAACTCTCCCCCTAGCACCTGCGGATCCCTGCAAACGTGAAACGCCCACTTTCCCATCCGCTTCCAATTGTTCACCGCCGTCACCCATCGTTTCGCTGCATCGTGCTTTGCCCTGGTCTGGTCGTCCTCGTAGCCCTTTATCTCCAGCACAACCGTCGTTCCGTTGCCAAGCCGCACCAGAAAATCCGGCTCATACGCATGATCCTGCCCCTCGTATTCATAGGGAATCGTCAACCCCAGATGATCGTTGCGCGCATACGACCGCACTTGGCCGCTATCCTCTAACCGAAACGCCGCGCATCCTTCCCATCGGTCGTTATCCATCACCACCTGGTTGATCTGGCTCTTGTCCGTCGCATGGCACGCCCGCACCGTCTTGAAATCCACATCCGCCGTCGAGCCAGTCTCCTGGTAACGGTTCAACACAGGCATCAGCGGAACTTCTCCTTCGCTGCTATCGGGTTCAATCCGGCTGCTCAAGCGTTCCACAATGCGCTGGACATATGTTTCAAGCCCCAGTTCGCACGGGTTGCATCCCTTCCACGTCACCTTGCGGCGAACGTATTCATCCACGTAGCGGAACGCCTGCGGAAACAGTTGATGCCGCGATTGCAGTCTCAAGACCCTGGCCCGCTTGTCGCTACCCGTGCTATCCGTCAGCCGCTGCACGATTAGCTTCGTAATCGCAAATTCAATCGTCTGCAGATGCGTGTTCCTGTAATACTCGCTCCGGTCCTGAGAAAGAAACTGCGTCGAGCCGACTTGCCCCGACGCCGCTCCCTCCTGGTACCCGAGCGTCGCCCTCACAAACGTCGCCGTCGGCTCCCGGTTCGGTTCCAGCTCCAGCCGTTCCATCCCTTCTACATCGCACGCAATCGCATTCTTCGTCAGCGCAAATGCGTAGCCTTCCACGATTGGAAACTCCATCGCCAGCAGCCTCCGTTCGGGAAGCGAACGTACGTGATTCTTCGGCCGGTCGTCCGGCGCCGCGCCCTCCACCGGGCGTCCCTTAAACGGAATCACGGAAAACGGAATCCCATAGACGTCTACATATTCTTCCGTCAATAGGCCCGTCGCCGGGTCCGGCACATAATCCATGCGCCGCAACCCGCGCCCCACAACTTGCTCGCACAGCAGCTGGCTTCCAAACGCTCGTATCCCCAGAATGTGCGTTACGTTATTCGCATCCCATCCTTCCGTCAACATCGAAACCGAGACCACGCACCGCACATATTCTCCGGGTTCGCCGCGCCTCCCCACCGTCGCCACCAGCTTGCGCAATTCCTCCGCTTCGTCCAGCACTTTCGAGTCGATCCGTATCGTGTGCCGCTGCTCTGGCCCGTTCGAAAACTCCGCCAGCACTGCGCTCTGCCCGTACACCGTGCGCTTCTTCCGTTTCGCTTTCTGCTTCGGCGGCTCAACCCTCTCCGTCTCCGCTTCCTCGGCCATCACCTCCTCCACCTCGGTCTCCGTCACCACGTCTTCCTCGCTCTCGCCGCTGATCCTGCGATAAAACACTTCTGCAATCTCCGTGTTGTCGCAAACCACAATCAGCACTGGCGGAATATACTCCTGCTCCGGCTTCGCCCCCTTTATCTGCCGGAACCGCTCGACCCACTGGCCCGCTATCTGGCGCAGCGCTCCTTCCGCTCCCCGGTACACCACTTCCGGTTTCGGCAGCCCCGATTTACCGCCAATACGCTCCGCGCCCGTCAGATCTGCCGTGATCGGAGCCCACAGCTTGAAGTACTTCGGTCCGGCGGCCCCGTTGTATCCTGCACTGGCAGCCGCGGTATCTTCACAATCCCGCTCTCAATACCGTCAATCAACCCGAAATCGCTCACGATCCAAGGAAACGGCCGTCCTTCCGGATACCCCGAGCCTTTGATGTAAAACGGCGTCGCCGACAGGTCCACGCACAGTGAAATACCCGTAGCCCGCTTCGGGTCCGCAGTCGAATTGTTAATCCGGTCCAACCCTTCGAGCCACAGCCGCGCCTCTTCCACTTCTTCTTCGAGCGATTTCTTCTCCTCGCCTGTCAGTGTCTCTTCCGATCGCGCCGGCCGCCAGCAATGGTGCCCTTCGTCGTTCAGCACCAGAATCGGCAGCCGCTCGTACAACTCGCCCAACCGGTTCCGCGCAAATACATCCGCCGTCTCGGGCCCTTTGTTTACCACCGCGTAACTCTTTCCGCCTTCCACATGCTCCGATTCCGGCGCAAACAAGTGCCAGTTCGTCACCAGCACTTTCCCCGCTTGCAGCAGCGGCCTGTATTTCACCGGCACAATGTCGAACTGCGCATAATAGTTGTCCTCGCGATCCGGCCTCAACACCTGCAGCCGCTCCTTCACCGTCAAATTCGGGCAGCACACCAGCACTGCATCCGGAAACTGCGTCGAAGCCGGGTTAAATCCGCGATTGGCAAGTGCCCACGCAATCACCATCGACATTACGACCGTCTTGCCCGATCCCGTCGCCATCTTCGCGCAGACCCGCCGCAGCGGAACTAGCGACCCATCCGCCGATTGATCGATCAACTGCGGAAAAAAGTCCTGTCCCGCCGCCGCAAACGACGGCCGCTCTCCTCTGAGCATCAACCGCAGGTCTTCGTTGGTTACGTTCGGCTTGCCCTGGAAACCGGTCCGTCCCGAAAAGCGGATTTCCTGCAGGTAAATAATCGTCTCTACCGCCTCGAGCTGGCAGTAAAACAAGCGCCTTCCTCGGTCCGCTCTCCACCAATGCCGCAGCAGTTCCCGCGTCACGTTCGTGGCGCCCGGATACCCCGCCTCCCGCCACTTGCGTACGTCTTTCCGCAGCTCGTTCGCCAGCGGCAGGTCGTCCCTCTGTTCCTCCGGCAGCAAACTAAGCTGCGCGCTTCCCGTCCGTTCCGTCTTATACCAGTAACTAGCCGGGCGTCTCTCCCCAATCACGCTCCAGCCGCGCTCTTTGTCATAAACGCGATGGCTCTTGGGCTCTTCATACGGATTGCAAAGAATCGGGTCCTTTACCGGCTCCACCGGCAGCACGTCCTGGCGCGGGGCAATCAGCCGCGGTATCTTCCGCGTGTTCCCCGCCATCACTCGCCGCCCTCGTCCAGCGCATGTACCCGCATTACCTCGTTGCCGCGCGGGTCTATCACCTTCACCGCCACTGTTCTATGCTTCCCCGCTGCAAACGGAAGCGATACCGTCCCCGAAAAAGCCTCAAACCGGTCCTCGTCCACCACCCCCTTCAACGCCCTGCTCAACTTCTCCCATGCCGAGCGGTCCGGAAAAAACGCCTGCGTAATGCAGAACGTCCGGCCGTCGTAGTCTCCGTCCACAAACCACGCCGCTACCTTGCTCGCCCCCGTGTCCAGCACCGCATTGTTCACCGGGTCGTAGATGTCCACGCCTTCCATCTTCACTGTGTACATCCCGTCTCCATCCGGCCCCTCAACCGTCGTGCGCGGCGGCCAAACACCGTGAACAGTTGGCTGTTCGGCTGCTGCTTCAGCAACCCGTTCATCCCCGGATTCACGTCCGGCCGCACGTGCGCGATATGCATCCTCAGCCGCGGGTTCCCTTCGTCAATCGCCGCCTGCGCGGGCGCATCAAAACTGAATCCGGCAAATACTAAATCCTCGTATCGCCGTGCCGCCGGGCGAATCACTTCTTCCACCACCTTCGCTGTAATCGGCCCATACTGCGGTCCGAACACTACGCCCACCGTAGCATCGCCATCCGGCTCCGTATCGGTATCGCCCTCGTTCACCCACCGACCCTCGGCGTGTATCCCGTTCGCTTTCCCGCTCGCATACGTCGCGCTCAGCCGCGAAAACATCATCTTCTTGTTATCCGGAAACCGCACGCCGTCGCTCTTCAAAAGCGCAACCATCTTGCTCAGGTACGCCTCCAAGTTTTCCGCCGATTCGCCTGCTTCCACCAGCGCCACCGACACGAACCGCCCTTCCAGCTCCTCCGGCGCGCCCTCAAACTCGAGCGCCGTGTCAATCACCTTCACTTCTCCCAGCGACATTTCCGGCGGCTGTACCGCTTCCACCGTGAACGGCCCGCTCACCCGTGTAATCCTCTTGTCCTTCTCCGGCTGGTCAACCAGTTCTTCCGGTTCCGCATTCGCCGCGATGCACGCATTCACCTCGTCCATCTTGGCCCGCCACGCCGCCCGGTATTCTTCCACCGCTGTCTTCAGTTCGCTTGGATATTCCGGATCGACGTCAAACGGGACTTCCCAGTGCTCCCAGACCTTTCCTTCTGCGGGTAGTTGCCACCTGCGCCGGTCCGCGTCCGTAATCGACTTCTTGCCTTCTCGTTTCTGCTTCAGCGCCAGCTTCGTCCGCATCGCATTCCGCATACTCGCCGTCACTTGCCCGAGCGCCGCATTCGCTTTCACGAGCTTCTCCTCGAGCACCGGCTCGTGCTTCGTGAAAATCGGATCGAGATTCGTGTTCTGCGCAATGCTCTTCAGTGTCACGTGCGGCACCGTCTTGTACCGGAATCCGCCCGCGACGCCTTTCTCGGGATCTTTGAAGCGGTAATAGTCGTACTTCGCCGTCAGCAGCCTCTGCCGTGCAATCGCCACCGCCACCCGGCTGGTATCAATCGTGATCCACCGCCGCCCCCACTGCTCCGCTACGTATGAGGTCGTGCCCGACCCGCATGTCGGATCGAGAACGAGGTCGCCGGGGTCCGTGGTCATCAGCATGCACCGCTCGATAACCCGTGCGCTCGTTTGCACTACGTAGCTCTTGTCTTCGGCCCGGCTGGAGAACTTCGTGTCGGGCCAATAGTTCGATCTGCGGATTACCGAATAGTCATCGAGATATCTCACATAACTCAACATGCGGCCGCGTTGCTCGACACGAAAGGCTCGTACTAGTCTCTGCATGCCCTCTTCACCAGTTTTCCAGTAGCCTGTAAGCGGGCGAAATTCCTGACCATGAAACGCTACTGGAAAACTTCCAGGCGGCCGCTGCGAGACGATGTTGTCTTGTCGGTACAGTCGAAACCGACGTCGTGCGGCCTCCCATCCGTCTTGGCTCAAGTCTGCAAGCACGGAGGGCATTCCTTGTTGGTCGACATAACGGCGATACTCTTGCCGAATACTAGGTTCGTCCGTCTTTTCTCGGTATGTTTCCCTGTACTTCAGTTGCGATAAGTCCTTCGCATAAAACAAGATGAAATCAGAAGTCGTCGGAAGGAAATCGGTCGTCTGAGCGCTCGTTTTTTCCACGATTACTTCCGACACATAGTTCGCGGCGCCAAACACTTCATCCATAAGCGACCGCGTGCGGTGAAGATTCCCGTCTCCAATCTGAATGAAGATGCTCCCTGCCTCCGATAGAAGTTCTCTCGCTACGATCAGCCTTTCCCGGAGGTAGCTGAGATATGAATGAACACCTAACTGCCACGTATCTCGGTACGCCTTCACCATTTCCGGCTCGCGCGTTAAGTCCGCCTCGTTGTCTTTCACCTCCCGTCTTCCCACCTCTGGCTGAAAATTACTCCCGAACCGGATCCCATATGGCGGGTCCATATAAATCATCTGTACTTTCCCCGCTAAGTCCTCCCGGCGCGCCAGTGACGACATCACCTGCAAGCTATCCCCTAAAATCAGCCGGTTCGACCACCCCACGTCATGCCGGTAAAACTGAACCGCCTCGTTATACTCCTGCTCCGGATCGGCAAACAACGAGCGCTCCACGTCCTGCCGCGCCGCTACCTTCAAAATCGCCTGCGCACTCACCCGCTCGTGTATGTGCAGCGCCACCGGGTCCACCATGAACGACTTCGCTTCCCGCTTGCCCGCCCATTCGAGCCACGGCTCATGCGCCCGCAACGCGTCCGCCAGTGTCCGTGCCTCTTCCTCCGTCAGCGGCCGTCTCTGCGCCTGCTCCAGCAGTTCCGGCAGCTCATCCGCCCGCCCGCTGCCGTCAAACCGCAGCTCCGGCGCGCGCCGTGGACTATACGCATACTCGATCTTCGGCAGCAGCGGTACTTTCCCCTCCGCTGCCAGCGTCGCTGGCGGATTGTTCTTCCGCTTCGCCTCTGTGTGCCGGTAGTCGGCTACCGGCTCTTCCACTGCTCCAATCGTTCCAACGTCATTCTTCCGTCTCTTTGCCATAACTCCAGTACTACGCATTGTATGCGCGCGCACTGATCCAGTCACGAAATTTCACGAATGCGGACGGTGAACTGAAGTTCACCGCTGCACGCTGAAGCGTGCGCCACGGCTCCCGGCCTCACAGCGGCTCAACCTTGCCGTCAGATACAATCTTCAATCGCCGATCGCGCCAGCGTACTTCGTTTGACGTGTAGCTGAACAACCATACGGCAAACGCATACAGATCCCATAGGGGAGCGAGCAATGCCCAAACGTGGATGGCGGCGCAATCGGATGACGAGCCAACCCGACGCGAGCGCGGAGGCAACACGCACAAAGACAAGCAGAGCAGCGGCGGCCCAGAGGTGCAAAAGAAGAGCCGCAACGACCCAGACGCCCGCGTGCGTGACGGGAAGGCCGGCGAATCCGGCTCCTTTTGAAGCTTTGATCGTCCGCGCCCAGCGCAATTGGTGCTGCCACGCTCCACGCCAGTTTGCGTCGCCTAACGATGTCTCGACGATGTACTCAGATAAGTATGCCCGCTTTCCCGCGCGCACGATGCGCCGGGCAAGTTGATAATCGTCCGCAATGTAATCGGCAAGCGCGGGGAAGCCCCCGGCAGCCTCCAGATCGGCGGCGCGAAAACAAAGGGTAGAGCCCAGGCCAAATTCGCGGACGCCAACTAAGGGCGCGACTAGCGTCGAGGGCATGAAATCGATCGCGATTCCAAATGCTTCCCACGAAGAAGCGGCGCTGTACGGTATCGGCCGGTAGAGGCAGGTG
Source organism: Bryobacterales bacterium (assembly GCA_963722585.1). GTDB lineage: Bacteria > Acidobacteriota > Terriglobia > Bryobacterales > Bryobacteraceae > KBS-96. The sequence goes on along the minus strand of CAVRNU010000035.1, from coordinate 63,086 downwards.
ACGACGCCGACTCCTGAATCCTGAGTGGAGCTGGCGATGCGGCGGAGGTACTCGGGCGTAACGCGGATATCGCTGTCGCTGACTACCCAGACCGGATGCCGTGCATGTTGACCTAAATTGGCCAAAACTCCCACTTTTGCGTTCTGCGCGGGTTTCGCGCCGATGAAGAACTCGACGCATAGCTTCGGAAACGCATCGCGCAACTGCTGGATAACGGGAATAGCAGGATCGCACGGATCGCTTGCACCGAAGAGAATTTCAAACTCCGGATAGTCCTGCGCGGCTTGAGAGATCAAAGCGGCAAGCATATCTGGGTCGAGACCGTGGACTGGTTTCAGTATCGATATGGGCGGCTGAAATTCGGACGACGTTTTCTTGCGGCGAGCCTGACGGACAGCTGCCGCAATCGCAACCAGTTGATAGGCGAGCGGAACGACGAAGACGAGGGAAAGGCCGATCACGGCCTAGTGGGCTAGAAGAGCCACACCCATCGCCACTAGAAGCGCGCCTGCCCACCGCCGCCCTCCCACGTGCTCGCGAAGAACCGTCTTAGCGAGAATGGTTTCGAGAATCACCGTAGCGGCGGAAGCCGGGATAGCGAAGCTCATGGGCGCGCGCTGCAGCAGCGCCATGAAGGCAAAGAAGGAAATTGCCATGCAGACTACGGCGAGCACCAGATACATGCGCTTCCCAATGGTTTCGACGAGCGCCAAAAGGCCGCGTGGATTCACGGCTTGAACGCCGGTCTGCTTCATCTCATGGCTTTGAAGGATGTCGCCCAAAACAGTAGCAATAACCATCACGGCCAGCAGGAGCCATGTCATCGAGACGCAGCCTCCTCCACCGCGTGTTGTTTCGCTGTGACGCCTACGAGCACAGCGCCCACGAAAATCAGAACTATTCCGGCCCAGCGCGCCATCGAGACGGCTTCACGCAGAAAAACTTCACCCAGAATGGCGGAAAACACGTAACCGACGGAAGTGACTGGCAGCACAAAGCTTAAATCGGCCCAGCTCATTAAGGCCATTCTTGTCAGCAGCCAGAGTACCAGCAGCGCGATTCCGGCTGCGACGAACGGATTCAGCATGACTTCGACATAGCCGAGCGGATTTACGCCCAGGCGTAGGGCTGCATGGCGCAGACCCCATGTAAGCGACAGGTTGCCAAATGCGTTGAAGGCAACCACCGCGGCAGCGAGAAAGAAAATGCGCGCTACACCGCGTCCGCGCTCGACTGAACGACTCTTTGCCTCAACCAGCACTCCTTCGAAGACAGGCAACGCCGATCCTTCCCTCAGTCGCCCCGCCCCTCAGTCGCCCGCGCTCAGTACCGCGGAAGACTGTTGTTTCTGGCCCTTCACAAATTGCCTGCGCTTCGAGCGCAAAGTCAGATACTCGCGTGCTTCCTTGTACAGCCGTTTGCGTTCGCTATTGTCAAACATTGCCTTACGAATCAGGCGCAATGCAACTTTAGGACGGAAATAATATTCGCCATAAAAGCGCTCGACCCATTCCACCAGCTCCGCGCGGTCGAGCCCCGGATAGCTGTAGTTGGGCAACTGGTGACCCCCTTCGTCTGTCATGGCATCGATGGTGATCAAACCGTTTTGCTTGAGATTGTCGTAGAATTCGGTGCCGGGGAAGGGGTGCGCAATCGAAACCTGAATCGTCTCGACGTCCAGTTCCTTGGCAAAGTCGATGCTCTTGCGGAGGCTCTCCCGAGTCTCGCCCGGAAGGCCCACCATGAAGTCGCCGTGAATCGTAAGCCCCAGCTTCTTGCAGTTGGCGGTAAACCGCCGCGCCATTTCAATCGTGGCGCCTTTCTTGATGTTTTTCAGAATCTGCTGCTCACCCGACTCGTAGCCCACGATCAGCAGGCGGCACCCAGCTTCCTTCATTGCCTTCAGGGTGTCGTAGTCGGTGGTGACGCGCGACGTGCAGCTCCAGGTCATCTTGATCGGCTTCAGCTTACTACAGAGATCGAGGGTGCGCGCTTTCTGATAGTTGAAAGTGTCGTCGTCGAAGAAAATCTCCTTTAGTCCGGGGAAATTCTCCTGCACGTAACGGCACTCGTTGGCAATATCGGTGGATGAACGCAACCGCCAGCGGTGGCCGGAGTGCGTCTGAGGCCATAGACAGAACGTGCATTGAGCGGGACAACCGCGCGTCGTATAGAACGAAACGTAGGGGTTGAGCAGAAACGGCACGTTGTAACGCCGGAAATCCAGGTCACGCTTGTATACTTTGGTCACCCAGGGAAGCTCATCCAGATTCTCGATCGGGGGCGCTTCCACATTGTTCTGAAATCCTCCGTTTTTTCGGAACACCACCGAAGGAATCTCCTCGAGCGGCTTGCCGCTTGCGAACTCGGCAATCGGGTAATCGAATTCCCGCTTAACCACAAAATCGATCGCGCTCGACGCTCGCAGGCTTTTTTCCGGCTCGATTGTGACGGGCGGACCGACGAAAGCTACCTTCAGCTTCGGGTTTATATCCTTCATCATCTCGGCGATTTTTGCATCCACGTTGAAGCCCGGCGTGGACGTGAAGAGCACCAGCAGTTCAAAATCGCTAGCCATTGCCACCGTCTGCTCGATCGAGACCTTGTGAGGCCCTGCGTCAACAACTTTACTGTCAGGCAGCATCCCAGCCGGGTAGCAGAGCCACACCGGGTACCAGTAGGACTCAATTTCCCTGGCAGCCGGCCAGCGCGAACCGGCGCCGCCATCAAACCCCTCAAAAGACGGAGGATTCAAGAAAAGCGTTCTCATAAGACTCCCTTTAGCCTAGTGGGTTTCCTCCCCTAAACTCAACCAATTGCGACCGAAACGCGACTTTCGTGCCTCCTAACGCGCTTCTGTCGATGTTGGCGGGAAACCTCACGTTGCCCCAGAACTTCTAGATGTCTGCGGGACGTGCCTCGGTTGCAATTCAGCACAACCGTGCGGACTGCTTTATCCCTTCTTTTATTTGACCATGGGTGGCTTATTTGACTATCGGCGGTGGAGGCGGTGCAGCATCGCTCGTTCCCGCTATTCCCGAGCTGCCGACAGGTGTCAACCCGCGTTGATACCCCGAATAATTTATCATCAAGGTTACTTTGCCGACAAGCCGGGCATCAATCGTGCTCAGCATGTGCTGCGGGACGGCCATACCATTTTCAATCTTGTAATCGCGGTAGAATTCTACTTTTTTGAAGAAAACGGACGGACTCTTCACCAATTTGCCGCTCTCCATAATGGGAAGACAGGTTTTGGCATCGAGCCACATTTCGCCTTTAAACAGGCCTATTTCCTTCCTCCTCGGAGTGAGAAATACCACGTAGATCCGCTGGCCAGTCTGCAGACGGTGCAGTCCCTTAAATTTAAACTTATAGTTTTGGGGTGTTATCGCAAGCTTTTGATTATCCTGGCCTTTTTGCTCCGCATCGAGATAGCGCGCAATCACCTCGGTCTTGATTGTGTCGTCGCCCTGGAAGGCCAAAATCTTGTACGTAATCTTTCCCAGCTCCGAGATTTTCCGCAGCGCGTGCAGTTTTCCTTCCTTTTTCAGCTTTGGAATGCTCGCGTCGATGCTAACTTCCATCGATGCGGCGCGCGATTGGTTTTCGGCCTGCGTGGCGCTGAGGTAACGTTCAATCACCTGCTCGGAGTCCGAATCGGAATGTTCACGCGCGTCCGCGAACGTCGGCAGAAGAACTAGCGAAAGCACGATTACTGCGCAAGTGATCGCGGAACTCGCCGTTGAAACCGACAAACCTTGACGTAAGTTGCCCCAGGACCCCATCTTGCTGCCGCGCGAGGCGAACACATATCCTCCTTGCACTCCCTGCCAGCCATCTATTAGATGACATTTTCCATCGCCTTAGTTGCGGGAAGGGTAAAGAAGAATGTGGTACCCGCGCCCGGCGCCGATTCTACATCGATTTGGCCGCCGTGATACTGAATTATTTTTTTGCATAGTGCAAGTCCGATGCCGGTTCCTGGCTGCTTCGTTTCCAATCGCTGAAACATATTGAATAGGCGGTCTTTGAACCTAATGTCAAAACCTACGCCATTGTCTTTCACGTAGAATCTCCATTCGCCGCCTCTGTCGGCTCGCACCGCCCAGATATGGACTTCGGGGGATTGACGGGAGCGATATTTCAGTGAATTGGAAATGAGATTCTGGAACACCTGCGCGAGCTGGCCTTCATCGCCATAGACCAGCGGTAGGGGCTCGACTCGTATGCGGGCGTTTTGCTGATCGATCGCGAGACGCAGCGATTCGAGAGCCCGGTCGACCGCGCGTCCGGCTGATGTGGCGCGAAACGGAATGGCGTCGCGCTCTATTTGCGAGTACGTGAGCAGGTCGCCGATCAACTCCTGCATTCTTCGAGAGCCGTCGGCGGCATATTTCATGAAAGCTTGAGCTTCCTCATTCAGGTGAGGCCCATAGCGCTTCTGGACTAGTTCGGTGTAGGTGGAGACCATTCGGAGAGGCTCCTGCAGATCGTGCGATGCGATGTAAGCAAACTGGGCGAGGTCCTGATTCGAGCGCTCGAGCGCCGCGGTTCGCTCGGCTACTCGTTGTTCGAGTTCACTGTTGAGGAGGCGTAGACGTTCCTCGCTCTTCCGGTTGATGGCGATCTGCTGGGCCAGCGCACGATTCACGGCGGCCATCTCTTGGGGCAGCGGAAGAGAAAGAATCAAAGGGACCATCCTGAATAGGGCCACGGCCGTGACCAGCGAGACAATGCCGGTTGCAAGCTTGACCAGGCCGTCGAAGCGATACACCGGTTCCCAGATGGTCACAATGTTCAACACATGAGTCGTGCCGCAAAGAAGGATGAAGGCTGCGAACATCCAGAACATCCAGCCAAAGTTCAAATATTTCCGTTTGCGCACGAGTCGGACCAACAGCACGGGGATGATGAAATAGGCTGCGGCGATCATGGCGTCCGAAATGGCATGTAACCGCAGCATGGCGGGACGCCACAGATAGCACATCCCATGCGGCATGAAATCCGTTCCAAAAAGCGAGGAAAAGAAATTAAGCATGTGTCCGCCGCCTTTCAAAAAGGAGCGAAGCCGGAGCGGAATGTTCGTCCGCCACGGCGCCAAGCCCGTTCTGATTCAATCGCAAATGAAAAGCCTCCGCCAGTCAAAGCGTCCGGGAGTCTAAGTATTACTTTACAAATAACGATGGTAATTCGGGAATTGCCGTCTGTTTCCTGTTAAATAGAATTGAACAGTTCGTGATAGAGTCAGCCCGGGTGGAATCCACAAACGAGCGTGTGTGAATGATTCGGTCTTGGGTAAGCCGCGCCTCGGTTGTTTTGCTGGTCGTCGCCGTTTCCTGCCAGGCGGCCGAAGCAATATTAGCTACCGATCTGCTCAGGCTAAGAGAAGTTATAGACGTCTGCGTGGCCGGTGATGGCTCATTGGCAGTGTACAGCGTCCGCTCTATTGCGAGTACCGCTGCCGAGTCGGCGGCAGAAACAAATTTCCCGAGATATTCCTATCAGGACCATCTTTGGATGGCGGATCTGCGTGATCCGAACGCGCGCCCGGTGCAATTGACGTTCGACGATCACCAGGATACCGCTCCGGCCATCAGTCCCGATGGCAAACGGCTCGCGTTCGTGCGCCTCGAGAACGCGACAGGAGCGCCTCCGCAAGTTTGGATGATGCCTCTTTCTCAGCCTGGCGAGGCTCGAAAGATCACCAATCTCGAATTTGGCGCCGTCGATCCGCGATGGCAGCCGGACGGGAAGGCTATTTTGGTTTCAAGCGCCATCCCTATATCGAAGCTGCCCGGCAGACCGCCATTTTCCGAAGAAAGGCCGAACCGCGACTGGTGGGACTCCGGCCGCCCCGATTCAGGCAAACCGCTCGACGCCCAACCCGATGGTAACTGGCGCGAAATCCGGAGCTGGCTCGATGAAAACTCGCGGCGGCACAATCCGGAGGACATTCTTCGAATGGATTTTCTGGCGGAAGAGGGGTTGTCAGGCGAACGTAGATTTACAGAACTGTTTCTGGTCGACATCGAGTCTCGCCAGGCCAAGACCAGGCAGGTCACTCAATCGTTCGTCGAGCATGCGAATGCAACGTGGGCTCCCGGCGGCAACGCGATCGTCTTTGCCGCTCGCCCGGCGTCTGGTGAGCCGCCGGACCGCCTGCCGCTGCGTTCTTCGATTTGGGTCATGAACCGGGACGGTTCCAATGAACGAGTGCTGTTGAACGATGACCGTTACAATTTCACGCTGCCGCAGTTCACTTCCGATGGCAAACACATTCTTGCGCTCGGAGTCCAGAGCGATGAATCCACATACCGGCAGGCTGCGCTGGTGATGTGCGACCGCGACGGCGCGCGGCCACAGTGGCTGACGCCGGAAAACGAACCGTCGGTTCAGCAGCCGAAAACACTCGACGATAAAGCGTATTACACGGTCAATTTCGAGGGCGGCCAACATCTGCGGGTTATCGATCTAAAAACCTCGCAGATCAAGGAACTGATCGACGGCCCGGTGGGAGCGAACGTGTTCGCGATTGCGCCCGGCAAAATCGTATACGGCCTGATCGGCGTACCCGATCCAAGCGAACTCTATCTTTCTGCCGGCAATCGACAGCAACCGATTGAACCGGGCGTGGCACCGGGCAAGCAACCGTCGCGGCGCCGTCAACGCCTGCCGCTTGGCCCCATTTTCGACCGCGCGCCTATTAACCGGCGGCTGACCGATTTGAATGCAAGCTGGCTCGAGACGAAAGAACTATCTCTGCCCGAAGAACACTGGATCCGGCGGCCGGACGGGACGCGAGTCGAGTACTGGTTAATGAAGCCCACGCATTTCGACTCATCGAAGAAATACCCATGGGTGGTCGAGATGCACGGAGGTCCGGCCGCGATGTGGGGTCCGGGTGAGTTCTCGATGTGGCACGAGTTTCAGACCTTCTGCTCGTTCGGATATGGAGTACTGTATGCGAATCCGCGGGGGTCGTCAGGATATGGATACCTGTTTCAGCGCGCCAATTATAAAGACTGGGGCGATGGCCCAATGGGCGACATTTTATCTGCCTTGGACGACGCCGCCATGAGCGAGCCGGCCATCGATCGCCGGCGGCTGTTTCTAACAGGCGGTTCGTATGCCGGATACCTGACTGCGTGGACCATCGCCCACGATCATCGCTTCAAGGCAGCCGCGGCGCAGCGCGGCGTCTATGACCTTGCCACTTTCTTTGGCGAAGGCAATGCCTACCGCCTGGTCCCGGAAGAATTCGGTGGTTATCCTTGGGAGCCGGATACGCGCCGGCTTCTTCAAGAGGAATCGCCGATTTCTTACGTCGCGCAAATCGATACGCCTCTGCTGATTCTTCACGGCAGCGAAGACGGACGGACGGGAGTCGTTCAGGGCCAGATGCTATTCCGCGCTCTGAAGGAACTGGGTAGACCTGTCGAATATGTTCGGTATCCCGGCGCAGGCCACGAGTTAACGAGAAGCGGCCCTCCCGAACAGCGCGTCGATCACCTGCTGCGCATCATTGAGTTCTTCGAGCGTTATGCCAATAACGACCGGCCCGCTCCTCGGGCAGTCGAAGCCGAGTAATCGTAATACTCGGTAGCTGAGATACTAACTTTGGTCCAGGAGCCGAATGCCGGGTCATATTAATCTTTGTTTCGTTTGGCACATGCATCAGCCTTTTTACAAGGACCTGATCTCAGGCGAGTACAAGCTGCCTTGGACGCGCATGCATGCCTTGAAGGATTACTATGGCATGGTCAAAATCCTGGACGAATTCCCGGCGATCCATCAGACATTTAATCTTGTTCCATCCATGCTCGTTCAAATCGGTGAATACGCCAGCGGAACCGCCATCGATCCGTTTCTCAGGCTGGCGCTGAAACCAGCCGAAGAGTTAGAGGATGGCGAAAAAGAGTTTCTGCTGCGCTATCTTTTTCAGGCCAGCCAGAAAGTGATTGAGCGCTATCCGCGTTACGCGGAGTTATACCAAGTTATCCAGAGTACGCGCAACAATCCCCAATTGGCGGCGCGCCGGTTCGACGGGCAGATGCTACGCGACCTGCAAGTGCTATCGCAATTGGCGTGGTTCGATGAAGAATATCTCACAGGAGACCCCGAGATTGCCGAACTGGCCGCGAAGGGCCGGAAGTTTTCATTAGACGACCAATCGACATTGGGCCGTAAACAGCGCGAGGCGTGTATGAATGTAACTCCTATCTATGAGGAGTTCGCGCGAAGAGGACAGATCGAGCTCTCGACAACGCCGTTTTACCATCCCATTCTCCCCTTGCTATGCGATTCCTCAATCGCTGGAATCTCTCATCCTTACGTGCCGCTTCCCTCCACGTTTAGCTACCCGCAAGACGCGAGAACTCACCTTAGACGTTCCCGCGAATACTTTGAACGAGTCTTCTCGCACCGCCCGTCGGGTTTGTGGCCGTCGGAGGGCTCGGTCTCCGACCAGGTTCTGGGCATTGCAGCCGACGAGGGCTTTCGCTGGATTGCCACCGACAATGGCGTTCTCGCGCGAACGCTGGACGGAATTGCCGATCCCCTGGTAAGCTATCAGCCCTTTCGATGGCAACAGAACGGTAAGAGCATCCATGTTCTGTTCCGCGATCATTTTCTGAGCGATCTTATTGGCTTCGTCTATTCGCGTATGGGCGCCGGGGAAGCGGCTGCGCACTTCCTCGATCAGATTCGCAACAATTGCGCTCCTATCTTGCGCGAAGGAAGAGATGCGGTCGTTCCTATCATTCTCGATGGCGAGAATGCCTGGGAATATTACGATCGAAGCGGACGCCCGTTCCTCCGCTATCTCTATTCCCTAATTACCGCCGACCCGTTGATATCGGCGCTCACCGTGACGGAAGCGCTCGACCGTGTGCCTGCGCGCTCGCTCGAAAGCATCTTTCCGGGTTCCTGGATCAACTCGAATTTCGATGTCTGGATCGGAGCGGAGGAAGACAACAAAGCCTGGGAGTATCTGCTGACCGCGCGTCAAACCTATGAACGAGTGGCGAATTCCGCGAAATCGAGGACGTTCCCCGCGAAAAATCTCGATCTGGCTTGGGAAGAGATTTTGATCGCCGAGGGGAGCGATTGGTGCTGGTGGTATGGCCCTGAACATTCTTCGGCAAATCGGCCCGAATTCGATCAACTCTACCGCGATCACTTGGCCAACGTGTACCGGCTACTAGAAGAGCCGGTTCCTACCGAGCTTTCACGGCCAATCCTTACTGCGGTTGCCGCCAGCCAGCAGGAGCCGCCAACCGGCACAATCCGAGCGGTCATCGACGGGGCGGTCACGTCCTATTTCGAATGGCTCGGCGCCGGTTTCTATCGAATCGATCACCGGTCGGGAGCGATGCACAGCCAGCGGTCTCTGATTCAGGAGCTTCGGTATGGAACCGACGGCCGCAATATTTATCTTCGCCTCGATTTGACGGAGCCGATTTCAAGCCATCGGATCGAATTTAGATTGCAGCTTCGTAATAGCGCGGGTAGCCGTTTTGAAGCCCGCCATTGCTGGCGCAACGGGCGTCTCGAATTGGTTTCAACCAATATGCGCGATGGCGCGGTTTGCGCGGCGCTGGGATCGATTTATGAAGCGGCGGTTTCAATGAGCGGCGTTGACGTTCGGCACGGCGATTCCGTGTGGCTCAGCATCTCGATCTTTCGCGATGGGCTGCCGGTGGCCGCGCTTCCGTTGAATGGCGAATTGGAAGTAGACACTCGAGAGTCCGCGGCATGGGTATTCTGAATGGTTTTGTGGGACGCCAAGGAAAAATACGGGACTTGGGCGCAAGAAACTCGTTATTTCCGTGCGCTCACGGCGTTCGTCGACTTTTCGTGAGTCGTCATGGTGTCCGCCAGAAATTGTAGCCAGTCGCTCATTCCGCATCCCGTCTTTGCCGACACTCGCAAAACTTTCATGCCTGGGCGGACACTTTCGATGTTGCGAACGGCAGCGTCCCAGTGGAAGCCCACGATCTCCGCTAGATCCGTTTTTGTGACGATAGCCGCGTCGGCGCTATGGAAGATGGTTGGATATTTTAGCGGCTTGTCCTCGCCTTCTGTGACGGAAAGGAGCACCGCGCGCAGCTCTTCGCCAAGATCGTACGACGACGGACACACCAAGTTCCCAACATTTTCGATAAACAAATAGTTGAGCTGATGTAGATCCCAGTTCTGCAGTTTAAGCAGAGCAACGAACAGCCAGGCGAAACAGTTGAACCAGAGAGTCATGGATGCGATATGCCGTCGACGCTACTACTCCGTTTAACTGCGGTTCGTCCAGACTGAGTTACTCTGAAGGCGGATGCGCCGGTTGCATCATCTGACTGTTGTCCTGGCACTGATTCTGTCGCTGCTCGCGCCGACCATGGCGTGCGCCCTTCCCAATGCTCAGATGACGGCGCAGGAGCACGCGTGTTGTCAAAAGATGAAGGGCAACTGCGGCAGCATGCGCATGCCGGCATCGCATAGCTGCTGCCAGCCAAGCATGCAGGCGAACCATTTCGACGCGGTGCAGCCCGAATCGACCTCCGCGCCGGCCGCCGCGGCCGTTGCTGTCCTGCCCTCACCCACGATATTCAATTTCCCCTCGCTGAGTTTTGAGCGCGTACCCCTGCAGCAGCATTCGCCGCCTATCTCTCCGCCTCCAACTGTTTCTGTCTTAAGAATCTAGTCCCCTCTCCTAATCCGCTTTATGGCGCGCGGTCGCACTTAGTGTGTCCGCGCGGGCTAAATCCAATAAAGACGATTTTGTGATTGGGAGATTTATTGATGAATGCGGCTTGCCTCTCTGCCGCGGCGCTCATCCTGGCCGCGGGCCTTTCAGCGTTTGCGCAGGATAAACCAAACACACCTACGCTCCTCACCGAACTGCTCGAGGAAGCGCAGAAAAGAAATGCTCAAGTGATGGCTGCCGAACATGCCTGGCGCGCCGCCAGCCATGTCGCGCAGCAGGTCACGACGCTGCCGGATCCGCAATTTACGGTGCAACAGTTCAGTGTCGGTAGCCCGAAACCCTTTGCCGGCTTCACCAACAGCGACTTTGCCTATATCGGAGTCGGCGCGTCGCAAGAGCTGCCCTATCCGGGCAAGTTGCGCCTCAAGGGCCAGGTCGCGACACGTGAAGCCGGAGCCCAGCAGGCGCAATCGGCAGAACTGCGCGCCTCGATTCTGGAGCAAGTAAAGACAGCCTATTTCCACCTCGCCTATCTTCAGCAGACGCTGAACGTGCTCGAGCGCACCGGCACAACCTTAAAGCAACTCGCAGCGACGGAACTGTCGCGGTATCGCGTGGGAGAGGGCAGCCAGGACGATGTCCTGAAGGCTGAACTCGAGCGAACGAAGCTGGTGCGCGAGATCACTATGCATCACGCGGAGATGGCGCAGTATCAAGCCGAGCTGAAGCTGCTTCTGCATCGTCCCCAGGATTCCGTCGATATTGTGGCTGAGGATTTGAAGCTGACACGCCTTGCTTACGGCGCCCCGGAACTGCTCTCTTTCGTCCAGGGCCAGAATCCGGCTGTACGAAGCGAAAAAGCAGTGTTGGATCAGCAGTCCGCGCAGTTGCAGTCGGCCGAGCGGGCCGGAAAGCCGGACTTCAGTGTGGGCTACATGTTTGAGAAAACGGACAGCCGTTATCGCGATTACTACATGCTGACCTTGGGTGTCAGCCTGCCGCGAAGCCGGCGTGCAAACGCGGAAATCGCGGAAGCCGCCGAAATGCAGCAGAAGGCGAAAGCATCGCTCGATGCGCAGCTGCAACAGCAGCTATCGGAGGTGCAGAAGCAGTACGTTTCTGCCACGAGCTCCGCCGAGTTGCTGACCGAGTACGAGGACGGCTTGATTCCGCAAGCGCAGTCGGTGCTCCGCGCCCACCTCGCGGCCTTTCAATCGGCGAAGGGCGAGCTGAGTCCCGTCCTGCTCGCCCTCAATGACGCGCTGAATCTCGAACGCGACAGCGCGCAAGCGCTTCTGGATCATGAAATTGCCATCGCGCATCTGGAAACTCTCACGGGGGCGACACTGCGATGAACAAATACGTCCTGCGCACTTCTCTTTTCTGGCTCTGCATCCTCGCCATAGTCGTCGGGTTTCTTCTTTACCGGCCAAATGCGGTGAAGAAGGAAATCGGTCTGAGCAGCGGCCCACAGCCTGTTGCGGCCGGTCCCACTCCCGGCAGCGGTAATTTGCCGGCAAAGCCGGCAGCGACTATGGAAGCAGCGTTGGCGCCCGTGCAGCTTACGCCGGAAGGCATGCAGAGCATCGGTGTGAAGATCGGAACGGTTCAACGCAAATCGATCAGCGATGATATTCGCGCAACCGGCACGATCGATATCAATGAGCGCCTGGTCTCTTATGTTCAAGTCCGATTTCGCGGCTACATCCGAAAGGTCTTCGCCAATGCGACATATCAGTATGTGCGCAAGGGCGATCCGCTCTTTACGATCTATAGCCCGGATCTGGTTGCAACGCAGCAGGACTATCTGAACGCGCTGGAGGATGAAAAGCACCTGGGGACAAGCTCCGTCGAGGGTGTGGCCTCTGCAGCAAAAGACATGGCCGCCTCAACGGAAATTCGCCTGCGGCAATGGGAAATCGCTCCGAGCGACATCGCAAGGCTGAAAGAGACGGGCAAGCTGATTCCTGATCTGGTCATCGATTCTCCTGTCTCGGGATACATCACCGAGCGCAACGCGCTGCCCAATCTGTTCGTGGAGCAGGGCACGCGCCTTTATACCGTTGCGGATCTTTCGCGGGTCTGGATTTACGCGCAGGTCTTCCAGGATGATATCGGCAGGCTCAAGCCGGGCGATACCGCTCAAATTACCGTTGATGCCTATCCTGGGCGCACCTTTAACGGCCATGTGGAAAGCATCCTGCCGCAGGTGGACATGGCAACCCGCACCGTCCGCGTCAGGCTGGAAATCGCCAATCCGGGCGTGACGCTGAAGCCCGGCATGTTCGTCAATGTCGATCTGAAGACGCATCTCGGTCGGCAGCTGGTGGTCCCTGCTTCGGCCGTGCTTCAGTCCGGCACGCGCCAACTGGTGTTCGTCAGTGACGGAAGCGGCCGCATCGAGCCGAAAGAAGTGGTGCTGGGGCCGCGCGCCGGCGAAGACTTCGTCATCCTTAAAGGTCTTCGGGCAGGCCAGCAGATCGTCACATCAGCAAATTTTCTGATCGATTCGGAAAGCCAGCTACAGGCGGCAGCCGGTTCCTACACGCCGCCTCCCCCTGGTGCTGGGGGAACTGCGGCGAGTCAGCCGGCCCAAAGTGCGCAGGCGACGATTGATTTCACAACCATTCCGAGCACGCCGCATAAGGGCAGCAATGTCTTCCGCGTGAAGCTTTCCGGGCCGGCAGGCGCGGCAATCGACGCGCTGGAGGTAACCGTGACGTTCTTCATGCCGGCGATGCCCGCGATGGGCATGGCCGCCATGACCACAACGGCGAAGCTCACCGGCAAGGGAGGTGGGCTCTATGACGGAACCGGCGTCCTGCGGTCGGGCGGCTCATGGCAGGTGACGATTACCGCGCGCAAGGAAGGAAAAACTATTGCATCGAAGCAGCTGCGCGTGAACGCGGAAGGCGGAATGTGATGCTGTCCCGAATCATCGAAGCCTGCGCCCGCAATCGCTTCCTAGTCTTTACCGGCGTGCTCATGCTGACGCTTGCCGGTCTCTGGTCCCTGCGGCATGTGCCGCTCGATGCCTTGCCCGACATCTCCGATGTGCAGGTGATCGTTCATACGGGCTGGGCCGGTGAGCCGCCCGACGTCATCGAGGACCAGGTCACGTATCCCATTGTCACCAGCCTGCTCGCCGCACCGCATGTGAAGGCCGTGCGCGCCCAGACAATGTTCGGCGATTCCTACGTCTATGTCGTGTTCGAGGATGGAACGGATCTTTACTGGGCACGTTCGCGGGTGATCGAGTATTTGCAGCAGATCAGTGGCCGGCTGCCGCAGAATGTGCATCCGGCAATCGGTCCTGATGCCACAGGTGCGGGCTGGGTTTATGAGTACGCCATCGTCGATACGACTCACACCCGCAGTCTCGCGGACCTGCGCAGCCTCCAGGACTGGCACCTGCGCTATGCGCTTGAAACCGTGCCGGGCGTGGCGGAGGTTGCCAGTATCGGCGGCTTCGTGCGCCAGTATCAGGTGCAGCTCGATCCCAATAAACTGCTGGCACACAACATTTCGCTGCGGACTGTTATCGATCGCGTTAAGGCGAGCACCAACGAAGTCGGCGGCCGTGTACTCGATCTAAGCGGCGCACAGTACATGATCCGCGGCCTTGGCTATCTTCGCTCGCTGAACGACCTCGCGATGGTGGCTGTGGGCAGCAACAACGGTACGCCCGTGCTGCTGCGAGATCTCGGCACCGTCGGCTTCGGGCCGGACATTCGGGAAGGCGTTGCTGAATGGAACGGAGAGGGCGAAACGGTGGGCGGTATTGTCGTGATGCGCCAGGGGCAGAACGCGCTGAGCGTAATCGAGGGTGTTAAGCGCAAGCTGCGCGAGCTCGGTCCTTCGCTGCCTCCTGGGGTTCAGATCATGTCGGGCTATGACCGGTCCGGGTTGATTAATGATTCGATTGCCACTCTCAAGCGCGACCTGCTGGCAGAGGCGGTGATCGTGAGTCTGGTGATCATTGTGTTTCTCTTTCACTTCCGCTCCGCTGTGATCGCCATTCTGGCGCTGCCCGTCGCTGTGCTGATCTCCTTCATCCCGACGTTTTATTTCGGGGTCAGCTCCAACATCATGTCTCTGGGCGGGCTGGCGCTCGCCATCGGCGTGCTGGTTGATGCCGCCATCGTCATGGTTGAGAACGGCTATCGTCAGCTCTCCGAGCGACAGGAACGCGATGCGCAGCCAGTAACTGAACGGGAGCGCCGGCGCATTCTTATCGATGCGGCAAAGCAGGTAGGCCCTGCGCTCTTCTTCTCGCTGCTCATCATCGTGGTCTCGTTCCTGCCAGTGTTCCTGCTCGAGGCGCAGGAAGGACGCATGTTCCGACCACTCGCCTGGACGAAGACGCTGGCGGTCGGCTCCTCTTCGATTCTCGCTATCACGCTCGTGCCAGTGCTGATGGTCCTGTTGATCCGCGGCCGCCTACAGCCGGAGCGGAATAATCCCCTGTCGCGTATCACGCAGGCCATCTATCTACCCGTGCTGCGATTCTGCCTGCACTGGCGGAAGGTGATAGTCGTGATGAATCTGCTCTTTCTTATCCTCACGCTTCCGCTCGCGATGCGCCTTGGCAGCCAGTTCATGCCGGCGCTGTTTGAAGGCTCGTCGCTTTATATGCCGACTGCACTGCCGGGTATCGCCATCGAGCAGGCCAAAACACTACTCAAGAAGCAGGACGGCGTGCTGCGCTCCTTCCCTGAGGTTGAAAGAGTCTTCGGCACGGTTGGCCGCTCGGACAGCGCGACGGATAACGCGCCGCTGGATATGTACGACACGACGGTGATGCTGAAGCCTCGCGAGCAGTGGCGGCCCGGCATGACGTACGACAAATTGATTCAGGAAATGGACCAGAAGCTCCAGTTTCCGGGGCTTTCGAACACATGGACGATGCCCGTTGAAAACCGGCTCGATATGGCGCTGACCGGCATTAAGACGCCGCTCGGGCTTAAAGTGCAGGGCCCGAATGTGGATGGGATCGAGCAGCTCGCCTCCCAAATTCAGAAGCTGCTCTCGAGCCTGCCGCAGGTGCGGTCTGTGTTTGCGGAGCGCGTTTCGCAGGGCTTCTATGTCAATGTCGAACCGAACCGGGCGGAAGCCGGCCGCTATGGGCTTTCAGTCGGGGACATTCAGACCACGGTTGCCTCGGCCATCGGAGGGCAGAACATCGCCGAAAACATCGAAGGCCGGGAACGTTACCCGATCAATGTACGCTATCAGCGGGATTTTCGCAGCAATATCGACGAGATGCGCCGCGTCCTCGTGGCGACGCCCTCAGGCGCGCAGATTCCTCTCGGCCAAGTGGCCCGCATTTCCTTCTCACACGGCCCGGCGATGATCCGCGACGAGGACGGGTCGCTCACGGGCTATGTCTACATCGATCTCAAGGACACCAACTATGGCGGCTTCGTCGCTGAAGCGAGCCGCCGTTTCGGAGAGCAGCTGAAGCTGCCCGCGAACTATTCGTTTCAATGGTCCGGCGAATACGAATTTGAGCAGCGCGCGAAGGAGCGGTTGAAGCTGATCCTTCCCGTCGTCTTCTTCGTTATCTTCGTTCTGCTCTATCTCGTCTTTCATTCCGTGGCTGAGGCGCTGATGCTCCTCTTTCCGACGTTCTATGCGCTTACCGGCGGTCTGCTGTTGCAGTGGTGGCTTGGCTATAACTTCAGCGTGGCCGTATGGGTCGGCTACATCGCGCTCTTCGGCATTGCCGTTGAGACCGGTGTCGTGATGGTCGCCTATCTGCATGAGGCGTTGGATGAGCGCCTCCGGGCTGGCGGACCTCTCTCCAAGGCGGACCTAGAGGCGGCGGTCATCCACGGCGCCGTGCAGCGCCTGCGCCCCAAGCTGATGACGGTAACGGCCGTGCTCGCGAGTCTGGTGCCGATCCTCTGGGAATCCGGCATCGGCTCGGACGTGATGAAGCCGATCGCCGCTCCTATCGTCGGAGGGATGATTACCTCGACCATTCACGTACTGATTCTCGTGCCAGTCTTTTTTATCGCGATGAAGGAACGCGCCCTGCGGCGCGGTCTGCTCACGCCAGAAGCCGAAATGGCTCACAACGAGGTTGTTCTAAAGGAGAATGCTTGAAATGTATCTGATCGGTGGCGGTATGGCGCTAAAAGACTTCAGTCCGGTAAACTCGCCTCGGTCGTCAAGTTGACGTATAACGCGCTAGCCTCCAATCTCCACAATGCCGAGTATAGAGAAGTGAATTCGTTTCGATAAACGATTGGCCGTTGCTCACGAGGAATCCGCTTAAGGGAGGGCGGCCGTCCCAGAGCGGACCTTCTAGCCCGTCGGGAAACTCTGCGGCGACCGACGTATGAATCGAGTTAACCTGGGGGCGTCAAAACCGGCAGCATCAGACGGGACGAGGACTTGATCTTGTTTAGGCAGCTCGTGCCGACACTGGCGTGACGAAAGCCTAGCAGCGCAGGGATTTCGGGATTCTGATCGTCGCTGGTGACGAACAGTCGCACACAATGGCCACCTTGAATCGTCTGGCGTTTGCAACCAAGGGTATGCGATAGGCAACCGGCTCACCGATCGGAACAGCCTGGAAAGTGCGACAGGGAACTTCAGGGACTCCCGTGCGGCTGGGTGCCTCATCCACCTCCCGCAAACTCGCTCTTAGATAGCCCGCCGTGATGTCGGTAACGGTTCCGGCAGCATCCACATCCTGAAGGAAGACAATCCAAGCGGTATCCGAGGCCGTGCTGACGGCTTCGAGCTGCAGCTCGATGTCGCCGACCACATCGAGATCGTGCTCCAGAGGCGCACCGGTCCACGTTAGATGCGACGGTGGGTCGGTCTCGCTGGCCTGCACTCGGCCCAAGCCGGTGCCGAGCGCCATCAACGTGCGCGATCCTGACTCACCCTCCTCGTCGGCTAGGGAACCATCCACGCGTAGGGCCAGTCCCCTCGATGTCACGCCAGCGGGCGGCCACGAATCGGCTGTGCGCCACCCTTCCGCCCCCGGCAGTACGTAGCGAAACCTCGCTCCTTCAAGAATGCCCGTGTCGCGGCCTTTCAGCCAATGGTCGAACCAGGCCAGTGCCTCGATATCAAGGCTTTCCCATGGCCAAGCAAGGCCATGGTCGCCGAGCATGGCGGCCTGGACGTGGAGGCTATTAGTCAGACGCTGAAAAGCAGGGAAAGTCGACGGCAGGTGCAGCGGAACGTTTTGCCAATCGCAGCCGAGGTAGACCGGGATCTCTACCTTGCATAGCAGCGGCAGAAGATTGCGGTCTTCCCACCAAGCGTCGCGAAGCGGATGCTCGACACAGATGGAGCGCCAAAGGTCATCCCAAGGATGTGGATCATGGTGCAGCTTGAGAAGTAGCTTGAGCCCGGTCATTGCCGCCTCGCCATTTGCGGTAGCGAATTGCTTGTGCACGGCGGGCGTTTTGAGCAGGCCGCCGACAGCCTCGACAAGATTGTTGCGCCAAAGCTTGTTCGTATGACCCGAGGTCATGCCGATCATCGACAGGAACGGCGTGACGAATGAGCTGCTGGTCAGGCCGTGGTGCGTAGCCGAATCGTAAAGGTCGAACGTTCCCGCGATCGGCATGATCGCCTTGAGGTGCGGCGGACGTTCCACGGCAGCCTCCATCTGAGTCATAGCGAAATAGCTGATGCCAACCATGCCGATATTGCCGTCGGACCACGGTTGCTCCGCCGCCCATTCGACCAGGTCACACATGTCCTGACGTTCCTGGCCATCGAAGAAGCCGAACGTCCCACCGGAACCGCTGGTGCCACGACAGTTTGCGATCACATGAACATAGCCGCGCGGCACGAAGAAGTCACTGGCGCCCGCTTCTATGAAGCCCATTGGCGCGCCGAGGTTCTGGATCTGACGTGGATAAGGCGAGGCGGCGATAAGGACGGGATACCGGCCGGGCGTGGCTGGGCGATAAACATCGGCGAGAAGATTGACGCCGTCGCGCATTGCCGCGGCAACATCGTCGTCGCGGGTCGTATTGTTGTGCTGTGGCTCTGAGAGGTTGCGATAGTCGCGGCCCGATGTCTGGGGTCCGTTCAATTGCCGCTGGCCTCGCTCGATGCCAGAAACGATTTTACGCACTCTCGGCTCCTGACCGCAAGCAAATGTTCGTTATTAGCGCCGAGCATATCAGATTTAAACCGGCGCGATCCACGATAGATCAGCTGTCGTCGGCTGGCGTTTAGTAAGCGTCTGGCGGCGGCAAAACCACTTGGACAATCCTTCACAATCTTGGAGAACTCGTCCATGGTCATGCCAGCGTGAGTAACCTTCGCAAGTTCGACCGCTGCACGGACGCCTCCGGCGGCGGCAGTTTTCATGTCGCCCGCCAGAACAGCGGCCATCGGTGGCAGGTCTTTCCATTCGGTATGCTGCGGCGCTATTTCGTTCAGGCGATCAATAACGAACGCAAACTGGAAAGGCATCGGCTGCTCGGTCCGCATGGTTCCATCGTTATCGAAGACCGCGATCCGATCTTGGGGTTTGACGAACTGAGGGTCGCCTCCGTGGTTACTTTGCGGACAAAGTTTACGATGCTTTGCTTCGTGGGACCTTCATTCCAGGAAGGAAGAGGAGCCCCAACTTGGGCCTATTCTTGGAATGCCAACAATGCCAACGTAGTTGAATTTATGGGTGTCGTCATGATCGTGGAGCTTATTGTGCGGACCAGCAAACCCACAGTACTCACGAAGTTTTGTAAGGGATGATCGCCCAACCGTTCCGCCAGTCCACCGGCGCTCGACGTCGAGAGTCCCGCCGACCATCTTGGCGCGATGGCTCATGATATGTAAGCCCATGCCCGTAGGCGGCGGATTCTCGGGAAAGCCCACGCCGTCGTCTTCGATTGTCATGACAAACCGCTCCCCGACCGGCGCGAGGCCGATTACAATATTAGACGCTCGGCCATGCTTGATTGCGTTATGCACTGCCTCCTGTGCGATGTGATACAGATGCGTAGCCACAGCGTCATCCTCCAGCAGCACCGGCTCGCGGCACTCAAAACGGCAAGACACCCGAAACACATCTTCCACTTCGCCAGCTAATTGTTCGAGCGCGGACATAAGACCGCGTGCATCCGACAGCACAGGAAGAAGCCCACGCGAAAGCTCTCATTTGTCTTATGGATCGCCTCGTTGACTAGTCTGACTATCTTGGCCTCCTCGGCGGATTCGGCTAGTGACTTCTCAGCCAGCCTTTGTTCCAGAACTTTACTCATGAAAGCGATGCCGGTGAGATGCTGCCCGAGACCATCGTGAAGATCCTGCCCGATTCTCCTCTGTTCCCGCCCGCTGATGTCGAGGATCGCTTTCTCGAGGCGCTTTGACTCGGTTATGTCGATTCCCGTGGCGATGACATATTCCGCTGCCCCGGCGCCGTCCGCAAGAATCGTACTCGACCACGCGATCCGCCGTTCCAGGCCTTCGCGTGTTACCCACGTTCTCTCGAAAGAAGAAGGGCAGCGGCCGCAATAGAGCTGATTCAAAATCGTCTGGAAGCGGGCGCCCTCTTCGCGGTCCATGAACAGATCCCAAATATGTCTGTTATCTACTTCGATGAACGAATAACCGGTGGTGTGCTCGCAGGCGTGGTTGAAGCGCACAATCCGGCCCTCCCGGTTCAGTACCACGACCAGAGCGCCAACCGTGTCGAGCAGGGCCGAGGCGAAATTGCGCTCTTCCTGGAGTGAGGCTTCGGCGCGCTTCAGGTCCGTCACGTCGAAAGCTACCCCATGAATGAACGATGGCCGCCCACCGCCGCCGCGCACCATCTTTGCCTCGCAGCGAAACCAGATCACGCGTCCATCGCGCGCGACCACACGGTAGACGGAGCGCAAAGGCCGGCCCGAAAGAAACATCTCCGCGGCTTCGCTGCTCCAGCGCGCCTTGTCATCCGGGTGGATCCGCTCATACCAGCGAATCGGATCTTCTAACCATTCCTCTTGCGAGAAACCAAGCATTTCCTCGATTTGCGGGCTCACTACGCTTCGCCGCTGCCCTGATCGAGAGACACCATGAAAACCACCGCGGGAAGCTGCTCGACCAGCGCCCGGTATCTGGCCTCGATATCCGGGCGTTCAGCTCTTCTCGTCTGCTGCTTTGCAAAAGGTGCGTAAGTCGGTCCTTCATCCGCGGAGGCGTCGGAAAACGAAATTGCGGCTAGCTCACCGAGCAGCCTCTCGGCCTCCGCCAACGTTAGTTTTTCATTGTGCTCATGAACTCCATTCACGTCTGTTTGCACGGGTCTACTTCTTCGAAGATTCTCGCGTTGTCTACCCGTTGCGGCGTTTCCGTGATGTTGTCAGGCTTACTTGGGCATCCGGGATGCAAACGATCGGGATGCCGGTCCGTGACTTCACTGCCATCCTAATCGATAGATAGTCAGCCAAGTCCTGCAACCTGTGGGATTCCCCCCCAGCCGGGTCCCCACCATGGGTCGCGCAAGTGGCGGCGGCAACAACGGGCCAACCCCCTTCGGTGCCAGTCTAGCCGAATTGGACCAGCGTGTTTGCAGTTTCGCTGGCCTATGTTCTCACTTTCGATCCGGTTTCGCGCACAAGCGTGAACAGCAGAATCCAGGCGAGCGCCGCGATACCGGCGAGACATAAAAAGCTCGCAGAACACCCGACGTGTTGCGCTATATACCCGGCAACCGTCGTGCTGAGCGAGGCGCCAATACCGACCGCACCAGCAAACGCGCCTTGGGTCACGTTGAAGCGACCCGTACCACGAGTTAGATCTGCAATGACAAGGATTGAGACAACGCCGAAGATAGCATTCGCGACCCCATCCAAAAGCTGTATGCCGATCAAAAGTGGAACCGACGAGGTGAGCGTGTAAAGCACGCCTCGGATCGGGAGGACGCCAAACCCGATAAGGAGCAGGGGCCTTCTTCCGTACCGGGTCGCCATCCTGCCAGTCCAAGCAGCCGTCAAGGCAATTACAGTTTGTGTGACCATGACGCGGGCAGACATAAAGGGAGCCGATTGCCGTACGCGCCCGTGGGCAAGCATTTCACCTAGCTGAGGTAGCATGGCGGCGTTGGCAAAGTGAAAGAGAACTGCGCAAAACGCAAAAGAGAAGATTCTTCGGTTCGCGAGGGCAGTCCAGATAGAGACTGCTGGGCTGCCGCGATCTGCAGGGCGAGCTCCGCGAGCCCGTGCGTAATCAATTTCTTGCGGCGCTATGGTCGTGATCGCCAGCAAACACGGGATCGCGAGCAGCGGTACGACCAAGAAGATGGCTCGATTAGACACTAGGTAACCAATGCCGCCCATCAGCAGCGCGGAAGCAAGGTTCCCTGTCGAGTTAAATGCCTGATTGCGGCCATAACGCCGATCAAACCCTGCTGGTCCGACCAGACCCAACGTGATGGCGCCAACTGTCGGCGCAAGAATTGAGCCAATACAGCCCAATAGAGTTTGCGCTGTTATGACGATGGGAAAGGCCGGGTTAGCGCAAGAAGGAGTGCAGCAGTCACGAGCAACACAATGCCAATTGTGAGAAGAAGACGCTTCTGCCGTGCAGCGTCAACAAGCGCGCCCCCCGGCGCTTGAGCGACGACACCTGCGAGGCCGCCGATGGTCAGCGCAATGCCGACCTGTTCAGGATTCCAATGACTCGCGGCAAGATAGATGGCTACGAATGGCCCGATACCAGTTTGAATGTCCGCGACGAAGAAATTCAGCCAATCGAGCCCGCGCAGGCATCGCTTCGAGGGAGTTCCCTCCTCCCTGACGAGAGCAGGGCTGCCCAATGCAAGTGAATCGGAGTCAAGCGAGGCAACTAGGCGATGCTTCATTGGCGCGGCCCTATAATCAAAGCCAGCACTGCAAGCGCGAGCGCCGGCGGCATTACAAACACACCCCATTTCAAAAAACGCCAGAAGCCAACCTGTTGGCCTTCACGGCGGATCGCGATGAGCCAAAGAATGGTTGCTAGTGAGCCTGTTATGGACAGGTTCGGGCCCACATCTACTCCCACTAAGACTGCGTCGCGGAGCGCTCCTGTCGTTCCGGCAGCATTCAAGGCAGAGCCGCTGATCAGACCGCTTGGGAGATTGTTCATTAAGTTCGAAATAAAAGCAATACCGAATGCCGAACTAAGCGCTGCACGAGCTGTTGACCAATGCTGCATCTTGTGCAGAGCCGTAACCGTGGTACTTAAAGCGCCGGCGCCATTCATGGCTTCGACAATCACAAAGAGACCTGCGACGAGAGCGATCACGCTCCAGGGCACGTTCTTAGCGATGTCGCGCGGAACATCATGATCGCGGAAGGCGACAATCGCCGCAACCAGCATCCCCGCTACACAGGTGGGTGCTCCCAGGTTCTTGCCTAAGGCAGACGTCGCGAGCAGGACGACAGCAAGAAGACCGATTCCGCCTAGTGTCAGCTTGCCAGAAGGTGAGAGCCGTTCGTGCCTCAGATGATTTGTAATGTCGCCCTGCAACAGCTGCCGGGCCAAAAAGCGGAGCACAAAGAAGGTAGCGACGATCGATAACAGCGAGGGCAGGCCAAACGTTATGAGCCATCGTTGTAATGGCGGTAAGGCTTTGCCATAGACCACCAGGTTCGCGGGATTCGAGATAGGGAGAACGAAACTGGCGGCATTTGCAATGAAGGCGCAGGCGAACAGATACGGCAGCGGCTCCGCTTCAGTCGCCTTCACCGCTGCCTGAACCGCAGGCGTGAGAACAACAGCGGTAGCGTCATTGGATAGAAAAATTGTGACGACAATACCAACCGCATAGACTAGGACGAACAGGCGCCTCCGCGAACCGTTGGCTGCCTTCACAGCATAGATGGCCACCCAGTCGAAAACACCCTCGCGCCGAGCCAGCTCGGATATGATCATCATGCCGGTCAGAAACAAATAAACATCTGTACCCTTGCCAATGGCGTGAAGCGCATCGGCAGATGACATGAGCCGGCTCGCTACGAGCAGGCCCGCACCCAGCATCGCCCACAACGCCTCCGGAAGACCCTTTGGTCTGATCAGGACCAAGGCGATGGAGGTTAACGAAATCAGCCAGACGGCGCCAGCTTGCGCGGCAAAACCCGAGACAATCCTGGTCATAATCGTTCACTCAAAGAGGAGATCGCCGAAGAACTTGCTAAGTGTGAACACTCTTCCGTTGCTTTGGTTCCGTAGTTCTCCATCCGCGATCTGTAAGGCAGGAGTAATTCCACTACTTTCCGTTTTGTTTGCAGCCGAGAGGACCGTCAGTCGTGACCGCAAAGCGCTCACGTGTGCTCGAAAAATGCACAGAAATTGACCGGCAAAATTAGATGCTGTCTTTCGAATCCATCCCGAATTGGCGGAGTTTTTCGTAGAGAAGGCGACGATGAATGCCCAGAATCTCAGCGGCCTTAGACTTATTGCCTTGCGCTTCGCCAAGAGCGCGCTCAACTAGGGCACGCTCCAGTGCTTCGAGGTTTTCCCTCCAGCCGGCATGCAGCGGGACAAGATTTGTCCAGTGCGGCGGCGCGCTCTCGAGTTTACCGGCAAGCAGCAGGATGTCGGAACGATCGATGAGGCCTCCTCGCGCCAACACGAGTGCTCGCGCGATCGTATTTTCAAGCTCGCGCACATTGCCGGACCAATGGTGATCGCACAGCATCGAAAGAGCCTCGGGCGTGATCGAGGTCCCATGACCATTGCGTTGCAAAAAGTGCTGTACGAGCGCGGGAATATCCTGTTTACGTTCTCTCAGAGGTGGAAGGCTGATTGTGACCACGTTGAGGCGATAGTAGAGATCTTCCCGAAGTTGCCCGTTTGCCACTAACCTGTTCCAAGTTCTTCGCGGTAGCCGTAATCAAACGGAGGTTCACAGGAATCGGCGTGTTCGAGCCCAGCCGTTCAATCGTTCGTTCCTGTATTGCACGTAGAAGTTTTGCTTGTAATGGGGGCGCCAACTCGGCAATTTCATCGAGAAACAGTGTGCCGCCATGCGCCTCCTCAAAACGTCCCACGCGACGATAGAGCGCATTCGTGAAAGCGCCCTTTTCATGTCCGAACAACTCCGATTCGAGAAGCGTTTCGGGAATGGAGGCGCAATTCACTTTCAGCAATGGGCCGTGAGCCCTGGCGCTGTTTTCGTGAATCGCATTTACCACAAGCTCCTTCCCGGTTCCCGATTCAACAAGTACCGTCGCATCCGACGCCGCTACCTGGCCAATCAGCTTATAAACCCGCTGCATTGCCGGGCTGTAGCCGATCATCGAACCCGGACTGCCCTCGCTCCCATCCGCGGGTTGCATCCGCGACTTGCGTGATATCTTTCGGTGCTCGATCGCGCGGTCGAGCTGTGCCACGACGTGCGCAAAATCGAGCGGTTTTGACAGGTAATCGAATGCGCCCAGCTTCATGGCCTCAATGGCTGTGCTGCTATCTCCATAAGCGGTCATCACAATAAATGTGGAATTTGAGCCGCCCTGTAGCGCTCGTCTTAGAACCGACAAACCATCCAATCCGGGCATTCGAATATCCAGCAGAACGGCGTCCGGCTCCTCGCGGAGTGTCAGTGAAAGTGCCTGCTCTCCGTCTTCAGCGAATACCACACGAAAGCCTTCCGCTTCGAGAAGCTCAACCAAAGACGCGCGAGCTGCTTGCTCGTCTTCCGCAACTAAAACAGTTGAAATTGGCATATCAGTTTCGGGACAACTCGATCACAAACCTGGCTCCTCGCTCCGTGGGACGATAAAAGAGATCACCTCCCTGGCTGCGTAAGAGTTCTCGGGAAACCGCAAGGCCTAGTCCCGTTCCGTTCGGTTTTGTCGAGTAGAAAGCTTCAAAAAGATGATCCTGCTCTTCCGGATTCAGGCCTGGACCTTCATCCTGGACTGACACTTGTGCAGTACCGTTCTCATTACATGTATGAACCCAAACCGTTCCTCCTGCGGGCGCCGCTTCGAGGGCGTTTAGTAGCAGATTGACCAACGCCTGAGTCAATTGTTGCGAGTCGAAGCGAGCGCAGAGATCGGGGTCTTCGGACTGCAGCTGAACTACGGCCCTTGCATCTCCGCTTGCTTCTCGATGAGCTCGAGACAATGTTCGACAACCGGAGTAACCTTCTGCACCTCCGCACGAGGCTGTCGCGATCGCTGCAGGTTCAACAGATCGTTCACCAACGAGCTCATCCGATCCACTTCAGAGCGGATTGTGACCAGGTCCTGTGGACGAACCGCGTTGCTCTTCAGCCGGTGCTCGAGGAGTTGAACGGTTAAGCGAATGCTGTTGAGCGGATTTCGGATTTCATGGGCGAGACCGGCGGCGAGACGTCCCACGGCTCGTAGCCGATCCTCGCGGCGAAGTTCTGTCTCGAGCCGACCGCGCGCCGAGGCAATCTCATTGATAGACCGGTTTATCGCGCCCAGCTCGCCCGCGGATTCCGGGAGCCGATGATCAAAGTCGTTTTGGAGTACCGCGAGCCCGGTTTGGATTTGCCTCACTCCACGAGCCAGGCGGAAGCTTACTGCCAAGGTTCCGGCGACGCTCAGCAAGGCCGCCAAAACGAGGGCAGAAAGGAGAATTTCCCGGTGACGGATGCCTGGATCATTGCGGCCTGCGAGCCGCTTCATCGCCCAACTGGCGGTGCCGTGGTCACGATCTGCAGTGGCCTCGATTATCAAAAGATCGCGGCCGCCGCGGAACACCTGCTCCTCCACCGTCGGACCTTGAAAGCTTTTCCTCACGACGGAAAGAATCCAATCCCGTTCCGCGCTGGGAAGATCGATCTTCGGAGTGCCTGTATCGTGCGTCGGAAAAGCATATCCCGAAAAATCGGAATCTACATAGAAACCGCCTTCCACACCCGGATAGGCACGCAGCACGGTTTGCGTGATTCCGCGAAGCGAAACGTCTTTAGCCTGCTTGGGAAGCGAATCCCAACTGCTGTCCGACAAAACACGGTACCGGTATTGTTGCGCAAGTTCACGGATTGCACTGGACACCGCGCGATTGGTTTCGCCCGATCAAGACACTCTCCGTGCTACGGATTGCCTCTGCGATTAGGAGCACACTGAGCGTGGCTACGGATAACGCGGCCAGCAGTGTTAGGAAGAGCTGCAATTGAAGCCGGTTTTGAAGCGGGTCGCGCATAAGCAACTATTTCGGCGGCGGAGCCGGAGGCGCGGGAGGACCGGCAGGCGGCGGCGAAGCGGCTTGCGCGAGATTCTCCAAGGCCTTTACTACTTCCTCCGCGCATTTGGCGTTCTCGTCGGCCGCCACCATGTCCTGATGATCGTAAGCACGAACAGCGAGTTGATAGAAATCGCGAGCCCACTTCGGAAACCCAGCTGCTGCCGTGTCGCGAGACTGTTCGAAGAAGTAATCTGCCTGTTGAGTCCGGAAATAAACTCGCTGGAGATGCTCGTTCATTTCCTGCGGACGCGGCGGACCCTTTGGCCCTGGACCCGTCCGCAGATGCTGTTGATGGTCTGCAACGCGATCCAACGCGTCGGCGGCCCCGATCAAGCGATCCGCCACGAACACCTGGTGAGCTTGAAGAGCTTGTCCGGCCTTGTCTAGATAGGACCGGCTGTATTCCAAAGCGTGTTCGGCCGTCGTATCGACCGGCTTTGTTTCGTTGATCCGCTGGCGAACCTCTGCCAGGTGAGCCGCTGTTCGATTTGCGTCCGGTCCTGGCGGGTGCGGCGGCCTCGGCTTCGCCCAGCAAACTCCGTAAGCAGTGGCTGCGAGACACATTAGAACAAGAACCGATTGGCAATGGCCGCTCAACGAGACACGTTGCAGCAAGGAGCCAGCCATCGTTTCACCGTTTCCTTCCAGCGTACTCTCAATGCCCAGTGTTCGCTAAGCGGGGCGAATCAGTGCTCACGGTGTACGGATGGCGAACAAGCTGCCGATCCAGTCCTACGTCTTCGCTGCGTTCAGAACCGAGTTCATCCTAGTGCTGTTACCTAGGTGGACTCACTTTGTTCTACTGGGCAGCATGCAGCAGCCCATGGACATCTACTTCGCTTCGTGTGCCGATGTAAACTCGTCCGTTGACCACCGTGGGAATCGTGAATCGCACGGAAATACCCGCTCGGTCGCGGTCGGAATTCTCTTCGCTATTGTAGAGCTCGCGAGAAACATCCGCGGCGTCATATGCATGAAGGACTGCCACCTTTTCGGGAAACACCTCCCATGTCCTGGTCGCGATCGTCCATACGATCCCGTCATGATCGCCGTTCGCCGACACTGTGGGTGTTGCTCCCGGATTCACCGGTCCGCCACTTCCGTTGTGCCCAGCGACAAGCGTTCCCTCCCGAACCGTCAATTCGTGCAGCACGTCCTCATCGCCGAACACGTAGACGTGCCGATTCCAATAAGCGGGGGCGGCATGAAGCTTTCCCTTTAACTTGACTGTCTGGACTACCCGATCGCTACCAGCGTTGTAACCTCCCATCTCATCCCGGTCAAGAACGAACAGTCGGCCGTCCTTTCCGCCAATCAGTACCAGATGCAGATGGGCCCCCTCTGATCGGGTAGGAAAATAGGACCACCCGCGCCCAAGTCCTCGTCTTTCTTACTCAGTGTTGCCTCATCGTGCGGCGTGAAATAATCCCGCACTACCAGCCTGTCATTGTCGAGCGCCAATTTCAGAATTGTGTCGCCGTAATCCCGGCCGCTAGTGGCATCAAATTTACCGTTTCCGGTTACGACGAAGACGTTGCCGCTTTCGTCCGCTTGCCGGACCGGTATCGCTTTGCCAGATACCATTTTCTTTCGAGTCGGGAGACGTATTGAAAGCGACTTTCTGCTTCAGCGTTTGGGTGTCGTAAGCCATTACCCAACCGTGGTAGTCGCCCACATCGCAGGAAGAGGCTCACGTGAGATACACGGTTTTCTGAACCGCGCGCGTGAGCAAGACCCCCCATGTTCCTTCGGAACATCGCAGGCGATGAAAACAAAGGCCTTCGGCCTGTGCTTTCGACGGAGCGGTGTTCGGCCTTTTTCAGCATCCTCTCTAGCCTGCACCCCATAAGGAAGGAAATCGACAGCGAGCCTTTAAGGTCACTGCGTTCATTTTCCGCCGCGTTCTGACCAGGGAGGCACAACTGTCAGTGAGCAAGTACAGCGGGTTTGAGGGTCCAGCCTTGAAGCCGCCCAAGATCAAGAAGATGAGTGCCGTCGAATCTGTCGGGGTGAATCACCCAATCAAAAGGTTTGCGCGGATCGTTTGCAAAATAGCCCTCGAATTGAACATCGCCACGCCGTATCCTGACTTCTTCACTCGGATTGAGCAGGCTGCCGCCTAGTGTCGCTGCAAAGTCGGGAAGCGACAGAGTGTCCGCGCCAACGAACGCCTCACTCGGAAGGCGGCGATTCCGCCGGATAAAATCCGCCACGTCGGCGACGGTTCTCTCGAACGCCGAAGCTGGAATCGAAGTGCCCATGTAAGTGGTCGAACCGTGCGCTGTCGGTCCATCAACGATCGCCGGCTCCAGGCCCAATAGGACCAAGAGCATGTCAGAGGGCGACAGCATCCGGCCCTGAACTTCAGCGAACACGATGCCGCGAGTCAGAGACTCGGCTACTGCTTTCCGGTCACTTACCCGCCGTAGAGGGCTTTCATAGATCCTCAAGAGATCGCTCGCAGTTACAAATCGCACGTTCGGGTTGGCCTTCATGTGCTCAACAAAGCGTCTCAGGACGCCAAAGCAGCGCTCCGAATCCGCCGCCGTACGCTGCTGCGGCCGGACCCAATCCTGGCGCACAGGATTGGCGCCGCGTTTGAAATTGACAGCATCCCAGAATTCAGTAGTGACGAACTCGGTCGGATGGTAGTAAATGCTGATGACGCCGCCCCCGGCAGCAGAGAGCCGCTTGGCGGCTTCGTCAAAACGTTGGTTGGCTGTTGGGTCCTCCGCGCCAGCGTTCAAGTTCGCGCGGAACTGATTCTGCCCCATCTGGAAGACGTACAGTAGGCCGCCATACCAGAACGGTTGTTCTCGGAGTCCAACCTGCTGACCCTCGTCAAGATAAACAGGGATGCCTAGTCTTCGGAGCGCCAGATTGCTTTGCGCTCCCCAGGAATTACCAGGTTGACCGTAACAGGAAGGCTGCCGTCCAAAGACGCGCTTGACGTCGGCCACTCCTGGGCCTTCCCGACGCTCGAATTCCTCAGCTCCTTCGAGATAACCCAGGTGGACCAGATACTCGGCGGGCGTTGGATGGACACTATGCCAGTTCGAGTGATAGCCGATATCATGTTTCGAAAGCGCCTGGATCACCTCGCGTCGGCCACGACTTTCGAGAACGCGCGCTCTTTCACCCACAATTTTGAAGGTGGCTCGAATCCCCTCGTTCGTCAGGTCAGTGGCAATTCTAAGTGCGGCATCGTCCGCGGCGGGATCGATATAGTCTTCGGTATCGAACCAGAGCGCGACGTAAACCCGAGACTCGCCATGTAAGGGGATCGCTATAAGCAGCAGGCTGACGAATATCGTGCGCAGGGTCAAGCAGCCATGATACTCCGAGTACAAGACTTCTCAGACCGACTTGATTGGATCCATCTGCAGAGCTTGCACATGAGAGCGTTGCAGGTGTTACAGAGATGGTGGCCAGTTTTTCGCGGACTGGCAAGTGGCTTTTAGGACAAGCGCCGCAAGTCTCCGGCTGCCTTCGGCTGATGACTTCAGCGGGAGATCTCGCAACTGGTCCGCCATTGTCTTTCGCACATCTCCAGAATTTCTACCTGCCTAAACCCAAACAAAACAGGATCAGACGATGACCGAGGATCAAGTTCACCAAGACACCTATGCCAAACTTCCAAAGACCCGAGCGGAAAAGCCATTGCCGGCAAAGCGAAACAAAGCAATCCAGCAGAAGCGCTATGCCAGTTTCGGATGCTCGCCTCAGATCGAAAATCCATAGCATTTCTTCTGCAAATCGCTCTTCAAATGAAGGTGGATGCAACCAAAGTAAACCGCGATAAAGAGCCCGAATCACGTTGCGCGCCTTTGAAATCCCAGATGTAGCTTTGCCTCGCGAATTGCTTCTTCTAAGCGCGTGATCTCGGCAGAAAGCACGCGGCGGCCGAGCTTCGTTAACCGGTAGTAGCGGCGTCTGGACTCGGCGCCGGTTGAGGAATTCTCAGTCTCCTCGACAAGGCGCTCCTTCATGAGCTTCTGGAGATTGTCATACAGTGTGCCCGGACCTAGCTTATAGCGGCCATCCGATTGACGAGCGACATCTTGCATGATTCCGTACCCATGGCGCTCCTCCCCAGCCAGAGAGAGCAAAATGTGCAAGGCCGCCGGTGAGAGGGGCACGAAGCGGTCAAAATCTTCTTTCACAGTTGTTTTTCGTTATAACGAATTCCGAGGGTCGTGTCAATGATTAACATCCAATTTGATTTACATAATGGTGGAGGAGGAACAGGATGCTCTCGAACCGATCGATACCTCGCGCCACCGTCATTCCAGTGATTGCGTATCCAGATGTAAATCAGGCCGCCGCCTGGCTATGTGATGCCTTCGGATTTAGCGTGCGTCTGCGCATCGGCAACCATCGCGTGCAGTTGAATGTGGGCGATGGAGCGGTGATCGTGAGGGAAATGCGCCCGAACGAGGTCAACGCGGCGCTGGGCATTGGACACTCGGTCATTATTCGTGTCGAGGACGCCGATACCCACTGCAGCCGCGCCAAGAAACACGGGGCAAGGATCACACAAGAGCCGGTGACTCACCCGTACGGCGAGCGGCAATATAATGCGGATGACTTCGCGGGACACTCGTGGACTTTTTCGCAGTCGGTGGCGGATGTGCATCCGGACGATTGGGGCGGCACGGCGGAGCAGCTGTGAGCCGTAAAAGTGATGGTGCAGCCAGCCAATTTGTGGCATCGCTACTTCGCCAACAGGTCCGTCAGCCTCGAATACGCTGGCACTTTTACTTGCTATGGGCACACGATACTGTAAGCGTCCGACATGCCGGTTTATCACGCTATCAACGACGAGATAGTCAGTCGCGACCACAGTTTCTTGGGACACTCGGTGCGGAAGACATCGGTCTCGATTTCGCCGGGGCAAAGGGTATGACGGCGACGAGCCCTACGTTGGAACCATTGTGATCTCTGGTATGTTGGCGGGTCCAAACGCCCAAACCGCACTGATTCGGCCCGTCGATCCCGTCGCCCTCGTACAAGGCGCGGTATCGCTGGGGTGCTATGCCCCAGCAATTCCGTTCCCGAATACCGGCCCGGGCTACTTCAGCCGCATCCTGCCGGACGGCAAGATTGCCGGACCGCTCATTACGACCCGCTCGCGTTTTGACAGTGCTGTAGGCAAGTTGTATCCGCTCGCATCTCGTATTCGGGGTTCCGCGTCGTTTGCTGTTGACACAGAACTGCCCGAGTTCGGAGCAATCGGTGCATTCGGAATGCAAGGGCTGGGAGATCAAATTCAAAACGACTCGCGCATGCTTCCCGCAACGGTCGCCTACAAATTCGAGGGGGGCAAGGTCTATAATCTGGAAGCGTCTCAGTATCAGTCAAACCAGGCTGTTCGTCTCGGCCCCGCAGCTCAAGATCCAACTGCCGGCGACGGCTTGCTGAAGCTGGAGTATGGCCGTATCAAGTAAAGCTTTTACAGCGGTCTCTTCAACACCAATCATCTGCGCACAGCAAGACGTGGAGTAGCCGAGTAACAGGCGCAATACGAAGCAAGCACGAGGGAATTTCTCTAGCTGAAGAATAGGCCACAAGCCACTCTGAAGCATTGGCTGGGCGTCTGCGGCGCGGGAAAAAGATGCTGTCTCTAGAATGCGCAACGTGTTCATCGCGACCGTCTTTTGCAAGCGGGATAATTCATCTGGCCGAGTCGCCGCGGATATATCCAGCCTGTCGATCGTGACCGCTATACTGGCTTCTGCCGTTTGCGGGTCAGCCGACAACAGCAAAGCCGTCTGGAAGAGTGCAGCACAGTTGGATTGCAGAAGAGCCATCCAGGACAACTGGTGATTGTCCGCCTGGGGTAAGACCGGGGGTTCGCCCGAAGATTGCATCTTGTTCCCTCCCAGTTGCGTTCGCCGTAGGTAAGCCAGACGGCTACTCGCTAAATTTGTGGCCGAACATGGGCAGACCGCTCTTTGAAGATTCGCGTGTGGCTTCGTCTTGGATGACGTCCCAATGTTCGACGAGAAGGCCGTTTTCAATTCGAAGAATATCCGCTGCAATCCAGTTCACAGGCTGGCCGAAGCCGGAAAATCGGCCGTGCACAATAACGAAGTCGCCGTCCGCCACGATCGTACCGGCTTCATATTTCAGAGTTGGCGGGGTGCTCTTGATGAGATTGAACAGGCCGTCGCGGCCAGGTGCGATATGAGCGCTGTGCTGAATGTAGTTGGGCGACCAATAACGCTCAGCCGCTACGTAGTCCCGCTTGTTGAACAGCGTGTCGAACGCTTCAAGGACGAGTGCTTTGTTTTTCGATTCAATTGTCTGAGTCGCTGTTGTCATGTCGACTACCTCGCTCCGTTTTTATCGGCGGGGATGTCGCAGGGCTGCTCAGGCGAGTTGCGGGTGAGTGGGGCCATTACGACGCGATGGCGCAGATGAATGAGTCCGATCTGCACAGGCGAGAAAAGCGATTGCAGCTTCGTGTATGTTGACATAAATCAGTTCTCCTTATCAAATCGGCTTAAAAAGCGTTTCTCTTGCAAACGTATTAGAGCTTTGAGCCGCCATCCACGGGAATGCTCGCGCCGGTAATCCACCGCGCTGCATCCGACGCCAGGAAGGCAATTACATCGGCCACATCGTCCGGCTTGCCGATACGTTTGAGCGCTTGCATCTTTAGTGTGAGTTCGCGGCCCGCTTCGCTCTTCGTGAAGTTGGACATGTCGGTTTCAATCACGCCCGGCGCTACCGCGTTGACACGTATTCCCCTCACACCGAGATGAGCAGCCCAATGTTTTACGAGTGTTTCCAGAGCACCCTTGGTGGCGGCATAAGCCGGCAACGAGGGACCACCCGACTGCCCAGACTCCCCAGGCGAAAAGCGGGCAACGAGCGAGGTAGTGACGATGACACTCGACCCATCGCCGAGGATAGGCAGCAACTGCTGAAGAAGGAAAAAGGGCGCGCGCACGTTGGTGGCGAACAGGCCATCGAAGTCTTCGATGGTGTGATCTTCGATTGATGCAGCCTTCGAAATACCGGCATTGGCGACGAAGATATCAAGGCGCTCGGATACAAGCTCGCGAATGCGGGCAGCAAGTTCTGCGGCGCCGTTCGCGCCGGCAAGATCGGCGCCTATAGTATGGGCATGGCCTCCCCGTTGCCGAATCTCTTCAGCAAGCCCGCTCGCAGCCTCAGAAGACTTTCCATAGTGAATCAGGACATGCGCTCCTTCGTTAGCCAATGCCAGGGCCGTTGCTCGGCCAATACCACGCGATGCTCCCGTAATCAGTGCGGATTTCTTGTCGAGACGAGTCATGGATGTTCGTGTTGGTCAGGCGTTCGTTCCGCCATCAACGGTCAGATTCGCTCCGGTAATGTACGAGGACTCCGGGCTAGCGACGAACGCCACCAGTGCAGCGACCTCATCAACAGACCCATACCGGTTGAGTGCTGTCGCGGCCTTCTGGGGTACCGCCCAATCTCCGTCCGAGGGATTCAAATCCGTGTCGATTGGACCGGGCTGAATGTTATTAACCGTAATGCGCCGGCTGCCAACCTCTCTGGACAGTCCTTGGCTAAACATCTTCACGGCTCCCTTTGTGGCCGAGTAGGGCACCAGCCCGGGCGTCATCATGCGCTCACCCACGCAAGAACCGATCATGATGATCCTACCGCCATCATTCATGTGCTTCAGCGCCGATTGCGTCGATACGAGTGTGCCACGGATGTTGATGTCGATCACTCGATCTATTTCTTCCAATGTGGTCTCCTCGAACGTTTTCGGAATGGCCGTGCCGGCATTGTTCACAAGCACGTCAAGGCGGCCCAAGGTTGCGACGGCCTTTTCCACGGCATTCTTGACTGCTTTGGTATCGGCAGCGTCCGCTTGGATCGCAATAGCCTTTCCGCCGTCGACTTCAATCGCTTTGACCACAGCGGACGCCGAACTGGCGTCCTTTGCGTATGTGATGGCCACGCTTGCTCCGTCCGCGGCTAAACGTTTCGCGATCGCGGCGCCAATGCCACGCGAACCACCGGTAATGAGTGCGATCTTACCTTCAAGTTTCTTTGCCATTGTTCTTATCCTTTGTTAGCTTGTGAAAAGCTACGAACACTATGAACGATCACACCGGCGAAAACATTCCCAGATGGTCTTCCCTGTCGCTACTACTTGGGACCGATGAGAGCGTTATACTTTCGGGGTATATGAAGCATGAGCTGCCGATAGTTGGCGCTTAAGCCCCATCATTGTCAGGCGGCAGCACAATGACACGTCTGCCGAACATTCGTGCATCGAGCGAGTAGGCGCCCGGCCCTAACAGGATCAGCGCGATCGCAACAGGGACGGAGATCATCAGCACGGTTGCGTCGAATCTAGTCACGGTCAACAGAAACCCGACCTCAGCGACACAATACAGCATGGACGCGATCGCCGTCACGACACCCACGCATAGCGCAATTGCGATCAACACGAGCACCGGCATCGACCAGGGCAGCGACACAATGGTTCCGAAGCGGTAAACGTGAAGGAAGAGCGTGCCTACCAGGCACAGCCTCACAATGACAAGCGCGATACCAGGCCGGCCCGAAGGAAACATCGAGAACTGTCGTCCCAGGGCCCAAGTTTAGTCGAGAAGCGCTCATCCGCTAAAGACCTGAATCGGGCATCTTAACGTTCCCCTAATGGGGGATTCGTAGTGGACGTCGAAGGGCGTAGCATAGAAAGTGCGTATGTCTGGCAGATGGCGGCGCTGCACGATCATCGCGATGAGCAAGTTGCGCTCAGAGGGCGTGTGTCATCGTTCGGTGGGCTGATCGGTTCATTCCTCGCCAGCGCACGAATCTGTGTGACAATGACGTCGATCGCATGCGGATTGGCGTTTCCGGTCAGCGGCCTCGATCCGAACAAAACCATAGGTCAATTCACACACACTTCGTGGTCTGCCAAAGATGGAATTCCGGGACCCGTTCAAGCGATTGCGCAAACACCCGACGGCTATCTGTGGCTCGGAACGCCGGCAGGCCTTTACCGATTTGACGGCCTGCACTTCATTTCGTGGGAAGCTGCGCCCGGCGGCGAGAAGCTTCCCCGGTCGTCGATTTTGTCTCTGCTCGCAACTCGGGATGGCGGCCTGTGGATAGGGTTTGCATCGAATGCCATCAGTCGTCTGCATAATGACACTCTCAGAACCTATACGCCTGCCGAAGGTCTGCACACTGGCGGCGTGCAGTCTATCGTCGAGGATCAGAATGGCTCCATTTGGGCGGCCGGCGCGAACGGATTTAGCCGGTTCGAAAACGGGAGATGGAACAGGGTTGGCGCCGAGCTTGGGTACCGTGCTCCGGGAGCGCAACAGCTGATCGTGGACCGCCGCGGCACGCTCTGGGCCGCGACAGACGGGTTGAGCTTCGGATTCAACAAGGACAGCATCCGTGTCAACACCATACTGAAACTGGCGCGAAACGGGAAGAGTTTCGAAGGGACAGCTCAACCGGTTGGATTCGTTGCGCAGCTGGCGGAAGCTCCCGATGGCGGAATATGGATGGCTGAGGCTAGTGGTCCCGGCCCTACCGTTAGGGCGGTGCATGGCCGCTCGGGACCTAACGTCGAGCGCGCGGTTCAAACGGCGCCGTCATGCGTTCTCTTCGATGGCCGATCCAGCGTCTGGATTGGGTTATTCCGCGGCGGCATTCGCCGCGCAGCCGATTTCTGGCATCTGGAGCAGGCGACTTTCGATCGCTTCGAAAATCAGGACGGGCTCTCGAGCGACGGCGTTCGTGCAGCGTTTCAAGACCACGAAGGCAACATCTGGTTCGGGACGAACAGGGGCCTCGATCGCTTTCGCGAGAA
Organism: Bryobacterales bacterium; assembly: GCA_963722585.1. Lineage (GTDB taxonomy): Bacteria > Acidobacteriota > Terriglobia > Bryobacterales > Bryobacteraceae > KBS-96. Next base: position 26,385 of record CAVRNU010000035.1, on the reverse strand, counting down.
CAAGGCGACGCCCTTTTCCACCAGAGAAGGGCTCATAAAAACTCCTCGTGTGGCATTGAGCTCGACGCCGGACGGAACTGTTTGGATGATCAATTATCCGCAGGATCCCGTACAGCATTTTCTTGGAAGGCGGATTGTCAGTCAGATGCTTCCGCCTTATTCCCGATCGGACTCGACACGGATTCTCAGCCTTTACTCCGACGAGAACGATCGCGTCTGGCTTGGAGGCAGTTTCGGTCTGGCCGAGGGCATCGGCGAAAAGTTTTCCTATGTACGCGTGCCTGGCACTGCGGACAAGGCGACCGTGGAGGCGATCACGACCGATTCTTCGGACAACCTCTGGGTTGTGGTTTGGGAGACCGACAAGTCGCGTGTCAAGCGCCTTCGGAACGGCACTTGGACCGATTTCCGCGATAGCCCAGAACTCCCCAATCGTCGGTGCCGCATTCTGTTCGGTGACGCGCGCGGACGAGTCTGGCTAGGATTCGAGAGCGGAGAGGTTGCCGTCTACGAGAACGACCGGTTCCACCGGTATTCGGTTTCCGACGGATTGCCTCCAGGGAGGGTGCTTACGATTGCCGGCGACCGTGCGGGTCGCGTTTGGGTTGGCGGAGAGGGCGGGCTAAGCCGCTTTGATGGCCACCGCTTCGTGACGCTGACCAAAGAGAATGGGCTCCCGGGCAGTTCGGCCTCGGCCGTGCTGGAGGATAATGATGGCTTTCTCTGGATCGCCGGAGACCTCGGGATCATTCGCGTCGGCCCGCAAGAGGTCGAGAAGGCCCTCAAGTGGCCTTCGTATCGAATGCAAAGACTGTTTCTCGATACTTCTGACGGTCTACCCGGTTTACCGCGTCAGGAAGCGCCATTCCCAACCGCGACCAAAGCAGCCGACGGTCGACTCTGGTTTGCAACTTCCGACGGCATCGCGGTCATCGATCCGGCTCGACTCCCAATGAACGTCGTGCCGCCTCCTATCCGCATCCAAACAGTGAAGGCGGATAATCGAACCTTTGCAATTTCGCCGGAGTTGCACTTTCGGCCGAAGGTGCGAAGTATTGAGATCGGCTTCGCGGCTCTAAGCCTGTCGATGCCCGAACGCGTGCGATTCCGCTACAAGCTCGAAGGCTATGACACTGATTGGAATGGACCCGTAGAGACGCGTTTGGCAACCTATACCAATTTGCCGCCGCGGCGGTATCGGTTTCGCGTCGCTGGCTGCAATAACGATGGTGTATGGAACGAGGAGGGAGCGACCCTCGAGTTTGACATTGCGCCGATGTTTTATCAGACGAACTGGTTTCTTCTGTTATCTGGCGTGACGGCGAGCTTCTTGATCTGGGCTGTCTATCGGTGGCGTCTGCGTCAGGTCACCGCGAGCCTGGATCTGCAGTATGCCGAGCGACTCTCCGAGCGCGAGCGGATCGCTCGCGAACTACATGACACGCTGCTGCAAGGCATTCAGGGTTTGATGCTGCGCTTTCAGGCGGTAGCCAAAGAGATTCCCGAACACAAGCCCACGCGGCAGACTTTGGAAAGAGCTCTTGACCGTGCCGACGAGGTCATGGCCGAGGGACGGAATCGGGTGAGAGGTCTGCGCACCTCCCGCGACGAATACAACGATCTCTCGCAGGCGTTTTCCAGTGTTGCTCAAGAATTCGCCGGCGCCTCGCATACGGCGTTCCGAATCCTAGTGGAAGGCGCGGTACGACGCTTGCATCCTTTGGTTCGCGACGAAGCCTACCGGATCGGTTGCGAGGCGATAACGAATGCCTTTCTCCACGCGCGCAGCCGCGAGATCGAGGTAGAGATTTGCTATTCTCCAAAACAGTTGCGCATTCGAATTCACGATGACGGCTGCGGAATCGATCCCGCGGTGCTCGAGTTAGGCGGGAAGTCGTCGCACTGGGGCTTGCGGGGAATGCGGGAGCGCGCGAACAAAATTCGCGGCCATCTGAATATACGAAGTCGGGTCGACGGGGGAACGGAGATCGAGTTGATAGTTTCTAGCGGCGTAGCCTACGTAGGTAGCCGTAGCAAATCAAACCAGCGAACTCTAACCTCGTCGATTGAGGGTATCGGCAATGACGTCAACTGATGCGAAACGAATCACAGTTCTCACCGTGGACGATCACCCGTTATTGCGTGAAGGCGTCGCGGCCATACTCGCATCTGAGCGCGACATCGTCTTGGTCGCCGAGGCAGCGAACGGACGCGAAGCGATAGAGTGCTATCGCGCGCACCGCCCGGATGTAACGCTGATGGATTTACAGATGCCAGAGATGAGAGGCGTCGAAGCGATCCTGGCGATCCGCAAGGAGTTTCCCGATGCTCGTATTGTTGTGGTGACGACGTACGATGGCGACGTCCAGGCATTACGCGCGATCAAAGCCGGCGCTTCCGGATATCTGCTCAAAAACATGCTGCGGAAAGAACTGCCGGATGCGATTCGCTCCGTACATGCAGGCCGGCTTTGTATTCGCAGTGAAATCGCAATGGCAATTGCCGAGCACTCAGTCGACGATCCGCTCACTCAACGCGAGATAGAAGTGTTGCGTCGTGTCGCGGCGGGCAACGCGAACAAGGAAATTGCCGCGCAACTTTCGATTGCCCAAGAAACCGTTAAAGCTCACATGAGCAACATCTTATCCAAGCTCGCCGCCAAAGATCGTACACATGCCGTCATGATCGGGGTCAAACGCGGCATCATCGACACCTGAAGGTCGAACTTGCCAGTGAAGCCTGCTCGCCCCCAGCGTCCTCAAGCGCTTAGCGACCTTACGTTCCAGATCTGATCGGCGTACTCACGAATGGTGCGGTCGCTCGAGAATTTCCCTGATCGGGCAATGTTCAATACAGCTCGCTTGCTCCAGCGTTCGCGCTCTGTATATTCTTCGAGGACCCTGGCCTTCGTATCTACATACGAGGTGAAGTCGGCCAAGTGAAAATACTGCTCTCCGTCATACAGCAACTTCTCCGCGATCGGCCGGAATAGTGAAGGCTCTGTCGGACAGAAACGGTCGCTCGATAGAGAATCGATGACGCGCCGGATGCGCTCGTTGGAGCGGTAGAGCTGAGAGGGCCGGTAGGACCAGTTTCTTTTTTGCTCCGCGACTTCTTCGGCGCTCAGTCCGAATATGTAAGCATTCTCCAGCCCGACTTCCTCCACAATCTCGATATTGGCGCCGTCCATCGTCCCAAGCGTCAGCGCCCCATTCATCGCCAGTTTCATGTTGCCCGTTCCCGACGCCTCCATGCCGGCCGTCGAGATTTGCTCGCTGACGTCCGCGGCCGGAATCAGTTTTTCGGCCAGCGACACTCGGTAGTCGGGCATAAATACAACGTGAATCCAATCGTTGGCTCGTTTGTCGCTGTTAATGATGGCTCCGGCATTGTTGATGAGTTTGATGATCAGCTTCGCCATTACATAGCCGGGAGCCGCCTTGCCGCCAAATATATGCACTACAGGATTTGCCGGTTTCCGCCCGTCCTCAACCAGACACAGGTATTCGTCAATGATCTGAAGGACGTGAAGGAGCTGGCGCTTATATTCGTGAATCCGCTTGATCTGGATGTCGAACACATGGTCGGCGTTAATGGAAATTCCGGTGTTTTGGTCCACCAGGTCGGCTAGCGTCTGCTTCCGCCGGTGTTTAATTTCTCTGAACTTCTCGAGAAACTGCGAGTCGTTTGCAAAGGGTTCAAGCGCGCGTATCTGGCTGAAATCGCCAATCCAGGAATCTCCAATTGCCGATGTAATCAGAGACGCAAGCCCAGGATTGGCATAGGCGAGCCACCGCCGGTGGGTCACGCCATTCGTCTTGTTCTGAAATTTCTCAGGCCAAAGCTCGTAAAACTTGGGAAGCAGTTCGTGCTTGACTAATTCCGAATGCAGGGCAGCCACGCCGTTCACGGCGTGTCCGCCAACAATGGCGAGATGGGCCATACGGACGGCACGCTCTCCGGATTCTTCGACCAAAGAAACTTCCTTCAGACGGAGAGGCTCTTGCGGCCAGCGGCTGCGAACCAGATCCAGAAACCGTTGATTAATTTCGTAAATGATCTGGAGATGCCGGGGCAACACTCGCTCGAGCAAGCTAACCGGCCACCGCTCGAGGGCCTCAGGCATCAGCGTGTGATTCGTGTAGGCACAAGTGTTACACGTGATCTCCCATGCCTCTTCCCACTCCATTCTCCGTTCATCCACTAACAGCCGCATCATCTCCGCCACCGTGAGCGCCGGATGCGTATCGTTTAACTGAATGGCGGCTTTGTCCGGGAGGGATTTCAGATCGGAGCATTCCTCGTCGAACCGGTTAAAAATATCGCGCACCGCGCAAGCGACCAGGAAGTACTCCTGCAACAGCCGTAATTCGCGACCCGCCGGAGCCGCATCCGATGGATACAGGACTTTCGACACGTTCTCCGAGTCGATCTTTTCGCCTACCGCCCGCATGTAGTCGCCGCTGTTGAATATCTCCATGTTGAAATGCGCCGAAGCGCGCGCCGAATAGAGCCGGAGATAGTTCACCGTCCGGCCGCCGTAGCCGGCAATCGGGATATCATGCGGAACGCCAACCAGCAGTTTCCATCCCATCCACATGGGCTTATCGCCGCCATGCTGGACATATCCGTAGACCGGGATGTAGCAGATCTGGTCAGGATGAACGATAATCCAGGGCGATTCTTCGCTGCGCCAATGATCGGGCTCCTCCTTCTGAAACCCGCTCTGAATCTTTTGCCGGAACAGCCCGAATTCGTAGTTAAGCCCGTACCCGAAACCCGGCATATCAAGCGAGGCGAGCGACTCGAGAAAGCAAGCTGCCAACCGGCCCAATCCGCCGTTCCCCAGCGCCGCGTCCGGTTCGGCATCAACCAGTTGCTCGAACGAAAAGCCGAGCGGTTTAATGGCCGCACGGCAAATCTCCATCAATCCTAGATTATTTAATGTATTCGCCAGGCTCTGGCCAATCAGGAACTCCATCGACAAGTAGTAGACTCGCTTGGCGTTTGCGGCGCGGCAGCGGGCCGCGGTGTCGATCATTCGGTCCACGATAAACGGACGCAGCGCTAGCCCCAGCGCCCGGAAGGTCTCGTAAGCCGAGGCTTGGCCCTCGAATTTTCCGATGAAATAGCGAAGATGATTTTCGATCGTTTCGGTCAGGAGTTCGGAACTGATGGCTGGTCGTTTATACATGTGAGCGTTTGAGTCTAAGCCGTATTCTGATCATAAGTCGCCGAAGGATTTTATCTCTACTGAAGTCCCTCTCGCCGAGAGGGTTTCTCAATGGATCTGAGAACGTTTACACTTGCTCGCCGCCATTAGGCAAAATTCCAAATCCCAGGGTCGTTACAATCGAGATCACATGAAAGGCCTCGCTCTATCCAATATCCTGTTCCCTTTGGCCCTGATTTGCGCGGCCTATCAGGGCGGTAAAAAGCCCGTCACGGTTCACGATCTTTTCACGACGCCGGCATTCTTCGCTGCTCCTGAGCCGATTTGGCGCTCCGATGGCAACGGATTTTCCTACGAAGCGGGAGGTAAACTCTGGGTCTACGATATCCGGTCTCGCCGTGCCACAGCCTGGCTTACGTTGAGCGAACTAGGGGCCGGCTCCCCCACGAATCGACCTTCAACTCCCGCGCCATTTCATTGGCAAAACCGGCGGGTGGATGCGAGCGGTCCGCAATGGTTTCCTGGCGGAAAAAGCATGCTCGTCTCCACTCCCGCGGGTACCTTCATTGCCGACGTCGGCCGATCTAAGCCTCGCGAGGTCCTGGCTGAAATCAATTCGCAAAACGTCCCTGCTCTTTCGCCCGATGGGCGCTTCGTCTTGTTCCGGCGCGATGCGAATTTGTATGTACTCGATCTTTCTTCCCGCAAGACGACCGAGCTCACCTTCGACGGCGGGCCGACTCTTCTGAACGGTCAGCTCGACTGGGTTTATCCCGAAGAGCTCGATCTCGGAAAGGCTTTTTGGTGGTCGCCCGATTCCAAGCAGATTGCGTACATGCAGTTTAATGTTGGCGGTGAATTCCTATACCCTCACGAAGACCTTCTCCTCACCCGCGCGATTTACGAACCTCAGCGGTATCCGCAGGCTGGCACGCCCAACGCCGTGGTGAAGATCGGAATCGTTCCGGCAACCGGCGGAGATACAAAATGGCTGAACGTCACCACTGCGCCCGATCAACTCATTGCGCGTATTCAATGGTTGCCTGATTCCAAGTCCGTTGCGATCGAGCGCATGAATCGCGTCCAGAACCAACTTGAACTGTTGCTAGCCGATTGTTCCTCGGGCAGCCTGCGCACGCTTCTCGCCGAGCACGACAAAACGTGGATCAATATTAACGACGACCTCCATTTCTTTAAAGCCTCGCCCCAATTCCTGTGGTCGAGCGAACGCAGCGGCTTTCGCCACCTCTATCTCTATTCGCTGAATGGCGAACTGCTGAAGCAACTCACCTCCGGCAATTGGCAAGTGAATCGGGTTGACGCGTTCGACGAAAAGCATCGGTCCATTTATTTCACCTCGAGCGAATCAAGCCCGCTCGAAGACCAGCTTTATCGCGTGCCGTTCGATGGCGGAGCGCCCTGAGCGGATCTCGCAGGGCTCCGGCATGCATAGCGTCAAAATCGACGAAAACGGAAGCTACTATCTCGATACATTCTCCAACCTCACCACTCCGCCTGAAACGACCCTCCACGATTCCGATGGCGTCCAGCTTTCCGTGACCAAATCCGCCGACCGCTCGTCACTCAGCAATCTGAATATCGTTCCGGCCGAGATCGTGACAATCCCGGCAAGCGATGGCACGACCATGTACGCACGCCTCATTAAGCCCGCCAACTTCGATCCGAGCAAGAAATACCCCGCAATCGTTTTCGTCTACGGCGGTCCACAGGCCCAGTCCATTCGCAATGTTTGGGAGGGCTTATCGTGGGAACAAGTACTGGCGAATAAAGGATTCGTCGTCTGGCAGTTGGATAACCGCGGCTCTTACGGCTACGGCCACGCCTTCGAAAACCCGGTTTACCGCGAGTTGGGCAAAACGGAACTGGCCGATCAGCGAACGGGCGTCGAAAAGCTCGTCAGTATGGGCTTTGTCGACAGAAATCGCATCGGCATCTACGGCTGGAGTTTCGGCGGTTATATGACCATCTATTCGCTTCTGAGAGCTCCCGATCTATTCAAGGTTGGCGTAGCAGGGGCGCCCGTCACCGATTGGCATAATTACGACACCATCTATACCGAACGCTACATGGGCCTTCCCACTGATAACCCGCAAGGATACGCGCGGAGCTCGAACGTGCTTGCCGCCTCAAAGCTCGAAGGCAAACTCCTCATCGTTTGCAACTTTGAAGACGACAATGTTCTGTTTCAGAACACCATGCAAATGATGACCGCTCTTCACCGCGCCAATAAGCAATTCGACTTCATGCTCTACCCGCAGAAGACGCATGGCGTCACGGGCGAGGTGAGCGAGGGCATGCACGAGCAGATGACCGATTTCTTCGTCGACAATCTTCATCCATAACCAACTCAGCCACCATGTCGCCTTACCGATCGCGTTCCGCTTCATAAGGCTTGAACCGGTTCTCGAGCAGCAGACGGTGTGACCGCGCCAGATCTTGCGGATCGACGTAGAAAAATGCCCCGGTCAGCTGCGTCCGGAATAGTAGCCCGCCTTCGTAAAACCCCGTCTCGACACAGTAATCGACACCCGATTCCGTCAATAGATCCTCGAGCTTCAATGCCTCGCGCAGCTTCCGGGCCATAAACAAAAGCCGCAGCTCGCGCCCGTCAAAAAAATCCGGCTCCTGCCGCATACTTTCACGGTAGCGCTCTCGTCATCTCGTCTCCCATTTATAACTTCCGATGCTGTACTTAGCTTGGTAAGCCCGGCTGTACTTGTTGCGGGCGTTGTAAACGGCAAAACTGCCATCCTCATGCGCCACCAGCTTCAGATAATAGCCGCTATCGTCATCGCCTATATTCGCGATATTCGAGTCCAGCGCATTATGTTCCCTGCCGCCGTCTTCCGAGTAATGAAGCTGCCAGATATCCTCGAGCCCTTGCGCTGTTTTCAGAACATTGTATGTGGATGCCGACCCGCCTTTTCCCGAGCCGTTGTCCTCAATTGCCACCCGCGGGCTAATGTCGTGAACCAATGCGGGGCTGTTGCTCGAGTCGAGCCCGTGATGCGAGACCACGAACACGTCCACTTTTCCGAACGGATCCACTGGGCACATCAGTTCCTTTTCCTTGTTCCAGGTCAAGTCACCTAAATCGAGCATGTGAAACCGGCCAAAATGCCAAAATGTTCCCAGCGATCGCGCGTTTTCACTTGGGTCTGGCGGCTTGTCGGGAGTTGTCTCACAAAACGTGTTCACATTGCCGCCGCTTCGCAGCGGTTTTTTTAAAACATTACCGTCCGACGACACGACCGTCACATCCAGACCCTTGATCGGCAGCACGTCCCCCGGTTTGACTACCAGATGCTCTCCGGCCGCCGATGCCGCCGTCGCATAGTCCTGCACCAACTGCTTTTGCGTCTCGTTCACCGCTTCCCGGTCCGGTCCATGATCGATGAAGGTGCCGATCGGTATCTTCTCGACGAGCTCTCGCACGCCGCCCACGTGATCGGCGTGGTAATGCGTCAAAATGAAATAGTCGATGCGCTTGATCTTCGCAAGCTTGGCCGCCTCCGCAATCCGGTCCGCGTCGCGCGAATCGTTACCAGCCCATCCTGCGTCGATTAAAACCGATTGCCCTTCGGGCGTGATGATGAGCGTCGCCTGCCCACCCTCGACATCGACGAAATAAGCGGTCAAAGCCGCCAAGTCTTTCGACCGTGCTTCTTTGGGCCGCGTCAGCGCGAGCCGTGCGCTGCAGACGACACACAATAGAACCATTGTGAGCCGCATCGAATTCCGATAGTAGCAAAGCCCCGCCGCCCATACCGGTGGAGCAGGGCCCCAGCCCTGCTATGCCGCCATTCGTGGCGGCATCGGCTTGTACCAAGGGCCTGGATTTAGATGGCGTTTCTATCGTCCGAACCCCTGAAACGGAGCCGGAAGCGTCAGCGACCTTGACTGGCCTATGCCTCAAAACACTCTATACAATCCGCCAGCTCATTTGAGCTTGAAATTCACCTCGACGTTTGCCTCGACCGCGACGGCTTCTCCATTCTTTGTAGCGGGAGCGAAACGCCATTGCCGGACGGCTTCAATCGCTTTGAGATCCAGCCCAGGATCAAGGCTCCGGGTAACCTTGATGTTTTCGGGCAATCCGTCAGCGCTGATCACTAATTCGAGAACACCGTCCCTGAATCTTTCGCGCCTTGGCAGGTCTTTCGTGTACTGCGGGCTCGATGTTCTCGACCACATGCGGCGCTTTCACATCACCGCCAATCTTGTAAACGTTGGAATCCTGCTTGGTCGCGCCACTCTTATTTCCGCTCTCATCGGACCAAGCAGCGCAGTTGAAACCAGCACACCAGCAAACAGCGCAAATGCTAACCGGCTCCTCGCCGAGGAAGCAGCCCGTGGACGATTTTCAAGTATTTTCATAATGCGGCCTCGAAGTTGATGGGGATGACTGACCATGGCACAACCGAACAGTGCCGGAGAAGAAAGATTGCGGGAAACATCGACAAGAAAGTCGGCATATCCCGTGGCGGAAGCGCCCGAAGCGAGCACGCGTTCATCGCATGCCAGTTCCTGCTCGATCGACAGCTTCGAACTAATCCACCACACCAGCGGGTGAAACCAGTAAAGAGCGCGCGACGCCAGCACCAGGTGCGATGTCCAGTTATCCAGCCGCTCCAAATGTGTCAGCTCATGGCGAATAGCAAGATCCCGGCGCTCGGCCGGCCATTCCGCAGCGGCTTCAGGAAGTAGAATCAGCGGCCTCATCCATCCCCACACGACAGGTGTCGAAACGCCCGCCAGACGGACGCGCACTCCCGAAGCCGTGCTAGCCATTTGCCGTTTCGATCGTGATTTGAAGAGCAGATAGCCCGCCCCGAAAAGGAACCGAATCACAACCAAGATCGATCCAGCCAGCCAGATCGTGTATATCGATGCCATTGACGCTGTTCTCGTCAGCGCGGCCGAGGAGCTCGCTAATGCCTCCGTCCGGAACACGATAGGAACGCGGAGAGGCGTAACCCCACTCGTGAACGGAGCCAGGCAGATCAGAGCCAGCGCGAGAACGCACATCGCGTGTCGCACTGCTGCCGGCATTCGCGAACACGACAAGTACGCAGCGCTCCCCAGCGTCAAAATCACTGTAACTTTCACCAGAAGCAACAGGGAGATCATGATTTCTCCTTCTTCTCGGAATCGATTCCCGCTTTCTCGTCAAGCCAGAGCTCATCCAGCTCATTCGGGCTCAATGAAACACTTTGTTCCGGAAACGCAGGGACCGCCTTGCGAGGAATCCTCGAAAACGTCCGCGTATTCTCTTCAATGCGGATTTCCGGCCGTTTCCCGAGGAACCGCCGCTCGTACACGATTCCGCAAACCCTTCTCCGCATGCCGCAAGTACCCCTTGCCCTCGAGGATTCGGAGCAGCGTTCGAACCGTTGAATAACTTAATTCGTCTGGAAGCTGCTTCTGAATCTCAGACCCGGTAGCCCGCCCGGCCGCGTACACAATGTCCATAATCTAGCGTTCCCGCCCGCTTAGTGACCTTGACTGTCCTATGCCTCGAAACACTCTATACAATCCGCCAGCTCATTTGACTTAAAATTCATTTCGACGTTTGCTGCTACCGCGACCGGCTCTCCATTTTTCGTGGCCGGCGCGAAACGCCACTGCGTAACAGCCTCCACCGCTTTTTCATCCAGCCCCGGATCAAGGCTCCGGGTAACCTTGATGTTTTCGGGCAATCCGTCAGCGCTGACGACTAATGTCAAGGACAACCGTTCCCTGTATCTTTCGTTTGGCAGCGTCTTTTGTGTATGCAGGCTCTATCTTTTCGACCACCTGAGGCGCCTTAACACCGTCGCCAATCTTGTAAACTCCGGAATCCTGCTCAGTCGCAGCGCCCTTATTATCCGCTCTCACCGGACCAAGAAGCGCAGTTGAAACCAGCACAGCAGTAAACAGTGCAAATGCGAACCGGCTCCCTGTCGAGGAAGCGGCCCGTGGACGATTTTCAAGTATTTTCATAATACGGCCTCGAAGTTGATGGGGATGACTGACCATGGCACAACCGAACAGTGCCGGAGAAGAAAGATTGCGGGAAAGATCGACGAGAAAGTCGGCATATCCTGTGGCGGAAGCGCCCGAAGCGAGCACGCGTTCATCACACGCCAGTTCCTGCTCGATCGACAGCTTCGAACTAATCCACCACACCAGCGGGTGAAACCAGTAAAGAGCGCGCGACGCCAGCACCAGGAGCGATGTCCAGTTATCCAGCCGCTCCAAATGCGTCAGCTCATGGCGAATAGCAAGATCCCGGCGCTCGGCCGGCCATTCCGCAGCGGCTTCAGGAAGTAGAATCAGCGGCCTCATCCATCCCCACACGACAGGTGTCGAAACGCCCGCCAGACGGACGCGCACTCCCGAAGCCGTGCTAGCCATTTGCCGTTTCGATCGTGATTTGAAGAGCAGATAGCCCGCCCCGAAAAGGAACCGAATCACAACCAAGATCGATCCAGCCAGCCAGATCGTGTATATCGATGCCATTGACGCTGTTCTCGTCAGCGCGGCCGAGGAGCTCGCTAATGCCTCCGTCCGGAACACGATAGGAACGCGGAGAGGCGTAACCCCACTCGTGAACGGAGCCAGGCAGATCAGAGCCAGCGCGAGAACGCACATCGCGTGACGCACTGCTGCCGGCATTCGCGAACACGACAAGTACGCAGCGCTCCCCAGCGTCAAAATCACTGTAACTTTCACCAGAAGCAACAGGGAGATCATGATTTCTCCTTCTTCACGGAATCGTTTCGCGCTTTCTCGATCAAAGCCGACAGCTCATCCAGCTCATTCGGGCTCAAGTGAAACGACTTTGGGTCGAGAAGCGCCGCAACCGCCTGCTGCGCGGAATCGTCGAAAAACGTCCGCAGTATTCTCTTCAATGCGGATTTCCGGGCCGTTTCCCGAGGAACCGCCGGCTCGTACACATACCGCAAACCCTCCTCCGCATGCCGCAAGTACCCCTTGCCCTCGAGGATTCGGAGCAGCGTTCGAACCGTTGAATAACTTAATTCGTCTGGAAGCTGCTTCTGAATCTCAGACCCGGTAGCCCGCCCGGCCGCGTACACAATGTCCATAATCTGGCGTTCCCGCCGGCTTAGTGAAGCTTCCAAAGGGGGCCGTGCCATTCTTTCCGCCTCGTGCTAATTACTTAACATACATGCTAATAAATTAACACCGAGCCCCAGAAACGTCAATATGAATTTTCGGCCGCCCGGCAGTGAGTGCCGTTATTCGGTGCGCAATGCGTCGAGTGGCGAAATCAAACTTGCTCGAAGCGCTGGAATTAAGGATGCGATCAACGCGGATAATCCGAGCGCCACGACGGCCACCGACGTCACCACGAGATTGTATGGGTTCATGCCATACAGTTGATTGCCCAGAAATCGTCCCGCGGCAAACGTAAACGGCAATCCAATTAGTAGCCCAAAGAGGATCAGCCCGAATGCGCCTCGTAGTACCAGCCCGACGACGTGGCCGCGATTCGCGCCCAGCGCCATTCGCACGCCAATCTCGCTTGTGCGGCGTCCGGCGTTATAGGCAGTGACGCCGTAGAGGCCGATCGAAGCTAAGACCAGCGAAAGAATTCCGAAGAAGGAGGTGAGATGGGCAATCAGCCGCTGCTGCGTGAATTGAAGAGATACTTGCTCTTTCAAAGTGCGGATCGAAACGATTGGCAGATCGGGATCGACCGAAGCAATCGCCTGCCGCATCCGCGCTTCGGACAAGTTGGCGCCGGGCGTCGTCGCAATCACAATGTCGTGTAGGAAATGTGAACCGGGAGAAGCCTCCTTCGAAGGATCTTTCAGTAAGAAGTCGTGCTGCGACGCCGGCAAAAAGAAAAAGGGAGCAGGCGGCTTGTCAAGGTCAAAATGCAGATAACGGGCATCTTTGGCGATGCCAACAATTTCGTATTGGCGCTCCGATCCGATACCTCCTTGGCCAAAGTGTTTTCCAATAGGATCTTCATTCTTGAAAAATTTCCTGGCAAACGCTTCATTGATGACTGCGACGTGCCGTGAAGTTGCCGTATCCTGCTCGGTGATGCCGCGTCCTCTCAGGATCGGATTCCCAATAACGTCAAAATATCCCGCCGTGGCTCGATCCCAAAAAGAAGAAACGTCGTCATTGGGACCGGGAGGCGGATGTCCGTCCACAAAGACGCCAGTACCCCAATTGTTCCAGCTCTGTGGAGAATACGTACAGAGCGCCACGGACTCTACGCCTGGGATGCTCGCTAGGGAATCGTGGATGCGCCGGAAGAGTGGCGTGAGTTGCTCCATCGTGTAGCCGGCGAGCTGCGGCTGAATATTCGCCACGATGCGCCGGTTCTGATCGAAGCCAAAATCTTGATTCTCCAGTTTGTGCAATGCGGCCGTGAGCAGTCCGGCAGCGGATAGCAAAATAAGCGAAAGCGCGGCCTGGAAGACCACGAGTGCCTTTCGTGGGAGCGAGCCTGTGCGCGTCGTGGAGCGGCTTGCTCCACGAAGCGCTTCGATCGGATCCACGCGCGTGGCCATCCAGGCGGGCGCGATGCCGAAAGCAACCCCTGTCAGCAATGAAACGCCGAAGGCGAAGAGCAGCACCGGCAGGGAGGGCGACGCGTCGATGGGTACGCCGGCCAATCCGTTCGCTTTCGGGAATGCGAAATGCAAGATCAAGCGCGTGCCTGCAAACGCGATTCCCAAACCCGCAGCGCCACCGAGCAATGACAGCAAAATGCTTTCAGTCAGGGCTTGCCGCACAACCCGGGGCGCTTGCGCTCCCAAAGCGATACTCAACGATGTTTGTTGCCGTCGCTCGATGCCGCGGACCAGCATGAGATTAGCAACATTCGCGCAGACAATCAGGAGCACAAATCCGGTCACCATCATGAGGATGTGAAGCCACTGCTCATATTCCTCGCGCATGCTGCTGATGCCGGCGCCCCCTGGCTTCAGGAATAGGGTTTGTTTGGGAAAGTTCGCACGTTCGTTCGCGTCCATATCGCCCCAGTGCGAGCGCAGCCACTGCTTTAGCTCCACCCGCATTTGAGCTTCGATGGATGCTGCCGTTGCGCCGGGCCGGATGCGTCCGATCAACTCCAGCCAGTGGTTGCTGGGTGTGTACAGATCGGTATCGCGGTCGACGAATGGCTCGGTGTTCAGCGGCAGAAAAAAGTCGGGCGGATTTTCGCGCAGAGAATCCCCGAAGAAGCCCGGTGGAGCGATTCCCACGACGGTAAATGGCCTGTCATTTAGATCGAAGACGCTGCCGATGACGGACGCATCCGACCCGTACCTTTGCTGCCATAAGCTATAGCTCATCACCGCGACAGCCGGAGCGTTGGCTCGATCGTCTCTCGCTGTAAGCTCGCGCCCAACATACGCTCTCATGCCGAACATCTTGAAGTAATTGCCCGAGACGAACTCGCCCGGATAGCTTTCGGCTGGTTCCACACGGCTCGCGCGTCGGACGCCAAACAACGGCTCGATGGACGAAAATGCAGCTAATTCCGCAAAGCCTTTGGTGTTGTCGCGGAAGTGCTTGTACAACTCGTAGGAGACGAGCGAAAACTCGTTCACTTGACTGTAGCCGCCCCAATAACAGCAGCGCGATTCTTTGCCCAGTTTGTACAATTCGTCCGGATTCGCCACTGCCAGTGACTTCAGCAGAACCGCGTACACCAAAGTAAAAATCGAAGTGGTCGCGCCAATGCCCAGTGCGAGCGTCAAGACCGTGGTAAAGGTGAACGCCGGGGCGTTTCGCAAACGCCGCAATATGTGGCGCGTATCTTGTAACAGCGTTTCTACAAACGGCAGTCCCCTTTGCTCTCTATATGCCTCCTTCGTTGCCTCCACTGCTCCGAACTTCAGCACCGCTTGCCGCCGTGCCTCGACAGGCGATAAACCGGCGCGGACATTTTCGGCGGTTTGCAAAGCGAGATGTTCTTCAATCTCCGCGCGCAATCGCTCGTCGTCTCGCTGGCGGCCGCTCCAGAACGTCATACGCTTGAGGAGTCGCCGTAGCGCTCTCATTCGAAATCCTCCGCTTTCGCAGTAAAGAAGCGCTCCATGATGGCCGCCGTCTGTTCCCAACCTCGTGTCTCGCCCTGCAATTGTTTGCGCCCGTCGCGTGTCAGCCGGTAGAAGCGCGCCCTGCGGTTGTTCTCAGATGCGCCCCATTCGGAGGCGATGGATCCCTCCTGCTCGAGTTTCAGCAGGACGGGATAGAGCGTGCCCTGATTTACGGTCAGAATATCTCCGCTAATCTGTTCGATACGCCGTGCAATACCGTAGCCGTGAAGCGGTCCGAGCACGTCCAGAGTTTTCAGCACCATCAACGCCAGCGTGCCTTGCCGGACGTCGGTTTTGTCTTTCATATCGCTTATTGGGTTTCCCAAATGAAGTATGCCACAGCTCAATTGGGAAAACAACATCGGGCGAACCGGCAAATTTATAGGAGCTGCCGGCTCAAAAAACCAGCTTCGCCGAAACCTGCAATTGCCGCGCGGTGTACAGTCCGTTTGGTGATGAGGAAGCCGTAGGAAGCTCGAACGTCGGATTTGGAACGATGCAGCCGTTGGTGCCCCTTGCGAGGCTTGCCGGGCATCCCGCCCCTCCGACCGCCGCATAGTTGAACGCCGTCGTATTCACCGAGCTGATAGTGGTGTGATTGACAACGTTAAAGGCTTCGCCCAGGAACTGCAATCGCAAGTTCTCGCGTAGGATGAACTCCCGCATCACGCGTACGTCCACATTGTGTAGAGAAGGCCCGATATATACGTTGCGGCCCACCTGCGGCGGCCGTCCACCGGTGCTGCCTCCCGTATTCGTGATTTCGCCGCCCGTAACTCCGTAATCCACTCCACCGCTCGGAAAGCCGCTGATTTGTGCGAAGAGCGGCTGGCCGCTTGCCACCGTTCCCACGCCCGAAAATGAATAGCCGTTTAAGATCCACCGCGCCGGTTTATTCGACAGATTTTTAAAGTACTGCGGCGTCCACACCATGCTGCCTACAAAGCGGTGCGTCTGGTTCAAATCCGAAGGTGAATATTCCTGCTTCTGATTCTTCGGATCAAGGGGCCAGTCCGTTCCAAAAAATGTGCCGCTCGATCCCGCCACAGCCCCATCGTCAAGCGATTTGCTGAACGTATAGTTGAACAGGGCCTCGAGTCCGTTCCGCATAGGTTTCCGCAACGTGAGCACCAGCCCGTTGTACCAGGAGTTCACAATGCTGTAGCCCGTCAGAACTACGCCTGTCTGGGGATTCAAGCGGGTCGTATAGAACGGCACGGTGATGCGTTCGGCCACCGATCCAGTCGAAGACAAAACATCGTACGTGTGTGTGGTCGTGGAAGGTGCAATGTTGGAATCCACGAACACCGGCAAATGTAAGCCCCGGCTGAACAACCCGCCAACTGAAAATGCCAGGTTGCCCGGGAGCTGGCGTTCAATGGTCAGCTCGCCTTCATGCACTAACGGATTCACAAAGTCGGGTACTAATCCGTGCGCGAGTTGCGTCAGGGCAGGAGGCGTAAACGGAGTCACTTGCGGGGTCAGGGCGCCGGCGAAGGGCGCTTGCGGCTGGGGTCCAGGAGGAGTAAAGATCAGATTCGGAAAAGTCAGCGACGGACAGGTGGTTGGCAGGCAATTGAACGTTTGCTGATACACGCCGTTTTCTACGCGCAGCGCATAGAACGTGCTATTCGACGTTTTTCCGTAAAACATCCCATAACCCACACGCACCACCGTATCTTTCGTGGGTTGCCAGGCAATGCCTATGCGCGGGCCGAAGTTATTTTTGTCGATATTGAGCGTCGACGTGTAAAGCGTTGTCAGGGGCGTCGCAGTATTTGGCCTGGGCGGCTGCGGCACGTCTTGCAGCTCGTAGCGAACGCCAAGATTCAGCGTTAAATTCGGCCTCCATTTCCAACTGTCTTCGAAGAACCCTGCATAGTCGTCGTTGTAGAAATCATCCTTGCCCACACCGGTAATCGGATCCGTCACCTGCGTAAACGAGCTGTAGTGTTTCCCGGTCGAACTACCCGTATTGATGCCGTAAACGTCCAAAACCCAGTTGGAAAACGCAGTTTGCGGCGAGCCGCTATAGCTGTAGATGCCGCCGCCCTGAAACAGATTGATCGCCACCTCGTGGATAAGATTCACGTCGAAGCCTACTTTCATCTGGTGCTTCTCTTTCGAGATGGAAAGCGTGTCGGCGAATTGAAGCCGATGCTCATCGGGAAACGCGGGCCGCGGCAGCGCGTTCGGCATGCCGTAAGCCATGACGCTGGCAATCGTCACGCTCGGTCCACCGTCATTCGCTCCAGTCACTTCGTCATCTACGCCCCACTGAAAACGAAAGTTGTTGACCATCGTCGGCTTAATCATTGAATCCCAACTGGCCACGAAGAATCGCTCGTGAAGAACGATCGGACCATTGGCTGTCACCGAGTTATTGCTGACCGTCGTGCCCGAGTTGTACGAATTCGGTGCGTGGTAATCGTCCAGATCGAAACTTGCGCTCAAATGGTTCGTCGAATTGAGCTGATAGTCCAACTTCCCAAATCCAATATCGTTGACTCCCGTGCGCGGATAGGAACCGATCAGGGAGGTGAGGTATCCGTTGGCGGCCGTGCATTGCGTTGGCGTCACAGCCGCCGGACAGGTCAGCGGAAACTTCGAAGTGCTGATATAGCTGATTGGGAAAACCTTCCTTGATCCGTCGTAGTTGAAGAAGTAAAACAGTTTATCCTTGACGATCGCTCCGCCGATGCTGCCGCCGAACTGCTGCTGCTGGTGCACAGGCTGCGTCAGAATCCCGTTGGCTTTGTTGACGGGATCGAGAGCGTTGAGCGTGGGATAGCGGAGGTAATAGAAAAGATCGCCGTGCAAATCATTCGTCCCGGATCTCGTCACTGCATTCACTACACCGCCTGCCGCCTGCCCAAACTCCGCACTATAATCGCTGGCGGTCACCTGGAATTCCTGGATTGCATCGAGGCTGTAAATGTAGGGCACGCCGGTCGTCGCCGCGCTTCGGCCACGCGCTTCAGAAAAGAACGCCTGGTTGTTGTTCGCCCCATCCACCATATTGTTGTTGTACAGCCCGGAAACGCCGCGATACGAAACCAACGCTCCGTCTGTTGTCACTCCCGGCGTCAGCAGAACAAAGTTGTCCCAGCGCCGCCCCACAATTGGCAAATTATTAACCAGGTTCTCGTCGACAACTTGCGATTGTTCGGTCTTCTCGGTATCCACCACAGGAGCGCCGCCAATCACCGTCACCGTCTGTTGCGCAGTTTGAACGGGTAATTGCAACTCGACCTGTAATGTCTGGCCCACCTCTAGGGTGAGGCCTTGCCGCACTACCTTTGCAAAGCCCGGCTTCGTTACCGTCACTTCGTAGTTGCCCGGCTGGAGGAACGTGGCGCTATAAATTCCTGCTCCGTTCGTTGTGGTGGACCAGTCGACGCCCGTGTCCGAGTTATGCACCACGACCCTCGCGCCCGGCACTGCGGCTCCCGAAGGATCGGTCAGCGTGCCGGTAATGGTGCCGGCGGCTGCCGTCTGCGCATGTGCCGGAACGGCAGCGCCAATGAAAAACCACACGCTCAGCGACAGCGTCGCAACGCTCCGCGCGAGAATCTTGCAAACCGAAGCCCTAACCAATCGGACCACTCTATTCATCAGACCCCCTCATATCGCTGCGAGAATACAGGATCGTTAAGAATCAGCCCGGTGCTTCCCGGCACGATGGATAGAAATGTCTTGTTCTCGAACGGAGAGTTATTTGGAGACTTGCCGCAGCTGAAACTTACCCGATTTGGAGGTAGTATACATCAGATCTTTGCGCTGCGACCCGAAGTAGCGAAGTAACCGGCCTCAAGCGGCCGTGGGCCGTCGCTCATCCGCTACTGGCAGTCGAATGCAGAACGTGGCGCCCACTCCCTCGTCTTCCACTCCAATTTCCCCTCCTTGCACCTCGACAGCCCATTTCGCAATCGAGAGTCCCAGCCCCGCGCCACCTGTATCCCGAGCGCGAGCCGCATCCAGCCGGTAAAATCGGTCAAATACTTTCGTCCGGTGCTCGCGAGGAATGCCCGGTCCTGTATCCGAAATCCGGATCACTCCAAAGCCGGAACGCTCCGTCACCTGCACCGAAATTCGTCCGCCGGCCGGCGTGTACTTCACGGCATTATGAAGGACATTGGTCACGGCCTGGCGGAACAGAAGGCGATCTCCTCTCACCGCAACTCGCTCGTCACCCGAAAGAGCCAGCTCCAGCCCTTTCTCCTCTACCAGCACATCCAGCACCGTCGCGACCTCCTTCACCACCTGAAGCGGTGACAGCGCCGCGAACCCGAGCTGAAGTTGCCCTGAATCCGCTCGCGAAATCGCAAGTAGATTCTCCACAAGTCGTGTCAGGCGATTCACCTCTTCCAGCATGCTGCCGATCGTGTCCTGATAATCCATTGGGCTTTTGCTTTTTTGCAGCCCTACTTCGCCGACGCTGCGAATCGCGGCCAACGGCGTGCGCAGCTCGTGCGAGGCGTCGGATGTGAATCGCTGTAGTCTCTCGAATGATTCCTCGAGCCGGCCCAGAACGCTATTGAAGACTCGCGCCAAATGGCCGACTTCGTCTTCCGGATTCTCGACGGGAAGTCTCTGGTGCAAATTCTCAGCCGTAATCTGCTCCGCTCTGGACGCGATCTCCTCTAGAGGAGCAAGCGAGCGGCGCGCCAAATGGTAGCCTGCGAATCCGGCCAGCGCCAATATGAGCGGCAGCGCCACAAACGAAGCCGTCAGCAGCTCTTCAATCCTCGACCAGATCGCCTGCTGATCGTAAGCCAGCCGTATGATGACCGGCCGCCCGCCGATGCTGTGCCGCCGGCTTACCAGCGCCACCCTCATTCCATCCGAGAGCCGCGCCGAACGTTCTGAATAGCCATTCACTCCTTCATTCGGCAGAAGCGCGCCACCCAAGCTCCGGCCGCCCAGCCGTTCATTCCGATACAAAACCGCGCCATCCGGCGAGCGAACTTCAACCAATCGCTCGAGTACCTGCCTCGATTGCGGATGATTGTGATAATCCTGATTCAGATTCAGCCGGCCCTCGGGCGTGAAATAGAGCAAGCCTTCCACCGTCTCCACATCCTGAATGGCAAACCGGCTGAGCTGGTGCGAAAGCTGCCAGTACAGAACAAAACACGTGCCGGCCAAATACATCAGCACCACCGCGCCCAGCACAACCATGTACCAAAGTGTCAGGCGCGCGCGAACCGGCAAAGATCGACTCGATATCACGTATCTTTTTCTTCCCGCAGCACGAACCCAAGCCCGCGCACCGTATGTACGAGCTTTGTTTTGAACTGATCGTCCACCTTCCGCCGGAGGTGAGCGACGTGAACGTCAATTACGTTATCGAGCGGCGTTTGCCGCGCTACTTCTTTCCAAATGTCACGCGCAATCATCTCGCGCGACACCACACGCCCTTGATGGCGGAAAAGATATTCCAGTAGTTCGTATTCTCTCGCCGTTAATTCAATTCTTTGCCCTGCACGCGTCACCACGCGCTGAGCGCCATTAATCTCGAGGTCGGCGATTTTCGCCTTTGGAGCCGCCTCCGGATTTCCGCGCCGAAGAAGCGCGCGAATGCGCGCCAGCAGCTCCGGAAAGGCAAAAGGTTTTACCAGGTAGTCGTCCGCGCCGTTGTCTAGACCGTGAACGCGATCCTGAATCGTGTCCCGCGCCGTCAGCAGCAGGATGGGAACGCGCAGGCCCTGCTGCCGCAGCGTTGAAAGAATCTCAAACCCGTCTCGCCCTGGCAGCATGACGTCCAGAATCGCAAGATCGAACGGCTGTTTGCACAGAAGATAGAACCCCTCCTCCCCCGTTCGCGCCACGGAGACGGAGTAGTCATCGGCTTCCAGACCCTCCTTCAGCGCGCTCGCCAGCTTTATCTCATCTTCTACAACTAGTATCCGCACTCGCCTATTCTCTTTATACGAGGCGCTGCAATTCCACTGCTACTGAAGACTTTCTGAATTTCGTGTTCAGGAAAAGTTCAGGAAATCTTAAGTGGTGCCCCGCCGGTTCGTTCCCAACAATGGGTGTAGAGAGCAATTACGCTCCCCGCACCCACATGATCTCGCAACGCAGCCGCACGGTAGTTCTCATCCTCGGCCTGGCTCTTTCTGCGGCCGGCCTCTATGCCAAAAATAAGCATCCGAAGCCGGAACCGCCAGCGCAAGACCACATTCAAGTAGTCGCACATATTCCCGTTACCGGAGGCACAATCGTACGCTTCCTCACCACCCAACATTACCGCCGCAATTATCTGTATGCCGAACACGAATCCGGAAAAACGGTCACGCTGATTGATATCACGAATATCAGCCGGCCCGCCGTGCTTGCGGAGATGAGCGATCCAACCGGCCTGTCGGATGGTCTGGTTGCGGTTACTGGAAATGCGGTTTTGGTTGCTACGGCAAACCATCAGACCGAAGAAGCCTCTCCTTCGCCCCAAACCTTTCGGATACTGAGCTTTGCCGATCCGCTCCATCCTACGGTTCAGCAGGAGTTCCACGGCGTCACCGCAACTGCACGCGACGACCAGCGCGGCCTGATCTTCCTGGCCAATTCTGACGGCATTTGGATACTTCAGCAGCAATTTGCGATGGACCCGGAATTTGAAAAAGAATGGGAGCACATGATGCTCGACGCGCGTTAGCGGCTCGCAATCCGAATCATGTTGACTCGCGGTCCGGCCAAGAAAGTCACCATACATCTGAACGAAGACACGAGCTCCGGCGAAAGCTTCACCTATGAGCGAGTGTTTTCCTTTCTCCTCAGCCAGGGTGTCTCCGGAGCCACCCTTACCAGGCCGGAACAGGGATTCGGCGCGCACCATCAGCGGCATTCGAGAGAAGGGCACGGCGCGCAGAACAGGCATTTGCCCGTGCGAATCGAATTTGTCGAGTCTCCGAAGACGGTAGAGGCCATCCTGCCTCCGCTGTGTGAACTGATAAAAGACGGTCTCATTGACGTGCACGACACGACCATCGTAAAACTTGCCACCGAGGAGACGGTTCTCTAGCTTGCGCGTAGCGGCAATGTGCATTTGGCTAGCAATCTCCGCGGCAGGCTTACAGATACCCGCCTTCGGGCAAGCCACCACGCCACTCACGCTCGCGCAGGCCGAAGAACTCGCCCTCAAGAACCATCCGCGAATCGGCTCCGCGACTCTGAATGCTGAAGCCGCCGGCAAGGTGGTGAACGAAACGCGTTCCGCCTATTTCCCGACTATGGCTGCAAACCTGACCGGGACGGATGCGATTGAAGGCACCGCGGTCGCGGCGGGCGCTCTCACCACGTCGAGCTTATCCACGCGCGTTACATCCGGCATGAGCTTGCTCCAAATGGTGACCGACTTCGGCCGTACCTCGCATCTCGTCCGTGACGCCCGCTTCCACGTCGAGGCGGCAAACGACAACCTCTCCATAATCCGCGCCGAAATTCTATTAGACGTCCAGGTCGCCTATTTCTCGGTTTTGGGCAGTGAAGCCGTTCGCAGAGCCGCCCAAGCCGCACTCGACAACCGTAGGCTTACTTTGCGGCAGGTCACCGCTCTCGCGCAGAGCTCGCTCAAGTCTACGCTCGATGTCAGTTTCGCCGACGTGCTGGTTTCGGAAGCTGAGCTTGCGCTCTATCAGGCTGAAAACAACGTCGACCAGAGTCGGGCGCATCTCGCGGCAGCCCTAGGCTTTGAGCATACGCAGCGGTTCACGCTTGTTGACGAGCCACTTCCCGCTGCTCTCAATCCGGACGTGCAGGCGCTGGTCGCACAAGCATTGCGCGACCGGCCAGATCTGAATGCTACCCGGCGCAATGGCGATGCTGCCGCCGAATTCGCCAAAGCCGAAAAAAAGTTAAGCTATCCCACCATCAATGTCATGGGTGCAGCGGGAGCTATTCCTGAACACGATCCCACGCTCGCACACGACAATTATGGAGCCGCCGGTGTGAATATCAATATCCCCGTTTTCAACGGCGGATTGTTCTCCGCGCGGCGCGCTGAAGCCGCGCTTCGCGCTCAAGCCGCCAACAAGGACACGCAGGATCTCTCTGTCCAGGTCTCACGCGAAGTCCAGGATGCCTGGTTGCAAGCGAACAACACGTTTCGAAGCTTGAGCGTCACTGCCCAACTGGTCGCGCAGGCAAATAAAGCTCTACATCTCGCCCAGGCGCGTTACAATGCCGGTCTCGGAAGTATTGTCGAGCTGAATCAAGCGCAATTGGCGCAGACCTCTGCGGAAATCAACGCGGCCTCCGCCAAGTACGACTATCTGTCCGCTCGTGCGGCCCTCGATTACGCCACAGGTGTTCTTCGGTGATCGAATTCCGCCATAGCCTCGTCGCAATGGCGACGCTTGCTCTCGCACTCTTGCCCGTGTTTCTGCTTATCTCATGCGCCAGTAATGAGGCCGGAGGCGCTAATGACCCGGAGCCCGTATCCGTTCCCATCGTCCCAGTCGCAAAAGCGCAGCGCGGAAATGTATCTGACGATCTCAATGTGACCGCGGAATTCATTCCCTACCAGGAGATCGACGTGATGGCCAAAGTTGCGGGCTACATCCGCGTCATCAACGTAGATATAGGAGACCGCGTACGAACCGGCCAGGTACTCGCCGAACTGGAAATTCCCGAGATGCAAGATGACATGGCACGAGCCGCGGCTGCGGTCGAGGCATCGGATGCGGATATTATTACCGCGCGCGACGACTTGAATTGCGCCAAATCGGCTCACGATATGGCCCATTTGTCCTATACGCGCGTGCTCGACGTAGCGAACAAAGAGCCCGGCCTCGTTCCCCAGCAGGAAGTCGACGAAGTCCATTCAAAGGACCTCGTTGCCGAAGCCGAAGTTTCCGCGGCTCAATCCACTTTGCAAGCCGCTGAGCGTAAGGCGACCATGGCGAAAGCCGATCAGTCGCGCTTCCGCACCCTTCAGAAATACACCGTCATCACCGCTCCGTTCACGGGAGTAGTAACGAAGCGCTACGCCAACACCGGGTCCATGATTCAGGCCGGAACGGCTTCGCAAACGCAGGCGATGCCTGTCATCCGGCTCTCGCAGAACAATTTGCTTCGCCTCATTCTGCCGGTACCCGAATCCGCCGTTCCTAGCATTCATGTCGGCGAAACGGTAGACGTCACCGTCTCTGCGCTGCACCGCTCCTTCCCCGGACATGTCACACGGTTCGCGGATGAAGTTCAGAAAACAACGCGAACCATGGACACGGAAGTGGACGTCCCCAATCCCGGCCTGATTCTCGTTCCTGGCATGTACGCGGATGTAAGGCTGTGCCTTAGCCAACGCAGCAATGCTCTGACGGTACCGCTTGATGCTATCGACGATGCTACCGGATCGCCCAAGGTGTTTGCGGTCCGCGACTCTATCATCCGCGTTCTTCCTGTCACAACCGGCATAGTTACACCTCAGCGGCAAGAGATTCGTTCCGGTATTCGCGACGATGAGCTCGTCATCACGGGCCGTCATGCGGGACTTCGCGACGGAGAACGCGTCCAGCCTCGACTGACCGGCGACCAAGAAACCGCGCCGAATCCGTCGAAAGGAGGGTAACCTGTCCCGATTCGCCATCAAAACTCCGTATCTGATTGTCGTCGTTTGCCTGATTATCGTTCTGGTCGGCGGCGTGAGCATTCTGCGCATGCCCGTAGACATGTTCCCTACCATGAACATTCCAGTTGTAGTCGTTGCAACGTTCTATTCGGGAATGCCGCCCGAACAGATTGAAGGCAACATCACGTTTCACTTGGAACGGATGTTTACACTCGCTAGCGGTATCGAACACATCGAATCCCGTTCTCTGCCCGGTGTCAGCGTCATTCGCGTTTACTTCCAGCCCGGCAGCAACGCCGATTCCGCCGCTTCCACCATCGCCAATCTCGCCATGGCCGACATGCGCGACTTGCCTCCAGGCACGCTTCCGCCCATCGTTCTGAAATCCGACGCGTCCAGCCTTCCCGTCTGCCTCGTCACGTTTAAGGATGAAGATTTGAATGAGACCGCTCTCAAAGACCTCGCGCAGAATTTCGTCCGCAATCAGCTCGCAAGTGTTCCTGGAGCCTCCGTCCCGCAGCCGTTCGGTGGCAGATGGCGCCAAATTCAGTTCTATGTCGACCCATACAAGTTGGAAGCCCGTCAGCTCAGCCTCATGGATGTGGTGCGCGCCGTCAATGAATCGAATGTAGTGCTTCCCGCCGGAGACGTCCAGATCGGCAATTTGGATTACGCCATCTACGCCAATAGCCAGGTCAACCTGAAGACGATGAACCAAACGCCCATCAAGATCGTCGGCCAGTCGCCTGTCGACATCTCGGATGTGGGCCAGGCCAAAGATGCGTATTCGCTGCAATATAACGTAGTGCGCGTCGATGGGCAACGCTCGGTCTATCTTCCCATTCTTAAGCAAGGTGGCGATTCAAACACCATTGCCGTCGTAAATGGTGTGCGAGACACACTGAAGCATTTGTTCGACGTGCCGGCATCACTCGCCAGAACTGTCGTGTTCGATCAGTCTCAGTTCGTCAAGACCGCGATTATCACGCTGCTGCATGAAGGCGGTATCGGCTTGTTTCTCACGTGTTTGATGATCCTGATCTTTCTCGGCAGCATGCGCGCCACCGTCGCAGTCTTCTTCTCCATTCCACTTTCGGTTCTGGCGACCTTCATCGCTCTCGAACTGGGCGGAAGCTCCATTAACAGCATGGTGCTCGGCGGTTTGGCGCGGCCTTATCACGCCTCATCGACAATTCGGTGGTTGTGCTCGAAAATGTCTATCGTCATCTCGAGCTCGGCGAGCCGCAGTCGTCGCGGCGGAAAATGGGGAAGCGAAGTAGCCCTCCCTGTGCTTGCCGCAACTCTCACCACTATCGTAGTTTTCTTCCCCGTAACGCTGCTCTACGGAGTCAGTAAGCTTTCCGTTCTCGGCGCTAGCTCTCGCCGTCGTCGTGTCCCTGTTTGCGTCCTATTTTGTCGCCATGACCGTGGTCCCGCCGTTTTGTGCGTCCTTCATCAAACACGCCTCTGTACACAGAACGACGGATGCTCCGGCTTTCGGCGCCCGGTTCAATGCCTGGTTTTCCGGCCGCTTCGAAGCGTTGCTGTTGCGC
>CAVRNU010000034.1:0-42525 GCA_963722585.1 Bryobacterales bacterium | reverse complement strand
GCCCACACCTGGAATTACGGCCACACGAAGCCGGAAGGCATCGGTAATCCACCCGACTCGGAACCGCCGGCAGACCTGGATTGGGACATGTGGCTGGGACCGGCGCCCAAGCGGCCATACAATTCGAACCGGTTCGGCTACGACATCGAGCATCCGGCCCACCCCCGCTGGTTCTCGAACTTCCGGTGGTTCTGGGATTATGCGGGCGGGATGATGACCGACTGGGGCGTGCACTTGCTTGACATCGTGCAAGGCGGAATGAACGAAGAACAACCGAAATATATTTCTGCGTCAGGCGGCAAGTGGTACCTCACCGATAACCGTGAAACTCCCGACACCCTGAAGGTGACCTATGAATATCAAAGCGGTTGGATCGCGACGTACGAGAACCGGAACAACAACGGTCAATCGATGTTCAACAAAGGATACGGGATTCTGTTCTTCGGTACGAGCGGCACCATGTTTGTCGATCGCTCGGAGTACTTCATTCTCCCCGAAATGAAAGTCAGCGAGGAGAATAGAACGACTCAGATCCCGCTGATGTCGGAATCGTCAATGCAGGATGTTTCGAGTGGAAACTTCAACCATTGGAAGAACTTTGTTTCGTGCATCAAGACGCGCGAACGTCCCGTCTCCGATATCGAAATCTGCTACAAGAGCACGGCTACCTGTCTGCTCGGCAATGTGGCGCTGCGAACAGGCGAACGGATCGAGTTCGACACGGCGAAGCAAACGCTGGTCGAACCGAAGCACAGAAAATGGCTGACACGCGATTACCGCAAGCCCTGGAAGCTGAGTGTTTGAGGCTATGCATCTTTCGCTCTGCCCCTGGAATCCGACTAAGGGAATCGGATTTTAGGAAGTAACGCCTTCCGATTGAGCGGTTTTCCCGTTAAACCGTTCTAAGCTGGTAGAAGGCAGGGCCGATTGGGAGCTGAGAGTGTAATTCGGGCGGAGTTGCTAGGGAAAAGCTATCGCTCTGGCCGATCGGAGCTAGTGGTTTTTGAGAATCTCTGTCTGGAGGTTCCGGCGGGTGAGCTCCTCGCAATTATCGGCGAATCGGGAGCTGGCAAATCGACGTTACTGCACTTACTCGGCGGTCTGGACAGGCCTTCGAAAGGTAAGATATACTTCGGCCAGCGAGACTTGGGGTCGCTTTCGGACAAGAGCTTGGCCGCCTTCCGGAACGAGAGCCTCGGTTTTGTGTGGCAGAGTCCGTCCCTGTTGCCGGAGTTTACAGCGCTCGAGAACGTGATGATGCCGTTGCTGATTCGCGGGAGCGAGCCGAAGGAGGCCGACGCGATAGCGCGGGCAAGGCTGGATGAAGTGGGTTTGCGAGCTCGCGAAACGCACCGCCCTGGAGAACTGTCGGGTGGTGAACAACAGCGCGTCGCGCTGGCGAGGGCCCTTGCGGGCCGGCCCCAGGTTCTGCTGGCCGACGAGCCGACCGGGAACCTGGATCATCGAACGGGCGAAATGGTCATGGGCCTGCTGACGGAGCTCCATCGCGCCCACGGTCTTACGTCGATTTTCGTGACTCACAATTTATCGTTCGCGGAGCAGTGCGACCGCGTCCTGGAGTTAAGAAAGGGCAGCCTGGTTGCTCCGGAATTTCCGGAAACTCAGGTTGCCGGAGTTGGACGAGACGCAACCCGTCTCGGCGGTGGCAATTATGTTTGAACGTTATACCGAAAAAGCGCGCCGAGTTATCTTCTTTGCCCGATATGAGGCGAGCCAGTTCGGCAGTCCGTACATCGAGACCGAGCATCTCCTTCTCGGTCTCCTGCGGGAGGATAAAGCGCTCGCCAATCGGTTTCTGCGGTCACACGCGGCAATCGAATCGATTCGCAAGCAGATTGAGGCCCACACAACCATACGCGAGAAAGTATCCACTTCAGTCGACCTTCCGCTCAGCCATGAGTGCAAGCGCGTATTGGCATACGGTGCCGAAGAAGCGGAGCGCCTGAGCCACAAGCACATTGGAACGGAGCATCTGCTGCTGGGTTTGCTCAGGGAAGAAAAGAGCTTTGCTGCCGAAATTCTGCACGAGCGCGGCCTGCGCCTCTCGGCTGTTCGGGAGGAGATTGCCCGTTCGGCATCGGAGAAGACGGCATCAAGCAGGCCCAAAGAGAGCTCGCTGCTGGCGGAATTCAGCCGCGATCTGACGCAGGCGGCGATTGACGGAATGCTCGATCCGTTGATTGGGCGCGATGGGGAACTGGATCGCGTCGTGCAGATTTTGTGCCGCCGGACCAAGAACAATCCAGTTTTGATCGGCGAGCCCGGCGTGGGCAAGACCGCCATTGTGGAGGGACTGGCGCAGCGGATCGCGGATGGGGACGTGCCGTCGTTCTTGTCTGACAAGCGCATTTTGGCGCTCGATCTTTCTCTCATCGTGGCGGGAACCAAGTATCGCGGCCAGTTTGAAGAGCGCTTGAAAACGATCATGAAGGAGTTGATGGAGAATCAGAATGCGATCATCTTCATCGACGAGCTTCATACACTAGTGGGAGCGGGATCGGCAGAAGGGTCGCTCGACGCCGCCAACATTCTGAAACCGGCGCTTTCTCGCGGCGAGATTCAATGCATTGGCGCAACCACGCCCGCCGAGTATCGGAAGTCGATCGAAAAGGATCGGTCGCTCGAGCGGCGATTCCAGGCCGTGAAAGTGCCGCCGCCCAATGAGATCGATGCGATCAAGATCCTGTTTGGCATCAAGGAGCGGTACGAGAAATTCCACGCCGTCGCTTATACCGATGAGGCGATTGAATCGGCGGTGTACACATCGACACGCTTCATCCCTGACCGTTTCCTTCCCGACAAGGCGATTGATCTGATCGACGAGGCGGGCGCGCGCGTGAAGCTGCGGCAGACTACGCTGCCTTCGGAAGTGGCCGACATCCAAAAGCGGATCAAGTTCATCGTTCACCGCATGGAGAACGCGATCGCCAATCATGAGTTCGAGAAGGCTCGCTTTTATTCCGACGAGGAGCGGAAGGAACGCGAGAACCTGCGGGCGCTGCGCGAAAAGTATAACCTGGATGACACCTCGACCGGGCTCGTGACGAAGGACGATATCGAAGACGTGGTAGCGCGTTGGACCGGCGTACCGATGACTTCGATCAAGGAAGAGGAGATCTCGAAGCTCATTCGCATCGAAGAAGAGCTGCACAAACGCGTCATCAGCCAGGAGAAGGCGATCTCCGCGCTGGCTCGGGCGATCCGGCGTTCCCGCGCCGGACTCAAATCGCCGAAACGCCCCGCTGGATCGTTCCTGTTCCTGGGTCCGACCGGCGTCGGAAAAACCGAAGTGGCGCGCGCCTTGGCGGAATTCCTGTTTGGCAGCGAAAAGGCGCTGATCCGCTTCGATATGTCGGAGTTCATGGAGAAGCATTCGATCTCGAAGCTGATCGGATCGCCTCCCGGCTACGTCGGCTACGAAGAGGGCGGCCAGCTCACCGAGCGCGTCAAGCGGGCCCCGTATTCGGTTATCCTGCTGGACGAGATTGAGAAGGCGCATCCCGACATCTACAACATTCTTTTGCAGGTGTTTGAAGATGGGCAGCTCACCGACGGCCTCGGCAACACGGTCGACTTCAAGAATACGATCATCATCATGACCTCGAACCTTGGGGCGCGGTTCCTCGACAAGCGGGGACAGATCGGGTTCTCGGTTTCCGAGCCGGGCGCGAACATCCCGCAAAAAATTGAAGATATGGTGATGAGCGAGGTAAAGCGCGCGTTCAATCCCGAGTTTCTGAACCGGCTGGACGAAGTGATTCTGTTCACCTCGCTCACCGACGAGGATCTGATGCAGATTGTCGAACTGCTGGTTGAGCAGGTGAACTTGAACCTGGTAGCTAAGCAAATCAAAATCCGGCTCGAACTGGCGGCGGCCAAGTACATTCTCGACAAGACCTGTGGAGATCGAAGCTATGGCGCCCGTCCGCTGAGGCGTGCGCTCCAGAAGTACATCGAAGACCCCTTGTCGGAAGCGCTCATTCAGGGGACACTTCCCCGCCCGGCGGAGCTTGAAGTGTATCTCGGCGAAAACGGGCTGTACTGCAGGCAGGTAGCCGGGGAACTCGAACCGCAACCTGTAACGGCGGGAGGCGAACCGGATCTCGCGCCGACGAGCAGCGGCACACCGCTTTATTTGTTCTGACCGACCCGATGCCCGACTTTCGCGCGGGCGCGAGCAGGGCGTAGCTGGTTGATCCAATACGCCCAGGCCACGATTAACGAAAAGAAAATCAAACTACTGATCGGCGCGGTGGCCGGATTCGAGGGCGGCGGCCCCGCGATGTTGTTGTACCAAGCGATCGTGATGAGGCCAATACCGCTCCAGAAGCCGTATACACCAAAGCGCTTTCTTGCGACGGTCGCGCGAACATAAAGAGTGATAGCGAGTGCCCAGAGACCGCCCTCCACGATGAGCGTGGCCGGCACCGAGGTCCACAGCGCCAATCCGAAATAGCGACGCACTCCCGGCGCTAGCGGCATGTCGGGCCTGTGGCTCACCCAATCGAGCAGCCAGTGGCTCAAGACCACCCCAAACAGCAGGCACGCCCCACGCCAGTAATGCCGCCTCAAATAATACGCAGCGGCGAACAGGCCGGCCCATATCAAGTCCATCAACAAACTGTGGCTGAAAGCGATCTTGGTTGAATTGAGATAATTCGCCGCTCCCATGCCCTGGTTGAATCGCACATGTTCGATTCCGGCCATCATGAAAAGGCACCAAGCGAAATCGGGGAGCATTGCGGCAAACGTCGTTGTACGTAAGCGTCTCGTAAACCCCTATAGCAAAACCGAGCGGATCTGTGGATAGTGGTTTACATGAAAGAAACCACAGGGGAGCAGCAGACACGCTCTCGAATAGAGTACTGGAGCGAGCAAGATGCGCAGCAAGAACGCAGCGGGCTTTCGGTGAAGCAGTTTTGCGAAGCGCAGCGGATTACCGAACAGACCTTTTACGTTTGGCGCAAGCGCCTGCGGGAAGCGGCGCCGGTGCGGTTTGCGTTGGTGGAGACAGGACCAGCGGAGTGCAAGTCGTCCGCGGAAGGCGGCTTGGAGTTGGTGCTGGCGAGAGGTGAGCGACTACGAATCAGCTCCGGCGTGGACACGGCACTTCTGCGCACGGTGCTGGAAGTGCTGCGGGGATGATTCACCTGCCGGCCAGCGTGCGGGTGTATTTGTGTTTGGACCCGTGCGATATGCGAAAGAGCTTTGACAGCTTGCACGCGCTGGTGCGGGATCATCTGGAGTTGGATGCCTATGCCGGACATTTGGTGGTCTTCACGAGCCGCCGGCGTGACCGCGTGAAGATTTTGTACTGGGATCGCGATGGTTTTGCTCTATGGAGCAAGCGATTAGAGGAAGGCACCTATGCGATGCCGGCGGCCGAGAGTCCGGGAGAGCGCCGGCGAGAGATCACTGCGCAAGAGTTAGGGGCGCTGTTGAGCGGAATCGATCTGAAGCAGGCCGCGCGGCGCAAGCGATATCAACGTCCTGCATAAAAAACGAATTCATATCATTTTGTTCTTGGCATTGAGTAAGTAAGTGACTAAACTGATTACTTACTGATGGCCATCGATCCCAAACATCTGCCGGAAGACCCAAAGACTTTGCAGCAGATGGTGCTGGATCTGATGGCGCAACTGGATCACGAGTTTAGCGAACGCAGCAAGATCGAAGCCCTGCTTCGCGAGTTGCTGGATGCCAAACGCAACCGCAAGAGCGAGCAGCTTTCTGACGAGCAACTGGCTCTGTTCGCCACGCTGTGGCAGAAACGCCAAACGGAGCGAGAGGCGGAGAACCCGGCTGGGGATGAGGATGACGATGATAACCAGCCCGGCAAACCTAGCGCGAAGACAACTTCGGCAAAGAAGCGCGGCGGCCGTCAAGCACTGCCCCGGCATCTCAAGCGCGAGCGCATCGTGCACGATCTGGCCCAAGAGGAAAAACACTGTGTGCGATGTAATCAGGATCTGCGGCCTATTGGCGAGGAGACCTGTGAACGCTATGAGTACGTCCCCGCTTCGCTCACGGTGATCGAAGAAGCCTGCTTAAAGTACGCTTGTGCGTGCACGGTGAGGACTGCAGGCAAACCGGCGCAGCCGATTGAAAAAAGCATCGCAGGAGCGAGCCTGCTGGCACACGTGATTGTGAGTAAGATGGCCGATCACTTGCCCTTGCACCGGCAGGAGAAGATGTTTGAGCGGCACGGCGTCGATATCTCACGCAAGAGCATGTGCGGCTGGCTGGCGCAATCCGCCAGTCTGCTGAACCCGCTGTATCTGGCGGCGAAGAAGGTTCTGTTCGAATCGAAAGCCATCGGCACCGACGATACCGGCGTGAAAGTGCTGGACCGGAAGCTGCCCTTTGCTCGCACCGGGCGCCTTTGGCCTTATTACGGCGACGCCGATCATCCGGTGATTCTTTACGATTACACGCCGACTCGGGAGCGGGCCGGACCAGAGAAGTTCCTAGCCGGATATCGCGGCTACTTACAAGCAGATGCTTACGGCGGATATGACGCTTTCTTCAAGGACCCGGCACGCGGCTTGATCGAGGTAGCGTGTTGGGCTCACACGAGGCGCTATTTCCATAGGGCTCTGGAATCGGACCAGGCCCGCATGGGCCCGGCATTACTGCTCATTGCTCAGCTATACCGTGTAGAAAAGCAAGCGTGGGATCTGGCGCCCGAAGATCGACTGCGGCTGCGCCAACTTGAAGCTCGTCCCGTTCTGGACAAACTGCATCAGTACCTGCTGGAGATCCAGCTAGAGGTGCTGCCCAAGAGCCCCGAGGGTCGCGCGGTGCGCTACGCTCTCAAAAATTGGACAGCGCTGACGCGCTACGCCGAAGACGGAAATCTAGAAATCGACAACAACCGTACTGAGCAAACAATCCGCGGTGTGGCTGTGGGGCGCGGTAACTGGATGTTCTTTGGTAGCGATGTCGGCGGCAGGACGGCCGCCGTGCTGCGCAGTTTCGTGGCTTCCTGTCAGCGAGCCAAGGTCGATCCCTTCGCCTGGTTCATGGATGTCCTCTCGCGTATCGGCCCTCATCCCATCAATCGAATTACAGAGCTTCTGCCTCATAACTGGGCTCAAGCGCAGCCCTAATCGACCTGAATTCGCAGTCACCAAGCACATCTGTTCTGGTGATTCTCAGCCGCTTACGTTGTACCGAGCGAGGTCTTCGGCTCGAAGCGCTTCGCCGCGAGGCCAACGGCGATGTGTCCGGCAAGCATGAGATGATCCTACTTCGAGCCTTTATGTTGCATGGCGACATGTCGCATAACGCCACTATAGGGCCAGCCGTGGACCTTGTCAACCCACAAACTTCCACTCCTCGTCCACCAAAAATCCTCCTGAATCCTAACGCAGCCGGTTTGCATCCATATCCGCGGTCCCCGGGGCCAAACGACACATCCAAGGAGAATGTGAATGCAATACTACGGTGCCTCCCAATTAGCGGACTCGTTCAGCACGGTCCGGAAGAACACAATCATCGTCGCCGAAGACATTCCGGAAGAAAAGTACAACTTCCGGCCCGCCGAGGGCGTTCGCTCCGTCGCCGAAACACTTGCCCACATCGCCACTCTCCCGGCAGTTGCACGTGAAGGGCATATCAAACGCATCACTGAACCGACGCTCGAAATGTTCCAGGAGACAATGCAACGGCTAAGAGAACACGAATCCGCGCTGCGCTCGAAGGCTGATATTGTCGAAGTTTTGCGCAAGGATGGCGACGAGCACGTCGCGTGGCTCCGGACATTTCCCGAAGAGGTGCTTGCGGAGGTCGTCACCTTCCCCCGCGGAGAACCGGCGAAGCGCACGCGTTTCGAGGCGCTTCTCGGCTTAAAGGAACACGAGATGCATCATCGGGCGCAGCTCATGCTGGTCGAGCGCATATTGGGCATCGTTCCCCATCTGACTCGCATGTATCAGGAGCGAATGGCCGCCATGCAGTCTGCTCAAACGCAGCAGCAGCACGCTTAGGCCTCCCTAAGGCGTCACCTGTCGGCCGCCGTTGGCTGCGTGTTCTTAGTTCGGTGAATCAAATGGAGTTCGGCGAAGAGAGGACTTGAACTGCTGGACAAGCTTGACCGCCAGGTCCGCCGTCGATGATGCAAATTAGTTAGCTCCAGTAATTCCGATCCAAATTCCGGAACTGCACCGCTTCCGCCAGATGCTTTGCCGAGACGCGGTCGGCTCGGTCCAAATCCGCAACAGTTCGGGCTACCCGTAGGATCCGATCGTGGGCGCGCGCCGAAAGATTCATGCGTCTCACGGCCATCTCGAGGGTGCGCTCGCCCTGATCGTCGAGCGCGCAGAGCTCCCTCAATTGCGCCGCCGGAATCTGGGCGTTGTAAAAGCCCCGCCGCAACTGAATGTCGCGCGCCGCTTCCACACGCTCGCGAATATGAGCGGAAGTCACGCCGTCGCTTTTGCCTCTCAACTCTTTGAACGGTACAGCCGGCACTTCTATGTGCATGTCGATGCGGTCGAGCAGAGGGCCGCTGACCTTCGCCAGGTAGCGCTGGATGATGCCGGGCGTGCAGCGGCACTCGCGCGTGGGATCTCCGTAGAACCCGCAGGGACAAGGGTTCATGGCCGCAACCAGCATCAATCGGGCGGGAAACGTGAGCGTGCCGTTGCTGCGCGCAATCATCACCGTACCTTCCTCGAGCGGCTGGCGCAGTTGCTCGAGGACATTACGGGGGAACTCGGGCAGTTCGTCCAGAAACAAGACGCCTTGATGAGCCAGGCTCACTTCTCCAGGACGCGGCATGCCAGCTCCTCCGCCGATCAAGCCTGCATCGGAGATGCTGTGATGCGGAGCGCGAAACGGCCGCTGGCGAAGAATGCCAATACCGACTGGAAGGATGCC
Organism: Bryobacterales bacterium; assembly: GCA_963722585.1. Classification (GTDB taxonomy): domain Bacteria; phylum Acidobacteriota; class Terriglobia; order Bryobacterales; family Bryobacteraceae; genus KBS-96. The sequence goes on along the minus strand of CAVRNU010000034.1, from coordinate 33,624 downwards.
GGCTACGCTGTGGATCTGAGTGGCTTCGAGCGCCTCGCGGAACGTCAGCTTGGGCAGTACGCCGGCGATGCGGCGCGCGAGCATCGTCTTGCCCGATCCAGGAGGACCGATCAGCAGCACGTTGTGGCTGCCCGAAGCGGCGACTTCCAACGCCCGCTTGGCCATAGTCTGGCCGCGAACATCACGAAAGTCCGGTTCGTTTTCCCCAATGGCTGCAAAGTCCGGCGGAGCCGGGACGGTGGCCTCAAACGCGTCCGGTTCTTTCAGGAACTTCACGACCTCGCTCAGGTGGCGCAGCCCGAAGACGCGCACGCCTTCGGCAACCGCCGCTTCATTTGCGTTCTCGCTGGGAATAAGGATGTTGCGGATGCCCCGCTGCGCCGCGCACACAGCGATGGACAGCGCGCCCCGCACAGGACGGAGACTCCCGTCGAGAGAGAGCTCGCCTACAATCAGGTAGTCGTCGCTCGGACGAACCTCGCCCATCGCCCCTAGAATGGCCGCCGCCATCGGCAGGTCGAATCCAGCCCCTTCCTTTCTGACGTTCGCCGGAGCCAGGTTGATGGTCACGGATCGCGACGGATAGCCGAAACCGGAATTGATGAGGGCCGATTTGATTCGTTCCCGGCTTTCCTTTACAGCCGTGTCCGGCATGCCCACAGTGATGAAGTCGCGCTGACTCCCGGACGGGAACATATCGACCTCCACATCAATAAGATGGGCGTCAATGCCGTAGACGGCGGCGCTCCGGGTTCGAAACAGTGCCACGAGATCTAGTGATCACCGTTCCTCATTCGTCTCAAGCCCTAACTTACTCGCTTACAATGGCATCCATGCTGCATTTGTTTCGGCTGGATGGCAAGGTCGCCCTCGTTACCGGCGGCGCCAGCGGCATCGGCGAAGCCACTGTCCGCGCGTTTGCCGACGCCGGCGCCCGTGTGATGATTATCGACATCAACCTGAAACAGGCAAAGGAACTGGCTGAGTCCCTGCCCAACGCGGTGGCTCATCAGTGCGACATCACCAACGAAGCCGAAGTGGCCGGGCTTTTCCGCACATTTGAACGGCTCGACATCCTCGTTAACAACGCCGGTATCGGTTTGGTGGGTACCATTGCCGAAACCGAGTTGGATGAGTTTCAACGGCTGTTCCGCGTGAATGTCGACGGTACTTTCCTGATGACGCGGGCAGCCTTGCCGAAGCTCTTGCCCGTACGGGGATCGATTGTCAATATCGGCTCGGTTGCCGGTCTGGTTGGGGTGAAGCGCAGATTTGCCTATTGCGCGACCAAAGGAGCCGTCGTCGCCATGACGCGGCAGCTAGCCGTGGACTACCCGACGCAGCTACGGGTTAATTGCATTGCTCCAGGAACTGTGGATACCCCGTTCGTCGAAGCGTATCTAGAAAAGTATCATAAACATGAGAAAGAAAAGGTACGTGAGGAACTGAACAGTAGGCAGCCAGTTGGAAGATTGGGCCGGCCGGAAGAAATTGCGGGATTAGCTCTATACTTATGTTCGCCTGCTGCCGATTTTATGAATGGGGCGGTTGTTCCGATCGATGGCGGTTGGACAGCGGCCTAACTTGTTCAAAACTTTACAGTTGACGTGATTCTGCGAAATTCATAACATAGAAAGTACATTCGTTGTGGTCAGGTTTTTCCAGATAAGCGGTTCAACCACGTTTCGTTGAGGGAAGGATCGCGGTAAATAGCAGCATGAATTTTCGACTCCGTATGAGGGAGATCGCTCTACTCACCCTATTGATGATGGCGGTACATGCCTCGGCGGCAACCCGCCGGCACCGTCGCGTCCATGCCGCAGCGGCGGGCGCCTCTGCTTCAGCGAAACGGGCAGCGGCTACCCCGAGACCAGCAGCTACTACGGCTCGATCGGCGGTTCACCATCGTCTTGCCACGGGAACTTCCGCGACGCTGGTTGCCACTACCACCACGCACGGCGTCATCCACTCGCGTAGCCGGTACTCGCGCCGCAGGGCTATCTACAGTCCCTGGACCGAGCCGACATTCGCCGACTCCGCGATTGGCGACGTCACCCTCGGCGAGGACCCTGTAGTGCGCAAGGCGGCAGTTGACGCCTTAGGGCACTATAACGGGTCGATCGTCGTCGTTGACCCGCAGACTGGCCGAATCCTTTCGATGGTGAATCAGAAGCTGGCAATGACCGGCGCTTTTGAGCCATGCTCCACCATTAAAATCGTCGTTTCTCTGGCTTCGCTGAGTGAAGGAATTGTCGATCCCGACGCCCCGATGCGCATCACCCGCCGCTCTTCCATTAACCTGACGCGGGCGCTCGCGATGTCAAACAACGCTTATTTCGCCAAATTAGGCGAGGAACTGGGTTTCGACCGCGTCCATCACTATGCTCAGCTCTTTGGCCTGGGTGAAACGGCCGGTCTCGATCTTGAGGGCGAGGAGCCGGGAACCGTGGTCGATCATCCTCCGAACGATGGTCTCGGAATGATGACCAGTTTCGGTTCGGGAATTCAGTTGACGCCGCTTGAATTGGCCAGTATCATTGCGACTGTCGCGAACGGCGGGACTATGTACTATCTCCAGTGTCCACGCACGGCCGATGAAGCTCAGAAGTTCGAGCCAAAGGTGAAGCGGTACCTAGATATCGCGAATTTAGTTCCCTCCATAACGCCCGGCATGATGGGGGCGGTTGAATATGGGACAGCCCGCCGGGCGAGCTTCAACCAGACCGAAACCGTGCTCGGCAAGACAGGTACATGCACAGATGAAACGAAGTCGGGAGTTCATTTGGGCTGGTTCGGTTCGTTCAACGATCTGGGCCCTCGTAAGCTCGTGGTTGTCGTTTTGCTCACCGGCGGCCGCGGCGTCAGCGGCCCAATTGCGTCGGGAATTGCAGGGCAGGTCTATCGAAATCTCGATATGCAAAAATACTTCACCCCTGACAAAACTTCCATCGCAACACCGCTCAGCCTTCTCACGCTGGGCCATTAGCGATCGCCGGTTATCTCGAGCTTGGCATGGTGGAGCGGCCTTCGGCCTCACCGGAAGCCCGCTCCGGGTTGAACCCCGCAACGGCTTGCCATGCCGGCTTCCTCATGGCCCTCATCTATGATGTGGTTGGGCTTCGTTTTCGGCGCGAGCGGCGCCGCCATTTCTCGCGTATCGCCAAAGCTCGCATTACAGCCCTAGTGCTCCATGCTCATCCTCGCCTCCGCTTCACCTCGACGGCATGAACTGCTTTTAGCAGCCAAAATCGAGCACGTTGTCCGACCCGCTCACATTTCCGAAACGAGAAACGGCGCCGAGACTCCCCACGCCTACGTCCAACGAATTGCGACAAATAAAGCTCAAGCTGTTCCCGCGACTGCGTCCGAAATCGTCCTCGGCGCCGACACGATAGTCTGTGTAGAGGATAAAGTTTTGGGGAAACCGGGCGTCGCGCAGGAGGCCGCCCGCATGCTTCGCCTCCTTTCGGGACGCGAACATTCAGTGCTGACAGGAATCGCGCTAAGACAAGGCAACCGCCTGATCACCGGTTTCGAGGAAACTCGTGTGTGGTTTGACGAGATATCCGAGCAAGAAATTGCCGAATACATCGAAACCGGCGAGGCATGGGACAAGGCAGGAGCCTACGCCATCCAGGGGTGCGCTTCGCGGTTCGTGCGAAGAATCGAAGGCTGCTATCACAACGTTGTCGGATTGCCGGTCTCGCTGGTTTACAGGCATCTAAAGTCGCTATGAAGAGGTTTGGCGCGGCATTGGCGCTTTTCGGCTTACTTGCTTCAGCGGGCGCGCAAACAGCGCCTGCAACCGCATCCTCGGAAGGTCCGGTCGCGCTCAATCATTCACTAAATGCCCGTCTGCATCCGGCACCCGTCTCGGCGGTGAAATTCCCTGACGGTTTCTGGGGAACGCGAAACCACCTGATCACCGAACATGTTCTGCCCCTGTTACGGCAGCAACTCGACGAGCATGGCTCGATCGAAAATTTCTTGCGAGTTAGTGAAACCAAGAATGTTCCCCGCAGAGGCCGGCCATCCTCCGATGCCGATGTCTACAAATGGATAGAAGCTGCCTCGTGGGCCATCGCCTCGCCCGACAGCTCGCCTCTGGCCAAGCAAAATCTTCAGGCCGAGGTCGAGGCTCTGATTCCCGAGATTGCCGCCGCTCAGGACCCCTCCGGCTACCTGGACACCAACTTCACGGGCGATCGCGCTCATCTCCGGTTCAGCGACCTCATCCATTCGCACGAAGACTACTGCCTCGCCCGCCTGCTCTTCGCCGGAATCGCTTATTACCGGGTCACGAAACATCGCAGTCTGCTCGAAATCGGTCAGAGGTTTGCCGATTATCTGGCCGTCAATTACGGACCTTCAGCTAAACCGTTCATTGCTGCCCACCCTGAGCTGGTCAGCGCGCTGGTCGAACTGTATCGCACTGCCGGTGAGACGAAGTACCTCGATCTGGCACGGTATCTATTAAGCGGAAGCGAGCGTGAACGCCTGCATCTGAAAGACGCGGATGTGCACTCCATCTTCAGTGGCAAGCCTCTCACTTCTCGTAGTGAGTTCGAAGGGCAAGCCGTGAATGCGCTCGAGGCTACCTCCGGCGCTACCGATTATTTCGCCGAATCGGGCGATCCCGCCTACAAACGGACACTCGATCTGTTATGGACCGATCTGGTCTCGCGCCGTTTGTCCATCACCGGCGGAGTGGGTTTGCGTTCGGGAACTGATTATTTCGGCGAGCCATACGATGTGGCCGATGGAGGGCCTGGGTCCGAAGCGCCAATCGCGGTCGCGAACGTATCGTGGAGCTTCCGTATGCTCGCCTTGACGGGCGATGCGCGGTACGCGGATGTTATGGAACGGGCCTTGTATAACGAAGTCAGCGCCGCGATCTCCTTGGCTGGAGGAGTGAGTTGCGGGCGCGGATACACCACCCTCAGCGCGGATAAAGCGAAGGCTCTCTATTATGAGTCTGAATATTGCCCTCCGGACGTATCGTCGCTGGTTGAATCTCTGGGCAGCTTGTTCTATGCAACCAGCCTGGACGGTGTTTACGTGAACCTGTTTAACGATTCGGAACTCGACTGGCATTTGGAAGATGGCACAGGCCTTCGCGTCGTCGAGTCCACCAACTATCCTTGGGATGGCGAAGTGAAGCTTACGCTATACCCGGCAAAGCCATCGCAGTTCTCGTTTCATGTCCGGTGGCCTGCCTGGGCGCCTACGGCCGATGTACTGATTAACGGGAATCGCGCCTCCGGCGATTTCGAAGTGGGTTCGTTCATTACGCTGACGCGCACCTGGCAGGCCGGCGACACGATTGTCATCACGTTCGGCGAGCAGCCCACTCTGATCCGCGCCAATCCGCGAGCGGGCGCGCTCTACGGAAAGATCACGGTGGAAAAAGGTCCGCTCGTTTTTGCCCTTCAACAGCCCGATGAGGGAACAATCCCCGTCTCCGACCTGTTCTTGCGGGCTACCGCGCCGGCGACTGTCGAATTCCGCAAAGATCTGTTTGGCGGTGTTGCGCTCCTGAAATATCCAGGGTTTATTTCAGATCAGCCTCTGTCCACCCAGCCGCTGTACCAACCCTGGAAAGACAGCTTCGTGCAGAACCGCCGGCCCGCGTCGCTTGTGCTCATGCCGTATTTCGCAATCGGAAGCCGCGAACCGGAAGGTTTCGAAACTTGGATTCCGGCTATTCGCTCTGAATCGCTCCCAACCGCGACTGTGGGTATCCGACCGGGAGGAAGTCGCTGACAGGCAGCGAAACGGCTCGTCTTTAAGCGAACTTACACAGTGTACGTGTACAATCGAAAAGAAAGTCCCTTGCAGAATCTGTTCCCCTGCGTGAAGCTGCCGCGGCGGAGTGGCGGCGGGCTTGTTAACGCTCTTTGCTTCTTCCTCGTCTTATGTGTGCCGTTCGGCCCTTGTAATCTGAGTGCCGCCCAAGGTGCCAGCGAGCAATCCGCGACGCCCGGGACTGACAACAAACAACCCGGCCCCGCCGCCAATATCGCCGCTCCCGGCGCGTCTGTCGATACCAAAACCTTTAAGGTCGGCCCGCAGGATGTGCTGAAGATTATCGTCTGGCGGGAACAGGATTTCACGGGACTCTATACTGTCCACTCCGACGGTAAAATTACGCTTCCGCTTGTCGGAGACATTCAAGCTGGCGGATTGACCGCGGAAGAGATCCAAAAGAATGTCACCGCGGCGTTAAGCAAGCTGATTCAGAAGCCGAACGTCACGATAACGGTTCAACAGGTCTTGAGCCAAAAATATTACATGGACGGCGAGATCGGCCGTCCCGGAGAGTATCAGCTTACCGCGCCCACGACCGTGCTCGAAGCGATCAGCGTGGCCGGTGGTTTGCGCGACTTCGCAAACGGCAAGAAGATTTATGTCCTGCGCGGCGATAAGCGAATTCACTTCAATTACAAAGACGTAATCAAAGGCAAAAACCTCGAGCAAAACATTCAACTTCAGCCGGGCGATCACGTGATCGTTCCCGATTAAGAAACCGAAACATGCTAGAGAAAGTTACCGTTCAGCGCAGGCCTTTCGACTTCGAAGACTACGTCGATGTGCTGCGCCGCAACATCCGCTGGCTCGCTGGGCCTGCCTTCTTCGGACTCGTGCTGGCCACGGTGGTGGCCTACACAATCGACGACACGTATGTGTCGCGCGCCCTTGTACGCATTGTTCCGCAACAGGTGCCGGAGACGCTGGTCCAGACGGCCGTGAATCAGGTTCTAGCCGACCGCATCAATTCCATGGCGGAAACGATCGAGAGCCGCAACTCCTTGCAAAGCATTATCGTCACCTATGGGCTGTACAAGGCGCAACTCAAGACCGAGCCAATTGACGACGTCATCTCGTCGATGCGGCACAATATCAAGATCCTTCCTACCGAGGGCGTTACCAACGTCAACGGTCGGAACATCCCCGCGTTTCAGATTTCGTTTTCCTACGACAATCGTTACCTCGCTCAGAAGGTCTGCGCAGAGGTAGTTACCCGTTTCCTGAATGAGAATGCCAGAACACGCTATGAATCGGCGGTTGCGACCAATCAGTTTTTGAACGACGAATATCAAAAGTCGAGGAATGAGCTCGAGGGGATCGAGAATAAGCTGACTGACTTCCGCATCCGGAACGCGGGCCATCTGCCCGAAGAGATGCAGATGAATATGGCGCAGATGAACGCGCTCGACAGCCGTTTGACTGGGTTGAACGATTCTTTAACCCGCATTTCCGAGGAAAAGATGATGCTCGAGTCTCAACTTCAGATCGCGAAGGAGCGTCTTGCGGCGATCCACGATGTGACGCCCGATTCCGTCGTGCGCGACGCGCACCTCGAGCAGCTCGACAGGAATATTACCGCGGCCACTAACAATCTCAGCTCGCTCGAAGAGCGCTATACCGACACGTATCCAGACGTTACCACCGCCAAAGCGCAAATCACGCAGTTGAAACAGGAACGCGATCAGCTTCTCAAGGAAACAAAGGCAAAGAAACCAGAGGCCCGTCAGGTCTCAGCCGCCGCTTCTAAAGAGCGCATGGATCTCGATGCTGTCATTCAACAGATACAAACTCACATCAAGGCAGCCGATCTCGAAGCGGCCGGCCTGGCGCGCGAAGTCGCCGCTGTTAACCAATCCATCAAGCAGTATCAGTCTCGCGTCGAGAGCGTGCCTGTGGGTGAAAAAGAATATAACGACTTGGTCCGCGATCGCGATCTGGCAAAGATTCGCTACCAGGAATTGCAGATGAAGCGCAGCAGCTCAGCCATTTCGATGGAGATGGAGAACCGCAAACAGGGTGAAACACTCGAAGTGCTCGACCAGGCTTCGCTCCCCGACGCTCCGACCGCTCCCAAACGCCAAGTTATCATCCCGATGGGTTTGCTCGGCGGTCTCTTCTTTGGCCTGCTTGTCACGGGCGTCCGCGAAGTAAAGGACAATTCGCTGAAGAATCTGAAGGACGCTCGCGTCTATAGCCAGCTCGCTATTTTGGGAAGCGTTCCGCTGCTGGAGAACGACCTCGTGGTCCAGCGCAGGCGTCAGGTCATCTGGATTGGCTGGGCAAGCGCCACGCTGGTTGGCATCGCGATCATGGCGTTTTCCGCCGCCCACTACTATTTGAACAAGGTTTGATCGTATGAGCCGAGTGCATGAAGCGCTGCGAAAAGCGGCGAACGAACCCCAGGAAACTACGCATCCGACCAGCGCCGTCTTGCCGTATGCACGCCAGTCCGCCGGCGACGCTCCGGGCCCCGCCGGGGAAACCGCAGCCGGTCTGCTGAATGGGTTCGACGAAGTCCCCTACACCCCCCTTCCCGAAGCGCTGCTTGTCAATTTGAAAAATCCGCGCGAAGCGCCCGGCGAAGAGTTCCGGTCGTTGCGAACCCGTCTCAACCACATACAAACAATGCAGCCGCTTCGCACGCTTGTGGTGACGAGCGCTTCCCCAGCCGAAGGCAAATCGTTTACTGCTACGAATCTCGCGATCGCGCAGGCGCAGCTCGCCGGTAAGCGCGTGCTTTTAGCCGATTTCGATTTTCGCCGCCCGACGGTCGATAAAACTCTTCAACTGACTGTGAGCCCCGGTATTACCGATTACCTGTGCGGTCAAGCGCCTCTGGAGAAAACCATCCGGAAGATCGCGACCGCCAATCTGTACGTTATGACCGCTGGTCATACAGCGCCCAATCCGCTCGAGCTGCTGAATCTGCGAGAGTGCCGCGAGCTGGTGGACACGCTGCGCCGGAATTTCGATTGGGTGATCATCGACAGCCCGCCGCTCCTATTCGCCGCCGACGGGAATCTGCTGGCCACCATGTGCGATGGAACCATCCTGGTCGTTCGAATCGGTTCTACCACCTTCGAAAACGTATCGCGAGCTATCCAATCTCTTTGCGAGAACAACATCCTGGGCATTGTCGTGAACGGCGCGCGCCGCGGCGAGCTATACAGCAAATACAGCTATTATCACGACTACTACGGACACGTTTCGCACGAGGCCGAACCTACTGCGGCGCTGCCGGCTCCCGAACCTGCAGCTTAACCCGAACTTCGTCACTATGCCGCTTGCTGACGCGCGCGGTTCTGTAAGTTTTTGTGAATCAACGTGCGAATCGGAACCGCGACCGCCAGGGAGCGGATCTGACGTCCGTATCACTTATGTTGGCGGGCCGACCGCCAACTCGTTATCCACCGACTTCACGCCCTTCACTTTCTTTGCAAGCTTCTCCGCCTTCTTCTTGCCCCTGTCCGTATCGACGCGGCCGCGGATGGTCACTGCTCCATCCTTCACAGATACGTCCAGCGCTCCGCCTTTCACATCCGGGTCGGTAGCGAGCTTCATGCGAACCTGATCGGAGATACGGTCGTCTGGCGTGGCTGCCTTTTGCCGCGCCAGCATCGGCGCCGCGCTCAGGGCGCCCCCAATGAGAATAGTGCGAAGCAGTCGTTTCATTGCAATCTATTCTGAGCCTACCATCGCGCGCCAGTCGATTTCGTCCAGGAATGCCGGGTCTTCGCGCCAGTTTCTTCTCACCTTCACGAACAGCGACAGGAAAACTTTGTTTCCAGTCATCGCTTCAATCTCGGTCCGTGCATCCGTGCCGATACGCTTTAACATCTCGCCGCTTTTACCAATCAATATCTTTTTCTGGCCCGGTCTCTCGACGTGAATCGACGCCGAGATCCGAGTGAGAGCTGGTGTTTCCTTCCACTCATCGACCACAACCGCCACCGCATGGGGAACTTCTCGTTGAGCGTCCCTCAGAATCTTTTCACGAATGATCTCACCCGCCAGGAATCGCATCGGCTGATCGGTAAAGTAATCTTCCGGGAACACCGCCGCGCCTTCCGGCAGATATTTGACAATTGTCCGCGTTAAGTCGTCCAATCCCTCGCCCTTTCGCGCCGAGACAGGAACGGCTTCGAGGAAATCGTAGAGTTCCATATAGCGCGCGATCAACGGCAGCAGCAAGCGTTTGTCCTCAAGCCGGTCGATCTTGTTCAGAACGAGAATCGTCTGTTTAGCGCGCTTTAGAACCGAAACGGCGTCTTCATCCTCGACCGCGATTGGCTTCGATGAATCCGCGACATAGAGGACGAGGTCGCGGTTTTCGAGCGCGCCGCGCACGGTCGCCATCATTCGCTTGTTGAATAGCGTGTCCGATTTGTGGATGCCGGGCGTGTCGATGAACACGATCTGAGCGTTCGGCATCGTCGACACACCCTGTATAGACGTGCGAGTGGTTTGCGCTTGCCGCGCCGTAATCGCCAGCTTCTCGCCGATCAGCGCATTCAGTAGCGTGGATTTGCCGGCATTCGGCCTTCCCGCTATCGACACAAAGCCGGCGCGAAACGGAGCCGGGCCGTCGCTCATACCGGAGCCGGCTCCTCGAGGCGCGATACGCGGACTTGCTCCACGCGAAGTTCGTTGCCTGCCAGGACGTCGATGCGAATGCCGTCGCGCTCCACCGATTCACCCACTTTCGGAACGTGCCCCAGCCACTCCGCTACCAGCCCGCCGATTGTGGTCGATTCCGTATCGTGTTCGGGCTTGAAATGAAGAAGCTCTTCCAGCCTGTCGAGATCGAGACTGCCGGGCGCGATGAACGAGTGGTCCGATTCCTGGCGCACATCCCGGTCGGGCTCGTGCTCATCGTGAATCTCGCCAAGAATTTCTTCAACGAGATCCTCCATCGTGGCGAGCCCCGCAGTGTTCCCGTATTCGTCAATCACTACTGCAAGGTGCGCTCCATCGTGCTGCATCTCGCGCAAGAGCTCGCTTACCAGCTTTGTTTCGGGCACGAGGCGGATAGGCCGTATCAGATCTCGCACGGTTTTATCTTTCCGCTGCTCGGGATCGAGCTCGAACATGTCCCGGACGTGGACGAACCCGATCACCTGGTCAATCGATCCTTCGTAAACGGGTATCCGCGAATATTGTTCGTGAATGACCAGTTGGCGAAGGCCCTCGAGCGATTGGTCGGCAGCCACGGCTACAATATTCGGACGCGGTGTCATCACCTCCCGGACGGTCTTGTCGCCGAACGCAACCACTTGCTGGATCAACAGGCGATCCCCTTCTTCAAGAATGCCTTCTTCTGCGCCCGCGCTGATCAGCGCCTCGATATGCTCGGAAGCGTCGTCGCCTTCGGCCGGCGTTTTCGGTTCGCGGCCGATCTCAAGAAGCGATTGAAAGAAGTTAAGAGGCGCCGATAAAGGAGTAATGGCAATTCCGAGGAGCCGGGCCAAAGGGAAAAGACGCAAGAGCCACGCGCCCGAGAGACGCCGGTAAAGAAACTGCGGAACGACGTAGGTGGTTACCAGCATGACGGCTGCGCTGAATGCGCCCGCCTCCAAGCCAAGTTGCCAGACTGGCACTTTCGGCCGATCTACAGTGCAATACGCCAAAACGCCAGTGAGCGGAAGGGCAATGTGCTTGATCAATGAATAGCGGGCCGCGCCCTGCTCGGTTTCGTATCCCAACTTGGCTTGAACGGTTTCCCTGAAGTGGCTGAGCGCGGGCGTCTCGTGCTTGATCAGCCGCAGCGACTCCAAATAAAGCAGCTGCAGATAGGACGAAAACACCAGCAGAACCGAAACGACTGCCAACGCCGGTAGACAGATCCAGGTCATCGCCTTACCCTCGCGATCAAGCCGCCCGGCAAGCCGAATTCTGTGCGAAGCTTTCGCTCGGCGCGCGCCATCTCACCCCGGTCCCGCTCATGATCCATGCCCACCAGGTGCAGCACGCCGTGTAACATCAAAATCTGCACTTCATCCAGCAAACCGTGCCCGTAGTGCCGTGCCTGTCCGGCTGCTCTTTCGACCGAAATGGCAAGCTCGCCTAGCGCGCCATTGGCTGCGCTTCGGGGAAAGGAGAGAACGTCGGTAGGTTGGTCCAGTCGGCGGAACTGGCTATTCAGTTTCAGAAGTGCTTCGTCATTCGTCAGAAGGCAGCAGAACGAGCGGCCCTCCGCAACGCGTTTCGACAGGTGCTTGGCGAAATGGCGCAACGTCCGCTTCTGTTCAGGCTGGAATCGCAGGGATGCTGGAATACCCTGGAAAAGCAAACTACTGCCTTCGGGAGACATACGGCTACTAAGCGAGCGAAGGAAGCTCAGGGATCTCGACGCCCGGCGTTGGGCGAAGGTTCCACCGGCGCTTCGGGCGGCGGATCGGGAGCGAGCCTCAGGGCGAGCTGCCGCCCCGCGCCAGTCATCTCGTTGTAGCGTTCGTAGGCTTTTACAATACGCTGCACCAGCGTGTGGCGCACGACGTCGCGCTCATCGAAGGTAACGAAGGCGATTCCTTCCACTCCGCGTAGTACGTCCGCCGCTTCCAGCAACCCGCTCCGCTTTCCCAGCGGTAAGTCGATCTGCGTCTGGTCGCCTGTCACCACCATCTTCGAGTTAAATCCCTGGCGCGTTAAGACCATCTTCATTTGCTCGGCCGTCGTGTTTTGCGCTTCGTCGAGAATGATGAAGCAGTCATTCAGCGTACGCCCGCGCATGAAGGCAAGCGGAGCAATTTCGATCGTGTTGCGCTCGAGCAGTTTTTCAACTTTTTCAGCGTCCATCATGTCGAACAAGGCATCGTAAAGCGGCCGGAGATAGGGATCTACTTTTTCCTGTAGCGTGCCGGGCAGAAAGCCGAGCCGCTCACCGGCTTCGACCGCCGGCCTGGTCAGCACAATCCGCCCGACCCGCTTGTTCAAAAAGGCCGAGACCGCCATCGCCACCGCCAGGTAGGTCTTCCCCGTACCTGCCGGACCAATGCCAATCGTCAGATCGTTGTGCTCGATGGCGTCTACATAGCGCCGCTGGTTCACCGTTTTGGGCGCCAGAACTTTCTTGCCGAAAGAGCGTGATTTGCCGCTTTCCACCAGCCTGCGAAGCGAGACGTCCGGATCGGCGGTAACCAGGCGCATGTAGCTGTTGAGATCGCCGTTATTGAATGCGTGGCCTTCTCGAACCAGGCAAACGTAATCCTCGAGAATGTTCTCCGCGCGCTTCACTTGCGCCTCGTCACCCTCGAGTTCGAGAGAATCGCCATCGACGAGTCTTGTTCTGACTCCGAGGCCCGATTCAAGCAGCCGGATATTTTCGTCACGAGTTCCGAACAGGGATTCGATACCACGAGTGATCTGAATACTAGCTTTCATCTAGAGATCTGAGATTTTGGGGAGCCGGGAAGGAGACAGCGGCCGCACACGTTACAGGGCGCCATACCGTCGAGGCGGTGCGGCAACGCCATTCCGCAGAGAGCGGAACTATCACGTGCATCTAGACTGATTATAGCAGTTTCCCAGGCTTCGGGTGGGGGCCGCTTTGCTCTACCGGCAGCCGGTTGTCGTGCCGGTTAGCAGCCTGGCGTATAATTCGGACGCGGCTTTTCTCGCAATTCCATCGAGAGGCGAAGCCAGTGCGTGAATACACTTTGCCCCATGAACTAGTGGGCGAACGGCAACGCTTGGCGCTTATGTCAGCGCTGCTCGATCCCGTCGAACGCGCTCACATTGCCCGGTTGGGAGTGGGTCCGGGCTGGCGCTGCCTGGAAGTTGGCTGCGGCAATGGATCGATCGCGCAGGCTTTGGCTGAGCGCGTGACCCCCACAGGCAGCGTGGTCGCGAGCGATATCGATATCAGCTATGTCGCGGATCTGCAAATGCCGTGTCTTGAAATCCGGCAAATCAATGTCCTTCAAGATGCAATAGAAGAGTCTTCCTACGACTTCGTCGTCGCGCGTGCCCTGCTTCACCATCTCACTCCTGCCCGTAAGGCCTTGGAGCGCATGGTAGCGGCGCTGAAGCCCGGAGGCACCCTTCTTTCCATCGAACCGGACATGCTGCCCTCGACTGTTGCCGAGCCGCATTCCATGCACAGGTTCTGGCAAGGATGGCTGAAGTGGTCGATTGAAGCCGGCATCGATTACTTTATCGGCCGCAAAATTCCCGCCGAGCTGGATTCGCTCGGCCTCGAGGATGTGGCCGGCGAAGGGTATACGGCGCAGTTCAATGGCGGGTCAGATTGGGCAACATACTGGACCGAGAGCATACGGGAGTTGGCTCCCTCATTGTTGAAATCGGGCTACGTTACCGAGAAAATGCTCGGGGAGTTCTATGCCCATTATCAGGACCCGCATTATTGGACCAGCGTCATCACTTTCACGGCGAATTGGGGACGCAAGCCGGCGGGAGCCAAGATTCGCAACGGCCACCCGATCGGGAGAGAAGATCGCCGTCTGTCATTACAGTCATCGTCGGAACAATTCTCTTCTTCGTAATCGTTGGGATTGTTTCGAAAGCCTTGCAGGCCAATATTGTAGCCACCCTGCGAACCCGTGCCACCCTCGCCATTAGCGGCTCTCTTTTCGCGACCGCGTATGTCGTGAGCCGCCGCAGCATGATGCCCGTTATCGCCAGGCACTTGATAATGGACGTTGTCATTGAGCCGTGGCTCGTCCTGACAGCGCCCGCCGGTACGACGAGCCACCCTCACTAATATTCAAGAGTTACGTAGTGGCCGGGCCTGCCCGGCCTCAGGACTTTGGACATTTTCTATTCTGGGACAATGCTTAACGGAGCCGGACGCGTACGCGCAATGTCGTTTACTTAAGCTACGTGATCGGCGCTCAAGGTCGCGTTCCCAACGTCAGTAACCTTGAAACGGAGCCGGGAGCGTGAGCGACCTTGATTGGCTCACGCCTTAAAGCGCTCTTAAGTAAACGACATTGAGCCTAAGCGACCTAATCCGGACTCCCCAGGTATCGGGACGCGAAACGTACGCCTGGCCGTTCAGTGCGCCTTGAACAGTAAGGTCATCGTGGGTACGAGAATCAAGCATTTCTTGGCCGCAGGTCGGTTAGTAAGGTCCGACTATCCGTCTGAGATCTTCGTTTAACGGAAAGGGCGGCTCAAACCAGAGAGAATTCACCGTCTCCGACCAAGTCTCACCGTGTCACTTAACCGGAGAGAATTTGTATTCTTCTCGGCGTTTCGGCCTCGCTAAGACACGAATGGCTCGCGCGGAAAGTAAACGAGAATTCGAGCCGATTTTTCACTTGTCAGATATCGGCACTTTATCAAGTACAACCAGTACAACCACTGTAAGTCCTTCGGACGACTTTCAGCCGCTTGACCGGGAATCAGGCATTCCTCATCATTTCGGCGATGGATTCCGACTTTCGGTCTCAAGACATCGCATTCCGAGCGCTAACTGCGCATAAGTCTGCTGTGTCGCATTTTTACTATCCTGAGATCCGCCCTAAGGCTAATATGGCCTCCATAAAGACATCGAAGGAGGCGAAGATCGGACATGTCGACGGTAACAGTTAAGGTCACGCGGAAGAGCGCTGCAATCGAGCGTTGGTTCTTTACTGCTCTTGCATGCTCGATGATTGCCCTAGCCGCTGCCGGATTCCTGCCCTCGCTTTTGCACACCGCTGGACGGCGTGCTCCGCTTTCACGGCTTGCTGCCGCACATGGCGTTGTATTTTCCATCTGGCTTGGTATTTTTGTCGTCCAGGCCAGGCTTGTTGCGAGCAGGCGCATTGCGCTTCATAGACGGGTCGGCGTAGCTGCAGGTTTTGTCGCGGCGTTAATGATTCCGCTTGCTTATGCGACGTGTATCTCGATGGTGCGTCGCGGATTTGATCTGAGCGGCGATCTGAGAGTTGAGCACGACCCGGCTTATGAAGTCATATTTCCCTTGGGTGATCTGTTCATGTTTGCTGTCCTGGTTACGGCCGCAATCGCCTATCGTCAGCGGCCAGACATGCACAAGCGTCTAATGCTGTTTGCAAACATGGCATTGATGCCGGCTCCCCTCGCCCACCTGATCGGTCACGTACCTTGGTTCGCCGCTATGCCAGGAGCGATCATCATCATACCCATTTCCCTCTTTCTTTCAGCCGCCGTAGGAAGAGAATTCTTGCTGAGGGGAAGGGTCCATCGGCTGACGTGGGGGATTACTGCTGGGATGTTAATGTCAGGGCCGCTTCGAGCTGCCGTTATCGGTCCAAGCGCAGCATGGCATTCCTTTGTGAACTGGCTCGCTCGATAGCGAGGTGGCTCTCTTAAGCGGCGATAACCGGCCGGAGCATTTCTGTGTTAGACTTTCCGTCTCAGCGCGATGCACGTTATCCGCCTCGCGAGTCCCGCACTGCCGCTCCGGGAATACGTCCGCTTTTACGCCCACCGTGAGGTCCGTATCGCCGACGCCGCAGTTGTGCATCCTGTGCCTGCCCGCGCCTTTCCCGTGGTCGAGTTTGTCTTCGGCGATCGCTTCCAGGTGTTGTACCCCGACCAGTCCCGCGTAGAAACATCTCCCCGCGCGGTCGTCGTCGGTTTGCAAACACATTGCCGCTCGCAACTCCAATTTCAAGGAGCCGTCGAGTGTTTCGTGATCTTATTCCAGCCGACCGGATTGCACCGCCTATTCTCGACCCCGATACGCGAATTGACCGACCACGCCTATGAGGCGCACTCTGTACTTGGCGCCTTTGTCTCACAGCTTGAACAACTGCTCGGCGGGACTAAGAATTTCGGCGAGCGCGTCCGTATTACCGATCAGTTTTTGCTGCGACATTCTCTCAAAGCGCGAGGCTTTGATCGAATTTCAGCAGCGGCGACGCAGATTCTTTGTGCTTCTGGCAATGCGCGGGTCGCCGCTCTCGCGAGCGACGCAGGTTTAAGCATGCGCCAATTTGAGCGCTGTTTTATGCAACAGGTCGGCGTGCATCCCAAGCTGTACGCGCGGATCGTGAGATTCGAAGCGGCTCTCGATAGCAAGGCTCGCTCGTCCACGAAATCCTGGACGGACGTGGCACATGAGTTTGGCTATTACGACCAGATGCACATGGTTCACGATTTCGAAGGCTTCTCGGGCGGCACTCCGACTAAGATACTTACCGAGGTTGAGGTACTCTTTCGAGGACAGATTGAGGCAATTCGATTGGGTCTGCATTCGCCGAATACCGGGGGCGATCTGCAGTTGATACTCTGACATTTCGGCGTTCCATCCACTCTGCCAAAAACGAATGGATGTCGGCTAATCGTACGTGGCTGAGTAATCACTCAGAACAGATGTGCTTGGTGACTGCGAATTCAGGTCGATTAGGGCTGCGCTTGAGCCCAGTTATGAGGCAGAAGCTCTGTAATTCGATTGATGGGATGAGGGCCGATACGCGAGAGGACATCCATGAACCAGGCGAAGGGATCGACCTTGGCTCGCTGACAGGAAGCCACGAAACTGCGCAGCACGGCGGCCGTCCTGCCGCCGACATCGCTACCAAAGAACATCCAGTTACCGCGCCCCACAGCCACACCGCGGATTGTTTGCTCAGTACGGTTGTTGTCGATTTCTAGATTTCCGTCTTCGGCGTAGCGCGTCAGCGCTGTCCAATTTTTGATAGCCTAGCGCACGCGCGATCCTCGGGGCTCTTGGGAGCGCCTCTAGCCGGATCTCCAGCAGGTACTGATGCAGTTTGTCCAGAACGGGACGAGCTTCAAGTTGGCGCAGCCGCAGTCGATCTTCGGGCGCCAGATCCCACGCTTGCTTTTCTACACGGTATAGCTGAGCAATGAGCAGTAATGCCGGGCCCATGCGGGCCTGGTCCGATTCCAGAGCCCTATGGAAATAGCGCCTCGTGTGAGCCCAACACGCTACCTCGATCAAGCCGCGTGCCGGGTCCTTGAAGAAAGCGTCATATCCGCCGTAAGCATCTGCTTGTAAGTAGCCGCGATATCCGGCTAGGAACTTCTCTGGTCCGGCCCGCTCCCGAGTCGGCGTGTAATCGTAAAGAATCACCGGATGATCGGCGTCGCCGTAATAAGGCCAAAGGCGCCCGGTGCGAGCAAAGGGCAGCTTCCGGTCCAGCACTTTCACGCCGGTATCGTCGGTGCCGATGGCTTTCGATTCGAACAGAACCTTCTTCGCCGCCAGATACAGCGGGTTCAGCAGACTGGCGGATTGCGCCAGCCAGCCGCACATGCTCTTGCGTGAGATATCGACGCCGTGCCGCTCAACATCTTCTCCTGCCGGTGCAAGGGCAAGTGATCGGCCATCTTACTCACAATCACGTGTGCCAGCAGGCTCGCTCCTGCGATGCTTTTTTCAATCGGCTGCGCCGGTTTGCCTGCAGTCCTCACCGTGCACGCACAAGCGTACTTTAAGCAGGCTTCTTCGATCACCGTGAGCGAAGCGGGGACGTACTCATAGCGTTCACAGGTCTCCTCGCCAATAGGCCGCAGATCCTGATTACATCGCACACAGTGTTTTTCCTCTTGGGCCAGATCGTGCACGATGCGCTCGCGCTTGAGATGCCGGGGCAGTGCTTGACGGCCGCCGCGCTTCTTTGCCGAAGTTGTCTTCGCGCTAGGTTTGCCGGGCTGGTTATCATCGTCATCCTCATCCCCAGCCGGGTTCTCCGCCTCTCGCTCCGTTTGGCGTTTCTGCCACAGCGTGGCGAACAGAGCCAGTTGCTCGTCAGAAAGCTGCTCGCTCTTGCGGTTGCGTTTGGCATCCAGCAACTCGCGAAGCAGGGCTTCGATCTTGCTGCGTTCGCTAAACTCGTGATCCAGTTGCGCCATCAGATCCAGCACCATCTGCTGCAAAGTCTTTGGGTCTTCCGGCAGATGTTTGGGATCGATGGCCATCAGTAAGTAATCAGTTTAGTCACTTACTTACTCAATGCCAAGAACAAAATGATATGAATTCGTTTTTTATGCAGGACGTTGATATCGCTTGCGCCGCGCGGCCTGCTTCAGATCGATTCCGCTCAACAGCGCCCCTAACTCTTGCGCAGTGATCTCTCGCCGGCGCTCTCCCGGACTCTCGGCCGCCGGCATCGCATAGGTGCCTTCCTCTAATCGCTTGCTCCATAGAGCAAAACCATCGCGATCCCAGTACAAAATCTTCACGCGGTCACGCCGGCGGCTCGTGAAGACCACCAAATGTCCGGCATAGGCATCCAACTCCAGATGATCCCGCACCAGCGCGTGCAAGCTGTCAAAGCTCTTTCGCATATCGCACGGGTCCAAACACAAATACACCCGCACGCTGGCCGGCAGGTGAATCATCCCCGCAGCACTTCCAGCACCGTGCGCAGAAGTGCCGTGTCCACGCCGGAGCTGATTCGTAGTCGCTCACCTCTCGCCAGCACCAACTCCAAGCCGCCTTCCGCGGACGACTTGCACTCCGCTGGTCCTGTCTCCACCAACGCAAACCGCACCGGCGCCGCTTCCCGCAGGCGCTTGCGCCAAACGTAAAAGGTCTGTTCGGTAATCCGCTGCGCTTCGCAAAACTGCTTCACCGAAAGCCCGCTGCGTTCTTGCTGCGCATCTTGCTC
The DNA here is from genome assembly GCA_963722585.1 of Bryobacterales bacterium. GTDB lineage: Bacteria > Acidobacteriota > Terriglobia > Bryobacterales > Bryobacteraceae > KBS-96. Next base: position 14,251 of record CAVRNU010000034.1, on the reverse strand, counting down.
GCTCCAGTACTCTATTCGAGAGCGTGTCTGCTGCTCCCCTGTGGTTTCTTTCATGTAAACCACTATCCACAGATCCGCTCGGTTTTGCTATAGGGGTTTACGAGACGCTTACGCTAATCGGATGTTGGGAGTGCAAACACCGCTAACGCTTATGGGGCTTCGCCCCAACAGCCCTTGCTCGGTTCTGAAGTAATGTAGTGGCCGGGCCTGCCCGGCCTTTGCCCTAGCCCGCGCGGCCTGGGACTTAAGGGGCCACGAGACTAGCGGCGCCAATCCGTCCGCAGTGTTTTTGCAGCCTGTTCCGCAGCTCGCCTCGCGCTCGCAACAGCCGGCTCTTTGCAGCGGCGACCGATATTCCCAGCTCGGCCGCCACGTCCGGCATCGGCCGCTGCTCAACATCTCGCAGCAAAAATACGCGCCGCAGCAACGGCGGAATGCGCCGAATCTCACGCCGCAGAACTTCGCCCACTTCCGCTCGGCCCAACTGTTGTTCGGGACTCAAGGACTCGTCCGGAAGATCGAGCGTCACCGTCTCATTACCCACGGCCGTGTCGTCCATATAGTAGAACTTGACTCGCCGCGTCTGGCGCAGCCGCATCAGGCACTGATTCACCACAATCCGCGTAAGCCAAGTGGTGAACTTTGCGTCTTGCTGGAATTGGTCTATATGCTCGTACGCTTTCCAAAATGCGTTTTGTACTTCGTCCTCAGCATCCGCCTTGTCGCGAAGTATAGAGAGCGCGAGCTTCATCGCTGAACTGTGGTGCCGTTTCATCAGTACGGCAAAGGCGTGGTTGTCGCCTCGCTGGCACGACCGAACCAACACGTCATCGGGCAAGATCTCCTCACCGATTTTCTTGCTTTTAACCTGCACCGCCGCGGCGGAATCCATGACGCGAAAGCCTCTATGCACGACTTTAGCTCTGTTGACTTACAAACACTAGTCAATAAAATGTGAAATTTTTGAATGGGCGAAATGCCGGGCGTCAGGCTTAATCTTCACCCGGGGATACACTAGCAAGCGGAAGAGGATTCCTTCGGGGGCAACAGTGCGTACTCTGATGGTTAGAAACCGGCGCCGCTGGTGGCTGGCCACGACTCTATTCGCTGCCTTCGTGCTTTTCCCTCGGAATACTACCGCCCGCGAGCATTGGTCCGAGTTGAATATAGGACCATTTCGCGTCGATTATGACCGCGATCAAGCGAAAGCCCGGCAAGTGCTGGCCAATCTGGAGCAAGTCCGATGGATCCTCGGGGGGATGCTCGAAACAAAAGACCTGGAAGCGACATGGCCCTTTCGCGTGCTGGTCACAGATCAGGCGCAGGGCTCGCCCGCAACTGTCCGCTTAGCCCATGCGCAATACATCGCAGCGATCCAGCCCGGCGACGAAGCTCCCTTGGCTGAAGTTGCCCGGATATTGCTCGAAGCGAATACGCCGCGGCTGCCGCAGGAGGTCGATTCCACCCTTCCTCTCCTATTTAACGGCCTCGAAGCGCACGGAACAAAGGTGACATGGGCAAAACCGCCGGCCCATCCCGACCTCAAGTGGGCGCGCATCCACTTGTTCGCCACCAAGCCTGAATATTCCGCGCGCTTTTCCGTGTTTATCAACGATCTTCGCGGCGGGGCGCTGCTGCAGGTTGCGGAAGCAAACGCGTTCGGACACGACTCGAAGACGCTCGAGCAGGAGGCAGCGGCTCATTTAGAATCGGGCAGCGCTGATGCGGTGACTATTTCAGCTCGCCCACTCGACCCGAAACGCGATTTTGGCGAACACCCGCTCGATTCGCCTCTTGCTGAACTATACCTGGCGGATACGAAGCTGAAAACCGATAGCCGATTTGCCGACCAGGCGTATAAGGCCGCCGGAACGGCGGGATATCAGTCGCTGGCACAAGAAGGCTTTGCGCTGCTCGTTCTCGAAGGCGGAGGCGACCCGCGCGAATACCTGGATGGCGCGATAGCGGCCGGGAGCAAAAGCGCCTGGGTCTACGCGGAAGCTGCTGAAGACCGTCCTGCCGCGGAAGCGACGGGATTCTTGAATACGGCCCGGGAGTTAAATCCGAAGTGGTGGCTGCCGCCCGCGAAGCTGGCTGAACTTGCCCGTAAGCCCGCCGAAAAAGAGGCCTTGTTCCTCGAAGCGTGTAACAAGAACCCGCGCTCCCCCGCACTTTGGCAATCGCTGGCCGAGGTTCAGTCGGCGGAAGGCAAAGGTATCGCCGCGCAGAATAGCTGGATCCGCGCTGAAGATGCCGCAGCCACTCCGGATGAGCGCGAACGCGTTCAGAAGCGGCGGCAGGATCTCGAAAATCAGCGGCTCGATGCAGAGGAAAAGGCTAAAAAGGACGCCCAGGAAGCGGTGCATGCCGAAGATGAACGGCTCCAGGCAGAACAGACAGCGAGGATTCGGGCGGCGGAACAGCGGGCCAACACGGCCAACGGTGGCTCGAACGGTTCGGCCGGAAACAAGGATGTGATGCCCTGGTGGAACGCGGGTGAGCATCCACTCGAGGCCAGTCTCGTCCGTGTTGATTGCCTCGATCAGCGCGCCCGGCTTTGGGTGAAACCGGGCAAGGGTAAGACCATGGCGCTGCTTGTGTCCGATCCTTCGCGAGTGGCCATCGATGGAACGAAAACCTCGCTCGGATGCGGTATCCAGCAGCCGCCGCCTAAGATAACCCTCACCTACAAGAGCCGGCTCGATAAAGAGCTTGGCACTTCGGGCGACGTAGTGGCGATTCACTTCGAATGATCGCGGCGCGAGCACCGGTAACCGTGAGGCGCGCCGAAGCCGCCGACTTAAATCGAATCATCGAGATTGAGCGGGCTTGTTTTTCCGATAATCCCTGGAATTTAGCTGAATTTGAGACGTATGACTGCCTTGTTGCTGAAATCGGAGGTCAAATTGCGGGCTTTTTGGTCGCACGACAGCTAACCGGCGACCAAAACGGGGATAGCGAGCGCGAGATTCTGAATTTGGGCGTAGATCCGGCTTGGCGCCGCAACGGCGTTGCAAAAACGCTACTTCAGCAAGAACTTAGGCGCGGAGGAAGCTTCTTTCTCGAGGTGCGCGAGTCGAATCTCGCGGCCCAGCGCTTGTACGAGTCTCTGCGCTTTACAACCGTCGGAAAACGCCCCGAATATTACTCGAATCCGATCGAGACGGCTATTGTCATGAAAACGAAAGAGTGCTAAGTTTTGGGTGCGGCTGCTTTCGGCGAAGCGAGCCGCGTGTGATGCAAAATTCACTCGCACCCACCGGGCCAGAACCAAACCACATTTCGACTCGGCGTGGTGTCTCCCAAGCGCAAAGGGCGCAGTCCAGCCCGTTTTGCGCGAGCCAATCAAAGCGCAGGAGGGTGAAGTCCAGCCCGTTTTGCGCGAGTTCCTTAAAAGAGGAGGTAACTTGATGGAGAACCACACGCAAGATGATTTGAGAGCGCATCTGTTCGCGACGGACGAGCATTTTCGCACGTTATGCGAGCAGCATGCGCAGTACTCACGGCTGATCGATGACATCGAGTCCAAGGGTCATGTCACAGAAGCTGACGAGCTAGAGGAACATCGGCTGAAAAAGCTCAAGCTTCACTTGAAAGATGAAATCAACGAGATCCTGGCCCGTCATCGGACCGCTTCGGTTAGCTGATTCTCTTGCCCTAACCCAATTCAACACCAAGGATGGCCGGCGGTTTGCACGGCCATTTTGAGTTTTTGCGGAACGCCATCGCGCCGTATGTTTTTCGAGTATCGCTGAAAACTGACGGCTGATTGCTCGCCGCCTTTCATCAGAAAATTCGTACCCGGTAAGAAACCTGCGGAAGTCTCCTTCCCCTCCGTTGAGCAACCCTGGGCGCTGCCGATAAGGGCCACAGGGGAATGAGATGAAAGTATTAAAATTCTGCGCCTGTGCCATGCTGGGCGTCGTTCTTTTTTCCGGGGCTTCGCGCGCGGCCGATTCAGAGGATCTGACGAATCGCTGGTTCTCGATCGATACAGCAGCGGTTGGAGTCCGCTCCGTCTACGAGCAGAGCTCGACCGGCGCAACTACAACGAATCAAATGCAGTATTACGATTCGTTCCAGGGAAAATTTTTCTTCGACGCCGGACAGAAATATTCGCTGAATTTTGGAATTGGGGCGGGCGATGCGTTTCCGGGAGGCTGGAGCCAATACGGGAGTGGGGAACGCTCCGGCATCCACGAACTATTCCTATTTAAAGCTTCTATATCTTGATGCCAAACCGAACTCGTTGATGGAAGTCCAATGGGGCGGTATTGGTATCGAGCGCGGCGCCTCTACGGCCATCACCAGCTACAGCAATGACGGGTTCATGGCCGGAGAACGATTGTACGTGCGGGACGGCCGCGATCTGTTCTTCGATTCCGTCGCGGTGACGTTTGGTTATCTGGGCGATGTGCTTCATCCAGACGTTTGGGACCGCGCCACCACGCTTTGGCAGAACAACTATCAGCAATATCTGCTTCTCAAAAAGATTTCAACCTGAATCCGGCGTGAAAAATGGCAGTTTCACAGCTTCAACTTGTTAATCCGCTGTAAGGCATGCTTCCAGGCTGCCTCTCGGTTGCCGCTCGCCGGCAGCGCCAGCGCCGGGCGATTGTGAGTACGTGTTAGTTCTGCCGGCATTAGCAGAACCTTGTGTCGGAGGGTCTGCAGAGTTGAGCGTTGAAACTCAGGCGGTAGGCACAGCCGCTTGAACCAGTTCATGAGATTGTAAGCCAGCAATAGAAGATGAAAGTAGGTCTCGTTAACGAAGAAGTGTCGACTGGGGATCTGGCCCAAGGCGTAATCTCCTTTGAGCTGCTTCACGATCAACTCGACGATTGCCCGATCGTTGTAGAGCCGGCACAGGTTGAGCGGTTGCAAGGTGAGATTGGTGACCAGAACCTGATAGTGGTACCGGCCCAACTTGAACAACGTGAGTTGCTCGTTGGAGTCTTCCGGTTGGGGTCGCCGTAAGACCACGAACCGGGCTGGGCGCGTCCAACCCATGGGTTGGTAGCGGAACTCGCCAGTCTCGATGCCCCACCGAAAACGTCGGTAGCGGAGATGGGGCAATTTGCGTTTGATCGGCACGGTGAGTTTGGCAACTAGCACGTACCCGGCACCGCGATCATCCAGCCATTCGATCAGGCTGTGATCGTAAAACCCCTTGTCTGCACGCACGATCAGCGTACGTACACCAGGCGGAATCTTCTGGAAAACGGCCTGAAGCAGTTCGACTGCCCCCCTGCTGGTATGAATATCGCCGGGCCGCAACTCCCCGTGCCAGAAGTCCTGCGTCTGGCCTTCGAAACACAGCAACGGGTGATAGGAGGCCCGCCCCCGTTTCCGCGGGTTGTATCCAATCTTGGATTGCTCTTGCTTGCCGTACACCACTAGAACGGTCGAATCCAGGTCGAAAATCAGACGGGTGAGGGGCCGTGGCCGGCGACCATATTCCGCAACAAGCGATCGTGCAGCCTGCGCAATTGGCAGAGCGCCAAGGGAGCGATTCGTAGCAAGAAGCGTCTGATGGTCGTGGCATCAGGATAGGTTCGCAGACCGGTTAGATACTGGAAGACGCCATTTTGCCGCAGCAGTTGTGCGGTCTCAATCCGTTCCAATCCCAGGATCATCGGATAAAGCACAGCGAGCAGCATCTCACCGAGCCGATAACGATGGTTCCGCTGCCGGACACGAACCTGCCGGGCGATGGCGTGCTTAAGGCCTATCTTGGTGAGAAACCGATGAATGAGGTAGACACCCCCATAGTGGGTTAGGGAGGTAGCGCCAAACCTGATCCTCAGCTTGCGGGGGCCTCTTGCCATTTGCGCCCAATGCTACCCCTAGGATAGGGTTCCGTCCCCTAGCACAGACGTTGCTCACCACGCTTCTGGACCCTTTGTAACGAAAGCGCTACTATTCTCCTGCCGCCGGATTCAGGTTCAAAGAAACTGACGGCTTCGGCGGACTATACGAACCTCGCGGGCGCGCGCACATTGCGTCAGGCGTTCCGCGCCGATGTGCCGGAACTTCGCGTCGTGGACAAAGCCAATGTGGACGTATATGAAAGAACGAATTATACGGCGGCATTCGGCGGCAACATCAGCGTCTCCAAGTCGCTTAACAAGATGTTCGGCCTGACCGCCGGCTACGCGGCGATTGATCGTAACTACGGCGATCTGAACGACGATGCGTTCTTTCACGGCCGCCGCGCGTATTTCGCCGCGGCAGTGCACCCGATCCGCGGCTTCACCATCTCGCCAATGTTCGACCACGGCGTGGACAATAACTACTACTTGCCGAACAACGGACATTTTCACTTAGCGGTTACTTACGACCTGCTACAGAATTTTCGGCACACCAACTGATGAGACGAGAGTCGGGCATGGCCGACTCTTCTCATGGCGTAGAAAGATTTGCAACGTGCAGCAGGGGTATTAAGAATGAATTGGATTACTCGATCGAGACGCGCCGGCTTGGGATTCGTCGCCGGCGCCACGGTTCTGGCTGGATCATGTTTGCTCGGGCCGTGGATCAGCCACGCCGCTACACCCGGTGATAACGGTGGTGGCTATACCTTTTCCGATCGCGCGGAATACATGAAGAAGTATCTTCGCCCTGCAGGCCCGGAATTTCCTGCCGCCAACTCCTACACCGAGGCACGCGAGCTTCTGGGGAGAACGCTGTTCTTCGATCCGCGGCTCTCTGGCTCGAAATTTATTTCTTGCGCGACGTGCCACAATCCCGGATTCGCGTGGGGAGACGGTCTGCCCAAAGGCATCGGCGATGGCATGAAATCACTGAAACGCCACACGCCCACCATTCTGAATGCCGCCTATGGGGAGCTGATGTTCTGGGATGGGCGGGCGGACTCGCTCGAAGCGCAAGCGCTCGGCCCCATCAAATCGCCGGCCGAGATGAACCAGCCGCTGGGACAGGTAGTTGAACGCATTTCTTCTATTCCCGGATACAAGCCTCTGTTCGACAAAGCTTACCCGGGCGAGCCTATTTCGGAAGAAACCATTGCAAAGGCAATTGCGACATTTGAGCGCACCGTCGTTTCCGGGCAAGCGCCGTTCGATCGCTGGGTTGCCGGAGATGAGCACGCCGTCTCCGAACCGGCGAAGCGCGGATTTGATCTGTTTAATCACAAAGCCGGATGCGCGCAGTGCCATTCAGGCTGGAACTTTACCGATTCCGGATTCCACGACATTGGAGTCAACGACGACGACCTCGGCCGTGGAGCGCTCGTCAAGATCGAGGCCATGCAACACGCCTTCAAGACTCCCACGCTCCGAAACGTCACGCTCCGTGCGCCATATCTGCACAACGGCTCCGAATCGAATTTAGCGGAAGTTATCGACTTCTACGACGCGGGTGGAAAGGCGCAGCGCGCGAGCCTCGCGCCGGAAGTTCATCCCCTTCACCTCACTTCCGATGAGAAAGCGGACCTGATGCAGTTTCTGCGGACGCTGACGAGTGTGGAGAAGCCCGCCACGATACCCACATTACCTAGGTAAGAGAGACCCATGAAACTCCGTTCACTCAGAATTTGTTTTGCAGCCGCCGTTCTCGGCTGTTCGATCGCCGCCGCCGCCGATCACGAGATCGTTCAGAAGGACAGAAGCTTTTCGCAAACCGAGATTACAGTAAAACCGGGCGACACGGTCACGTTTAAGAACGCCGACGAAGTTACACACAACGTTTTTTCAATGACGCCGGGTATGGAGTTCGATTTGCGGCGTCAAGCCCCTGGCGCTTCTTCCACCGTGCCGTTCAACAAGGAAGGCGTCTCGGAAGTCCGCTGCTCCATTCATCCAAAGATGAAATTGATGGTTACTGTTAAGAAATAGCAAGCATAAGTAAACGTATCCACGACGTAATACCAAGATGAAACGGCTCACCCTAGCTCAGCGGATGTATCTCACGCTGGTTCCATTGGCTCTGATGGGACTGATCATTTCGCTGACCACATGGAGGAGTCTGCGCGAGAACGCCACCCCGCTCATCCGGGCCCAAAAATTGAAAGAGCTGGCGTTGACGTCCTTGTCACTTCTGCTCACGCAGGACGATGCCACGAAGACGATGATCCTAGATCCTGATAATCCAACGTCGAATATGCGAAAAATCAAGGCATATGACGCGAATCAGAAGGTGATCGCAAACATCAGGACGCTGAGCGATTCCGCCGAAATCCGCCGCACGATCGATCAGATGAGCGATCTCGACGCGAAGGTTCTCCGGGATATCGACACGACTGTCCTCGAGGCAGTCGGCGATGGCAAGACGGATAAGGCCAAGCAGCTTTATTTCGGAACGTATGAGCCGCAACGCGCAAAGTACGAAGCGTACGTGCGAAGGCTTGTGGATCTTGCTGAAACCGAGGCAAAGGTAGCCGGAGCGCAATTGCAGAAAAGCAATGTAAGTTCATTGCGCAACATTCTGGGCGCTCTGCTGGTTGGACTGGCTGTTGTCGCAGCATGCCTCGCTTTCCTCGCCAGATCTATTAATCGGCGCATGAATTATGTCGTCTCCCGCCTTAACCAGGAACACGCGGCAGCCCAAAATTCAACCAATCTCATGACAGAGGCAAGCCGGGTGCTTTCAGAAGGCGTTTCCTCGACCGCCGCCGCTATTGAGCAGATCGACAGCACGGTCTGCGATTTTGCCTCTTGTCTGAAGACGAACGATCAACATGCGACTTTCGCACAGGGATGCTCCGCGAAAGCCGTTCAAAATGCGGATCATGCGTCCGACGCCATAAAACGGCTGGTGCAGGCGACGAAAGAAGCCCAGAATTCAAGCGATCAGGTTCTGAGCATCATCAAGGTCATCAACGACATATCGTTCAAGACGAACCTGTTAGCACTGAACGCCGCCGTCGAAGCGGCGCGCGCCGGAGATGCGGGCCTCGGATTCTCCGTAGTGGCCGACGAGGTGCGAAACCTTGCCAAGAGCAGCGCCGATGCCGCGCGGCAGACCGCCGACCTGGTCGAGGCTTCCGTTCGAAAAACGAAGCAAGGCTACGAGATCAGCGAGCAGGCAGCACAGGCGCTGACCGACACGATTTCAGAAGCGCATCGTATCCACGGCGTTATCGACGAAATTGCTTCGAATTCGCGCCTGCAGAACGAAAACATTCAGCAAATCACTCAATCGTTGGCGTACATCGGAAACATTGGCCAGAAGAGCGCCGAGGAAGCCGAAAAGACGCATACCGTCGCAGAGACGCTCCGCAACCGGTCTCACGCTGTCGAAGAAGTGATCGAGGAGCTGATCGCACTGGTGGGGAGCCGCCGTTAGGCAGGCGCGAATGCAGCTATCGCGCCGCCAAACTTTACTCATAGGAGCCCTGGCTGCGGCTTGTGCGCTTTCGATTCGAATTCCATCGAATCCCCGGACAGTGCCTTCAAGAAGTCTGTTTTCGCAGGCCCATGTTCCCCCGCCGGTTGAAAGCACCCTCAGGAGCGCCTGTCTCGACTGCCATTCGAATGAAACCCAGTGGCCGTGGTACGCGCACACGCCCGTCGCATCACTGCTTCTCGTGCACGATGTGACGAAGGCTCGCGAACACATGAACTTCTCCGACTGGCAGAGCCTTCAGGAGAAAGGCCCGGAACAGTTGGCAGCTGGATTCAGCGGGATCTGCGAGAACCTTCTCTCGGGAGCGATGCCGAAACACGCTTACGTGTGGATGCATCCTCAAGCCCGGGTCTCGAAATCACAGATCTCGGATGTCTGCGCCTGGACCGACAAAGCTCAAATGAGAGCCCTCCGGCTGGCCACAGCTGCTCGACCGGCAGCTCAATAAACCGCTCTGTGTGCCCCTCCCCGCAAGACCACTCCCTGGCGGTCGCGGTTCGGTTACAATCATCAGCCGATTGCTGCGTGTCGGCCTACACCGAAAATACCTTGGAGAGCCTTGCGAGTCCGCTTTGGCTGACCGGTAACTGCGTCCCGTCCATCAGCACGGCCACGCGGGAATCCTTGCTGTAGGGCTCCAGCCGTGCGATCTTCTCGACATTGATTACGTAGGAGCGATGGACGCGGATGAATCGTTCCGGGTCCAGCATCCTTTCGAGTTTTGACAACGTCTGCTGTTTGAGGAAGGTTTTGCCCTCGCTGTGAATTCCTACATAGTCGTCCTGGGCTTCCAAATAATCGACCTTGGCAAGAGGCACAATATGAATCCGCGTGCCGTCCTTAATGACCAACCGGTCAAGGCGCGCGCCGGGCACGCTTGCAGCCGCTCGTAAATCGGCGGCGGCCGGCATCTCCTTTCCAAGGCGCTGCTTCACTCTTTCCAGCGCCGCCTCAAATCGTTCCGGTGCAACCGGCTTCAGCAGATAATCGACCGCATGGACATCGAAGGCGCGCATCGCGTAGACGTCGTATGCGGTAACAAAAATTACGGCCACGTTGGAATCGATTAACTCAAGAACCTCGAAGCCATCGAGTTTTGGCATCTGCACATCTAGAAACAGAAGATCGGGCTTTGTCTCCGCAAATCGCTTCACCGCATCGAAACCGTTGCCGCACTCAGCTACAAGCTCTATGCCCCGGTGGGCGGCCAAAAGCTCCTTGAGCACCGCACGCGCCAGCTCCTCATCATCGACAATCATCGCTCGAATCACGCTCATGTATTAACCTGCGACACCGGAACAAGGAGCTCCGCCCGAAACCAGCTGTCTTCGGTGGACACGGTTAGCCTGGCCCGAGTACCGTATTCGGTTTCAAGCCGCCTCCGAATGCTGGTCAGACCGAAGCCATGACTTGATTTTCTAGGGGAATCGGCGTCGAATGAATTCTCGATCGTAATCGCAAGCACCGAGGACCCGCCGTGGCGCGCGCTCAAACGAAGCAAACCACTATCGACAACGCCCGCAATCCCGTGGACAATTGCATTCTCAACCAGGGGTTGAAGAATGAGCGCCGGAATTTTATCGGGAAGACAGTCGGCGGCTACGTCCTCCTCGATTACCAGGCGCGACCCGAAACGCGTTTGCTCGATCGCGAGATAGCGCCGGACAAGATCGAGTTCAAGCTCGAGCGGAACCCTATCCCTGTCACTAAGGCCCAGCGTCTGCCTCAGAAATTCAGAAAGCTGTATGCACATCTGCCTGGCTCGCGAAGGGTCCAAGCTCGTCAGGGCGCTGATCGAATTTAAGCTGTTGTACAGAAAGTGTGGATTGATCTGGGCTTTCAGTGCCCTGAGTTCAGCCTGGCTGGCAGAAAGCCTGGCCTCCGCTTCCCGCCTCTGGGCTAACTGCGACGCATCGATCGCGAGATACGCCCCATGCATGGCCACAGAGAGCAGATACAGCAACACACCGAAACTGAAAAAAAGGGGCAAGGCTGCATTCAGTCGAGTGGGAGAAATTGAAAGAATGCTTCCAACCAGTTTCGCGGTTAATAGCCAGATGGCCCCCCCGAGAGCGCTATGCAGCGCGTGTTGCCCGAGATTCTGCATCAGCCGCGCGCCGTGTAGCGGGAATGCCCGGCACGTGTAGAACGCAGACAGGCATACAAACGCGTAGATCGTGGACGCCGGGACCACGATCATGATGCTCTCGCCCCAGGAAAGAGGCTGTGGCGCCGTCAGAAAGATCAAAAGCAACGCCAATGGGGCCCAGCACAGAACGTACAGTCCGAGCCGCCGCGCATCGCGCAAAATCGGATGCATAGCCTAATTCTTTACAGATATCCCGCCAAATATGGCCGCGCCTTTGATAATCAGTTGGGGTGCATTCGCGGTGGCTTCCGGATGAAGCGTTTCGTCGCTGTAGCCTCCAAAGATCGGGGCCCCTTGCATCACGACATTCCATGTCGCCGGAACCCGGAGTTCGATGCCGCCAAACACGGCCGTGGCCTCCACAACCGCCTTGTCGGATTTCATAACGGATTTCCGGAGATCGAGGTTGTATCCGCCAAACACCGTCGTGATGGTTGTTCCCTGAAACTCCTGGCCGCTCAAGTTCAGCTCCGCGCCGCCAAACATCGCAAAATTCTCCCCCTCAAAAGGCGGACGAAGCTCGTATGCCGCCGAGTCGCCGCTATAGGAAAGGGAGCGAAAAAGCAGGGTTATGCCCACTCCAATGAGGATCGCAGGCCATAAAAGATGAGGAGCGATCCGCAACACGCCGAGTGACGACGCAAGAAATAGAAGGCCGACCCCAATCAGCACCCACCCTTCCACCTGGCGGCCCGGGGAACGCAGCGAAACCTTGGCGATGCCTGCGATCACCAGCACGAGGGGCCAAAGCCGCCATATATCCCAAGCCTTGACGATATGGTTTTCCGTCAGAAAAAACACCACGCCGAGAGCAATTAGCACGAAGGCGGGAATGAGCGGGCCCCGAGCGCGTCTTCTGTGAATTCGATCCATCTATTTCAGTTTTTGCTCCAAGATACCGTACACGCCCGCCCAAAGGAGAGCGCTGGGTCCCAGAAAGCGGACAAGCAAAGCCAGTTGATCGGGCGAAAGGGTGCGAAGAAACAGGACGGCGGCGGTTAGAACTACCACACTGCTACCGAGAACAATGGCGGCTCCTAATGAGCTCGTGTTCCGCATAAACAATTCCTCTGGAATCGAGGATAGAGGCAGCGAGAAGCATGGTTCCACCTGGATTCGGCGAATGCCGTGCCCACACCGGCGAGTGCCGACGAAGAATACGTCAATAAGTCTCGCCGGGATATCTCCTGCCGAGAAAGTTTAGTCGCGTCTCAGACAGTATTGGTGTTCAGCCAAGCCAGAGGTCAATCCACGTGTGCTTAGATCCGGCGAAGTTGCGCGAGCCCTCCTAACAGATTGGAAAGGAAATTTTGTGGAGAAATCCTCAGGACTCGATGATTTAGCTTGCCTGATGTCGGAGGCCGATCTCAACCCGGCCATCTACAGAACGTTCGTCCATGCGAAGGTCGAGCCGAAAAGAGCGCCGGAGCAGCCGTTGGCCGAGCGAGCGCCAGAAGCGCCAATTGAGGCAGCCGCCGCCCAGAATATTCCTGCGTCTCACGCCGTGCGAAACCTATCCGCAGCCAGCGAGGATGCAACGCTCCAGAATCTTGCCTTGTTTTCGAGTTGGGGCACGTGGACCGGTCTCGATCTGGTGTTTGGTAGCTCGCACCCACGAAAGCATAACGCCGAGTTCTCTGCTTTCCGCCCGACACGGAAAACGTCGTTCGTGATCGGCGGTATCAGCGGAGGAGTAGGAGCCACTAGCATCGCTACTTCCCTGGCCCGCCTGTGCGCTAAAGCCGGCGGACGCGCTCTGCTGCTCGATCCGGCTCCCTCGAGCGTATTGCCGCTTTACTTCGGAAGCCGCAGCACGCGCCTTCAACTTTCAAGTTTCGTGCTTCCAGGCGATCCGAAGGGAAGCGCCGTGCACGTATGCCGGCGGACCGACGCATACCGAAACCATCCCATTGGAAGCTGGGTTCGCGGCGCCGTCGAATCCTTAGCGGCGGACACGGACTCGTTGTTTATTGACGCGGGCCAGGTACAAACAAGCAGATTCTTCTCGGAGCTGGACAGCAGCTTGATGAGGATTATTACCATCACACCCGAGACCCGATGCCTTTCCCGGCTGGCGGATTTTGAGGAAGAATTCGACGACAGCCGGCCTGCCGCCGAACTGGCGCGCCCACTGCTCTTGCTCAATCAATTCGATCCTTCCGACTCGCTCCACGTCGAGATCCGCTCGCGGCTCGAACGGCGATTTGCCGAGCGGATGATTCCAATCGCAATTAGAAACAACCGCGCCATGTCGGCCGCGCTCGCCGAAGGCACTACTATATTTGACTATGCTCCGGACTCGAGCGTCGCGGCCGACCTCCGAGAGCTATACCGCTGGCTCGAAGAGCAGCATCCGGCCGCATCGAGAATCGAGCTTAACAACAAGGTCCAAGCGCTGTGAATCCTAAATTGACGATCGTTTCTCCTCGGGCATGGTGGCATTTCCCGGCCAAGTTCTTGATTCTACTTTTCGGCTTCGTGGCGCTCGGCTTGCTAGCGACCGTCCCGCTTGCCTGGGATCAGCAAGCGATATTCGGCCTCGCCTGCATCGCTTTGGCGATCGTGGTTGGCAAAGTGTCGCGCTCGAGCACGGCCACCATCGCGCTTGCGATCCTGGCCGCATTTTCAACCACACGATATGCGTACTGGCGCATTTCGGGAACGTACAACTATCTCGCCGCAAACTGGTCTGAAGCACGCACAGTGGATTTGGTGTTCGTGTTCGCTCTGCTCTCC
>CAVRNU010000033.1:0-12641 GCA_963722585.1 Bryobacterales bacterium | reverse complement strand
CAGTAGTGCTATCTGCCGTTATATGTGTTTGCTGGCGAGCATGTGCTGTGCGCACGCTTGCGGCCCCGGCAATATCGATCCTTCGGCGGGGAGCCGAAAAGAGATCGAGCGCATCGTGGGAAAGATTCGCGCTCACTGGCCGGAGGTTAAGATTGTGCTGCGCGGTGATGCGGGCTTTTGTCGGGAAGAGGTGATGGCATGGTACGAAGCCAACCAAGTGGATTATGTATTCGGTATGGCGCGCAATCCTCTGCTCGAGAAGATCGTGGCAAAGGCTCTAGAACAAGCTCGCCAGCAGTGGGAGCAAACACAACAGCCAGCCCGCGTGTTCGTGGAGTTCGAACATGAAACGGTGAGTGGAACCTGGAGCCGCCGGCAGCCGGGCGGTGGCCAAGGCTGAGCGCATTGATGGCAAATCGAATCCCCGGTTTGTGGTGACCTCTCTGCAGCCCGAGGCGTGCGGCCCTCAGCAGTTATATGAGGCCCTGTACTGTGCTCGCCGCGACATGGAGAACCGCATCAAAGAACAGTTCGCGTTGTTCGTTGATCGCGTGAGCGCGGCCACTATGCGCTCCAATCAATTGCGTCTGTATCTGTCAGTGATGGCTTATTCGCTGGTGTGCGGATTGCATCGCCTGGGGCTGCAAGCAACTCAACTGGCCCAGGCGCAAGTCGGCGCGATTCCTTTACGACTGCTGAAGATTGGGGCCCAGATCCGCGTGACCGTGCGCAAGGTCTGGGTGCAGATGAGCAGCAGCTTCCCACTAACGTTCGCGGTCGTCGAGCTACCGGCGCTCGCTGAATGCACGTCATAATGATTATGGATGTCACTGCTGGAACCTGTTCCGCTGCTCTCGACGGCCATCGAACAAACGCGTATGATTCGGCTGATCTACCACCGAAAAACCCGCATTCTTGAGCCGCACGACCACGGAATCCTCAGTGGCTCGGTCCAGCTACTCGGGTATCAGGTCTCCGGCTCCAGTAGTCGCCCCCTTCCCAACTGGCTCCTCATGAAGGCGAATGAGATCACTGCACTCACATTGCTGGACCAGACCTTTCCCGGAGGGCGCCCCACGTCTTCAGGCAATCACATCCACTGGGACAAGCTCTTCATCAGAGTGAAACCAGCTGGTGCTCACCTCCATGCGGGCTCTTAATAACCGCCAAGGTGCCGCAGCTCTGCCTTCCGTTCCTGCTTTGCGCAACCTTCGCCGAAAGCTCACAGCTGTGCACAGTGGCTTGCTTGATGTTCCTGGCCACTGCATTTATTTTGAGGGAGACGCGGACATTGTCGGAAAACTGCATAACAGACCGGTTCATGGCCTCGGTTACGTGGAGGTGAATCCCTATTTTGAACCCGAGACCTCTATACCGTGAAGGAAGCCTGCAATCTTTGAGTTCAGAAAGCCGCCATTGTAGTCGCAGTGTGGAAAGGTGGAAAGCGCAGTTTGCTTTCTACTTTCCGGCTTCCAGGTCGTTAAGGTCTCACCCTGCCAATTCACATCAGGAAAGCTGTCCCCATGCACCGCGCCGCGCCTTTCATATCAGTCATAATCCCTCCTTCGGTTGGTTCGAGGATGGCGAACGGGAGAACGTTCGCTATTGTTTACTCCGCGCCCGCCCAAGCGCGGTTTCCTCATCCTACGGCAGGAGCACCGGGTCGAACTACTCCGGCTAGCGGCGAGGCGGATTCGTCGGTGAAAAGCTGTATCTCGCGGGTATGCTTCATGCTAGGACTTTGACATCACCGCCAACTGCCATGAGTATCTGAAAGTATTCGATGAGTGCTGAGTCGGCCCGGGGAATTGCACCCCGAGCCGCTCACAGAACCATGCGTAAACCTCTCGATTTACACGGCTCGTGCAACCGAGAGAAGGCTGCCGCCTTCCGTTTAGCATAAGGGTTCTTCCTGTTCCCAGTTGACCCGAACCAAACGTCGGTCGCCGGCTTCCTTTGCTCCACGATCATTACAATCGCTTCAACGCTACTACGAAGCCGTCCGTCCCTGATCAGAGCTTCGGTATTTCCGCCTCGCGGTGGTTCCGCTTGTGCATTTTCCCTTTACATCTCCGATCAAGTTCTCAAGTTCCATACGAACGCCTGAATGAGATTCGCGCCTCCTATACACCGGACACCGCATGGCCAGTAGGTAAGTTTCCTTCCATGCTTATCCCAGGACCGGGAAAAGATCCTGGTTTCGATGTCGTCTCACCGTATTTCGATGCTTCATCAGAGGTTCATTTGCATTCGCCTCTCTCATTCACACCTGACGTGATCAAATTCACGCCTTTTCACTGTTACGTTCACGACCGTAGCCTTTCGACCTAAGCCGCTAACAGCGGTTTGAAGCCTCTTCTTACAAAGCGGCTCCAAAGGGCCTGCCTTCATCATTCGTACAGCACAGACCTTGCGGTCTTTCTTGACACAATCTCCCGATACGATTTCGCCACGTTGTCGGTGGCCATCTTACTAATGCGGGCACCGAACTGGATGTTGAGATCACAAAAGAGTTCACAATGGACGTTTACCAAACGGTGAGCGTATCCATAACACCATCGACCAAAACGCACTTGTGGCCGACGCGGCAGAAGCCACCGCGTGAATTCCGACTTTCATAGGTTCACGCGGTTGCCATTTCCGGCTCGGCGATAGATGGCCCTTTTGCAATGACCATGGACGAACACCCATTAGAGCGTCACTACAACCCTCCCATGTCGAGCCGGGTGTTCTGCGAGTTCATGAGCGCGGGCGATGTCTGAGAGCGGGATTAGTTCGCCGATCTCGAAGCCAGGCCAACTCGCTTCAAGGGCGCGGTTCAAATCCTGCGCCGCTAAAATCTTTGCGTCTTTCGGAAAGTCATCGCTTCCAAGGAAGAACACGCGAATATTCTTGAACACCATCTGCCAGAAAGGGATCTTGGGTGTCGGACTATCAGTGGCGTACGTTGCGATAGACCCACCCATCTTCAGCAGTTCGATGTCGTTTTCAACGTTGGCTCCAAATGCCACTTCGATGATATGGTCAATCCCGTCTGGAGCTAAGTTCCGCACTCGCGCCACCATCTCCTGATCGCTGAGAACCACCTCGTGAGCCCCCGCCTCCCTGGCTGTTGCCTCATCCGACAATGACCGCACGGTCCCGATCACCTGTGCGCTAGCCTGACGGGCCAGTCGCACAACGCAAAGGCCCACGGAGCCTGCAGCGCCTTGCACCAACACAGTACGTCCGTTGACCGCACCGGCGATATGGACCGCGCTGATGGCTTCGGCGGACTATACGAACCTCGCGGGCGCGCGCACATTGCGTCAGGCGTTGCGCGCCGATGTGCCGGAACTTCGCGTCGTGGACAAAGCCAATGTGGACGTATATGAAAGAACGAATTATACGGCGGCATTCGGCGGCAACGTCAGCGTCTCGAAATCGCTTAACAAGATGTTCGGCCTGACCGCCGGCTACGCGGCGATTGATCGTAACTACGGCGATCTGAACGACGATGCGTTCTTTCACGGCCGCCGCGCGTATTTCGCCGCGGCAGTGCACCCGATCCGCGGCTTCACCATCTCGCCAATGTTCGACCACGGCGTGGACAATAACTACTACTTGCCGAACAACGGACATTTTCACTTAGCGGTTACTTACGACCTGCTACAGAATTTTCGGCACACCAACTGATGAGACGAGAGTCGGGCATGGCCGACTCTTCTCATGGCGTAGAAAGATGTGCAACGTGCAGCAGGGGTATTAAGAATGAATTGGATTACTCGATCGAGACGCGCCGGCTTGGGATTCGTCGCCGGCACCACGGTTCTGGCTGGATCATGTTTGCTTGAGCCGTGGATCGGCCACGCCGCTACACCCGGTGATAACGGTGGTGGCTATACCTTTTCCGATCGCGCTGAATACATGAAGAAGTATCTTCGCCCCGCAGGCCCGGAATTTCCTGCCGCCAACTCCTACACCGAGGCACGCGAGCTTCTGGGGAGAACGCTGTTCTTCGATCCGCGGCTCTCTGGCTCGAAATTTATTTCTTGCGCGACGTGCCACAATCCCGGATTCGCGTGGGGGAGACGGTCTGCCCAAGGGCATCGGCGATGGCATGAAGGGGCTGAAACGCCACACGCCCACCATTCTGAATGCCGCGTATGGGGAGCTGATGTTCTGGGATGGGCGGGCGGACTCGCTGGAAGCGCAAGCGCTGGGCCCCATCAAGTCGCCGGCCGAGATGAACCAGCCGCTGGGACAGGCGGTTGAGCGCATTTCTTCTATTCCCGGATATAAGCCTCTGTTCGACAAGGCTTATCCCGGCGAGGCCATTTCGGAAGAAACGATTGCAAAGGCAATTGCGACGTTTGAGCGCACCGTCGTTTCCGGGCAAGCGCCGTTCGATCGCTGGGTTGCCGGCGATAAGCACGCGGTTTCCGAACCGGCGAAGCGCGGATTTGATCTGTTTAATCACAAAGCCGGATGCGCGCAGTGCCATTCAGGCTGGAACTTTACCGATTCCGGATTCCACGACATTGGAGTCAACGACGACGACCTCGGCCGTGGAGCGCTCGTCAAGATCGAGGCCATGCAACACACCTTCAAGACTCCGACGCTCCGAAACGTGACGCTCCGTGCGCCATATCTGCACAACGGCTCCGAGTCGAATTTAGCGGAAGTTATCGACTTCTATGACGCGGGTGGAAAGGCGCAGCGCGCAAGCCTCGCGCCGGAAATGCATCCGCTTCACCTCACTGCCGATGAGAAAGCGGACCTGATGGAGTTTCTGCGGACGCTGACAAGTGTGGAGAAGCCCGCCACGATACCGACATTACCCAGGTAAGAGAGACCCATGCAATTTCGTTCACTTAGGATTTGTTTTGCAGCTGCAATTTTCGGCTGTTCGATCGCCGCCCCCGCCGATCACGAGATCGTTCAGAAGGACAGAAGCTTTTCGCAAACCGAGATTACAGTAAAACCCGGCGACACGGTCACGTTTAAGAACGCCGACGAAGTTACACACAACGTTTTTTCAATGACGCCGGGTATGGAGTTCGATTTGCGGCGTCAAGCCCCTGGCGCTTCTTCCACCGTGCCGTTCAACAAGGAAGGCGTCTCGGAAGTCCGGTGCTCCATTCATCCAAAGATGAAATTGATGGTTACCGTTAAGAAATAGCAAACATAAGTAAACGTATCCACGACGTAATACCAAGATGAAACGGCTCACCCTAGCTCAGCGGATGTATCTCACGCTGGTTCCATTGGCTCTGATGGGACTGATCATTTCGCTGACCACATGGAGGAGTCTGCGCGAGAACGCCACCCCGCTCATCCGGGCCCAAAAATTGAAAGAGCTGGCGTTGACGTCTCTGTCACTTCTGCTCACGCAGGACGATGCCACAAAGACGATGATTCTGGATCCTGATAATCCAACGTCGAATATGCGAAAAATCAAGGCATATGACGCGAATCAGAAGGTGATCGCGAACATCAGGACGCTAAGCGATTCCGCCGAAATCCGCCGCACGATCGATCAGATGAGCGATCTCGACGCGAAGGTTCTCCGGGATATCGACACGACTGTCCTCGAGGCAGTCGGCGATGGCAAAACGGATAAGGCCAAGCAGCTTTATTTCGGAACGTATGAGCCGCAACGCGCAAAATACGAAGCGTACGTGCGAAGGCTTGTGGATCTGGCTGAAACCGAGGCAAAGATAGCCGGAGCGCAGTTGCAAAAAAGCAATGTAAGTTCATTACGCAACATTCTGGGCGCTCTGCTGGTTGGACTGGCTGTTGTCGCAGCATGCCTCGCTTTCCTCGCCAGATCTATTAATCGGCGCATGAATTATGTCGTCTCCCGTCTTAACCAGGAACACGCGGCAGCCCAAAATTCAACCAATCTCATGACAGAGGCAAGCCGGGTGCTTTCAGAAGGCGTCTCCTCGACCGCCGCCGCTATTGAGCAGATCGACAGCACGGTCTGCGATTTTGCCTCTTGTCTGAAGACGAACGATCAACATGCGACTTTCGCTCAGGGATGCTCCGCGAAAGCGGTTCAAAACGCGGATCATGCGTCCGACGCCATAAAACGGCTGGTGCAGGCGACGAAAGAAGCCCAGAATTCAAGCGATCAGGTTCTGAGCATCATCAAGGTCATCAACGACATATCGTTCAAGACGAACCTGTTAGCACTGAACGCCGCCGTCGAAGCGGCGCGCGCCGGAGATGCGGGCCTCGGATTCTCCGTAGTGGCCGACGAGGTGCGAAACCTTGCCAAGAGCAGCGCCGATGCCGCGCGGCAGACCGCCGACCTGGTTGAGGCTTCCGTTCGAAAAACGAAGCAAGGCTACGAGATCAGCGAGCAGGCAGCACAGGCGCTGACGGACACGATTTCGGAGGCGCATCGTATCCACGGTGTTATCGACGAAATTGCTTCGAATTCGCGCCTGCAGAACGAAAACATTCAGCAAATCACTCAATCGTTGGCGTACATCGGAAACATTGGCCAGAAGAGCGCCGAGGAAGCCGAAAAGACGCATACCGTCGCAGAGACGCTCCGCAACCGGTCTCACGCTGTCGAAGAAGTGATCGAGGAGCTGATCGCACTGGTGGGGAGCCGCCGTTAGGCAGGCGCGAATGCAGCTATCGCGCCGCCAAACTTTACTCATAGGAGCCCTGGCTGCGGCTTGTGCGCTTTCGATTCGAATTCCATCGAATCCCCGGACAGTGCCTTCAAGAAGTCTGTTTTCGCAGGCCCATGTTCCCCCGCCGGTTGAAAGCACCCTCAGGAGCGCCTGTCTCGACTGCCATTCGAATGAAACCCAGTGGCCGTGGTACGCGCACACGCCCGTCGCGTCATTGCTTCTCGTGCACGATGTGACGAAGGCTCGCGAACACATGAACTTCTCCGACTGGCAGAGCCTTCAGGAGAAAGGCCCGGAACAGTTGGCAGCTGGATTCAGCGGGATCTGCGAGAACCTTCTCTCGGGAGCGATGCCGAAACACGCTTACGTGTGGATGCATCCTCAAGCCCGGGTCTCGAAATCACAGATCTCGGATGTCTGCGCCTGGACCGACAAAGCTCAAATGAAAGCCCTCCGGCTGGCCACAGCTGCTCGACCGGCCGCACAATAGATTGTTTCTTGTGTCCGAATCGCCAACTGTATGAGCCGAAGGGAGCTACCGAAACGTCGGTGGCTGGTGAGCCATGAAAAGAGCAGCACCCCGCCTCAGGTGAACGCTGCCCTGCTGACCGCTCCCTCGCGATCGCGGCTCGGTTACGATTATCAACCGGTTGCCACATGGCAAGCTTACACCGAAAATACCTTCGAGAGCCTTGCGAGTCCGCTTTGGCTAACTGGCAACTGCGTCCCGTCCATCAGCACCGCCACGCGGGAATCCTTGCTGTAGGGCTCGAGCCGCGCGATCTTTTCGACATTAATTACGTAGGAGCGATGGATGCGGATAAATCGTTCCGGATCCAGCATCGCTTCGAGTTTTGACAACGTCTGCTGCTTGAGGAAGGTCTTCCCCTCGCTGTGAATGCCAACATAGTCGTCCTGGGCTTCGAAATAGTCGACCTTGGCGAGGGGCACAATATGAATCCGCGCGCCGTCCTTAATCACCAACCGGTCAAGGCGCGCGCCGGGCGCGCTTGCAGCCGCTCGTAAATCGGCGGCGACCGGCATCTCCTTTCCAAAGCGCAGCTTCACTCTTTCGAGAGCCGCCTCGAATCGTTCCGGTGCAACCGGCTTCAGCAGATAATCGACCGCATGGACATCGAAGGCGCGCATCGCGTAGACGTCGTATGCGGTAACAAAAATTACGGCCACGTTGGAATCGATTAACTCAAGAACCTCGAAGCCATCGAGTTTTGGCATCTGCACATCTAGAAACAGAAGATCGGGCTTTGTCTCCGCAAATCGCTTCACCGCATCGAAACCGTTGCCGCACTCAGCTACAAGCTCTATGCCCCGGTGGGCGGCCAAAAGCTCCTTGAGCACCGCACGCGCCAGCTCCTCATCATCGACAATCATCGCTCGAATCACGCTCATGTATTAACCTGCGACACCGGAACAAGGAGCTCCGCCCGAAACCAGCTGTCTTCGGTGGACACGGTTAGCCTGGCCCGAGTACCGTATTCGGTTTCAAGCCGCCTTCTAATGCTGGTCAGGCCGAAGCCATGACTTGATTTTCTAGGGGAATCGGCGTCGAATGAATTCTCGATCGTAATCGCAAGCACCGAGGACCCGCCGTGGCGCGCGGTCAAACGAAGCAAACCACTATCGACAACGCCCGCAATCCCGTGGACAATTGCATTCTCAACCAGGGGTTGAAGAATGAGCGCCGGAATTTTATCGGGAAGACAGTCGGCGGCTACGTCCTCCTCGATTACCAGGCGCGACCCGAAACGCGTTTGCTCGATCGCGAGATAGCGCCGGACAAGATCGAGTTCAAGCTCGAGCGGAACCCTATCCCTGTCACTGAGGCCCAGCGTCTGCCTCAGAAATTCAGAAAGCTGTATGCACATCTGCCTGGCCCTCGAAGCGTCCAAGCTCGTCAGGGCGCTGATCGAATTTAAGCTGTTGTATAGAAAGTGTGGATTGATCTGGGCTTTCAGTGCCCTGAGTTCAGCCTGGCTGGCCGAAAGCCTGGCCTCCGCTTCCCGCCTCTGGGCTAACTGCGACGCATCGATCGCGAGATACGCCCCATGCATGGCCACAGAGAGCAGATACAGCAGCACACCGAAACTGAAAAAGAGGGGCAGAGCTGCATTCAATCGAGTGGGAGGAATTGAAAGAATGCTTCCAACCAGTTTCGCGGTTAATAGCCAGATGGCCCCCCCGAGAGCGCTATGCAGCGCGTGTTGCCCGAGATTCTGCATCAGCCGCGCGCCGTGTAGCGGGAATGCCCGGCACGTGTAGAACGCAGACAGGCATACAAACGCGTAGATCGTGGACGCCGGGACCACGATCATGATGCTCTCGCCCCAGGAAAGAGGCTGTGGCGCCGTCAGAAAGATCAAAAGCAACGCCAATGGGGCCCAGCACAGAACGTACAGTCCGAGCCGCCGCGCATCGCGCAAAATCGGATGCATAGCCTAATTCTTTACAGATATCCCGCCAAATATGGCCGCGCCTTTGATAATCAGTTGGGGTGCATTCGCGGTGGCTTCCGGATGAAGCGTTTCGTCGCTGTAGCCTCCAAAGATCGGGGCCCCTTGCATCACGACATTCCATGTCGCCGGAACCCGGAGTTCGATGCCGCCAAACACAGCCGTGGCCTCCACAACCGCCTTGCCGGATTTCATAACGGATTTCCGGAGATCGAGGTTGTATCCGCCAAACACCGTCGTGATGGTTGTTCCCTGAAACTCCTGGCCGCTCAAGTTCAGCTCCGCGCCGCCAAACATCGCAAAATTCTCCCCCTCAAAAGGCGGACGAAGCTCGTATGCCGCCGAGTCGCCGCTATAGGAAAGGGAGCGAAAAAGCAGGGTTATGCCCACTCCAATGAGGATCGCAGGCCATAAAAGATGAGGAGCGATCCGCAACACGCCGAGTGACGACGCAAGAAATAGAAGGCCGACCCCAATCAGCACCCACCCTTCCACCTGGCGGCCCGGGGAACGCAGGGAAACCTTGGCGATGCCTGCGATCACCAGCACGAGGGGCCAAAGCCGCCATATATCCCAAGCCTTGACGATATGGTTTTCCGTCAGAAAAAACACCACGCCGAGAGCAATTAGCACGAAGGCGGGAATGAGCGGGCCCCGGGCGCGTCTTCTGTGAATTCGATCCATCTATTTCAGTTTTTGCTCCAAGATACCGTACACGCCCGCCCAAAGAAGAGCGCTGGGTCCCAGAAAGCGGACAAGCAAAGCCAGTTGATCGGGCGAAAGGGTGCGAAGAAACAGGACGGCGGCGGTTAGAACTACCACACTGCTACCGAGAACAATGGCGGCTCCTAATGAGCTCGTGTTCCGCATAAACAATTCCTCTGGAATCGAGGATAGAGGCAGCGAGAAGCATGGTTCCACCTGGATTCGGCGAATGCCGTGCCCACACCGGCGAGTGCCGACGAAGAATACGTCAATAAGTCTCGCCGGGATATCTCCTGCCGAGAAAGTTTAGTCGCATCTCAGACAGTATTGGTGTTCAGCCAAGCCAAAGGTCAATCCAAGTGTGCTTAGACCCGGCGAAGTTGCGCGAGCCCTCCTAACAGATTGGAAAGGAAATTTTGTGGAGAAATCCTCAGGACTCGATGATTTAGCTTGCCTGATGTCAGAGACCGATCTGAACCCGGCCATCTACAGAACGTTCGTCCATGCGAAGGTCGAGCCGAAAAGAGCGCCGGAGCAGCCGTTGGCCGAGCGAGCGCCAGAAGCGCCAATTGAGGCAGCCGCCGCCCAGAATATTCCTGCGTCTCACGCCGTGCGAAACCTATCCGCAGCCAGCGAGGATGCAACGCTCCAGAATCTTGCCTTGTTTTCGAGTTGGGGCACGTGGACCGGTCTCGATCTGGTGTTTGGTAGCTCGCACCCACGAAAGCATAACGCCGAGTTCTCTGCTTTCCGCCCGACACGGAAAACTTCGTTCGTGATCGGCGGTATCAGCGGAGGAGTAGGAGCCACGAGCATCGCTACTTCCCTGGCCCGCCTGTGCGAAAGCCGGCGGACGCGCTCTGCTGCTCGATCCGGCTCCTTCGAGTGTATTGCCGCTCTACTTCGGAAGCCGCAGCACGCGCCTTCAACTTTCAAGTTTCGTGCTTCCAGGCGATCCGAAGGGAAGCGCCGTGCACGTATGCCGGCGGACCGACGCATACCGAAACGATCCCATTGGAAGCTGGGTTCGCGGCGCGGTCGAATCCTTAGCTGCCGACACGGACTCGTTGTTTATTGACGCGGGCCAGGTACAAACAAGCAGATTCTTCTCGGAGCTGGACAGCAGCTTGATGAGGATTATTACCATCACACCCGAGACCCGATGCCTTTCCCGGCTGGCGGATTTTGAGGAAGAATTCGACGACAGCCGGCCTGCCGCCGAACTGGCGCGCCCACTGCTCTTGCTCAATCAATTCGATCCTTCCGACTCGCTCCACGTCGAGATCCGCTCGCGGCTCGAACGGCGATTTGCCGAGCGGATGATTCCAATCGCAATTAGAAACAACCGTGCCATGTCGGCCGCGCTCGCCGAAGGCACTACTATATTTGACTATGCTCCGGACTCGACGTCGCGGCCGACCTCCGAGAGCTATACCGCTGGCTCGAAGAGCAGCATCCGGCCGCATCGAGAATCGAGCTTAACAACAAGGTCCAAGCGCTGTGAATCCTAAATTGACGATTGTTTCTCCCCGGGCATGGTGGCATTTCCCGGCCAAGTTCTTGATTCCACTTTTCGGCTCCGTGGCGCTCGGCTTGCTAGCGACCGTCCCGCTTGCCTGGGATCAGCAAGCGATATTCGGTCTCGCCTGTATCGCTTTGGCGATTGTGGTTGGCAAAGTGTCGCGCTCGAGCACGGCCACCATCGCGCTTGCGATCCTGGCCGCATTTTCAACCACACGATATGCTTACTGGCGCATTTCGGGAACGTACAACTATCTCGCCGCAAACTGGTCTGAAGCACGCACAGTGGATTTGGTGTTCGTGTTCGCTCTGCTCTCCGCCGAAGCGTATGCGTTTGTGATTCTGTTTCTTGGCTTTTTCCAAACGGCAAGGCCTCTCAAGCGCAAGCCGGTTGCAATGCCTCAAAACGCGGATCAATGGCCTTCCGTCGACATTTACATCCCCACGTACAACGAACCGCTCGAGGTGGTGAGAACAACAGTGCTGGCTTCAATGAGCATCGACTGGCCAGTGGAAAAAAGAAACATCTACATCCTCGACGACGGAAAACGGGCAGAATTTGAGGAGTTTGCGAATGAGGTTAAGTGCGGATACATTATCCGGTCCGACAACAAGCATGCGAAGGCCGGTAACATCAACCATGCCTTGAAGAAGACAAATGGCGACTATATCGCGATCTTCGACTGCGATCATGTCCCCACACGATCGTTCCTTCAAATGACGATGGGATGGTTTCTGAAGGACACACGGCTCGGGATGATGCAAACGCCCCATCATTTCTACTCGCCCGATCCGTTTGAAAGAAATCTCGACACCTTTCGCGATGTGCCGAACGAAGGCGCTTTATTTTATGGCGTGATACAAGACGGCAGCGATCTTTGGAACGGAGCCTTCTTTTGCGGCTCATGCGCGGTGCTGCGCCGGACGGCGATCGAGGAGATCGGCGGCATTGCCGTTGAAACCGTAACCGAGGACGCCCACACTTCGCTGCGGATGCAGCGACGGGGCTGGAACACCGCTTACTTGCGGTTGCCGCAGGCGGCGGGTCTCGCAACGGGTAGTCTGGCCGCGCATATCGGCCAGCGGATTCGCTGGGCCCGTGGCATGGTGCAGATTCTTCGAACCGATAATCCGCTGTTGGGAAGAGGACTGAAACTGTCCCAGCGGCTCTGCTACCTGAACAGCATGCTCCATTACCTCTATGCCGTTCCGCGGTTGATGTTCCTTGTGTCGCCGCTCGTGTACCTGCTTCTCGGCTACTCGAACATCTATGGTTACTGCCGCGCGATTTTTGCCTATGCGCTTCCCCACCTGG
>CAVRNU010000032.1:0-148201 GCA_963722585.1 Bryobacterales bacterium | reverse complement strand
AGCGGCAGCTGCGGACCATTGAGGCCAAAAGGTGGGAAGAGGGAGAAGTTTCCCCTTTTGAAAAGCGTAGACAGCTACGGCGCGAGCTTCACGCCCATGATAGAGCCGAGCACTTGTCGAAATGTGATAGCCTCCGGCGCGGTCGGGTCTGCAATGCGGTCGAGAAAGAAGAAACGCGTGGTGGTGGCAGATTGCCTTCTTGCTTTCTTTTGCAGGTCCGGGTCCGAATTCAGGTCAACCCGAGTCACAGTCCAGAGTTCGTTGAAGCCGTCAGCCCGCGCTTTCGCGTGGCTCTTCTCTGCCTCTCCCAGCCGATTCCAGATGTTCGAGACATCCGTACCACCTTTCAGTTCGATGGCTACGAGTTTCCGCTCTTCGGCGTCAAGCTTCACCGTTATGCTCACATCGGGATCGGATGCAACGCGTATTTCGACGTGAAGCTTCGAATCGTTCAGAAACGTAATGCGTCTGCCCTTCACTTTCGGACTGTACGCTGCTAATAGGAGTTTGATTAGATTGAAGAACGTTTGTATCGCATCCTGTCCGACTTTTACGTTTCCGCTGCCCCGGAACTGTGCTCCCAGTGTGAGCACCTGAAGATCGTTCACTGTGGATAGAGTAACCGGGCTGATGAGTTGTACTAGCATCTCGCCGGTTTTCGCAAGGCTGCGGCAGAACGCCGGAATGAGGGACTGCAGATGGTTCCGAATCGCCCCGTCGCTCTCCAGTGACTGAAACCTTTTGAAGGGACCTTGGTCGTAGAATGCCTTGGAGGAAAAGCCGTAGAGTAGCCGGTAATAGCCCAACAGATACGGATTGCGGTGGAACAAATACGGCGTTGGAAAACAGACCTCACCCCGAAGGCCGAGAGACGCCAGATGTCTTAGCTGTTTAACGTCCACGTAAGCGGCGAGTTCCGAGTTCAGGGTCTCCAGATCGAAAGCCGGATCGTCAACTGTTTTCTTCAGCGCTTCGAAGAGGTAACGCTCTCTGACCGCCTGGAGCCGTGCGTAGAAGTCGATTTGTGCGCTTGGCTTCAGGACGGGAAACTCCGTTTGTTCGGCTGTTGCTGCTTTCGGCGCTTCTCCACTGGAGGCGCTGTGCTGCGATTTCGGCATAGTCCGATTTGAGTTCGATTCCGACGAATCGCCTTTTGTGCCCGAAACACACCTCACCGACCGTTCCGGAGCCGAAGAAAGGATCTAGCACTATATCGTTGGGTTCCGTACCGGCAAGGATCGGCGGTTCAATCAGGCTGGGTGGGAAGGTTGCGAAGTGGGCGTCCGCAAACGGCTCCGTGTTGATGCTCCAGACCGTTCGCCGGTTCCTCGTCCCCTTCTTCGATATTGCGGGCTCAAGGATCGCTTTGTGGTCGTAGAAGTAGTCTTCCGACTTCGAGAAAAGGAACAGATACTCGTGCGCTCTGGTGGGACGGTCCTTAACGGATTCTGGTTGACAGTTCGGCTTGTGCCAGATAATGTCCGAGCGCAGATACCAGCCGTCAGTCTGTAACGCGAACGCGATGCGCCACGGAATGCCGATCAGATCTTTCGGCTTCAGTCCCTCCGGCGTTGGCGGCCGGTACTCCATACCTCTCGCAGCATTCTTCTTGTCGGCATCCCGCCACGTTCGATTGCCGCTGGTATAGGAATCACCGATGTTCAGCCACAGCGTACCATCGTCCCGAAGAACCCGCTTCACTTGGCGAAAGATATCAGTGAGATTCGCGAGATAATCGTCGAGCGTCTTCTCCGCCCCAATCTGGTTGGGAATACCGTAATCGCGAAGGCCGAAGTATGGAGGACTGGTAACGCAACACCGGAAGGTCCGATCCGGGAATTGCTGAAGAGAATGCCAAGCATCACCAACAATGATCCCGGAACCTTCGCCTTCATAGTGGTAGGCAGCGTGGGGCAAAACTCCCGCCGTTCCGTTCGGCCTGTGTCCGTTCACGTTCATCTTATCGGTTCGGGGGAGGCTTTGATGATAACAGGCATGCGCATCCGTCGGCGTCGGGGAACTTTAAGATCGCCTTTAGAACATTTTATGCCAAAGATGTACCGGCAATCTGTTGCTTCCTTCAGAGCCCCGGCGCAACGCATAGCGCGGCAAGTCCGCTACTAGGCCTGCGCAGCCTCTCAACATTCGTATTTATCTGATTCTAAGCAGCTTCACATAGAGACGGGCCGGCCGAAAGCCGAGCCGGAGTACCCCGCATCGTCAAGCGAGATGCTAGTGTTGCGATGAACTGTCTGCATAGCGTACTAGAAACTAAATCGCAGGCCGCCCACTGCCCAACGTCCTGGCATCTGAAACCCATCTTCAAAATAAGTCTGATTGAGCACATTCCACACGCGCGTGTAGAGCCGCACGCTATATCGGTCGCTCACGGGTATCGTATAGTTCGCCGAAAGCCCAAGTTGCCGCGGGCCATCGAAACGGTAGGCGAAGCCGTACAAAGGATACAGAAAATTGCTTCCACCCACAAAATCGGCAGCCACGTCCAGCCGCTTCGTTAACTGCTGGGAGGCACGGAAAGTCACGGTGTTGCGAAAGATACGTGGGACCTGGAGCGGCTCGACGCTAGTCCCAGTGCTGAATTCGGAAAACTTGTCGAGTGCGTCGGTGTATGTGTAGGCGGCCAGGATCACAGTCTTTCGGGCCGGCCGGAATTCACCGCTTAGCTCCACTCCGTGAGAGAGACCGCCGCCGGTATTGAAATAGCCCCCGAGGCGCCCGTAAGGATCGGTGGCAGGGGTAATGATCGATCCGTCGTCGAACGCAATCACTTGTTGGAGATGTGTGTAGAAGAACGTGCTGCTGAGGCGCAGCCGTTCATGCCACAAGTATTGGTCGATGCCTCCATCGACCGAGATCGAGCGCTCAGGGCTCAAGCGAGGGTCGCCGTACGGAGTGAACGTTCCCCCGAGAAAATACGTTCCGAATCGCTCATAAAGAGACGGCTCGCGAAAAGCGTTGCCCACGTGCGCTCGCAATTTCGTAGATGAACGGTGTATGTAATAGGCTAGCGACGCGTCTCCTGTGTAAGCGCTCGCCGGCCGTGGTAGCGGGACACCCGCGTAGGGGGAACTGCCTCCGTAGAACTGGGGATTATTAAGCTGAAACGATTGAAAACGTCCGGAAAGCAGAATCAAAAGCTTTCCTTGGAATAGCTGTAATTGGTCCTGAACAAATGCGGCGTTGCTGCGCTGGTTGGCGAGAGTGAGCGAATAGGCTCTTTGCGCGATGTCCGGATTCTCGTCCGTGCCGAGGTTGGTATAAGTTTCGCGTTCGAACTCGTAGCCGGCGGTGATGAGATGCCATGGCGCGGCTATGTAGTCGACGCGCGCTTGAGCTGTATCGATACCACCGTTGTAGAGATCCGACGTGTTGAACGCCGGCTGGAACGGGCCAGGACCGCCTGGTCCGTCGAGGTTGTCGCGGTGCGTCCCTGTGTGCTGATACGAGAGCCGCCACGAAAACTTCGACGTCACCTGTTGATCGAGATGCAAAAGAGCGCTGATGAAGTGTCCGTTGCGGCGCGCATCGGGATCATTCAAAGCCTGTACGAACGTGGCCCCTGTTGTGTTGAACGGTAGCCCCGCGTTCGCTAGCGCAAGCTGGGCCGACGATAGCGGAATGGCCGGAATGATCGTCGACGTGGACGTGCCAACCGGATAGGGATCCACCTGCAATTGCAAATAGTCGCTATCCCCAAAAAACCGCGCGCTAAGCCGTACCGACGGAGTAATGGCAACCGTAGCGCCGCCTTGCCCCGACCAGTTCCGAGCCGCTCCGCCGTTATTCACGCCATTTATTTCGTTGAGATATGCGATCCCTCCCGAATATGTCAGCCGGTTGTGAAAGGCCCCGCCCGCTACCTGCACTAAGCCGCGATTTAAGCCTAAACCGCCGCCCTGGTAATCCACATCGCCGTGCAGCGGACCTCCGCCATGATCGGTGATGATGTTAACCGTGCCCGCCATCGAATTGGTGCCATACAAAGACGAGCCAGAGCCGCGGAGAACTTCGATTCGCGAGCTGTCCACCAAAAACAGGTCGCTGATGAACGAGCTTGCGTCGCCTTGTACTCCTGTGTCGTCGCGGAAGCGGAATCCATCAATCAGGAATGCGGTATCGGTCGCGCGAAGGCCGCGCGTCTGAATAGTTGTGAAACTTCCCGGACCGCCGCGAGTCGTCACCCGGAGGCCAGGAACCTGGGCAAGCGCATCGGGAACGCTGAAAATTCCACGGCTCTCGGCCTCGCCCACATCCACCACATCGAGAGCCTTCGAGACTAGATCAATCGATTGCGGCGCATCGGCTGCTGTTACGGTGACCTGGCTTCGCTGAGCGGAGATAATGAGCTTTACGTCGATCGTCTGGGCCTGATTAGCCTTCAACTGGAGCGTGATCGGTTGTGGAACCGATAATCCTTCCGCTGTCGCGGTGAGCAAATAGTCGCCCGGCGGCACATTTGAAAAAGTGTACGCGCCGCCGCGATCACTGGGTACGGCTAGCTGAGCCGCGCCACTCGATTGGCTTAATTGTACGGTTGCATTCGGAACCGGCTTGTCCGATGGATCGAGAACCCGGCCCGAAACGCTGGCATCGTTTCCGGCATCCGCCGGCTTGGCGATGAAGCAGAAAATTAGCAGAATGAGAACGGCAGCCCGTTTCATTGTTCGCCCTCCCTCGAGGCAACAAGAAGTCCGGCACGTAGTTCGTGCGGGCCGCGGCAGGTCTTCGGACTTGCAGGCCTCACCGTTTTAGGCGTTCTAAGGACCCTTGCTTCCCGTCTGCAATCAGACAGTGCTTTCGAGCGGGCCTTCGTTCCTGCTTACCGCTGCGGGGCAGTCCTGGATTTCCACCAGATTCCCTCTTAGGCGCTTGCGCGCACCGCCAGCAGAATCAAGCCTAGCAGATTTGGATTTCGACGGAAGTCCTCATGAGCCTGCTGTCAGAATCACGCCGGCGATCGAGACACATCTGCAACGATTTTGATGGACCGATCTGCTATGTTCGGTTCATCTGTGAATGTACTTTCCGGGGTTGGTTTGCTTTAACTAGCTATGAAATGTGCAAAGAGTGTTGAGCCGACACGTCGGAGCTTCGTACTGGCCACGATGGCCGGCGGAATTTCGAACGCCCAGCAAGGTCGATATTCTGAGGCGTTGTCGAGTTTTGCATCAGACTCAAAGGTGACTCTGCAAACGATACTTACAGATAAGAAGTATCGTGGCCGAATCCACTCTTCCGATGTGGCTGCTCTCATGAGGACCGAGCAGTTGTCCCGCGAGGCCCTGATGTTAAAGTTACTTCCGCTCGCGAAGAGCTTTGCACATCCTCCGTTGTCCAACTATTTCGTGGGAGCGGTTGCGCTCGGCACTAGCGGGAGTCTTTATTTGGGATGTAATGTTGAGATTCCCGGAAATATTCTGGGTCTGGCGGTCCATGCCGAACAGGCCGCCGTTGCCAACGCCTATATGTCGGACGAAAGCGGCGTCGAGGCACTCACGGCAGGTGGAGCACCGTGCGGACATTGCCGGCAATTCCTCAATGAGACTTCACTGGATGGGTGGCTGCGCTTGATCATGAGGGATGGATCTGCAGTCAAGTTGATGGAGCTTCTTCCGCAGGCGTTTGGACCCAGGAATCTCGGCTTTACACAGGGTTCGTTTCCAGTGAAGCATGCACGTCTGTCGCTTGCTTCCGGTTCGAGTGACGCTTTGGTAGTCGAGGCGCTGAAGGCAGCGTGCGCGTCCCACTCTCCGTACAGTCGCTCACCTTCTGGAGTTGCACTGTTAGCCTCAAGTGGCCGTGCCTTTTCAGGTTCATACATCGAAAATGTGGCTTTCAATCCAAGCCTTCCGCCTTTAGAGACTGCCCTGGCCGGCTATTTTGCGGCAGGACTCAGTGCCGGCGATATTCAGAGGGCGATTCTGGTTGAGGGAGAGCGAAGCCCCCATCAGCCAGCAACCCACGACTCGATCAGCGCTGGCAGCCCTGGTTCCTTCGGTACGTCTGGAGAGCTTTGCGCTGAGCAATTCCTGATTGGTGCTGTCCGCGGATACTAAATAGGTTTGTCTGTCGCTCCCAAAGACAGCCGATACGCAGCTCAATTGAAAGTCTAGGCCGTGCTAAGTCAAATTGAAAGGACGCTGATAACTTGGCGGATACAAGCCGACTTTTGGGGACCTAACGCTTGATTCTATATGCAATACGTAAACGTCTCAATCAGGTTACGACTCGAGTCTGACGACCCCGCACATACTTCATTCGAAGCGACGATTTAAATAGTCGACCTACGCGCCACTCACCGGGGTAATCTGGTCTCGCCTCGAACATACCAACATCCTTCATCTTGTCAAGCGCAGTCCTGACGGATTCCGGACTTATACTAGTGTCCGCCGAGATTTCTCGCACGCGTTTATCGATCTGAAACGGGGTCTGGCGCCCCTCGAAGTTATTCAGCAGCTTGTCGATTTGTTCTTGATTGTTCGTAAAGTCATCAGACAACGTCACAACATAAGCCAACTCTTGCTTAAGACCTTGCAAGTAGCTATCCGCAGCTTTTTCATGTGCCGTAAAGATTCGAGTCTGATTGACCTTGCCGTCTTCATCTACAGACGGTATCAACGACCCACTATCATCCTTTAGTTCGTCAGGGATTGTGCGGATAAACTCGTCAAACACCCTCGGATAGTAGCGTCGAATGTCACTACCTGCCGGTGCGTTGCCAGGGGCGCGCTCGCTGGCGCTATCAGAGAAATACGTCCGAAAGAAAGTCATCGTTCGCAGATTGTTTCTGCGTACAGTCGTCGGGAATGCTAGCTCAAGGATCTTCTCGCATTCAAGAGACTTCAACTCACCGCCGAGGATAAGCATGCGGTTTGAGTCAATCTCCCGGATCATATCGGGAAAATTTTGCCGGAACCAATCTGTCACCGAAATTCGCGAGAGTACGAAGTTAAGGATAGACTGATAGTCCCAGCTAAGCTCTAGGGTCTTCCCATACAATTGCTGTTCGAGATTCTGGATAAAACTTCGTTGTGCTAAATCCCTTCGAAGGAACAGTCTAAATCCAACCTTTTCAGAGGCGCGTGGATCCGTTTCTATGAGCGACAGAGCTGTGAAGAGCCCATGAAGGTAAGGAACCATCTGCTTGCTCGAGAACGTTGTCTCGATACTGTCCAATAAGAAACTTCGGTAGGATTTACTGCTGCTCCACAAGCTAACTGCATCCGAGGCGCTCATTGGATTCTTGATCTGTTCTACGAACGCTTTTCCTAGGACCTCTCTATCGGTTGTAGGATGCTTCATCGCTGCCGTAAAAAGAGCAATCCAGAAGCGGTTAGGCTCCTCGATGCAAGCGAGAGCTGCATCTGTGATTTCAGGAGCATTGGACTTTAGGCCACGACGCTCCTCGCTGTCGTCGGCGACCAGTAACGGTTCACCAATTTCTCGGATGGCAAGCTCCCTCGCAAGCCGAGTTTTCCCCGTTCCTTTCCGTCCCAAGATGTACGTGAAAGGATTCGATTGGGCAAGCAGTTCGCGCAGTGCCCTGGTAACGATTAGGTCGCCCTGATCCCGCGCGCCGCTTATGTTCGTAGCTCGTTGTGCCGGCGCATTGAGGATGGCTTTGCCGGCATGTGTCTTTGCGGCTGCAAAGCCTAGAAGAGATCTAATTCGCGCAACTGACTCCTGACTCTGAATAGAGAGCATGTCTGGTTCGGGTAGTCGCGTATTCCGAAAACCTTCATCGTAGGACCAGATCACTAGGTGATCGTCAACGTCGCCTGCCGCCAGTTCTTCTTCGCCATCGCCTTCGTAGGCATCCGCTAGGATCTGCAATAGTTGTTCCTTTTGAGAGAAGGTTCGCTGATTGAAGGATCTGTCATCTTCATTATCGGGCTTCCAGACAACAAAGAGACCAGGATCACTGGGGAAACTGCGCAAGAGAAGTTTGATGAAGCTTCGAGCGGCGTACCATTGTTCGTCAAGTCTAACCGCCACCACCACTGGGCCTGGCAGGGACGCAATCGTCGGCAATACGGAAGGCGAGATTCCTGTCCGATGGTCGATAAGAACTAGATCGAACGAATTTGCAGAGGCGAAATCACCGATCTTTTTGCATGCGCCTTCCAATATAGTCGGATCGAGCGCAGCTCGCAGCGCGAAGGCGGCGGCATCGATCTCGTAGGTGCTACCCCTCGGCCAGCAATTCACGAGTGCAACACTACCTCCGGGCGCGCTGTCAAGATCAGACGAAGTGTAAACCGTTGTTGGTTGGACAATCTCGACGCCTTGTGATAAACCCAACAACGTGCCTGAGAGATTCTTGGACGTAGCCGCAAAGATCGTGTCGAGAGAAGGCGCTTCAAGGTCCGCATCCACGGCGAGTACCCGCCATCCATCTCGCGCGAGCGCAACGGCAAGGGCCGCGAGTACAGTGGATCGGGCTTGGCCACCTTTATATCCGTAGAAGTGCACTGTCGGGATCGAAGTACTGGATTGGACCGATCGAGCTTCCGCCAGGCCCGCTAGCCAATGTGTACTTCTTGTATACGACTCGCCCTCGGCCTCGTTAGGATCAGCTAGTCGGAGCAAAAATAGGGAATTTAGGGCCGTCTTTCGCAGTTCACCGATTGATATGCCAAGTCGATCTGCGAGGGCTTCTTCTCGCTCTGATTCCGATCGACCTGCGAATAGCTGGGATGTTACACCGACTCGGACGTACGGATAGGCAAAGTTCTTAGTGACTTCACCTACGGATCTGAGGGACTTAAGGAGTGTGGCACCTGTCATGATTACAGGATCCCTCTACTCTGCAAATGCAGTCGTATTTCATCCAAAATCTGCAAGGCTCGCCCAATCGCCTCGTTTGTAGACTCTCCGGGGTAGTCAGTCTCATGTCGCAGGTAACGGAGATCGGGATACGTGTTCAGGTCTATCACCGACTGATTTCCTGTCCGATC
Organism: Bryobacterales bacterium; assembly: GCA_963722585.1. Classification (GTDB taxonomy): domain Bacteria; phylum Acidobacteriota; class Terriglobia; order Bryobacterales; family Bryobacteraceae; genus KBS-96. Next base: position 139,223 of record CAVRNU010000032.1, on the reverse strand, counting down.
AGTGCAAGTCAGCGACTGCAATTGGGTGGCTAGCTGATATGTGAGGGCAGTGAGGCCGGCATCCCCGAGTTCATTCAGCCAATTTTGGACTGCGTGACCCTTTCTCCATGGACTTGCGTTGTCTTTGAGTGCCAATTCGACAACAACGAGAGAGCAGTAGAGACCCAGCAGATTGCTACCTGAACTTCGTCCTGCATCGAACGCAATGCGATTAAAGCGATGTTGCATCACCAAAGCACATGATAACTTCTGGAATGTAGATTGGTCTTTGCAGGTGGGTGACCGACTCCAACAATCCCTGCAAACACGCGACGATGACATTTGTCGTCGTTCATGCAGCTCCTTCAGTTGTGCTATCTGAGCTAGACCGTGGGATCACTCCTGAAAAACGCCGTAGCATCCGCCAATCCAGTTCTCCGGTCCATCGGCGTGTCGCGGAGTGGCGACTCCGCATTTTCTACGATGCGAGAACGTCATTTGCACCGGTTCTCACGCCCTTTCGTGAGCGGCAGGCCCATTCTTCAAGGGAGAGCCTGTTGCCTCTAAAGCACGACCCGGATATCGCCCTCACGGCGGGTCACTCGCTCCCGGTCGAGAAATTCGAGCAGCGGGATCGCGTATTTGCGCGATACGTTCGTCCAGGCTTTGAATTCGGGCACGGTGAACCGTCTTCCTTTCTGAGAAGCGATGGAACGTTTCATCTGCTCGATGACGTCGGCGTGAAAAATCAAATCGGACGCAACCTTAACCAGCCGCTTTTCCTTAATCAGCGCGTCCAATTGGATTCGGGCACGCTTTGGCTCGATGCTGGTGGCGGCCAGGGCCTCGTCCACGCTCGGAGGCTGAAATCCCGATTTTTGAAAGAGCTGATCCAGTGTCGCTCTCGCGGCGGTCTCCTCCGGGCTCAGCTTCGCCACATGCCCCAAGAGTGACACCGTCTCCGCCCGCAATGACAATTTGCGGGCTGCCGCGCAGAATTAAATCCGTGAGGGTTGGCTCGATGCCGGACATCAGCGAGCTTCTCACCTGGTGCATTGCCGCGCCTTTTGAAGCGGGATTCGATTGATGAAAATTCCTGAGCCAGGCGATAACCTGCTGGCGTTTTTGTTCCAGCCACGCGACGCCGATTACTCTTTGCTCTGTCTCACAAATCGTCAGTGTCCCGTCCGCTTTGGCAAGTTCCTTAATCCGCTCGGGTGTCCAACCAGTTGTACGGACCAGATTTGAAATCTTTCGACCCTGCGTACTCTCCTCAACCAGCGTGCGAATCCGCACTCCATCCGAGCCCGTTAATAACGCGCGCAGGCGAACGCATGTCTTCTCGCGATTGATGCGAATAGGGGGAAACGGATCGAGAACCGCTCCTCCGCCCACCGTCGCTTCCGAGTTCCTCAGCACAAAACGATCCTGAGGGAGAATTAAAAGCGGCTCGCGGCTTGAGATTCGCGTGATTGACTGCGATTGGTTCAGCGCTTCGATTAATCGAACATCGGCTGTGGACTCGAGAGAGCCAACGTATAAGCGCAAGGACTGGCGCGAGGCGGGCTGCGCATTTCGGATCGAGCCATTGAATCGCAGCGTCAAAAACCTTGGTCGATTCAAATGTGTCGGGAACTGTCAGAACCGCGCCCCTTTGAATCTGTTGAGCTTCAATGCCGGCCAGATTGATGGCCGTTCGTTGCCCGGGCCACGCTTCCTCTACCGGCTGGCGATGAACTTGGATACCACGTATCCGATAATGCTCGCGCAGAGGATGGATCTCGACAGTATCGCCAACCCGCAGACGGCCCCCTTGAAGCGTTCCGGTAACAACTGTGCCGAATCCTTGCATTTTGAAGCTGCGATCGATTGGCAGCCGCGCAAAGGACGAGCCTCGGCGCGGTTCCAGCCCATCGACCAGCGACGTCATTTCTCCGATAAGACGCGACAAGCCCGATCCTTCCCGTGCGCTCACGGGAATGCAGGGAGCCTGATCGAGGAAACTATTGCGGCAAAAATCCTTTGCCTCGGCTTCGAGTTGTTCTATGCGCTCCGGCCTTACCAGATCTGCTTTCGTAAGAACAATAATGCCGCTCGAGATATTCAACAAGCGGCAGATTTCGAAGTGCTCCCGAGTTTGAGGCTTGATGCCTTCATCGGCCGCAATCACCAGGAGAACCGCGTCAAGACCACCCGCTCCGGCCAGCATGTTCTTGATGAACCGCTCATGGCCCGGTACGTCTACAATGGCAATGCGGCGGTCGTTCGGAAGCACCAGATCGGCGAAGCCCAATTCTATGGAGAGCCCTCGCTTCTTTTCTTCGGCTAGCCGGTCGGTCTCAATACCCGTGAGCGACCGGACCAGCGTGGTTTTTCCGTGGTCAATATGACCGGCCGTTCCGAAAACAATTCCACCCCTGCCGGCAATTCCGTTTGACATGCAACCGCTGCTGCTTTTTATCCTCTCACCGGCGATCCTCTGCCTTCCGGCGAATGCAGACGGCGCGGTCAAGCCCGTTTTGCGCGCATTCGTCGAAGGGCGCACGGTGGCTGAGGCAAGTTGGGCGTTCCGAGAAGTAAGTAGCACGGCCTTGTCGAGTCAGAGTGAGCAAACAGATGACCAAAATGCGCTGGATTCGGAAAGGACGCCTAAGCCAGCCAAGCAGCCTACATTTCGTATCGGCACTTCGGACGTGCAAGCCAGCGCCGACGTCGCAGTGTCGGGTAGGCCAATCACCATCCTTACGACGAACGATTTCGAACTTCAAGACGAGGGGAAACCACAAGCGATTCTATACTTTGCCCATGACTCGGAGCCGCTCGATATTGTGCTGCTGCTCGATGTCAGCGGAAGCGTACGCAAATACCTGCGGGACATGGCGGCTATCAGCCGTAAAGCGCTTTCAAAGCTATTGCCCCAGGATCGCGTCGCGGTGATGATATTCAGCCGCGACGCCCGGATTGAACAATCGTTCACCAGAGGCACGGATAAGATATCGGCCGCTATCGAAAAAGCGAGCACCGATGAACCACCCGGTTCAGGAACAAAAATCAACTCCGCGATTCGCAGCGCGGCCCGGTATCTAGGCTCGCAGAATTCCGCCGGCCTGCGCCGTCGCGCCATTCTGATTGTCACGGACAACAGCGGCATGTCTTACGACGTCCACCAGGATCAGGCGCTCCGTTCGCTATACGACGCAAACGTCACGCTCGATGCTCTCGTCGTCGGTCGACATCCTCATCCTCCCGAACCTCGTCCAGGTTCGGTCATCAATTCAAATTTCGCCTTTGACGATGTTTTCCCGCTTGCCGATGAGACTGGGGGCGAAGCCATTCCGACAACCAAGCCCAAAGCCAGTTTGGGCTGGATGCTGAACCGGATACGGGATCGGTACGCGCTCGTCTACCACGTGCCGCCTTCAGCCGCGCCGGGCAGCTTTCGCCGAATCCGCATCGAACTCAGCCCCGAGGCGAAGAAGAGGTTTCCCCGGGCCGTAGTCTCTGCCCGCGCTGGCTATTATGTGAATGGCTCGACAGCGCCGGGGGGCATCCGGCGTTAGAGCGGAAACAAGCATGGCCAAAAGTCGACTGGACGAAGTCAGGGAACGTCACGCGCGCGCCGAAGAGGGCGGCGGAACCGAGCGCAAGGAGCGCCAGCATCGCGAGGGAAAGCTCTCCGCTCGGGAACGGATCGATCTTCTGCTCGACGAGGGCACCTTCGAAGAATTGGATAAGCTTGTGCGCCACCGCTGCCGGAATTTTGGCATGGAGGAACAGATTATCGATGGGGATGGATTCGTTACCGGCTATGGATTGATTCATGGCCGCCAGGTTTTTGTGTTCGCGCAGGACTTCACCGTCTTTGGCGGCTCCTTGTCCGAAGCGAATGCCCAAAAGATCGTAAAAGTAATGGATCTGGCGCTCAAGGTGGGAACGCCGATCATCGGTCTTAACGATTCCGGGGGCGCTCGCATTCAGGAAGGCGTCGTCTCCTTAGCCGGATACGCCGATATTTTTCTCCGCAACACGCTAGCCAGCGGCGTCATTCCCCAGATCTCGGCCATTATGGGGCCATGCGCGGGCGGCGCGGTCTATTCGCCGGCCCTCACCGACTTTGTGTTCATGGTCGACCAGACGAGTCACATGTTCGTGACCGGACCCGACGTCATAAAGACTGTGACTCACGAAGATGTAGATAAAGAAACGTTAGGCGGCGCCCTGACCCACAATTCAAAGAGCGGAGTGGCGCATTTTCTGGCTCCCGACGATGCCGACTGTTTGCGCAGCATCCGCGAGCTGATACGCTTTCTTCCTCAGAACAACCTGGATGGCGTGCCGCGATCGGAAGCGAACGATCCCGAAGATCGACAGGATACAGAGCTCGATACGTTGGTACCGGAGGAATCGAATAAGCCTTACGACATGATTGACCTGATCCGGCATGTTGTCGATGACGGTCATTTCTTTGAAGTGGCGGAGCATTTCGCCCGCAACATTGTGATTGGTTTCGCGCGGATGGCGGGGGCTGCGGTCGGCATCGTCGCCAATCAACCTGCCCATCTGGCAGGTTGCCTTGACATCGCGTCTTCCACTAAAGCAGCTCGTTTTGTTCGATTTTGTGACGCCTTTCAGATACCCATTCTCACCTTCGAGGATGTCCCGGGCTTCTTACCCGGAACGGATCAGGAGTTTGGAGGAATCATTCGTCATGGAGCCAAGCTTCTTTACGCCTACGCAGAGGCTACGGTGCCAAAAATCACTGTCATCACACGCAAGGCCTATGGGGGCGCCTACTGTGTCATGGGATCGAAGCACCTTCGCACCGATATAAATTTCGCGTATCCGACGGCCGAGATTGCGGTCATGGGCCCCGAGGGAGCCGTGAATGTTCTTTACCGTCGTGAGCTGGCCGGAGCTTCGGACGCCGACGACCTTCGCCGCGCCAGGATTGACGAGTACCGGACTCGTTTCGCAAACCCGTTCGATGCGGCCGAACGAGGTTACATCGACGATGTGATCGAGCCCAGGGAAACGCGCCCGCGCGTGATTCGCGCGCTTCGCTTGTTAGCGAATAAGATCGACACGATGCCAAAGAAGAAGCACGCAAACATGCCCTTGTAGACCCAGGCTAAATCGGAATGAGACCGGTGCGGAGGCCGCGAGCCACCGCTTCGGTTCTCGATGCGGCATTCAGCTTACCAAGAATCGAGGCTACATGGAACTTCACCGTGTTTTCGCTAATGCCCAGGCCGTCGGCGATCTCCTTGTTCCCGACACCGTGCCCCATCATTCGCAGAACCTCAATCTCGCGAGGCGTCAAACGCTCCACCAGCACCGTACCGTCGCTATTCGGGGCTGGCGTCAAATTCAGCACCGTTTCTGCTTGAGCCGCTGTCAGGACGGTTAGCCCCTGGCCCGCCGCAATCAGAGCGGCAAACGCCTCAGCCGGAGTCGCTTGAACCGGCAGCCGCGCCTTAACGTTGCCGCCAAATTCCCAGCTTTCCAATCGCTCGTCGGTCAACAAGACCGTTGGAATGTCGATCTCCGGCAAGCGCCGCGAAGGAATGCGGCTCGCGAGCACAACATCAGGCTGTGTGTCGATCAGCAATGCCCGCTCGAAACGCCCCAAAGATGCTGTACCAGCCACTTCCAGGCGCCCATCGTCCGCGACTAGCGCCGCGAGGCTTTCCGCCGATTCGAACGATTCCGCCAGCACGAACACGCGAGTCACGCCGCATTCACCACTCGTTCACTCGAAAGCTGTACCGTGACTTGTCTGATCCGCGGCGCATCGCCGCGTAGAAATCCAAGGACCAGCGCGCCTCCTCGCGAAATCGCGCTGTACAGATCGTCAGGATGACGGAGCGGCTCGTCATCGGCCGAAACCAGCACGTCTCCTTGTAGCAACGAGGCCCGATCCGCCGCGCTGTCTTTTTCCACTTCGAGCAGAATCAGGCCGAAACGGCTGTTTTCCACACGAATCGAAACCGGCCGCACCGTCACGCCCAAAGACGGAGGCTGCGACTTTGCCGACAGGAACGACTGCACCGCACTGGCCGGAATCGCCAGCGCAAATGGTCCGGCAATCATCGTGTTCACGCCCACGATTTGGCCGTGAATATCCGACAGCGGGCCGCCCGAATTCCCAGGTGCAAGGCGAAGATTCGATTGAATCCACTGCGCCATGCCAAGCCCGCGAATCGAGCCCACACGATGAATCGTACCCGTCGAGACGGCGCCCACAAAACCCAACGGATTGCCCACTGCGATGATCTGTTGACCGCTCTGTGGCGTATTGGAACTGAGAACGGCGGGAACCGTAGGCAATCCTTCTGTCTGAAGTAGCGCAAGGTCGCGATGCCGGTCGGTCTTCACGATTCGAGCCCGCGCCGTCATCCCTTCCCACGTCTCAATGACAGGCTGCCGGTCGATGACTACATGGCAATTGGTCACAACACGCCCATCGGCGAGCGCTATACCGGAGCCGCTTCCCTGCCACGCTTCGCGTTCGCCTCGAACCTGTACAGTCGAGCGGCGCAACAGCTCCGCAATTCTTCCTGGAACTGGAAAAGGCATCTTCTTACTTCCTTTTGCCGCTCTTATCTGCGACGTGTACGGTGACTTCCATTAGGTTGCCGGCGCGTATCAGAGTCAATTTCATGGGTTTGCCCACTGCATCTCCGCGAAGCGCGCCCATCAGTGTTTCGGTATCCGAGAGAGTCGCGTCTCCAAATGCGATGAGAATGTCGCCCAATTGCACACCGGCTTCCTCCGCTCCGGTACCCGGTTCCACGCTCAGCACCATAAGCCCGCTCTCTCCAGCCGCCGCTGACTTACTTCGCAGATGCTCCGGTATTGCCACGGGCTGCAAGCCGACTCCGAGATAGCCTTGGCGAATGCGGCCTTCCCGCCGCAGTTCGTCGGCGATCCGGTTAAGGGTTTCGAGGGGTACGGCGAGGGCGGAGTGCCGAAGCAGGGCTGGCGTCGCCATGCCCAGAAATCGTCCCGTCGCCGACACTACGGCCGCGCCCGCCTGCGATGGATAGAGATTCACGTCCAGGCGAAGGAATTTGTGCAATTCGCCGCCGCGCCACGTTCGCCGCGGCCCGGAGACCGCGCCTAAGATGCCGGCGCTCGCCGACAGCCCGCTATCTATCGTGCGTCCCACAACGATTGCAAGCGCGCCCGCGCGTTGACCGTCCTCCGGTTCGGGATCGAGCACTTCAAGCTTACGGTCTTTCAACCAGAGAACCGCAAGATCGAGACCCGGGTCTCGGCCCAGAATCGCCGCTTCCTGCTGGCTGCCGTCCGGAAGCTGCACAGCAATCGGTCCCTCGCGCTTCAAAATATGGTTGTTCACCGCGACCAGATCTTCGCGGAACGCTACTCCGCTGGTTACCCGGTAGGCCGCCGACTTCACCGCTACAACCGACCGGCCTGACTGTTCGACTGTTTGCGCGATTGAGTTCGAGTAGCCTTGCAAATCGAAAGTATCTACTGCATTCATGACTCAAGTCTGCCTTTTTTTGGCAGCGCAGCGCATCACTCGGATGGGTGGGCTGGTCAGGACCTTCAGGCGTGGTGATTGGCTGAAGCTAGCCGCAGCAGGCGACATAGCAAAAAAGGCGGCCCCTCGGGGCCGCCCTTTGTCAGTTGTTAATAGGTTGAAGCGCGAAGAATCAAATCTCTTCGGCTGTCATGGCTTCGTCGCCGCCGATATCTTCGCTCAGGCCGCCGCTGTAGATGCTGCGGGTTTCTTCGCCGTATTCCTGCAGTGTGTCGGCGAGTGAGACTTCCTGCTCGACCATGGGTTCTTCTTCCACCACGTCCTCGCCTGCGATGCGGACCTGGCGGTAGTACTCGAGGCCGGTGCCGGCCGGAATCAGGCGGCCCATGATGACGTTTTCCTTGAGGCCGCGCAGGTAGTCGACCTTGCCGTTGATAGCGGCTTCGGTGAGAACACGCGTTGTCTCCTGGAAACTGGCTGCTGAGATAAACGAATCGGTTGAAAGCGATGCTTTGGTGATGCCGAGCAGAACCGGCTTTCCGTAAGCCGGGCGGCCGCCCGAATCGAGCACACGCTGATTCTCTTCGCGGAAGCGGAACTTGTCGACCACTTCCTCAGGAAGAAACTCGGTGTCGCCGATATCGTCCACTTTGATCCAACGCATCATCTGTCGCGAGATCACTTCGAGATGTTTATCGTTGATGTTGACGCCCTGCAGACGATAGACTTCCTGAATCTCGTTGACCAGGTACTTCTGCAGTTCCTTTTCGCCGAGAACAGCGAGGATATCGTGGGGATTGCGCGGGCCATCCATCAACGGATCGCCGGCGCGAACGCGCTCGCCTTCCTGCACGTTGATATGAACGCCGCGCGGAATTGCGTATTCCCTCTGCTCATTGTCGTCGCCGACGATGTAGAGTTTACGCGAGCCTTTGGTCACTTCGCCGTACTTCACCGTGCCGGTGATTTCTGCCATGATAGCCGTCTCGCGCGGTTTACGCGCTTCGAACAGCTCGACCACGCGGGGCAGACCGCCGGTGATGTCTTTGGTCTTGGTGGTGGCGCGAGGAATCTTGGCGAGAACGTCGCCCGCGTGAGCCTCTTCGCCATCGTTTACCGTCAGGTGAGCATGGGTCGGCATCAGATAGCGCTTCTCCTCAGCGCGATGGCCGCCCTCGGGACGGACAATCAGCGTCGGCAGCCGCTTCTCGTCGGGCGAATCCATAACGACGAGCTGGGTGTAACCCGTGATTTCGTCGACACGCTCCTGCACGGTCAGGCCGTCGATCAGATCCTTGTAGTGGACCGTACCGCTGACTTCCGTCAGAATCGAGAAGGTATATGGATCCCATTCGAGCAGAATCTGATTCTGCTTCACGGGCGCTCCGTCTTCCAGGTTGATTTTTGCGCCGTAGACCACGGGGTAGCGTTCGCGCTCACGGCCTTTTTCGTCGACAATCGCAAGAATGCCGTTGCGATTCATGGCGATCAGGTTGCCTTCCTTGTTGCGAACCGTATTGATGCCGATGAATTTGACGAAGCCGTCCGATTTGGCATCCTGTGTGGATTGCTCGCTGACTCGCGTGGCCGCGCCTCCAATGTGGAAGGTACGCATGGTGAGCTGCGTGCCAGGCTCGCCAATCGACTGAGCGGAGATGATGCCCACCGCTTCGCCGCGCTCGACCATCCGGCCTGTCGCGAGATTGCGGCCGTAGCAGAGCTGGCAAACGCCGCGCTTCGATTCGCAGGTGAGAACGGAGCGAATCTTCACGCGCTCGATACCGGCGGCTTGAATGGCGCTGGCCAGGTCTTCGGTGATCTCCTGGTTCACCTTCACGATCAAGTTGCCCTCGTAATCGAGCTGGTCTTCGAGCGCCACTCGGCCCACGATACGGTCGCGCAGCGGTTCGATGATTTCGCCCGATTCGATGATCGGCTCGACATAGATGCCGTCCTGCGTGCCGCAGTCGCCTTCAGTGATAATCACATCCTGCGCCACGTCGCATAGCCGGCGAGTCAGGTAACCGGAGTCGGCCGTTTTTAGCGCAGTGTCGGCCAAACCCTTGCGGGCGCCGTGAGTCGAGATGAAGTACTGCAGAACGTCCAATCCTTCGCGGAAGTTCGCCGTAATCGGGTTCTCGATGATTTCACCCGACGGCCGCGCCATCAGACCGCGCATGCCGGAAAGCTGGCGGATCTGCTGCTTCGAGCCGCGGGCGCCCGAGTCGGCCATGATGTAAATCGGATTTAGAACGCGGCCGCTCTGGTCGTCCGATTCCATCAGCTTGAACATCTTGTCGGAAACCTGCTCGGTGACTTTCGACCAGATTTCGATGATTTTGTTGTAGCGCTCGGAAGTGGTAATCGCGCCTTCCTGATACTGCTGCTGGACTTCGATGACCTGCCTTTGCGCGTCTTTCACGAGCGCCGGCTTATCTTCGGGCACCACCATATCGTCGATGCCGATGGACATGCCCGAGCGCGTAGCATAGAGGAACCCGAGCTTCTTAATTTCGTCGAGCGCCTGAACGGTCGTCTGCAAACCAAAGTTCAGGTAGCAGTATTGAACCAGCTGCGTCAGAGCTTTCTTCTTCAACAGTCCGTTGATGAACGGCATTTCCTTCGGCAGCACATCGTTCAGGATGACGCGGCCGACAGTTGTGTCCATATATTGCTTGACAAACTCGATGGGCTGCGTGTGCAGAACGTTTTGATTGTCGAACGCCTTGCCGAGATCGATGACGCGGCCCGTGTAGCGCAGCTTGATAGGAGTTAGCGTTTCGACTTCGCCCATTTCAAGCGCGATCAATACATCGTCGATTGAAGCGAACGTGCGGCCTTCGCCCTTGGTGCCAGGACGCGATTTCGTCAGGTAATAGAGACCGAGCACCATGTCTTGAGAAGGTGTGGCGATCGGCGAACCGTGCGCGGGAGACAGGATGTTGTTCGAAGAAAGCATCAGAGTGGATGCTTCAATCTGCGCCTCGGGCGAAAGCGGTATGTGCACCGCCATCTGGTCGCCGTCAAAGTCGGCGTTGAACGCGGTACAAGTCAGCGGATGAAGTTTGATGGCTTTGCCTTCGACCAGAACAGGCTCGAATGCTTGGATGCCCAGCCGGTGCAATGTCGGAGCGCGATTCAGCAGAATGGGGTGATCTTTGATAACTTCTTCGAGAATGTCCCAAACTACCGGATCCTGCTGCTCGACGAGTTCCTTGGCCTGCTTAATGGTGGTGCAATGACCGCGCTGCTCGAGCCGGTGATAGATGAACGGCTTAAACAACTCGAGCGCCATCTTCTTCGGAAGACCGCATTGGTTAAGGCGCAGCTCAGGACCGACGACGATGACGGAACGGCCGGAGTAATCGACGCGTTTGCCAAGCAGATTCTGGCGGAAGCGCCCCTGCTTGCCTTTCAACGTATCGGAGAGCGATTTGAGCGGCCGGTTGTTAGCTCCGCGCAGCACGCGGCCGCGGCGGCCGTTATCGAACAGTGCGTCGACCGCTTCCTGCAGCATCCGCTTCTCATTGCGCACGATGACATCGGGAGCATGAAGCTCCATCAACTTCTTCAAACGGTTGTTGCGGTTGATGACGCGGCGATAGAGATCGTTGAGGTCGGAAGTCGCGAAGCGGCCGCCATCGAGCGGCACGAGCGGTCGAAGCTCGGGTGGAATGACGGGGATGACGTCGAGAATCATCCACTCGGGCTTGTTGCCGGATTTCCGGAAGCTTTCGACCACGCGCAGGCGCTTGGCATACTTCAGCTTCTTCTGCGCCGAAGTTTCCGTGCGCATTTTTTCGCGGATTTCCTGGCTGAGCGACTCGACGTCGACGCGGCGCAGCAGCTCTTTGACGCCCTCGGCTCCCATCATGGGGACGAATTTGCCGGGGAACTCCTGATCGAGCTGGCGCTTGCGCTCGTCGCTGACGACTTCACCCAAATGGAGGCCGGTAGCCTCGCCGGGATCGACGATCACATAGGCTTCGTAGTAGAGGACACGCTCGAGTTCGCGCAGGGTGATGTCGAGCAGGTAACCGATACGACTCGGCAGGCCCTTGAAGAACCAGACGTGAGAGCAGGGGCTGGCCAGCTCAATGTGACCCAGGCGCTCTCGGCGAACGCGCGATAACGTTACTTCGACACCGCATTTGTCGCAAATGACGCCGCGGTGCTTCATGCGCTTGTACTTGCCGCACAAGCATTCCCAATCGGCCACGGGGCCGAAAATACGGGCGCAGAACAATCCGTCGCGCTCGGGTTTAAAGGTGCGATAGTTGATGGTCTCCGGCTTTGTGACTTCGCCATGCGACCAGCTCCGGATCTTCTCCGGAGAGGCCAGGCTGATTCGTAGCGAATCGAAGTCGGCGATCAAATTGGCTCTGTCGTACGGAGAGGAACGATACATGAATTGAGTCCTTGTTAACCTTTCGCCAAAGAATCACCGAAATTCATCGCGAAGGCGAGCCCAGGGGTGGATCGCCTCCGCCCAACTGAACTGCCCGCGTTTAGTCTGCCGCGTGCGCCAGATCCTGCATCTCGCGCGGTTTCTTCATCAGCTCGACGTCGAGGCACAGACTTTGCAGCTCGCGGATCAGCACATTGAACGATTCCGGCACGCCAGGCTCGGCGGCGGCTTCGCCCTTGACGATGGCCTCGTAGATTTTCGCGCGGCCATAAACATCGTCGGATTTCGCGGTCAGCAACTCCTGGAGGATGTAAGCGGCTCCGTAGGCTTCGAGCGCCCACACTTCCATTTCTCCGAACCGCTGTCCACCGAACTGCGCCTTGCCGCCGAGCGGCTGCTGCGTGATCAGTGAATACGGCCCAATCGACCGGGCATGGATCTTGTCGTCCACGAGGTGGCTGAGCTTCAGCATGTAGATGTAGCCCACGGTGACCGGCTGTTCAAACGGTTGCCCGGTGACGCCGTCATGCAAGTTGATTTTTCCCGAAGTCGGCAGATCGGCGGTGGTCAGTTGCGCTTTAATATCGCGCTCTGTCGCGCCGTCGAAAACCGGTGTGGCGAAGCGCAAGCCGAGTTTCGCCGCCGCCCACCCGAGGTGGGTTTCGAGAATCTGGCCCACGTTCATGCGCGAGGGCACGCCCAGCGGATTCAGAATGATCTCGACCGGCTGGCCGTCTGGAAGATACGGCATGTCTTCCTCCGGTACAATGCGCGAGATGACGCCTTTGTTACCGTGACGCCCGGCCATCTTGTCGCCAACGGAAAGCTTACGCTTCATGGCGATGTAGATCTTTACGAGCTTGATGACGCCCGGCGGGAGTTCGTCACCTTTGCGCAGCTTCGCGACTTTTTCTTCGGTAATTTTTTCGAGCACCGCGATCTGCCGCGATGTCATTTCTTCGATCTCGTCGACAAGCTCGTTCAGCCGCACGTCTTTGGTTGAAAGCTTCATGCGCTTGATGTCGCGGCCCTTCAGCTTTTCGAGCACTTCGCCGGTGAGCGGCGTTTCCTTGGCGATCAAGCGTTTGTTGGTCTTCTCGTCGTGGAGGTCGGCCAACATCTGCTTGCCTTCGAGCAGTTTTTCGAGCCGCTTGGCGCGTTCGTCGTTGAGAATGCGTTTCTCGTCCTCGAGGTTGCGCTCAAGCCGCGCTTCCTGTTCGGTAAGAATCTGCTTCGAGCGTTCATCGAGTTCCGCGCCTTTCCTCGAGAACACCTTCGCATCGACGATGGTGCCCTCGATTCCGGGCGGGCAATAAAGCGAAGCATCCTTCACGTCTCCGGCTTTTTCGCCGAAGATGGCGCGCAGCAGCTTCTCTTCGGGAGTGAGCTGGGTCTCTCCTTTCGGCGTCACTTTACCGACAAGAATATCGCCGGGTCTGACGGTTGCGCCGATGCGGATAATGCCGCTTTCATCGAGATTGCGCAGGAACGATTCAGAGATATTGGGAATATCGCGAGTGATTTCCTCAGGCCCCAGCTTCGTATCGCGCGCCTCGATTTCGAATTCCTCGATATGGATGGAGGTGTAGTAGTCTTCCTTGACCAGCTTTTCGCTGACAATGATGGCGTCTTCGAAGTTGTATCCGCGCCACGGCATGAAAGCGACGAGGACATTGCGGCCGAGGGCCAGTTCGCCCGTATCGGTGCAGGGCCCGTCGGCGAGCACGTCGCCTTTCTTCACCTTTTGCCCGGCATGAACAATCGGCTTCTGGTTGATGCAGGTGTTCTGATTCGAGCGCTTGAACTTCGTCAACTGGTAGATATCGGCCCCGACTTCGCGCGAGAGCTGGCCTTCGTGGCCGCCGCCTTCGACGCGCACTATAATACGCTCACTGTCGACCGAGTCGACAACGCCGGGACGCTTGCAGATGACGACAGCGCCGGAGTCGCGGGCGGTTACCTGTTCCATACCGGTGCCGACATAAGGAGCCTCGGCGCGCAACAAAGGTACGGCCTGGCGCTGCATGTTCGAGCCCATCAGCGCGCGGTTGGCGTCGTCGTTTTCGAGGAATGGAATCAGGCTCGCCGCCACCGAGACAAGCTGCTTGGGACTGACGTCCATGTACTCGACTTCGTCGCGGTGTTTGAGAACGAAGTTGCCGGCCTGGCGGGCATTCACCAGGTCGTCGGTAATGCGCCCGTCATCGTTGATCTTGACGTTGGCTTGAGCGATGAGGTACTTGTCTTCCTCCCAAGCCGAGAGGTAATCGCAGTACGCCTCGAATTCCGCCGTTTGCTGACCTGTCTTCAGTGCGGCATTGGCATGCTCGACGGACGGCCGATCTGCAATCTGGTTTACTTTGAGCGGCGTGTCGCCGGGGTTCAGGATTTTAACTTCGTCGACCAGCACGCCTTCCTTGACGCGCCGGTAGGGACTTTCGATGAACCCGTACTCGTTGATTCGCGCAAAACACGACAACGAAGAAATAAGACCGATGTTCGGGCCTTCCGGCGTTTCGATGGGGCAGATGCGCCCATAGTGCGTCGGATGAACGTCGCGGACTTCAAATCCCGCGCGCTCGCGCGACAAGCCGCCCGGTCCGAGCGCGGAGAGGCGGCGCTTGTGCGTAATCTCCGAGAGCGGATTGGTCTGGTCCATGAACTGCGACAGCTGGCTCGAGCCGAAGAACTCGCGGATCGCGGCCATGACAGGCTTCGCGTTCACGAGGTCGTGGGGCATGGCGGTCGACATTTCCTGATAGACCGACATCTTTTCCTTAATGGCGCGCTCCATGCGGACCAGGCCAATACGGAACTGGTTTTCGAGCAACTCACCGACGGCACGCACGCGGCGGTTGCCGAGGTGGTCGATGTCGTCAACGGCTCCAATTCCTCTGCGGAGGCGCAGCAGATAGAGGATGGTGTCGATGAAGTCCTTATGGTCGAGCGTGCGCTTGTCGAGCGGCGTCGAGTCAGCCTTGTCGTAGAGCTTGATATTGAACTTCATGCGGCCGACGCGCGAAAAGTCGTACTTGCGCGCGTCGAAGAACATGCCGTGGAAGAGCTGGGTAGCGGTATCGAGCGTGGGTGGATCGCCGGGACGCAGCTTTCGATAAATTTCAAGCAGCGCGTCGTTCTGGGTTTTTACTGCGTCCTTGCGCAGCGTGGCTGAAATCACGTTGCCCGCATCGTCGCGCTCGGGGAAGAAGATCTCGAAGTGCTCGATGCCGGCTTCGGCAATTCGCGCGACGGCGGTGGGAGTGAGCTCGTGATTGGCCTCGACGAGAACCTCTCCGGTCTCCATGTCGATCACGTCGGCTGCGACAAACGCTCCTTCGAGGTCGTTCACGGCCACTTCGACGCGTTCGAGTTTGGCTTTCTGAATCTCGCGGAAGACGGAATTGGTGATCTTACGGCCCTGCGGAACGACAGTCTCGCCGCTTTTGGATGTGACGGCGTGGGACAACTTCATCCCCACGAGGCTGTCGCTGACATGCCAGTAGAGCTTGTTTTCCTTGACGCCGATGGTGCTTAGTTTGTAGAACGCGCGGATGATATCCGCATCGGTCTTGAGACCGAGAGCGCGGAGAAAGACGGTACCGTAGAACTTTCGTTTCCGATCGATTCGGACATATAACAGATTTTTGTTGTCGTACTCGAACTCGACCCAGCTTCCGCGATACGGAATGATTTTGCCGAGGAAGTATCCTTGGGACGGGACTTTTTCGAAGAAAACGCCGGGCGAGCGGTGAAGCTGGGAGACAATGACGCGCTCGGTTCCATTGATGATGAAGGTGCCGTTTTCGGTCATCAACGGGATTTCGCCGAAGAACACCTCCTGTTCCTTGATGTCGCGAACGGTCTTGTTGCCGCTGTCGGCGTCTTTGTCGTAAACCGTGAGGCGAATGGTGACTTTGAGAGGAGCCGCATAGGTCATGCCGCGCTCTTCGCATTCGGGAACGTCGTACTTCAACTGCAGGGCGACAGGGTCGCCACAGCGGTTGCAGAAGGTGACAATGTTGCGGTTGAAGGTGCCGCAACGATGGCACAGAACATCGCCTGCATGGAACGGGTCGGTGCGGATCTCGGCTCCGCAGTTCGGATTCCGGCAAATGGTACGCAGGTGGTGCAGCCCCTTGAGGTTGCCGCATTTGCACTCCCAGTTGCCGATGGAATAGTCGACAAATTCGAGCTGGCTCAGGCCGCGGAAATCGGAAATGGGGAAAACAGAACTGAAAACGCTCTGCAGTCCGGCGTCTTCGCGCTCCTTGGGCAAGAGGTCCATTTGCAGGAAGCGCTCGTAAGAACGCCTCTGCACTTCGATGAGATTCGGGATAGGGATCGAGGTCTTAATCTTAGAAAAGTCAACTCGCTCGCGGGAAGAACCGTTTGACACGTTAGGCATCTACGCTTGTCCTTTGGAAACCAACGGCAACACAACAGGGCGGGGCTAATCGAAGCGCGCCCAGGCACCTTACTTTGACATGTCGCAAATCAGCAGGCCACGCACCCCAGCGACACGGCGGTAGCGGCCATCTGCCAAGTCCGGAAAGTTTTCATCAGCAGAAAGAAGAGCGGCCGGAACAGTGGCGGCCACATCTGGAAACGATGACACACCTCTAGAGAAGGGAAACAAATCGGGAAGAATCTGCTCTCAGCAGCATTCATTAGAATACCACGCCGACATGCGGCGAGGATTTTGGGCATGCCAAAATCCCGCGTGGCTGTCCTTGAACCAGCGGGACCAAAAATTAAAATTTGAATCACGAAGCGATTCCGGAGCGCTCCCAGTGAAACGTCATCTTTAATCTAGCAGACATTGCCGGGCCTGTCAAATGCAGGCAGACAGCAAGACCGTCTGCCCCACCCGATTTCGCCTTCTATTTGACTTCGACGGTTGCGCCGGCGTCGGCGAATTTTTTGCGAATCGATTCGGCTTCGTCCTTGTTTACGCCTTCCTTCACGGTTTTTGGAGCGCCGTCGACAAGATCTTTCGCTTCCTTCAATCCGAGGCTGGTAACTTCGCGTACCGCTTTGATGACGTTGATCTTATTGGCTCCGACAGCCGTCAAAATCACGGTAAACTCGGTCTTTTCCTCGACCGGAGCTGCTGCGGCTGCCGCACCGCCCGCCGCGGCCGCCGGTGCTGCGGCGACTGCCGCTGCGGCCGCCGACACACCGAGCTTTTCCTCGAGCAACTTGACTAGCTGGGACGCCTCGAGGAGCGTCAAACCTTGAATCTGATCTGCGATTGCGTTAATGTCCGCCATTTTGTTTTCCTGTCACTCACCGAATCAAAACTGCATGGGAGATAGGCGACCGGGAGGTCGCCTGCGGACCAGGAGGTCCGCCCCACAAATTGTTGCGTTCTACTGCTGAAACTTGTTCTCCTTCACGCCCTGATCGACAACTACCGCGAGATTGCGCCCGACGCCGGAGAGAGCCGAAACCAGCCGCTGAGCTGGCGCCTGAATGAGGAAGAGGAGCTTAGCATAGATTTCCTCTTTTGGCGGCATGTTGGCGAGGTCGGTAATCGCCTTGAGATCGATAACCCGGCCCTGGACCAAACCGGCTTTGAAGGTGAACTGCGAGTTGTCCTTGGCGTAGCGGGTAAGAGCTTTTGCCAAAGCGACCGGGTCGTTCGCCGTGTAAGCCATGGAAGTCATGCCCTTAAGGTCGGCCATCAGCGGCTCAGCGGGAGTTCCTTCGGCCGCCTTCTGAGCCACGTTATTCTTGATCACTTGATACGATCCGCCCGCGCCGCGGATCAGCTTGCGCAGTTCGTAATCCTGCGAAACGGTCAATCGTTCGAAGCCGGTGACGAAGATCGTAGGATTCTCGTCGATCCGCTTTTTCAAATCGTCGAAGTCTTTCTTTTTTTCGTCCCGATTCTTCATATCGCTCTCTCTAGGCGGCCTTGGCATTCATGACTGTAACATCGAGCGGAACGCCCGGACCCATGGTCGAGCAGAGGGTGGCGCTCTTGACGTACTTGCCTTTCGCCGCGGACGGCTTGGCCTTCACCACTGCCTGAATGAGGCTGTTCGCGTTTTCAAGCAGCTTATCGCTGGCGAAACTGACCTTGCCGACAGGCGCGTGGATAACGCCGGTTTTATCGACGCGGAACTCGACCTTGCCGGCTTTCACTTCCTGGATCGCTTTGGTCACGTCGGTGGTGACGGTTCCAGTTTTCGGATTGGGCATCAGTCCGCGCGGTCCGAGCACCTTTCCAAGACGGCCCACCGAACGCATCATGTCGGGCGTGGCAATCACGGCATCGAAGGCGATCCAGTTTTCCTGCTGGATGCGAGCGACCATCTCTTCCCCGCCCGCGAAATCGGCACCCGCTTCCTGGGCTTCGCGAATTTTGTCGCCCGAAGCGATAACCAGGACGGTTTTGGACCTGCCGAGTCCATTCGGCAGGACGACTGTGCCGCGTACCATCTGGTCGGCATGCTTAGGGTCGACGCCGAGACGCATGTGGACTTCGACGGTTTCGTCAAACCTGGTGAATTTGATTTTTTGAACGAGCGAAACAGCGTCACGCAACCCGTAGGGGCGGGCTTCCACTTGTTTCGCCGCGGCGGTGTACTTCTTACCGGGCTTTTGACTCATATAAGGAGTGGTCCAAACGGCTCGGTCTGCGTGGCGACGCAGCTTTGCCTCCCAACGTGAACTACAGAGTTTTCACTGTAGCATGCGACGGGGGGAGTTGGCAAGATTAATGGCCCCTCGCTGGCGCTCAGGGTTCTGTTCCGGCATTGGCCCCTCGCTGGCGCTCGAGGTTTTGAGGATCAGGCGGCGCGGGATGGCCGGAGGGTGCGGGCGGGCGAGGCAGGCCTCGCCCTTACAACGGTAACAAGGGCCCTGCGGCGCTTGAAATAGAGCTGCCAATCGCGAGTTGAACAAACGAACCCAAAGTGGTTTGGCTCAATGTTTTCAGCGTCATGTGGATGTTGGGAGGTGATTTCGAACATCTCTTCGAGTTGTCGTTGTTCGAGCGCCCGGCGTTCCGCCTGCATTTCACGTAATTGCTTTAGCGTTTGGAGGAAGCGGCGGGAGAGGCGCGACTCGTAGGTGGAGAGAGTGTTCAGCGGGTCCTTCGACCGGCGCATGGTTTCGGCGAAGGCGAGAGCGGTGTGAGATTCCGGATGGCCGGTTTCCCATTCGTCGCCATTTTCGGAGTGGCCGATGGAGAAGAGGTTGTGCTCGGCGGCGGCGAGGCGGTGCAAACGGAATTGTAAGTCGGCGCAGGCGTTGGCGAGTTGGGTTTCGGGAACTCCAACGGGTTGAAGGTCGGCGACGTAGCGGGCGGTGAACTCGTCGTAGGATTTCAGTTCTTCCTCGGGCAGGTGGATGACCTGGGAGAGGATGCCGTGGCGGGTGGCGTTCAAGGACGAGCGTTTTTTGCCTTCGGGGGTTTTCGCCCCGGTACTTTTCTTTGCGTTCTCGCGGTTGGCACGGAGACGGGCTTCAGAGATGTTGGAGTTCATAGGTGATAGCCCAGGGTTTAGCACGAAGCGAAACGGGCGTGGGGTTCAATTGCGCGCAAGTGATAGTGTGCGCGAGGCAATTAATTTGCAAATTTTTGTGAATGGGTGGAGGAGAGAGCGGGCACAGAACGGAACGAGCGTTCGAGAGGAGTTATGAGGTTATAGCGGAGGATGTACCAGAGAGCAGCGATGCCGTCCCGGAGGCCAATCTTCTTACCTTCTTCGTAGGTGCGGCCGTAGTAGCTGATGGGGACTTCGTAGATGGCGCAGCGCAATTTGGCAACTTTGGCGGTCACTTCGATCTCGAAGCCGAACCCGTTGGAAGTGATGATCATGTTGCGGATGATGTTGCCGCGGAAGGCCTTGTAACCGGTTTCGACATCGGTCAGGTTCAGATTGGTGCAGAGATTCGAGAGAAAGGTGAGGCCTTTGTTCGCGAGGTAGTGATAGAAGTAGAGGACGCGAGCGGCGCGCCGGACCTGGAATCGGGAACCAAAGACGACGTCGGCGACGCCGTCGAGAATCGGCTCGATGACGGTGGCGATTTCAGACGGACGATACTCGAGGTCGGCATCCTGCACGATGACGATGTCGCCCCGGGAGGCGGCGAAGCCGGTTTTGAGGGCCTCTGTTTTCCCGCCGTTTTTTGCATGGCGCATGACTTTGATGAGCGGATGGGTGGCCGCCATCTGGGTTGCGAGTTCAAACGTGCGGTCGGTCGAGCAGTCGTCTACAACGATGATTTCGAGCAGGTGAGGGACAGCGAGGACGTCGCGGAGGACGTTGGTGATAGTGGCTTCTTCGTTAAAAGCTGGAATGATAACGGAAAGAACAGAATTGAAATCGGGCGCCATTTGATTTTCTATTGAAACGAACGGCAAGACCGCTCCCTCAAGGTCGCGGCTCGGTTATGGTTGCATTGGAACCCAGTATAGCGTTTGTCATACTGCGGCCACTTGCGCCTTCAACCAGGCGAGGTATTTTTCGTGTCCGCCGGTAATCGGAATTTTCAAGATTTCCGGGACTTCGTAGGAATGTAGTTGTTTGAGGCGGTCTTCGAGCGCGAGGCGTTGTTCTTCGGTGGTCTTGATGAGAAGAAGGTGCTCGCTTGCGCGCTCGACTAGTCCGTGCCAGCGATAAATGCTGGTTAGACCCGGGATAATGTTCACGCAAGCGGCCAGGCGTTCCTCGACGAGGGCGGTAGCAAGGCGCTGGGCCTCGTCTTCGTTATCGCAGGTGCTGAGCAAAAGGATGGGGTCGTGCATAGTTTATGGCCATTCGACGTGTGGCCGTCTCGACGGAACAGCGGCGAAATCGTCCGAGAACAGTGGACGTTTACCTAAAACAAGATTATAAAGAAATGTAAAGGGTTTTACTCGACTTTGTACCGCTCGGTTCTTCGACCTATTGTATTTCTGTGCGGGCTGATCGCGCTGGCCGCTTATGCGGCTATCATGTTGCGCGGGCCGCAGGGGTTGGGAGCGCTCGGGGACAAGCGGAAGACGGTGCGCCAGCTCGAGGAGCAGAACGCAACTTTGTTGAAAGAGATCAACGACAACCAGAAGCTGATCGACAAGTTGGAGCACGATCGGAATACGCAGGAGCGGTACGTACGGGAACGGACGGGCAAGACGCGTCCTGGGGACACGACGTTTATGTTGCAGGACAAAGCGCCGGAAAAGCCTTGAAGGGCGTGGAGCGGCCTGCGCTCGACAGGTCGAAAGTCCCGGTCCGACAGGCGAAAGCGCCTGTCCCATCGGACTCTAGCGGCGGAGTCATTTTTTGCGGAGGACTGAGCGGACGAGGGTGGCGATCTGTTCGAGTGTGGACTGGTCGGATAACAGGACGCGGTGTGGCAGCCAGAACGCATCGTGAATGTAGGCTTCGGCCAGGGGACAAGGCATGATGCGGCAGCTTCCTTCGCGCCGGTACAGCGGATTTCCGTATAAAGGAAAGGGATAGAAGGGCGTGCAAGGAACTCCGGCAGCTTCGAGGCGGCGGCAGAACTCATCGCGGCCGATTGGCGCATGGCGCAATCTTCCTGGCAAGAGATAGAAGCTGCTCTGGGTTACTGCCTCGGGCTGCTGCTGCCAGACGATTTCGTCGAGATCGGAAAGGCACGATTTGAGCAGTGCGGCGTTGGCGGTTCTGCGGGCGATCTGGTCGGGCAGCGATTCGAATTGCGCGATGAGAACGGCCGCCTGAAAGCCGGTGAGGCGCAGGTTTGTGCCGAGCGTGAAATGTTGATAAAAGCTCTCGCCTGGCTTGCGGCCCTGATTCACCATCGCGCGGGCATCGGCGGCGAAGGCTTCCGAATGAGTGGTGAGCATTCCGCCTTCGCCTGAAGTTAATGCTTTGCCGTTTTGAAAGCTAAAAGAACCGCAGATGCCGAAGCTGCCGGCACGGCGGTTGCGGTATTCGCTTCCATGGGCATGGGCGGCGTCTTCAATCATGTGAAGAGAATGTTTCGCAGCCAGGCGGCAGAGGGCTTCAATAGGCGCGGGCATGCCGGCGAAATGAACGGGGATGATGGCGCGGGTGCGAGGCGTGATGGCTTCTTCGACGCGGGAGGAATCGAGGTTGAACGACCAGGGTTCGAGATCGACAAAGACGGGAGTAGCGCCGGCACGAGACACAGCGGTTGCGGTGGAGATAAAGGAGATGGCGGGGACGATGACTTCGTCGCCTTCTTTTATGCCCAGTACAGCTAGAGCGATTTCGAGCGTTACCGTTCCGTTCGATGCGGCGATTCCGTAGGGCGAGTGTTGATAACGCGCGAAGCTTTCCTCGAACTCGCGGACGAAGGGATGAAAACCACCCCACTGCGGCGATTCGAGGACGGCTTTCAAGAGCTCGAGCTCGCGTTCGCCGGCTTGGGGCCATGGGGGAATTTCCATGGTCAGGTCGGAAACTGAGGCAAATTGCAAGTCCGCTCCCTCGCGGTCGCGGTTCCGTTAGCATCGTCGGCCGCCTGTGGCATGTCGCTAGAACGTCAGCTTGTGCAGGTAGTCGTAGCTGATTTTCAGGCTGTCGAGCGGGTTGCCGGGCGTTTGATCCTGCTCGACGAAGAAGTGTTTGACGCCTTCGTTGGTGGCGGCGCGGATAATGGCCGGAAAATCGAGAGAGCCGCGGCCGACCTCTTTGAAGGCGTCGGGAGGGACCTTTTCGTTGTACTGGACGGGCTGGTCTTTGGCTTTGTCCTTGAGATGGACAAGGGCGATGCGGCCGGAGTGGTGCTGGATGACTTGGACGGGATCGTGGCCGGCTACGCTTGCCCAGAAGACGTCGAGTTCGAGCGAGACGAGGTTCTTTTCGGTCTCGTTCAAGAGGATTTGGAGAGGCATGGTTCCGTTCATCGGCTGGAACTCGAAGGCGTGATTGTGATAGCAGAGCTGGATGCCCAGTTTTTTGCTCTGTTCACCGGCTTTATTCAGCTTGTTGGCGAGCGATTTGATGGCATCTTCACCGCCGCGCTCGGAAGGCGGCAGATAGGGATAGACGGCGTATTGGAAGCCCCACTGATGAACCTGGCCGAGCGCTTCGTCGATTTTGGCGCTGTCGGAGAACAGGTCGGAGTCGATGTGTACGCTGACTGGCTTCAGGTTGGTTGCGGAGAGCGATTTCCAGATGGTGGGAAGCGACGCGTAGATTACTTCGACCTCGGTGTAGCCGTCATCCTGGATGGCTTTTAAGGTTGCAGCCGGGTCGGCCGTGATGATTTTGCGGACGGTGTAAAGCTGGACGCCGATATTTTTGAGCGTGTTGGGTTCCGGCGGCTTCGCCTTGAGAGTTGCGAGCGGAAGCAATCCGGCCGAACGTTGCAGGAAATCGCGTCTTCCAAGTGTGCGCATCAAGATCATGATATGCCTTGGGCGGTGAGTCGAAGAGATCGGCGTTGATCAGCGTTGATCGACGGTGTACAGATTGGCCGCTGATGAACACGGATTAACGCGGATGGCAGACGACACAAACCGATCGCCTGCCCCACCAGCGGCTGTTATAGTGGCCGCATGGCAGCAGGCGCGCTTTTTCTGAAGTGTTCGTCGGAGACTTTAGTGGAGATGGCGGGGCACATACATGCTTGTTTCGAGAGGCTGGATGAAGAGGCAATCTGGAGGCGCCATTCAACGGCTGAAAATGCGCTGGGCAACCTGGTGCTGCATCTTTGCGGCAACGTGAGGCAATGGATTGGCTGCTATGTTGGCGGGTTGGCCGATGTTCGGAGGCGGCCGGAAGAGTTTTCGCTGGACGCGCGCCTCAGTTCGGCGGAGCTGCTTAAGCGTTTAGATGAGACGATTGGGTTGGCCACCAGCGTTCTTGAGAAGCTCGACCCTCAACGCCTGACGGAGGTGATTCCGGTGCAGGATGGGAAATTGGCGACAGTGCTCGAGGCGATCTACCATGTTGTGGGACATTTTCAGCAGCACACGGGACAGATTATTTTTGCGACAAAACTCGTGACATCTGAAGACCTTGGGTTTTACAAGCCAGGGCAAAAAGCGTCAAGCCGGACGATGTCAGCGGAAAAGACCCAGCAAGTAAGCAATTAAGATAATCAGTAATATTGTTCCCAGTCCAACACCCGCGCCGCCACCGTAGCCCCAGCGACCGTAGCCATAATAGCCCCCGCCTCCACCGAGGACTAGAATCAAGACGATAATTAGTATCAGTAACATGTGGACGTCATTAAGTGGTCGGCAGCGAAAGCCTGAAACCCTTTCCTCCCGAAATGAGATGACGATTTCTGCATTCCCGTTTCTTACTGAGGAGACCTAGTAGAACCCGCGGAAAGAGCTACACGAGCGGAGTCACCTTTTCAGCCGGAAGCAGTCTATACGGGTAATGCGGCCTCGAAGCTTAGTAGCGGTATTGTTCGCCGGTCTCATGCTGTTGAGTGGCTGTAGCGGCCATGAGTCGGAACAACAACGGCGGAACGATGCCAATACTCCCGCCGGCAAGATGGGGCAGACGGCTCACAAAATGGCGGTTGAGGCGGATAAGGCAGCACAGGTAGCTAAGCGCAAACTGGACAAGGCTGCCCATGATGCCCGCGAGGGTTGGAACGAAGACGCTCAGAAGGACAAGGATAAAAAATAATCAACGTTTCCTGTTCACGAAGAGTGCGCCAAGCAAGCCGTTGCCAACCGTAAGTAATAGAACAACCCGCAATTCCTTCTAAAGACATTCCTTTTGGAACCGATTAGGGTTCTAAAGGAAAAACTTTAATGCGCAGTCGTATCCCGGCTATCCGGGGCATTCTTGCGTCACTTTGTCTTGCCGGCTACGCCGCGGGGCAGACGCCATCTCTCCCACAACCTCATGCTCGAATCGTCGAGCGTGTCGATGAAAACAAAACAGTTACCCTTCGGGGAAATGTGCATCCTCTGGCCGCATCAGGCAGCTCAGAACCGGTGGATGAAAGTACTCCCATGGAGCATATGATTTTGTTCCTTAAGGGAGACGCGTCGCAGGAAGCGCAGCTGGCGCAGTTAGTGGCGCAGCAAAACGATGCTAAGTCGCCGCTCTATCATCACTTTCTCGAAGCAGACGAGTTTGGCACGCACTTCGGCGTTGCACAGGCCGATCTGGAAAAAGTGACGTCGTGGCTCGAGAACCATGGATTCAGCATCGAGGAACTACCTGCCGGCCGTCGCGCAATTGTGTTCAGTGGGACTTCGGGGCAAGTGGCCGATGCGTTCAAAACAGAGATTCGGCACTACACGGTGGGAGGAGCAGACCACTATGCCAATGCAAGCGATCCCCAAATACCGTCGGCGCTGGCCGATGTTGTCGGGGGTATCGTCAAGTTGCACGACTTCCGGCATGCGCCCAGTATGTCGAAAATGTCGGCATTGACACCGGAGCAGTTCGCGGATCCGAAATTCGATTCGGGAGGAGGGCACTATCTGGCTCCCGCGGACTACGCGACGATTTACGACATCAACCCGCTTTATTCCGCCGGCATTAAGGGAACCGGGCAGAGCATTGCAGTGATAGCGCGATCGAACATCTACCTCTCGGATGTTGAGCTGTTTCGGAGCTCCTTTGGACTGGCAGCCAACAATCCGCAAATCATAATCGTCAACAGCAATCCGGGCGTCCTCTCGGGCGACAGCACGGAAACGACGCTCGACACCGAATGGTCTGGCGCCGTCGCTCCGAACGCGGCTATCAAAGTTATCGTGGCGGCGTCGACTAATACAGCCGATGGGATTGATCTTTCCGCGCTATACGCGGTTAATAACAACGTCGCACCGGTGGTGAGCTTGAGTTATGGCTCCTGCGAATCGGCGATGGGCGCTTCGGAGCTTAATTTTTACAATTCGCTTTGGCAGCAGGCGGCAGCCCAGGGCATGAGCGTGATGGTTTCTGCAGGCGACAGTGGCGCAGCGGGGTGCTCGAGCGGCGAGTCTAGCTCGGGCTCGGGCAAGGCTATTAACGGACTATGCAGCTCACCTTATGCGACGTGCGTCGGTGGGACGGAATTTGTCGAAGGGAGCAATCCCGGCGAGTATTGGCTACCCGGGAACAATGCGGTTTATGGTTCTGCAATAGGCTACATACCCGAAGCGGTATGGAACGAGAGTGGTTCGGACGGCGGATCTGGCCTGTGGGCTGGCGGAGGTGGAGCAAGCATCGCGTATGCGAAACCTGCATGGCAGACGGGTCCGGGCGTGCCGGCTGATGGGCGGCGCGACGTGCCCGATGTTTCGTTGACTGCTGCCGGCCACGACGGATATGTGATCGTGCAATCGGGCAGCATGGCGGCGGTGGGTGGCACCTCCGCTTCGGCTCCCTCATTTGCGGGCTTGATGGCGCTTGTCGATCAAAAGACTAATGCGCGGCAGGGGCTGGCGAACGTGATTCTTTATCCGCTGGCGTTGAACCAAGCGGCCGGGGGCGCGGCTGTGTTTCATGACATCGTCTCCGGCAATAATACGGTGCCCGGCGTAATAGGATTCTCCGCCACAACCGATTACGATCTTGCGTCCGGACTGGGATCGGTGGATGCGGCAGTGTTGGTAAACCACTGGACGGACGGCACGAAGGGCACCGCGCCTGCCTTCTCGCTCAGCGCTTCTTCGACTGCGCTCACCGTGAAGCTCGGTCAGACGGTTCAGACAACAGTGACTTCCACAGCAAACTCAGCTTTTAAGTCTGCGATAACGCTGGCTGTCACAGGTGCTCCGGCAGGCGTTACGGCCACACTGGCGGCGGCAACTGTGGCATCGCCCGGCTCGGGTTCGGTGACGTTGAGCGTTGCGGCCGGGTCTTCGGCAACTCCAGGAACGTATGCACTGACAATCACTGGGCAGGGCGGTGGAGAGAGCGCAAAAGTTTCGGTTTCAGTTGTGATTCCGGTGCCGACTTTTACGCTGGCTACAAACACGGCTTCGGCTAGCGTGATTGCCGGCAACACGGCTCAGGTTTCTGTTACAGCGACGCCCGAAAACGGGTTTAGCTCGAAGATTGCTTTATCGGTGACCGGTCTGCCGACGGGTGTTACGGCATCTTTTTCGACTGCGGCTTTGAGCGGCGCCTCGATGAGCTCAAGCATATTGACCTTTGCGGTTGCCAAAACGGTGAGAGCCGGCTCGTATCCGTTAGCGATCGTCGCAACGGGCGGGGGCGTTACGCAAACGTCATCGTTTACGCTGGCGGCCGTAGTGCCGGCGACGTGCACTCTCGCGGCCAGTCCTGCCAGCTTGACGCTTGTTGCAGGCCAATCGGCGAGCGTTGAAGTCTCTTGCGGCTCGGTAACGGGAACGTTCAGCGGGCCGCTCGCGCTTTCTCTGTCCGGCGCGCCCAGCGGTATGACGGCCAAAACCTCATCGAGCTCGTTGATGGCCGGATCTTCGACTGCGCTCAATATCGTAAGCGCAGCGACGACGACCTCAGGTACGTACAAGCTCTCGGTGACGGCGAGCGGCAGTGGTTATACGCAAACGGTGCAAATACCGGTTGCTGTTTCGGCGCCAGCGACCTTTAAGCTGACTGCGGCGCAGAGTGCGGCCAGTATCAAAGCCGGCGCCACGGGGCAACTGAGCGTTACGAGCTTGCACATGGGAGCGTTCAATTCCGCCATCAATCTTAACTGCACGGGATTGCCTGGCGGCGTGACGGCGTCTTTCTCGAAATCGACGCTTCCCGCCCCTGGGGATGGCAGCGCGATCGTGACTCTTGCTGTTGGCTCGACCGCTAAGCCTGGAACTTACACGATCGAGGTGACAGGAACCGGCGGCGGGCAGAGCGAGACGGCCACGGTGAGTCTCACTATTGTGGGGACTCCGGGCTTCTCGTTCGGCCTGAACATCTCGTCGATGACAATTCAGCAGGGCGGCGCCGCGGGCACGGTGATCGTTTCGACCGGAGACTTTACGGGCGGTTTCAATTCAACCATTACCATTACATTCGCAGGACTCGCGCCCGGGATGAACTACGGCGCGACTGGAGCAAACACGGGCAATAATCTTGTGAACACGTACATAGGAATCACCGCCTCGACGGCTACGCCGGTTGGCACTTACCCGGTGACGATAACCGCGAGCGGCGCGGGAGTGACTCATTCGGCAGTCGTGCAGGTAACGGTGACGAAGGCGCTAGCACAGGCGAAACACTAGGCGCTTGTTGAAAACTCTCTGGAAGGGAGGCGAAAGCGTCTGCGCAGCGTCGAGAAGAGTCTCGACGCGGCACGCATGAGAGCGTGGGCCACACAGATGCTTGGGAGCCGGAATGACCGGCTCCCGATTGGTTGGCTATTGAATGGTCCATTTCTGGTTGTTGCCGCTGTTGGCAGACCAGGTAATGATTCCCACGCCTTGTACCAGGCTGAACGCGGGATCGTCGATGACTTGATTCGTCCCTTTGTTCAATATGACGTAAGTCGGAGCGGTTCCCGCGAGCGACCACAACTGCGAATCGGATCCGTTTTTGGTCACTTCGAGTAATTGGCCGTTTTGAGAAGTCAGATAGAGGCCGTTGTAGTAATTCACAATCGTGTAATAGCCGTTCCCGTTCGAGGTGAACTGCCATTTCTGATTATTGCCGCCGTTCGACTCCCACTGAATGACTTGAGTGCCGCTCGTCGTGGAATAGGAGCGATCGTCGAGCACCCAACCGCTGTAGAGATTGCGGATGTTGTACAAACCGTTCGCCAGCGGTCCATTCACTTCAATCACCGGTGTGCCGAGAAGGACCACGCCGGTCCACGCCGGGATAGTGACGGATGAGACAGTGCTACCGGTAAGGTCTGTCATCGTATTGGCCAAAGTTGCCGTAACGGTTGCCATGCCCGGCGGGTTCATGAGCACCATTCCATTCTTGAAATCGCGGCGAATGAGACCGTTCCAGGTGTAGCGCGTGTCGAGCGGGCTTCCCAGGTCGATGTCATAGCCAGACCACCAATTGTTGGGCGTCATCGAATCGTCCGCGAATATATCGCTTCCGGAACCCGTCAGAAGATAGCCCGCTAATGCATATTCGGTGCCGTCGGAACCATATTGCTCGAGAACAACGTTCGTTCCCTTCGTGTGAACGGCATCGATGTACGCCATGAAGTTCTGAACCGACCAAAAGGTATCATCGCCCGAAAGTCCGGTATCGTCGTAGCCTCTTTCGAGGTTGACCCAGTTGGCGGCCTGGACTTCCTGTGCGACATACGGATCGGAGATGGGATTGCCGCTGCCCGAGTACCACAGCGCGTTATGGCAGATCTCGGCATTAGGGAACGCCTTGCGCACTTCGGTGAGGAATCCTGCGAAGTATTGCTCCCACGCCTGCTGTGTCATCGGCAGCCCCGTGTTCGTGTCAATGGGAGTGTCGCTCGATGTTCCGTTCGTCAAATTCATGGTGAGGTTGACGTCATCGATAAAGATTCCTTTGTAGCCCGCTTCGAAAGTCGTCGCCGCCTCTGCAATCCACCATTGGCGGAAAGCCTCGCTGCTGTAGTTGGGCGCATACTGCGGGCACGTTCCATTCGAGCAGCCGAAGTTGATGTACAGCATTGCTCCGTTTGCATCTTTCAGGATGAACTCAGGGTGCTGCTGAACTATGGGCGAGTATGTGTAGATCGAAGATGAATCCTGATAGAACCAACTATTCGGAAACCAACTGAGCCGGGTGTCCCAGTAAGGCGAGTAGCCGACGATGCGAAAAAACTTTTGTTGAAACCATTCCTGCTGGCTGCTCGTAGGCGAGTCTGTGTATTGATTGGTATAGGTGCTCGTCTTCCATTCGAAGTGTAAACACCCTGGATCGTTGTTACTTGTGACACAAGTAGCGCGAGCTTGGCCGGCGATAGACATCGCGGCAAGCAAAGAACATAGAATAGCTTTTTTCAAGGGCAGCTTCTCGTACTTTGAGAGCGCCCTGGAAGGATGGCTTCTCGTTCGTGTTTGTTGGAATACGATTAGTGTTTTAGAGGAATTACCCGAACAATGGGTAGCTTTTTAGGTGACTTACTGAAGTTTGCAGTAAAAGATATCCCACAAAGAGCCGGAAGTGTAAGCGAGCGGCTCGGTCTTTGCGCTTAGGGATAACAGATTAGAGGGCTGTTCGTAGCCCATGTATTCAAGAGGGAGTACAAGGCGCTTGAGGTTGTGGAAAGGTTCAAGCCAAACTGCGGAAGGCCCAAAAGAGAAGACCTGACAAGCATATTGACGCAGGCAGCGTAAGCACCCACGCCATCAGCATGCTCCGGACAGTTCCCCATTGCAGCCCCGAGTGGTTGGCGGCCATTGTACCGGCAACACCCGACGAAAGGACGTGCGTGGTGCTGACCGGGAGACCGAAGGAATCCGCCGCGCCGATCGTCGCCATGGCCGCAATTTCCGCAGCCGCTCCTTGGGCGTAGGTGAGATGGCTTTTTCCGATTTTCTCTCCCACGGTGACGACGATGCGCTTCCATCCGACCATGGTGCCGAGTCCCAAGGCGATAGCAACCGCGACTTTCACCCAAGGTGGAATAAACTTGGTCGCTCTGTCGACGTGCCTCTTGTAATTGGCGAGTACGGCCCAATCTCGAGGTGGGATCGCCGGTTTCCCGGACTTCTGCATCAGGCGGAGCGTCTCGCTGACCAGGTACATGTCGTTGCGAATGTTACGCGTGCGCTGAGGGGGAACACGGGACATTTGCTTCCAATAATTCATTTCATTGGCCAGATCGTCCACCATTTCGCGGAGCGCGAGCATGGTGTTTGGGGCGAGTTCGCGGGTTCGAATGTACTCGGTAAGGTCGTCAGCCGGATCTCCGACCACGTCGGCTGGTGAAACGTAATGATTCAACACTGAAACAGTTTGTTCGGATACGGCGATGAAATCCTGAGTCTCCCGCGCTGTAACGGCATGGTTGAGAGCGTAGGCCGTTGGCACGGTGCCGATCAAAATGAGCATGATGAGACCCATCCCCTTCTGCCCGTCATTCGATCCGTGAGCGAAGCTGACGCCTGTGCACGTCAAGATCAGAAGACTGCGAATCCAGAAGGGCGGCGGTTCGTTGCCTTTAGGAGCCTCGTAGAGCCGTTTCTGCCGAATGATAAATTTCGCAACCATCAGCAACAGCGCCGCGAAGAAAAAGCCGACGAAGGGAGATAGTAACAATTGCTTCCCTACGCCTGCCGCCTGATTCCAATCGACGCCGCTGGTGCCGCTGCGAGCGCTCATCAATTGATTGGCGATGCCCACGCCAATAATGGAGCCAATGAGTGTATGTGAACTCGAGGAAGGTAGACCGAAATACCACGTTCCAAAATTCCAGACGATAGCGGCGGAAAGGAGAGCAAACACCATCGCGAATCCAGCACCGCTGCCAACTTGCAAAATCAGCTCGACCGGCAACAAACTGACGACGGCAAATGCTACGGCGCCGCTCGAGACCAACACGCCGGCGAAATTCCATAGCCCGGACCAGAGAACTGCTACGTGAGGCTCTAATGAATGCGTATAGATGACGGTAGCGACGGCATTCGCGGTGTCGTGGAATCCGTTGACAAATTCGAATCCCAGCGCGATGAGCATCGCTATTCCGAGGAGTATATAGGGGAACACAGATGTCGATCGGACCACGGAGAGATCGATTTCGAGATGAAAGCCGCAGTAGATAATGCCAGCAAGCAGGGCAATGGCGAACACCAGCATGCCCAGCCGTCCTGGGCCCCTTGACATTTTTTCATTCAGAACTTCCGATGCGGCAGACGCCATGATTCAACCTCATTTGAAGAGAAGATATAACTAGTCCGATATTCGATACTAAGCGAATTATTCGAAGTGTCAACAGATGAAACGCAGAGTTAGGCGTTTAGTTGTGAATAAGGAAAAGACGGCGTGGACTGTAACTTAATTGTAACTTTATAGTAACAGGCGTCGACGGCTCCCTCATTTATGCGAGCGCCCAATGACGAGCTTAGCAAAGACGTTGACAACGAGGACGAGCGAGAGCAGCACAAACCCAGCGGCCCACGCCTGCTTGTGCCAGTCTTCATAGGGTCCAGTGGCGTAGGTGAAGATCATGACCGGCAAAGAGGCTGTCGCTTCACTCCAGCCTTTGCTCCAGAACTGATTGCTGAAACTGGTAAAGAGCAAAGGAGCGGTTTCGCCGGCTACGCGAGCGAGATCCAACATCATGCCCGAAACGATTCCCTGAAGCGCGGCGGGGATCACAACCGTGAGAATGGCTTTCCAGCGGCTCGCGCCGAGTGCGAGCGCGGCTTCACGCAGCGTAATCGGGACCGAGCGCAGATATTCTTCGGTAGTTCGCAAAGCAATGGGGATCATCATGATTCCCAAGGCCACACCACCGGCAAGTGCGGAAAAGTGGCCCATCGGACGGACCACAAGGGCATAGGCAACAATGCCGATCACGATGGATGGCACTCCATTTAAAAGGTCTGTTGCGTATCGAACAAGAAATGGAAAGGTTCTTCCACCAAACTCGGCGAGGTAGGCGCCGCCCAGAAAGCCGATGGGAATACCAATGCAGCTTGCGAGCAGCAACAGCTTGCCGGAACCGACGATAGCATTGGCCATGCCGCCGCCGGTTTCACCCACAGGCGCGGGCAGCTTGGTGAAAAAATCCAACGTGAGATAGCGGCCTCCGTTCCACACCAGATAGCCCAGGATGACCAATAACGCGCCAAGTGTGGCAAACGTGCACAACCCGGTCAGGCTGAACATGACAGCGTTCTCGATTTTTTGATAGGAGACCTGGGTCAATGTGAACCTCCTCGCCCTGTCGTCAAAATGAGCAGACGCGCAACGCCGTTGATGACAATGGTGAGCGCGAACAGCACCAGGCCGAGCTCGATTAATGCGTCGGTGTAAAGATCTCCTGTCGCCTCGGTGAACTCGTTCGCGATCACGGCGGCGATCGAGTAGCCGGGAGCAAATAGAGAGGCATTGATGCGAGGCTGATTGCCGATCACCATGGTGACCGCCATCGTTTCTCCGAGGGCGCGGGCCAATGCAAGAAA
This sequence comes from Bryobacterales bacterium, assembly GCA_963722585.1. Lineage (GTDB taxonomy): Bacteria > Acidobacteriota > Terriglobia > Bryobacterales > Bryobacteraceae > KBS-96. The sequence goes on along the minus strand of CAVRNU010000032.1, from coordinate 106,370 downwards.
CACGGAACCGATAATGCCGCGTTTGGCGTAAGGAATCACAACTTTCCAGGTTGCCTGCCAGCGGCTTGCTCCGAGCGCGAGAGCGGCTTCGCGCTGCTCGCGCGGCACCGCCAGGAGCACCTCTCTTGACACGGAAACGATAAATGGCACGATCATCAGCGAGAGAATCACCCCCGCCGAGAAAATGCTTACTCCATAAAAAACGCCGCTAAAGATCGGCAGGAATCCAAGGACTTGCTTGATGACGGGAACTACCTTTCCCAGAACCGGCAGAAGCAGAAACATGCCGAGCAAGCCGAAGATGACGCTCGGGACCGCCGCTAACAATTCGATCAGGAATGTGAGGAAATCGGAGATGCGCTGGGGCGCAAGTTCGGAGAGAAAGACGGCGGAGCCGAGTCCCGTAGGTACTGCTATCGCGAGCGCTAAAATCGAGGTGACCACCGTGCCATAGATGAAGGGAAGGGCGCCGAACTGGCCGGTCACCGGATTCCAGGTCTGCGAGACGATGAAACCGAAGCCGAACTTGTTCCTGGAAAGAACGGAGCCCTGATAGAGCTCGATAACGATCAGGCAGGTTACCGCAAAAATAGCCGCCGCGCAGACGAGCGTGATGAGATGTGCAATCTGATCGCCTGCGTGCATTCGGCGCGCGTAGGCGCGCCATCGCTGAGTAAGCCAGTTCCCTGAAATAGCCGAGGAAGTGGAAGCCATGAAACTAGTGGATCAGAGAGATCGCTTTCTCTTCTTTAGCGACTACTTCCTTGGGAAGCGGAGCGTACGCCAAGGGCTCCGCCATCGCCTGGCCCGGCCCCAGCATCCAGTGTAGAAAACCCTGGATTACTTTTAACTTCGTCTGGTCCTGGATCTCCTGTGGAATCAGCAGCCACGTAAAGCTCGAAATCGGATACGCGTCTTTCGCAGGGCTGTCGGTGATCGAGACCCGGAAGTCGTCGGGCATTGAATTGGCTACTCCTGCGGCGGCAGCGGTAACGCTGGCGAGATTCGCTTTTACAAAAACTCCGGACGAGTTCCGCACGTTGCCGTAGGGCATGTTGTTCTGAATCGCATAAATCAGCTCGACGTATCCGAGTGAATTGGGCGTCTGCTTCACCAAACCGGAAACCCCTTCGTTCCCCTTGCCTCCCAATCCGACCGGCCAGTTCACGGAGGAACCCTTGCCGACCTTAGTTTTCCATTCCCCACTGATCTTCGAGAGGTAATCCACCCAGACGTAAGTGGTGCCGCTTCCTTCCGAGCGATGTATGACAATGATATCGCTCCCTGGTAATTTCACTTTCGGATTCGCCTTCGCAATTTGTGGATCGTTCCACTTTGTGATGCTGCCGAGAAAGATGCCGGCGAGAGCATCCGGGGTAAAGTTCAGCGGGGCCGTCACGCCGGGAATATTGTAGGTGGGAACATCCGCGCCGAGAACCGTCGGGAAATGAAGAACAGCCATACCGCGCTTCATTTTGAATGATCGCAACTGTTCGTCATTCATCGGCATATCGCTCGCGCCAAAATCAACCGTACCTTCACTGATCTGCCGAACGCCTCCGCCCGAGCCGATCGACTGGTAGTTGATCGCGATATTGGGATGAAGCTTGCGATACTCGTTAAACCACTTCGAGTATATCGGGTAGGGAAATGTGGCTCCCGCCCCGGTAAGATTCGTTTGCGCAAAGCTTGGTACACCACAGAGAACGAGAAGACTGATCGAAAGGAGCAACAGACGGACGCAACGGTCGTATAGGGCCATGAGGGGTGTCTCGGTTGGTTGAGTACTCGATTAGTCTAGCGCCAGCACGTTTCAATTCAATGACATGGCGATGCGACGGTGAACTGAAGTTCACCGCTGCACGTTTTACTTGAATCGCGCACAACGCCACCAACCGGCTGTGCGCTTCAAGAGCGTGCGCCACAGGGGTGATATAGTCGCTTGCTGTATTTATGTATTTCCGAAACGCTCTGCTTGTGTTTCTGATGGCGTTGGCGGCGACAGTGGCTGCCCAAACCATGATGGCTCCTGATATTCGCAAGGATCCGACGCTCTATGTTGTTCCTTACGCGCATCTCGATACGCAATGGCGATGGGAATTTCCGCAGACCATCAGCGAATACCTGCTGAAAACCATGCGAGTCAATTTCGATTACATCGACAAATACCCGCATTATGTTTTCAACTGGACGGGCGCGAACCGCTACCGGTTGATGAAAGAGTATTACCCGTCGGATTATGCGCGAATGAAGCAGTATGTGGAAGCGGGGCGCTGGTATCCGGCTGGGTCGTCGATGGAGGAGGGCGACGTGAACCTTCCGAGCGCGGAAGGCATTATCCGCCAGGTCCTCTATGGCAACACGTGGTTCCGGAACGAGTTTGGAAAGGCCAGCGACGAATACATGCTGCCGGACTGTTTCGGATTTCCGGCTTCTTTACCGAGCATATTGGCGCATGCCGGCGTGAAAGGCTTTTCCACACAGAAGCTGAACGCGGCATGGCAGCCGGCGCCAAAGGTGGGTGGCGCGGATTCGCCGGAAGAGACGCCGGAGGGCATCCCTTTCAATGTTGGATTGTGGATTGGACCTGACGGCAAATCGGTAATGGCGGCGCTCAATCCCGGTAGTTACACCTCGAATGTCTACACCGATCTCAGTAAGGAACCGGGGCCGCCGCCTCCGCCGCCCGTGTTGACGGACGAGGAGAGAGCACACCTGACGCCGCAACAGCGGCGCTTTCTTCAGCGGCCGAGGGAACGGGAACAGGACTGGGTGAAGCGCATCGATCTTGATGGCAAAGTGACGGGCGTGTACGCGGATTATCATTACGTGGGCACGGGCGACACGGGCGGGGCTACGGAAGAATCGACAGTACGGCTTCTGGAAGCGATTGTCACGAAAAGCGAAACGGTGCTGCCGCCTCCACCCCGCCCTCGATTTGGTCCGCAAGCTCCGGAGGAGCCGCAGGAGCCGACGGGGCCAAAAATACAGGTTGGCGAGGGTCCGGTTCACGTGATCGAATCCGCTGCGGATCAAATGTTCAAGGATATTAAGGCGGAGATGACGTCGCGCCTGCCGCAATACAAGGGCGATCTCGAGTTGATCAATCATTCCGCCGGCTCGTTGACTTCTGAGGCCTATCACAAGCGTTGGATTATGAAGGGCGAGCTGCTGGCCGATGCCGCCGAGAAGGCTTCCGTTGCTGCGCAATGGATGGGAGGACGAGCCTACCCGCAGGCTGAGCTCAACAATGCCTGGACATTGGAGATGGGCGGACACTTTCATGACACCGCGGCCGGAACTGCAACACCGCGCGCCTACGAGTTTGCGTGGAACGACGACATCATCGCGCTCAATCAGTTTGCCGGTATTGTGACCGATGCCACCGGGTCGATTGCCTCGGGTATCAACACGCAAACGAAGGGCGTGCCTGTCGTCGTTTACAATCCGCTGAACATCGCGCGTGAAGACGTGGTGGAAGCTCAGCTCTCATTCTCCGGGGGAATGCCAAAGGCTGTCCGAGTTGTTGGCCCGGATGGCAAGGAAGTTCTTTCGCAGGTGGAAAGCGGCGAGGTCCTGTTTCTGGCGAACGTCCCATCGGCCGGCTATGCGGTGTACGATGTTGAGCCATCGGATAGAGCTGCGGCGGCTTCCGCGCTGAAGATCGCTGAATCGTCGCTCGAGAATGGGCGATATCGCGTGGCGCTGAATGCAGATGGAGACGTGGCGAGCATATTCGATAAAAGCCTCAACAAGGAACTTCTTTCTGCTCCGATCCGGTTGGCGATCTCGACGGATAGCCCGCGCCAGTGGCCGGCCTGGAACATGGATTTCGATCAGGAGCAAGCGGCGCCTCGCGCTTACGCCGGCGGCACGCCTCGAATTCGCATCAAGGAGAATGGTCCGGTGCGTGTGTCGCTCGAAGTGACCCGGCACGCCGAGAATTCGACGTTCGTCCAATCGATCAGTCTTTCGGCAGGCGATGGGGGTAATCGAGTCGAGTTTGGCAATGAGATCGATTGGAGAACGCTCGCCGCCAATCTCAAGGCAACGTTTCCGCTTAGCGCTTCAAATGAAAACGCGACCTACAACTGGGACATCGGCACGGTTCAGCGGCCCTCCGCAAGCGAGCGGCAGTTTGAAGTTGCTACGCACCGCTGGATTGACCTGACGGACGCGAGCGGCACGTTTGGCGCTAGTATTCTGACGGGCTTCAAGAACGGATCCGATAAGCCGAATGCCAACACGATTCGTTTGACTCTGATGCGAACACCGGGCATGCAACCCGGGCGGAATGGGCGGCCACCGGAGTTTACCGATCAAGCCAACCAGGATTGGGGACACCACGAATTTGTGTTTGGCTTGGCCGGTCATCGCGGCGATTGGCGCGAAGCGCAGACGGATTGGCAAGCCTATCGATTGAACGACCCGCTGATGGCGTTTGAAAGCCCGAAACACTCCGGTCCGCTCGGCAAGACGTTCTCGCTTGTGCGTTTGAATAACTCGCGTATTCGGGTGCTGGCTCTGAAGAAGGCCGAATCGAGCGATGAAGTGGTGCTGCGCATGGTGGAACTCGATGGCCGTCCGGCTCAGAACGTTGAAGTGTCGTTCGCTGGCCCGGTTGTTCAAGCGCGTGAGATCAATGGCCAGGAGCAGCCTCTCGGACCGGCGACGGTGAATAACGGGTCACTCGTGACATCGTTCGCACCGTTCCAGCCGCGCTCGTTCGCTTTACGTCTCGGTTCAGCTCCTGTGAAGCTGCGGGATCCCGATTCGCAGCCAGTGTCATTGCATTACGATCTAGCGGTTGCGAGCAACGACGATACGAAGACCGATGGCGGCGGATTCGATGGCAATGGGAACGCGCTGCCTGCCGAGATGCTGCCCGCTCGAATGCAACATAACGGCGTTCAATTTGAGCTCGAACCAGCTAAGACTGGAGTTCCAAACGCGGTAAGCGCAAAGGGACAGGTGATTAACCTGCCTTCCGGTCACTACAACCGTCTCTATATCCTTGCCGCTTCCGCCGATGGAGACCAGCGAGCCAAATTCCAGGTTGGCGAGAAGTCATTCGATTTGACCATTCAAAATTGGGGCGGGTTCATTGGCCAGTGGGACACGCGCATCTGGAAGAATGAGCCGCAACGCGATTGGGCGTTCTCGGCGAATCATGCGGCATGGCCGAAACCGGCGGACTGGCCCAAACAATGGTCGCCGCGTTATCCGGAAGATTACGCTGAGCTCGAGGCCGGCTACGTCAAGCCCGCCGATATTGCGTGGTATGCGTCGCATCATCACACAGCGGCTGGTTTGAACGAGCCGTATCAATATTCGTATCTGTTTGCGTACGGCATCGACATACCTCGAAACGCTCGAACGCTTCAACTGCCGGATAACCCGAAGGTGCGCGTGATGGCGATTTCGGTGGTTGACGAAAATCCGGTAGTGAAGCCGGTTCAGCCGCTCTTCGATACGCTGAATCGGACGGAACCTCAGCAGGAAGCGTCGCGGTAATTCGGCGGAGGGTAACCACAGAAACGCTCCCTTTCGGTCGCGGTTCCGAAACGCGCATTGATTCATAAGAACTTACAGAACCGCGCGCGTTAAGCAAGCGGTTTGGTGAGGAGGTTCCGCTAATATGGTTGCAGCCCCCCCCGAGAGAAAGAGTGAGGCTGAACTGCGTGCATCAGACGTCAGAAGAGCAAGCCTTCACATCGGCGGTGACTCGTGTCCGGCAACTGATTGCTAATGCGAGGCACAAAACTGCGCTCGAACAGGCGAAGGACGTGCACAAAACGTATCGTTCCGCCGCTTCGGAAGCGCTGCTGATCGATGCCTATGCGGGACGAATACGGGATTTGATACGGCAGAACCTGGCGGTGGAGGCGAACGCGCTTGTCGATCTGGTGCGCGAGCGCTATCCTGCCGCTGCCGGGCGGCTTGCGGGTTTGACGGCGTCCGCCGCAGCCCGCGCGGGCAAGCTCGAACAATTAATCGCGCCGCTGAACGACCCATCGCTCGCGGAAGAGCAACGCGCCGCCATCGAGCTTGCCATTCAAGAGCAAGTAACGGATCTTGCGGCGTTAGCCGAGTGTCCGGCTCTTCCCTTGGAACATTCGTTGCGGCGGGCCGCGGCCGCCCTCGAGAAGGCTTTCGAGGCGGTGACGAGCGGTCCTGTTACCGAGGAGGCGTTAGCGCTCGCGGAAGTTTCGCGGCGTTCGCCGCTGGCGCCTTGGAAAATGCTGGTTTGGGCGATCGCTTCTCTTTATCGGCGCGACGACGAAGCGTGCCGGCAGTATCTCGATCGAATCAAACCTGAGTCGGCAGCGGCGCGCCTTGTTCCGGCAATTCATTCGATGCTCGAAGGCAAGGCCGACCGGCGGTTGCACGCTGTGAGCGCGGAACTCGTATCTCGGGTCACGGGCGATGTGCCGGCGCTGAAACGTGCGATCGGGGAACTCGACAAAGCATTCGAGTCGGCCGAACAGGACAGCAGCATTCTGACTGCGATACGCGCGGCGGTGCAGGCGTGCCGCAGGAACGCGCCCGGCCAGCTCGAGCGGCTGAAGCAGCACATTTCGGTTCGCGCTGCCTTAGAGGAACTGGATGTCGAAAAGACGCGCGGAGCGCTGGGTGGACCTGCCCGCCACGACGCTTACTTCTGCCGTTTGTTTGCACGCACCATTGAGCAGCAATCAGACCATCCCTCTGACGTTCTTTTGGCTTGCGCGCGGTGGAACGATTTCCGGTTGAAGGCGGTGGAAGAAGGGTGGTTTTCTCCAAACGGAGCCGCAGTCGCCACGCTGTATCTACACATGGCGAAAGTGTTGCGGGATGTTCCTGAAAGGGTCATTCGCTCGTTCGAGCAATCCGCGCGCGGCTCGAACGGACAAGTAGCCGAAGACCTCTTTTTCATTCGTCCGCAAAAACTGTACGAACGTGCGTGCGCTCTCGATCCTCATTCCGAGGCATTTTCGCAATGGATGGAGTGGGCGAGCAAAACGAACGGCGGCAACGCACGACCGGTTGCGGAAGCCTGGCACAAAATCTGCCCGCAAGATATTGAGCCAGTTCTCTTCCTGATGACGGACTTCGAGCAACGGGACGCGTTTACGACAGCTCTCCAATATTTGGTTAAGGCGGAGCGGCTCGATGGCGTGAATCCTGAAGTGCGGCGGGCGCGGCTGCGGCTTCTGGCCGGAAACGTCATTCGATGCATCCAGCAAAAGAAGGCCAGCCTGGCCGAGAAGAGCCTGAAAGAGCTTTGCGCGCTGCCGCAAGTTCAGCAGGGCGACCGGCCGGCATTCGTCGCGGCTTTAGAATACATGACGGCCGCGCTGCAGGGAGATTTCGCGCAGGCCCAGACTCGGCGCTCCGATATCGAGCGGCTGCTTGAGAGCCGCGCTGCGGCGGATCTTTTGATTTTCGCGGTTGCGACTGCTTCGAAGCGCACTGAGTTGCACGGATTGCAAAAGGTGGGGAAACTTGCGAAGAGCGAGCGGACTTCTCTTCCCGCAGCTATTGCGCGGCTCGAGGGGCTCGCGAGGGATGTACAGTTCTCTCTGCGAATCCCGTCGGCATGGTTCGGCGAAACCGCGCGGCAATTTCGGCGTACGCATTCGAAACTCGATGTGACGCAGCTTCAAACGCTGGGAGATGCGGCGCTTGAAGCTAACGAGCGAGAATTCGCATACGCTATTTCGGCAGCCGGTCTGGAGCGTGGCAGCTCCGCTCACGCACAGTTCCTGTTCCTGCGCGCGCGATCGTTGCCTGAGTGGAATTTCGAGCGCCGCATGATTTGCGCCGCGGCGGCGGCCAAGATCGCACGCGAGCAGGGCCAGCACGATCTGGCTGCAAAGGCGAGGGACTTGCTGCGCGGCCCCTTCAACGACGCTATTGAACTGACGCCGGCACAACTTTCCGAAGTGCTCGAAACGGAAAAGAGAGCCTCGACGTATCCCAAGGGCGGCCGGCAGGGGCCGCAGTACCGTTCCATCGTAGGCCGCAAGTTGTGCAACTGTCCCGACTGCCGGCGGGAACGCGGAGAAACGATGGATGAGTTCGACGATTTCGACGACGACGAAGACTACGATTTCGACGAAGGCGATGTGGCGGGAGGATTTGAGATTCCCGAAGACATGCCGCCCGAGATCGCGAAGATCTTGCTGGAAGAAACGGCGCGCGCGGTTCAGAATGGCGAAACTCTCGAGGAGTTGATAGGGCGGCTGAGCGGCGAGGGGCTGCTGCCGGAGCCGGCAAATCGCAAGAGCAAGAGGAAGTGACCAGGAGAAAGTAATGAACGCGACGGAAGTATTGGGCGTAGCCGAGAACGCGAGCGATGAAGAGATTCGAGCTGCGTACTTAAGGAAGGTGAAGGAGCACCCGCCCGACCGGTCGCCGGAGGAATTCGAGCGAATTCGCGATGCATTTGAGACTCTTCGCGATCCGCGGCGGCGCATCCGCCAGATGCTGTCCGTGTCCGATCCGTCCGCGCCGTTTTCTTCCTTATTTGCCGGATTGGAGCCTGAGCGGCGGTTCGTGGGCCCGGGTCCGTGGCTGGAGGCATTGAAACGAGCGTGATCGCCGGATTGACCCGGGAGCAGATTATGAGCCGCTTCGAGGAGTGGCTTGACAGCGCGCTCGAAACGGAACAACCGCCGGAGGGAATCGAAGCGGAAATCCTATCGGCCGTTACGGCGGCCGCTGCAGAAACGGACAGAGTGCGCAGCGAGGCAAGCTCTTACGCCCTTTGGGCGGCGATGACGGCTCTTTCCCAGGAAGTAAAGCTTCAGGGCCGGACTTTCAAGGAGCTTACCGCCGCGATTGATTCTCAAACCTCGCGGGTTGCGGATGAAATCAGTTCCGCGTATCGGGAACGGGAGCGCGGGATTGAGCGCGAGGCGGAGCGCCGCTGCCGGAAAGAGATTCTCGGTTCGCTTGTCGATCTGCGCGATCGGATGGAGCGCGGGCTGCAGTCGGCGAGGCAAAGTGAGGCGGTTGTCTCGAAGACTTCATCCAGCGGCTGGTTCTCGCGCCTCTTTGCCAGAGGCGGCGCCGATTCGTTTGGAACGGCGGTTGCCGCGGTGATCAGAGGATATGAGCTCTGTCTCGAGCGCCTGGATCAGACGCTCGAAGAGTTCAACGCACGGCCGATTCGCTCACTCGGACAACCATTCGATCCGCATTCGATGAACGCGGTCGAGAAACAGGAATCGGATGCAGTTCCGGAGGGCACGGTTCTTGAAATTTATCGGACCGGATACGAGTGGAATGGCGCAGTGTTCCGTTCGGCGGAGGTCAAGGTGTCAGTGCAACCTAAAGAGGGAAATGAAAAATGAGCGACTTGATTGTCGGTATCGACTTAGGCACAACGAATTCCGAGATTGCCGCGTTTCATGACGGCGAGGCGCGGGTGCTGGGGCCGGGAGACACGCGGATGCTGCCTTCCTGCGTCGGGCTCTCAGCATCGGGAGAGCTTCTGGTGGGCGCGCCGGCGCGCAATCAACAGGCGCTGTATCCGGAGCGCACAGTGCGCAGCATTAAGCGCAAGATGGGATCCGAGGAACGGGTATCGCTCGGCGAAAAGGAGTTCACGCCACAGGAAATCTCGGCGCTCATTTTGAGCGAGCTTACGGGATGGGCGGCTCAGACGCTGGGTGAGCGCCCTCAAAAAGCTGTCATTACGGTGCCGGCGTATTTCTCGGACGCTCAGCGCAATGCGACGCGGGAAGCCGGAGCATTGGCGGGCCTCGAAGTGGTTCGTATTCTGAATGAGCCGACTGCGGCGAGCCTAGCCTATGGCTATGGCGACGGAACACGCCACAAAGTGTTGATCTACGATCTCGGCGGCGGCACGTTCGACGTTTCGGTTGTGATGGTCGAGGGCGACGTGACCGAGGTGCTCGCGAGCCACGGCAATAACCGGCTGGGCGGCGACGATTTCGACGATCTGCTGGCCGACCGGCTCGCACAGGAATTTAAGAGCCAGCACGGGATTGACCTGCGCCAGGGACATGCGGCGCCAAAAGCTCGTTTATGGTGGGCGGCGGAAGAGGCAAAGAAGAAGCTCAGCTTCGAGCGGTATGTCAAAATCCGCGAAGAAGCACTGGTTGTCGAAAATGGCACGCCTCTCCATCTCGAGATGGAGATTTCGCGGGATGAATACGAGGGGCTGATCCGTTCGCTTGTGGATTCGACGCTCGACAGTGTATCGAGGGCGCTGCGCGATGCCGGCCAAAAGTCGAGCGACATGGATGCCATCCTGCTTGTGGGAGGCTCGACGCGCACGCCTTTGGTGACCGATCTGTTGATCGAACACACGGGACTAACGCCGCGCCAGGACGTTCATCCCGATTTGTGCGTCGCGCTCGGCGCGGGAGTGCTGGCCTCGCGGCTGTCGGGTCACGGCATCGACCGCGTACTGGTGGATGTGTCGCCGTACTCGTTCGGCATCTCGTATCTAGGGGAACGCGGAGGCGTTCCGTACCCGCACTGCTACCGCCCGATTATTCGCCGCAACGTCCCTTTGCCATTGACTCGCACGGAGAGCTACAGCACCAGCCATCCATATCAGACGGAGGTGGACATTCAGGTGTATCAGGGAGAAGATGAGGACGCGCTGAAGAACATTCCCGTTGGCGATTTCCGCGTCGATGGATTGGCTCCGGTGTTTGAGCCGAGCGAACTGCTGTGCCGGATGCGTCTCGACCTGGATGGCATTTTGGAGGTGACGGCGGTCGAGAAGCAGACCGGAAAGTCGAAGCAGGTGACGATCGCCAACGCGCTTCGCGCCAAGAGTCCTGAAGAGATCGAAGCCGGGCGGAGGCGAATTCAGGAGCTGTACGAGCAGCGCGCGGAGACGACGTATGGCGAAGAAGTGCTCGACGTCACGGTCGAGGAGCAGGCGCTGGCCGCTGCCGCGGGCGAAGGCGCGCAGGCGGGCAAGGTGGTCACAATCGACGCGACTCCAACGCGCGCGGATCGCGACACCGCCGATCTGCTCGAACGCTCGCGCCGTCTGATTGGCAAGATGCATGACGACGATCGCGAGGAGGCGGTTAATCTCAACGAGAGAATTGAATCGGCGTTGGAATCGGGCGATGCGGCGGCTTTGCGCGAGGCATGCGGCGAGCTTCGCGAACTTCTGTTCTTTGTCGAGGGGCAGGCTGGATGAAGGTAGTGCTCTATTGTCCGGTTTGCCGGGCGCGATTCCGCGGTGCGCGCCTTTGCTCGCGCTGTGGAGCCGACCTGAAACCGGTGATGCTGCTCGCCGCGGAAGCTTGGCGGCTGCGTGAGGAAGCCCGGCGGTCGCTCGAAGCGGGCGAGTTTCGGCGGGCGCATCAATTTGCGTTGGAGGCGCAGAGGATGCATTCGACATCGCGCGGGGAAGCGTTGCGGTTGTTGAGTGGATTGTTGAGCGGAGTTGGTCAGCAGACCGCTTGCTAACGCGCGCGGTTCTGTCAGAATCAGGGTCGCTTGGGCTTCCGGCTCCGAATGCGAAGTTGAGCGAAAATGCCGCCACGAATGGCGGCACGGCAGGCCAGGAGGCCGCTCCACCGGTCTTCCATTGAATTCTTAGGGGAAGTGCGGTACACTTCCCCTATAAATCTTACTGGAACGCCGGATGGAAAAGCCCTCGCTTGAACTGGTTCGCGGCACGCTCGATCTGCTGATCCTCAAAACACTCGCGTGGGGGCGGCTGCATGGCTACGCGATAGCGCACTGGATTCGCCAGCAGAGCGATTCCGCCTTGCTGGTCGAAGAAGGAGCGTTGTATCCGGCGCTCTACCGCATGGAGGCGCGAGGTTGGATTGAAGCCGAGTGGGGATTATCGGAAAACAACCGCAAAGCCAGGTATTACCGCTTGAGCCCCGTAGGACGGCGGCAGTTGCGTAAGGAAGTGAACACATGGGAGCATTACACGGCTGCAGTCGCGAAGATTCTCGAGGCGACGAATAAGCCGGCATTCAAGGAATCGTGATGGCGCGCACACCTCGTTGGAGACGATACTTGAGGCTTTTCGGGCCCGATACGGCAGCCGATGTGGACGACGAGCTGGAATTCCATCTCGAATCGAAAATACAAGAGCTGATGGAAGAAGGGTTGACGAGGGAAGACGCCCGCACGCGCAGTGTTCAGGAATTCGGAAACGTCAACGGGGTCCGGAAAATTTGCAGACAGATCGCGAGTCAGAACGCGCGCGAATTCGAGCGTAAGGTGTACGTCGCAGGCTGGATTCAAGACGTTCGCTACGCCATGAAACAGTTGAAACGCAGCGCTCTATCGACGGCGGTTGCGCTGCTGACTCTCGCGCTAGGAATTGGACTGACGACCGCTATTTTTAGCGTGGTTTATACGGTTGTTTTGAAGCCGCTGCCCTTTCCCGATGCAAATCGAATCGTCGCTCTATGGTCGACTCGGGACGGCGTGGATGGCGAGGTGACACCGCGCAACTTCGATGCGTGGCGAAAGGAAAGCCACTCGTTCAGCAACCTCGCGGCAATTGAACCTTCAACCTTTACACTCACGGACGGGGGAGATCCGGTGCAAGTACCGGGAGGGTCGGCTTCCGCTGAATTCTTCCACGTGTTCGGCGCCGCGCCAAAGCTGGGCAGAACCTTCACGAAGGAAGAGGACCGGCCGGGAGGCGCTCGGGTTGTTGTTGTGAGCAACCGTTTATGGAAAGCGCGATTCGGAGGCGATCCGAATATCGTTGACCGTCAGATTCATCTAGACGCGGTTCCATACACGGTAATTGGCGTGATGGACTCGGCGCTCGATTTGAAGCCGGGCGGTGAAGAGCTGTGGACGCCCTTGGCGTTGAGCGGCCAGGAGATGACCTGGACGGGGGGCGTGCTCGAGGTGGTTGGACAGCTCAGGGCGTCGACGAGCCAGAAGCAAGCGCAAGCCGAAATGAATGTCCTCGGCCGCGAGCTTCAGATACGCTATCCGGACATGAATCGTGGGCGCGGCATTCGCGTCGGCCTATTTTCGGCCGATCTCGTTGGCGACTACGGCCGCCGGTTGTTCCTACTGCTCGGAGCCGCCGGATTCGTTCTCGCCATTGCGTGCTTCGATGTCGCGAACCTATTGCTCGCGCGCGGCGCCGCCCGGCAAAAAGAATTTGCCATCCGCGCAGCCGTGGGAGCCGGGAGGGCACGAATCGTCCGGCAGCTTCTGACGGAAAGCCTGATGCTGGCGCTTGCGAGCGCGATCGTGGGTTTGGGGGCCGCACAGGGAGCGGTGCGCGCTATTGTAGCGCTGGCTCCCGCCGGTGTGCCGCGCATCGGCGAGGCCCGGCTCGACCCCATCACTCTGGCCTTCGCGGTGTTGTTGGCATGTGGAAGCAGTGTTTTGTTCGGAATTTTTCCTGCGTGGCAAGCCTCACAATCGGATGTTCAATCCGCCCTGCGCCAAGGCGGGAGATCCTCCTCGGGACCGGTCGCGAGCAGACTGAGAAATGGATTCATTGCCGTCCAGGCAGCGCTTTCCCTGGTACTGCTGCTGACAGCAGGGGTGTTTATTCGCGCGGCCATCGCTGCCGAACACACGCGGCCGGGATTCGATCCGTCCTACGTTCTTGCAGCGCGCACGGCTCTTCCCCCCGCCCAGTACCGCACTGCGGAGCAGGTAGGGAACACCTATAAGCGAATCGCCGACGAGATCGAGACCGTACCGGGCGTACTTTCTGTCGCGCTCGCGTCAAAGGTTCCGCTGGCATCGAATAACATGGGTCTGGCGGTGAAGCGAGATGCCGTTTCGCCGCCTCTCGAAAGAGATCTAGCGGCGGAACTGCGGTACGTCAGCCCGAATTATTTCTCCGTCCTTCGCATACCCCTCGAGCAAGGCCGCGATTTTTCGGCGCTGGATCGAGCAGTGTCGACGAACGTGGCGATGATTAACCAGACTCTGGCGCGCCGGTTGTGGCCAAACGGCGTCCCGGTGGGGCAAGTGATCCGCATTCCAGAGCTGGAGAGACAACCCGCATGGCAGGTTGTGGGAGTGGTGGGCGACGTTCGGGACAATGGCCTGCTGGCGGAAGCTCCGCCGACGATCTACATACCGGTAGACCAGGTTTCGATTCACCCATGGCACTGGACGGAACAGTCGTTGTTTGTTGTTGCGCGCACCAAAGCGAATCCGGCGCTGTTCCTTCGACCGATTGAGCAGGCGGTCCACCGCGTAGATCCAAACCTGCCGTTGGGAGATGCCGCCACGATGGAGGATCGCCTGGCCAGTTCGACCAATTCCGCGCAACTCTACTCTTCGTTGCTAATTCTTCTCGGAACGATCGGCCTATTTTTGACGGTGGGCGGAATCTACGGAGTTGTCGCGTATTTTGTAAGCCGGCAAACCCAAGAGATTGGCATTCGTATAGCGCTCGGCGCGTCGAATTCCCGTATCTTGCTGTCGATCCTCCGACAGGGAATGCGCCCCGTCGCACTTGGGGTTACTTCAGGGCTATTGCTCTGGTTTTGTTTGATGCGATGGCTATCCGGCCAGATTTACGGAATCAGTTCGCAGGTTCCGATGACCGCTGTTGCTGTAATTCTGGCCGTGTTGGGAGCGGCCCTGGTTGCTTGCTATGTTCCGGCGCGCCGGGCTACGCGGATTGATCCGATGGCGGCAGTTCGCGCGGAATGAAATGCCGAACGGTGAACTGAAGTTCACCGCTGCACGCTGAAGCGTGCGCCACGACTGGGAATAAAAAACCGGCGCGTGAAACCGGTTTCGATCGTCACGCGCCGAGTAAGACAGATGAGATGGGAGAGATTTCCAGCTATTAGGCGGCGCTGACGAGCATCTCCTCGAACATCTCTTTGTTGCCTTCTTCGCGGTTCCGGTCAGCCTGCTCCTGGCATTGGATACAGAGGGCCGTCCACGGTACGGCGTTCAAGCGCTTCGGACTGATTTCTTCCTCGCAATGGACGCAGATTCCGAACGAACCATCCTCAATGCGTGCCAAGGCCGAACGCACGTTCCGCAATAAATGTGATTCGCGGTCGAGATTGCGAATAGCCAGTTCCCGCTCAGCGGCATGTTGAACTTCGTCTAAAGCGTCCGCGCTCTTCTCGATCGTAATGGCGTCGCGCTTACGTACCACTTGCTCAAGTTCATCCCGCTTTACTTCGAGGATTTTTTTGAATTTGCTCAGTTCTTGTTTTGTCATTTTTTGTTTTCTCCTTCTCTCACTCTCAACAGTTCCTACTCAACCCAAGGCGTACTTTAGAAACCTTCCGTTTAGACGCGCTGCTATCAGAAAAGGTTCAAAAACGGTAACACACAATGGCGGCGTTGTATATCTCTGGGACGTCCAGTATCAAGGCGCTGCTGGCTGGCCGGATAAACGGGGCGCAGAGCTTTTCCACCCGGTGCACCCCCACCGGTTTGCCACTCCTGGCGCTGCAGCCTGGAAGCGACTGCCTGAGAGATCTCCAGATCATACCACACCTGCTTAGCAATTGTGCGGCCAATACCAAAAACTCTCCGGAAAAGAGCCCGAGCTCCGGGTAACCAGGGAGATTCCGGGTCCCGACCTGGCAACTGTTCCCCATATCGTCTCTTCGGGCCATGAACTTTATACTCGATTCATCCTCTCCCTGCTGCCTAATTCGCAGGCCCACAAAGCCCTTCAGACGCTTTGGGTTTGCGGCCCGGTTACTACTAGAAATGGAGTAGGCCGCCGATCTCGGTTTGCTGCCGGTCCTACCGCTTACGGAATAGTGCGTCTGCGGAAGGAATTTCTCATAGGTTCGAAAAATTTCGCCGCACTTCCGGCCAACATTGCGACTAAACTGTGACGCAGCCGAGGTAGAAACGTTTACTTCGAACGGAGGCTGATGACGCTGGCGATTACACCCAGGTCGCGTAGATCGCCTGGTACGCGATGTGTGCCGCTCAAGACGAATTTGACGACCACCAGAGGTCGCTGGAGCGCCGCGGGGGGGACATCGACTCGGTAGATGAGCTCGCCCGCTTTGGAGAAGGATTGGCTAGTAAGGGGAGTACCATCGACGGAAGAACTGACCTCGAGAGGTCCGTTCGTGAGCGCATCGGCAACGATGGTGCCTTGCAGGATGAGCACGGCTCCCTTTGACGCTGCATCGTTCGGCACTTTTAAACTGACGGTAAAGGTCTTTCCTGTCCAGCGCCAGGCGCCTGCTTCGAGCTCGTAGAAGCCGCTCATGAGCTGTTTCTGCGTGTGGAGATCGGACATCCGGATGACGCTTTGCGGGCCCCGCGGGCGGCAACCGTTCGATACCAGCAAAACAGCGGAGAGAAAAACCACGAAGCTCAGCAGCTTCAGGCGGGAAGGGGACATTTCTCTACTTGTACCAAGCAGCTAAAAAAAGTCGGACCTCCGCCGATGTCTGTGAGCCGGTCGGGCGTGACAGAATTGACCCCCAGGCCGCCGGGTGAAAGCTTATTCCAGCGAACGCTGCGGCCGCGCAATATTCCCGGGCGGACGGTTTGAGTCACGAGCGCCTCGAAAAAACACTCGCCGCGATCGTTGAAGACACGAACGCTGTCTCCAGTCGCAACTCCCCGGAGGTCGGCGTCTTCCTCGTTCATTTCGCAAAATGCTGTCTGCCGGTCGACACTGTGTCGATTTCCGAACGTCGAATTCATGCTGTCGTCGTTCTTGGCCGGGATAAATTCCAGAGGATAGCGGAACACGAGCGCTTCGTCGCCATGGCGCGATTCAACGGGCGGCTCGTAGGCGAGAGCCTCCGCGCCAAACTCGAATTTGCCCGACGGCGTCCGGAAACCGCCATTCGCGAACGGGAGGAACGGCTGCCTTGAGTCATTCAGCTCAAGCCGTATCCAGTGCTCGCGATCGAGCCGTTCAAGCGTAACGCCTTTTAGATATTGCGACTGAGTGTCCAGCGCATGCCGGATCATGTCGTCGTCTGTCTCGGAGAAGCAGCCTTCGGTAAAGCCCATGCGCTCGGAAAGCAGCCTAAAGATTTCAACGTTGCTCTTAGCCTCGGCACGGGGTTCAATCGCCGGGCGGGCAAGTTGGACGTAGTAGTGACCGTAGGCGCGGTACAAATCCGTATGCTCGAGGAACGTGGTCACCGGCAGCAGTATGTCGGCGTAATCGGCGGTGTCGGTTTGAAATTGCTCGAGGACAACTGTAAACAAGTCAGCTCGGCGCAAGCCTTCGAGGACCAGCGCCTGGCGCGGCGCGATGGCTGCCGGATTCGAGTTGTAGACGACAAGCGCTTTGACGGGCGGATCGGACAGAGAGGTGAGAACCCGGCCAAGCTGCGACATGTTTACCAGGCGGGCTTCCCGCGCAAGCGGAGATTGCCCTTGCAGATCGGGCCGCTCGAGCGCGGCTTTGTTGAACTGGAATGCTCCGGAGGTGCTGAGCTGCAACCCGCCGCCCGGTTCCTTCCACGAGCCGGTAATTGCCGGTAGAGCTGCTATGGCGCGGATAGCAGATCCGCCTCGCTCGCTTCGCTGTACTCCGTAATTCACGCGAATGGCGGCAGGGCGGGAATGGGCATATTCGGTGGCGAGCAGTTCAATTTCATCGCTTGTGAGTCCCGTCAGATTTGAAACCCGCGGCGGGTCGTAGCCTTGCGCCAGCTTACACAGGTCGTGAAAGCCGTTGGTGTGCCGGTCGATGTACTCACGATCATGCCAGCCCTCGCGAAGGATGACGTGAATCATGCCGAGCGCGAGAGCGAGATCGGAGCCGGGATTCACCGCGAAATGACGGTCGGACACGCGGCCTGTGCGGTTCTGGACGGGATCGATGACGAAAAACTTCGCACCGTTTCGTCTGGCTTCGACGATGAAAGGCCAGAGATGCACATTCGTGCCGAGAACATTGGCGCCCCAGGCAATGATTAGCTTGGCTTGCGAGAACTGTTCGGGTTCGGTGCCGAGCGAAATGCCTTGGGAAGCGGCGAGCGCCGCAGTCCCCGCCGCCGAGCAGATGGTTCGATCAAGCCGCGACGCTCCGAGCCGATGGAAGAAGCGCCGGTCCATGCCCGAGCCGTTCAGCAAGCCCATGGTGCCGGCGTAACTATAAGGCAGAATCGCTTCAGGCCCGTACTCTTTCGAGATTTGGGCCAGGCGGAAAGCAATTTCGTCCAGCGCCTCATCCCACGAGATCCGTTCGAAGCGGCCTTCGCCCTTCGCTCCTACGCGGCGCTGTGGAAACAGCAAACGGTCGGGGTGATAGACGCGCTCGAGGTACTGCGCGACTTTGCCGCAGAGAAAGCCGCGCGTGACGGGATGATTCGAATCGCCGCGCAAACGCACGGCGCGGCCATTCTCATCGACGTCGACGGTTAGCGAGCAGCAATCCGGGCAATCGAGAGCGCAGACGGAATGCTTGAGCTGTGGCATGAATCTTCATTTTGGCAAAGTCGATTGTGTTTGTGGCGGAGGCGACCAGGTGGGCGGAGCGAAGACTATAGGTCCTCTGGCCGTAGCCCCGTTTTCTTCGCTATCTGGGCAAGAAGACTTGGGCCGATCTCGTCACCATTGTGAAACGCAAAAGTATAATTTGCCCACCCTGGCCGTTTGAAGTCTGCGGTGCGAGCCACTTTGCCAAGCCACCGTCCATCCGATTCGGAGCAACGCCGCCAAGAGTTGCTTTGCCTTGACGGACCGCCAGAGGCTCATGCCACAGAGAAGACTTTCGCGAACGGCTCCGGAACTTCTTCTCCGTGGTCAATGTAATCGGCGGCAGCGCGCAAAGCCAGTGCCCGTACGGCGGCAAGCGCAGCTTCGCGAGTTGAGCCGTACGCCATAATTCCTGGCATCGACTCGATGTCGGCCCACCAACGCCCATCTTCCTCTCGTCCGACAACTATCGGGATCGATTCTATTGTGACTGTTTCCATCGAGTCTTCGGCCTTTATTATAGTCTCGTCTCTCACGCTATCGCGTGATGTGCCAAAGGCGGGAGATGGTCAAGGACGCTTTGAAGACGGGGAATTCACGAAGCGATAGTAGCGCGAATAACAATCTGTGCAGCGGACGGGGCGAACAAACACGAGAAGCAGGGGCAGGTCGAACCAACGGATTCTCGACCGGCGGCCGCTTCGATTAGCGCCGCAATGGGGACAGAATGTTTGCATAACCGGCTCTGGTTGCTGTTGTTGCTCGGAACGTTCAGTTTTAGATTCGGTTAACGACTCGGTCATAGCGAGTTCTACGCGGTTGAGATTTCTCAGGCCCATACCTTGAAACCTACTCTTCTATCGTAAAGATGCACCGTGTGCATTGCAATCACAATCGTGTTTAAAAGTAAGTAAAACGTTTTTTAAAAATGGATGAACAGGCAGCGAGAACGATGAAGACGCTCGCAATCGACATCGGAGGTACAAAATTCGGCGTGGCCGGATTCGACGATGAATTGATGGCTCTTCGTCAATCGTGCCTCACCAATCGTGAAGGTGGACCGGAATGGCTCTGCTCGCAGATTGCGGCCATTATTACTGAGTGGCGTGTTAAACATGGCTTTGTCGCCGACAGAACAGGCATTGGGTTTGGCGGTCCGGTTAACTACAATACTCAAACTATTACTCTGTCCACGCACGTTCCAGGCTGGCAAGCATTTCCTTTGGTAGACAAAGTAGAAACGATTGCGGGAGTGAGGCCGGTTGTCGATAACGACGCTAATGTGGGCGCATTAGGCGAGTATTACTATGGCGCGGGCATGGGAGCGGATCCCTTGTTCTACATGACACTTTCCACGGGAATTGGCGGCGGCATTATCTGGCACGGCCGCGTGTATCGCGGCGCCGATTCGTTCGCGGGTGAATTAGGGCACCTGACAATTCGACCGTATGGACCGCGGTGTCTTTGCGGGTCGACAGGGTGCTACGAGCGGATGTGCAGCGGCTTGTGGCTCGAGCGGGATTATGGCCATCCCGCAAAAGAGCTGCTCATGGATCCGCGTTTCGTCGAGAACTACGTGGTGGACCTGGCGCGCGGCCTGAAAGCCGCTATTATGATTTTGAATCCGGCGCGAGTGGTGATTGGCGGCGGCATTTCAAAGGCAGGAGACCGGCTGTTCGTGCCTTTACGGGCGGAGTTAAGCCGCCAGATCACCAGTTGGTCGCGAGCGCGCATCGAGGTCATTCCGGCGAAATTGGTCGATAACAGCGTGCTCTACGGCGCACTGGCGCTAGCGAAGGAGGAACGTAAATGAGCTTCAGCGACACATACAAGAGCGAACTGCTCGAAACGATCGCTAGCATCGATACGGAAGAGGTGAATCGCGCGATCGCGTGGTTCGAGCAGGCGCTGGTTGAAGACCGGCATGTGTTTGTGTGTGGAAATGGCGGGAGCGGTTCGACTGCTTCGCATTTTGTCTGCGATGTTCTCAAGGGCGCGAGTTATGAGCGCGAGAAGCGCTTCCGGATTCTTTCGCTATGCGATTCGATGCCTACGCTTACGGCCTACTCGAACGATGTCAGCTACGAGTGCGCGTTCGTTGAGCAGTTGAAGAATTATGCGCGGCCGGGCGATCTTGTGATGGCCATCAGCGCGTCCGGAAATTCGCCGAATGTTGTCAAAGCGGTCGAATATGCGAACGAAGCGGGATGCAAGACCATTGTTCTAACCGGCCGGGACGGCGGCAAACTGGGCCGCGCGGGTCAACTAAACATCCACGTGCCGGCTGAACACATGGGCCGCATCGAAGACGCGCACATGGTGATTTGCCACATGATCGCGTATCGATTTATGGAGCAGGCAAGGCCGGGCGGGCCCGGCCACTACTAATTGCTTGATGTCGCGGCGGCTGTTCCGGCGAGGCCCAATTCTTCCGCACGGTCTTGCATCGCCTCGATACAGAACGCGATGTGCTCGTCGAGATCGACGCCCATTTCTTTCGCACCGTTCGTGATGTCGTCTCGATTCACGGCTCGGGCAAAGGCTTTGTCTTTTAGCTTCCGCTTTACAGACGCCACATCGACTTCGAAGATGCTTTTTCCGGGCTTGACGTAGGAGCAGGCCATAAGAAAGCCCGCCAGTTCGTCGCAGCCGAACAGCGTTTTCTCGAGGCGCGACTCGCGCGGAACTCCGCTGTAGTTGGCGTGAGAGAGAATCGCTCGCCTGATCTCGTCGTCCACTCCGCGCTGGGCCAGGATTGCTTCACCTTTCATGGGGTGATCGGGCGCGTTCGGGTGGATCTCCCAATCAAAATCGTGAAGCAGCGCCGTTACGGCCCATTTGTCCGCGTCCTCGCCGTACTTACGCGCATACGCAGCCACGCACGCTTCTACGGCCAGCATGTGGCGGCGCAAACTCTCGGATTGAACAAACTCGCAGACGATTGACCAGGCCTGGTCCCGAGTCACCATTACCTATGCCTCCTCGATCTTCACGGCTTTCAGCGTGTCGCCCTGCTTCACCGCATCGACGACATCTTTCCCCGATCGCACCTGGCCGAATACCGTGTGCTTTCCATCCAGCCAGTTCGTAACTACGTGCGTAATAAAGAACTGGCTGCCGTTTGTGTTCGGTCCCGCGTTGGCCATCGAGAGCGAGCCGGCTTTGTGTTTGTTTGGATTGCCCGCGAGCTCGTCCGCGAAACGATAGCCGGGGCCGCCTCGTCCGCTGCCTGTGGGGTCGCCGCCCTGAATCATGAAGTCCGCAATCACGCGGTGAAACGTAGTGTTATCGTAGAAGCCTTCTCGCGCCAGGAACACAAAGTTATTGACAGTGTTCGGAGCTTCTTTTGCGAACAGATCGCATACGATGTTCCCGCGCGACGTCTCGAACGTGGCAGTGTAAGTCTTGTTCCGGTCGATAGACATCGGCGGCGGGGCCGAGTACTGCTTGCTCATGAAACCAGTGTAACGATTGCTGTGAAGCCACCGGCGCCTTGGCCTGTCGATATTAGCTGTCAGCTTTCAGCGGTCAGCTATCAGCTAAAGATTTCCTCGCTTCATCTCTCCCGCCAGATAGTCGGTCGAGCGCCAGGCCAGGGCGAGAATCGTCAGAGTTGGATTTTTTTCGCTGGCGGTGGTGAACGCCGAACCATCCACCACGAAGACATTCTTCACCTCATGCATCTGACAGAACTGATTCAGCGCGGATTGCTTCGGGTCGTCGCCCATGCGGCAGGTCCCATGTTCGTGGATAGCTTCGCCCGGCGTATCGACGTGCCCGCGCTGGTAAGGCAGGAGTTCGGCTTTGGCTGCGGAAAGAATCTCCTCGCACGTTGTGTACATCTCGTCGGCCATCAGACGCTCGTTCTCGCCGATTTTGTAGTCGATGCGGAACAGCGGCACGCCGAACGAATCGGTGCGCGATTCGTCGACGACAATCCGATTCTCTTTCCGGCCGAGGGTTTCGCCGTATGGATGTAAGGCGACGAGGGCCGGATAGTGGCGGCGAATATCGTGCTTCAGACTCGCGCCAAAACCCGGCAGGGTTTTTGCCCACGGAACGGCATCCTGGGCGCCGCATCCCCAGAATTGCATTCCGTAGCCGCGCAGATAGCTGCGCGGACGTCCGTCGCGATGATTGAAACGGGGCATGTATATGTGCTCGCCGCCGATGCCGCTATCGTCATAAACCGGTCCGCCCAACAGTTCGGGCATGAAGGCGTACACGTGAAAGCGGGTCTGCTCGCACAAGTAGCGCCCAATCACGTCGGAAGAATTGCCGATACCGTTCGGGTGTGCATGCGATTTCGAGTTCAGCAGAATACGCGTCGAATCGACGCACGAAGCCGCAACGATGACGACACGAGCGTTGACGCGGCGCTCCTCGCGCGTTTTCCGGTCGAAGAACTGAACGCCATTCGCCAATCCGCGATCGTCAACCAGAACACGCGCGACCACGGCATTGTCGATTACTTGCAAGCGCCCGGTAGAGAACGCGGGCTCGAGAAGAAAATCGGACGAGTTGAAAAACGCGCCAACGTCGCATCCGCGGCCGCATGCGCCGCAATAGTGGCATTGCGGGTGGCCGTTGTGAGGCTTCGTTAGAACCGCGCGCCGGCCTGAGACAATCGAAACGCCCAGTTGCTGAGCTGCCTTTTCGAGAAGCCGCTCGCCGCAGCGGGGCGCCGGCGCGGGAAGCATGTATTTGCTGCCGGGCAACGAATCCTGATCGTCCGGGCCGCCGCACACGCCGATCAGTTGATCGATCCTGTCGTAATACGGCTCAATGTCCAGGTAGCGAATCGGCCATGGTATTCCCCAACCGTCGCGCAAGGGCCCTTCGAAATCGACATCGGAATAACGCAAGGCCACGCGGCCCCAGACGTTCGTTTTCCCTCCTCGACCCCAAACGCGGTACAAGCGAAACGGGCGCTCCGGCGGCGTCTCGTACGGCTGCTCTTCGTCGGTGAGAAAAAATTGGGGCGGGTGCTGGCCCTTATCCAGTCGGTCCGTCCATTGCCAAGGCTTGACATGCGACCAGAAAGTGGACCGTCTGAACTTTTCGCCGGCATCGAGCACGAGCACATTGACGCCCTGTTGCGTCAAATTCCACGCCGCCATTCCGCCAGCCGCGCCGCTGCCGATGATGACGACGTCGTAAACCGGATCGGGCGTTTTGATCTGCATGGCCGATTTATCCTTTTTGAAGCGGCCAATGCTCGGGATGCGTGCAGCCGATAAATTGCGTGCGGTAGGTATCGCCTTTGAACCCAAGTTCTTGCGCCAAGCCGGCTTGGGAGTTGTAATACCACTCGATGGTGAGGGATTTGAGGGATTCGAAAAAGTCGCCTTCGCGGGTTTCGGATTGATCGCTGATTTTCTTTAGGACCGCAACTTGATCGTCCCCGGCGAGGCTGAGGAAATCGGGCTTGCCTCGCTCTTGCGCGCTCTTGTTCAGGTAAGCCAGACCATCCGCATAGAGGGGGCGTAGTTCCGGTTTGCGAAGAACGGTCTGGTCGATGCGCCAGGGTACACCCACATCCGCCGCGCCCGGCGTTTCGGTTCGAGGAATGATCAGATCGGAGAGCCGGACGATGGTGGCGTAGTCATGCGCGTGAAAGAATTGGGGCGTTCGCTCCTCGTTTTTAACGTGGTCTTCCGCTGCGACCTCATGCATATGCTGTGTGGGTGATTCCTGCGGACCGCCCTTGGCAAGCGCCATGGCCGCGGAACCCGCCGTCAATGTGACTAGCGCCTTTCGCCTTGTTGCCATTTGCGAACGAGTATATCTGGTGACAACGCAGACGACACAAAAGGATCGTCTGCGCCACCGGTATGGGATGCAGATTCTTATAGAATCTCTCTTTATGACTTACGCACGACCGGCGATGGCCGCCGTCGCCGCCGCGCTCGTTTGCCTGATCGCCGCATGCAACCGCAATCAGCGCAAAATCGTCGCGGTTATCCCGAAGGGCAACGCCGATATTTTCTGGCAGACCGTACACGCGGGCGCAGTGAAGGCCTCGCGCGAGAGTGGGGTCGAGATTGCTTGGGATGGTCCGCCAAACGAAACCGATATCAACTCGGAGCTGCAGATTCTCGAGACCATGATGAATCGTCGTGTAGACGCGATTGCTCTTGCGCCTTCCGATCGAGAAGCGCTGGCCAATACGGTGATTAGAGCGTCGAACGATGGCATACCCGTTGTCATCTACGATTCCGCAATAGCGACTGACAAGTACACAAGCTTTGTGGCGACCGACAATTTCGCCGCGGGCCAGCTTGCCGGCGAACGCATGGGGCAGATCCTTGGGGGGAAGGGAAACATCATCATGGTCAAGACCACTCCGGGCGGGGCCTCGACAACGGCTCGCGAGGACGGCTTTCGAAAGATAATCGTCGATAAATTTCCCGGAATCCATATCCTGGATGAACGCTTTGGAAAAGCGGTAGTTGCCACATCGCTTGATGTCACCGAGAACATGCTGACGGCCCACCCCGATGTGGACGGCATCTTCTGCTCGAACGAGTCGGGCACAACCGGAGCGATGCAGGCGCTGAAATCGCGCGGCTCGAAGATCAAGCTGGTTGGTTTCGACTGGAGCCCTACGACGCTGGCAGGCTTGAGTAGCGGGCTCATCGATTCGCTTGTAATTCAAAATCCATTCAAGATGGGTTACGAGTCTGTCATGGCGTGCGTGAAATCGATTCGAAAGCAGCCGGTACCTAAGCAGATCAACCTGCCGCCCCGCTTGATAACGCGGGAGAACTTGAACGATCCAGACGTGCAGGCGCAGGTTAAACCGGATCTGAAGCAATACCTCGGGGATTAGCGGAAAATTGATCCTAAAAGGGGAAGTACATGCCGCCACGAATGGCGGCATGGCGGGCCGGGAGGCCCGCTCCACCGGCACGAGCATATGTTCATCGGGTGGGCAGCGGATGGGAAGTTGCCACGGTGCGTACCAAAACCTTCAGTACCAGCTCGGCGTCCGATTGACCGGATAATGGTTTTGAACTGGCTGTGCTATCGTCGTACACTCTTCCTTATCGGACGGGGCGTAACATACATGCTTTGTTAGCATTCAGTTACTCCGCGTCAGAAGAGACCTTTCGATGTCTCGTCTGATCGCTTATTAGATCTCTCTCAAATCTCCGAGATCGGGGCCGACTCCGTGAATGCAGAAAGGACTCTTTCAAAACCGATTACGACCGGGCTGAGGTCGCCGAATGGCCTTTTCCGGTATTCGATTGCCTACGATCCTGCTGTCTTGGAAGCGATCCGCGGGGAAGCTACGCGGGAGTCCGCTGATGGCGCGAGCGAAGCTGGAAAAACGTACGGTCTACTTTGGGGCACGCATGAAGAGACCAAAGTCGAGATTCTCGCTTGTTCGCCTCTCTCTCTGCCCGACCTCCCCTTAGTTGCAAGCCTCAGGCGCGCGCTGTTCAAGGCCGGCGGCACGGCTGGACTTATCCCCCTCGGCTTTTATCGGATTGTAGATGAAGGCGAGACGACGTTCTCGCAGGACGAGGCGAGAGCCCTCGCCGAATTGTTTCCGGAGCCCTGGCAGTTCGTGATGGTACTGTGCCTCGCTGGCGATCGACCACCGAAGATTCGCTTATTCTTTCACCTGAACAACGGGTCTATCGGCACAGATTCGAGCATGTTTGAGTTGCCCGTGAGCCGAGGCGATGTCGAAGATACTCGTGGCGGCGGCTTTCCCTCAGATTATCTAGAGGAACGCGAAGGTTCGCGGGATTTGGTTAAGTTTCGCCGGCCGGCGCGCGCGCGACTCGCTTTCTGGCGCTGGCGATTGTGGCCCCAGGCGTTATGGTTCCTAGTAGGTATTGCCGTGGTAGGGGCAGCCACTGAATTTCGGATCTGGAACCTCTACAATCCCGGGCTGACGGCTCCGGCATCGGAGCAATCAGCGAGAGGAAATAAGGACCTGCCGGATACGGCTGCGTTCCCTCTGCAGGCCGATATACGCGAATCGAAGCCCGGGGCGGTCATCCGATTGCGGTGGAACCCATTGGCTACAGTCATCCGGAACTCCCCGGTTGGCATCCTCTCGGTTTCGGATGGCAGCATGAGCCGCGAGTTGGTGTTTAAGCGTCGAGAGCTAGATCTCGGCTACACGGATTATCCAGCGGCAAGCGATGAAATCACTTTTCGTTTGATGGTGGAAGCCGCTGGAGAACCCAAACAAGAGTCGCTGCTCGTATTATTAGGAGGTCGCGATGGAGGACCGGGGGGATCGAAACTTTCGCCTCAACCAGACAGCAGAGAGGCGTCGCGGGCGTCTCTAAACTTCGGGTCACAACGGTCGATTGATCAGACCGGATTGGCCAAACAGGTAGAAGTCGCTCCCACGGGCGGCGTCCGCGATCCTGTCTTAAATCCCTCAGCCGCTCCGGGAATTCCGCAACAGGTCTCGCCGCTTGCGTCATCAACCGCCGGCCAGCTAGGTATTCAGCAAATGCCGGTTGCGCCACCTCCTCCGGGTCCATCAAATACAGCTCAGCCGAAGCTCGCATCTCAGCCGAGACTCGAATTCGTGGCGCCGGCCGTGGTGCGGCGAGTACCGCCGATACTTCCGTATAGCGTGCAGCGGCTTGCCGTTGACGACCTTCGTATCAAGGTTCGAGTTGACATCGATGCGAACGGAAGGGTAACGGCATGCAGTCCGGTTTCGGCGCCATCGGGAGTGAACAAATACCTCGCGGCTGTTGCGCGGGATACCGTGATGCAGTGGCGGTTCTCACCCGGCCGCCTGGGCGGCAAACCAGTGGCGAGCGAGACGGTCTTAGATCTCGATTTCTCGAATGTACACTAAAGCAGCCTACCGAGTACCATAAACAGCCGTGTTGACGGGATACCGTTCGACGGAGAAAGCCGATTCCATGAAACACATTAAGCCGGGGAGGACGTCAGGAGCTCCCAGCGGAAAGGATGTGGCCGCTCCACTGGGCGTCAATCTTTTCCTGGACGTCGCCCGGAAGCTCGACGATGAAGCTGAGTGGGCGCTGACGTCGAATCCTACGGGCGCGGCGGAAGTTGCCGGTCTTCTGCTGGGCAATGCGGGGCGAATTATAGAGATCAGCGATTGCGAACCCGTGCTGCTGATGCAGAAGCTTGACCATGCGTACGCGCTCACGGGGCCTGGGAGCCTGGAATTCAAACGCATGATGGCCGCTTTTAGCGCGCCGGAAAGCGAACGCCGCGCCGTCGGCTTCTATCGCAGCCAGATCGGAGAGAGAGTCGAACCCGAGGAAGAAGACATCAGGCTCACTCGCGCTTGCTTCGGAGACGCGCCTCATGTGGTCCTGCTGATGAACCGAGGAGTAAGCGGATCCAGGAGAGCGAGGCTCTTCCTGGAAGATCAAAGCAATGGCTTATGCGAGTTGTGCCGCGAGGCGGACGCTCCGCGGGAAATTGGGCCCTCGAACCACGAAGCGGAACACGTTCCCAAAGAACTGGCGCGGGCCGATACTTCCATTCCGGAAACGAGGAAGGTGGAAGAGATCTCCCCCACATTTCAGTGGCGGTCATTTCGCGTCGCATCTTTATGGGCAGTTCAGGCTCTTGCAGCTTGTCTACTGGGATATATGATCCTAACAGGATCAAGAGGGCCGAAAAACTCCCAATTTTCGGCTTCGGCCGGCCACGACACCGCTTCGAGCGGTTCAAGCCAGCCCGGCCTGGCGTTGAGAGCGGAGTGGCAAGGCGAAAATCTGCGGCTGAGCTGGGATCGTAAAGCGCCCGCGCTCAGCGAGGCCAAAGGAGGCGAGTTAATAATCCGGGAAGGAAATGAGCCGGGCCGAGAGGTCTTACTAGATGGGGATCTGTTACGAACCGGCAGCGTCATATACCGTCCGAGTGAGCGGCATGTATCGTTTCGATTGGCGGTATTCGGTCAAGGCAGCGACAATATCCCCGACTCGGTCGCGACTGCTCCGTAGCCGGTATCTGTATTGCGAAATGGACGAGTAACATCGCCATGTTTTAGGACTTCAGGAGAGTGAGTGATGGAAAATTTACAAGAGTTCGAAGTAAAAGTGAGTAATGGACGAAAAGGAACGGTTCTCAGAACTTCCCGCTTTCTGGACAAGCGAGAGTTCAATACCGTAAAGTTCAACGACGGAGCGGAAGTCACGGTGCCGTCGGCAATCCTTCGTCCGCAACAAGATGGAACCTTCTATCTCGAGGAGAAAGAACTGAACGCTCCCGGACAGCAGGCAAATAACGTTTCCGGCGGTGAGTTGAATTCCGCGGCGGCCGCCGGAGCTCTGGACGGCGCGCTCGAGGATGAAGCGAGAATTGACGCCTCGCTGGCAAAAGAGGAGGTCGATGTTCAGAGAGTCGTCGTCAATCGCGTTCTTCACGCACCCGCGGAAGTTCGAATCGAAAATGGCGTGACGATCATTCCGGTAATGGAGGAAGTGCTGAAGGTAGAGAAACAACTTATTCTGCGCGAGGAAATTCGAATCTCAAAGAAGCGGACATTGCAACGCGGTCCGCAGGTCATCTCCCTACGCAAGGATGGCTCCGATCCGGGTTCAAACTCTAACCACCAACGATAAGTTTGACCTGTGAACGAGCTACTCGTAGAGGCATGACCGAGTTAATCTGGGAGCAAATTGAAGGCGATTATGCTGAGCGGAATCTCCGGCTGCGTAAACTTTTGTCTTCAGAGCGGGGCCATGCAATCTTTCTGGGAGACTACTTACATTCGCTCGAGAATGAGCGCGAAGTGCTTGTCCGGCTATTTTTAGAGGACGGGAATAACCCAGAACAGCGACTGAACAGACTACTTGAAGCTACTTTCTTCGAGCATCCCCATATTGTTCGCAGCTTTGAAGCTGGCCCGCTGTCGCACGGCGAATTTACATTCAGTTACGCGGTAACTGAGCGAGGCGAGGCGCCGGCTGTTCAATCCCTTAACGAGGAAGAAGCCCTCGAATTCACTAGCCAGATCATTTCCGGACTGCGGTATCTGCATTCAAAGAACCTGGTCTATTGCATGCTGTCGCCTCAGACGGTAGTTAAAGTTGGAACCGATTGGAAGCTCGGCGATTTTAGTGAACTGCGACTGAGCGGCAACGACGAAGGCTATGGGACCCTTTCGCTCGCGGCCCGCGTGGACACGACTCCGCCCGAAGCGGTGGAGGGAATTATCTCGTCTGCCTGGGACGTCTGGTCGCTCGGCCAAACACTACGAAGCCTCGTCAAAAAGGGAAACAAGTACACAGGCGATCCGCAAGCGGAGAGGCAAGATGCCGGCATGGATATCGGACATCCTTCTCCAGACCCATTCAGAAGCGTCATCCTTGCATGCCTGAATGTTAATCCGTCATCGCGACCGAGTCTCGACCAGCTTTCATCTCTTCTTCGCTCCGCGGAGCTGGCCGCACCACGCGCGGGGAGGCTCTCGTTATCGAAGGCTCGTGGCTCGGGACCGTAAGCGATGGTTGAAGACGTACGGTAGAGGGACCGGTCGATCACGCTTCCGGCTCCGTTTCAAGGTTGCTTGCCGCTCCCTCGCGGTCGCGGTTCTGTAGTTAGTCTGCCGCCTGGCTCGATAGTTCCTTCGGTTTCCAGCGGACGATCGGCCGACGGGCGGCGGTGACTTCGTCCACTCGACGCGTGCGCGTGGAATGCGGGGCGGTCAATACGAGTTGCGGGTCGTCTTCGATCTCGCGGGCGATCGAGATCATGGCGTCAATGAAGAGATCGAGCTCCTGCTTACTTTCGGTTTCGGTGGGCTCGATCATCAACGCGCCGCGCACGATGAGCGGGAAACTGACCGTGTACGGGTGGAAACCATAATCGATGAGGCGCTTGGCGATGTCTCCGGTGCGGACGCCTTTCTTTGCCTGGCGTTCATCGCTGAAGACGCACTCATGCATGGTCGGCGACTTGTACGGGATGTCGTAGTGTGCTTCGAGCTTGTTGCGAATATAATTTGCGTTGAGCAAGGCGTCTAGGGTGGCGCGGCGCAGACCATCGCCGCCATGCGCCATGATGTACGCCAGCGCCCGGATCAGCACGCCGAAATTGCCGTAAAAGGCGCGAACGCGCCCGATGGATTGCGGCAGATCGTAGTTCCAAGTCCAGCGATCGCCGATCTTCTTTAGGCGCGGCCCCGGGAGGAACGGCTCCAAAACCTTCTTCACAGCAACCGGGCCCGAGCCAGGGCCACCTCCGCCATGCGGCGTCGAGAATGTCTTATGCAAATTCAGGTGCATGAGATCGACGCCGAAATCTCCGGGTCGCGCAACGCCTACCAAAGCGTTCATGTTCGCGCCGTCCATGTAGACAAGCGCGCCCTTTTCGTGGAGCATGGCCGTAATTTTTTGGATATTCTGTTCGAACACGCCAACCGTATTGGGATTAGTGATCATCAGCCCCGCCACGTCCTCGGTGACGTGTTTCGCCAGGCGGTCCATATCCACCATGCCGCGATCGTTGGATTCGATATTTTCTACCGCATAGCCCACCATACTTGCCGTTGCGGGATTGGTGCCGTGCGCCGAATCAGGGACGAGAATTCTTTTTCGCGGATTGCCGCGTTGTTCCTGCAACGCGCGAATCATTAAGATACCTGTAAATTCGCCGTGCGCTCCTGCGGCGGGCTGCAGAGTGATTGCATCCATGCCAGTGATTTCAAGCAGCGCCTGCTCTAGAGCCGCGAAAATTGCCATGCAGCCTTGCGAAAGCTGTTCGGGCTGATAGGGATGCGCCCACGCCAAACCTTCGGTCCGCGCAACCAGCTCGTTTACACGCGGATTGTATTTCATGGTGCAGGAGCCGAGAGGATAAAGCCCAAGATCAATCGCGTAATTCCAGGTGGAAAGACGGGTGAAGTGGCGGATGGCCTCGACTTCGCTCACTTCCGGAAAGTCCTCAATTTCGTCGCGGACGTGTTCCGCGCCGAGTACCAGATCGGGGTCGGAGGCGGGAACGTCAAGCTCGGGCAGTTTATAGCCGCGCTTGCCGGGCGAGCTTCGTTCAAACAACAAAGGCTCGTTTTGAACGATATGAGGCGAAACTTTCTTGATCATTGAATCGTTGTTCTTACCCAAACTACTTACCATGCCATGCCGCTGCAATGCGGTCCATATCGGCGCGCTTGTTCACCTCAGTGGCGCACAGCAGGACGCAATCGGATAACTCGGGATAAAAGCGTCCGAGCGGCAAGCCTGCGACGATTTTCTGTTCCAGCAGCTCATTTTGAATGGCCTGAACTGTTTTACTGTTCGCGGCGGCGACGAACTCGTTGAAGAACGGCCCATCGAAGCGCAGCGGCAGTTTCGATGCGAGATAGTGCGCTTTGGACAGGTTTTGCACAGCCAGTTCGCGCATACCTTCCTTGCCGTAAACAGCCATGAAGACGGTGGCCATCAGCGCAATCAGCGCCTGATTGGTACAGATATTCGAGGTGGCTTTTTCTCGCCGGATGTGCTGCTCGCGAGTGGCCAGGGTGAGGCAAAAAGCGCGGCGGCCCTCGGCGTCTAGCGTCTCGCCGACCAATCTTCCCGGAAGCTGGCGAATAAACCTTTCTTTAGCGGCAATGATTCCGGCGTACGGACCGCCATAACTCGGCGTAATCGCAAAGCTCTGCAATTCGCCGACAACGATATCGGCTTGTTCGGGCGGTGAGATCAAGCCTAGGGCAATGGCTTCAGTAAAAGCAACAATCAGTAGCGCGCCTTTCGAGTGAGCAAGCTGCGCGAGCTCGCCGATCTGTTCTAAGAGCCCGAAGAAATTAGGCGTTTGCACGATGACGGCGGCGACACTTTCATCGAGTTTGTTTCGGAGGCTGTCGATGTCGACTAGACCACGCTTGTTGTAGCTGAACTCTTCCACGGGCAGCCCGGCGTGCTTAAGATAGGTAGCAAGCACTTCGCGGTATTCGGGGTGAACGGCTCGCGAGACGAGCATGCGGTCGCGGCGCGTAATCCGTGCGGCCATCATCGCCGCTTCCGGCACGGCCGACGATCCGTCGTACATCGATGCGTTGGCCACGTCCATGCCCGTGAGTTGGCAAACCATGGTCTGAAATTCGAAGATCGAGGCGAGCGTTCCCTGAGAAATTTCAGCTTGGTAGGGCGTATAAGAAGTGAGAAATTCGCCCCGCGAGACCACGACGTCGCAGAGAACGGGACGGTAATGGTTGTAAACGCCGGCACCGAGAAAGCTCGCGTACCCGGCAGCCGTCTCGGCGGCCCGTGCCTTGAAGTAATCGACGATCTCGTACTCGCTCTTTCCGTTCTCGATCGAGAACCGTCCGTCGAAACCGATCTCGCGCGGAAGGTGCGAGACAAGATCGTCTACATTATTGAGACCGAGGGCCGAGAGCATCTCCTGGCGCTCTGAATCGGACTTAGGTAGATATCGCAGTGCGCTATTCCCCTATATATTTTTGATAATCTGCCGCCGACATCAGCTCGTTTACCTCGCGCGGCGAAGCGACGGTCACTTTGATCAGCCAGGCAGCGCCATGCGGGTCTTCGTTGAGTTTTTCAGGAGTAGTAGAAAGCATCTCATTCACTTCCGCCACGACTCCAGTCACAGGCGAGTAGATATCGGACACAGCCTTTACGGACTCGACAGAGCCGAACGATTTTCCG
Organism: Bryobacterales bacterium; assembly: GCA_963722585.1. GTDB lineage: Bacteria > Acidobacteriota > Terriglobia > Bryobacterales > Bryobacteraceae > KBS-96. The sequence goes on along the minus strand of CAVRNU010000032.1, from coordinate 73,374 downwards.
CGTTCAACCTGAGTTCCAGTTTTAGGAAGATCGACATAAACGATGTCGCCCAGCTCGTGCTGCGCATGGTCGGTAATTCCAATCGTGCCCGTGGTTCCATCGAGAAGCACCCATTCGTGCTCCTTGGTGTACTTAAACGTTGCTGGATAGCTCATGTGCTTTGCTTGACCTCGCGCAAAACGGGCTGACCCGCGCCCTTTGCGCTCGCTCGCTTATAGAACGGCGTCACTGCGGTGACCGCCGGAACGGGTTGATTGCGAATCGAAACCTCTATTCCGATTCCGGGAGCGGCCTGGGCCGCAGGCAGATAACAGAGGCCGATGTTCTTGTTCAGCGTGGGCGCCGGACCACCGCTTGTCACCCAGCCTGCGAGGCTCCCCTCGAGGAAGACTTCGTAGCCGTCGCGCGCGATGCCTCGGCCCGACATTTCGAAACCCACCAGTTTGCGACTAATTCCCTGATCGCGCTGCCGGCATAAGGCCGAGCGGCCAATAAATTCGCCTTTCTCCATCTTTACTATCCAACCGAGATCCGCTTCGAACGGATTGATCGAAGCAGTGATTTCGTGACCGTAGAGGGCCATTTTCGCTTCGAGGCGCAAGGTGTTCCGCGCCCCAAGTCCGCATGGCTTGACGGCGAATTCCGACCCTGCCTCGAGCAACCGGCTCCAGAGCCAGGCCGCTTTTTCCGGATCGATGTAGATTTCGAAGCCGTCTTCGCCTGTATAACCGGTGCGGGCGATGCGGGCTGGGACGCCTTCAATTTCGGTATCGATGAACCAGTAGTATTTGATCGCGGAAAGATCGGCCGCTGTCAGCTTCTGAACGGTTGGAAGCGCTTGAGGACCTTGCACCGCGATCTGCGCGTAGTCGTCGCTTGAAAATTTCACGTCGGCGTCGAAGTGGTTATTTGTTTTGATGTGTTCGAAATCTTTCTCCTGGTTTGACGCGTTGACGCAGAGAAAAAAATGTTGGTCGGTAATCTTGTGAACCAGAATGTCATCGACGAAACCGCCGTGTTCGTAGAGGAGTCCGGCATACTGAATTTGGCCCGTCTTCAGTCGCGCGGCGTCGTTCGTAGAAACGTAATTGACCAGGCGCTGCGCTTCCGGCCCCATGATTTCGATTTCACCCATGTGGCTGACATCAAACACGCCGACGGCGTTCCGGACAGCGTGATGCTCGTCGAGGATTCCCGAGTACTGTACTGGCATCTCCCAGCCGCCGAAATCCACCATTCTGGCGTTGCTGGCTGTGTGTACGGGGAAAAGCGGGGTCCTCTTGAGCGCAACACTCGAGGTCATGCAGGAACCCTCAGCGTAACATAAGGGTTCGCGGTGGAAGGGAGGCGAAAGGAGAACCGCTTACTGACGTGCGCGGCTCGGAGTCGGCATTCCGGCTCGCGATGGAGAGATCGCCTGTCTACTCGGCCTTTAGGGCTGCAATTGGGTCGGTATGAATCGCCCGCCACGCTGGCACAGCGCTCGCTACCAGGGCGACGAGAGCCAGGATCAATGGAACGCTGATGAAGGTTGTAGCGTCATAGCGGCTTGTATCGTAAAGCAAAGCTGCCAGGGAGCGGGTTGCGAAAATGGATGCAATCAGCCCGATTGCGATGCCTGTTCCGGATAGTCGCAGACTCTGTCTAAAAACCAACAGCAACAGATCGCGGCGCTCTGCCCCGAGCGCGATGCGAACGCCGAATTCCTGCGTGCGCTGCGCGGTGTTGTAAGCGAGCAGGCCGCCGATACCGAGCATGGCCAACAACAGCGCGGCGGCAGCAAAAGAAGCCAGCAGCAAGGTTCGGAAGCGCTCAGGAGATAACGATTCGTCGAGGACTTGATCGAGCGTCTCGACTTTTTCGATTGGAAGACTGGGATCGAGTTGGTTCACCTGGTGCCGGATTGCGCTTGCGAGCGCGAGCGGGTCCCCAGAGGTGCGGACGAGCACGTTCATGTCGGTGACCCAGTCCTCCAGCCTCGTAAAGATCATGGCTCGCGGAGAAGTGCTGGTGCGCCGGTCCTTTACGTCTTTGACAATACCGACGACGGTCATCCACGGGTCGTCGTTCATCGGAGCCCCGAATTTGACGTGCCTTCCGATCGGATCTTCTTGCGGCCAGATTCGCTTGGCCAGCGTTTCAGAGATCACGGCGACAGGTGGTTTTCTGAGCTCGTCGCCAGGCTGCAACAGCCTGCCACGAACAGGTAGTATGCCGAGAGTGCGCAGTGCGTTCCCTACGCAGAAAATCGTTTCTACTCTCTCGGTCGTAGCGTGCCCCTCGGCCGAAATGACTTGGTTGGAAGTAGAAACCATTGGTAGATCCGACACGGCGCCTGTTTGTTGAACGCCGGGAAGAGCGCTCAACTTTTCGAGCAGCCGGTCATAGAAAGCAGTCACCTTCGGGGGTTTATCATACATGGTTTTGGGCAGAGATATGCGCTCGGTGAGCAGGTGTTCGGGTCGAAACCCCGGATTCGCTTCACTGGCCTTAATGAAGCTGCGCACGAACAATCCGGCGGTCGTCAGCAGCACAAAGGCGAGACTGAATTGCACGATCACCGTTCCCGACATCACCAGGCGCTGATACCGGCCTTGCGTGCTCGTGCGTCCTCCGCCGCGAAGCTGTTCGGCGATGGCCGAGCGCACGATCGTAAGCAACGGCGCAAGGCAGAACAACATCGGCGTGGCCAAAGCGATCGCGGCTACGAATGCCGCCACGCGCCAGTTAAGCCCGATTTCGTTCAAGCGCGGGAGATTATCCGGAGCGAGACGAAGCAGAAGCGGCAGTGTCCAAAAAGCCAGACAGAATCCCGCCGCGCCGCCGAGCGCCGAAAGAACAAGTCCTTCCGTAATCGTCTGTCTTGCTAGGCGCCAGTTTCCAGCGCCCAGCGCCGCTCTTAGCGCAAACTCTCGCTGACGCCCCACCATGCGGCTGAACATCAGATTCGCCACATCGGCGCACCCGATGAGAAGAACGATACCGACGGCTGCCAGCAACAAAAGCAACGGGCGTTGCATATTCCCCGTAAATTCTTCGTGAAATGGAATGGTTTGCGATTCCAATGAGAAGGTTGGCATACTCTGCCGGATGTAACGCTCTATTTCCGGCGGATAGGTTTCGGCAACTCGTTTGAGCAGTGCTCGCACGTTCGCGTTTGCCTGTTGAATGGTCACATTGGGCCGTAAGCGGGCGGTCATACTGTAATCGAAATCGTGCACCTCTTGTTTCCGATCATCACTACTCCAGGAAACAGGTACAAACAGCTTAGCCGGATGGTCATTTTCTCCCGGTCCGAAAATGGGAAAAGAGAACGCTCGCGGCATGATCCCGATCACGATATATGGCTTTCGATCGAGAAAAATCGTACGGCCTAGCGCGTGTTCCGGCGCGCCAAATGCACTCTGTGCGAAGCCATAATTTAAGACCACAACGCGCTTAGAATCTTCATCTTCTTCCTGCGTAAATGCCCGGCCCATTGCGGGTTGGATTCCGAGAACGCCAAACAGCGAGGCCGTCACTCGCGCCCCGTTCGCACGCCGGGGCTGGCCAGCTCCCGAGATCTCATACGATTGCGTCCGATACGTCCCTGTTGCTTCAAAGGACCGATTATTGGCCGCGACGAACAGATAATCAGGGGGCGAAAACGGCACGACGGGAAATCCAAAGCTGGCAAGGCCTTCCGTTACTGATACCAGCCGATCCTGATGCGGAAATGGCAATGGGCGAAACAGCACCGTATCGACTACAGAGAAAATGGCGGTGTTCGCGCCGATGCAGAGAGCTAAAGCCGCAATCACCGTCACCGCAAACGCCGGCGCTCTGCGCATGCTTCGCAAGGCAAAGCGCAGGTCGTTCAGGCAATCTTCGATCCATCGAACGGCGCGGGCATCGCGGCACGCTTCCTTTAATCGTTGCGTGCCCTCGAGACTGCGCATCGCGAGCCTTCTTGCTTCTTCGGCCGATGATCCCGCTGCGGTCGCCCGCTCGATTTCGCGCTCCAGATGGTCTTGCAACTCATCTTCGAGATCATCTTCAACGCGGGAGCGATCAAATAGCGACCGGAATCGCAAACGCAACTTTCTCATTCCTCGCATAAGCCGCTAACTCCCGGCGGGAAGCACGATTGCCGATATGGCGCCAGACAAACGCTTCCAGTCTGCTGTTTGTTCATTTAGCTGTTTGCGGCCTTCTTTGGTCAGCGAATAAAATTTGACGCGCCGCCTAGTGTCGCTGATTAACCATTCTGCAGTGATCCAGCCTTCCTGTTCGAGCTTGTGCAGCGCGGGATACAACGAGCCGGGACCAACCTGCAACACGTCTTTCGACATCTGCTTCAGCCGCTGCGATAAAGCCCATCCGTGCATGGGTTCGAGGGCGAGGATTCTCAGAATCAGCATGTTTAGCGTGCCCTGGACGAGGTCGTTCGGCTTCATGCTGTGCTATCGATACCCGATAACAGGCTATCGCGTATTCGTTTCCGCTGCAAGGAAAGATCGTCCAAAGAATGCCGTCATGAATGACGGCATAGCAGACCTGGAGGTCCGCTCCACCGAGGGGTTAGGAAGCTTCGGCTTCGGCTCCGTATTCTTTCAGTTTGTTGAAGAGCGTTTTCAGGCTGATGCCCAAAATCTCGGCGGCCCGTGTCTTGTTGTTGTGAGTGTGCTGAAGCGTCAGCTGAATGAGCGCCTTTTCGCCCTGAGCCACTGTGGTTCCCACCGGAAGCCGTACATTTTCAGGCTCGATCATTTGCGCGGCGGTCCGGGCTCCTGTGGAAACGCCGAAGTCGTAGGGAAGGTGGGCCATCTGAATGGCGCCCTCGCCCGCCACGATGACCGCGCGTTCAAGGACGTTGCGAAGCTCGCGAATATTACCGGGCCAGGGATGCTTTTTGAAGGCTTCCATGACCTCCGCTGTCACATGAGATACGTTCACCTGATGTTTTCTATTCAACTGGGTGATGAGCGCTTCGCAGAGGAGGGCCAGATCGCTGATCCGCTGGCGAAGAGGAGGCAGTTGAATTTCAAAGACGTTCAAACGGTAGTACAGGTCTTCGCGCAGCTCGTTGCTTTTCAAAACCTCTTCGACTACACGGTTGGTAGAGGCGATGACACGGACATCGACCGAGATCTCTGTCTTTCCGCCAAGGCGGCGGACGCGCGAATCCTCGAGCACGCGGAGCAGCTTAGCCTGGGTGTTAACTGGCATTTCGGCCAGCTCGTCGAGTAGGAGGGTGCCGTGCTGGGCGAGCTCGAAGCAGCCGGCGCGCCGCTCAAGCGCGCCTGTAAAAGCTCCTTTTTCGTGGCCGAACAGCTCGCTTTCCATCAATGCCTCAGGGAGGGCTGCACAGTTGATGGCGACGAACGGTCCGGTGCGCCGGCCGCTTAGATGATGGACAGCACGCGCCACAAGTTCTTTTCCTGTACCGCTTTCGCCCGACACCAGAAGTGAAGCATTACTTGGAGCGACCTGCCGGATGAGCGAGAACACCTGCTGCATTTGCGGTGACGTGCCGACCATGTCGACCAGCACGCCCTGATAGCTAAGCTGGCGCTGAAGCCGCTCCGCTTCCTCGGCCAACGCGCTTTGAGCGGAAGCGCGCTCGAGCAGGATGCGGAGTGCGTTGGGCTGGATGGGTTTTTCGAGGAACCAAAACGCTCCCAGGTCGTGGATGGTCTGGATCGCCGTTTCTATGTTGCCGAAAGCGGTGAGGACAATGGCGGGGGGCATGTTGCCGTCGGCGCCGAGGCGTTTCATCAGCTCGAAGCCGTCCATGCGCGGCATCATTAAATCGGTGATGATGACGTTGGCAGGGAAGGAGGCGAGTTTCTCGAGAGCTTCCTGGCCATCGCCCGCTTTTTCAACCACAAAGCCCCAGGCAGCAATCATGGCGGCAAGCGGATTACGCTGCGATTCTTCGTCATCAACGATGAGTACGTTGACCGGCGGGCGTGCGTTCTCGTTTGCCACGATTCATTAGTGTAGCCGATCGCTATGGGGGTCCTTTCCCGATCGCGCGAGACGCATCGAACGGCGGCCGAGACGCATCTTCTACACTGATTTTTAATGCGTAACTGGTTTCGAACGCTCGCTCTTCTCCCTTTGTTTACCTGCCTGGTGCGTGCCTCCGAACCGAACGCAACGCACTCGGACGCGATCTCGGTCAAGCTGGCGCTGAACCGGTTGTGCGTGACGGGCAGCGTGCTGATGATTGCGGCACACCCTGACGACGAAAATACGGCGCTGATTTCTTACCTGGCGCGAGGGCTAAGCGTGCGTACTGCGTACCTCTCGCTAACGCGGGGCGAAGGCGGGCAAAATGTGATTGGGCCCGAGACCGGTCCCGAACTGGGTGTAATCCGGACTGAGGAACTGCTGGACTCGAGGCGGGTGGACGGCGCGCAGCAGTTCTTCAGCCGCGCGATTGACTTTGGATTCTCGAAGAGCGCGAAGGAATCGCTGGATAAGTGGGGCCACGATGCTGTTCTTGGTGATATTGTCTGGATCATTCGCAAATTCAGGCCCGATATCGTAATTCTTCAGTTCACGGGCACCCCGCAGGACGGTCACGGACAGCATCAGGCTTCGGCGATTCTTGGCCGGGAGGCGTTCGCGGTAGCAGGCGATCCATCGAAGTATCCGGAACAGCTCAAGTACGTCCAGCCATGGAGGGCGAAGCGGCTGATGATGAACCGGCGCGGCTTCACGGCCGAGATGCAGAAGCAGATCGACGCGCTGCCGCAGAAGCTGGTCATCGATCTGGGCGAGTATGACGCGCTGTTGGGGTATTCGTACGGCGAAATGGCCGGCATCAGCCGCAGTTACAACAGCAGCCAGAGCGACGGCACGCCCAGGATACGCGGGACCGACAAGACGACTTTGGTGACCGTGCAAGGGCCGATGGCAAAAACCGGCCTGTTTGACGGGATCGATATTAGCTGGAATCGCTACAAAGGCGGCGCGCCTGTGGACAAAGTACTGCGGGAGGCGGAAAGCAAATGGGACCCGGATCGCCCGTGGGAGATCGTGCCACTGCTCCGCCGGGCGCGGGACCTCGCGTCCAAGATTGACGAGCCGGACGCGCAGGACCGGACAAAAGATATGGATGAGACGATCGCAAAGTGCGCGGGTTTGTGGCTCGACTTTACGGCGAATGTTCAGGATGTTGTTTCAGACCATGCCGCCACGCTTCGCGTAACGGCGATCCGGAGGACGTCGCTTCCTGTGACGCTTCAATCTCTTTCCGCAAATGGCCACGAGTTTCGCGGCGCGCGGCGCACGGATCTTCAAGAGAATGTACCGTTCAACGTCGAAGAACAGGAGACGATTGACGCGGGAAACACATACACGCAACCATATTGGTTGTTGGATCCGCCAGTCCACGACCGCTACGTCATTCGGGACATGAGGCTCACAGGCTTACCGGAAAACCCGGCGCCGTTGACGCTGACGGCCAGAATGCAAATTGGGGATACGCAGGTGACGATCGAGCGGCCGATCGTTTACCGTTACATGGACAGGTTGTCAGGCGAATCCGTCACGCCGGTCGCCTATATTCCTCCCATCTCGCTGCGGCTCGTCCAACCGACACTAGTTTTTCCTAAGCTCGAGTCGAAGAGCGTTCAGGTGGAAGTGACGGCTCATGAACCTGGATCGAAGGGCGCGGTGAATATCGAGGCTCCGCGAGGATGGCTGGTGTCTCCAGCATCGCAACCGTTTTCTTTGAGTGGGGCTGGTGAACAGCAGCTCGTTAACTTCACGCTGTCTCCTTCGGCGAGCGCCGAGTCGGGAGAACTGAAAGCCGTGATTGAAACCAACGGCAAGCGGATTGATGTGGGAGTGCGTCGAATCTCCTATCCGCATATTCCGGTTCAGACGCTATTCCCGAGAGCCGATGCCAAGCTGGTGCGCACCGACGCGTCAACATTAGCTAAGCGAGTTGGTTATGTCATGGGTTCGGGCGATGACGTCCCGGAGGCGCTGCGGCAGCTAGGCTGCGAGGTTACGCTGCTGGGTCCAAACGATCTTGCGCGAGGCGATTTGGACCGGTATGACGCGATCGTCACGGGGATTCGCGCTTATACTGAACGGCCTGACCTGGTGGCCAATGAGCAACGGCTTCTTGACTACGTGTCGAAAGGAGGCACGCTGGTTGTCCAATACAACCGCATTGAGCGGGACAGCGCGAAAATTCTGGAGCACGTTGGGCCGTATCCATTCCAAATTGGGCACGCGCGCGTGACGCTCGAAGACGCACCCGTATCGCTGAATAACAAGAATCCGGTGTTGAACGAGCCGAATAAGATCACGGAATCGGATTTTGGCGGCTGGGTTCAGGAGCGAGGGTTGTATTTTGCCTCGAAGTGGGACCCTCACTATATGACTCCTTTCGAGACTCATGATCCGGGCGAATCTCCGTTGTATGGTGGAACGCTGGTGAGCCGCTTCGGAAAAGGCGTCTACATCTTTACGGCATTCTCATGGTTCCGCGAGCTGCCTGCGGGCGTACCAGGGGCCTATCGCATCTTCGCGAATTTTCTCAGCGCTTCAAAGACTCTGGGAAGTGAAACCCCGTCAACCCAATCGGCCGCGCCGGCGTCCGCGGGACATTGAACGGCGCGATGGCGGCGGAGCAAGGCGCACGAGATCGCAAAATGGATCAGGACGAGCCCCCGCCGTTGCTGAAAACGTGGCCGAGATTGTACTCCGGGGTGATTCTTTACTTGATCCTACTGATTGCGGGGCTTTACGCCTTCACCCGGTGGTTTTCATAAACTACGTGGCGGTCAGAGCTTTTCGCGGTGCCCTTGGGCGGCCGTCTTCGCTTCCTGGTGAAGGTGAGCCATGCTTGCGCCGCTGAGTGAAAGCATCAGGAAGCCCACGATGATGAGAGGGATGGTAACGACGGCCCAGAGTATGAGCGAGAAGCGTTTGGCGACGGCTCCGTAAACGCCAAACACGATGAGAGTGCGAAAGGAAACTTCTTGAAACAGGCCGAGGTTGCCCGGAGCCTGCGGGACGACAGCGCTCAAGCGGAGGAGCACCATCATGGTGAGCGCACTGATGAGCGTCGAGTCGAGATCGAGTCCATAGGCCTGGATGACCGCGTAAATGGGGAGGATCTGAGCCAGCATGAAAGCGCCGCTGACGAAGAACGCGAAATAGAGGTAGCGCGAGTGGCCGATGAGATGCAGATCTTCCACGAGAGTGTTAAACCATTTGGGAAACGTGAAGCCAAAGAAGAGGCTGAGGGACTGCTTGCGCGCGTACATGCCGAAACCGATAATGACGCTGGCCACTACGACGATGATTCCGAGCAGATAGCCTGCGCGCTCGAGCACATGAGGCAATTCGGCGACGCTCAGAGTGAAGAAGAAGCAGGCCATGAGCCAGACGCCGTCGAAGATGCGCTCGATAAGGGCGGAGGCAAAAGTCACCGAGAGCGGAACGGAGGACCAGCGCGTAACAAGAAAGCATCGGATCAATTCGCCGGCTCTGAGCGGCAGCACTTCGTTGGCAAACAGGCCGATGTAAATGGCGCGCGCGCTCGTCCAGAGCGAGACGGGCTCCACGGGTTTCAGGATCAGCAGCCATCGCCAGCCTTGCAACACGTAGACGAGCACATCGGAGATAGCGGCAACGGCAACCCACTGCCAGCTCATGTCGCGGATGTCGCCCCAGATCAGATGTATGTGGGCCCCCGAAAGTACGAGGTACATGCAGAGCAGCGAAATCAGGTTGGTGGCGAGGATGAGAGTCCAGTTTCGGATGTTGCGAAACCGGTCGGGCGAGACCGAAGTAGTGGAAGTCGCACTCAAGCCACCATAATATCGTTGCCTGAACACTCAGGTAATCGCGCGGAAGCGCGATCGCGGCGGCTCGGCCTGTAAGAAATTAACGTGCTGCGAGGTTTTGCATCTGCTGTTCGCTCGAGGCGACACGGCGCGTTACGAAAAGGTAAGCAGTGGTTAGCACGGCGGTATAGAACAGATCGCTAAGGACCGTGCGTTCAAAGAATGGAATTGCAGCCGTATAGCAGGCGACCAGCCCAGCGAACGTATGTGGATATCCGCCCTCGGCTCCCAGCCAGACAAAGAAATTGGTGATGAGAAAAAATTGAATGCTGCCAAGAAGGCAGGCCAAGCCGATTCGAGCCGGGTTCTGCGAATGGCGCATCACTTTTCGGCCCAGATAGACGTAGACGAGAAGGCTTGCGTAGACAATGATCGTGCCGCTCGAGTAGCTCGGATAGTGGCCCTCCATCGCACTGCGGATCGGGTCCGTCACGATCATGGCAACAAGCGGCACCAGATACGCGAGCCAGCCTTGAAGGCGCGCACCGCTAAACAAACCGGTAGCTCCAATCGGCGCAAAATTGGGAGGATGGGGAGCGAGCCTCAGCAGCGCCCCGAATATTGTTAAGAGAAGTGCCGTAAGGTGAGAGCGCCGATTGCCGGAAGTCATAGTCCGAGTATAACGCTGAAAAAAGCTCTAACGCCGTCGAATCCGACTGATCCGGCGGCGGCACGCGGCGGCTGAATGTTACAGTGAAGACGTCGGGCCACCCTAGCTCAGTTGGTAGAGCGGCTGATTCGTAATCAGCAGGTCGCCGGTTCGATCCCGGCGGGTGGCTCCATAAACTCAAAATCTTACAAGCCTTCATTTGGTTGTCTCCTCAGATTTGTGTTCAAAAGTGTTCAAAACCCTTTGAGCAGTTGTTCGTCCTTGGACTTTGGCCAGTTTCTTGTCAAGCCCTTCGACGGCCTCACGCACGCTTGCGGGAATTTCTTGAACGTACTCGCGCATCGTCGTTGCGGGTGTCGAGTGGCGTAGGTGAGCTTGAATATCTTTAACTGATCCGTGTTTCTGCATCAGCGTTCCGCAGGTCCGCCGGAACACCTGATGATTGACCCCGATTAGAAATTTCTCCGGCAGCTCGACGCCCTGCTTGATGAGTGCTGTCCGGGCCTTTTTCGCTGCCGGCTTGATTACGCGCCGTAGAAAGTGTTCATGTTGAGCGGGGTGCCCTTCTTAGAAGAGAAAATGAATGCTTCGGGGCGCTGATCGTCCATCTTCTCCAGCCAGGAATCGAATTCGATCTTGACCGACTGTGGTAACCAGACATAAGCGGCGCTGGCCTCGGTCTTTGGCACTACGACTCGCTCGGCACCGCGTAACTCCTCTGAGACGCTTTCGTCGATTCGAATCTGGCTCGGCTCGACCCGATCATCTCGACGTAATGCGAACAATTCGCCAGGACGTAGCCCTAGAACCAGAAACATGCGGATGATCAGACGATCGCGTCCTCGCAAATCGCGCATGAGCTCGGTTATTTCTTCTTCGCTTAAAACGGTCTTGCGCGGCTTTCTGGCATCAGGGATCGCCAGCTTCCGCGCCGGATTTCTGCCGATGAATTCCTGCTCGACTGCCTCGTCAAGCATGGCTTTCATGTAGATCCGAAGCTTGGAAACCACGCTGAACGAGTACCTCTGAGCGAGTTGGTTGAGATGCATCTGAATATCGAAGCGGGTTAAGCTTGTCCAGCGGCACATGGCCAAAAGCGGGCAAGACATAATTGCCAAAGAACCGAACAGTTTTTGGCCGGGAAGAAATCTTCCAGAGCGGCTCTTTCAGCGGCCTGTATCGGTTATCCCAGAACCATCGCAGTGTGCAATCGGGGGTCAGCCGACCAGGTTGATCTGTTCTGTTGTTGCGGTCGATGATTTCCTTCAGCTTCTTTTCGGCATCCGTCTTCCGCATCTCAGAACGGAGGCCGAGAACAACGGCTCGATGTGATCTCTCTTCTTTCCCGTCCAAGTGCCGAACATAGACGTAATAGTGGCCTTTCCACTTCTTGACCTTCTTGCCGGTTGCTTCGATCCAGCCTTTCTGCCAGCGTGTACGCCCGATGTAGGCTCCGGTTTTCGTTGGAGAGCGGTTTACTGGCACCATCGCTGGATAAACTCCTCGACATCCTCCCAACGGAACCGAAGTAGTTTGCCGACACGCGCCGCCTTCAGGCGCGGTTGCTTGCGTGTGGCGTGATCACGCACCCAGCCAGGAGAGACTCCAAACCATTTTGCAACCTGGGCAGGTTCCAAAATGGCAGAACTACTGCGCTCTATCGCTTCCAGACCCGTATGTAAATGCATCCAATCGCTCCAAATGAATCGAAAAATGTCCTCTCATAATCAACGAGCGTTAAAACGGGGAAAATCCGACAGCGGGCCAGATTAGAAAAAGTACGGGGAAGGTGCGCGAGGGGATTTGTGAATAGAGAACGTCCTGAAGTTCCAGGAGATGTTTTACGCAAAACTCGCCCGGCTAAGTCGGGGCCTTCGCCTTCGCGAGGCACAGTTTTGGGTCGCTGTGCTAAGGATTCATTGGGGGATGCAAGGGCGTTTAGCAGGACCTATCCTGTTGTCGGTGCCTAAAACGTCCTCAATGAGCGCATTGGTCTGTATGCGACACTTGAGAATTACCTCCGGTTTGCCTGTGAGTCAGGACCGATAATCGCAATAGGATTTCAGCGTCGTGCGAGCTACGCAGATGGGAAGCCGATGGCGCGATTATTATTGCCATAGAAGATTTTGAGGTCTTCGATGAAACGAGAACAACCTCTCATCAGCGTGACGGTCAGGAGCGGTCGTCGTTTGTCCCGGCTGTTGCTGATATTTGTGTCTTCGCTTTCTGCTGTTGCCTGGAGCCAAGGACCCCAAAAGCTACAACCATCGAATGGCTTTCAGATATTTAGCAGAGATTTAGATGGGGTTCGCAACCTGCTCCGCATTCCGGGTATGGCTGCGGCCATCGTTGAAGATGGCCGAATCGTCTGGCGAAGAGATTTTGGCCTTGCCGACGTGGAAAACAAACTTCCCGTCACCGCTTCTACGGAGTTCCCTATCGCGTCTCTGAGCAAGACCATGTCAGCGGCAATTTTGATGCAACTGCGTGAGGCAGGTCAGCTACGGTTGGATGATGCGGTAGTGAAGTACCTTCCGGACAGCGGTCTGGCTGCAAACATCACAATTCGCGAGGTGATGTCTCACACGAGCGACGGAGTTCCAGGTGAGGAGTTTCTCTACAACGGCGCACGCTATGCCGTGCTTAGTCGAGTGATTGAAAAGATCACCGGTAAGCCCTATGCCAGCGTTCTCTCAGAACGTATTCTGCAGCCCCTCGGTATGAGCCATACTATCCCAGGGCTCGATGCTCTAGGTTACGCACCGTTGCAGCGGGCGTTGGCCCGACCCTACGACTGGGATGAAAACTCTTCGAGTGGCACGCGAGCCGGCGAGTGGGAAAAGCCCGGACTCTCGGCAGCGACAGGAGTTGTCTCCACGGTCGACGACTTGGTTAAGTATGCCGTCGCACTCGATGGCGATAAGTTGGTGTCGTTTGCAAGCAAGACCGCTATGTTCACACCTACGCGATCCACGCGGGGAGAGTATCTGCCGTATGGACTGGGCTGGTTTGTGCAGACCTACCTGGGGCAGCGATTTGTCTGGCATTTTGGACAAGAGGATAGTTATGCCAGTCTGTTTCTTCGGGTTCCTGAGCGCAAGTTGACGCTGATTGTGCTAGTCAATTCAAACGCAATGAGCGATGCATTTCGCTTACTTGACGGGCACGCTGTGCATTCCTTGGTGGCTCTGGATTTTATCAAGGACGTTGTTTTGGGCACTGCAACTGCGGAAACCGCAGCGCAACATCAGCTTGAGTACGACAATGATATTGACCGGGCGTTAGCTAGTCTCTACCTGGATCAGCATGACCAGGCCGTTTCCTTCATGAGGGCTGCGTTTGCGACGGGCGTGAACCAGCAGCAGTCGGATGTGACCACACTTTACCTTTTAATGAGGTTGCGCGATCCGAGGTTTGATCCTACCACGGTGACCATAGGTACGGCTTTAGTTCGCCAACACCCGCATCTACCACCCGTACTGTTTAACCTGGGAATTTTCTATGAACAGTCAGGGTATTCGGAAAAGGCCATACCTCTCTTTGAAGCCATCGCAGGGATTCAGCCTCCGGTGCGTCACTGGACGACTGTTCTGGCCCTGCTGGAGCTAGGGAGATGGTATGAGGATCGTGACCCATCGCTGGCCAGAAAATATCTTCAGCGTGTTGTTGCCATCGCGTGGAACCTGAATGGAGCGGTGGATCAAGCGCGATTGATGCTAAACCAGCTTCCTGCCTCTTAGCGGGCGAATGGACACACTGGACCTCAACGAATGGTAAATCGCCAACGCACGTTTCGACGACTGCAGTTGGCCCAATTCACGGTAAAACAACCTCCCCAATTACCCGGTCTGCGATTTGAAGCATTTCCGTTCCCGATTGCCCAGCTTCGGATTGAGCAAAGATCGCTCCCGTTGACCCGCTGTGCAATTTGGGGCATCTCCGTTCCCGATTACCCAGTTCGCGATTTGGGTCATGCAGATGAACTGGCGTCGGACGCAATCGAATTCTGCACATCTGGCGAGAGGGCATGACCGCGGAACTTCTTGTTTGCCGACCCGGCCTCCGGAACTCGAATTGATCGCCATTTCGGCTGGATGTGTCCCTCGGCCTGTTATTGCTCGTCGACCTCTGCGTAATGCGCGACAGGCGTTGTCGCAGGCTCAAGTGTAGTGACAGACTCCCGGCGGCAATGGCCGCCATTACGCATCGCACCCCAGATGCATCTCCATGAAGACATCGGCACGGCTATAAGGCATTGGCGGAAGGCTCTCAGGTTTCACGTGGCGAAAGCCAACCGATTCGTATAAGTGAACAGCATTCTTAAGGCGCGTATTACTGCCAAGAAACAGAGACTTGGCGTCGAGGCCTCTGGCCTGCGCAATGGCGTGCTGAAGCAAACGGCGACCGATGCCTCTGCCGCGCAGATGCGGAGAAACCGCCATCTTGGAAAGCTCGTAGATTCCATTCCGCATTGGGATCAGCGCGACGCATCCTACGGCTTCAGCGGCGGCGTAGGCCATGAAGATATGACCGCCCTTCAGAAGAATTGAGTGGACCGGATCGTTCAAGGTCTCCCGGTCTTTGGCTTCAAGGGTGAAATATTGCGTAATCCACTCCTCATTCAGCGTCCGGAACGCGGTGGCGTCATCGCCGGGCGCAAGCGAGCGAATCTCAACCGCTGGCGGAGTCGAGATCGCTTTGGGGGAATCGACCGACGCCCCGGGATGAGTAGTAGGCATAGGCATTCTCTGTGAGATTGAGGGCCTGCTTTCGTTCATGATTTCCAATATCCTGTTCTACTTGATTAGGAAATTTTTGTATGAATGCTGATTTGGAGCTTCGGCACCTTCGATATTTCGTTGCAGTGGCCGAGGAACTGCACTTCGGTCGCGCGGCAAAACGGCTGCATTTGTCGCAACCGCCTCTTTCGCAACAGATCCGCAGACTCGAGGCTGGTTCCCATTCTCAAACTCCACCGCGAATAGCCGGTTAGGATCGATGTGCGAATGCGGCAGACGGACCAGCAGTTCGATCGGATTCATCCCCAAGGTCCATGGATGTGATAAGACCGGTGTGCACGGTGAATACGTGGAGAACTTCGCTGTCCGATAGAACATCGCCTTGAAGGCTTCTGACGAGTTGGTGTACCGTGACGCGGACCTTGCTTCCCTCCCCCTCGGCGATTGCCAGCGGTTCGACATGGGGATCGAACTCGCCCCATTGTCGAGTCCAATAGGCGCGGATCTCTTCCTTTCCGACAACCCTGCCGCCCTCCGATGCCTTGGGCCAGCTCACGTCCTCTGTCATCAGTGCCAATGCACCGTCGATGTCCCGCTTGTTGAATGCGGAGTACGCTTGCTCAATAAGGGTCTTAGTGTCTGCCATAGAACCTCCTACGACGCTTGCTATACACTCAGCGTTAGTTATCCCGCCAGTTTGCATCGCTGACGAGCTCTGATCATTTCGTCTCGCCTGCTCCGAAAACGGACTCATCCGCAGCATCATGCCCGATCTGGAGTTCCGTGAGCCAGCTGCTCGATCCACTCTGTCGCCGATTTCTTCGGTTCGCCCATGGCCGCATTCGACACTTCCTCCCACGCTTCCCATTCGGCCAGTCGCTCTGCATACGCGGCCCGTGCTCTCGGCAGAATCGAGTTGCCCAGTCCGAGTCGCAGCGGTGGATCGTCCGCGTCCACAAGCTTCAGGACGGCTTCTGAGGTCGCCTCCGGGTCGCCCCGTTCCATTCCGGCCAGACGCGTCAGAAACTGCTTCCGAAACTCCGCGTATGGCTCCAGAGCATCCGCGATCTCTGCGGATTTACCGAAATCGGTTGCGTAAGCTCCAGGCTCAACCAGCGTCACCTTGATGCCGAAGGGTCTCACCTCCTGCGCCAGTGATTCGTGCAGAGCTTCCACTGCCCATTTCGTGGCACAGTAGAAGCCGATGAGCGGCAGCGCCGTAATCCCAAGACCGCTCGAAACGCCGAGGATGTGTCCGCTCCCTTGTTTCCGCAGCAGAGGCAGAGCCGATCGCAACACCCGAACCATCCCGACGTAGTTCGCGTCGAACAAGTCGCGGATCTGTTCGTCGCTCGCCTCCTCTGTGGCCGCGAACAGGCTCGTGCCGGCATTGTTCACAAGAACATCCAGCCTGCCGAAATGCTTGAACGCCTGCTGAATGACCTGGGACACCTGCTCCGAATTGGTCACGTCGAGGGCCATTGGCAGGACAGCATCTCCGAAGCGCTCTTTAAGGTCCACGATGTCTTCCAGCCTTCGCGCGGTGGCCGTGACCGTATCTCCGCGCTGGAGCGCGGCCTCGGCCCAGATGCGGCCGAAACCGCGAGAAGCGCCTGTGATAAACCATGTCTTCTTCATATTGATTCCTCTCAAATTGGCTGAGTTGGGTTTGGCTTGTGCGCAGTGTCCTTGCGCCTTTGTTCAGGCCTGCGTATAACGCATATTTCCGAGATCGGTGAGAAGGTCGGGACCAGTCGGGTTCCAGCCTAGCTTTGCTCGGGTCTGCGCACTGGACGTTTGAGCGTCCCATCCCGCGAAGGATCCGAGAAAGCCAAAATGCTCCTGGGCCTGCTCCGGCGAGATAGAAATGACCGGCACGTTCAGCCCGTGGCCGATGACGGTGGCAATGTCTTTCAACGGCACCCCCTCTTCGGCGACCGCGTGGTACCGGGCTCCCGCTGTGCCTTTTTCGAGAGCAAGTCTGTAGAGACGGGCAGCGTCGACCACATGCGCGGCGGGCCAGCGATTGAGTCCATCGCCGACGTATGCTGAGACACCCTTGGCACGCGCTATAGCGATCAGCGGGGTGACGAGTCCTTGTTTCACCGTGTCGTGAACCTGCGGGAGGCGCATCACCGAGGCGTGCAGTCCGCGCTCCATGAGCGCAACGGCTGTCGCCTCTGATGCGCGAGGATACGTGGCGGAAGGCGGAATCGGTGGATCATCCTCGGTGGCGGCACGGCCCTGAGCGACCCCGACTCCTGAGCTGACGATGAATGGGCGGTTAGAGCCCTCGAGCACGGCTCCGATGGCTTCGATAGCGCGCTTGTCCAACTCGCAGTTTTCCGCGAATCTCGTCCAATCGTCCCGGAAATGCTGAAAGCGCTGAAAAGCTGTGTGAATAACGGCGTCGGCTGCAGCGGCACCGCTGCGGAGGCTTTCCAGGTCTTCCAGATCGCCGCGATGGACATCAGCGCCGGCTGCGGCCAGAGACTGGGCGCCCGCATCGCTGCGAGCAAGACCGAGCACCCGGTGACCTGCGCCGACCAGTTCCGGGACAATCCTGGAGCCGATGAATCCTGTTGCACCTGTCACGAAAACGCGCATAGGAATCTCCTTTACCTCTTTACAGCCCGAATTGACGAAAGGCGGCCGTCCCGATTAAAACGTAGACAGTCTCCGATTGAGTAGATAATCGGAGATAGTCTCCGGTTGCAGAAAATTTTGGAAATGAAGAAGAAACATACCCAACCTGCCAAGCGAAAGCCGCGAACGGATGCTCTGCGCAACCGCGAGCGAATTCTCGAAGTGGCGAAGGGGGCTTTTACGCGCCATGGCGCGGCTACCAGTCTGGACGACATCGCGAAGCAGGCGGGTGTCGGAGCCGGTACCTTGTATCGCCATTTCCCTACACGGGATGCGCTGATCGAAGCGGTCTATCGGAGTGAGGTGGAAAAGTTGGCCGCGGCAGCGCGCGGGTTCATCGCCGCGATGTCTCCGATCGAGTCCCTGCGCGCCTGGTTGCTGCTGTTCGTCGATTACATCGCGGCAAAGCACATCATTGCGCCCGCTCTCAACAGCGTCGCCGGAGGCCCTTCCAGGCTCTATGAGGGTTCTCGCAGCCTGGTCCAGGGAGCAATCGAAGAGTTGGTGAAGCGCGCGAAAAAGAGCGGCGATGTGCGAAGAGATATTGACGCCTCCGATCTGCTTCGGGCGGTGATCGGCGTCTCTTATGTGGGCTCCGGGGGTGATTGGCAGCAAAGCGCCAGAAGACTGGTAGACATTCGCATTGCCGGTTCTCGCCCAGCCGAATAACGCAGTGCGCAGGGCTCGCCAGGCCATGCACACCCTCTCCGCGATGTCCGCACTGCAAAGACGTAGCACGCGGCTTATCTGGAGCGAATTCATCAGTGGATCAGAAGGGGGATCGTCCGGCCATAAGTCAGGCATTGCCACATCCACGGCTCCGCGGTCATCAATCTGGAACACATCGGGCATCGGGTCTTGTCGCCAGTCTCTATTGCTGCACAGGCGGCTCTGACGAGTAGATGATGGAGGCAATCCGCCAGCCATCAGCCGCTTTGACGAGCTGCCAGGTTTCGCTGCCGCGATTGTTGGCCTTCCCGTCAACATTGAAAACAAAATCGAAGTAAACAGCTGCGATAGTGCCATCCGTGTGGATCACGACGTTACTGTGTTCCGGGTCGAAACTTTTGGGTGTCGAAGAGACCAACTTCGCGAAGTCACGATAGCTGCTGACGCGGACTTTTTGGGCCGTTGTCGACTTTGCCTGCGCGCGAGCGAATGCGGAGTCCGTCAGAACGTTCAGCCAGAGATTAGCATCGGGCAAGAACAAGCCGGAGAGCGCGGTTCCATCGTGAGCGAGGATCGCGGCATGATACTGCTTCATGACCTGTTCGATCGCAGCTTGGTCTGCCCGGTGATCGTTGACCACCTCGGTCTGGGCTGTGGAAGGCGCGGGCGCCTGAGCAATGATCGCCACGGGTAAAAGGGCAAGAGCGCAGAACACGATATTCTTCAGTTTCAGCATGATTCATCCTCCGGTTGAGAGAGCGTATTCGACATTTCATTTGTCTTGCAGCAAGGTTCTCAGTAAAAAGAAAGGCAGAGCGACTCGACCAGACCGCCATGCAGGAGATGGGGCACTATGCAGCCCGCAGAGCTGCGAAGCCTAACCGCAGTGCCGCAATCCAGCTTCTCGGCTTGAAAGTATCCAGGCCTGCAGAAAGCCGCGCGACCCGCACGAGTTCCTGAGGTGAAAAATTGGGAGGCAGTTTCGCCATGATCTTCGCCGCCTGATCTCGATTTGGCGGCGCCTTATATCGTTTGGCTCGTTGCAACAGCATGGGAAGCTGATAGATGGTCGGATCAGGGCAGTATGCTGGTGTTCCAGGCTGGTAGCGCCAGGATTCAGAAAGCGGGCCTGCGTCGATAGCGTCGAAACCCATCGGGTCCAAAAGAGTCATCACGAACTGCTTCGACTTCAGGTCGTCCCCTGAGACCGGAAGCGCGATCCGACCCTCCGCACCCTTCGGAAGAGCTTTGTGGAGCAGACTGTCGGCCACAATGTTGTTAAACGCCTTGATGACCGGACGGCCCAGCACGCGAGAGGTCCACTCACTCTCGATCGCTCCTCTTGCAATCTCAGGAATCACACCATCGCGGAGCGGATAGTAATTTCCGGTGTCGATGATTGGCGATGACGCAGGTAGTTCGGAAAGCAAATCTTTCGGAAGCGACGGCACGCTCTTCATGGGAATTGCGATGACGAGCAGATCCACCCCTTTCGCTGTCTCTCGAATGGCAACAGCAACAGCGCCCGTCGTTTGAGCGACTTGAGAAAGTATTTCCGGACCACGGAGTTTGCGATCAGTACGCTGTGCCGCAGTTTCCGAAAGTGACCGGCAAGTGCCGATCCGATGTTGCCCGCCCCTATGATTCCGATCTTCATCTCTTCTCCTGCTTTGTTCCGGCCGTGGCGACGCCACTCCGGGCCGATACTACAACGCACGTTTTCCTAGATGCGGAAACGATGGTTGTAGATTCAACGAAATTCTCGTATTTTAAAAGGGCGGGGAGAGACACACTTGACGCAGGCGGTGAAGCACACATCAAAAGCGACCATGATCGCCGAGAAGGATCGCGCGATTGTGCTTGCTGCGTGCGAGCACTTTCTGCGGGACGGCTTCGCGGGAGCGTCGATGGACGGGATCGCCGAATCCGCAGGCGTTTCCGTGAAGACGATCTACAGTCACTTCGCCGACAAGGAAGAACTCTTCAGCAGGGTAATGATTGCTGCTTGTACGGATCACCTGCTTTCCGAAGAACTCCCTTCCGATGAGGTGCTTGCACAACGATTTGCGTGGTTCCGTGAGGCGAATCAGCGGGGACTCATGGAAGCAGGTCGGGAATATCTTCGCCATTTGCTCTCTGAGGAGCAACTCGCGCTTTATCGCGTCGTTACGTGTGAGGCAAACCGATTCCCGGAGTTGGGAAGACAGTATCAGAAGAACATTGCACGGGGTAGGACAGGCATCCTTATTGCATACCTCAGAAGTGTCGCTCGAAAGAAAGCCTGGACCAAGAGAAACGCAGGACAGGATGCTGCCTCCTATGAAACCTTGCTGCGTGCTGGAATCTTTGAGGAGACCCTGCACGGTTTACTGACCGTAAACTCAGACGCAATTGAGAGGCAGGCGCGCTCGGCTTCCAAAGCTATGTGGAAGTTCCTTGTAAGCGACTGTGGATAGGTATTCTTCATCGAGAACGAAGACAATCTTTCCGCCAGCATTGTTCTCCTCCATCTTGCGGTGCGCTTCTACGATTCCGTCCATTGGAAAGGAGACCGCCGCTCTCGATCAGGCGAAGCGTTCGGAAAGGAATGAGCCAATCTGCCGGAGTGCCTGCGTCGAGGCGTTCAGGAGGCCCACGCTTCCCGGGAAGCCATGCGCCATGCCTTCCCAGACATCTAGCTGCGCATCCACTCCGGCCGCCAGAGCCCGGTCGACAAAACGGACCGAGTCATCGAGCAGCACTTCGTCGTCACCGACGTGGATGCGAATCGGCGGAAGGCCAGTCAAGTCTGCGCGGAGCGGCGAGACAGCAGGATCGCTGGGATCGGCTCCATTCAGATAGGACCGCACCAGCTCGGCCGCCTGGAGTTGGATAAAGTAAGGATCCGCTGCCGCACGCGTCGTCCAGCTTGCTCCAGAGAGCGAAAGGTCCGTCACTGGGGACAGTGCAACTCCGGCGACGGGAACCACCTGATTGTTTAACTGAGACGCCTTCAGCGAGAGAAGGAGCCCGAGAGCCAGGGTCCCGCCCGCGGAGTCGCCGGTGACGGCGATCTTCCTGTAGCCAAGCTCGATCAGGCCGAAGTAACTGGCGCGCACGTCCTCAGGAGCTGCCGGAAAGGGATGTTCGGGCGCGAGCCGATAATCAGGTGCAAACGCCACTGCGCCGGCATGAATCGCGAGGTGCCCGACCAGGTTGCGAAATGCTTTCGCCGAGCCCCAGTTGAACCACCCGCCATGAATGTGGAGGAGCACGGCGTCGGACTGAGCGCCTTCCGGCTTGCACCACCACCCCGGAATACCGCCCACAGTGCCGGCTTCAAAAGTCACGCCTTCAGGAACATCCGACGCGCTCCATGATGGCATCGAATGGCACACGCGCTGCAGTTCCCTGCAAGTTTCCTTTGTTGGGTTCGACGATGGCACGCAAACCAGCCATCGCGGTCTTGTCGGCCGTGCTGATGGGATGAAACACAGTTGCGCTCCGTTGTGCGAAGCGCTGGTTTTCAAGAGATGTCGGCATTAAATTTCTCCTCTGTGTACGCCGTTCGCGCCGGCTCGTTCTGCTATCCCATTGGTTTGCCTATCGCCGATGGACTTGCGGAGAGCGTGCGCTCTGAGAAGTGCATGTTCTTCAAATGGCGGATGCAATCAGCCAAGCTTCTCCAGGTTCTGAAACAAAAGCCCGCCAGGCTGCCCGCCGACAACATGAAGGGGTACGCCGCCTTCGTCGATCCTTCCGAGTTCGACTGGGGCGAAGCCAAGCTGAGTGGCTACGGCCGCAACGGTTGCGCTGGCATCGGCGTTATTGCTCGATAAGAACACGGCCTGTTGCTGCCCATTCGGGGAGGGATTCGTTCCAAGCTGCGCAGCGGGCAGATGATTAAATCCCTTTACGAGGTGTGCTCCTGCAAATGCCCGCGACACGAGTTCAGAGGAGAGAACGCCTCCCAGTTCTTCCGGAGCAACATGAAACGTGTTGGTTGTATCGACGATGATCTTGCCCTTCCACTGCTTAAATTGCTTCGCGACATCCTTGTGGGCGGGAAATGGAACAGCGAGAAAAATGATTTCAGCCCTGCAGGCGTCTTCAATGGATTGTGGAACGACGCTGGGACCGAGTTCGTCTCGTCAAAGATGCAAGCGTTGCAGGTCCACGAGAGTTTGCGATTGCGAACTTCTATCTTCTTCCGCGCAAAGACGCGTGCGAGCGCAGTGCCAATCTTGCCGGAACCAATAATGGCGTACCTCATTGAGATTCTCCGGGCTCTCAGCGGATGCTGAAAATTGCTGGCAGTTGATTATTCTTTCCGCGCCTTTGGCGTTGCCGGCTTATTTGGAAGCGGTGCCGCCATCCACTGGCAAGTCGATGCCTGTGATGAAACTGCTTTCTTCGGAAGCGAGAAACACCGCTGCCGACGCAACTTCATCTGCTATTCCAAGCCGTCCCATTGGAATCATCTTCCGGAAGTATTCGCTTGTGCCCTCTGGAGACCCTTTAGAGCCGACATGGATCATGGGCGTCTCGGTGGGCCCAGGACTGATCACGTTTGCCCGAATGCCACGGCCGGCCAACTCCGCGGTCCAGCTACGGACGAAGGAAACCAGCGCCGCTTTTGTGGCCGAATAGGCGCCGTAACCCGGAATGCCCATCTGCCATGCGGCCGATCCAGAAAGAATGATTGACGCTCTGTCGGCAATCAGTGGGAGTGCCTTCTGCACAGTGAAATAGACGCCGCGTGCATTCAGGTTGAAATGCTTGTCATAGGATTCCGGAGTCGAGCTCGTAAGCGAAACAGGATCAACAACGCCGGCATTTGCGAAGACGATATCGATATGTCCCTTCGCTTTTCGCACGACATCGTAGAGACGATCGAGGTCGTCGAGTTTCGAGACGTCCCCTTGAACTGCCGTGACATTCCTTCCGATCAATGAGACTGCCTTATCCAGTTCCTCTTGACGACGGCCGGTAATAAAAACGTAGGCACCCTCCTTCACAAACCGTCTGGCTGTAGCGAGCCCGATGCCGCTATTCCCTCCAGTGATTACAGCTACCTTGCCTTCAAGTGCACCCATCGATTTCTCCTTTAACTGTCCGTTGTTCACCCTGTTCCGTAACACCAGAAACACCATGGCCGAAATGCAGACGGCCTAACGCGCCGCAACGGCTGTCGTCTTCCAGCACGTCTCCAGCCATCGATCGAAAGTGTGGGTCGCCGGATATTCGCGCTTCACCTCGTCAATGTTGAAGTGAAAGCCTTTTTCTTCGAACCAGCGGTACATCACCGTCAGCTCCCGACCCATGTTCTTCTCGAACTGGTCCCAGGAAACCTGAACGTACTGCACATCTCGCCCGGTCGCACGGCTGAATGCGTCGGCAATCTGCTGCATCGATAATTCTTCGCCGGCCAGCGAAAATGTCCTGTTCTTCCATTTGCCGGATGCTCAAACGCAAGCGCTGCAAACGCGCCGATGTCACCCACTGCTACCATCTGCAAGTGTGTCGTCGGGCTTAACGGCTGCTGGAGCTGCCCGTTCCGGATCGACTCGCCGAACGCCCTCTGCCAGTTCTCCATGAAGAAAACAGGCCGCAGAATCGTATACTGTAAGCCGCTCGATCGCAGATGCTCTTCCACTTTGAGTTTGGTTTCGAAGTGAGGAATGCCTGTATCTTCGTCGGCCGAACCAACCGAACTGTAAACGAAATGGCTAATGCCCTGCCGCTTCGCCGCCTCGATGACCGCCGCTCCCTGCTGGATCTCATTGGCCGTGTAGGGCTGCACGGAGAATACGCCGTACACACCATCCATCGCGCGCGTCAAGCTGTCGGGATCATCGAGGCTTCCCTGAAACACTTCCTCCCCGTACCCCATCAGTTGACGTGCTTTGTTGCTATTCGGATCCCGCACCAGCACGCGCAGCTTGAATCCTTTCTTCTGCAGATGCTGATACACGGCGCCTCCCTGCCTACCGGTTGCGCCTATTACAAGAACCTTCATTGTTTTCTCCCAACGGGCCCCTTGCCGCTCCTGAATCTGATACGAATTAAAATTGCGTTCTGCTGTCTCGGTGAACAAGCGTGACGGATGGCAGGTGGTCAAATCAGGCAAGAAAGTAAAGGCCATTGCGTGAGGATTTGAGTCGGATCGGTCTCCATACGGATCAGTGAGTGCCTTGGCGATCATGCACTCACCGAGATCCGCCGATTTCAGATGGCCGAGAAGCCGCCGTCGACAGACAACTCCACCCCATTCACAAAGCTCGAATCGTCTGAAGCAAGAAACAGCGCGACCGTCGCAATTTCCTCAGGACGACCCATCTTTCCCCGCGGGATCAGGGATTCGAACTGCCGCTTCGCCTCCTCGTCGAGAACTTGGTCCTGCATCGGTGTGGCGATCGGCCCCGGGCTCAGCACGTTCACCCGGATATTCCTGCCCTTCAGTTCGTTGAGCCAGGTGCGTGCGAATGAGCGCAACGCCGCCTTGCTCGCCGAATACACGCCGAAACCAGGAAAACCTTTCACCGAAGCAACTGACCCGGTCATGAAGATCGATCCGCCATCGTTGAACAGCGGCAACGCCTTCTGAACCGCAAACAGCGTTCCGCGCGCATTCAGGCCGAAGGCCGCATCGAAGTGCTGCTCGGTAATCTCGCCCAGTTTGACGCCTTCGCCCGTGCCGGCGCTCGCAAACAGGACGTCGATCTTGCCCTTTTCCCGCTTGACTGTGTCGAACAGACGGTCGAGGTCGTCGAGATTGGCCGCGTCGCCGCGCACGCCGGTCACGTTCCGGCCAATCAGCTTGACGGCCTCATCGAGCGCCTCCTGCCTCCGGCCCGTGATGAAAACGTAGGCGCCTTCTTCAACGAACCGCTTGGCGCTCGCCAGCGCGATGCCGCTCGATCCACCCGTGATGACTGCAACTTTACCCTCAAGCTTTCCCATAATTGCTCCCTTCGTGATGGTCGGCCGCGTCCGTGATAGCAGAAGAGACACGCCGCGCGCCGACTCACTCCTGAATTTGATACGAGTCAAGATTTCCATTGCACCGGATTTCAACCTTGCGTGGTCCGTCCGGGTAATCCGGAACACCCATTACAGATGTATTCAAAGGCGAGTCGGATGCACGATTTCGCGATCTAATATTTGAGCGGTGAGCAAAAACGATGAAAAACGGGACTGGAAAGACAGGACGACCGATCAGCTTTGACAAGGAAGCAGCCCTGGAGGCTGCGATGCTGCTTTTTTGGGAACGCGGGTACGAGGGAACATCCATGGCCGATCTTACGCACGCGATGGGCCTCAACCCCTCAAGCATTTATGCAGCCTTCGGTGACAAACACGCGTTGTTTCAACTCGTGGTAAAGCGCTATATGGAATTGCGAGCGCAATACGCAGTTAAGGCCCTGGAGGAACCGACTCTCGAAAAGGTTGTTCGTGCACTCTTCGACAACACGGTTGCGTTCCTCACCACGCCCGGCCATCCGCCGACCTGCATGACGCTGGCGGGGGCGGTGGGCTGCAGCCTGGACGCTGCACCGGCAAGAGATCTCATGACGGCGATACGGAAACAGAATCAAGTCGCTTTAAGGGAGCGCCTTCTCAAAGCACGAAAGAGCGGAGAGTTGCCGAAGGAGATGAACGTGGATGACTACACAAGGTATCTGTCGACGATCATCGCTGGTCTTTCCATCCAAGCGGCGAACGGTTCGACGAAGGCGGAACTCAAGCGGACCGCCCAGATGGCCCTTCGTCATCTGGGTTACTGAGGCTTGGCGTGGCCGTTCCGGCTACTTTCACCGGCTGCATAGTGGATCGCCGCATGGTGGCATGCTTCAGCCTCCCTTGCAGTCCCGATCGGCTCGTACTTCTTTTGAAAACTTTCGAGCACATCTGCCGGCGCGCTCTCGGGAGTTCCACTGTGAAAGATGGGGTCCGGTGCATACTCAATGGCAAGCTGAATCTCCTGAGCAGCCGCATCTCCGCGCAGAGGAGAGACCAGCACGAGAGCTGCATCCAAACCGGCCGTCACTCCGGCAGCGCCGATGAGGTTGCCATCGACTACGACCCTTGCGTTCACAAGAACCGCTCTGTAATACCGCATCAGATCCCGAGTACTCCAATGCGTGGTCACTTGTCTCCCCGTGAGGACACCTGC
Organism: Bryobacterales bacterium; assembly: GCA_963722585.1. Lineage (GTDB taxonomy): Bacteria > Acidobacteriota > Terriglobia > Bryobacterales > Bryobacteraceae > KBS-96. Next base: position 46,701 of record CAVRNU010000032.1, on the reverse strand, counting down.
CGCACCACAAATCAGGGATCCGGTGCAGACCGAAAATAGGAGCTTTTCGCTCTGAGCGTGCTTGCGGATGAGTCCGAGCACTTCTTCATCGTGCATCAGCGCCTGCTGCCCATAACCACCGGGCACGAGCAGAATATCAAATAATCCTGCGTCCGCAATGTTCACATCCGGGGAAAGCCGAATCCCTTGCACGTCACGAACAGGAGAAAGTTCTTTCCCGATGATCTGGACTGTGGTGTCGGGCATGCGCGAGAGAACTTCAAACGGTCCCGTGAAGTCGATCTGATCCATCCGTTCAAAGATGAGGCAGCCCACAGAAAGCGGCCGCGTCGTCAACCCCGGCTTCGATCTCTCACTCACAAACAAAGGACTGCCCATAAAGCCTATCTCTCCTCGACGTCAGTGGGAAACATGCACTCCACACGCAGTTCCTGCGAGGTGACGCCAGCGTTCTTTACGCAACCTCGGTGATCAGGCTGCCTTTGGCGGTTCGAATTGGCGCTGCAGGTACAACAACCTCGACAAGTCCGGTCGCGACATCGTAAACGAGGCCAGAGATCAGCCACTCGCTCGGCAATGCTGGAATCGCCCTGAGCGCAGCAACGTCGACAGCCACTGACTTGCGTGGATCGCGGACTGACTTGGTCTCAACTTCCCTTTCCGGTATTTGAAAGTAGCGCGCCAGCATGGCTGGATCTCCCACGAGACGCGTACTGCCGCAATCCGTATGATGAAGTACGATCAGGTGAAACTCACCGCCGCCTCCCGGAATTGTTTCGGCAACCTCTCCGATTCGTCCGAGCAGACCGAACTCCTCCAGCAGACCGGGCGTGACTCGACCGCCGATGTTTCTCATTACGACGGCCTCACCGGGCTTGATTCCAAGCACTTGAGCAGGATCAACGCGCATATCGGCACAACCGATGACGACTGCTTTCAAAGTTTGCAAGGATTGTGGAAGCGACGGCATAGGGGCAGCGGACTCTTTGTTGCGTTTCAACATGAGGTCGAGGTTATTCATTACGATTCTCCTGAAGAGATGATCTTGGCGGCCACGCCAGCATATTCATATGTCGCTTTGATGCAGGCGTCGATTCGAGAGGACCAAGCGATTAAGGACAAAGAAACAACCATTCGTGCCAATCGGCAGGCGAGAGGATTACCGCACCCGAGCGCGCCCAAAAGAGGCCCTGTATTGGCGAGGCGTAACACCCAGTCGGCGCTCGAATGCGCGGCGAAGTATCTCAGAAGAAGTGAAGCCACAAGAAACCGCTACTTCCTCAAGACTCATCGCTGCCGATTCGATTTGACGGCGCGCAGCTTCAAGGCGGAGGTCCTCTATATACCTTGCCGGCGTCCTACCCACCTCCTGCTGAAACAGGCGAGCAAAGTTCCGTGGACTCATAGCTGCACGTTGGGCGAGACTTTTGACGGAGAGATTGCGCTGGATGTTGTCAGGAAGCCACGCGAGCAAATCGTTGAGGGGTGATTTCGCAGAAATCTGCGCCATGAGAGTGGCGCTGAACTGCGATTGGCCGCCCGGCCGCCGCAGAAACACCACCATCATTTGAGCAGCCCTAAGTGCGACTGATCTGCCCAGATCCTCTTCCACTAAGGCGAGCGCGAGATCGATTCCGGCCGTCACGCCTGCTGACGTATAGCAGTTTCCATCTCGAACATAGATGGGATTGGGGTCCACGGTTACACGCGGGTAGTCCCGCGCAAGCTCTTCGCGCCAGTTCCAGTGGGTAGTCGCGCGACGCCCATCGAGCAGGCCAGCCTCTGCCAAAACGAGCGCGCCGGTGCAGACCGAGCCAAACCGTCGGCTGCTGCCGCATCGATCTTTCAGCCAATTTAGAAACTTCGATTCGTATCGGACCTTCGAAACGCCGTCGAACCCGGCGACAAGAAGTGTATCGACCGGACCACGATACTCGCCATAGGTTCGATCCGTTCGCAGCGTCGTACCGAGATGAGTCAGAACATCCCGATCCGTTCCGCCCGAGATGATATTGATTTCGTAAATCGGTCCGTCGCTCTGGGAGCGATTGGCATCTCCGAACACCTCCAGCGGGCCGAACACGTCCAGCGTCCTCACCGGAGGCACAGCGACAATCAGGACGCGCCGTGTGCTTCGCACTGGCGAGCGGTCGCGCTCATCGCCGCGTTGCGTGGAAAGACTGGTGTGCCTTGATTTACTCATGGTCTGCCTCCTCGTCCGCCGTCCCTATGCGCGGAATCTAAATTGAGTTCGCTCATTCGGCGTTTCGAGCCCGCGGTCTCCAGCGGGATTCAATAAGCGCATTATCGCCAATGCGCTCATCGAGCCCGGATCGTACCGGGAAATCGGCTTGGCAACTGGAATCCCGTTCTACCCTGCCGGTTAACGCATTTAACCGTGGCCGTGGGGCTCGGTAACGGATTGACAGATTGCCTAATCGTTCCCGGCTCCAGGGCTCTATCATTTCTCACGCCGAAGGACATCGTCAACTGGACAGGGCTCAAACCACAGATCCCGCTCGACGGGAAGCCCCATTGGTCCGCGAATGCTTTCGATTTCGGAGAGTAGGAAATATCCCCATTCCGCCTCCAGCCCGATCACATAACCGAACAGCAACCAATCGTCCTCCTCCGCAGAACCCTCGGTAACGAACCATGTCCACCCGGCATCCGGGGTGAAAAACTTGGCATGTACCGTCGGCCTTTGGGAAGATTCCTGCGAATACAGCGGCGGCAAAATCTTCTTGATCTGTTGTGGAAGTAATTCCATAACTTGGCTCCTTTAGGTCTGCTTGGATCATGAGATCGGGCGGCAGCAAGGTGGCGTCCCTCGAAACTGCCGGAGAATCTTCAGAAAAGTGGCAACTGCTCGGCAGGAATTTGGGCCGCGGGGCGTTTCCGTATCGCACCAATGGTTTGACCGAATACGAGATCCGACCTCAGTGCCGGGGCAGATTCCACTGCGGGATGAAGTTCTACGATCGGCTCAGCATCGGGAGTTGGTGAGGCGGTGCCGGACTGCGTCCGCAGGTCACGCCATACTGCCTCCGCTGATTCACCCACTCCGCGATTCATAACAAATTCGCGCGCGAGCGATGTCAGAACGTCGTCGCCCTCGTACAGGGCCTGCAACCCGGAATCGACAAACTTGCCTTCGAGCGCCATCGAGACCAGCAGTTTCTTACCCATGAGGCGAAGACAGCCGACTTGCGCCGTCTGGTCATAGCAAAGAAACCGGATGTATACTGGCTGCTTCTGCCCAATCCTCCAGCTTCGGCGGCTGGCCTGCCGCAAAGTAAAGGTGGAGTACCCGGTCTGATACCAGAGTATTGCCGGGCAGAAATTCAAGTCGAGTCCAACTTGAATGACGCGCGGGTGAGCAATGAACACACGGATCCCCGCCTTCAACTGCCGCTCATACCATGATTCGCGGCGCTCGGGCGGCGTATCTACGGTCAGAATCGCGCTGCGCACACCGCCTCTTTCCAGAACCTGTTGGAGGCGCCGGGTCACATCGCGCTTCTGCGTGTAAGTGGCGTAGATTTGTACCCCGCGAGAATTCCTCAGCTCCGATTGGACGATTTCGAGCAGCTTGCGCTCCTTCGCATAAAGGAAGCGCTCATCAAGTTCGGCCGGACTGGCAATCAGGAACCGCTCCCGTTAGCGCGTTTCCGGATCGTATTCGGAACCATACAGCGGGCCGATTTTCCAGGGCCGGTCCGGGTATAAGAGCAGCGCATTGAGAGCCGTGCTTGCAACCGAAGGATTGCCGCGGTGTTCGCGAAGCGCATCGGTGATATCACGTTCGAGATCTTTATACGCCTTTGCCAGTGGCTCATCCATGGAAATAGTGACCACTTCTTCGGCGTAGGGCGGCAATTGGTCCGAGATGTCTTCGAGCGACACGAATCCTGCGAGATCCATGAGAAATCGGCCGAACAGCAATGGCGATGCCCCAGGCTTCTGTTTCACCTGCCGCGTGATTCGCGCTTTCGAACAGGCATTGTCTTCGGCATCAATCGTGGTGATCGTTTCCAAAACGCCATAGCTTTGCGTGAATGCACGAACCCCTGCATTGCCGTATTCATAGCCTTCGGCGATCATGCGGGGTGCATCGATTCGAAAGAGGATGTGAAAAATATCAGATGCCACGCCCCCGGTCAGCGTCCCGGTCAAAACAATCAGCTTCTCGACGGCGGCGGCAAGTTTGCCAAGAGCGTTCCCCTGTGCTGTATCGGCGGCCTTGGCTTCGTGGACCTCGTCAGCGATGGCATATCGGAAGAACGAGCGCATGTAACGCCCGATGAATTCGAATCGGCGCATAACGTCGGATCTTCGTCTCGTCGGCTTGCCACAACGGACTGTAGAGCGGCCGCCGCGCCGAGTTGAGGATCTCGCTGAACCGTTCGTTGCGGTCGAAATCCGATCGAAGCAGCCTATGGTCGTCATCGATCAACACCGGCAGGCCGCTGTCCGGGTTGACCACAGCTCCGCAGTTCGGGCCGCAGCCAGCGACATTGAAGCTGTGGCGCCAGAAATGACTCAGCTTCGCCTTATCTCGTCCGACTACAAAGAAATGCGCTGTCTTGCCGTATTCGCTGATGTGGCTTAAACCATAAAATTGCCGTTCGGCAAGATTATGGTTTACATTCGGACTGGTTGGCTTGATGAGCTAAGGCCAGACGCTGCGCTGATTGGAAGCTCGGATAATTCCTTTCTCGCCTCAGCTACCGCTTCCCCTACTACTCTCCATTCCCGCAGCGAGCCGGGTCTGAGTTGACTTGTGACGCGGGGCACGGATGGGCAGATACCTTCGGTGTGAAGCCTGCGAACAATATCGCGAATCTCCGCGCGGACGGCATCTCGCCGCAGTTCTGCTTGTTGCTGTTGATGGTGTCGGTGCCGCAATGCAATGGCCTCACGGAGTTCTGGAAGGCAAGTATTGACGATCGATTCGGTCACTCCGAGTCGCGAGTATACCGATTTGAGGGAAGGCGGTGGATTCCCGATTAACACCGCCTCCAGTTTGCCCCGCAGCTCAAGGCGACGCGTCTCCTCGTGGGCCTGCCTGTGCTGTTTAACTTTCTCGTACAGATCTGGAGCACGGGCCTTCAAGACACAGGCGGCGGAGAACCCAAGCCGTTTCGCCAGTTCGAGAAGGCTTGGAGGCGGAATCTCCTGCAGCGCTTCCTCTAAAGCCGGCCCGATTGCCGCTAAGCGTGCACTTTTCTGTTTTGCTATTCTCGCCGAGAGCGCACGACAGAGATCTGGGAACTTGTCCCGCAGAGACTGATCTGTCGCATACCCGAGGCCTGCAGCAATACGATCCAGCGGTGGAATTGGAGCTTGTGAGGCGAGGTGGTCTTCCAGGGCTTTCTTTACGCGAGACAGCTCACAAATCGGTTTTGCTCCACGCCTCACCCACCAGTTACTGCGACCGGACCTGTAATAGTTCAAGACGATGCGCCTGCAGAGATTACGGTCTGCCTCACGGAGGCGAGTGGCTGTGCCGTAACCGAGCCTGCGGGCAACCTCGTTCAGACTGGGTGCCGGCTGCTCATGCAGTGCGGCCTCGAGTGCAGCGCAAATCTGCTCGCGGCTGCGCTTCGGTGCGACTGCGCGGGCAGTCCTGATCTCCGTCGAACTCTTCACCTGTACGTCGCCGGATAACCCTGGATGGCCATCTTCCAGCAAGCATGCGATCGGAATCCCGAGTTGGTACCACGTTCGCAACAACGCGTCGATCCGCAGCATCTGATCACCTTTGAACCGGCTATAGAGCGCGCCTCTTCGGCACCCGGCGATGTCTGCGACCGCAGTGCGATTGCCTTCCGTGAACGCATCGGCATATGCAACAAGGGCGCCACCGACACGGTCTCGAACATGTTCTGGTTGAATCTGGGCAGCGTTGGCTAGCAGGTCCCCAATGGTATCAGCCAGCCAGAGTTGGTAGTCCGTGGGTGCCGCATCCGATAAACGAGGCGCCTTCCGCGTCCTCTCGTCTCCGAGCCAAAGCCCGCACCGTGAGCAGAAGCCAGACCGTGATGTTGCGGACAGCCGCCGCTGAGATCGAAGGCAGTGAGGGCAAGTCGTTGTCAAGAACGCACGATGTCGGGGACAAACCTCCACTAGTTTCAAGGACCACAAGAGCTGTTCATAGAGCTGCTCAGATCGAGAGGTTGTCAGTTCATAACAGGTGGGACACCACGCTCGAACCTGCCGGAACAGGAACGGTTTGGGAACCGCCGCTCGAACGGCAGCAGTGTCAGATAGCGGATATCCGAGCACGACGTCATGGTCTCCAGTGCCGGGATCCACCGTTTCGCACTCTCGCCGATACCGTTGATCGCGTATGGGACGTTTCCCAGATTGATATCGCCCGGACTTACAGAACTTGAGAGTCCCTTACGGACAAGACTGCCCGCCGATACCGCATGGGACTCAGCCAACCGCACCACGTAACCACTCAGACTCTCCACGAATGGTGTGCACAGCCCGATTGGCGGCAAAGCATAGAACCGGCTTCGCTCCGCGAGCGGTTCGAGGGCAAGATCCCAGGATTCAAGCGCGAGCGGCACGGAGTGATTCTCGCGCTCCGATGATGTCGCGCGTCGGCCTTCGTTGTCCAGGATGGCGCTTTGTTTTCAGCCCCGGAGCTGACCCTGACTGGTTCACGGCTACGGATTGGCTTTGGGTTGGAAGAACCAAACCGAGTTGTTCGCGCAGACGCAATGCGGCCTCGTTGCTATCGATGAGACGCATCTCTCCTTCACTGGCTTCTGAGATCATCTTGTCCGCTTGCGCGATGGACGGAGCCTGGCTCTCGAGGTTACGACGAGACAATGTGGTTTCGCCCGTCCTTAAAGCGACTGACAATGCTCGAATCAGCCATTGCTTCAATACCCCCACACACCCAATGCTGCGTTCGTATAGGAACTCCCAGTCATGCGCCAGGTCCGGCGGATCGGGGATGGGCAACTGCTGTGCGAACGAATTCAATACGCTTACAAAGGCCTTCCGATCGGAAACGGATTCTGCGCGATAGCAGGCAAAGTGGACGTCAATGCTTCGCCGGCTTAACTGCCCATTCAGATTTCGGAACGCTAGTAGATCATATGTTCCATACAGAACATGAACCGTCTGGGTCTGGTTGGCGATGGACTTGATGACATCCAGTTGATCGAGAACCCGTCGCCCAGAGCCGATTTTCGCCAGATGTTGCGCCTCATCGATCATGACCGCCGCCGGCCGGCGAAATCGAAGGGCCTGTTCAAACCTGAATTATGCACAGACCGAGACCGTGCGCCGCATTTGACGCGGTGCGACTGATCTTCTGTTTCGCGTTCTTCGACTGAGTGCTATCTGTCTGATCGTCCTCCGCTGTTCGGTATTCTTTCCATCTTGTTCAATTGCTTGGGTCCATAGTGCATAACAATCTATGCACCCTTGCTCATCCGGTCAGTGCCGATACGAGCACCGGACCGAACCGCTGTCCATCTGTGGCGATCGACCGCAGCCGATCCATCAGGCGGCGGAAGATGCCTTTTTCTTCGTAATGATCGCTTTAGCTGACTCCCACGCGGCCCGCGATACTGGTTCATCTCGGTTGCCGTCGAACCCGGATCGGCCGCGTTCACTTTGATTCCTGCACTTCTCAGTTCATTGGCCAACCGCAACGTGATCATATTCAGCGCAGCTTTCGAAGAAGAGTACGCCAGCAAGGTATTTCTATCGGGTAGAGGGACCTGCGGATTGGCATAAAAACCAAACGAGCCATTCCCGCTCGTCATATTCACTATTCGAGCGTGCTTGGATTTCTTGAGCAGCGGAAGCATGGCTTTTATCACGCGGAAGACTCCAAAGACATTGGTTTCAAACGTATTCTGGAGTACATCCATCGTGAGCTCCGAGCCTGGCAACAAATCCACGGCGATACCCGCGTTATTCACGAGAACATCGAGCCGCCCATGCCGACGTGCCACCTCCGCTGCGGCCTGGTCCACGCTTGACTGCGAGGTTACGTCGAGTTGGATGAACTCGACGGAAAGGCGTTGCGCTCGAAGATCTGCGACGGCCTGCTGCCCGCGTTGTTCGTCTCGTGCTCCCCTCAATACGAGGGCACCTTCGGTGGAGAGCTGGCGAGAGATTTCCTTGCCGATTCCTTTATTTGCGCCGGTCACGAGCGCAATAGAGGTTTGGGCAATACTTCGTCCCTCAATTGTTGTCGACATGGCACTGATCCTGAGTCACCAGCGGCAGCTGGGTTCCCTGCTCTTGAGGGACGATAGGATTTTCTGCACAGACTCACCCTGCCTTTTCTGTTGTGATCGATGTCACGCTCCCACTTCTTGCCCGCATGAGCGAAGGGCTCAAAATGCGGCTTGGCGGTCGCAGCGCCCATGACGTCAGCGCCATGCCAAGCAGAAATGCGGGCGAGACGGGCCCCCTGCCGGTGGCCAAAGAAATCCTGTAACACAGCCGCAGCGGAAGGATCAACGTGGCCAACAATTGCGTGTGATACCGCCGCAGCCGAAAGCTCAAAAATGATGCCGGCATACGCCCATTCTTTGAGCCGAAGAAGACCCGGCACAACCAAAGTTATAGCGCCGGGTATCTTCCAGACTCCGAGGATCGCCAGCACATACGCCGGGTAGCCAAGGCTGATAACAACGTTCGTAACAGGCGTGCCACTGAAAACAGCCGTTCGTCCATGTGTCAGATCGACAATCCCGCCCGCGAATGTCTCAAGTGCGATGAGTGTAGTCGCTGTCCAATAAACAATCATTTTCAGTTTCATCTGTCCCTCCTTAAGCACGCCGATCAGACGCGCCGACAATCGCGAATACGGGGCGATCAGTCCACGCAGATTCCTGGCACCGCGATCTTTTGGAATAGGTGAGGCAATGCCACTACGGATGCTGGGTACTCTCGTATAGTCTTCTGGAACTCGGGGTTATTAAAGGCCCGTTTGAAATTCCGCCACAGATTCCCAGACGGCGTAATTTAGAAATATTCGGCTCGCGCCAATTCCTTTGTGCAGTTGCGCGGAAATAGATCCGGGTTGGCGTCTCATAAACGCGGCATCTAAGGCCCACTGCTTCAGGAACTGCTCTGTATGCTCGGGTTCGACCGTGAACTTATTAATGAGAATGACGGGACCGCACTCCTGGTGCATTTGTGCGGAAATCGGATTCTTGTCATCCATTTCAACGAATGTGGGCATACTTTGAAGTCCTCCCTTTGAGTGTTGCGCCCCTGCGCTTGGACGAAGCAGCGTGACGATCTTATGTGCACGGCCGTTTGTCGAGCCTTATCGGCAGCGCAGTTCATCCCTTCCAAATTCCAACAACCTGGCGGATGCCGACGTTGAGCCGGTTCCAGACGTTGATATTTCCGATGGCGATCAACAGAGTGGCCAGCGCTTTCTCATCGTAGTGGCGCGCCGCCTCTTCCCAGACCTCATCGGACACACCATCGGGGCGGTCGGCAATCCTGGTCAGTGCCTCCGTGAGCGCGAGGGCAGCGCGTTCGGCGCCGTTGAAGATCGGGTTGTCCCTCCACGCGGCTACCGCGAAGATCTTGTCATCGGGCTCGCCGTGTTTCTTCAAATCGCGCGAGTGCATGTCAACGCATACGCTGCAGCCATTGACCTGGCTTGCGCGCAACTCGACGAGCATGAGAGTAGTCAAGGGCACTGACGGATTGTGCGCGGCCTTGCCGAGAGCCTGCAGCGCCTGCATGCCCTCGGGATGAATCATCACAGGGTTATTCATCCTTTGCTTCAGCTCTACTGTTGCGGTCATGATTGGTTCTCCTTGTATTTTGTTGTGCTACACCACTCTGACGAATCACGCCGCCGCGATGTGACGGCTGCCGTCGATGTCACGAGCAGAAAGAATGTCCGCCTTCTGAAAAGGCCTCGCGGTTGCTTCATGTACATTGCGCCGAAAGCCTCCTTCTGGCGGGGAATGGAACAGCTTGAGTTCGGCGGTTTTGGTCACTGACAGTACCCCCAGCGGGAAGTTGGTCACATCTGACGAAGTTCATCCGTCATCGGTGTAGAGCCAATCCGAGGAAACGTTATGACGGAATGGTTAGCGAAACGATTTGAGGAGAATCGACCGCATCTGCGCCGGGTCGCCTATCGGATGCTCGGTTCAATCGATGATGCCGAAGACGCCGTTCAGGAAGCGTGGGTGCGGCTCAGCCAGACGGAAAACAGCGGTATTGAGAATATCGCTGGCTGGCTGACGACGGTTATCGCCCGGATTAGTCTGGATATGCTGCGCTCGCGCCGCTCGAAGCGGGAGGATTCCTTTGAGCTGACCATACCGGATTTCCTCGTCAGCCGCGAGAAAGGCCCAGAGGACGAGGTCGTGATGGCCGATTCCGTGGGCTTGGCGCTGCTTGTCGTTCTCGACACACTGACGCCCGCCGAGCGGCTGGCGTTTGTTCTGCATGATATGTTTGCAATGCCTTTTGAAGAGATCGCGTCACTCGTGGGGCGGTCGTCTACAGCCGCTCGACAGCTCGCCAGCCGTGCCCGCCGGCGCGTGCAAGGCGCAGCGATGCCGGATACGGACATCGCGCGACAGCGGAAGGTCGTGGATGCTTTCATCGCCGCTGCGCATGGAGGCGACTTCGACGCCCTTATCGCCGTGCTCGATCCTGAGGTTCTGCTCCGGGCGGACCGCCATCCTGCAGCAACGGGTATCCGCGGTGCGGTAGCAGTTGCGAGTCAGGCTCTCGCATTCTCCAGGCTCGTGCAGAGAACTGAATCGGTGCTCGTGAACGGTGCGCCGGGGATCGTTTCATACCTTCCCAGTGGAAGGCCGATGTCCATATTGGGCTTCGTGGTGGTTCACGACAGAATTGCCGAAATCTACGTGATTTCGGACCCTGAGCGCGTGCAGCAACTCCTCAACCACCGGCCCGACGCACATTGAGGATCTCCCAGGACCAGCATGAAGCCTCTTTTTTGATCTCGCTTTCGTATTTTTAAACGCATTGGCTATGCGGGTGCTTGCCCTGTCACTCTTACTGTAAGGCGCTCAAAGACCTGCATTTTCGAGATGCCTTGACCATTCCGTTCGAAAATCCGAACCCTTTCGTGCGATGGCCAGTTGGCCTGGATTCGGGGACATCAGTGGACTGAAATTCCTGGAGAAGAGAAATACCGGATCTGGATGGGATGTGGTTGATGACCGCATCCCCGGAGTTTTTGCATTGCGGTTCAGGCTGCAGCGGCCATTCCGAGCGATTTCCAGCCGATCTTAAGTTCCCAAGGAGCAAGTGGAGTTGGATGGTCTGCGACTTCTTTGTGTAACAGGTGATGAGGTCAAGGCAAGAAGGCCAATCAGCATACGTCGGTGATGCTTGCAAGGACCGCCGCCAGCCATACTGAATCGGCAGCATTAGTCCCCTCAACCGCAGCCGCGGCAACTTTATCGTTTAGAACTGTATTTCCGGCAAGGTTATGGTTCCAGCAGGCTCATTGGAGCGGGATTGTGAGCCCTGTTTGGGCAGGTTTTCATAATCAACCGGCAAGCTTATGCTTTACCGACGGCAATGATATCCGTTAACTCACAGCTGATCCAACGATGCCAGGCCGATTTATAATTGCGGTGCAAACGAATTTCAGTGAGCGTAGTACGCGCGCCGTCCCGAACGATGTGGCCATTGCGCAAGCGGACCTCATTGACGCCGTGGTGTCCGGCGATGCCTGGCCGAAGGGAGCGCAGGCTATCGACGATGTACACTCTTGCTCCGGGAATCGTCTGCAATAGTTCCCTGGACCATTTCTCCAGAAGCGTGCCCGGCGCCATCACGAGGCAGGCATATGACCGGCCGGCAGCTTCGCAATGCACTGCCGACATTGCCATAAACGTCTTGCCCGTGCCCATCTCGCCGATGATTGCTGCAGCGCGGGCGCGTTCGAGCGCCGAACGGTGCTCATTATGGCCAGCTCCTGGGCTTTGAAGGCCTTTCGATACAAGCGAGCCAGTATCGGAGAAGGAGTGTCGTTCGGGCCGTATAGAGGCGGAAACAATTTCAGGATCTGATCACTCAGCTCTTTTGAATAAGCTTTGAGGTACGTCGCGATGCTGTCGGGCAGTTCCATGCGGACTCCTGTGGCCCGCACGGGGTTCGCGGGCTAATTTTTCAACTGTTGCGGGATCACAATCTCGCCGGAGTTTAGTCCGGTGCCTATCCACTCGAGGAATTCTGCTTTGGTAGCGTTGATGGTGGCGGGCGCGCAGTTCAGTCCGGTGAGTTTGTTGATGCGCCTTTCAGATTGCAAGCGTGATGAGAACCAACTGGCCCAGGCGGGCAACAGGGGCAGGCCAAAGGCGAGAGCGAGGCGCTGCAGCACAAATTCGGGGGAGTCGCGCGGCAGAATAATCGAACCCAGATCTCCCCCACCTTCCAATTCCGTCGATACGGCCACGAGGTGCCGCACAGGGCGTTTACGGCCGGCCATCTGGATCGAGCCGCGATGCAAGCTGGCACGCTCCCCGAGCCGGTACTGGCGCGGCGGTATACCGGGCAGCCGATGATTACTGGTTCGTTCAGTTGAATCGCCGCCGCAATGGCACCAACATCCGAATCGCCGCCGATTACGGATACCAGATGTGCCTTGCCGGACTCTCGCTCACCGATGAATTGATCGGCAGTCAAGCGAATCTTTGAAGTGGTGTCCCTTTAAACCTTTTCGAACTCCACAAAGCCGAAGCGAAGATGTGCGTTCTTCATTCAAGCAACGCGGTGCGGCCGTCCGCGAAAGCGATCGCGAGTTCGTGAACGAACTGTTCGCGTTCGTGGATGATCGTCTTGCCGCCTTCCTCCGATTCCCATTTGGTGACCTTCTTTTTCGTTTGCCAGGCCGCGACGTGCAGACGCTCGCTTGTACCGACAACGGAATTGATCGCACCAGCGACCGCCAGGAGGCCAATGTGTCCTTTGTGGAGAGGTGTGACGGGCCGCGTCTGGAGCGCGAGCGGCTTGGGGTTCAGGATATGAGCAATCTGCCGGTATGCGGGCGAACCCGGAAGCGGATCCTCGATAATGTCGAGCGGCAGGCCCTCGTACACCAGCGCGGCAGGACCAGATTCCGGGACCAGGTACAGTACGTCGGCACGTGAAAGCGGCACTATCCGTCCTGAATCACGGGCCAGGCCGCCCAGATAAACCTGTGTTTTCGTAATCGTTTGATCGCGAGTTTTCTCGCGTTCCCGTCGAGTCTTCGCCTTTGCGAACACTACGAGTTGCCGGTACTGTTCGCATTCCTGACCTTCGAGCCGGAAAGCCTTCACGTCAGTGAAGTGATACGCGAGAGTGCGGGCGCAGTCTGCCAGGCGTTCGGTAGGGATCACAAGAACAAGAATTCCTGCGGGAATCAACCATCGGGCAATATGCGTCAGGAAGAGCTTCTCCATCCGCTGATTGCCGTCCTGCTCGCCTTGTTCGAAGTCAAATGGCGGGTTGCAGTAAGCAAGGACTCCACCTTGCTGCGCGTGTTCAGGGCGTCTCCTTGAATAACGATATCGAGTAGCTTCGTGGCTTCTTCTGCGCGATACGCATCAAGTTCGATTCCGTACCGTCGACATGAATGAGCATGCCGCGTCATCGCCAGCAGCGCTCGGCCTTCGCCGGCACAGGGGTCGAGGACAGAACACGCACCCGCGAAAACAAGCCGCTGTCCTATTTCCTCCGCGACGGGCTCCGGCAGAGGATAGAAATTCATACGCAGGCGTGCGCTGTTGCGAGCCATGGGGAATCTCCTCACGAATAAACGGTTCGTCGTGTAAACGACCAATAAACTTGCCGCGGCGGCAGCTTGTGGGGTCGTAACGTTGTCGAATACTGTTGCGGCGAGAAGTTCGTGAATCGGCATGCCGCGGCGTCAATTCGGAATTGACCCGCAGCATCTCAGCAATGCGCGTTTCCGTCAACTTGACCGGTGGAGCGGCGTTCAAGGAAGCGTTCGTGCGAGGCTTCCTCGAACGCCGTTTCCGGCCAATGTCCGAGTGGTGGACAAAATCGTTTCGGGGATGCGGGCACCGCTTCGAGAACCGTATCTAAGGAGTTTCGGCGCTCCCAGCGGTTTTCTCACGTCGCCGCCCGCGCGTCACTTTTCTCGCCCCTTTGTGATCTCTCTCTAAATCCTGAAAGGCCCCATGCTGTCAAAATGAACCTGAAGGTGGCGCGGCCGTGGCGACGAGAATACCCTCCAAGACAGAACCTCCCGAGTTCCTTTTGGAGGCCGTCCGTGAAGGCGCGGACTTCACGCTTTACAGGGGCCGGCAGCGCGGCAACCCATCGCCGGTTCTGGCAATAGCTCCTGGCACCGAACAACCTCCTCCTCAGACTGTGCGGCGGCTGGAGCACGAATACGAGCTCGCGGCCGAACTGGAGCCCACATGGGCGGCCAAGCCTCTAGCGCTTTCACGCCATGAAGGGCGAAGCGTCCTCGTCCTCGCCGACCCGGGCGGTGAGCCTCTCGACCGCGTTCTGGAGCGGGACAAGGAGCAGCCACTCGATCTGGCTCGTTTTCTGCGCCTCGCAATTAACCTGGCAACGGCGCTCGGCCACGTACACCAGCGCGGTCTGATCCACAAAGACGTTAAACCCGAGAACGTGCTTGTAGACGACGCGGGCAACGTATGGCTCACCGGCTTTGGCATCGCGTCCCGACTGCCACGCGAACGCCAGGCGCCCGCGCCGCCCGAGATCATTGCGGGCACCCTTGCCTACATGTCTCCTGAACAGACGGGCCGCATGAATCGCTCGCTCGATGCCCGCAGCGATCTCTACTCTTTGGGCGTCACCTTGTACCAGATGCTTACGGGCGTGCTCCCGTTTGCTGCCGCCGACCCTCTGGAGTGGGTTCACTGCCATATCGCACGTCAGCCGGTTGCGCCCGCGGATCGCCGCGCGGTCCCGGAGACGTTATCCGCCATCATCATGAGGCTCCTCGCCAAAAATGCGGAGGAACGCTATCAGACCGCCGCGGGTCTGGAAGCCGATCTTCGCAGGTGCCTGTCGGAGTGGCAGTCGCATGGTCGCATCGATCCATTCGCTCTGGGCACGGACGACTCGTCGGACGGATTGCTGATACCGGAGAAGCTGTACGGGAGGGAGCGCGAGGTCAATGCTCTGCTTGCGGCGTTCGATCGGGTTGTGGCGCGGGGCACCGCCGAACTCGCACTGGTATCCGGGTATTCGGGTGTCGGCAAATCTTCGGTAGTGAACGAGCTGCACAAGGTGCTGGTTCCGCCGCGCGGGCTTTTCGCCGCAGGCAAGTTTGACCAGTACAAGCGCGACGTGCCATACGCGACGCTGGCGCAGGCATTCCAGATGCTGGTGCGTCAGATCCTGGTCAAGAGCGAAACCGAGGTGGAGCATTGGCGGGACGCCCTTCTGGAAGCGTTGGGGCCGAATGGCCAACTGATGGTCAACCTCATACCCGGAGTCGAGTTCCTCATCGGTAAACAACCGCCAGTGGCAGACCTGCCACCGCAAGAAGCGCGGAACCGTTTCCAGTTGGTGTTTCGGCGTTTCCTCGGCGCCTTCGCCCGCCCCGAACATCCGCTGGCGTTGTTCCTCGACGATCTGCAATGGCTGGACACGGCAACTCTGGAACTGCTGGAACGCCTGATTACCGATCGGGACGTGCGTCATGTGCTGCTGATCGGAGCCTATCGCGACAACGAAGTCAGTTCGTCTCATCCACTGATGCGGACACTGGCCGCGATCCGTAGCGACGGAGCGAGGGTGCAAGAAGTCGTGCTGGCGCCTCTCGGCCCCGATGATGTCGGCCGATTGGTCTCCGATTCCCTGCGCTGCGAGCGGGGGGCTGCCGGTCTCCTGGCGCAGTTGGTCCAGGAGAAGACCGGCGGCAACCCATTCTTCGCGATCCAGTTTCTTTCGGCGCTGGCCGAAGAAGGGCTGCTCCGATTCGACCGGGATGCGGCCCGCTGGATCTGGGACTTGGATCGGATTCGCGCCAGGGACTACTCCACCAACGTGGCGGACCTCATGGTGGGGAAGCTCCAACGACTGTCCGACAGGACGCAGACCGCTCTCCGGCAACTCGCCTGCCTCGGAAACGTGGCCGAGATCGCGACACTGGGTGTGGTCTTCGGACAATCTGAAGAGGAGATTCACACTGCGCTTCTGGATGCTGTCCACGCCGGGCTGGTCCTTCGCCTGGAGGGATCGTATGCCTTTCTCCACGACCGGATTCAAGAGGCGGCGTACGCGCTCATCCCCGAAAGCCAGCGCGCGGGGGCACACCTTCGGATTGGCCGAGCGCTGCTGGCGAGCTTGACCGCGGACGACCTTTCCGAACATCTGTTCGATGTCGCCAATCAACTGAATCGCGGCGCTGCACTGCTGGTCGATCACGACGAGAAAGTGAAGCTAGCGGCAGTCGACCTGAGAGCCGGGCGAAAGGCCAAAGCGTCCGCGGCGTATACGTCAGCGCTCGCATATTTTGCGACCGCCATGGCGCTGTTGGGCGAAAGCGACTGGAGCGGTCAATACGAGTTGACGTTCAGACTGTGGCTCGAACGTGCGGAGTGCGAGTTTTTGACAGGTCACTTCGACGCGGCTGAGCAGCTGATTGGGGAGCTATTGCCGCGTGCCGCGGCTAAAGTCGACCAGGCCGACGTCTACCGCCTGAGGGTTCAACTGCATCTCATGAAGTCGGAAAACCAAGAGGCCGTCACCGCCGCGCTCACGTGCCTGCGCGGGTTTGGCATCGACATGCCGGAGCATCCGACCCCGGAAGAGGTTCAGGCCGAATACGAGGCGTTCTGGCAGACCCTCAATGGGCGCCCGATCGAGAGTCTAATCGATCTGCCACTGATGACCGATCCGGAACTACAGGCTGCTATGCAGGTGCTATCGGTCCTTTTAGTTCCCGCCTACTCTACCGACCGCGGTTTGCATTGCCTGCATTTGTGCCGCATGGTGAACCTCAGCATGCAGCACGGGACGAGCGCCGATTCCGCGCATGGCTATGGCTATTGGGGGATTGTGCTCGGTCCCGTATTTCATCGTTACAGTGAAGGTCAGCGTTTCGCCAGGCTTGCATGCGATCTGGTCGAGAAGCACGGTTTCGTCGCAAGCCAGGGGGAAGTTTACGCCTCGGCGGCACTGGCTGGCGCCTGGACGCAACCGATCGCGACTGCGATCGATTTCGATCGGAAAGCCATTCGCGCCGCGATTGAGACGGGTGATCTGACCGTCGCTTGCCTAAGCATGTACCGATCGATTACCGACATTTTCTTGCGGAACGATGCGCTCGATTCTGTGTGGCGAGAGTCGGAGATGGCGCTGGATTTTGTGCGGCAGGCCGGGTACCGAGACGTTGAGGACATTGTCAGGAGCCAACAGCGCTTCATCGCGACCATGCAGGGAAAGACGGTGACTTTCTCTACCTTCAACGACGCGCTGTTCGACGAAGCGATATTCGAGGCGCAACTGACCGAGGACCGGATGCCATTGATGATCGACTTGTATTGGATCCTCAAACTGAAGGCGCGGTTCCTGTCAGGCGACTACGCCGAGTCACTAAAAGCAGCGGACAAGGCAAAGCAGTTGCTTGGGGCCTCTGCCGACCAGATCGATCAACTCGACTATTTCTATTACACCGCGCTAATCGTGTCGGCGCTCTATGAGACTGCGTCGGACGATCAGCAGCAAGCGTGGCGCGAACTCCTGACGGCGCATCGGGAACAACTGCGCGAGTGGGCCGAAAACTACCCACCGACGTTCGCCGACAAGCACACGCTGGTATTGGCCGAGATCGCCCGGCTTGAAAAGCGAGACGCCGATGCCTTACGTCTGTACGAAGAGGCTATCCATTTGGCGCGCGAGAACGGCTTCGTTCAGAACGAAGGCCTCGCCCACGAACTGGCGGCGCGATACTACCTGGCGCGCGGCATCGAAACCGCGGGCTATTTCTATCTCCGCAACGCGCGCAACTGCTACGACCGTTGGGGCGCCCTCGGAAAGGTGAAGCAACTCGACGAACTTTACCCGCGCCTGCGCGAGGAACGAACTCCTGCCTCTTCGGCCACGACTGGCCCGCCGGTCGCGCAGTTGGATATCGAGACTGTAGTCAAAGCTTCGCAGGCACTTTCGAGTGAGATGGTCCTTCCCAAGCTGATCGAGAAGCTGGTACGAATCGCGGTGGAGAATGCAGGGGCCGAGCGAGGTCTGCTCATCCTGCTTCGGGGCGGCGAGCCGCGAATCGAAGCCGAGGCTACCACTGGCCCGGGCAGGATCGAGGTTGCCATTAGACAGGCGGCCGTTACGCCGTCCGATCTCCCCCAATCCGCGCTGCATTACGTGATCCGGACCCTGGAGGCGTGCTCCTGGATGATGCCTCCAGCCGATAACGTGTATTCAAAGGACGAATATGTGCGGCAGAAGCGCTCCAAGTCCGTCCTGTGCCTGCCAATCGTCAACCAATCGAAGCTTGTCGGCGTGCTTTTTCTGGAGAACAACCTGACTCCGTGCGCCTTCACGCCGGACCGCGTTACCGTGCTGGAACTGCTGGCTTCGCAAGCCGCGATTTCTCTGGAGAATGCCGGACTTTATTCCGACCTGCAGCGCAGCGAAGCTTTCCTGGCTCAGGGCCAGAGGATCAGCCAAACCGGCAGTTTCGGCTGGAATGTTTCGAGCGGAGAGATCTACTGGTCGGACGGGACCTACAACATCTTTGAGTACGATCGAACGGCTAAGCCAACGTTCGAACTGGCATTTCAGCGAATTCATCCCGACGATAGAGATTTCGTTCGGCAGACTCTCGACCACGCGACCAGTGAAAAGACGGATTTCAATGTGGAAAATCGTTTGCTGATGCCGGACGGCGCAGTCAAACACGTCCACGTCATTGGCCGCGCGTTGCAGACCTCGTCAGGCGACCTCGAATTTGTGGGTGCCGCGACGGACGTTACCGCGGCAAAGCTGGCCGAAGAGAAGATCCGCCAAAGCGAAAGCGAGCTTCGACAGATTCTGGATGTCGCTCCGCAGCACGTTTATGTGTTAGGGCCGGACCCGGACACCACGCGGCTCTATGTGAATCAGGCCGCGCTCGATTATCTCGGTCTGACCGCTGATGAGTGGCGGACCTGCGACCGCCGCAAGCTTTTTCATCCGGACGATTGGGAGCGGGCGAGGCGCGAGGCTCAAAGCAAAATCGCCGCCGGCCTCCCGCACGAAGTCGAAGTGCGTTTACTGGGAAAGGACGGGAAATATCGCTGGTTTCTCCGACGCTGGAACCCGCTGCGGGATGAACACGGACGCCTCACCCGTTGGTATGTCGCCGGAACCGATATCGAGGATCGCAAGGCGGCGGAGCAAAGGCTCCAGGACGAGAATGTTTCGTTGCGCGAAGAGCTCGACAAAGCATCCATGTTCGAGGAGATCGTGGGAATTTCGGCGGCCCTGAAAAAGGTGCTCTCCTGCGTCTCCAAGGTCGCGCCGACCGACTCCAGCGTTCTGATCACCGGCGAGACCGGCACTGGCAAGGAACTTGTGGCGCGTGCGATTCACCGGCGGTCACGGCGATCCTCACACACGTTTGTTAGTGTGAATTGCGCCGCGATTCCGCGTGACCTCATCGCATCGGAATTATTTGGCCATGAAAAGGGCGCGTTCACGGGAGCAACGCAGCGTCGTTTAGGACGCTTTGAGCTGGCCGAAAAAGGCACGCTCTTCCTCGACGAAGTTGGAGAGCTCCCGGCAGAAACTCAGATTGCTCTTTTGCGGGTTCTTCAGGAACACGAATTTGAGCGCATCGGAGGAACGGGGACGATTCGCGCCGATGTTCGTGTGATCGCCGCCACCAATCGCGACTTGGAGTCCGCGATCGCCGCGGGTAAGTTCCGAAGCGACCTGTTTTACCGGCTGAATGTCTTTCCCGTTGAGATGCCGCCTCTGCGGGAACGAAGAGAGGACATCCCCTTGCTCGTGAGGTATTTCCTGAATCGCTATGCTCGGAAAGCAGGCAGGCATTTTACCGCGGTCGACAAGAAGAGCCTGGATCTGCTGCAAGCATACACCTGGCCCGGTAATATTCGGGAATTACAGAACGTGATCGAGCGGTCGGTCATTGTGAGCGAAACGGAGACATTATCAGTGGATGGAAGTTGGCTTTCGCGGCAGAGTTTGTCTAGCGCGCCCGGTGTCCCGGATATCCAGCCGGGCCTCTTCAACAGGAGTCCTGCTCAAGAGAAGGCCATCATTGAGGCTGCCTTGCGCGAGTGCGGCGGGCGGGTGTCCGGTCCGTCAGGAGCCGCTGCCAGACTGGGCGTTCCCGGCACTACTCTCGAATCGAAGATCAAGGCACTGAAGATCAACAAGAACCGCTTCAAGGGGACACTTCTTTCTCAAAACAGCTAGCCCCTTCGGGTGATTCGCACCTCCCATCTTTCTCAAAACAGCTAGCCCCTTTGGGCTGAGCGCACCTCCTTACGGGCAAACTCTTTGCGAAGTTCGTAAATTTGCGAAGTTCGTAAATTATCCGGTCCAGTATCACGTTTAATTTCAGCTACTTTAGGTTGGCGCTGGACCTGCATTCCGTAGGTAGTCTTCCTTTGGAAGAACAAAATGTTCAGAATTCACAGGTCGGAGAACGGAGAAGTGGTTTTTAGGTAAGCGGCCGGCTCGACGCAGAGCATATCGCCGAGTTGGAAACACTCATCGCCGCGGTAACGAAGGGCCGCCGCATCATTCTCGACCTGAAGATATGACTTTGACAGTGAAAAGAAAGAAAGGATACCCATGTCTCAAAATAACGGTAGCGCAAAGCGCAGCGAAAAAGGACTGTTGACTCCCGACAACTGCGCAGTCGCATTCATTGATCACCAGCCTCAGATGTTGTTTGGCGTCTCGAACTTCGACCGCCAATCAATCATCAACAACGTGGTCGCACTCGCGAAAGCCACCAGGATTTTCGATGTTCCGACCATTCTGTCAACGGTAGAAACCAAGGCGTTCAGCGGCCTTATGTGGCCGCAGCTCAAAGCAGTCTTTCCCGGGCGGGAGCCAATCGAGCGCTCGTCCATGGACGCCTGGGATGACCACAACTTTATGGCCGCAGTCGAGAAAACCGGCCGAAAGAAGCTTGTGTTGTGCGGGCTGTGGACGGAAACCTGTGTTGCGCTTCCCACGATTCAGGCAATCCATGACGGCTACGAGATTTACATTGTGGAAGACTGCTGCGGCGATGTGAGCCAATTGGCCCACGACAACGCGATGCGCAGGTTAGTGCAGGCGGGCGCCAAGCCCGTGACAGCCCTCTCTACGATTCTCGAATGGCAGCGGGACTGGGCACACATCGACACCTACGACGCCGTGATGGATCTGGCGAAGAACCATTTCGGGGCGTACGGCGCAGGTGTGGAATACGCCTACACGATGGTGCACGGTGCTGCGCCTACTGTCTATCCGGAGTACGAGGTCCTGCAGCCCGCGGTGGCCCACAAATAGGCATCGCGCAGGGCAGGGCGGGCCCTGCCCTCTAAACAACAGCGCTTTTTTATCAAGGAGAACTTTATGGCCGTTGACACGATACTTCACAATGCCAAGATCGCGACAAATCGAGTTCCATCATTTGTCGAAGCTATAGCCATCACCGCTGGAAAGATCAGCGCCGGGGGTACTAACGAGGAGATTCTCCGGCTGCGGGGCCCGGAAACCAAAGTCATTGATGGAAACAGGAGAACGGTGATCCCCGGTCTTAACGATTCGCACATGCACCCGATCCGGGGCGGCCTGAATTACAACATGGAACTTCGCTGGGATGGCGTGCCTTCGCTCGCCGATGCGCTGCGTATGCTCAAGGAGCAAGCGGCTCGGACCCCCGCGCCTCAGTGGGTGCGCGTTGTCGGCGGGTGGACGGAGTTTCAGTTTGCCGAGCGCCGGATGCCGACGTTGGATGAAATCAACGCGGTGTCCCCAGACACGCCGGTTTTCGTCTTGCACTTGTATGACCGTGCATTACTGAACGGTGCTGCTTTGCGCGCCGTGGGATATACCAAGGACACGCCGGATCCGCCTGCCGGCGAAATCCAGCGGGACAAACGTGGCAATCCAACGGGAATTCTCATCGCCAAACCGAACGCCTACATCCTCTATTCGACTTTGTTCAACGGGCCAAAGCTTTCGCGGCAAGATCAGCTCAACTCATCCCGCCTCTTCTTCCGGGAATTGAATCGTTTCGGCATCACGAGTGCGGTTGATGCCGGCGGCGGCTTCCAGAACTATCCTGACGACTACGAAGTCGTCAACGAACTTCATCAGAAAGGCGAGCTATCCGTTCGCCTGGCTTACAACCTTTATCCCCAGAAGGCGAAGCAAGAGCTCCCGGATTTTGAACGATGGACAAAGATGACGAAACCTGGCGAGGGCGACGACTTCTATCGCGTCAATGGCGCCGGAGAAATGCTCGTGGCTTCGGCGGCGGATTTTGAGGATATGCTCCAACCGCGGCCAGACATGGCGCCCGTAATGGAGAGTGAATTGAAGGCCGTGGTCCGATATCTGGCGGAGAACCGATGGCCGTTTCGTATGCATGCCACTTACAACGAGACGATTTCTCGGGCCCTCGACGTATACGAGGAGGTAAATCGCGAGATTCCCTTCGAGGGCCTGCATTGGTTCTTTGATCACTGTGAAACGATTACCGACCGGAATATTGAGCGCATCAAGGCGCTTGGCGGCGGCATCGCCGTTCAGAACAGGATGGCCTTTCAGGGCGAATACTTCGTCGAGCGTTACGGTGCGAAACAGGCCAAGCGCACGCCTCCCATCCGGAGGATGCTCGAGATGGGAGTTCCGGTTGGAGCCGGCACGGACGCCACGCGAGTCTCAAGCTACAACCCCTTCCTGTCTCTCTATTGGCTGGTGACGGGGAAGACCGTCGGTGGGTTGAGCTTATATCCGGAAGAAAACCGGTTCGACCGGGCGAAAGCGCTCGAGCTGTATACGGTCGGGAGTAGTTGGTTTTCTACGGAAGATGGCAAGAAAGGGTCGCTGGCGCCAGGGCAGCTCGCCGACTTGGCCGTCCTCTCGTCGGACTATTTTTCAATTCCTGAAGAGGAGATCAAGAACCTGGAGTCCCTGCTAACGATGGTCGGTGGCAAGGTAGTTTACGCGGCGGGCGAATTCTCGAGGATGGCGCCTGCGGAACTGCCCGTGAGTCCGGACTGGTCCCCAGTGAAGCAATACGGTGGATATGCACCCGCCGGATCGATGGCTGGCGCCACAGCGTGCGAGGCTATGCCCTCGCACCATTGCGAGCATTCCGGCGCCCAGCACCGATGGGTCTTGGGGGAACGTGGTCTTTGGAATCTCGGTTGCGATTGCTTCGCTTTCTAATTCCAAATTGAAAAGGACAAGCAACGTGGATCAATCTCCAGGACTGCCCAACAATGTAGAGCACGTAGCGTTTGCTCGACTGGCCCGAGACAGCGGGTTTGAGTTGATGCTCACTTTTGTCCTACTTTTCGGCGTGGTGAGCATCGTGAGGTGGGTGATTGGACCATCGCCCATCTCACGGGCGATCCCGGGGATCTATGCCGAACTCTGCATCGTAGGCGCTGCTGTCGGGTTGCTTCTTGCCGGGCTGATTCTGAGCCCGCCGGGAAGGGCCTCCGGGGGGCACGCGAATCCAGCCATCTCGCTTGCTATGTGGCGCTTCGGTGTTTTCCCCGCGGCCGGGGTCGTCCCCTACGCCATCGCTCAGTTGCTCGGTTCCATACTTGGCGTCGTCGCCGCCCGCGCAGTGTGGGGCCATGTTGTAGCAGAGCCCCCGGTGATGTATGCGGCGCTTCAGCCGGCGCCCTTTTGGTCCACAGCGCCATTGTTTGCAGCCGAGGCCACCGGCATGGGTTTGATTGTTTTCATAGTCGGGTACTGCTTGTCTGTTGCCCGGCTTGCACCGCGGGTGCCTTGGGTGGTGGGCCTTCTAATTGGACTTGGGATTGCGCTGCTCGGCACCTCCACTGGTGGCAGTTTGAATCCTGCACGCCAGTTTGGGCCTGCGGTGGTTTCAGGACACACAGACGAACTGTGGGTGTTCCTAGTCGCCCCGATGGTAGGAGCCGGAATAGCAGCGCGGCTGCTGCAAGCTTTTCAGAGACACCATCAACTGCTCACGCACAGGCTCTGCGGCACGCACCCAGACGGTCGCCGATTGGATGAGCGGAGCGGCACAGCCGGTCGCACTCCAAGTACAGCGGCTCAGGAAGGAACCGCGAGCAGGATGTGAATCGAAGGTTCAATTACTTCCAAATCGAGGGCGCAATGCCGCGCACGCAACGGTGCGGGAAGTATAGCGGCTCTAGTCACGACCTGATACCCAGAGCATTGCGATGAAAGGAGATTCCGATGCGAGAGAATAAAATCTTCTCGGTAACCGCTTTGACGGTTTTTCTGACGGTTGGAAGTGCCCGTTTCTCAATCGGTCAACAGACGACACCGACAGTTGCCGATAGAACGGCGACACGAAACCTGGCTGTCGGACCGCAATACGATACAACCCACGTGTACGTGGCCCCGGAAGTTTTCGACCGCTTCGTCGCCAGTGTCGTCGCCACTTTCGGCGGCACCACAACGAAGAGAGGCGTCTTCACTGTGACACCAACTCCGAGCAGCACCATGTCGCAGCTTGTGTTGACTCCAGTGGGCACGCTATCCGTCTTCGGGTTCAAGACACCGATACCGTATCCGTTCGGTGGGGAGCGGACGGGCTATCTTGTGACCGATCTGGATGAGGCGACCCGTGCCGCTCGCGCGGATGGCGGAGATGTGCTGGTCAGTCCATTCAATGATCCAGTCGGGCGGGACGTCGTCATCCAGTGGCCGGGTGGAGTGAACATGCAGTTCTACTGGCATACAACTGCACCCTCCTACAAAGCGCTTGAAACTATTCCTGAAAACCGCGTCTATGTGCCGGCCGACCGGGTGGACGCGTTCATTCACAGTTTCCTTGCTTTTTCTCGCGGCCACGTCGTCTCCGATAAGGGGCACGCTCCTGGCGTCGAAATCGGACGGTCTACTGAGATCTATCGGCGAATCAAAATCCAATCGACCTTCGGCAAGTTGACCATTCTGGTAACCGATGGGCACCTTCCTTATCCGTACGGACGAGAGACTACCGGATATGAGGTTGCTGACCTCGCGCAAACTTTAGCCAAGGCCAAAGAGGCAGGCGTCGAAGTTCTGGTCGCTCCCTACGTGGCCGATGATCGAGAAGAGGCCATCGTGAAATTCCCCGGCGGCTATATCGCTGAGATTCACTCACCAACGAACAAACATGTTGCGCCTCAGTGAGAAAGTGCATTCCAATTCGAATATCTCTATTCCTAGTGCCGGCGTTCGTGATTGGAGCACTCGCTGCGAAGGCGCAATCCGGGCAAGCTCCCGACGCGGCGAGCCCGGACCGCAACTACCTGCTGCTTCGTGAGGACGAGGACTGGAGCTTCCTGCGCGATCCCACTCTGCGGCAGGACTTCTGGGATCCAATCAAGTACATCCCACTGCGAAGCGCCGTAGGCAATTGGTATCTCACGATGGGAGGAGAGGCCCGAGAGGTCTGGGAACAGATCGGCAACGACAATTGGGGGCAACAGCCGTACATGAATGGGTATCTGAACGAAAGATACATGCTTTCTTTCGACTTTCACTTCGGCAAACACGTGCGCACCTTCCTCGAGTTAAAGAGTGGGTTGAATTCGTTCCGGAGAGGCGGTCCGCGACCCATTGATGAAAAGAAGCTCGACTTCCAGGCGGCATTTCTCGAAGTTGGCACTACCGCAGGTGAGAACTCCGTCGCACTCCGTGTTGGCAGGCAGGAACTCGAATACGGCTCCGGGCGTTTGATTGATGTGCGGGAAGGTCCGAATGTCCGGCTGAGCTTTGACGGCTTCATGGTCAAAAGCAAGATCGACTCCTGGCAAATCGACGGATTCGCTGTTCGTCCCGACTTGGACAATCCGGGGTTCTTCGACAACGCGCCCAACCACCAGGTTGGATTTTGGGGCGTGTACGCCACGCGGCCCTTGCCCCGCAAAGTGTCCCTAGATGTCTATTACCTGGGTCTCGACCGCAAGCGGGCGGCTTTCGAACGAGGTACGGCGCAGGAGGTGCGCCACACCTTAGGTGCGAGGATTTCGCGCCCCGTCGCAACGGAACAGCGTGGATTGGATTTTGACTACGAAGGCGCCTGGCAGTTCGGCACGTTCGGTTCAGGCAACATCCGGGCATGGACCGTTGCGTCCGAAACGGGCTATCGATTCCCAACGGTTCGGTTGAAACCGCGGTTCAGCGCAAAGGCGGACATCTCGAGTGGAGATAATCCAAATTCGAAGACTCTGGGTACCTTCAATCCCCTTTTCCCGAAGGGGAACTACTTTGGAGTCCTGGCCACAACGGGCCCCGGTCCGATTAACTTCATTGACGTTCATCCGCACGTCGAAACGACATTCCCGCATAACGTGACCGTATCGGCCGATTGGATTTTTCAGTGGCGGGAAAATGTCCTGGATGGAGTCTACGCGGTTCCAGGATTTCTGATTGTGCCTGCGGGCAATAGTCGAGCGCGATTCGTCGGACACAGACCGGGCACAGAGATTCGCTGGCAAGCCAACCGTCATTTGTGGTTTCAGGCCGACTACGGAATTTTTTATGCCGGCAAATTCCTGAAGGAGTCCTCACCCGGTCGCAACCTGAACTACTGGGCGCTATGGGCCGGCTATGAGTTTTAGAAAGAGAGCTGTCGACCAGCACTGCTTTCCGACAGCGCCGCTTTGTCATTTTCTGTTCGGGTTGAGCTTAGGAGGTGATGCAGTAGCCAATTTCAGCATTTGAAAGGAACGGTATTCGCGCGTGCACGTTCGCATCCGATACCGGTTACAGCCTGACGAGCGTTCCGCTTCGACCACGCTTTACCGTGAAAGCCGATATTTCCGGCGGGGATAATCCCGCGAGCCACACGTTCGGGACGTTCAATCCGATCTACCCAGTCGGAAACTATTTCGGCGTATTAGCCGATACGGGCCCCGGCCCAGTGAATTTCATCGACGTGCACCCCCGGCTGCAGACTTGGCTTCCACATGGCGTATCGATTTCGACAGACCTGGTCGCGCAATGGCGAGAGAGCTTGAACGACGGCGTGTATGCCATCCCGGAATTTCTGCTCGTCCCGGCCGGTAGCAGCCGTGCACGGTTCGTCGGCTACAGACCGGGCGTGGAGGCGCGCTGTCAGATTGACCGGCATGCGTACCTGCAAGCCGACTATGGAGTCTTTTTCGCCGGCGATTTTCTCAAACAAGCCCTCGCCGGGCAGGAACACCAACTACACGGAGTTTTGGGCGGGGTATAAATTCTGATGAAAGCTCTATCTGAAAATGCGATTCGTTTTGCTCGGGTCCTGATCGCGATTGTGTTCGTGCTGAACGCGATCGGCATCATCGACCAGACCATTCCCGCAAAGGAAATGATGGAACGCGGAGTGCCTGCCGCGATCGTAAGGTGGTTCATGTTCGCGGGCCGGGCACTTGAACTTGTGGCCGGGTTCGCTCTGGTTCTAGGAGTGTTCCCGCGTCTTGCAGCGCTGGCGCTTCTTTCATTTTTGATTCCTGCGACGCTGGTTTCACATTCCTTCTGGTTGTCGGCCGGCACACCGGCGTTCATGGGTCAGCTCATCAACTTCTCGAAGAACGTCGCGATTTGTGGAGGCCTCCTGTTCATCGGGGCAACCTCGAACCAGCCGGTGTTGTCGAGGCTCAGAAAACTATGAGCGATGCGCCTGCTGCATCCCCGGCGATCCTACTTGCGATGACTGCGGTAACGGGAGTCGTCGACGCTGTTAGCTTTCTCGCGATGGGGCATGTGTTCACTGCGAATATGACGGGCAACATTGTGCTGCTTGGCTTTGCCTTGGCCGGCGCTGCCGGACTTTCTGTCTCGCGTTCCTCTTTGGCGCTGATCGCATTCCTAGCAGGCGCAGTTGGGGGCGGGCGGATGACTTTAGATGTTTCCGGGCATCGTTGGGTCAGCCGCGCCTTCCTGATGGAAGCTTCGCTTCTTGCCCTTAGCGCTGCGTTGGCCAGAATCTACCCACTTCAACCATACGCAGTCATAGCATCTACTGGCGTGGCGATGGGTTTGAGGAACGCGGTTGTCCGGAAACTCGGAGTTGCCGACCTGACGACCACGGTGCTGACGCTGACGATTACCGGGTTGGCCGCGGATTCACGTTTAGCGGGCGGAGACAGCCCTCGCTGGCAGCGGCGCTCGGTCGCCATTGTGGCGATGCTCGCCGGAGCTACCGCCGGAACTCTAATGGTGTTTCGCTCTATCTCGCTCCCGCTAGCCGTTTGCAGCGTTATCACGGCCGGATGCGCAATCGCGAATATGCATATCAATTCAAAACGGAGACAGCTATGAAGATCGTGATTGGTTTTGTGTTGAGTTTCTTGATCGGCGCAGGGTGCCGGTATTTCGACATCCCGGCGGCGAGCCCGCCGGTAATTCCAGGCGCGCTTATCGTGCTTGCGATGACGCTGGGCTACACTTCTGTGTCTTGATCCGAAAAGACCGAGCAGCCACGACCAAACTTGTGTGGTGGTCCGACTGGCCTCCCGAAGACTATGGCCGACTCGGCGTTGCAGGCGGATGGCTCAACCCGAGGGAGGTCTTGAGCGGCCATGGCGAAGAGTATCCTCGGAGTTCATCACGTCAACGCGATTAACAAGAACCGCTTCAAGGGGACATCATCTTTCTAAAAACAGCGAGCCCCCTCCGGGCTGATTCGCACCTCCTTGCGAGCATTTTTTTGCGACATTCGTGAATTAACGAAGTTCGTAAAATCATACGATCCAGTAACACGTTTAATTTCAGCTACTTTAGGTTGGTACTGGACATGCATCTCGTAGGCAGTGTCTTCCTTGAAAGAACAGAATGTTCAGAATTCAGAGATCGCAGAACGGGGAAGTGGTTTTTACGATAAGCGGCCGGCTCAACGCAGAGCTTATCGCCGAGTTGGAAACACTTATTGGCGCGGAAGGGAACGGCCGCCGCATCATTCTCGACCTGAAAGATATGACTTTGACAGGTCAAGACGGCATCGATTTTCTGACCCGGTGCGAAGCATCTAACATCGCGCTGGTGAATTGCGATCCATACGTTCGCGAATGGATGACAAGACAACAAAGCGGCAAGTAGCGCATAAAGGGAGGGATTTTATGGAGAGCAAACTGGGCGACGACGAGATTGTGGGAAGAAGCTTCGCGTTTCAACAAGTTCTGAATCTGGTTCGCATGGTCGCCAATACCGATTCTGTAACCTTGATTCAAGGCGAAACCGGTACCGGAAAAGAGCTCATCGCCCGCGCCATTCATCAGCAAAGCTCGCGCAGGCAGGGGCGGTTCGTTAGCCTGAACTGCGCCGCGATTCCCGGGCCTTTGCTGGAGAGCGAACTCTTCGGCCACGAAAGGGGCGCGTTCACGGGCGCATGCACACAAACCAAGGGGCGATTTCAGATGGCGGATGGGGGTACGCTCTTTCTGGACGAAATAGGCGACTTGCCGCTGGAGTTGCAACCCAAACTGCTGCGCACCTTGCAGGAGCAGGAGTTCGAGCGGCTGGGCAGCAGCCAAACCATCCGCGTGAATGTGCGGGTAGTGGCGGCCACCAATCAGAACCTCACCGAGCTCGTGGCCGCCAAGCGGTTTCGAGCAGATTTGTATTACCGGTTAAACGTGATTCCCATCTGCCTTCCTCCATTGCGGAAGCGAGTGCAGGACATTCCCTCGCTCGTGGAGTATTTCGTACGGAAATACTCGGTGCGTTTCAACAAGCCCATCGATTTGATTCCCCATGAAGTGATGGACGTCCTCCAGGCGCATGACTGGCCGGGTAATATTCGGGAGCTGCAGAATTTCATCGAGCGCGCTCTGGTATTTTCACCCGGGTCGGTACTACGTCCGCCGCTTACGGACTTGAGGCGGATGACGAAGCAGCCGTCAAACGGGGCGTCACGCATTTTGGCCGACGCGGAGCGTGCGCACATTCTCGGGGTACTAAAGGATACCGACGGGAAGATCGGAGGGCAGTCGGGCGCAGCCACGCGGCTTGGCTTGCCGCGCACCACGCTGGCTTATAAGATGCGCAAGCTTGGAATTGAAACATGCCGGTCCCACCGGGCGCGCCCCATTCAGCAGTTGCCGGATGAACAGTGCCGTGCCGCTGTGAGCTTTTGAGGGGTCGACCCGAAGCTTCGGAGCGGACGTTAGCGATTTGATGGGTCCACGCAGACAGCGTGAGTTCAATGCAGTAGGAAAAAGATTGCGTAGGCGAAATCATGATACAAACACTTCGGGATAACTGTTTGGATGCCAACCGCAGCCAGAAGCTGGATTCGTCAGCAGTGCACCTCTGGGCTGTGCTCCTGGCTGGAGGTGACGGCGTTCGGTTGCAAGATCTAACGCGAAGGGTTGCAGGCGACTCAAGACCCAAACAGTTTTGTCGGATCATCGGTGAACAGAGCCTTTTTCGCGAGACGCGCACACGTTTTGACCCGCTCTTCATACGCGATCGACAGGTTTTCGTTTTTTCTCGCGCCCACGAACGATATTATGGCGATGACCTAACCGACGCGGGCGATTCCTGTGTCATCGAGCAACCGTTGAATCGTGGCACAGGTGTCGCCATTATCCTGGCCCTCCTTCGGATCTTGGAGCGTGATCATGATGCTCTGGCAGCCTTCTTCCCTTGTGATCACTTTTATGCCGACCACGACTCGTTTCGCTTAACGATCCGATCTGCGGTCGAATGCGCGGAGCACAACCCCGAGTCGATCATCCTCGTGGGCGCCGACGCTGAGTATCCCGAGACCGATTATGGATGGATTGAGCCCGGAGTGGTTGTTTCGAACGTTACAGGAGCGCCGCTTTCACGGGTATCTCGATTTTGGGAGAAGCCTTCGTTGCAACAAGCCCATGCGCTATTAGGCCGGGGCTGCCTCTGGAATACTTTCGTGACTGTCGGTCGGGCGACGACATTCTTTGAGATGTTGTGTTCGCAAGTTCCCGAGCCGGTGCTTGCCCTATCGCGAGCGATGGCAGACAACACGCTCAATGTCGCATACGCCTCATTAGGCACCGTGGACTTTTCACGCGATGTTTTAGCAAATCTGCCGCATAGACTTTTGGTTCTGCGTGACCGAACGTCAGGTTGGGCTGACCTTGGGAGCCCCACTCGTGTCCTAGACACCCTGAGTCGAAACGGCATTCAGCCGGGATGGGCCGGCGAGGAACTGCGACTTTGATCATCAAGAAGCGCAGCAACAAGATGGTTTGAGAGATTAAGTACACAAAGGAGATGGTATGAATGTTTAGCGCTTCGCGCGGTAGGCTCCGAAGGAAGGTAACAACTTTCGGAGTAGACAGGTTACAGGCTGCATTGTGTTTTGAGGCTTTGACCTCGTAAAGGAGATTGGTCAGACCTGTAGCCGCAGCGCCACCGTAAGGCTCGCAAGGGACCTTGAATAGGAGAATGGTGACCGCCGAAGAGCACGTCTACTCCCGCTGATAGGAATTTCAAACGGGAGAAGAAATGGAAACCACGCGATACATAGGAATCGATCTGCATCGAAACAAATTCACATGTTGCATGCGATTGGAGAACGGACGGGAGTACTTGAGCGAATGGAAGCTGGAGGATTTGGAGCGCTTCACAAAGAAGCTGCGTCCGGGCGACCAGCTTGCGGTGGAAGTAACGAGCAACACTCGGTTGTTTCATGACGCAGTAAAGCCGCATGTGGCGCGAGTGGTGGCGGTCGATCCGAATCAATTCAAGGTGATCAGCCACTCGGTAAAGAAGACAGACCCGAACGACGCGCGGAACCTGGCGTTGTATCTGGCCAAGGATTTGCTGCCGGAGGTGAGGATGAAGGACAAGACGCAAGCGCAAGTGGCGAGCCTGACGCAGACCCGCGACACGTTGGTGAAGCTGCGGACCGCTCTGAAGAACAAGATCAACAACATTCTTTCAGCGCATGGAATCAATCTGGCGAAGGAAGCGCTGTCGAGCGAGAAGGCGCTACAGGAAGTGCGGGCCATGAAGTTCGACCCCATGGTGGAGATCGAGTTGAAGGTGATCGTGGATCAGATTCGCAGTCTGAACCAGAGTATAGCGGAACTGGAGAAAAGCATCACGGAGGAAGGCAGCAAGCTGGAAGGGCACAAGAACCTGACCAGCATCAAGGGCATCGGCCCGCTGACCGGCAGCATCCTGCTGAGCGTGATTGGCGACATCGACGACTTCGCCGATGAAGGCAAACTGGCGGCTTATTTCGGGATCGTGCCGCGCGTGTCGAACTCCAACGAGACCGAACACTCGGGCCGCATCACCAAGCGCGGCAGTAAGCTGGGCCGGACGGCCCTGGTGCAATGCGCGCTGATCGCACAACGCTACAGCCCGTATCTGAAAACCTACTACGAGAAGACCAAAGCGCGGCGCGGAACCGGCAAGGCGATCATCGCCCTGGCGCGCAAGTTATTGGGAATCATCTATCGAACCCTAAAGAACAACTGGGTCTTCGAAGACTTTCCAAACTTCGTGCTAGCGGAGGAGTCCTGAATGAAGCCAAAGATTCAGGGCTTGCTGCCGCGCGCCTACCACGCGCGCGGTAAGGTGCGCGGGGCGCTGCCCCGGACCCCCGCCAGGGGGACACCCCCTGAGACCCCGCCGCCTTCCCCTTCCACTCCTACCTTCCCGAACGGTCCTCGCCGTCAAGGGTCCGCTGCGCCGAGCAAAAGACGCTCGCCCTTGACCGCTCCGGGCCGTTCCCAAGACTGGCCCCTAAGAAGGGAAAGGCAGCTAATGCAAAAGCCAAACCCTTCTCAGCTTGCGGCTCTACACGGCCTTCCGTTGGTCGGCCCCCGAGCTGCTCAACAATTTTCGAGTAGACAAAACATCATAGGAGAACATCATGCAAACACTTCGAGACAACTATTTGACTGCCTACGGCAACCTGAAGCTGACCCGAGACGCCGAAGGCGTACTGGTCGTCCAATTCCATAGCAACGGAGGACCTCTCACATTCACGGCAGAGGCCCATACGGAGGTTGTCGATGCCTTCTACAGGATTTCACAAGATCGAGCGAATAAGATCGTAATCCTCACGGGGGCGGGAGGGGACTTCATGATCGGTGTGGATTGGTCGTCTTTCACCAACGTTTCCGATCCCGGCGTATGGAGCCAAATCCATGACGAAGGCGTTCAGGTCTTGGAAAACATAGCCAACATTCGCGTGCCGGTCATTGCAGCCATCGAGGGACGTGCCCATATCCATTCTGAGTACGCGCTCCTGGCCAACGTCGTTGTTGCGGCCGAGGGTGCGACGTTCCAGGACGTAGGCCACTTCGCCGCGGGTGTTGTGCCCGGTGATGGCATTTTTACCGCGTGGAGCTATCGCGCTGGGGCGGGACGGGCAGAGGCGTTCCTGCTCAACCCACAGCCCCTCCCGGCGCGTACTGCGTACGAATGGGGCGCGGTTGCCGAGGTGGTTCCGAACGGTAAGGCTCTCAGCCGGGCGCGCGAGTTGGCCGCGCTTTACCTGAAAGCGCCGGAGGTAACGCGCCGCGACACGCGCATACATTTCATTCAACCGTTGAAAGAAAGGATCGTGCGCGAAGTTGGCTATGGACTGTCGGTCGAAGGAGCCTCCGCGGCCGACCTGGTGAAATCAATGCAGGCGAAGAGTGAGCCTGGGACGCCGCAAAGGAGATCTGCATAAAATTCCGGCAGAACGTTATAAGCCGTTCCGTCGCCATTCCCCCGGGCGCCGAAGGGAGTTGGTCGGGCCGCGGCCGAAGCACTCGCCGCGGCCGGCCGGGAAGTTATCGGCATTGCGAGACACGCGCCCTTTGAGCGCGTCAATTTCGTCGGCTTCTGATGATTATCGGCAGGAAGTCCCCTGTCTGTTTGACCAGGCGGGCCACACTGGGTACCGGGCGGAGGCGGGCGCCGCTCAGGCCGTGATCACGATCTCCCCGATGTGCCAGCTTTGGTCGTATCACGGGCCACTCGTACGGAGCTCGCATTAGGGTCACACGGGCCCGAAGTCCGGTTCTGGGAAGTTCGTTCTGGGCTTAGTCCAGAGACCGGCACCTTAGGCCTATCCAATCCGACCGGGCAGCCCCTCTCGTGGCACACGAGCCCTAGACTGCCGGCTCTCCGATCTGCCCCAAAGCGCCTCTTGAAGCACTCCCGGAGAAGGAGTCGCCGAAGACTCGACAAGATCGGCGATGGGTGGCTCCGGCGGGATCACGAGAGAGCGGCAGGGCCTGGGTTCAATGACGCAAAGAGGCTGTCCAGCGTCTGACGCGGAAACAGCGCCTGCTTTACCTGATGAGTCGAGCACCCGTGATCAGGATATCCACGAGTCTCCTGGCGCTTTGCTGCCAGTCCGGGCTAGTCGCGACATTGGCGACACCGATCAGAGCCCGCAGCAGGTCGATGGGATCGAGGTCCTTACGGATGTCGCCGCTTTTTATCGCGCGTTTCACCAATGCGCGAATCGCTTCCCAGATCCGGGCATAGGAAGCTTCGAACACCTTCTTGGGATCTCCCACCAGCGCGTTGAGTGCAGGAGCGATGAGTTGCTTCGCGGCGATGTAGTCGACGAACAACAATAACCAGGCTCGCAATGCCTCGATCGGTGGCAATTCTTCAGCGAACTTCTGTTCCGCCGCGGCCAGCTTTTCCATCTCAGACCGATAAACGGCCTCCAGTAGTTCTTCGCGAGTGGGAAAGTGACGGTACAGAGTTCCCGGTCCGACACCTGCTTCCCTGGCGATGTCATCAAGGCTCGTGTTTGCACCGGAGCGGGAGAATGCCTGCCTTGCCACTTCCAAAATGCGCTCGCGATTCCGCTGCGCGTCACTGCGCGGCTTGCGAGCGGTCGGCTGTTTGCGTTTCGCGGGCATGCCCAAAAAACTTTGCAACCGGAGATACTCTCCGTTAATCTACAGATACGGAGAATAACTCCGTTTTAGCAGGCGCGTAACCGTTCGTCAATGCTGGTTACGGATTCGCCACGCTCAACGGGGCGGGAGGAGAAGACAGCATGCGTGTTTTTCTTACGGGGGCTACGGGCTTTATTGGCTCCGCCATTGTTCCGGACCTCATCAACGCGGGTCACCAGGTGCTCGGAATGGCGCGTTCCGATGAGGGCGCCAGGGCTCTCATCGCCGCCGGCGCTCAGGTGCATCGGGGGAATCTTGAAGACCTGGAGAGCCTGCGCAGCGGGGCGGCCGCGTCTGATGCCGTCATCCACACCGCCTTCCAGCACGACTGGTCGAGGTTTGCGGAGAGCTGCGAGCTGGACAAGCGCGCCATCGAGGCCATCGGCGCAGTGCTCCAGGGCTCCAGCCGTCCGTTCATCGTAAGCTCCGGAGTCGGAGTGGCCCAGGGCCGCGCTGCCACCGAGGATGATCCGCCGTTTTCCCCTTCTGCATCCCTTCCTCGTGTATCGGAGGCGACCGCTGTCGCACTCATGGAGCGCGGAGTTCGCGCCTCTGTGATGCGCCTGCCGCAGGTCCACGACACGGTAAAGCAGGGTCTTGTTACTTACCTGATCGCGGTGGCTCGCGAAAAGGGCGTCTCGGCCTACGTAGGCGATGGTCACAACCGCTGGCCGGCCGCGCATGTGCTCGATACCGCTCGTCTGTACCGGCTCGCCTTGGAAAAAGACGCGGCGGGAGCTCGGTATCACGCAGTCGCCGAACAGGGTGTGCCGCTTAAAGACATCGCCACTGCCATCGGCCGCGGCCTGAACGTGCCCGTCGCTTCCATTCCGCAGGAACAGGCTCAGGAGCATTTCGGCTTCCTGGGGTTCTTCGCAGGGAGAGATAGCCCGGTCTCCAGCGCGCGAACCCGAGAACGGCTGCAATGGCGCCCGACCGGGCCCGGGCTGATTGCCGATCTCGAACAAATGCGCTGGTTCGAAGCCTGAACGTGACCGGCAGTGCCACGGATCCGCTCGTTAGCGTGATGTGCAACAAAAAAGGAGAGAGAAATGACGAAGGTATTGGGAGCGACTTCAACCACAGACGATGTCCTCTTGGGGACCGACCTGCATGGAAAACGGATTCTCGTCACCGGCGTGTCCGCGGGCATTGGGATTGAGACCGCCCGGGCTCTTGCGGCACACGGCGCACACGTCGTGGGAGCGGCGCGGGACCTGTTGAAAGCCGAAGCCGCGACCGCACAGGTGCAAAAGGATGCTGCGGCGAATGGTGGCAGCTTCGAGTTGATTGCGCTCGATCTTGCAGACCTGAAGAGCGTCCGCGCCTGCGCCGACCGCTTGCTGGCTAAGGCAGAGCCTCTTGATGTGTTGATAGCCAATGCGGGAGTGATGGCAACGCCGTTGGGCCACACCGCGGATGGGTTTGAGACACAGTTCGGCACCAATCACCTGGGCCACTTCGTGCTTGTCAACCGGATTGCCTCTCTGATTCGCCCAGGTGGACGGCTGGTCAACGTGTCCTCCGCAGGTCATCGGAGAGCCAACGTCGATCTCGGAGACCCCAATTTTGAGAGGACGCCCTACGACCCCATGGTGGCCTATGGGCGGTCGAAGACGGCCAACATCCTCTTCGCCGTCGCCTTCGACCGGCGGCACCGGAGTCGCGGTGTACGCGCCGCGGCTGTCCATCCGGGAGCCATA
The DNA here is from genome assembly GCA_963722585.1 of Bryobacterales bacterium. Classification (GTDB taxonomy): domain Bacteria; phylum Acidobacteriota; class Terriglobia; order Bryobacterales; family Bryobacteraceae; genus KBS-96. The sequence goes on along the minus strand of CAVRNU010000032.1, from coordinate 9,947 downwards.
CAGACCGAGCTGGGCCGCCACATGGACGCAGGCCAGCTTCAAAATCTGGTCGACCGAATAAATCAGCAACTAGCTGCGGAGGGAAAGAGCTTCCAGTGGAAGTCCGTTCCGCAAGGCGCGGCGACTTCGGTGTGGGCGGCGGTGGTTGCTCCGGCTGACGAGATCGGTGGCCAGTATTGCGCGAACTGCCAGGTCGGCCACATCGTTCGGGACGAAACGACTGTCACGGCCCTCAGTGAGGGCGTGCTTGCTTACGCGCTCGACCCGGATAAGGCCGAGGCGCTCTGGGAGAAGAGCGAGGAACTGGTCGGAGAGTCTTTTGAGAGTCCCGAGGGAATCGGGAGGTCCTGAATCTGCAGTAGTAGTAAAGGGGAGAGAAACGGAATGAGAGAAAAGACTAATCTCGGCGGCGGCTTTACGTTCGCGGGTACTTCGCCGACGGTAAATCGGATGGGCTACGGGGCGATGCAGCTCGCCGGACAGGACGGCGACAAGCGAGTGTGGGGACCGCCGCGCGACATTCCCGGTGCGATCGCGGTTTTGCGTGAGGCTGTGGCCTCGGGCGTGAACCACATCGATACCAGCGATTTCTACGGTCCGCATGTAACCAATCAAATCATCAGACGGGCGCTGCATCCTTATCCGGACGATCTGGTCATTGTGACCAAAGTCGGCGCACGCCGCGGCGCCGACGGTTCCTGGCTTCACGCACGCTCTCGCCAGGAGATCATCGACGCCGTACACGACAATCTGCGCAACCTGGGCCTCGATGCGCTCCGGGTCGTGAATCTCCGGCTCGGCGGACTCGCCGCTCCAGAAGACGCCCCGTTCGAAGAGCCACTCTCCGCGCTGGTTGAACTTAGACAGCAGGGTCTGGTTCAGCATATCGGCCTCAGCACGGTCTCTCACCGCCAGTTGACCGAAGCGCAGGCGATCACGGAGATAGTCTGCATTCAGAACTTCTACAACGTCGCCCAGCGTGGCGACGACCGATTCATCGACAATCTCGCCGCCCAGGGCATTGCCTACGTGCCCTACTTCCCGCTGGGAGGCTTTTCCCCACTGCAGTCGGCAGCGCTCGACGCGACTGCAGCATCCCTGCAGGCGACGCCAATGCAGGTGGCGCTGGCATGGCTGCTTCAGCGCGCACCCAACATTCTCCTTATTCCCGGGACATCATCGGTCAGTCATCTCCGCGAAAATCTCGCGGCCGCGACACTCGAACTTCCACCGGAAACGATCGCAGAACTCGACCAGATCGGGCTTGCCCCGAAAACAGCTGGTGCAGACTGAACGGCACCCGAACGGTATACGTCTCAGCGGAGCAGGGTTCTCTGAGGGGCGAAGCGGGCGTGAAGTCCCGTATCGTCGCCACCCTCGCCGGAGATAATGACCCCGCAGTCAGTGCGCCACGGCGGTCTCTGGAAGAAACCGCGTCTCGGGTCCCGGTCCGGGTACCACCTCGGCGCAACGCCGACAATACGGCCACATGGATCTAGTTGGTATGCGCGTTTTCGGGTACTGATATGGAGCGACCTGTCAATAGATAGTTGTTTTTTTGCGTACCTCGTTTTGAGGCACGCGCTTCTCATTGTTTGTCGGGCAACACGGGTGATAGTCGAGGGAGCAGATACGACGGCTGATCACTCTGATATCCGCGGGTCGAAACCGCACAGTCATGATCCGTCGGGAGCTGCCTCTGACTAATCGCGCGAATCTGATCTAGGGATCGTCGCAAGTACCGAACGAGGGATCTCCTTCCGTGAGCCCCTCGCCTATCACCCGTGCTGCCGTGTACGACAAAATTTGGTTCTCTCGTTATGCGGCGGGCGCCTGAGCGCTGTGTTGCGCTTCGGTCTTGACGCCTATCGCCCAGATGAAGCCCAGAAGTTCTCTGCCGACAGCAGTGACAACGTGGGGTTTGTTTTTACCGGAAGCACTTAGCTTTTTGTAACGTGAATATAAACGGTGCTGCGCTTTCCAGGCTATCTCCTTGATGTCATCAGACAAGTGTTGCTGTCTTCTCCGTAGTTCGCCACCAACCCATGGGCGGTATCGATACGACCAGGAGGATTCCACGATGACACGCCTGAGGTGAGCATTACCGGTTTTAGTGATATGCCCTCGTCGAATCCTCTTTCCGCTGGAGTTAACCGCTGTTGGTCTGTCTTCGCCGCTTCGCGTGCGCGAATCAGATCCCGAAGCGCTTCGTGTGCCTCGTCGGGAACCCATACCGCCGTCAAGTCTCCCGCACGATGACATCGTGCCAGCTTCTCAGCATCGCGGCGGTCCGTCTTGACGCGATCACCGGCTTTGGTGAGCACCAGTGCGGGTGCCACAACCTGGCAGTTCACACCCAGCGCGGTCAACTGCCAGTACAAGACGTAACCGGTGGGTCCAGCCTCATAACAAACTCGAAGCTGGTGGCCAGGCCGTAGCTTGCCAATCAATTCGAATCGATTCCAACCGGTTGGCGATGGTTCCGATCGAGCGGACTTCTCCGTTCGCCTCCGCTACCGCAACCGCAATCGTCTCCGCGTGTACATCCAAACCGACAAAGCGTATCTTAGTCATGCGACCAACTCCTTTCGTATGCGGCTCTGCGCCGCTGATCACCTTCTTCGCAGCGTAATCCGCGCTTTCTGTCCTTGCTGGAACTCAAAACGTACGTTTCAGGCGGCTTCGGGGTTGAGGCCGGTCAGGGAATTCAGTTCGCCGCTTTCAGCGGGATGAAGTGCTACGCAGTCGTCTCCGGGGCGTTATGGGTTTTCGTTGAGGGAGTGCCTGATGCCGTTTACCTCGACTCTGGAGATTGCATCCTTCTCCCGCGTGGTCTGCCGTTTGTTCTTGCCATCGAGCTTGGTGCGCCTCGCATTGAGTTCTCTTCGGAACTGACGAAGCGACCGCCAGACCGTGCTGGAAATTCAGGAGCCTATGTCCTTGGCGGTCACTTTGTACTAAATGGCAGCCATTCCGATGTTCTGCTCCACTCATTGCCTGAGCTTGTCGTTCTCAGACAAGAGGCCAGCAGAAGAATCATGCGTTTGTCTCTGGACTGTCTGAGGGAAGAACTGCGCGATCCGCAACCCGGCGGATCTTTGATCGCTCAGCAGCTTGCATCCATCATGCTGGGCGCTGCTGGATTAATTGCAGTGTGACCGTCTCCGGCGCGCGCCTCTTCAGAATATTCACATCGGGAGTAATCCAGCTCGATTCCTGCAGACTGAAAATTTGGTCTCGTAAGCGGCGCACTTCTTCGGTAGTGGCTGCCGAGGTGAGCTTGAGCTGCAATTGAGAGATTTTGGATTCTGCATTTCGTGCCTCTGGAGAATTGACGGAACCCGCCATGAGGAGGTCGGCTATTACCCTGCCGCGGACCTGCTCAACGATCGTGTATGCCTTTACGGGATCGTGCAGCTTTGAAGCTACCAGGGAGAAATGCTCAGCGTACAAATCGCTCGAAGGTTTAATCAGAGCGTTCTTTTCGAGAACGCTGGAGGCGTTAGCGAGGCCTGTGTCGATGAATGCTGCGGCGCGATCAAAGGTGCGGTCTGCGTCAACGTACTTGCCTTGCCGAACCTGAAGCTCTGCAACAATCTTGAGGCGTTCTGGAATGGACCACTTATCACCGCTGGCCTGAGTATTGGCAGCGGCTTGAGTTGCTAAGGCTTCCGCCTTTTTTAGATTGCCTTTGCGCTGGTAGATCTCAGCGAGAATTTCCTCGGGCTGGGCTTCAAGCTGTTGGAAACCGGCTTTCTTACAGATATCAATACTCTCTTGAAGCTGAGTGACTGCTTTGGAGACGTCGCCTCGGGCAAGCGAGATCTGGGCGGCCACGACGAGAATGTCCGCTCTCGCGGCAGTTCGATGCTTGCGGTTGATTTCGTCAAACATCCCGCCTGCCAGAGTTTGCGCGGCATCGAACTGCTTGAGCCCTACTAACGCCTCCAGACGGCACTGATTGGTCAGGAATTGATAACCCGAGTCAGGAATTGTTTTCGAAATCTCGATAGCCTGATCGAAATACGGCAGCGCTTCAGCGTACATTTTGCCCTGGAGATAAGCGGCACCCAGCGCCGTCGTGTAGCGGACTTCAGCCGCAATATCACCTATTTCCCTCGCCACAGCAACCGCGGTGCCTACATACTTCGAGGCCGTGTCCAGATCGCGATCATAGAATGCCGAAATGCCGATCTGTGCCAGTGCACGGTTCTGCCAATGCTTGTCGCCAATTTTGCCGGCAAGCTCGCGCACTTGCTCCCAGTCCCTCCGCGCGGTACGCGAATCAATCTCCTGATCGATGTCGCCCTTGATCACCAGACAGAAGAGTCGTAATTCCCTATCACGGGCGAGAATTGGATTGCTTTGAAGATCCGCGCCGAGCTGGGCAGATGTGAGTGGGAGGTTGTAGTGTTCGATTGTCGCGCGAATTTTGCCAAGTCTGGCATACAGCGCGTTTCGTTGGTCGCCAGCAGCATCGAAGAGTTTCTCGGATTACTCAAACTCGGGTGCTGCATCCGGCTAGTTGTAGAGGTCTGACAGGTGGAGAGCGTGATTAAGCAGTTTTCTGTGGTGCGGTGGCGTTCTGAGACATCGCTAACGCTGGGATCAGCGCTAGAAAGAGTACTGGTACGTTTGGAACCATGCTCAATCGCCAGTTTAGCTTGCGCGGAAAAAATCGAGTCCACAGAAGAGGTTTGCTATTTGTTTCAATGGTTTAGAGCCGTTAACCGGTCGAGTCCCGGCTTCAGTTTCTCGGCTCAGACGTGGACTGTTGCCATTCGGTTTGGAGACGGGATCGAACCCGCGACGTCCAGCTTGGGAAGCCAACGGACGTTTGTCAATAAAGAACAAATGCGTGCATGGCGATCATCCCTGACTACTGAATCCATGGAGTCTCAGAAATTTGCGACAAAACCCGGCTTAACGCATTAATCGCATTCCTGAAGCCGGCCCATGCTTTAGCTCCCGAAAATCAATAAGAGAATCCTTTCCAAATCGCTCGCGAAACGCGCGCCGGGCATTTCCGGCGCTGACGCGAGGTGAGGGTTGCAGAAGGTATACGCGGAAGGTATGTTTTCAGGCCGAAGGCCGGCGCACGCTCCAATGGAGTCAGCCGGCAGTGCCTTGAAGCGGACGCTCCCCGAGCTTGTAGTTTCAAAACAGAAGCTTCGCCAGGCCGAATGCAGTTGTATCGTTCGGCTGAAGCGAGAGGAGGGGCAACAAAACTTGGGAATCAGCTCCAGACCTTTTGTTCTGTGTGGTCTTCCTGTCCGGAGACCTCCCATGGATCAAATGCTGTATGAGCGGCGAAACGGGAACTTCGTCCTCCAGATCACCGGGCATCCCAACTATGGGCTACCGTTCGGCCAGGACAGGATCGTTCCCATCTACCTGGCCACGCTCGCGGTCCGGCAACAGAGCCAAACGATCCGATTCCGAACTGCGGCCAAAATGCTGGAAACATTTGGCATGCAGAAAGGCGGCAAGGAACACCGCCGATTGGTTGCTGCCTTCGAGCGCATCTTCGGCGCCACGATTTTCTTCGGGACGGACACGCTCAATGGTCGAGCCAAAGTGGTCCAGCGCTCGCGGTTCAGCTTCTTTCGCGAGGCGCAAATCTGGTACAGCCGCGATCCAGACCAGTGCCCCCTGTCCGATCAATTCGAGAATGTCATTGTGCTCAGCGATGGGTTTTATCGCGAAATCACTACTCATCCAATCCCGGCAGATCTGGAAGCTGTGAAGGTGCTGGCGGGAGCGCCGGCAGTTCTCGATTTATTCATGTGGCTTTCTTATCGCTGCTTCCTGGCCAAAGGGCGGGAAGCGATTCCACTTCACGGGCCTTGCGGTCTGGCAACCCAGATCGGATCGGTTGAATACTCGCGCACGCGACGATTTCGCGAAAAACTCGATCAATGGCTGAATTCAATTCGCGTACTTTGGCCCGAATGCCCGGCGGAGATAAGTGGGGACGGGCAAAGCCTCGTCGTGAATCGAGCCAGCGCTGTGCTGGTGGAGCAAAAGATTTGTGGGTGAAGGAGAGAATCGAACAGATGACCTGGTCGGAGAAGAATTTGTAGATGGCCAAAACACAGTTGATACCTGTATCCGGCCTTCCTACAGGAACTGAAACAGCGCATTCGGGAATCCCAACTGCGGGCCTCAGTCTCTGTAAACCGCGAGTTGGTCCTCTTGTATTGGCGGATCGGAAGAGACATATTGGAGCGACAAGAGCGAGAACAATGGGGTGCTAAGGTCATTGATCGTCTGGCGGCGGACCTGAACAAGGCCTTTCCTGACATGAAGGGGTTCTCGCCGCGGAATCTCAAGTACATGCGGGCTTTCGCTGAGGCCTGGCCTGACGAGAAATTTGTGCAAGCGGTTCTTGCACAAAATTACCTGGTACCACAATTTGACGCTTCTTGAGAAAGTCGCGGCTGAGCATCGTGTTTGGTACGCAAAGGCCAGTATCGAGCACGGGAAGTCGGAATGTTTTGGTTCATCAGATTGAGACCGCGCTGCACAAACGCTCGGGAACGGCGATAACCAATTTCGAGAAAACATTGCCGCCGCCTCAATCGGACTTGGCGCAGCAAATGACCAAAGACCCATATGCGTTCGATTTCCTGACGCTCGCCGAAGACGTTCAGGAAAGAGAATTGGACCTTTCCGAGCAACCCTTGCAGCCATTCCGCGCTGGTCGGCTCTTTGGTTCGCAGTACAAAATAGGTGAAGCATTGCGACAGAATCGACTTCAGATCCTCCCGTAATCCTGCTCAAGCTGTGTGGCGTTTTGGAAGCCGATCACCATCCGGTTACCCGTAAATCGCATCTTTGTCATGGCATCCGGGAGCTTTGGTAATTTCTTAAGACTGTCCAGTTCGTCATAGACGTTCCAGATAGCTGGTTTATTCCTGCGGTGACCCGCTGCCAGTTGATGGACCAGCAGCAGGTCGAGCCACATGCTCTGAATCGAGCGAAGAGCTTCGGCTATCGTCGGGTCGGAGGGAACAAAGATCCAGCCTCGACGTTTCTGACTCCACTCTTTCGCGCTCCATGTTCGTCTGCCCTCGGGATCGAGTGGAAGCATCCGGAGAGCAAACATGATCTCGTTGAACGTGCCAATGATGCCGGCTCTCTGGTCGGGAGAGTTGCGTGCCATGGTCGATTCGTGCTCGGTTCCAAGCACTCGTAGATCGATCTCTTCCACATGCGAAGCCCAGTAAATCATCTCTGCCGGCGAAGGTTCGTAATTCGCGATCAGATAGGCAATCAACTTGCGCGCGTGAGAGCGGAAGAACTGACTTTCATTAGGCTGGGGCGGAAGGATGCTGTTCGCGATCGTGAACGCCACCGCCTCTTTATTCCACTCCCTTTAATTCCCAAAGGGACAGCGCTCGTCGCTCGGATCGAGGACAATGTCGCCGCGACTTTCGTCGTAAAACTCCGTCAGGAATTCCCGCTTCGGATCGTTGATGATGGCTACGTCTCCCCGCTCCCGCACCTGATACAAGACCTGTTTCATCAGCGAGGATTTACCCGAGCCGGAATCGCCGACAAAACCGAGATTCATGGCTTCGTCGCGCTTACGAATGCGGACATATGGTAGGCCTTTTCGATAGGGTTTGGGCTCCGCATATAAGTCGGGATGTAGAAAGAAAGTCAGTCCATCGGCGGCGCGGGAAAAGAAGAAGCGCCGGTACTGCACGCGCCGTTTGAATTCGCTGATCGAAACGAGCTCCGGTCCGCGACGGTTCACACCTTGCTGGACAAACAATCTGTGCCGGCGGTCCAGCCAGATGCCGAGCGGCACGCAAAACGCGAACGAGCCCCAGAAAGCCAGGACCGTTTGCCAGAGTATCCGCCAGGCGGATACGCCGCCGTAGACCGAATCCTTCAACGAGTCCCGATAATCGCTCGAACGCATGACAACGTTGCGAACTTCAAACCGCCGGCCGCGACGCGGTACGAGGAACTCGGCCGGATGTGGTCTATCGTTCACCATGGCCCGATAGGTCGCCAGCGCGTAGCGCCACAGGTACCACTTCTCAAAGCCGTTTTCGAGTTCCTGACGCTGATGCTTCGTTGTGAAGATCGTGCAGACAAGCACTGCAGCGAGGGCCAATAACGTGTTCTGCGGGTAGCGTCTGGGCCACACGGGTGCTTTGTATTCACGGCTCACTTTCCATCTCCGGAAGGTGGCGGTAACCGGTTCAGAGATTTCCGCGCCTGTTCCAACACTCGTTCGGCTAGCTGACTCTTCTTCTCCTCGGTCTCGTTCATCAGGAAGTTGAAGCGCTCCGTGCTTAGCTCGCCGCGCTGGATGAGTTCTTTCACGAGCGCCCGTGTCTCTCGCCGTGTGGCGACCACTTCACGGAGCAAAAGGTACCAGGTCAGGGTCATAGTCGAGCGCGCGCAGAAGCGCCGCGCGGCACCATTCGTGCGGCTTTAATCCGGCCTTCTCGGCACGCTCCTGAATGCACTCATGGGCATGCTTAGAAACGCGGAGTCGACAGTACAGTATCCAGTTCTCAGGCCATTGACCGCCTCCATTGACGCCGAAGATCGGACATCACATAACTCCATGAAGATCAACATGTTGACGCTGGCTTACCTTTTGTAAGCGCTGGCTTACCAGATAGGTTCATAATGCGTGATTCCGAATCATGTAAGTCTGCGCTAACCCCGCTGGGGGAGGCGTGTCGATACCTTTTGCCCGGCGCGAAGCGACGGTTCCACCAGGAACCACAAACCTCACACGCAGACGGACAAAAACGATGCACACATTCTGATCACGAAGTTATTTATGCGACGTATCATGTTTCTTCCCGATCGAATACCTTCGGCAAACGAGATTGCGCGACGGCGCGTGCGCGCTCCGTCAGATAGTGCAACGCGGATGAAGCTTTCATGTACAGATAACCGGCCACGCGCCAGGAAAACACAGAGAGAGCGCGTAGAACAGCCAGACGAGTTCAATGAAGATCGCAAGCACGAGCGAGACGCGATTGGTGGCTCTTTCATTGACGAATGTGAGATACCGAGCGAGAATAGGCAGCACGATACAAACGATGGTCGCGGCGAAACTAAAATAGGCCCACAGGGTGATGAAATAGAACCGCAACGGGCGGCGGCTTTCGGGGTTCAGAGCGGTGAAGAATTCCTTGAGCGGCATAGGCGTGTAGTTGATATGCAGTACGAGGTACAGATTCAGAGCATTCAGCAGCGTGCGAACCGTAACCATACCTCTCACGCGACAGAGGGCATCAGGGCGGTCTTACCGCGCCGCTTGGAAGTTGTGAAAGCGGCCTGCAACTGCGTAACCTTCTTTTGTTGCTCCGGCGCCTCCAGAAATACTTTGAAACCGGCATCGCTCTTGAAGCACGCGCGCAAGCCTTCGGCGACGATAAAATCCTTGCGCTCGTTGAGAAACTCCGCGTAGAGCTCGAGTTCGGCGAGTACATCTACCGGAAGTTTGAACGGTTTGCGAATTTCCTTGATCTTGGTTCGTTGTTTGATGATGGCTGCCATTGATTTTTCTCCTCTTTATTCGTGGTTCACAAGCGGATGCGCTGCGCCAAACGCGGCGTATCGTCATTCCGCTGCTCGAGTTGCAGATCGAAGGCCTGCATCTTCTGGATGATTCGATGATTGTGCTCGTGGGACCAATCCATAAGCCCCTTGCGTTGGCCCTGGTCGTAGTCGGGATGGTCTAACCGTTCCGGTCCTCGTCCCCGGTCTCCCCAGTTGTCACGAACATCCCGGCTGGCCGTGAGCGCAAGGTCATGCACAATGCGGCGCTCAATGGCTGCTTGCGAGGAATCACCCGTGACAGGCATGCGATTTAAGGCGGATGCAAGGCTCCGGTCCAGACGTTCGCGCATCGCGTCGTAGCCACGCTTGTATTCGGATTGATCTACTTCGAGATGTTTCAGCGCGTATCC